>NZ_QUEE01000014.1 GCF_003477885.1 Lachnotalea sp. AF33-28
GTGAAAAGCTGGACACCGAATTACATACCGGTCAGAACTGACATTCGGTTTTTAGGAATTTCCACCGAGGGTCTATTAAAGTTACCCTTTTTTCTAAAAAACATATCAAAATCTTTTTCAAAAAACTCTTGACATATCACCAGAATGCTTTTCTTGTCACCAACCGCAGGTTGATGACCTACGCACACTTCAGTGTGCTTTTTTATAACAGCCCAGCATCGGAATTATCCCTTTACTGAACCAATCATAACACCTTTTACAAAAAATTTCTGTACAAACGGATACGCTATCAAAAGAGGGATGGATGAAACCACAATTAAAGAATATTTCATCACCTGAGCCATCTGCAGTTTTAAAGCAACCACCGCCGGATCTTCCACCGTATTCAGATCAATATTCTGATTCAGCAGCAAAATCTCCCGCAAAAACACCTGCAGAGTCTGATAATTTTTATTGTTTACATAGATCATCGCATTGAAATAATCATTCCAGTGGCCCACCGCATAGTACAGGCACAGCACCGCGAGAATCGGTTTGGACAGGGGCAGAATGATTCTGCGCAGTATCGCAAAATCGTTGCAGCCGTCGATCTTTGCAGCCTCCTGCAGCTCATAGGGAAGGGACGCAAGAAAGGTCCTGCAGATGATGATGTTAAAGCTGCTGACCAGGCCGATCAGAAGCAAAATAAGCGGTGTGTTTAACAGATGCAGACGGTTAATCACAATATAGGTAGGAATGAGCCCGCCGCCAAACCACATCGGAATGGCTACAAGCCAGCTAAACAAAGGCTTTCCGAACAAATCCCTCCTAGAGAGCGCATAGGCCGCCATAACAGTCACCAATACATTCAGCGCGGTTCCGCAGGTGGTATACAACAGGCTGTTCCGATATCCGATGAAAATCCATCGGTTCGTAAATACCTGCCTGTAGCCATCGAGCTGAAATCCTATGGGATACAGCCAGACTTCACCGGCATTGACACTGACCGGATCCGATACCGATGCTATGATCACAAAAGCAATCGGATAAAGAGCCAACAGCCCAAATACTACCAGGAGGACGGTAACAGAGATATTAAAGATACGGTTATCCGCGCTTTCTTTTATAATGTGTTTCTCTTTTCTCATAGATTCATCCATCCTTCAAAACAGGCTGATATCAGCCGCTTTTTTACTGATACGGTTTACAATTAACAGCAAAGCTATATTGATCAGAGAATTAAACAGGCCGATCGCCGTTGTATAGGAATACTGCGCTTTTTGGATTCCCATTTTATATACATAGGTGGCAATGATTTCGGAAGCGGACTGATTCATGGAATTCTGCATTAAAAACGCTTTCTCAAACCCCACACTCATAATGGAGCCGCAGTTGAGAATAAACATGATCACTGCCGTCGGCAATATCCCGGGCAGATTGATATGCCAGATCCTCTGCAATCGGTTGGCACCGTCAATCTCCGCCGCCTCATGCAGCTGCGGATCGATTCCGGCGAGCGCTGCGATAAAAATAATGGAACTCCATCCGGTCCCCTGCCAGATACCGGATATAACATACACTGGCCGGAACAGATCCGCTCTCCCCATGAAATCCACCGGCGTTCCTCCGAAAAAGGTGATGAGTTTATTCACCACTCCAGTGGATGGGGATAAAAACAAGGACAGCATGGAGACCAGCACAACCGTTGATATAAAATACGGCGCATATGTCAGCGTCTGCACCGCTTTCTTCAGGCGCAGATGCCTGCTCTCATTTAAAAGCAGCGCCAGCAGAATCGGGAAGGGAAATCCCGCCAGCAGTGAATACACACTGATCTTCACCGTATTTTCCATCAGCATCTTAAACTGCACAGAATTAAAAAAGTAACGGAAGTGCTTCAGCCCCACCCAAGCGCTTCCCCAAAAGCCTTTGGAGAATTTATAATCACGGAAAGCAATCTGTATACCCACCATGGGCGCATAATTAAAAACAAGCAGATAGATGACTGCCGGCAGCAGCAAGATGTAGAGCTGCCAGCACCGGGCGGCCTTCTGCAGAAAGTTTTTTCTAGGACTCATCGCTTTCCTCCTCTTCGCCGACAGAACGGATCCGACTCCTGCAGCAGCTGACACATCTTTTACGGTAGGAGCCGTCGGAAACCATTGTCCCTGCAAATATATCTTCCTCCGTAAATCTGGCCAGAAGGATCTCGCCGATATCGGTTCTTTCGCGGTCATAGATGCAGAAAATACTTCCGTCCGCGCATTCCGCTGCGTCGGGGTAGCTGACATTCTCTCTCTCATCCAGCAGCAGTCTCCACGGCCAGGTTTCCCCCTCATCCTCCGACAGCAGGGCGGTCAGACGGTTTCTTCCGACAAAATCACAGTGGTTAATCAAGAGCAGCCGTCCGGATTGTAATCTTCCGATCCAAAATCTGGACGATGGATTCTCAATCCCGCTAAGCCCCGCCGGAAGCCAGCTCTGCCCCTTATCGCAGGAAAAAGTCTGTGCCAACGCCCCATGTGCGGTTCTCACCAGCATCCAGAGAATCCCGTCTCTGCGCTCCACCGCCATCGCTTCATCAAAACAGTTAGTCTCGTATAATTTGACAGTTCCAAAAAAACGCTCCCAGCTCGCCCCGTGATCACAGCTGATATTATAGGCATATCTGTCATGGGTCCAGTCATAAGGGCACATGAGTATTCTTTGATCGGACAGCACCGTGGGACGGCACCGCAAAAAGCCGTCACTGATTCTGACCGGAGGTGTCCAAACCGGACGGGATGACTCCGGCTCCTGCGTAGTAACGGCCCATACACCGAATATTCCATCCGTATATTCCAGACACCTTCCATTTTCGTCCTTCTGCTCTGAATCCTCTGTCTGAGTCCAGAACACCCAGAGCTTTTCCGCCGGATCCATCCATAACTGTATATCCATGGCTCTTAAACGGATCTCGGGACGGCTGTCTATAACAAGTACCGGATCGCTCCATGTGCTGCCTTCGTCATCGCTGTAAACCAGAAGATTATAATTGTTCTCATCCGGTTCACAAATGCCTCCGCTGTACCATCCTGCCCACAGTCTGCCGCCGGCGGTTCTCGCGATGGTCGGGCAGCCCTGCCATTTTCTAAAATCCAATGAGTATGCTTCGCCTGGCTCGCTGATCAGCGCCGCCGGCTCCAGAATTCCCTTTTTGTCCATTTTGATTTCCTCCTCACGCATTGTAGTTTACCGGTACACAGCAGTTATATCTACAAGCCATTTTTGATCCGGTTTGATCTTTCTTGTCTTTCATTAGAGCCATTTTCAATAAAACTGGTGATTATTGCTCTATGCCGGAACAAGAGCCGCTATTTTTCCGCCGCAGTGCGTTCCTGCCCGGAGGGCTTTTTATTACATAGGAGAGTTCGGAAAACTTTCCTATGTAATAAAAAAAAACGAACCGGATTTATCCAGTTCGTTTTTCCCATATCATATGATTTTAAACCGCTTCCTCTTCAAAACGGATCTCTTTCAGGAACAGCCCCCAGGCCGGCGCCTTCGGCCCCGCCTGTCCGCGGTCCCTCGCTTCCAGAATCTCTTTCACATGCACCGGTGGATACATCCCGTATCCGACGGACAAAAGCGTCCCCACAATTATGCGGACCATGTTGTAGAGGAAACCGTTCCCGGTGACGCACACACGGATCAGATCCCCTTCGCGTTTTACATCCAGGCTGTATACGGTGCGCACAGTGCTCTCCACCTGGCTGCCTGCCGAACAGAAGCTTTTGAAATCATGCTCTCCCACCAAAAATTCCGCCGCCTTTTGCATGTTCTGCTCGTTTAACGGGCGGTGGACAAAATAGGCATAGAGCCTCTCTGTTGGAAGTTCAAAGGTTCTGTTTAAGATGCGGTACTCATAGGTCTTTCTGGATACGCATCTGCGGGGATGAAAATCCGCCGCCACCTCGCAGGAATGCTGTATGCGGATATCCTCCGGCAGCCTGGTATTTAAGGCGTAGGAAATCTTCTCTGGAGGAATCCGCGTCACCGTATCAAATACGGCCACATTGCCCATGGCATGAACGCCGGAATCCGTTCGGCTGGCGCCGGTCACACGGATGGGCTCCCCAAGCAGCTCCGACAGATGGCGGTTTAATACCGCTTCCACGGTGATCCCGTTATCCTGTACCTGCCAGCCGCAGTAATTGGTGCCGTCATAGGCTACCGTCAGTTTTATGCGCTTCATATTATATCTCTCTTTTATATCTCTTTTTATATCTCTCTTTTCAGAGTAATGTCACACATTGGTTCAGACAAACCGTCCCTGCATAACCGGATTAAAGGGGCACCGTTTTTGACAGGACGACCACTAACGCCAGATAGCCGGCATAAAACAGATATACGAGCCGGTCCGCCCGCTGATACTTTAACGGTTTCATCTTCGTCCTTCCCTCTCCCCCGCGGTAACAGCGCGCTTCCATCGCCATAGCCAGATCCGTGGCGCGCCGGAAGGCGGATATGAACAGTGGCACGAGAAGCGGCACAAGCCCTTTTGCCTTCTGCATCAGGGAACCGTTCTCAAAATCCGCTCCCCTGGCGGTCTGCGCCTTCATGATCTTGTCCGTCTCCTCGATCAGGATCGGGATAAAGCGCAGCGCAATGGACATCATCATGGCGATTTCATGTACCGGGATGCGGATATAGTTTAAAAAGTGCAGGCTTTTTTCCAGACCGTCCGTCAGCTGGTTCGGCGTGGTGGTAAACGTCATCATCGACGATCCCATGATCAGAAATACCAGCCTTAACGCCATAAAAAATGCCAGACGGACGCCCTGCTTCGTAATGCGGAAGATCCAGAAACTAACCAGCGTGTCGCCGTCTGTCAGAAAGAGATTAAATATCACGCTGAACAGCAGCAGGAACAGGATCGGTTTTATCCCCTTTACAATGAATTTAAACGGTACTTTTGATACGCGGATCACAATGGCCAGAAACACCGCGGATATCAGATATCCCACAATGCCGTCCGCCAGGAACAAAGAGATAATATATACCATTGTTCCGAACAGTTTAGTCCTTGGGTCCAGTTTATGGATGAACGAATCCACCGGATAATACTGGCCCAGCGTCATATCTCTAATCATAGTTTCCCTCATTTCCATGCAGCCGGTCGAGCGCCTTTTGCTGCTCTCCATGCCTGCTGTATATTATAAGCCTCTGTGTAAACTTAACGGTAGGAATCCCGTGACAGCCTGACGGTGTCCACCAGTTCCTCTCCCAGATATTTCTTAAGGTACGACTCCGACCGTTTGCTGCTGATCCTGACCGAAGCGGGTTCATAGCGATAACCCTCCAGCGCGTTTTCATTGGACCAAAGCTTAAATGTCACCTTCCCGCCGCCGGCTTTCGCCGTAATGCAGATCGGGTAATCAAGCGTGTTCTCAAACACCAGATCCTTATAGCCCTTGGCTATAGCAGCATCCAACCCTATGGGAACATAGGTGACCACCATGCTGTGGGGATGCCTCTCGATGGGTATGATCCCAGCCCGCAATAACGACCCGTACAGCGTGGTGCAGACCTGGCAGATTCCCCCGCCCATCCCCTCCACCACACGGCCGTTATCAAACTGCGGAGCATACACATAGCCGTTGGCTCTGGTCCTCTCCTGTATCGCCTTATCCACGGACAGGCTCTCACCCGGATACAGGATCAGATTGTCGATTTTGGCGGATGCATTTTCCACGTTGGTGGCTTTCGCCGATTTCGCCTTATACTCCGTTGTAAACTCGGAAATACAGGTGTTGATGGTCTCCAGCATACGCTCCTTCTGGCTCAACGGATCGGCCGTCCCCGCCAGCTCAATGTTTATGCTGTCCGTTCCCGCGCTTTCTTCCAGCGCCGAAAGCAGCGCGTCCGCAATCTCACCGGCATCGATCGAATAACCGTCTTTCCCGCTCACAAGACAGATCTGATCATTTTCAACGGAGAATTGAGGCGGGCACTTCTCCTGGAAGCACTCCCCGGCGATTCTTTCTGCCAAAGGCTCCACACTCTCCCTGTCATAATCCCCGCGCAGATTGATATAGACCGGCGTGGCCTGATAGACGCCTTTAAGCATCAGATACTGCAGAATATACGGCAGCTCCTTATCCGCGCCGACAATCCGCGCGGCGGCAATGCCGCTTTGTTCAAAGCTTGGCAAAAAATCCGCCATGGTGAAGCTATAGGTCCTGCCGTTTCCCAGATGAAGTGTGATCTGTTTTTTTAAATACTCCTGCTTGACAGCTTCGATCACTTCGCTGATTTCTTCGACGGTCATGCCGGATACGTCCACTCCGTTGACGGCCTTATTCGGATAAGCCATCTGCCGGAACGCTTCCACATCCGCCGCGATCACCGGCCGGGCCCAGACAAAATATGCGATCTCGCCCGCAAAAAACAACAGGGCCGCCGCTACGATGATAATTTTAATTGTTCGGTATTTTCTCATTCGTTTCCTGCAATGCTTTCAGGATCTCCTGCTTCGCCTCTTCTACGGTAATCGCCTCCGCCTTGATGGGAAAGCCCTTCTCCATCAAGGCATGGGTGATATAGGTTACCTGGGGAGCCGCCAGCCCCACTTTCTCCAGCTCACGGTAATGATGAAACACCTTGCCCGGCGTATCATCAAAGAGCACCTCTCCGTGATTCATGACAATGATGCGGTCCACATACTTCGCCACATCCTCCATGCTGTGCGAAACCAGGATAACCGTGATATTGCGCTCCTGTTTCAGTTTTGATATCTGATCCAGGATCTCATCTCTCCCCTTCGGATCAAGGCCGGCGGTGGGTTCATCCAGTATCAACACCTCCGGCTTCATAGCCAGAACACCGGCTATGGCCACGCGTCGCTTCTGACCTCCGGACAGCTCAAATGGGGATTTGCTGTCATAGGACTCATCCAGTCCCACCAGCTCCATCGCCTCCCTGGCTCTCTGCTTCACCTCATCCTCCGGCAGCCCCTGATTCTTGGGACCAAAGCAGACATCGGAAAACACATCGACCTCAAAGAGCTGATGCTCCGGATATTGGAATACCAGACCCACTTTGCTGCGCAGATCCCTCATCTTATAGCCCTCAGCGTAAATATTCTGCCCATTAAAATATATTTCTCCGGACGTCGCGCGGATCAGGCCGTTGAGATGCTGTATCAAAGTGGATTTTCCCGATCCCGTATGGCCGATCAGTCCGATAAACTGTCCGTCTCCGATCTTCAGATTCACATTTTTGAGGGCTCCCACTTCCATGACGGTGTTTTCACCGTAAATATAGCAGACGTTCTTCAGTTCAATCATGCTGCGCCTCTTTTCCGCTCCCGTCCGCCTTCCAGACAGACATCAGTTCTTTCACAAACGCATCTATGGTGAGTATGCCGTCAGGCAGCTTTACCCCGGCCTTTTTAAGTTCATAGGCAAGCTCCGTCACCTGCGGGACATCCAGCTGATAGGACTTGACGGTCTCCACCTGGGAAAAGACCTCCTTCGGCGTGCCGTCCATCACGATCTTTCCTCGGTCCATCACGATCACCCGGTCGGCCTGAATCGCTTCCTCCATATAATGGGTGATCAGTATCACTGTGATATTCTCCTGCCGGTTCAGCTCCTTGACTGTGCGGATCACCTCGTGGCGGCCGTTGGGATCCAGCATGGCAGTAGGCTCATCCAATACAATGCATCTCGGCTTCATCGCCATCACGCCTGCAATGGCCACACGCTGCTTCTGACCGCCCGACAGCTTGTTGGGGGAATGGCTGCGGTATGCCGTCATACCTACCGCTTCCAGGCTGGCATTCACACGCTGCCATATCTCCCCGGTGGGCACACCGATATTCTCCGGCCCGAACCCCACGTCTTCCTCCACAACGCTGCCGATGATCTGGTTGTCCGGATTCTGGAACACCATGCCGGCAGTCTGCCGGATATCCCAGAGATTCTCCTCCTCTTTGCTGTCCCTTTCACCGATCCAGACCGTCCCCTCCGTCGGCATCAGCAGCGCGTTCATATGCTTGGCCAGTGTGGATTTGCCGGAACCGTTATGACCGAGGACGGCAACAAAATCTCCTTCTTTTATATCTACATCCACGCCGTCTATGGCGCGGTCCGTTTCTTCCATATTATTCTCTTCATCGCGCCTGATATAGTCATATACCAGTTTCGCAGTCTTTATAATGCCCATAGACATGCCCCTACCTTTCAGATTTTCATTGTAATAGATTTCAGGGAAATATGCAAGGTAAATAGAGTGAAAAAGAATCCTGCGAACGGGATTCTTTCAGTTCACAGTGCCGTAAACTTTCCGCACATGTCTGGCCAGAGTATGGTCCTCATTGGGACGCGCTCTCGCTCCGTGAAGCGCGCAGCGGTTCTAACGCTGCAAACTACGCAGCGAAAGAACCGGCGGGCTTTGCGGGATCCCTATGAGGACCATACTCTGGCCAGACATGTGCTGCTTTATCGGCTGCCGTGAGCAGAAACGGGATTCTCCGCCTGCGACAGGTTGCTTTGGCGGCATAATACCTTCCCGCCGCAGTGCGATCCTGCCCGGAGGGTTTATTGCATCATTGGAACAATATCTTATGATAGAATAAAAGCCCCGAATTGCTCCGGGGCTTTTACTGATATTACACTAATTCAATTAATACTTCCATTGCGCCGTCGCCTTTACGCTGGCCGATCTTCACGATCCTGGTGTAACCGCCTTTGCGGTTTACATACTTGGGAGCGATCTCATCGAAGAGCTTTGCAGGAAGATCCACTTTCTTTGTGTTTTTCTTCTTGCCGGCAGCAGCTGTGGGAACCTCTGTCACAGGATAGAGGATCTGCAGCATCTGTCTTCTCGCATGCAGTCTGGACGGGCTGTCTTTCTTGATTGTCTTCTCAACTTCGTCGTATACGGTTTTCTTCTTGCCGTCTACCACTTCTTTGATTCTCTTTCCGTCTTTGTCCTTGCGGGCAACCTTAGCCTTAACGGTTACGGTTTCAAAATTATCCATTTCTTTTACTGCCATCGCGATCAGGCCTTCGGCAATCTTACGGATTTCCTTTGCCTTCGCTTCGGTAGTAACAATCTTGCCATGATATAACAGATTGGTTACCTGGTTTCTTAATAACGCTTTTCTCTGGCTTGCAGTTCTGCCAAGTTTTCTATAACCTGCCATTTTTTCTTTCCTCCATAGCGGTGTTTGTACCTGTCATGCTCATCGGGCTTACTGACAGCCGCCTCTATTCTTATTACTCGTCGCTGGGATTCAACTCCAGCCCAAGCTCCTTGAGCTTTGCAAGCACCTCTTCTAAGGACTTGCGGCCAAGGTTCCTTACCTTCATCATATCTTCGGAAGTTCTGCTGCAAAGCTCTTCCACCGTATTGATTCCGGCTCTCTTCAAGCAGTTGTAGGAACGAACAGACAGCTCAAGCTCATCAATGTTCATTTCCAACACTTTTTCTTTCTCATTATCCTCTTTCTCTACCATTACCTCTGCGGTTTTGGCGTTTTCGGAAAGATCTATGAATAAGTTTAAGTGCTCGCTTAACACTTTGGCTGCAAGGCTGACTGACTCATCCGGAGCCATGGTGCCGTTTGTAAACACATCCAAAGTCAATTTGTCATAGTCAGTAATCTGCCCAACACGGGTATTCTCCACCTTAAGGTTGACGCGCTCCACAGGCGTGTAGATCGAGTCCACCGCGATCACACCGATCGGCAGTTCTTCGTCCTTGTTTCTGTCCGCGCTCACATAGCCCCTGCCGCCAGTAATCGTCAGTTCCATGTACAGCTTGCAGTCAGGGCCGCCGCTCAAAGTTGCGATTACCTGTTCTTTGTTCAGAATCTCGATATCGGAATCCACCTGAATATCGGCTGCGGTGACAACACCTTCGCCTTCAAACTCGATATACGCGATTTTTGCCTCATTTGTATCACTGTTGTTCTTTATCGCCAGGCTTTTGATATTCATGATGATCTCAGTCACATCTTCCTTAACTCCAGGAATTGAGCTGAACTCATGCAGCACTCCGTCAATTTTAATCTGGCTCACTGCTGCACCCGGTAAGGAAGAGAGCATAATTCTCCTTAAAGAATTGCCGAGAGTCGTACCATAGCCGCGCTCCAACGGTTCCACAACAAATTTACCGTATTTCTTGTCTTCGGAGATTTCCACTATCTCAATATTTGGCTTCTCAAAATCGAACACTATTAGGCCCCTCCTTTTGGGTTCTATGATTGAGGGTTATTATACTCCTATGGATTATTTGGAGTACAACTCGACGATAAGCATTTCGTTCACCGGAACGTCGATAGCTGCTCTGGTAGGCATCTCCTTAACGGTTACCTGCAGGTTTTCCGCATCGGATGTCAGCCATTCCGGAACAAGCCTTCCGGCTGTTACTTCCAGAATATCCTTGTATCTCTGAGAATCTTTGTTTTTCTCTTTGATCTCAATCACATCGCCGACCTTCACCTGGTAGGAAGGAATGTTGACGCACTTGCCGTTTACCAGCACGTGCTTGTGATCAACGATCTGTCTGGTTTCTCTTCTTGTGCGGCCAAAACCTGCACGGAACAGCACGTTATCAAGACGAAGCTCGAGCAGAATCATCAGATTCTCACCAACCATGCCGTTCATCTTTTTAGCCTTTGTATAGTAATTTCTGAAGGGCTTTTCTAACACACCGTAAATAAATTTCGCTTTCTGCTTCTCTCTTAACTGGAGACCATACTCGCTCATTTTTCTGTTGGCTCTTTTTAATTCTCTGTTTGACTTTTTATCGATACCTAAGTACATAGGCTCTAAACCAAGAGATCTGCATCTTTTAAGAACTGGAACTCTATTGACTGCCACTTTAATACACCTCCTAAATTAAACTCTTCTGCGTTTGGGCGGACGACATCCGTTATGCGGTACCGGGGTTACGTCTCTGATACTGGTTACTTCAATTCCACATGCCTGTAAAGCACGAATCGCTGCTTCTCTGCCTGATCCCGGACCTTTCACCATTACGTCTACAGTTTTTAATCCGTGTACTAAAGCTGCCTTTGCAGCAGTCTCAGCTGCCATCTGCGCAGCATAGGGAGTAGATTTCCTTGAACCTCTGAATCCCAGACCGCCCGCACTCGCCCATGAAAGAGCATTTCCCTGTGTATCTGTCAGGGTAACGATTGTATTGTTGAAAGATGATTGAATGTGCGCTTGTCCGCGTTCAACGTTTTTCTTAACACGCTTTTTTGTCACTTTCTTAGTTGACACTTTCTTAGCCATAAAAACTAACCTTTCCCCGTTGGGTTCCTTTCTAAATGATCACAACGATATTAATTATTTCTTCTTATTAGCAACAGTTTTCTTAGGACCTTTTCTGGTTCTTGCGTTGGTCTTGGTCTTCTGACCGCGAACCGGCAGGCCTTTTCTGTGACGGATTCCTCTGTAGCATCCGATTTCCTGCAGACGCTTGATGTTCAGCGCGATCTCTCTGCGCAGATCACCTTCTACCAGCTGATGGTCATCTTCGATGGCCTGGCTGATCCTCTTAATCTCATCATCTGTCAGATCCTTTACACGGGTATCAGGACTAACACCCGCTTCTGCCAGGAGACGGTTGGAACTAGCCCTGCCGATGCCATAGATATAGGTCAATCCGATTTCAACACGTTTTTCTCTTGGTAAATCAACACCTGAAATACGAGCCATGTGTGTAGTACACCTCCATTAAGTAAATTTCTAATTCATCAAAGTACATGCGCATGACAGTGCATACGCGGAAAATGAGCATAAATATCCCTTTATCAGCAGGAGGATAATTACACCGCATCTTATAAATTGTTTATTTCTTTAATCAGTAAGAACAACTCATTCTGGTGGTTCCTACTGCAGCCGCACTAATACATCAACCCTGTCTCTGTTTATGCTTCGGGTTCTCGCAAATGATTCTGACACTGCCTTTTCTCTTGATCACTTTGCACTTTTCGCAAATCGGCTTTACGGATGATCTTACTTTCACAGCAATACACTCCTTTCACTCTCGCTTGGCCGCCGCACACAGCTGTGCAGGGGGGACTTTCAAAAAGTCTGCCACTCATTATATCATTATTGCTTTCAGAGTGCAAGCGAAATTTGCAATCCTTCCTGATTTATTTATCTCTCCAGATAATTCTTCCTTTGGATAAATCATAGGGGGATAACTCTAAAGTTACTTTATCACCGGGCAGTATACGTATATAATTCATGCGCAGTTTGCCGCTGATATGAGCCAATACCTGATGCCCATTTTCCAGTTCTACCTGGAACATCGCATTCGGCAGCTTTTCAACTACTTTGCCTTCTATCTCGATAACGTCCGCTTTTGACATCTACCTTACATCCTCCTGTTTTTTTGGATTCGTATTTTTCTGATACTGAATCGCCTGTCTGACCGATTCATTCATAACCGTTTCATCTGCCATCAGCTTTGCTGCGATGGTTTCGTTTCTGTAAGAAATGGGCTGCAGATGCTTTTTCTTCTTTTTCTTAGGTTTCTCCATGGTCCTGGATTTCCCGTCCATCAGATAAACATATTCGCCCTCTTCACGGATTATGAGGAAAATTTCGCCTTTATCATGTCCTGCTTTGGATTTTGCCAGATACCCCGGTTCCCATCGTATCATATGCTGTCTCACCTCGTTTGCTTAGAGGGATAAGATCTCCGGTTCTCCGTCAGTGATCAAAACTGTGTTTTCATAATGAGCGGATAAAGAACCGTCTGCCGTAACCACCGTCCAGTCGTCATCCGTCCACTCCACTTCGAAGCGTCCGGCATTGATCATCGGTTCAATGGCCAGCGTCATGCCCGGTTTCAGCTTCAGGCCTCTTGTGCGCTGTCTGAAATTCGGGATCTCCGGCTCCTCATGCATCTGTGTTCCGATTCCGTGTCCGATCAGATCCCTGACCACACCGTATCCGAACCTGTCCGCATAATCGTTGATCGCCCCTGATATCTCATGAAGGAAATGGCCTGCCTTCGCATACTTAATTCCCTCAAAGAAACTCTGTCTGGTCACCTCAATCAGCTGCTCCGCTTCTTTTCCCACCTCGCCCACGGCATGTGTTCTGGCCGCATCGGAATGGTATCCTTTATAAATAACGCCCGCATCCAGGCTGACAATGTCGCCTTCCCGGATCACCCTCTTGCTGCTCGGAATGCCGTGCACCACCTCGTCATTGACAGAAACGCACACGGAAGCGGGAAATCCGTTATAATTCAGGAAAGAAGGAATACAGTCATAGCTTCTGATCATCTCTTCGGCAATCCGATCGATTTCTTTTGTCGTTATACCCGGCTTTATCACTTTTGCCAGATCCTCATGCACCTTAGCTAATATTTTGCCTGCCTGGCGCATCAGTTCGATCTCCCTGGCAGATTTAATTGTCACAGACATGTTTACGCTCCTAAAATTTCCACTATATCAGCAAATACAACTTCCATATCACGGGTACCATCCACATTTACCAGCACTCCCCGCTGACTGTAGAACTCAATCAGAGGCTGTGTCTGTTCGTGGTAGACATCCAGACGTTTTTTCACTGTTTCCGGCTTATCATCATCCCGCAGCACAAGTTCGCTTCCGCAGCGGTCGCAGATCCCCTCCACCTTGGTAGGGATGTGTACCACATGGTAGGTAGCTCCGCAGTTTAAACACGCGCGTCGCCCGCTCATCCTGTGAATGATATTCTCATCCGGCACTTCTACATTGATTGCATAATCTATCTTTTCACCGCGTTTTTCCAATGCCGCCTCCAGGCTCTCTGCCTGGGGAATGGTTCTCGGAAAACCGTCCAGCACGTAACCGTTTGCACAGTCAGGCCTGGAGATCCGATCCATCAAAAGATCGATGGTCAGTTCATCGGGAACAAGCTTTCCCGCATCCATAAAGGTTTTCGCCTTTTTGCCAAGCTCTGTGCCTTCCTTGATATTGGCACGGAAGATGTCACCGGTGGAGATGTGCGGAATCTGATATTTATCCGCAATTTTCTTCGCCTGTGTGCCCTTCCCCGCGCCAGGGGCCCCCAACATGATGATTTTCATACTGCTACCTCCTCTTGATTATTGCCAGATATATCCTGTCCCAAACAGACCCGAAATGAAATCCCGAAACAGAGGGCAGAAGCCTGTCCGCTGTTTCGGTCGCTCAATGTGTCTGTATCAGTCATCCAGGAATCCCTTATAGTAACGGACTACCATCTGGGACTCAATCTGCTTCAAGGTTTCAAGAATTACACCGACAATGATGATCAGCGACGTACCCATAAAGGAAAGGCGGGTAATGCTGAATACACCGGAAAATACAATCGGGATCACAGCAACGATCAGAAGACCGGCCGCACCGATGAATACGATGTAATTCAATATTCTGGTCAGATAATCGGAAGTGGGCTTGCCCGGACGGATACCGGGAACAAAACCGCCCTGCTTCTTCATGTTATTCGCCACTTCAATCGGATTAAATGTGATGGAAGTGTAGAAATAAGCAAAAGCAATAATCAGCACACAGTATACCAGAAGCCCGATGGAATAGATCGGGGCATCCGGACGGCACCAGTTGGAAGAGCTCATTGCCAGCAGGATCTTGCCTCCTACGGAAGCGTAATTCACATCAAAAAACTGTGCGATCACTACCGGGAATGACATCAGGGACGATGCGAAGATAACCGGGATAACACCCGCGGTGTTCACCTTCAGCGGGATGTTGGAGGACTGGCCGCCCACCATCTTTCTGCCCTGCATCTTTTTCGCGTACTGCACGGGAATGCGTCTCTCGCCGCCCTGCAGGAACACAACAAAAGCTACCATGGCGATGCCGATCACAACGATAATCGCAATTGCGAGCACCGCGTTGGCAACATTTTTGCCTTTGATAAAGCGTTCGAACAGAGTCGCGAAGTCATCCGGCAGCCCGGATACGATGTTGATCAAAAGGATGATGGAAATACCGTTTCCAACGCCTCTCTCGGTGATTCTCTCACCCATCCACATCAGCATTGCGGAACCCGCTGTCATGGCGGCTACCGCAACGATCACGGTCCACGCATTGTATACCGGCAGAAGCCCGCTCCCGCCGAATCCGATCGCCATAGCGAGGGATTCTATCAGTGCAAGCGCTACGGTAACATAACGTGTGATCTTTGCTATCGTCTTTCTTCCTTCTTCGCCTTCCTTCTGCATCTCTTCCAGCTTCGGAATCGCAATGGTCAGAAGCTGCATGATGATGGAGGAAGTGATGTACGGCGTGATGTTCAGAGCAAAGATAGACATTGTCATGAACGATCCGCCGGTCATCGCGTCAAAAAAGTTGAACGCGTCACCTGATTGCTGACCAATCAGGTTCGCGATATAAGTTGTACTTACTCCTGGAACTGGAAGCTGACATCCCACTCTTACTACCACTAACATAAATAGTGTAAATAAGATCTTGTTTCTTACTTCTTTTATTTTAAATGCGTTCTGGAGTGTTTTGAGCATATCAGATCACCTCACAGGTTCCACCAACAGCTTCAATTTTCTGCTTTGCGCCTTCACTGAAAGCGTTCGCCTTTACCGTAAGCTTTTTGGTTAATTCTCCGTTTCCAAGAATCTTTACTCCATCCCTGGGATTCTTAACGATACCTGCTTCGATCAATGTTTCAACAGTTACTTCTGCACCTGCATCAAAAGTTTCCAGCATATCTACATTAATGCCTATGATTTCCTTCGTGTTTCTGTTAGTGAAACCTCTCTTAGGAAGTCTTCTGTATAAAGGCATCTGACCGCCTTCGAAACCAGGCCTTGCCGCGCCGGAGCGTGCCTTCTGACCTTTATGTCCCTTACCAGCTGTCTTACCATTACCTGACGCATGGCCACGGCCTCTTCTGAAGTTATCGCTGTGCTTTGCCCCTGCAGCAGGCTGTAAGTTTGAAAGTTCCATTTCCTGCACCTCCTTAGCTTAGATTTCTTCTACTTTCACTAAATGTTTTACATGCCAGATCATACCACGAACTGCGTCGTTATCAGGCATCTCAACTGTCTTGTTCAGTTTCTTAAGGCCAAGGGCTTCGACAGTTTTCTTTTGTTTCGGAATTGCACCGATTGGAGACTTCACTAATGTGATTCTTAATTTATCTGCCATTTTTGTTCCCTCCTGTTAGCCGATTAATTCTTCTACGGATTTGCCGCGGCTCTTCGCAACTTCCTCCGGTGTCTTTAAAGCTTCCAGGCCGGCAATTGTAGCTAAAACTACGTTCTGCTTATTGTTGGAGCCTAAAGATTTTGTACGGATATTCTTAATACCTGCCAGTTCCAGAACGGCACGCGCAGGACCACCTGCGATAACGCCGGTACCGGCGGATGCTTTCTTTAATAATACGCTGGCGCTTCCGAACTTGCCGATAAAGTCATGAGGGATGCTCATGTTCTCGTCCACAGGCACTGTGATGAGTTTCTTAATCGCATCTTCTTTTCCTTTACGGATTGCTTCCGGAATTTCAGCCGCCTTGCCCATACCTGCGCCTACATGTCCGTTGCCGTCACCGACAACTACCAAAGCGGAAAAGCGGAAGTTACGTCCACCCTTTACAACCTTAGTAACACGTTTGATGGCTACCACTTTTTCTGTTAATTCTAACGCGCTGGCATCAACGATTGTACGTTTCATGTGTTCTCCTCCTACTTAGAATTCCAGACCAGCTTCTCTTGCTGCATCTGCTAATGCCTGAACTTTGCCCTGATAGATGAATCCTCCTCTATCAAACACTACGGTGGTGATACCCTTTTCCAACGCTTTTTTAGCGATTACCGTGCCCAGGTAAGCAGCAGCGTCAACATTGTTGGTCTTCTCGAGTTCAGCTCTCACATCCTTCTGAACGGTAGAAGCGGATACTAACGTATTTCCAACCGTGTCATCAATAATCTGAGCGTACATATGATTATTGCTTCTAAACACAGCCAGGCGCGGTCTCTCGGCGGTGCCAGCAAGATGATTGCGCAATTTTCTATGTTTATTTACACGAACTTCGCTTCTTGACTCTTTACTAATCATTATAGCTACTCCTCCTTAATTATTTCTTACCGGTCTTACCAACTTTGCGTCTGATCACTTCATCAGCATACTTGATGCCCTTGCCCTTATAAGGTTCAGGACGTCTCTTATCTCTGATTTCAGCAGCAAACTGGCCAACTTTTTCTTTGTCAATACCTTTAACTATGATCTTGTTCTGACCCTCTACAACAGATTCCAGACCTTCCGGATCTTCCATTTCAACCGGATGAGAATAACCTAAGGAAAGAACTAACTTCTTACCTTGTTTTGCAGCCCTGTAACCAACACCGTTGATCTCCAGAACTTTTTCGTAGCCGGCGGTAACACCGGTTACCATATTTGCAATCAGAGTCCTTGTTAAGCCGTGTAAAGATTTCATTCTCTTTAAATCGTTAGGTCTTGTTACAATAACTTCTGATCCTTCTAACTTAATCTGCATCTCTGCAGGCAGAACTCTCTCCAGAGTTCCCTTAGGACCTTTTACAGTCACTTTATTATTTTCTGCAATATCAACGGTTACACCCGCCGGTACCGCGATTGGCATTCTTCCTATACGTGACATGCCCGTACCTCCATTTTTTTATTCGTGCCAGGGTGAATATTTTCACCTGCGTCGGATTTGTTACCCGACCGATCTGCGGTTCTATTGATTCTGTAATTACCAGATGTACGCGAGAACTTCGCCGCCAACATTTTTCTCTCTGGCTTCTTTGTCTGTCAGCACACCCAGATTGGTGGAAATAATCGCTACACCCAGTCCGCCTAAAACCTTCGGCAGGTTTTCGGTGTTCGCATAAACACGAAGACCGGGTTTGGAAATTCTCTTCAGACCGGTGATGATCTTTTCATTTTTGTCCTTGCCATATTTTAATGTGATGTGGATCGTCTTAAACGCTCCATCCTCTACGATATCGTATTTTGCGATATAACCTTCGTTTACAAGGATGTCAGCAATGGCTAATTTCATCTTAGATGACGGTACATCGACTGTATCATGTTTGGCAGTATTTGCATTACGGATTCTTGTAAGCATATCTGCGATGGGATCGCTCATTGTCATTTTTGTAATTGCCTCCTTTTAAATTTCATGGGCTTAATTTGGCACTTTTGCTTGGCGCTTACTGCATGCGGCAGCAGGGGCAGCTAACGGTTGTGCGTTGACGGCATGCGGTTGCACAGGGGCAGCTAACGGGGGTGCGTTGGCGGCTTTTTGGGCTGCATGACAGCATCCGCTCAACTAGGCTCGATAAGACCTCGCCAAGTTTCGGGATGGGCTTTCGCACTAAGCTCGAAAGGACCTCGCTAAGTGCTCAATGCCTACCAGCTTGCCTTCTTTACTCCCGGTATCTGGCCTTTATATGCTAATTCACGGAAGCAAATTCTGCAGATTCCGTATTTTCTAAGATAAGCATGCGGACGGCCACAAATCCTGCAACGGTTGTATTCTCTTGTAGAGAATTTCGCACCACGCTGCTGTTTGATCTTCATTGAAGTCTTTGCCATGGGATCTTCTCCTCCTAACTATTTTTGAAACGGCATATTGAACAATGTCAACAGTTCACGAGCTTCTTCATCTGTCTTTGCCGTAGTAACAAAGATGATGTCCATACCCCTTACTTTGTCCACCTTATCGTATTCAATTTCAGGGAAGATCAGCTGCTCTCTGATACCCAGAGCATAGTTTCCTCTGCCATCAAATGCGTTAGGATTCACACCTCTAAAGTCACGCACACGGGGTAATGCCAGGTTTACAAGACGGTCCAGAAACTCATACATTTTCTCGCCTCTTAATGTTACCTTACATCCGATCGGCATACCCTCTCTGATCTTGAAGTTCGCCACAGATTTTTTCGCTTTTGTCAATACAGCCTTCTGTCCTGTAACCGTTTCCAGGTCTTTTACGGCCGATTCCAGAATCTTAGCGTTTTCCTTTGCTTCGCCAACACCCATATTGACTACGATCTTCGCTAACTTCGGAACTTCCATTACATTCTTATATTCAAACTTCTTCGTCATTGCATCGACGATCTCGTTCTTATACTGCTCTTTTAATCTACTCAACTTCGCGGACCTCCTTTCCGAAATTAATCAATTACTTCACCGGTTGCCTTGGCAACGCGGACTTTTTTGCCGTCTTTGACCTCAAAACCGATTCTGGTAGCTTTGCCGTCCTTCAGGTACATTACGTTGGATACATCAATGTAAGCTTCAGTGGAAACGATTCCGCCCGCCTGATTTGCAGCGTTCGGTTTCGTGTGCTTCTTTACCACATTGATACCTTCTACCAGAACCTTATGGTTCTTAGTGTCCACACGAAGGACCTTGCCTTCTTTGTCTTTATCTTTGCCGGCGATCACTTTTACCATGTCGCCTCTTTTGATTTTCGCCATAGACATTTTCCTGCACCTCCTATAATACTTCGGGAGCCAGGGAAACAATCTTCATAAATTGTTTTTCACGAAGCTCTCTTGCTACAGGCCCGAATATACGGGTTCCTCTTGGTGTCTTGTCGTCTTTAATGATTACCGCGGCGTTCTCATCGAATTTGATGTAAGAACCGTCTTTACGGCGCGCGCCGGCCTTTGTACGAACTACAACGGCCTTCACTACATCACCTTTTTTTACAACACCGCCAGGTGTTGCATCTTTAACGGAAGCAACGATCGTATCGCCGATATTCGCATATCTTCTTGTAGAACCGCCCATGACTCTGATGCAGAGCAGCTCTTTTGCGCCTGTATTATCAGCTACTTTAAGCCTGGATTCCTGCTGAATCATACTATTAACTCCTTTCGCGTTTAACCGCGGGAATGTCTGTGCTACAACTTCTCCACGCGTTTCCTGATTTATTTAGCTTTCTCGATAATCTCCACAAGTCTCCATCTCTTATCCTTGGACAGCGGCCTTGTTTCCATTACTTTAACGGTATCACCGATTGCACACTCGTTCTTCTCATCATGAGCTTTTAACTTATAGGTTCTCTTGATGATCTTCTTATATAAAGGATGTTTTACGTGGTCTTCTACTGCAACAACGATCGTCTTATCCATCTTGTCGCTGACTACTTTTCCTGTACGTGTCTTTCTTAAATTTCTTTCCACAACAAATTCCTCCTTTCACTATAGGTTTCAGGCTCTGGCCTTCTCAGTTATTACAGTCTGGATTCGCGCAATTTTCTTGCGTGTTTCTTTGATTCGGCTGGTATTGTCTAACTGATTTGTTGCGTTCTGAAATCTCAGATTGAAAAGTTCCTTTTTAGCAGCTACTAATTCATCATTTAATTCTGCAGCTGATTTTGTCTTTAAATCTTCTACATACTTATTAATTTTCACTGTTATCACCGCCTTCTAAATCTGCACGAGAAACGATCTTACACTTACAGGGTAACTTATGCATAGCAAGACGCAGAGCTTCTCTAGCCAAATCCTCCGGAACACCTGCGATTTCGAACATAACGCGGCCCGGTTTCACAACTGCAACCCAGTACTCCAGTGCACCTTTACCGGAACCCATACGGGTTTCAGCGGGTTTTGCAGTTACTGGCTTATCGGGGAATATTTTAATCCAAACCTGGCCGCCACGCTTGATGTAACGCGTCATCGCAACACGGGCTGCTTCGATCTGGTTTGATTTAATCCAACACGGTTCCGTTGCAACAAGTCCGTACTCACCATTACTGATGGTATTTCCTCTTAATGCCTTACCGGCCATAGATCCGCGGAATTGTTTACGACGTTTTACTCTTTTAGGCATTAACATTATTTATCTCTCCCTTCCTTAGCTGCTTTAGTTGGAAGAACTTCACCTTTATAGATCCAAACCTTAACACCGATCTTGCCATAGGTTGTATCTGCTTCAGCAAAGCCGTAGTCGATGTCCGCACGCAGTGTCTGCAGCGGGATGGTTCCTTCACTGTAAAACTCTGTACGAGCCATATCCGCTCCGCCAAGACGGCCGGAACAGCAGGTCTTGATACCAAGAGCACCGTTCTTCATGGTTCTGGACATAGTGGATTTCATAGCACGTCTGAAAGAAATACGGTTCTCCAGCTGCTGTGCAATGCTTTCCGCAACCAGCTGCGCATCCTTGTCAGGTCTCTTTACTTCCTTAATATCGATAAACAGTTTCTTATCCGTAAACTTCTGAACTTGTACTTTCAGCTTTTCGATCTCTGAACCGCCCTTGCCGATCACGATACCGGGTTTTGCAGTATAGATGATCACTTTCACTCTGTCAGATGCTCTTTCGATTTCAATCTTGGAAACACCTGCGCTGTATAATTTCTTCTTCAGGTATGTCCTGATCTTGTAGTCTTCCACAAGGTTATCTGCAAAATCAGCCTCTGCATACCATTTAGAGTCCCAGTCTTTAATGATTCCGACTCTTAAGCCATGAGGATTTACTTTCTGTCCCATGATTGCCCTCCTTATCTTTCATCCAACACAACAGTAATGTGGCTCATTCTCTTTTCGATTCTATAAGCCCTGCCCTGTGCGCGCGGTCTGATTCTCTTCATTGTCGGTCCCTTGTTTGCATAGCACTCCGCAACATACAGGTTTGCAGCGTTCATGCCGTTATTGTTTTCGGCGTTTGCTACCGCTGACTCCAACAATTTTTTGATCAGGCTGGAAGCATATCTGGGGTTGTAAGTTACAATACCCAGAGCGGTCTGAACATCTTTGCCTCTGATGGCATCTAAAACGAAACATGCTTTCTGCACAGAAACTCTTGCATAGGATAATTTGGCAGAAGGTCTTGTGTCCTTATTGGCATTTCTTTCTCTTTTAAACTTGGATCTTGAGTATCTCTTTGCCATGAGATAGTTCCTCCTTTCTTACTAGAAAATATTAGCGGCGAGCTGTCTTTTTCTCGTCTTTTCCATGTCCCCTGTAAGTTCTTGTAGCTACGAATTCACCCAGCTTGTGTCCTACCATATCTTCGGTCACATATACCGGCACGTGTCTTCTGCCATCATGAACTGCAATTGTATGTCCAACCATCTGAGGGTAGATTGTGGAACGGCGGGACCAGGTCTTGATTACCTGTTTCTGTCCGGCTGCATTCATGGCATCTATTTTTTTCAATAAATGATCATCTGCAAATGGTCCTTTTTTCAGTGAGCGAGCCATAGGTTCTTCCTCCTTAATTCACTATTTAGTCGTTTTGCCATCTCTTCTTCTTACAATCAGCTTGTTGGAAGCTTTGTTTTTCTTCCTTGTCTTCAAGCCGAGAGCAGGTTTACCCCAAGGTGTGCAGGGGCCGGGACGTCCGATACCGGTCTTGCCTTCACCACCGCCGTGAGGATGGTCATTCGGGTTCATAACAGAACCGCGGACTGTAGGACGGATACCCATGTTGCGCTTGCGCCCTGCTTTGCCGACATTGATCAGGGAATGTTCCCCGTTTCCGACAACACCGATCGTAGCGCGGCAGATGATCGGCACCATTCTCATTTCACCTGAAGGAAGTCTTAAAGTTGCATATTTGCCTTCCTTCGCCATTAACTGTGCGCTGCTACCTGCAGAACGCACCAGCTGTCCGCCCTTACCAGGATACAGCTCTACGTTATGCACCTGTGCGCCGACCGGCACATGGAACAGGGGCAGGCAGTTACCGATTCTTGCTTCTGCATTGTCTCCGTTCATGACCTTCTGTCCAACCTTCAGGCCTTCGGGAGCAATGATATATGCTTTCTCGCCGTCTGCATAGCAGATCAGAGCGATATTTGCGCTTCTGTTAGGATCGTACTCGATGGACTGTACCACTGCAGGGATTCCGTCTTTCCTTCTCTTGAAGTCGATGATTCTATATTTTCTTCTGGATCCGCCTCCGCGGTGTCTCACTGTAATCTTTCCCTGATTGTTACGGCCGGCGCTCTTTTTCAAAGAAACTGTCAGGGACTTCTCCGGTGCTGCTTTGGTGATTTCGGAGAAATCGGAACCGGTCATATGTCTTCTGGAAGGTGTATATGGGTTAAATGTTTTAATTCCCATTTTTTTCGCACTCCTTTCGATCATTACAACGCCTTCTTGTGTTTTCACTAAAAGCGATGCACGACTTTTTAGTTATCACGACATAGGTTTTCGTCGTATAGTTTATCCTGTTCAGAAATTATAAAGCTCCGAACAGTTCAATGTCCTTGCTGTCTTCGGTCAGCTGAACAACGGCTTTTTTGTACTTGGATGTCATGCCGGATGTTCTGCCTCTTCTGCGCTCTTTGCCCTCATAGTTCATGGTGTTAACGCTTTTTACCTTTGCTCCGTCGAACATCTTCTCAACAGCTTCTTTGATCATGGACTTGTTTGCTTCCGGGTGAACCAGGAAAGTGTATTTCTTCTCACCCATAACGCCCATACTCTTCTCGGTAATCACAGGCTTCTGGATCACGTCATAATATTTAATATCAGCCATTATGCGTACACCTCCTCGATGGTAGCTACAGCGGCCTTGGTGGTCACTACAGTGTTGTACTTCAGGATATCATATACATTGATGGTGTTGGTTAAAGCGGTCTTCACTCCCTCAATGTTTCTTGCGGACATCACCACATTCTTATCGTTGTCATTCAGGATCACAAGAGCTTTGTTCACCTTCAGGCAATCCAGCATGTTCTTGAATGTCTTCGTCTTGATCTCGTTCATCCTGATATCATCTACAACGATGAACTTGTTCTCGTTCACTCTGGATGTCAGAGCGGACTTTAACGCCAGCCTCTTCTCCTTCTTGTTCAGACGGATGGAGTAATCTCTCGGCTTCGGAGCGAATACGATACCGCCGCCGGTCCACTGGGGAGCTCTGATGGATCCCTGTCTCGCATGACCGGTTCCTTTCTGTCTCCAAGGTTTCTTTCCGCCGCCGCTCACTTCTGAACGAGTCTTAGCGCTCTGTGTCCCCTGACGTTTGTTGGCAAGCTGTGCAACGACTGCCATGTGTACCAGGTGCTCATTCACTTCCACACCGAACACGGCATCGTTTAACTCTAACGTGTCAACTTCTTTGCCTTCCATATTATAAACAGATACGTTTGCCATCTGTGTGTTCCTCCTTTCTTATAAAAGCAATTATTTGCCTGCTTTTACCGTTTCTTTCAGTGTTACTAACGCTTTCTTAGGTCCGGGTACCGCACCCTTTACCAGAATCAGATTGTTCTCCACATCCACTCTGACCACTTCCAGGTTCTGGATTGTGATCTTCTTGTGGCCCATCTGTCCGGGCATCTTTTTGCCTTTGAATACGCGGCCGGGGGTTGTTGCGGAACCGTTGGAACCTGCATGACGATGGAACTTGGAACCGTGAGCCATAGGCCCTCTGTGCTGTCCATGTCTCTTAATAGCACCCTGGAAACCTTTACCTTTGGAGATCGCTGTTGCATCCACCTTATCGCCTGCTGCGAAGATATCCGCTTTGATCTCATCCGCTACTTTGTAGTCAGCAGCATTTTCAAGCTTGAATTCCTTTACATATCTCTTGCAGGATACGCCGGCCTTGTCAAAGTGACCTTTGAGGGGCTTATTTACCAATCTCTCTCTCTTGTCCATAAAGCCGACCTGTACTGCTTCATAACCGTCATTGTCTGCTGTCTTAACCTGTGTTACAACACAGGGGCCAGCCTGAAGTACGGTTACAGGCGTTAACGTTCCATCTTCGGAGAAGATTTGAGTCATACCTACTTTTGTAGCTAAAATCGCTTTCTTCATTTTTTTACCTCCTGTTAATCTACAGCGGATTGCCTCAAGGGCAATCATCCTAGAAAAGCTGGAAGATATAAGTGGAAATGTTAGGATTCATTTGCTTCTATATCATCAACCAATTTCCTACACGAGGCTCTAGGATAAACACTTACATTTTTAAATGTTGCCAGAACTGCTTATTTGGTTTTCATTTTGATATCAATATAAACACCAGCCGGCATTTCCAACCTGGACAGAGCGTCCACTGTCTTCTGCGTCGGTGTAATGATATCGATGAGTCTCTTGTGAGTTCTCTGCTCGAACTGCTCTCTGGAATCTTTGTACTTATGCACAGCTCTTAAGATGGTAACTACCTCTTTCTTTGTCGGTAACGGCACCGGTCCGCTCACCTTTGATCCTGTCTTTTTTACAGTCTCGATGATTTTGCCTGCGGACTGATCCACCAGCTGGTGATCATAAGCCTTCAGTGTGATTCTCATTACTTGACTTGCCATAAAAAAAGTCGCCTCCTTTTCGCACTTTTCATTTCGAAGTACGACAAGTGGTGACTGTACACTCTCCCGTGTGTATCCTAATTATCCACACGTCATCTCTGCACACAGATGCAGATCGTTTATTTGTACAGTGACTTGTCGCCAGTTTCCTAACTTGACATTCGCTCCACGGAAAACCTGCCATTCCCAGGCAGCAACCTCACGCTTCAACGCTATCATGCCACAGCGTGTATCATTATACTACATCCCCTCCAATTTGGCAAGGATTATTTTTGTTTTTCTGAGAGCAGCGCGGCCCAATATTCATAAGCACCGTCCGGGGAGCTCGCTCACCAGACGGTGCTTATGAATATTGGGCCATGGGGCGACAGCCCCAAGCGAGGGAGATGTCCCTCCTCCCGAGCTGTGCGCTGCGAAGCCGCGGGGTGCCACCAACAAACTCCCCCTCCGGCCCACCAGCGCCTTAAATCCCCCATCCTACCCCCAATACTTCTCCAACCACATCTCCGCCTCACCCACCGACAGTTCAAAGCGCTTCTGCAGTTTTACCAGCACACGTTCCCTCGGTATATTTTCCTCACGATTATCACAGATAAAAGCTCTAATTCCTTTCTCCATACCGCGCTCTATCCCTTGTGCCATTCCCTCCTTTATTCCTTGCTCTATTCCCCGTTTCACTCCAATCCTAATCCCCTGCTCTCTCTCCTCTTCCAATATCTTACACATAATCTCCACTCCTTCCTTCTGCTCCTTCAGATATCTTACCTTCCTAACCACATTCGGAAACACCTCTGTCTGATAATCACAATCCGATCTTTTCATATACCTAAGCAGCTCATCGATTTTTTCATCCTCACACCCATATGTCAGATTCGCATATACCTCATGCACTCCGTTATCCGTTACTGTCCCCCGTCCCCTGACCACTCTGTCTATATAACTAATCCCCGTTTTCTGACACAGAAAATCCTTCTCCGTAATAAATATCAGATACAGCTCCGGCAGTTCCTCATACGGACACCCTTTTTCCAAAAAGCTCATATCCATACTCGCCTGATAATATCTGGCCCGTCTTTGATGGTCTTCATCCTCCGAAACCTGCATTTCAACATTTACCATTCTGCCGTCCGTATCCTCGGCCAGCACATCCAGAACGACCGATCGGTTTTCAATATTCCGGATCGAATACTGTGTCTTAACATCCTTCACCACTAATGACGGATGTCCCAGCAATATCCGGACCACTTCCTGGCACGCTTCCTTATCCTCCAGCACCTTGCAGAAAAAAATATCGCTAGTCAGTTGAAACCTGCGCACCTTATTTCTTCTCTCCTCATAACCGTCCATCCGATTTCCGCAAAAAAACTGCTGATCTGTCCCCATACTGCTCCTCCCTCCTATGGCAGGAGCTGCTTCTTTCCGCCTGCCATATCATAAATGAATGTTAATTGAAAAATATGGCAGAATATGCCGGCCGCTGTTACCACAGCAAAGAACGAAATAGAAAATAATGTTCTGAAGCGAACATCGATTTATATCACTATTATAGTCTTACCTTTTAAAATTCTCAACTCTTTTTTCCTTCAAATGTGAGCCCAATCCAATTCCCCGTAACAGTTCAGACGGCGGGAAAATAGTGCAAAAGCAGGCGTTGAGCTTGCTCATAAGACTGTTTTTGTGCTATTTTTCACATCGGATGGACATCCGATGCTTCTTGACCGGTTTTTTCGGTCAAGAAGATGAGCCGTCTGAACTGTTACAATTCCCCCGTTACTGTTCAGGGGCCGATAAAGCAGCGAATGATAGGGCCGGGTATATTCCTCATAGGGATCCCTTGAAGCCCGCACGAGGAAGCGCACTGATGTGCGCGCAGGTCATCAACCTGGCGGTTGGTGACAGTTGCTGCGCGCTTCACGGAGCGAGAGCGCGTCCCTATGAGGAATATAGCCGGTCCTATCATGCGCGGGACGTTTACGACAACCGTGAACGGTAACATCCCCTCTTGCCATTTCTCCGCATTTATACTAGAATAAACTCATATTTTCCATTCCGCTTCACACACTTACATTATATATAGAAGAAACACCATACAACCAACACAAAAAACGGAGGAACACCCTTTATGAAAAACACAGCCCTTATCATGGCCGGCGGCCGCGGAGAACGGTTCTGGCCACGCAGCCGCAAAGACCTTCCCAAACAGTTTCTGTCCCTGACCGGAGACGGTAAAACCATGATCCAGCTCACGGTAGAGCGAATCCTCCCCATAGTCGCTATGGAGGACATCTACATCGCCACCAATAAATCCTATGAGGCACTGGTAAAAGAGCAGCTTCCCGGCATCCCGGCAGAGAACATCCTATGCGAACCGGCAGGGCGCAACACGGCGCCATGTATCGGTCTTGGAGCCATGCACATCTCCCGTAAATATGATGACGCGGTCATGATGGTGCTGCCATCGGACCACCTGATCAAATACACCGACATCTTTGTAAACACCATGTCCGAGGCATGCCGTTACGCAGAATCCGGCGCCAATCTGGTCACCATAGGTATCACGCCGAGCTATCCCGAAACTGGCTATGGCTACATCAAATTTTTATCCGGCAGTCAGGACGGCCATGCGTTTGCTGTTGACCGGTTTGTGGAAAAGCCCAGCCTGGAGCTTGCCAAAGAATACCTGGCCTCCGGCCGCTACCTTTGGAACAGCGGCATGTTCGTATGGAAAGTATCCACTATTCTCTCCAATATACGCCAGCATATGCCTGATATATATGAAGGATTAGCAAAAATCGGAGCGGCTGTAGGCACGGATCAGAGCGGCTTGGTATTAAACCGCGAATTCACCGCCTTTCGCTCGGAATCCATCGACTACGGCATCATGGAGAAGGCAGAAAATATCTATGTATTTCCCGGGAACTTCGGCTGGGACGATGTAGGTTCCTGGCTCGCCGTAGGCCGGATACGCAAATCCGATCAAAACGACAATATCATCACCGGCAACGTGATCTCCGTCAATACTAAAGACTGCATCATCGAGGGGTCCGGCAAGCTCATCGCCGCCGTAGGCCTGGAAGATCTGATCGTAGTGGATACGGAAGACGCTACCTTAATCTGTGACAAAGACCATGCCGGTGAGATCAAGAAGATACTGGAAGAGCTGCGAAACCGCGGCATGGAACAATATCTTTAATTATGTTTTAAAGAGCGCTGCTTTCTTTAAGAGAACAGAAAAAAGGGGAATCTCATCCATCTAAGAGATTCCCCTTATATTTACCGCCATCTGTTTTCCGGCACAAAACGCCTGCTGCCTTAAATCGTATTGAACATCTATGCTTCCAGCGCTAAAACGGATAGCGGCACAGCATCACTTCACAGTACCAGCCTCTCTGTTTCTATCCGCATATCTCATACAGCTCCTTAAGATCCCTGATCTCATAATCCGGTTTCACTTGTCCGCCGCC
This sequence comes from Lachnotalea sp. AF33-28, assembly GCF_003477885.1. Classification (GTDB taxonomy): domain Bacteria; phylum Bacillota; class Clostridia; order Lachnospirales; family Lachnospiraceae; genus AF33-28. The sequence goes on from NZ_QUEE01000014.1 coordinate 28,700, forward strand.
GGCCAGGCATCCCGGGTTATACCAGCAGGTATCGATTCCCGCCGTCACGCCTCCTCGGATATCCGATGCCAGGGAATCCCCGATGATCAGGGCATTTTTCCTGTCAAAGCCGGATATATGCCTCTCCACATAATCAAAGTATTCCTTCATTGGCTTCTGATATCCCACATCCTCCGATACAAACACCTGCTTCATAAACGGCCGCAGCCCTGATTCTTCCAGACGTTTAAACTGCGTGGACGATACACCGTTGCTCACAATATAAAGCTCATGGCAGCGGCTTAAATTCCTGCAGACCTCCAGCGCATCCGGCATCAAAGCGTGTCCATAGGCCAGCGCATCCTGATAGCAGCGCTCAAATGTACCGTCCGTCGGGCCGTTCAGATTAAACTCACGAAAGAGCTGCGCAAAACGCGTATCCAGCACTTGTGCCTTTGTAATCTCGCCGTTTTCAAAAGCCTTCCATAATCCGTGATTGATCTCAAGATAGCGATTTCTGATACGATCGTCCAAGGGCAGAGAAAACTTCCGGAAGGTTTCCGTCAGGGCATCCGCCTCCGTCTGTTCAAAATCCAGCAGAGTTCCGTCAGCATCAAACAAAAGTATAGGGTATCTCATCATGCATCACTCCTCTTATTACTCTTTACAGCTGCCGCAAACTTCCCGCGCATATAGGCAGCCGTGAATCGTAACCTCTTCTTAATGTCTGCAGACATTATACCATGCCAGCAGGCTGATATAGCCCCTCCGGGGGATGCGCATGATTTTCTACGGTAATTGTCTGCTTCGCAGACGAAAATCAGCGCGGGTATAATATCTATCGATATTATACCATGTCAGCAAGCTGACATGGCCCCTCCGGGGGATGCGCATGATTTTCTACGGTATTTGTCTGCTTCGCAGACGAAAATCAGCGCAGGTATAATATCTATCGATATTATACCATGTCAGCAAGCTGACATGGCCCCTCCGGGGGGATGCGCATGATTTTCTACGGTAATTGTCTGCTTCGCAGACGAAAATCAGCGCAGGTATAATATCTATCGATATTATACCTTGCCAAAAGCACGCCCGCAAGCGATACTAACAGTATCTGCGCTATCTCTTCCCCTGTATCCGCAGATAGTAATAGTAACCTGAATATACTCCGGGGACTACGATCCAGGACATGAGTCCGACAAGTGCCGCTTTCTCCGACTGCAGGATTATCCCGCCGATCAGGATCACCAGTGCGGCCGGAAATGTAAGATATCCCAGCAGTCTGTGCGCAACGCGCCAGGTATCCTCATCCCGGATGGTCCAGGGCAGCCTAAGTCCCATGTAACGGTTAAAAGGAAGCTTTGGAGCCACATTGCCGGTACTGATCACGATCAGCAGCATGACCGCATAGGGCCACAGGTCCTGATGAGCCTGGAACCAGGGCAGTTTCTCCGCCCACTCCATAACCACAAAGCAGAACACCACGAGTACGATCGATACTATATTCATCCTCCTCATGGTCTTCACCTTCGGATTATCCGGAGACAGATTCGCGATCTTCGGCGTATAAATATGAAAAATCATCAGCAGAACAAGGATGCAGATCCCGATCAGACATAGTTTCCAGTCCGCCTGAGGAGCCAAAAAACCAAGCCCCAGCGCCGTTATGGAAATAATACAGACAACCAGCTCATAGACACTATAATTTCGATTCATTTCTCACCGCCTGCGCGCTGCTACACGCTATGATCTTGCCGGCCGGATACGCATATTTATCCGGCTTTCATTAACGCTGCCACTCTCACTCTCACCTTCCATACTTCAATCCGGCGAACCGCCGCCTTTATCGAATATGGACATGAAGGCGCTTAGCGCTTCCTGCAGTACAGTCAGGTTAATGGAATACACCACATACTGTCCCTTCTTTTCTGAAGTGACCAGCTCCGCTTCCCGCAGGATATCCATATGCTTCGTTATGGCAGGCCTGGACATTTCAAAATGTCCGGCTATCTCTCCTGCGGTCAGGTCCCCCTCATTTAGGAGCGTCAATATCTCCCGCCTGGTGGAGTCCCCCAGGGCCTTAAAAACGCTCGCCATGCACTCTCCCCCTTCCGGTACAGCCTCATGAATAAGTTTCGCCGCGTTTATTTAACTATTTAGTTAAATATTATCATTCTCTTTCCTGCCTGTCAACTGGTTTTCTGAACTTACAAAGTTATAAAGCAGACTCCAATCCTCCACCGCCGCCTTTTCCCCATATTTCCCGTGAAACCTCCCTCTTTTACACAATATCCCCCAGTGAAGTCTGTATCTGGCACAAACTTCACTGGGGGATCAGCTATTACAGCGCTGCGCATAAACAGCATGCGTTTTCTCAATCTAAGCAATTTGTCATTGCGTATTCAGCCACCGGATTGACAACGGACCTGCGGTCAGAAATCAGCACTTTGCATGAAGGCATCCATCACCGGATCTAAGTATGCCCGGTCAGCGATATCATAGGAATGGCTGATCGCTTTTGCAGTCTCAGCCTCCTCTGCCGAAGGGTTCTTCCGGGAGGCGAGCATTTTGCGAAACAGCTTCATGAAAAAGCGGTCTAAAGTGCCCATTTTTTCATAACACAGGCCCCCCGGCAGATAGAACAGCCGGATATCTCCCATCTCTTCCTGCGTAAAATTGGCTGACGCAACATTAGCGGCTATCTCTTCGCCCGCCGGCATGGCGCCTACGGCCAGCACAATTTTTTTCTTTCCCTCGAGCAGCGGGAGCTGTTTCTTAAACCACTTAAGTCCCGTTACGAAACCCGCATGCACGCTACCGGCATAGATAACCGTATCGTACCCAATAAGATCCATCTTATTCCGGTCACGGTACCGCACAGTTTCACCGTTAAGGCGTTTGGCCAGCCACCCGGCATATCGCTCCGTAAAACCGGTCTTTGAGTTATAAATTATGATCGCTTTCATCCTGTTCTCCTTCTGTTCTGATGAGGTGGGCAGACGCAAACTGTTTCACATGTTCTCTGATCGCAGGCTTTGCCTCTTCAAAGGAATCACAGGTATGAATGAGCATAAACATTACGCCGTAGAAATCCCTGGCCGCCGCCTCGGGATCTCCTCTGCGAAATTCTCCGGTCTCCATCAGCGCGGCAAACAGATGGCTCTGAAACTGTACGGGGTAATCTCTGTAGAGCCTTATGTATACCTCTTTCGCTCTCTCATTCCCGAACTGGCTGACAGTCAGCAGACGGCGGAACCGTGTATTGAACGGGTCTTCAAAAAAATAAGAAAAGGTTCTAAGAATCAGTTCCGTCAGTCGGCTGACATCCGTTTCCCGGTATACGGACAAATCATCCCCGCGGGAAAACGGCAGGGACTGCTGCCTGAAGTAATTCCCAGCCCGCAAAAAACCTTCTTCCACGATGGTGTCGAAGATATCCTGTTTATTTTTGAAATGATTATAGAGGGAACTCTCCTTAATGCCTACGGCACCGGATATATCCCTCACGGATACGCCGTCATACCCTTTCCTGGAAAACAGGTCCAGCGCCTGATCAATAATGCGTTCTTTCGTAGTCATCCTGTGCTCCTAACAGTTGTTAGTTTACCTGTCAGCATTATACTAACAATTGTTAGTATTGTCAAGTCTTTTATCCGGCCCGAAATGTTATGCTGTTGCAATTCACAGTTGTCGTAAAATTCCCGCGTATGACAGACCAGAGTATGGTCCTCATTGGGACACGCTCTCGCTCCGTGAAGCGCGCAGCGGTTCTAATGCTGCAAACTACGCAGCAAAAGAACCGGCGGGCTTCAAGGGATCCCTATGAGGACCATACTCTGGTCTGTCATACGCTGCTTGATCGGCAGCCGTGAATAGTAAAGTTATGCCGCATGCCTGAAACAGCATCATAAGGAGCGGCAAGCCTTCTCAAGGCTCTCCGCCGCCGTCGGAAAACGGATGCCGTATCCGCAGATTTTTTCAATATTCATTCTGAGATTCCTGGGCCTGTCACTGAACGCGGTTTCATTTTTATGCAGAACCCGGACGTCAGCGTTTAAGTGGACCAATAACTGCTTCACCACATCATAGGTGCACAGGTCATTTTCGCTGCCAAAGTTATAGATTCCCCCCGGCAGATTCCAGGCCAGTTCAAGATTTCTTACCACATCCCACACATCGGTGATGCTTCTGTAATCGTAAACCGGGTATGCCATGTCCGCACCCGACCGCAGTGCTCCCACTATGCCGGACAGCAGGCTGCCGTGCTCTCTTCGGCCGGAATAATCTGCGGCAAACATCCAGCTTAAACGCAAACAGACATTTCCTGAATCCGCTTCCATCACAGCCTCTTCCGCTTCCAGCTTCTGCTTTCCATAGGTGTTCTTAGGACACAGCATTTCGTCCTCCCGATGCGGGACCGTGGCCTGGCTGCCGAAGTAAACCTGATCTGAGCTGCAGAAAATCATTTTTGCCCGAATCGCGCGGCAGGCCCGGGCGATGGCGGCAGCTCCATCCACATTGACCCTGTATGTCCGTTCAGGATCTCTTTCACAGGCTCCGGTATCGGAAACAGCCGCACAGTGGAGCACGACATCGGGCCTGCCATCCGCGATCACGGCACCGGTCTGTACCGGATCGGTGATATCCAGCTGCCTGTGTCCGACAGTCTGAAGCTCATATCCGTCTTTATAATACTCCGCCGCGCGGGATGCCAGGAAACCGCCTGCTCCGGTTATCATCAACTTCATTGTGTATCCTCCTGCAGCATTTCCACGGGGAGCAGCACGCCGCTTCCGGCCTGCACACAGTACAGATTGCGGTTCGCTTCCAGATAGACATCCATGCAGGACTGGTTTCTTACAAAACGGCCGTCCACCGACCAGACCAAGCCCTCAAAGGCTCTGACATACCCGTAGAATTCCGAATTGGTACAGTACCAGACGGAGGGACGCCCGCCCATTTTCTCCGCAAATGCCTCTATCACATGCCAGTTACCGTCCCTGTCAAATTCAAACGAATGTCCCCACAGGTAAAACAGCTCCGGTGAACGGTCAAAGGGTGTGTCCAGTTTTGTCAGGAACTCATCGGCCAGCGCAAAGAGCGTTTCATCATTGTGATGGCAGGTCGGATTCCACTCCAGCCAGTTCTCCGGCAGGGTGAACGAATGGGTGGAGCGGACTGTGCGGGCATAGCTGATCTGGCAGGTCTTCAGCACCTCCATAACCGCAGCGCTGTAAGTTCCGTAAGGATAGGCGTGGCCTGTAACAGGCCTTTCAAACAGGGTTTCCAGATACGCCCGATCCTCCAGCACCTCTGCCGCCGCCATATGCGCCGGCAGCTTATCAAGGTATGGATGGTTCACGCCGTGAGTCGCAACCTCCAAACCGTCTTTCGAATACCGTTTCAGCGCTTCCAATGGCGTCGGCATTCCAAAAAAATCATCCTTTATCGGCTCGCTCCCTTCCTCGCGCAGCCGTCCTGTGTTTAAGTTAAAGGTTCCCCTAAGGCCGTATTTCTGCATGAGACCGATCAGCCTTTCATCCTGAAAGCTTCCGTCGTCATAGCTTAGGGTCAGGGCCTTCTGCCTTCCCCCCGGAAAACGCATAAATATATTTCTGTTCATGATCTTCTCCTTATAGTCGCATCACCTTAGATCGCATTTCCTGCGAACTGAGTCATATACAGCTCATAATAACGTCCCTTTTGTTTCAGCAGATCCTCATGGTTCCCCGTCTCCACAATGCGCCCCTGATCCATGACCACAATCAGATCCGCATCCTGGATTGTGGACAGACGGTGGGCGATGATCAGGCTGGTCCGGTTCTTCATGAGGTTTACCATGGCGTCCTGTATATGTTTTTCCGTACGGGTATCCACGCTGGAGGTGGCCTCATCCAAGATCAGAATCTTGGGGCTGGCTAAAAACGCACGGCCTATGGACAACAGCTGGCGCTGGCCCTGGGACAGGTTCTGACCGGATTCAGTCAGCATCGTATCATATCCTTCAGTCATATGCCGAATCATGTGATCGCAGTTGCTCATCTTAGCCGCTTCAATCATTTCGGCATCTTCCGCTTCCAGATTCGAATATTTCAGATTATTGCGGATTGTATCGGAAAACAGAACCGTATCCTGCAGCACGATCGCCGTATTTCTCCGCAGATTGTTGCAGTCGATGTCCTTTATATTGACACCGTCTATCAATATCTGGCCGCTGTCGATATCATAAAACCGCATCAGCAGATTCACCACCGTGGTCTTACCGCTGCCCGTAGCCCCGACCAGAGCCACTTTATGCCCCGCATAAACCTCCAGATTAAAATCATACAGCACCTGTCTGCCGGGATAGTAGGAAAAATTTACATTTTTAAATGTAACAACCCCTCTGGCCTGATTGATTTCTCTCGTTCCGGTCTTATCCTCGCTGGGTTCGTCCATAATGGAAAACACGCGCTCCGCTCCGGCGATGGCGGTCTGAATCTGGCCGTACAGCTGGGCAATCTCATTGATCGGGCGTCCGAACTGTTTGGCGTAAACGATAAATGCAGATATCACGCCGATGGAGATCATACCGTTGATCGCAAAATATCCGCCGAACGCCGCGATGATCACAAACCCGATATTATTGATGACATTCATCACCGGTCCCATGGAACCGCCCAGTATCTCCGCGATGATGCCGGTCTTAGTCAGCTCATCGGAGGTGCTGTTAAAATCCTCGATCACCGCTTCCTGATGATTATAGGCAACCACGGTCTTATATCCTACCACCATTTCTTCCACCGTACCGTTAAGCTCTCCCAGCAGAATCTGACGCTGACGGAAAAACTTGCGCATAGCGGTGGAAAGATACCTGGTCACCAGCACGGTTAGGATCACGGTAATACAGGAGAGAAGCGCCAGCTGCCAGCAGTACCACACCATCATGCCCACGGTTCCGATAATGGTGAGCACACCGGAAACCAGCGAACTTAAAGACTGTGATACCGTGTTAGAGATATTTTCCACATCATTGGTCATGCGGCTCATAATATCCCCATGGGGATGATTATCCAGATACCTGACCGGCAGATTCACTATCTTATCAAACAGGTCTTCCCGCATCCTGCGGACGATTCTCTGGCTTAAATGAGCGCTTAAAAGGCTCTGGACCAGCGTGGAGAGGCTGTAAAACAGGTATACACAAAGCATGATCAGAAGCAGGAAGGGCAGCTCTTCAAACGCCTTTTCCGATATGCGGTCAATGGCGCTGCTCTGAAGGCTGGGCGCATAAACTGAGCAGATGACCATAAATACTACCGCTGTCATCAGCGCCAGAAGCATCAGCTTTTCCCGGCCGAAGTATCCGAACAGCCGCCCCAGCGTTTTCCTGGTATCCTTTGGTTTTTCCACTATCTGCATGCCTCTGGGCCCTCTCCCCGGACGGAAATTCACCGGAGGCGCAGAGGCTGTTTTTGACTCATTGCTCATGATCCGCACCTCCCTTCAGCTGTGAATTATAGATGTCCTGATATACCTCACTGCTTCTCATGAGCTCCTCGTGGGTACCGAGAGCCGCTATCGTGCCGTTATCTATGACCGCTATGCGGTCCGCTCCCTTGACCGAAGCGATTCTCTGGGCGATGATGATCTTTGTCACATCCGCGTAATGGCTGCGCAGCTCCTGATACAGTCTGGCCTCTGTCTTTAAGTCCAGGGCGCTGGTGGAGTCGTCAAAGATAAGGATCTCGGCATCCTTAAGAAGGGCACGGCTGATGGAAAGCCGCTGCTTCTGCCCTCCCGACAGGCTCATGCCCTTTTCCGCCACAACTGTATCATAACCGCTTTGTTTGCTCTCAATAAATTCGGAGGCTTGGGCCGCTTCGGCCGCTTTCCGTATCTCCCCGTCAGAGGCTCCCTGCCTGCCCCAGGATATATTTTCCCGGATGGTCGTGCTGAAAAGTTCGCTCTTTTGCAGCGCGATGGCCACTTTATCGCGGAGCACCTTAAGCGGATATTCCTTCACATCCACGCCGTCCACCAGCACTGTCCCCTCCGCGGGATCGTAAAAGCGCGGGATCAGATTGACCAGGCTGGACTTTCCGCTGCCGGTAGCCCCCAGAATCGCCAATGTCTCGCCGGGTTCCACCGTCAGGTTGATATGGCTTAATACGCTCTCGCCGTTACCGCCCGGATAGGAGAAGGACACATCACGAAATTCAATCTTTCCCCGTATATCCGTACGGATCTCCTGTTTTCCGTCGGCAATTACCGGTTCGCATTCCAGCACTTCATTCAGCCTTCTCGCAGAAGCTGTTCCCCGTGAAATATTCTGGAAGACCATGGCCATCATCATAATGCCGTTTAATATCTGAGAAACATATGTAATCGCCGCCATCACATTGCCGGGTGTGGCACCGCCGGATTTCACCTGAACGGATCCGACATAGATCACCGCCACCACGGACAGGTTCATCACAATGTTCATCAGAGGCATCATACAGGAGAACAGCACTAAAACTCTTAACTGCGTATCAACCAGCTCTTTATTGGCAGTCCCAAACCGCTTCTTTTCATAGTCCTCTCGGACATATGCCTTCACGACTCGGGAACCCGACACATTCTCCTGCATGACGGAATTCACACGGTCCAGTTTTTTCTGCAGAACAGCAAATATAGGATTCGCCTTCGCGATAAAGAAGATGACCATGAATATGACGAACGGAAGCGCACATGCTATCACCGCGCCAAAGCTTAGGTTCAGCGTCAGCATGCATACGATTCCGCCTCCGAACAGCATGATGTTTCGGACAAACCCCCGGATGCACATCGCAACCATATTTTGAACCTGTGTGATGTCATTGGTCACACGGGTTACCAGCGATCCGGTGGAAAAGCGGTCGGTCTGTTCGAAAGACAGCGCCATAATCCGCTTAAAACAGTCCTTACGTATATCATTGCCGAAATTCTGGCTGCACAGGTTGGCGAACACGCCGGAGAGCACACCGCAGATCCCTCCGATTGTCACAAGGCCGATCATCTTGAGCCCGGTCATGATTACCAGTTTAAGATCGCCCACATTATGGTTGGACAGTCCCAGCACACCCTCATCCACAATCGTGCTCATGAGCTGCGGCTGCGCCAGGTCCATCAGCACCTCGCCGACCATGAACAGAGGCGCAAGCAGGACAAAATACCAGTACCTTTTCAAATATCGTAACATCAGATTTCATGCCCTCCATTCCCCTTATTTTTCTTAGCCCGCGGATGTTCCCAGAATTCCGGACTCACCTCGGCCTCCCAGCTGCTTAAGAGCTTTTGAAGCAGCCGCTTCAGATCCTCCTGTTCATCGTGATCTAAGCAGGCAAACAGCCGCTCATCTTTTTCAATGACCTCTCTTTCACGGTCCTCCACAAACTTACGGCCCTGATCCGTGATCCTAAGCGTGATCCGCCTTCGGTCGTCGGTGTCTTTTCCGCGTATCAGCAGTCCACCGCCCTCCAGTTTGCCGATGATCTCACTCATGGAGCCGGCCCGGATGCCCAGCATATCCTGCAGCGTCTTCTGAGATAGCTGTCCTTCCTGATACAGGATCCTAAGAATTCTTCCCTGTCCTCTTTTACCGCCCCGGCGGTGATACAGATAATGACCGCAGCGCTCCATAATCTGAAGCAATTCATTTTTTTCTCTCATTTTCATCAATCCAATCATTTAATATAACAGTTCAGGCGGAGGGGAAATCGGTCCGCATCTGTCCCTTTTCAGTGCTTTCACTGTCTATTATAGATAAGAGAGGGAGATATGTCAAGGTACCTTATAAACTTGAATATAGCAATCCCCGCGGAACCACACACTAAATCTCTCCATATTTTGAGCGTAAAAAGGCTCCTAGGTAAAACCCTAGAAGCCCCGACCCCAATGAAATGTATTTTTCAAAAATAGCATTTACATTTTCTTTCTGTTCTGTTGTCAGCTCCAGTTTTCTGTTATTTTGTGAATCATTAAAAGTACCACATTCTGAATGATAGTAATATACTTCCCCATCAAATATGAGTTTACAGTCATTGATACAATCGCCAGTGCCTTCCTGCCATGTATCGCTTAATACAACTGACTCTAACTTTGCTGCATCTTCAATAGATACTGTTTTAATTATATTATCCCTCAAATTTGAAACCGACACTTCCGTCTTCCATCCAAATTTAGTGAATACAATATCATAATAATTTCGTGGCACATATGGTGTTGCGTTGGTACGAACAAATTGTTTTTCCAAATCAATATCACAGGCAATAATCAAAATACCCTCTTCAGTATATTTACTTAACGAGGTTTGCAATTCTTTATACTCATCTGACAAATCTTTCTGTGTCATCTCAAACTCTGCTAATTGTTCATCTAAAATATCCATTTCTCCCTTCTGATTCAGTGAGAAAACTATATACTCCAGAGTCGCAAATCCCTGACCTATATAGAAACTACTGGAAAGCAGCCAATCCTTGTCATTTGTATGTACGATACTCAATTGTCCGTTTCCGGTGTGTGCACCTGAATATTCGTGACTCCAAATTGCCTTATTCCTATCCGGCTCTTCGGAATTTTCGATTCCTTCATAGACATCAACACGAATAACTCCAACCTGCAACCGTTGTGCGATTCTTTCCTGCTGTGTCGAATCAGCATCTACAAATGCTGATTCATACACCAAAGATGTAATAATATAGTCAAGTATGCCATCATGTGTCACATCATATTTTTCGACATTAATTTCTTCTTTTATCCACTCCGATGTTACATCTTCTTTTTCCCCAACATTGTCAACCGAGGCAATTCTTAAGTCAACATTCTCCACTTCCACATATACATCTATATCATCTTCTGTAGGATTTTGTACACTCACACCTATTTTGAACCATGCACCTTTTTCCACATCCATCTTCACTGGCATTCCCGGTGTAAGATAAACAGGTTCATCGTAAGCATTTTCCTGCCTACATTCCACCACTTTCAATATGATTTCCGTATCTCCCAGGCCTTCCCCTGCAGACAAAATTAAATGTTTCCCTTTGGGACTTATTTCTTCATCCGAATAATAAAACTGTTCCATACCTCCTGCCGGAATGGTTACTCTTATCTGGTACTTTCTTGGAGAAGTTGTAAAAAAGCATACTGCAATAATCAAACAAGCTGCTATAGACACTAATATCAACCAAAAATCCGGTTTTTTATAATTCAAAACGGATTTCACTCTTTCTTTTACCCCCACTTCCCCAAATGCCAACGGGCAAACCAACACCAATTCTCTCTGACGTGCACATGACAGCAACGTTCTGGAATATTCTTTTTTGTCATGTATATCCATGTCCCTGATTACTCTTTCATCACACGCAAGTTCAATATCTTTGCAGAACAGAATATATGCAATCCAGTAAAGAGGATTAAACCAATATACACACAGCAATAAACATCCCAAGGGTTTCCACCAATGGTCTTTCCTCTCTAAATGAGCACATTCATGTGCCATAATATATTTTACTTCATTCTCATCAAGTCCGGAAGATAAGTAAATCCGTGGTCTTATATTTCCTAATATGAAAGGTGATTTCACTGCATCACAAATCATGATATTATCTTTATATGGCACTGATTCTCTTATCCGCAAACGCAATCTAAACAAACTAATTACTGCGTACAGCATCAAAAAGATCATTCCACCTACCCACACATTACCACATATATAAGTAACCACCTGTAACGGAGCCACACTGTCAGTTTCTTCATAGGCAAAAGTCTCTGCAAGTATCGGATTTACTAAATTCTTAACAATATGCAAATCGCTGTTAATGGATGGAACATAATCCTGCATTTCGCCTTCCACAACTGCATATTCCTTAATCGGTTCCGTACTGGACAATAAACCGAAAGCACTTTCTATAGAAAACGGGCAAATCAATCTGATCGCAACCACACTCCACAAAAAACAATGTACCCATTTTTGCGTCTTGCGAAAAATAAGACGAAAGCTTATCACCGCTAATATCAGCAAACTGGCGGTAAGACTCATATTCAGTACTTTTAAAAATACCTCTCCCATAGTTACCCCCCTCCTTATGCCTTGTCAATCATTTTACGGATTGCTTCTGCGTCTTCGTCCGTAAGTTTGGTATTCTGCATAAATGCTGCAATAAATGCCGGAAGCGAACCTGCAAAAGTCGCATCCACATATTTTCTACTTTGTAAGGAATAAAATTTCTCTTTAGAAATTAAAGAAGTAACCAGCCCATTTTCATTTATAAAAAGCCCCTTATCAATCAATCTCCTAAGTACATTATGTGCTGTAGTGCGTTTCCAATTAAATTCTACTGCTGTCAGCTTTACCAATTCTGACGAAGTAACCGGTTCATGTTCCCATATCATATCTGCATATCTCGCTTCTATAACTCCTAATTGTATTTCAGCCATACTCATTTCCTCCTTACACAGAAGACCACATAGAGTGGTCTATAGTTAAAGACTACTCTATGTGGTCCGCTTTGTCAAGCATGACTTATCTGCTCTCATTCTTCCGTATCTGCCGATTTCATAATGTGTCCCCTCCGGAAGCTGGAGGTCTGGATATTACAAGCTATCCTCTCACAATGTGTCACTCGCACCCATGCTTTTCGAATTTTTGAGCGCAAAAAAGCTCCCGGGGAAAAGGCAGTAGCTCATAAGGAAACATTACAAAAACTATGAGTTAAGCCAGGTAAACGGAAAAATAAAAACTCTATGTGATTGAGAAAATCTTTCGCATAGAGTTTTTTATGTTAGCGATATTGTTTATTCATTTTTTAGCGTTCGTAGAACGCGCAGCCGTCACCGCAGGTGGCGATCTCAGGGGTTTGGGGATATGTCACCAACAAGCATTTTAGGCAGGAATACCGGGAACGGTTTCCTGCCTAAAATACGCAATCTTACGGAAGATTGCATTACTTGCCGCTTTACTTGATATTATTGAATATCTGAACGTTAGATATTCAAATTTATCAATGCTTGTGATACAATGCAATAAAGGAGGAATGTATCACTATGGAATTTCGTTCATTACAGTATTTTCTGATGGTGGCCAGAGAAGAAAACATAACAAAAGCTGCCAATCTGCTTCATTTAACACAGCCTACTCTTTCACGCTCCATTATGCAGCTGGAGGAGGAGTTAGGCGTAAAATTATTTACTCGAAGCAATCATAATATTATTTTGACCGAAGATGGTATGCTTCTAAAACGAAGAGCACAAGAACTCGTTTCCCTTGCAGAAAAGACAAAGCAAGACTTTCAACGTGGAGATGTACAGTTGACCGGTGAAATATCCATTGGCAGCGGCGAATTTCGCAGTACCAGATACCTGTCTAAAATGATTGCCTCTTTTCGAGAAAAGCATCCACTGGTTCGGTATCAGATTTACAGTGGTAATTCTGAGAATATAAAAGAACGTATTGAGCGGGGAATTCTCGATTTTGGACTGATGATGGAGCCGATCGATATCAGTAAATACGAATATATTTCCATGCCTGCAAAAGAAAAATGGGGTATTCTTGTGTCCGAATTATCGGAGCTCTCACAAAAGGAGACCATTCAGGCAGCCGATTTGCAGAATGAGCAGCTTATTTCGGCAAGAAGTGAGAAAATGTACCCTGAAATCAGAAAATGGTTCGGTGAATATTATGATCAGATCGAGGTTATCGCAAGCGGCAATTTGCTCTACAATGAAGCAATTCTGGCACAGGAACAAATCGGAGCCGTATTGGGAATTGAATTGGATTGTCACTATCCGGGACTTAAATTCGTTCCGTTATCTCCAAGCGTTGAAACGCCCACAGTTCTTACATGGAAAAAGAATCAGATACTTTCTTCCACAACAATAGCCTTTATCGAACATGCAAGAGCATACATAAAATCTATATCTGGAGATTAAATATAAGCATTTTACATATCACAATATTTGAATTACTATATAGGTGTTCCCAAGAGGAGCACCTATATTTTTTAATTACATCGGAAAGGAGCATAAAATGACAGTTCAGGAAGCAAGTGAACGGTATAACATCCCCATCAAGATATTAAATGAATATGAAAGCTGGGGGCTGTGCGATGCGGTAAGAAAGGTGATGGGAGCATGGCAGTACGATGAAGAAGATATTCAGCGGCTGAGTATGATTATGACGCTCCATGATATTGGCTTCGAAAAAGAGGAAGTCGAGACATATATGAAGCTGCTTCTCGTCGGCGAGTCCACGCAACAGGAGCGTATGCGAATGCTCAACGAAAAAAGGAATGGTACCTTGGACGAAATCCATTTCAAAGAAAAGCAGCTGGACAGGCTGGATTATCTTCGCTTTGAAATCAAAAAGGCATCTGAAAACAAATCAAATGGAGGTCAAGAAATATGAAGAAAGACTTAGGTTCTGTACTGGCACTGTATCCCACTCCGCTGGTAGTAGTCGGCACTATGGTGGATAAAAAGCCCAACTGGGTGCTGGTTGGTCATGTGGGCATCATGGGGCACGATCACATCATGGTCAGTCTGGCAAAGCCTCACTACACCAATCGGGGGATTCGGGATACTAAAGTGTTATCGGTCAATGTAGTGGATGAAGCGATGCTTCGGAAAGCGGATTATGTAGGCTGTGTCAGCGGCAATAAGACCGACAAATCAGAGGTGTTCAGCTACAGCATCGGCCCAAACAGCGCCCCGCTGATTGACGAGGCAAAGGTTTCCATGGAATGCACGGTGGAAGACCTCTATGAAACGAAGGGGTTTGACAATTTCATTTTGAAAATTGACCACACCTACGCAGAGGAGAGCATCCTGAATGCCTCCGGAAAAATTGATTACGGCAGTTTCAAACCGATTTTGTTTGAAATGCCGGGCTACACCTATCTGAAAACAGGCGATACTGCCGCAAAGTGCATGACGCTGGGAAAAGAAACCAAATAACAAAAATATCTGGCATAAGCAGACGGGACCAAGTTCTTCTGTACAGTAGCCAGATCAATGAAAGGAGATCTTTAACATGAAAAAAATTTTGGCTTTTGTATTGATACTTACTATGGTATTCGCTCTTGCGGCCTGCGGGAACAGCAATTCTTCGGAGAGTGATTCTTCCCAAGGCGGGTCGTCTGCGGCGCTCTCCCAAACGGAGCCTTCCTCCACGCCGGAAGAAACACCTTCCTCCTCCGAGGACGTTACGCAAACTGAGGAACCTTCTGAATCGGAACCGGAAGCCGGTTCCAATGCACTGGTCGTTTACTTCTCCTGGTCGGGCAATACTGAAGCGGTAGCCAATGAAATTGCGGCGCAAACCGGCGCAGATGTATTTGAAATCACTCCGGCGGAGCCCTATACCGATGATTACGATACACTGCTGGATATTGCTCAGGAAGAGAAGGCAAGCGACGCCCGTCCTGCGATTGCAGAAACCGTAGAGGATTTCGCACAGTATGATGTTGTTTACTTTGGGTTCCCTAACTGGTGGGGCGATATGCCGATGATTCTTTACACCTTCCTGGATGACTATGATTTTTCCGGCAAGACCATTGCTCCCTTTGTTACCAGCGGCGGTAGCGGTTTTTCCAGCACGATCAGCGCAATCGAATCTCTGGAGCCGGATGCTACGGTAGTTGACGGTCTTTCCCTCAGCAGCTCTGCGGCTGCAGAACCCAGCGATGAGGTAACGGAATGGCTTTCTCCTGCTGGCCTGACCGAGTAAGGAGGATTCTTTATGAAACGGCTAACTGCAATCTTTTTATCGCTTTTGATGGTGGTATCATTGGCGGCCTGCGGCAGCACAACCAGCACGGACGGTGAGAGTGCGTCTCAACCCCCTGCTTCATCGCAAAGTGCCGATGGATCGGAAACAGTTGCCGATCAAGATGTTCCGGAGGGATTTGTCTTAATTGAAGGCGGTAGCTTTCAAATGGGAAGTCCGGACTCCGAGCCTTGGCGTAGCGAGGACGAGACCCAGCACTCCGTAACCGTCAGCGATTTCTATATCAGCCCCTATGAGCTGACACAGGCGGATTTTCAAATGGTTACGGATGGAAACCCCAGCAGTTTCTCCGGAGAAAATCTGCCGGTAGAGAACATCTCCTGGCTGGATGCAATCTCCTATTGCAATGCCCGCAGCGAGCTGGAAGGCCTGACGCCCGCCTACACCGTAGACGGACAGAATGTCACATGGAACCGGGAGGCAAACGGCTATCGGCTTCCCACGGAAGCGGAATGGGAATATGCCTGCCGGGCCGGAACCACCACTCCCTTCAATACGGAGAACTCTCCCAGTGCGGACGAGGTTAACTATTACGGACATTACCCTTATGAGATCGAGGGCAACTACTTCTCTCAGGGCAATCTGGATACCCAGCCAGGTCAGTACCGCGAAACAACGGTAGATGTTGGCAGCTTCTCCCCCAATGCCTATGGGCTATATGATATGCACGGCAATGTGAGCGAATGGGTCTGGGATTATTACGGCTCTTACAGCACAGAGGAGCAGACCGATCCCACCGGTCCGGAAACCGGCTCGCTTCGGGTTTACCGGGGCGGCGGCTGGAACGATTTTGCCAAAAATATGCGTTCTGCCTATCGCGCCACACTGGAACAGGATCACGGCAGCTTTAACATCGGTATTCGCCTAGTGCGAAATGCGATGGCCGGCTCTGGCTCCGTATCCGGCTCTGCTGCCGGCAACAACGCTTCCGGTGATGGGAATATCTTGATTGCATATTTCTCCTGGGGCGGCAACACACAGGGCGTTGCAGAAGAAATCCAAAGCCAGACCGGAGCAGATTTGTTTGAGATCACGATGCTCAATCCCTACTCCGATGATTACAACACCGTATTGGATGAAGCACAGAGGGATCAGAACGAGCAGGCGCGGCCGGAACTTGCAAGCCATGTGGAAAACATGGAGCAGTATGACACCATCATCCTGGGCTATCCCAACTGGTGGGCATCCATCCCCATGCCGGTTGCTTCTTTCCTTGAAGAATATGATTTTTCCGGTAAAACGATCCTACCGTTTTGCAGCCACGGCGGCGGACGTTTTGGTCAAAGCCTGACCGCTATTTCAAAGCTCGTGCCGGACGCAGCAATGGGCGAAGCCCTTTCCATTCATTACTCCGGCGGAAGCAGTATGCCGGATGATGTGAGCGAGTGGCTTTCCACCAATGGAATTTCTGAAAACTAAAACACAAAGAAAAAAGGAGAACAATACTATGAATAACAACAAAAATTTCCCGAAAATCGCACTTGGAACCTGGTCTTGGGGCGTTGGCGCCGCAGGCGGCGATCAGGTGTTCGGTAACCATCTGGGCGAATCTAAGCTGAAAGAAGTGTTTGACGCAGCAATGCGTGAGGGCCTTACTCTCTGGGACACGGCAACGGTATATGGCATGGGGGCATCTGAGGATATTCTGGGTGCGTTTGCCAAGACCTATCCCCGCGAGAATGTCATCCTTTCCACCAAATTCACCCCTCAGATTGCAGGCAGCGGCGCAGACCCGGTAGCGGAGATGTGCGACGCCAGCATGAAGCGCATGGGAACCGATTATATTGACGTCTACTGGATTCACAATCCTGCCGATGTGGAACGCTGGACGCCCGGCTTGGTTTCTCTTGTAAAGAGCGGTAAGGTGGGTCAGGTTGGCGTTTCCAACCACAATCTGGCGCAGATCAAGCGGGCAGAAGAAATTCTCAGCAAGGAAGGCGTGCATATTTCCGCCGTTCAGAATCATTACAGCCTGCTCTACCGTTCTTCCGAGGATGCCGGTATTCTGGACTACTGCAAAGAAAACAACATCGACTTCTACGCCTATATGGTTCTGGAGCAGGGCGCGCTCAGCGGGAAGTACGATACCAAGAATCCTCTGCCGGAGGGCAGCCAGCGCGGCGATACCTATAATCCCATCCTGCCGCAGCTGGAGGAGCTGATCAATGCTATGCGTGAGATGGCGGCGAACCACAATGTGGGCGTGCCGCAGGTAGCCATTGCCTGGGCTATTGCCAAGGGCACGCGTCCGATCATTGGCGTAACCAAGCCCTCTCATGCAGAGGATGCCGCGAAAGCAGCCAAGGTTGTGCTGAGCGCCGAGGAGATGGAAACTTTGGAGGTTCTTGCAAAGAAAGCGAATGTGGACACCAGAGGTTCCTGGGAAAATCCCATGGCATAATTTTTGCTTGGGGAGAAGCGGCTGCTTTTGCCCGCTTCTCCCCATTTTTTGATTAGAAACGGAGGAAATATAATGCCTGTAATTACAATGGAGGCTGCAAAGCTGACAAAAGAACAAAAGCGTACTCTGGCAAAAGAGTTTACAGAGACAGCCGCGAGGGTGACAGGGCTGCCCGAAGCGGGGTTTTATGTGTTCATCAAAGAAAATGAACTGGATAATGTGGGGGTCGGCGGGCAGCTGATCAGCGACAGAAATAAGGAGGTGTAAAAATGGCCGTAAAGCAAACAGCAGGCCGCCGGGATCTGGGCGAGTTTGCTCCCAAATTTGCGGAACTGAACGATGATGTGCTTTTTGGCGAGGTGTGGAACCGGGAGGATAAGCTTTCCCTGCGGGATCGCTCTCTGGTCACAGTGGTTGCCCTGATGTCTCAGGGGCTTGTGGATTCTTCTTTCCAATACCATCTGGAAACCGCGAAAAAGAATGGGATCACAAAGGAAGAAATTGCAGAGATCCTTACCCATGCGGCCTTTTACGCCGGGTGGCCCAAGGCGTGGGCAGCCTTTCGTATGGCGAAGGAGATTTGGAACGAGGATGACGCCCACGAAAGCGCCCATGGAGGACTGTTTGGGCTGGGGCAGCCCAACGATGGATTTGCGCAGTATTTCACCGGGCAGAGCTATTTGAAAATGCTCGCCACATCCGGTGTAGCTATCGCAAACGTGACGTTTGAGCCAGGCTGCCGTAACAACTGGCACATTCACCATGCGGATAAAAACGGTGGACAGCTTCTTCTTTGCACCGAAGGGCAGGGCTGGTATCAGGAATGGGGCAAAGAGCCGCAGCTGCTTCATCCCGGCGATGTCGTCGTGATTCCGGCGGGCGTGAAGCATTGGCATGGCGCGGCGAAGGACGGCTGGTTTTCCCATCTGGCAGTAGAGGTGCCGGGCGAGAACGCCGTCAATGAATGGCTGGAAGCAGTCACCGATGAGGAATACAGCAAATTATAACAAGGAGGATTTGATGATGAGCAAAACATTGGTTGCTTATTTTTCTGCCAGCGGCGCAACGGAAAGACTGGCAAATACATTGGCGGACGCAGCAGGCGGGGAATTGTATGAGATCAAACCGGCTTCCCCTTACACCAATGCCGATTTGAATTGGAACAACAAGCAGAGCCGCAGCAGCGTGGAGATGAATGATAAGGCTGCCCGCCCCGCCATTGCCGTACCGGTAGAGAATATGGCGCAGTACGATGTGGTATTTGTGGGGTTCCCTATCTGGTGGTACGAAGCGCCGCGGATCGTACAGACATTTTTGGAAAGCTATGATTTTTCCGGCAAAACGGTGATCCCCTTTGCCACTTCGGGCGGCAGCGGCATGGGCAAGACGGCCTCCATTCTGGAAAAGAGCTGTCCGTCGGCAAAGGTTTTGCCGGGTAAGAAGCTGAGCGCTTCCGCTTCTATGAGCGAGGTTTCTTCCTGGGTAAAAAGTCTGGGTTTATAAGGGGGGATGAGCAATGAAGATTTTGGTGATTGAAAGCAGCCCGCATAAGCATGGTTCTTCCAATCTGTTGGCAGCGGAGTTTAGACGAGGCGCTGAGGAAGCCGGGCATGATGTGACAGTGTTTGACGCCGGGCATACCAAACTGAATCCCTGTTTGGGCTGCGGCGCCTGTGGAATGTCGGGCCCATGTGTGCAAAAAGATGATATGACTGTTCTGCGGGAACAGCTTTTGGATTCCGATATGGCTGTTTTTGTGACGCCGCTTTATTATTTCGGCTTTTCCGCACAGATGAAAACCGTCATTGACCGTTTTTACAGCTTCAATGGACAGCTGACGGAGAAGGGGCTGAAAACCGCCCTGATTGTCGCCGCCTGGGACAGCAATAGCTGGACGATGCAGGACGTGAAAACACATTACGAAACCCTGTGCCGCTACTTGAATTTTCAGAATCAAGGAGAAATTCTGGGGGTTGGCTGCGGAACTGTTCAAATGACAAAACGCACGCGATTCCCCCAAGAAGCATATGCCATGGGAAAACGAATAGGAGGGTAAAGGGATGAAACCAACTGCCATCATAAAAATCGTGGTAGATGTGCTGATGACGCTGGCGTTGTTGGTTTTGATGGGTTACCAGCTGTGGGGCGAAGCAGCCCACGAATGGGTCGGAGCCGGGATGCTCATTTTGTTTCTTGCACATCATTTCCTAAATCGAAATTGGTATAAGACCCTGTTCAAAGGCAGATGCACACCCATGAGGGCGCTCCAAGTCAGTGTGGACATGCTGCTTTTGATTGCAATGCTGGCGCAGATGTACAGCGGTATTGCCATGTCCCGTCATGTATTTGCATTCCTGCCCATTGACGGCGGGATGGCGCTGGCCAGAAGGCTGCATATTCTGGGCGCTTATTGGGGCTTTATCCTGATGAGCGTTCATCTGGGCCTGCACTGGAATATGTTTTTGGGCATGGCGAAAAAGAGAATGGGCATGAAAACTCCATCAAATACACGCAAAATACTGCTGTGCCTGATCGGAATGCTGATTGCGGCTTATGGTGTTTTTGTATTTATCAGCCGGGATTTCACAACCTATTTGCTCTTGCAGTCAGAGTTTGTCTTTTTGGACTATGAGGAGCCGATCTGGTCGTTCTATCTGGACTATATCTGCCTGATGGGGCTTTGGGTATTTGCTGCCCATTATCTTTCAAAGGGATTGAGAAAGCTTGGCGGTGCGAAAAAAGCAGCCGCCGGAAAGGAAAATGTATGAAAAAGCTGTTAAGCTTGATGGCGGCAATGCTGCTTGTGGTTTCCCTTGCGGCTTGTCAGTCGGAAAGCGATACGGATGGGGAAAGCGTATCCCCGCCTGCTTCTTCGCAGACTTCGAATGAAGAGACCCCGGAATCCGTGCCGGAACCGTCCGTAGAGCCGGAAATTCCCCAAGACACGGAATCGGAACCTGCGGAACCCGATCAGAGGCAGGTTCTGATGACAATAGACGGACAGTCGTATGAAATTACCCTATATGAGAACCCGGTTGCCGATGCGCTCTACGATATGCTGCCGTTGGAAGTGACCTTTGAAGATTATAACAGTGTAGAAAAGATCGCATATCTCCCGGAAGGACAGCAGCTTCCCTCTGCGGATGAGCTGGAGGGCTACGACCCTTCGCCGGGCGACCTCTGCCTATACGCTCCATGGGGAAACCTCTCTCTGTTCTATCAGGATTTTAATTACTCCAACGGTCTGATCTCGTTGGGCAGATTGGAAGCGGGAATAGAAGATATTGCCGCACAAGCAGAGAATTTTACCGTGACTTTGGAAAAATCCGAATAATGAAATCGATCGATCAAGCGCAGTGCGCAGAAAGGAGCAATCAATGAAAAGAAAAGGAATTGCGGCCCTATTCGCCGCGGCTCTTTTTACCGTTTGCCTTGCAGGCTGCGGCCAAACAGAACCGGTTCAGGAATCGAGCAATCCAACCACACAAAACAGCCAGCCGGAAACGCCGTCCTCCGATCCCGAAAGCAGCGAAAGTGAAACGGATTCCGGTGTAGGAGCAGACACAACCGTTAATGGAGACGCGCCGGCAGTTTATATGACTACCGACATCAGCTCCGAGGGACTCATGGCCATCTACGATGCACTGGAGGCTTCCCCCACCGGCAACATAGCCGTGAAACTGTCTACCGGCGAACCGGGAAGCAACTATCTGCGAACCGATCTGATTGGCGATCTGGTGCAGTCGCTGGAGGCGACCATTGTGGAGTGCAATACTGCTTATGGCGGCTCCCGTTCCAATACGGCCATGCACTATCAGGTAGCCGAGGATCACAGTTATACCGCCATAGCCGATGTAGACATTATGGATGAGGAAGGCTCCATCACACTGCCGGTGGAGGGCGGCGATAATCTGACGGAAAACTATGTAGGCGCCCACTTTGAAAACTATGATTATTTTGTGGTGCTGTCGCACTTCAAAGGTCATGCCATGGCTGGTTACGGCGGAGCCATTAAGAATATTTCCATCGGCATTGCCTCCTCGGAAGGAAAGACAAATATTCATACCGGAGGTAAAGGCGGCAGTATGTGGAGCGGCGAGCAGGATGCCTTTCTGGAATCCATGGCGGAAGCCGGAAAATCTGTGGTCAACTCACTGGACGGAAACATCCTCTATATCAATGTGATGAACCGTCTGAGTGTTGACTGCGACTGTGATGGAAACCCTGCTGAGCCGGATATGCACGACATTGGCATCCTTGCATCCTTTGACCCGGTAGCGGTTGACCAGGCCTGTGTGGATCTGGTTTATGCTGCGGAGGATGGGCAGTCACTGATTAACCGTATTGAGTCCAGAAATGGATTACATACGCTGGAGCAGGCAGAGAAGATCGGTCTGGGCAGCCGGACCTATCAGCTGGTTTCCATCGACGAATAACTGAGAAAGGGGTGGCCGCCGTGGAACAGGCTGTTTTTACGACTCTTTGTATGGTTTCCGACCAAGCCGGGCGTATTTTGGTGCAGGAACGGATCGGCACTGCCTGGGATGGTCTTGCCTTTCCCGGCGGTCACGTGGAATCGGGAGAATCTTTTGTGGAATCTGTGATCCGGGAGGTCTGGGAAGAAACCGGATATCAGATCAAGACCCCCTCTCTTTGCGGAATCAAGCAGTTTTCCATGGAGAACGGCGGAAGATATGTAATCTTGCTTTTCAAGAGCGACCGGTTTGAGGGGCATTTACAATCATCCCCGGAAGGTCGGGTATTCTGGCTGAAACGCAGCCGGATCAAAGAGTACCCGCTTGCACGGGATTTGGATCTGATGTTGGAACTGTTTGAATCTGAAGACAAATCGGAATTTTATTATGCGCCGGACGGTTCCTGCCGGCTGCTGTAAGGAGGGATGTCATGTTTGAAATCATAAGACGCGAGAGTGTTTACCTTTGGTACTATTTCAGCGTTCAGCTGGAGCAGCTCTTTCCCTATTGGGTGCTGGGTATGCTGCTGGGCTCCGCTGTCTCTGTCTTTCTCAAAGACAAGATACATAACACCTTTCGCGCAATCGGTGAGAAAAAGATTGGTATATTGGGCATTGTTGCCGCCAGTGTTCTTGGGATCGCTTCTCCGCTGTGCATGTACGGAACCATTCCCATTGCTGCTTCCTTTTCCAAAGGCGGAATCAAAGATGACTGGCTGGCGGCGTTTATGATGTCCTCCATCCTCTTGAATCCGCAGCTGATCCTATACAGTGCGGCGCTGGGAACGACCGCATTGGTCGTGCGGATCGTCTCCTGCTTTGTGTGCGGCATTGCTGCCGGTCTGCTGGTGCGTATTTTTTATCGAAACAAACCGTTTTTCAATTTCGAAGGATTTTCCGAACCCCGGAGCCGTGACGTTGACCCGAACATTCTGATTCGATTTTTGAAAAATCTCGGCAGGAATGTCAAGGCAACCGGAATATACTTCTTGATTGGTATCGTGCTTTCCGCATTGTTTCAGCGGTATGTACCGTCTGATATGATGACCTCCATATTCGGAGGGAACGAAGCCTTCGGCGTTCTGATGGCAGCAACCGTCGGCGTACCGCTGTATGCCTGCGGAGGCGGAACGATTCCTCTTTTGCAGGGCTGGTTAATGGATGGAATGTCTATGGGGAGCGCGGCGGCGTTTATGATTACCGGCCCCGCCACCAAAATCACGAATTTGGGTGCAGTAAAAATTGTTCTTGGAATGAGATGTTTTTTACTCTATATTGGCTATATGATGTTGTTTTCCCTGGCGACAGGGTTGATTGTCAATGGGATTATATTATAATAATTGGCAAAACATCAGAACGGTTGTGATAACATGGGAAATTAGTTGTACTGGATATATTAGAATCCGGAAAACGGATTGGGGAAAAGTTGGTGCTACTACTGACTAAAACTCAGCGACAGGAACTTGCTCACTTCCTTCTTGAATACTCTGAGACAACAGATGCCTGTTCTTTATACCAACATTTTTCGAGATACGCCTGGCAAGACAGCAATCTTCTTACAGAAATACGGGAAGGTGATTTATATCTCTGTCTGGAACAACGACTTGTGACTGTTCGTGAACAGGAAATATGTCTGACAGTCAAAGAGTTTGATATATTGTTCTTGCTTGCCAGCAATCCAAAGCGGGTAGTTACTTATGAACTTATCATGGATTTGGTCTGGAAAGAGGATTATACCTACTATTCACGAAAAGCAATTAACAACCATATATGTAATCTAAGGAAAAAATTAAAGATAGACCCAGGCGATCCCGACTATATCAAAAGTGTTACCGGAATCGGATATAAGTTTTCGTTGCCATAAATTCACACCATAGGGTAAAACCTGCGGTGTGAATTTTTTTGTATTTTCTCAGGACAGACGGCAACTTTCTCCTGAAATATGTACTGAATAATGGAGGGATTTTTTGGCTGCCACTTCTGATAGGGTAAATTGTGAATTTTTTGTGAAGTTTTCAAAAAGACCCCAAAAATGTACGGAATAGTGAATGGATATTTTTTGACAGTCAGGAGGTGAAGCATATAAAAGATAAAATACCGGTCATGGATTATAGCCAATACCGGAAGGCAAGGAAATTAGTTCATGCGTGCTGTAATTATGATAACGGAAACTGCATCATGCTGGATGACGGAGAGGAATGCGTCTGTGTCCAGAGCATTTCCTACTCGCTTTTATGCAGATGGTTTCGGATTGCGGTTCTTCCATTGGACAATCCTTTGGAAACAGCTCTGTTACACAGGGGCAACATGAAACGGTGCGCTGTCTGCGGCCAGCCGTTTCTTCCCGGCTCTAACCGGGCGAAATATTGTAAGTCCTGTGCGGCAAAGGTGCATCGAAAACAGAAGAATGCCAGCGACCGTAAAAGAAGGCTCCTATGCGGACAATTAGAAGCGAAAAAACCTTGATATTGCTGGACGCTTCAACACTTGTCAGCGGGCAGGCAGTATAAATCCCTTCTACATCCGTAAAACAGTCTTGAAACTGTCCGCAGAGGTAATTTCACCTATCCGGGATTTTCCCGATTAGGTGGTATCTATTTCTCTTATATTTCATGCATTTTAGAGTTCGCTCAAAAACGGGGGTATCCTGTCTTGGAATTTCAGAGACTGGAAAAACGGACACTCTGCACTGCCCCAAAGCTGTCTTTCCGGCAGTGGATAATCCGACGCTTTGGAGAGCCGGAAAATAGACGGAACGGTACGGCTGTATTTTACAGTAGAAGAAGCAAAAGGGAAGCTGCACCGGAGCCGTCAGGTAACGACCCGTGCGTTTCAGGAATTAGAGCGCAGCGGACTGATTATCCGTAGGAAACAGGGGCTTGGCAGACCGGCAGTAATTACCCTGAGAATTCCGACAACAGGAAAGGAGAACTGACTGAATGGCAGATAAAAAAGATTTGAGTACACTTCCGCAGTTTCTGAAACCGGAGGTGGCGGAACGTGTGGCAGAGCATTTCAAAGACGGTGTGTTTGAATTTGATTTTGATACCGAGGAACATATCACCGTGGAGGGCAACACGGTTTACCATGTGATTCCTCATTATGCTGGTGATGATGCGGAAAGTGTGCTGAACAAGCTGCGCCGGATGATTGCAAAAAACTTGGAGGAAATATAAATGAGGGAGGCTGAAATAACAGAAAGAATGCGTTATAATACAGGTAACCGTTTACCTGGCTGTTATCCCTTTTTCGGGAGGAAAGGAGCTACTTATGAACCAGCAGCCAGATAAAATCACAGCTTTATATTGCCGTTTAAGCCAGGACGATGCCCTTGACGGAGAATCCAACAGTATCACCAATCAAAAGGCACTGCTCTCCAAATATGCCGTAGAACACGGTTTCCGCAACACCATGTTATTTGTAGACGACGGATTTTCAGGAACGAACTTTCAAAGACCCGGATTTCAGGAAATGATGAAATATGTGGAGGACTATTCTGTTTCCACACTGATTGTCAAAGACCTGTCCCGGCTCGGCAGGGAGTATTCCTATATGGGGCGTTTGCAGGATTTCATTTTCCCGGCTTACGACGTTCGCTTCATCGCAATCAATGATGATGTGGACAGCGCGAAAGGAGAAAATGATTTTGCCGTTTTCAAAAATGTGTTCAATGATTATTACGCAAAGGACACCAGCAAGAAAATCCGGGCAGTTGTCAGAATGCGGGGTGAAGCCGGGGAACACCTTGCCAGCAACCCGCCCTACGGCTATATCAAAGACCCGCAGGACAAAAAGAAATGGATTGTGGATGAAGAAGCGGCTAAGGTGGTGCAGCGTATTTTTGACCTGTGTATTGCAGGGAAAGGTCCGATGCAGATAGCCAAAATACTGACAGCAGAAAAGGTGCTGACCGTCACCGCCTACCATGCCAAACAGAAAAGCTGGACAATGCCAGATAATTTATATGGATGGAACAGAAAGTCAATCGCCGGTATTTTGGAACGGCGGGAATATACCGGCTGTACAGTCAACTTCAAGACTTATACAAAATCCCTGAAATTCAAAAAGCGACTGGAAAATCCGAAAGAAAATCAACGGATATTTGAAGGAACACAATCGGCAATCATTGAGTACGGACAATGGGAACGGATACAGGCTCTCAGGGAAAATAAACGCAGGGCAACCAAGACCGGCAAGACAAGCATTTTCTCCGGCCTTGTCCGCTGTGCTGACTGCGGAGCTAAGCTCTATTACTGTACCTGCAACAGCTACAAAGATGATTCGCAAGATCATTTTGTCTGTTCCAATTACAAAAGCAATACCGGTTCTTGCCAGATTCACTATATCCGTGAAATCACGCTGTATAAACGGGTACTGGAATGTGTTCAGCGGACGCTGACCTATGTGCGGCTGTTTCAGGATGACTTCACGCAGGAAATGCTGATGCAGGATGAAGCCAGCCGAAAAGCAGAACTGGCGCAGAAACGAAAAGCCCTGTCCGGTGCACAGAAGCGCATGGAGAACTTGGATAAAATCATCCAGCACCTTTATGAAGATAATGTTCTGGGAAAACTGAGCGACCTTCGTTTTCAGAAGTTATCTGCACAATATGAAACGGAACAGTCGGAAATCCGGCAGCTTTCCGAAACACTGGAGCGTGAAATCACAGAAGAAGCCGAGCAGGTCTCGGATATAGGACGTTTCTTACAGCTCGCAGAACGATATTCCGATATACAGGAGCTTGACGCTGCGACAGTCAACGAACTGATTGAAAAAATCGTCATCCATAACCCGGAGAAAATTGACGGAAGAAAGCATGTGACGATTGAGATTTACTTTACTTATGTGGGTAAGATTCGGATCCCTCTTCAAAAACCGGAGCTGCCTGCAACCACAGAAAAACCGGCGTGACTTCCGCCACGCCGGTTCTACCGAAAAATTTCATTTACTTCCTTATGAGCCTCCGCCTAATCCTCGGGAGCCTTTATTTTACTGTATTTAACAGCGATTACTCGATAATGGTAGCAACACGGCCTGAACCAACTGTACGTCCGCCTTCACGGATAGCGAAAGTAAGACCCTGCTCCATAGCGATCGGGTGGATCAGCTCGATGGTCATCTCTACGTTATCACCAGGCATGCACATCTCAACGCCTTCCGGCAGATTGCAGACACCGGTTACGTCGGTTGTTCTGAAATAGAACTGAGGTCTGTAGTTGTTGAAGAAAGGAGTATGACGTCCACCTTCATCTTTGGTCAGTACGTAAACCTGTGCTGTAAATTTCTTGTGGCAGGTAACGGAACCGGGTTTAGCCAGAACCTGGCCTCTTTCGATTTCGTTTCTCTGAACACCACGAAGCAGAGCACCGATGTTATCACCAGCCTGTCCTTCGTCCAGCAGCTTGTGGAACATCTCAACGCCGGTGCAGACAACCTTACGGTTTTCATCCTTCAGACCAACGATTTCAACTTCGTCGGATACATGGATTGTACCACGCTCTACTCTACCGGTAGCAACCGTACCACGGCCTGTGATAGAGAATACGTCCTCTACAGGCATCAGGAAAGGCTTATCTGTATCTCTGATCGGATCCGGAATATACTTGTCGATGATCTCGAACAGTTCAACAATCTTGTCTCCCCACGGTCCCATGGGATCTTCCAGAGCCTTCAGAGCGGAACCCTGAATGATCGGTGTGTCATCGCCCGGGAAATCATACTCGTTTAACAGCTCTCTGATTTCCATATCAACCAGCTCAAGCAGTTCTTCGTCGTCTACCATATCACATTTGTTCATGAATACAACAACGTAAGGAACGCCTACCTGACGAGCCAGCAGGATATGCTCTCTCGTCTGAGCCATAACACCATCGGTAGCAGCTACAACCAGGATAGCACCATCCATCTGTGCAGCGCCGGTGATCATGTTCTTTACATAGTCAGCATGTCCGGGGCAGTCTACGTGTGCGTAGTGTCTGTTCGGAGTCTCATACTCTACGTGAGAAGTGGAGATTGTGATACCACGCTCTCTCTCTTCCGGAGCCTTGTCGATCTGATCAAATGCTACTTCTTCGCCTAAACCATATCTCTTGAACAGTGTGTAGGTGATAGCAGCTGTTAAAGTTGTCTTACCGTGGTCAACGTGGCCAATTGTACCAATGTTACAATGCGGCTTGCTTCTTTCAAATTTAGCTTTAGACATTGTTAAAAGTCCTCCTTCATAATCGCCCGTCGGCGGGCATTATTGATTTTTGGGTTTAGATAGCTGGTATTATTATAGGATATAACACCGATATTTTCAAGCATTATTTCTCTTTGGCAGCGATTACTTTTTCCTGTACACTCTTCGGTACGGGCTCATATCTGTCAAAGAACATGGAATAGGCACCGCGGCCCTGGGTCTTGCTTCTTAAGTCAGTAGCATAACCGAACATTTCAGCCAGCGGAACAAATCCTTTAATCAGCTTGGAACCATTTACATCTTCGAAAGCCTCGATACGGCCGCGGCGGGAATTGATATCACCGATAACATCTCCCATATAATCTTCCGGAGTCGTAACTTCCACTTTCATGATCGGCTCAAGCAGCACTGCGCCGCCCTTGTGCATCGCATCCTTAAACGCCATGGAACCGGCGATCTTAAATGCCATTTCACTGGAGTCGACTTCATGGTAAGAACCATCGTATACGGTGGCCTTAACACCCAGTACCGGGTAGCCTGCCAGGACACCGCACTTGGTGGCTTCCTGGATACCTGCGTCTACCGCAGGGATATATTCTTTCGGAATCGCACCGCCGACAATCGCGGATACGAATTCGTAGGTCTTCTCACCGTTGGGATCCATGGGCTCAAAACGAACCTTGGCATGTCCGTACTGTCCACGTCCACCGGACTGCTTCGCATACTTGCTGTCCACTTCCACCATCTTAGTGAACGCTTCTTTGTAAGCAACCTGAGGCGCGCCTACATTTGCCTCCACCTTGAATTCACGCAGAAGTCTGTCCACGATGATTTCCAGATGCAGCTCGCCCATACCTTCGATGATGGTCTGACCGGTCTCCACATTCGTGGATACGCGGAAGGTCGGATCCTCTTCTGCCAGTTTGGCAAGCGCTTCACCCATCTTATCCTGTCCGGCTTTCGTCTTCGGCTCGATTGCAACGCCGATAACCGGTTCAGGGAACTCCATGGACTCCAGAATAACCGGATGCTGATCGTCACAGATCGTATCGCCGGTGGTGGTGAATTTCAGACCAACCGCTGCGGCAATATCTCCTGAATATACCTTGTCCAGTTCTTCTCTCTTATTAGCATGCATCTGCAGGATACGGCCTACACGCTCTTTCTTGCCTTTCGTGGCATTGAGCACATAGGAGCCGGAATTGAGCGTTCCGGAATATACGCGGAAGAACGCCAGCTTTCCTACAAACGGGTCGGCCATGATCTTGAATGCCAGAGCCGCAAACGGCTCGTCATCGGAAGAATGTCTCACAACCGTGTTGCCGTCCATATCCGTTCCTTCTATAGAAGGAATATCTGTGGGAGCGGGCATATACTCGAGAACCGC
This sequence comes from Lachnotalea sp. AF33-28, assembly GCF_003477885.1. Taxonomy (GTDB): domain Bacteria; phylum Bacillota; class Clostridia; order Lachnospirales; family Lachnospiraceae; genus AF33-28. The sequence continues at coordinate 58,909 of NZ_QUEE01000014.1, forward strand.
ATCCAGAAGCTTCTGAACGCCTTTGTTTCTGTATGCCGTACCGCAGAGCACAGGAATGATCTGCACGGAAATGGTTGCTTTTCTAAGAGCTGCCTTCAGTGCTTCCACAGAAGGCTCTTCACCTTCCAGATATTCCATCATCAGGTCGTCATCCGTCTCACAGATGGACTCCACCATAGCGGTGCGGTATTCTTCCGCCTGATCCTTCATATCCTCGGGAATTTCACATACCGTGATGTCTTCGCCCTTTTCGTCGTTATAGATATAGGCCTGCATTTCAAACAGGTCTATGATACCCTTGAAATTGTCTTCTTTACCAATCGGAAGCTGAATCGGAACTGCGTTATGACCCAGCCTGGACTTGATCATGCTCACAGCGTTAAAGAAATCTGCACCCATGATATCCATCTTATTGATAAATGCCATTCTCGGAACGTTGTACTTATCAGCCTGACGCCAAACGTTTTCTGACTGTGGCTCAACGCCGCCCTTCGCACAGAACACGCCGACAGCACTGTCCAGCACACGCAGTGAACGCTCTACCTCAACGGTAAAGTCAACGTGGCCAGGCGTATCAATGATATTGATACGGTGCTCCAGAGCGCCTTCTTTGGGTTTCGTCTTTTCTTCCAAAGTCCAGTGACATGTGGTGGCAGCTGAAGTAATCGTAATACCCCTCTCCTGTTCCTGCGCCATCCAGTCCATGGTCGCAGTACCTTCATGAGTATCGCCAATCTTATAATTCACACCGGTATAGAACAGTATACGCTCGGTAAGAGTGGTCTTACCGGCGTCAATATGCGCCATGATACCGATGTTTCTGGTTCTCTCTAATGGATATTGTCTTTCAGCCAAGGAAATTTCCTCCTTCTTAAGCTAAGCAGCAAGACTGGCAAAAACTAGAATCTGTAATGAGCGAACGCCTTGTTTGCCTCTGCCATCTTGTGCATGTCTTCTTTTCTCTTAACGGCTGCGCCAGTGTTGTTAGCTGCGTCAAGAATTTCATTTGCCAATCTGTCTTCCTGTGTTTTCTCGCCTCTCTTGCGGGAGAACATGGTCAGCCAGCGCAGAGCCAGAGCCTGCCTTCTGTCCGGTTTTACTTCGATTGGTACCTGATAGGTCGCACCGCCGATACGTTTTGCTTTTACTTCCAGAACAGGCATGATGTTGTTCATAGCCTCTTCAAATACTTCCAGAGCAGGCTTTCCAGCCTTCTCCTCGACTTTGCCAAAAGCTCCGTATACGATCTTCTGTGCAACACCCTTTTTGCCGTCCAGCATAATATTGTTGATTAACTTTGTAACCACTTTATTATTATACATGGGATCGGCCAATACATCTCTTTTTGGTGTATGTCCTTTACGTGGCACGTTACTTCCCTCCTTAATATTACCCGGTTTTACGGGCTCTCATTAATTCATCGGTACTCACAAATGTCCTTGTGTTTCGCGCTCGGTATGGTGTGTTCTCACACTGTGGATATTCTTAAACGTTCATCTATTGTCACCGGTCCTAAGGACCGGCACGGCGCACATAAAGCGCGCGTTCTCATAAATGGTTCAAAATATGCTTCATTCCGGCACTACTCAAAATAATTGTGAATGACGATCCGCCTAATTATAAGCTGTCAGTCCAAAACGGCTTATTTCTTAGGTCTCTTAGCACCGTACTTAGAACGTGCCTGTCTTCTGTTCGCCACACCTGCGGTATCAAGTGTACCTCTAATGATATGATATCTGGTACCGGGTAAGTCTTTTACCCTGCCGCCTCTGATCAGAACAACGCTATGCTCCTGAAGGTTGTGGCCTTCGCCGGGGATATAGCTTGTTACTTCGATACCATTAGAAAGACGAACTCTGGCAATTTTTCTAAGCGCTGAGTTAGGCTTCTTAGGGGTTGCTGTCTTAACAGCGGTGCAAACACCTCTCTTCTGAGGAGCCGCATCGTCCGTCGCTCTCTTCTTTAAGGAGTTGTATCCTTTTAACAGAGCGGGAGCCGTGCTCTTCTTAACAGCGGTTTGTCTTCCCTTTCTTACTAACTGGTTGAATGTAGGCATATTTTTCACCTCCTGATTTTTATAATCACCTACGAATCCTGCTTACTGCCTTTCACACGACCGCAACCACTCACGATTGCATAAAAAGTAGGCGCACACTCGCACGCCTACTTATTATATCGATTCCGTTTTCGATTGTCAAGAAAATTCTTTTATTTTATTGTAACAGTTCAGACGGCGGGAAAAATAGTGCAAAAGCAGGCGTTGAGCTTGCTCATAAGACTGTTTTTGTACTATTTTTCACATTGGATGTCTGAACTGTTAGATGTCCCCGTCCTTGTCAAGCCCTGCCATGGATACGATCGTATCCACCGCTTCACCGTCCAGATTTTTATTTCCGCCGGTGTTCACATTGATGTTTCTGGTGACCTGGGCGTCATAGCCTTTGGCTTTTACGATGTCACTAAGGTCAATGCCGGTGACTTCCTTCATGGATTCAAATACCTGGGTCATAACGCCGGTAACATTGCCGGCCACATTGGAAACACCGTTTCCGCCACCCTGGCCGTCCATGATGATGATCTTTTCGATCTGGGAAAGAGGCTGTGCGATCTTGCCCGCCACATCCGGCAGCACGTCGATCAGCATCTCTGCCACAGCAGCGCCGGTATACTTCTGGTATGCCTCGGCCTTTTTCTCCATGGCCTCCGCTTCCGCGATACCTCTGGCGCGGATGGAATCGGCTTCCGCCTGGCCCTTTCTGCTGATGACTTCCGCCTCAGCCTGGCCTGTGCTGCGGATTGCCTCCGCCTCAGCGATCGCCTTCAGCTTCCTGGCTTCCGCTTCCGCCTGTGCAAATTTCTTCTGGGCCTCTGCCTGTGCCTCCGCCTCAGCGATCTTGCGGTATTTCTCCGCATCCGCCTGGGTCTGCTGTTTTTCCTTATCGGCTACCGCAGGCTCCAGCACTTCGGCGCGCAGGCTTTCTTTCTTGCGTTCAGCCTGTTTCTGCGCCAGCTCTATGTTCTTCTGCTCTTTGGCAATCTCGATCTGAACCTGAGCAGCCTCGATATCCTTCTGGCGCTCCTGCCTCAACAGCTCGGCGTCCATCTCCGCAGATACGATTTCTTTCTGAGTGATGTTTTTCTGTATCTCATAAGCGGCATCCGCCTTAGCCTTGGCTGCCTGCTGTTCCTGCATATAGGAAGCTTCTTTGACCAGCTTTAACTTGGCTGCCTCTGAAATCTCTGACTCCGCCTGCAGTCTGGCCTGCTCGCCGGCTCTTCTGGCTTTGGAAGTCTCGATCTGTGTCTCTCTGTCCGCCTCTGCCTTGGCGATCTCGGCATCCTTCTTCTTTTCCGCGATCTGCTTTACGCCGAGCGCCTGGATATATCCGTTGGAATCGTTGATATCCTTGATCGTGAACACCTTCACTTCAAGGCCCATCTCCATCAGCTCTGTCCCAACCACTTCCTGTACTCTGGCGGAAAATGTTTCTCTGTCCCTGTAGATCTCCTCTACGGTCATATTGGAAACGATCTCACGCAGCTTGCCTTCCAGCACGTTGGTAGCCGTGTTGCGGATCGCCGTTTCGATTTCCTTTTCATTGCGCCCTGTAAACTGCTCGATTGCATTGAATATGGAGCCCTGCTCATTTTTCACCTTGATTACGGCGGTGCCCACAACTCCGATGGGTACGCCCTGGGACGACATGCTCTCTTCCGTAATCACATCCAGCTGGATATTGCCCAGAGAGATATAATCGATCCGCTCAAATACGGGGATTACAATACCGCCCCCGCCGGTGATAATCCTCTTGTGCAGACCTGTTACAACCGCCGCCTTATCCTGCGGAACCTTTTTCCACATGGACAGGATCACCAGCAGTATGATCAGGATTCCCACAACGCAGGCGACAACGGTAACAGTGGTGCCACTCATCCAGTCAAACATTTGTATTCCCTCCGTTTAGCTTTATATTAAGTGATTTCTCACTCAAGCTCTGTTTTCTTGCGCTTCTTCATACTTCCTGGCCAAGTCCTTAATCTTGACGATCGCCACGTTTCTCTCAAACCGCACGATGGAAACAATCTCATCCTGGCGGATGGTTTCATGCGGATCTTCCGCCTTGGCCGGAAACGAGTTCGTGATTCCGTCAAAGGTGCTTACGCTGATGGAACCGAAAGAACCTGGCAGTATGGTATTCACAACTTTTGCGTCAAACAGCAGCAGCTGTTCCTTGGAATAGGTCGTATTCTCCACCTTCTTAAGCTTTTTAATAAATGTATGCACGATGACTGCCGCCACATAACCTGCGGCCACAGAAATCACATTCGTGAGCACCAGATTATCCCCGCGGTAGATCAGCCGGCCGCAGGTGCCAAACAGAAGCAGTCCCGCGCAGATGCTGTGAATGGACAACGGGAGCAGACCGATGGAGGTATCGCCTATATCCAGATCAAAATCTATGTGCAGACCGTCTAAGATACTGCTCACCGCATCCCCCGCACCGTCTAACGCATCGAACAGACCGTGGAAAATCAGCATGACCAGAGGGACTGTGATCCCAATCACCATGCATATTGTATAAACTTTTTCCATAAAACCACCTCTCTTTCAATCACATGAAGCAGTTGTTAGTCATATTCTAACACAAATCGGGCGTTTGGGGAAGGGAATTTCGCATTCGGAATTAAAAGTATTCCAGCTCGGGTTATTGTCCATGGCTTCCATAAACTTCCCGCGAATGACAGGGCAGAGTATGGTCCTCATAGGGACATGCTCTCGCTCCGTGAAGCGCGCAGCGGTTCTAATGCTGCAAACTACGCAGCAAAAGAACCGGCGGGCTTCAAGGGATCCCTATAAGGACCATACTCTGCCCTGTCATTCGCTGCTTTATCGTCAGCCGTGTACAGTAACCCAGCTCGCACATCCGATGCTTACACTTACAGAGTGTCTTCCTGTTTCCTGCCGCAGGATGCGCCTGGGCAGCAGCCGGAACAGCCGCCGCAGCCGCAGGCGGATTTCCCGGCTTTTTTGTTTTTTCTCATTTTTATAACGATTGCGGCCGTTATGCCGGCCAATATTGCGATTATGATCAGATCTGCCATATATGTCCTCCTTAATGATAACAGTTATCATTTAACTCCATTATACGTTTTATGTCCGACGTTGTCAACGGATGATGCAGCTTTCCGAAAGGCCGAAGCAGGAAGGCATACAGAAAAAGGTGCGGCCGAAATTTCGGCCGCACCCTGTCATCACTCGTCGATCTCCGCTGCAGACACCATCTCCTGAGCCTGCACATCGCTCTCCTCATTCATATCATCGGAAAAATCGTCCAGCACCAGATCGTCATCGAAATCGTCTGACAAAAGTATCTCGTCATCCATATTCATATCCGTATCCAGCTTCACCGAACGGTAACGCTTCATTCCTGTACCGGCCGGTATCAGTTTACCGATAATTACATTCTCCTTCAGTCCGATCAGAGGATCCACCTTACCGTTGATTGCAGCTTCCGTCAGAACCTTCGTGGTTTCCTGGAAGGAAGCGGCCGACAGGAAGGAGTTCGTCGCAAGTGAAGCCTTGGTGATACCCAGCATCGCCTGCTTACCTTCCGCCGGCTCTAAGCCCTGTTCGATCAGCTTCTCGTTCATATCGTTGAACTCCAGAACATCCATGGAGGTTCCGGGCAGAACATCGCTGTCCCCGCCGGTCTCAATCTTGATCTTCTTAAGCATCTGCCTTACGATGACTTCCACGTGCTTGTCGTTGATCTCAACGCCCTGAAGACGGTATACTCTCTGTACTTCCTGAATCATATAATCCTGAACGGCCCGCACGCCCTTAATCTTTAAGATATCGTGAGGGTTCACGCTGCCTTCTGTCAGCTCATCGCCGGCATCAAGCACATCTCCGTCCTGAATCTTGATGCGGGAACCGTAAGGGATCAGATAGGTCTTGCTGTTTCCTGTTTCCTGATCCGTGATCACGATCTCACGCTTCTTCTTTGTATCCTTGATCTGAGCCACACCGCCGAATTCTGCAATGATCGCGAGTCCTTTCGGCTTTCTTGCCTCAAAGAGCTCCTCCACACGGGGAAGACCCTGTGTGATGTCATCGCCGGCAACGCCGCCGGTATGGAAAGTACGCATCGTCAGCTGTGTACCGGGCTCACCGATGGACTGAGCGGCGATGATGCCGACAGCCTCGCCCACCTGTACCGGGCTTCCAGTCGCCATGTTGGCGCCATAGCATTTTGCGCAGACACCGATGTGGGACTTACAGCTTAAGATGGTGCGGATCTTGACGGAATCTCTGCCGAGCTTCTCAAGCACCTTCACCACTGCGGCCGCCCTCTTGGGAGTACACATGTGGTTGGCCTTCACCACCACTTCACCAGTATCCGGATCCACGATGGTCTCGGCGATATATCTGCCTGTCAGTCTTTCTTCCAGGCTCTCAATCACTTCACGGCCATCCTTAAAGGCTCTGATCTCCATGAAAGGAATCTCCTTGCCTTCGCAGCAGTCGGTCTCGCGGATGATCAGATCCTGGGATACATCCACCAGACGTCTGGTCAGGTATCCGGAGTCAGCAGTACGCAGAGCCGTATCGGACAGACCCTTTCTGGCGCCGTGTGCGGAGATGAAGTACTCCAAAACGTCCAGACCTTCACGGAAATTGGATTTGATGGGCAGCTCAATCGTACGTCCGGTTGTATCCGCCATCAGACCGCGCATGCCGGCCAGCTGTTTGATCTGCTTATCGGAACCACGGGCTCCGGAATCGGCCATCATGTAGATGTTGTTATATTTATCCAGCCCGGAAAGCAGCTCATGGGTGAGCACATCATCGGTCTCTTTCCAGGTCTCAATAACTTCTTTATATCTCTCTTCCTCGGTGATCAGACCGCGGCGGAAATTTTTCGCGATACGGTCCACCGTAGCCTGGGCCTTCTCGATCAGTTCCTTCTTGCATTCCGGAACGGTCATATCCGATACGGAAACAGTCATGGCCGCGCGGGTGGAATAGGAATATCCCATCGCTTTGATGTTATCCAGCACTTCCGCCGTCTTGGTGGCGCCATGGATATTGATGACCTTCTCAAGGATCTGCTTTAAGCCCTTCTTGCCTACATGGAAATCCACTTCCAGCTTCAGCTCATTGCCCGGAACGCTTCTGTCCACAAAGCCCAGATCCTGCGCGATAATTTCATTGAAGATAAACCTTCCCAGCGTGGATTCCACATTGCCGGTAATCACTCTGCCGTCGGGCGTCTTCTTAGTGACGCGCACGGTGATCCTGGAATGCAGCGTGAGCGCACCGTTTTCATAAGCCAGAATCGCCTCATTCACGCTCTTGAAACACTTTCCTTCCCCCTTGGCTCCGGGTCTTTCCTGTGTCAGGTAATAAATTCCCAGCACCATATCCTGCGAAGGAACCGCAACGGGGCCGCCGTCCGAAGGCTTTAGGAGGTTGTTCGGAGACAGCAGCAGGAAACGGCATTCGGACTGCGCTTCCACGCTTAAGGGCAGATGGACAGCCATCTGATCGCCGTCGAAGTCCGCGTTGTAAGCGGTACATACCAGCGGATGGAGCTTGATTGCCTTGCCTTCCACTAGGATCGGCTCAAATGCCTGAATACCGAGTCTGTGCAGCGTAGGAGCACGGTTTAACATAACCGGGTGCTCTTTGATCACATCCTCCAACACATCCCATACCTCTGTCTGCAGACGCTCTACCATCTTTTTAGCGCTCTTAATATTATGCGCTGTACCGTTGGCCACCAGCTCCTTCATAACAAAGGGCTTAAACAGTTCGATCGCCATCTCCTTGGGAAGGCCGCACTGGTAAATCTTTAATTCAGGTCCTACCACGATAACGGAACGGCCGGAATAGTCAACACGTTTTCCAAGCAGGTTCTGACGGAAACGGCCCTGCTTACCTTTTAACATATCGGAGAGAGATTTCAGCGGACGGTTGCCCGGGCCGGTTACCGGCCTGCCGCGTCTGCCGTTGTCGATCAGCGCATCCACAGCTTCCTGCAGCATTCTCTTTTCATTTCTTACAATAATATCAGGTGCGCCCAGCTCCAAAAGCCTTGCCAGACGGTTGTTTCTATTGATAATCCTGCGGTACAGGTCATTTAAATCCGAGGTGGCGAAACGGCCGCCGTCAAGCTGCACCATAGGCCTAAGATCAGGAGGAATGACCGGAACCACATCCATGATCATCCATTCCGGCTTGTTGCCGGAGGTGCGGAATGCTTCCACCACTTCCAGGCGCTTAATGATGCGGGCGCGCTTTTGTCCGGTGGCGTCCTTCAGCCCTCTCTTTAATTCATCGGAATCCTTTTCCAAATCGATGGCTTTTAACAGTTCCTGGATCGCTTCTGCTCCCATTCCCACGCGGAAACGGTTGCCCCAGGTATCATAGGCATCCCTGTATTCCTTCTCTGACAGCACCTGTTTGTACTGCAGATTGGTGTCTCCCGCATCCAAAACGATATAGGACGCGAAATACAGCACCTTTTCAAGGGTTCGCGGGGACAGGTCCAGGATCAGACCCATACGGCTCGGGATTCCCTTGAAATACCAGATATGAGATACCGGCGCAGCCAGTTTGATATGGCCCATACGCTCACGGCGGACGCTGGCTTTCGTAACCTCAACGCCGCAGCGGTCGCAGATTACACCCTTATATCTGATCTTTTTATATTTACCGCAATGGCATTCCCAGTCCTTGCTGGGCCCGAAAATCCTCTCGCAGAACAGACCGTCTTTTTCCGGCTTTAATGTCCTGTAGTTGATGGTCTCCGGCTTTTTCACCTCGCCTCTGGACCACTCCAGAATCTTTTCGGGAGACGCCAGTCCGATACGGATGGCGTCAAATACCAAAGGTTTATACGTTTCGTTTGTTGTTCCAGGCATGAGTGGCACTCCCTTCTATATTTACCTTAAGTTACCCCTTTATGACGTGTGCGCCTCCGGCTTTACACGGAGCCAGCGCCATCCGTCATTCGATTTCGGCAGGCTCGTCATCGATTTCTTCGATATCTTCCAGATCCGAGAAATCATCCTCTTCCGTGTAATCATCGTCAACAACCGGGACTAACTCTTCGCCTTCAAATTCCTGCTGCTGATATCCCATATCATCATAGGACTCATTAAAGTGCCTGTCATCCCCTTCAATCAGGTTACGATAATCGGTCTCGCCGTAATCCACCGTCTCCATCAGTTCCACTTCCGTGTTGTCATCACGCAGCAGCTTCACATCCAGACCCAGGGACTGCAGTTCCTTTAACAGCACCTTGAAAGACTCCGGAATACCTGGCTCTGGAATATTCTCACCCTTAATGATCGCTTCGTAGGTCTTCACACGTCCGACCACATCATCCGATTTAACAGTCAGGATCTCCTGCAGGGTGTAGGCCGCGCCGTATGCCTCCAGCGCCCAAACCTCCATCTCGCCGAATCTCTGTCCGCCGAACTGCGCTTTACCGCCCAGAGGCTGCTGGGTTACCAGGGAGTATGGTCCGGTAGAACGCGCATGGATCTTATCGTCTACCAGATGATGCAGCTTGAGGTAATGCATGTGTCCGATTGTAACCGGGCTGTCAAATTCCTCGCCGGTACGTCCGTCGCGCAGGCGGACTTTACCGTCTCTGGAGATCGGCACGCCCTTCCAGAGCTCTCTGTGCTCCAGGTGGCTTCCCAGATAATCCATCACTTCCGGAACCAGCTCTTTTTCATGCTTTTCTTTAAATTCCTCCCAGGACAGGTTCACATAATCGTTGGCCAGGTCCAGGGTATCCATAATATCAATTTCCTTCGCGCCGTCAAATACCGGGGTGGATACATTAAAGCCCAGGGCCCTTGCGGCCAGACTCAAATGGATCTCCAGCACCTGCCCGATATTCATACGGGAAGGAACGCCCAGAGGATTGAGCACGATGTCCAGAGGACGGCCGTTGGGTAAGAAGGGCATATCCTCGATCGGGAGCACGCGTGAAACAACACCCTTGTTGCCGTGGCGGCCTGCCATCTTATCGCCTACGGAGATCTTTCTCTTCTGCGCGATGTAGATGCGGACAGTCTGGTTAACGCCGGGTGAGAGCTCATCGCCGTTTTCCCTGGTAAATACCTTGGCATCCACCACGATGCCGTAAGCGCCGTGAGGAACCTTAAGGGATGTATCCCTTACTTCTCTGGCCTTCTCACCGAAAATCGCGCGTAAGAGACGCTCCTCTGCGGTCAGCTCTGTCTCTCCCTTGGGAGTTACTTTGCCCACCAGGATATCGCCGGCGCGCACCTCAGCTCCGATGCGGATAATTCCCCTCTCATCCAGATCCTTCAGCGCGTCTTCGCCTACGCCCGGCACATCGCGGGTGATCTCTTCCGGCCCCAGTTTGGTATCACGGGCTTCCGCCTCGTATTCCTCGATATGGACCGAAGTATATACATCGTCCTGCACCAGCCTCTCGCTGATCAGAACTGCGTCCTCATAGTTATATCCTTCCCAGGTCATAAATCCGATCAAAGGATTCTTGCCCAGAGCGATCTCTCCGTTATCGGTAGAAGGGCCGTCGGCAATGACATCGCCGGCCTTCACCTTATCGCCCTTATAGACGATGGGCTTCTGGTTGTAACAGTTGCTCTGGTTGCTTCTCTTGAATTTGATCAGATGATACACATCCCTGCTGCCGTCATCATTTTTAATGATGATCTCATTGGATGCGGAGCGCTCGATCACGCCGTCCTTCTTCGCGATCACGCAGACGCCCGAGTCAACGGCGGCCTTCTCTTCCATACCGGTGCCCACAACCGGAGCCTCGGTGAGCAAAAGCGGCACTGCCTGACGCTGCATGTTGGAACCCATCAGCGCACGGTTGGCATCATCGTTCTGTAAAAACGGAATCATGGATGTCGCCACGGAAAATACCATCTTCGGCGATACGTCCATCAGATCCACGCTCTTCTTTTCAAATTCGGATGTTTCCTCGCGGAAACGTCCGGATACATTGTTATGCACGAAATGGCCGTCGTCATCCAGGGGCTCATTCGCCTGCGCCACGATATAGTTATCCTCTTCGTCCGCAGTCAGATAAACCACCTGATCGGTTACGACCGGATTCTTCGGATCCGTCTTGTCCACAACACGGTAAGGCGCCTCCACAAAGCCGTATTCGTTCACCCTCGCATAGGTTGCCAGAGAGTTGATCAGACCGATGTTAGGACCTTCCGGAGTCTCAATCGGGCACATACGTCCGTAATGGGAGTAGTGAACATCGCGGACCTCGAATCCCGCACGGTCTCTGGACAGACCGCCGGGGCCCAATGCGGACAGACGTCTCTTGTGGGTCAGCTCCGCTAACGGGTTGTTCTGATCCATGAACTGTGACAGCTGGGAGCTTCCGAAGAACTCTTTCACCGCCGCGGTCACCGGTTTGATATTGATCAGGGACTGAGGGGAAACCCCTTCAATGTCCTGAGTGGTCATTCTCTCCCGTACCACACGCTCCATTCTGGAAAGTCCGATGCGGTACTGGTTCTGCAGAAGCTCGCCTACGGCGCGGATCCGGCGGTTGCCCAGATGATCGATGTCATCGCTGTTGCCGATGCCGTACTCCAGATGCATATTATAATTGATGGAAGCGAATATATCTTCCTTAGTAATGTGCTTGGGAATCAGGCTGTGTACATTTTTGCGCACGGCCTCCTTCAGTTCTTCTCCGGAATAGTTATTTAACAGTTCCATCAGAACCGGATAATACACATTTTCCGTCACGCCGGCAGATCTGGGATCAAAATCCACATACGCGGACATATCCACCATCAGGTTGCTTAAAACCTTGCAGTTTCTAGTCTCGGTCTGGATCATGACATAAGAAACGCCGCTGTTCTGGATATCCGTTGACAGCGCTTTGTTCACGGTCGTGCCCGCGGACGCGATAATTTCACCGGTGGAAAGATCCACAACATCTTCCGCCAGCACATGGCCTGATATCCTGTTTTTGAAATGCAGCTTTTTATTGAATTTATATCTGCCCACTTTAGCCAGATCGTATCTTCTTACATCGAAGAACATGCTCTCTAACAGGCTCTTAGCTGTATCCACATAGAGCGGCTCTCCGGGACGTATCTTCTTATAGAGCTCTAAAAGGCCTTCCTCGTAGTTGGTGGAAACATCCTTCTGGAAGCTGGCCTGGATCTTAGGCTCATCGCCGAACAGATCCACGATCTCCTGATTGGTGCCAAGCCCCAGCGCACGCAGAAGCACGGTCACCGGCACTTTTCTGGTTCTGTCCACACGCACGTAGAAGACGTCGTTGGAATCCGTCTCGTATTCCAGCCAGGCCCCGCGGTTGGGAATCACCGTACAGGAGTAGAGTTCCTTTCCTAATTTATCATGAGCTACGCCATAATAGATGCCGGGGGAACGTACTAACTGGCTGACAATGACACGCTCTGCACCATTGATCACAAAGGAACCGGTATCCGTCATCAGCGGCAGATCTCCCATAAAGATCTCATGCTCATTGATTTCGTCCGTTTCCTGATTGATCAGTCTGACCTTTACCTTCAAAGGTGCGGCGTAGGTTGCGTCTCTTTCCTTGCATTCTTCAATTGTATATTTCACATCATCTTTGCACAATGTAAAATTCACAAACTCTAAACTCAAGTGTCCGCTGAAGTCCGATATCGGAGAGATATCATCAAAAACTTCCTTCAGTCCCTCATTCAGAAACCACTGATAGGAATCTTTTTGAATCTCAATAAGGTTGGGCATCTCAAGAACTTCTTTTTGTTTCGAGTAGCTCATTCTTACGCTCTTACCGGAGGTAACCGGGCGTATTCTGCAATTCTCCATTGACGTTTCACCCCTATTTTCTTATAATAAGTGATATTTATGAATGCCAAAAGGCATATGCCACCACAATAGTGCATCTTACATAGTAGCATACCTGTGTCAAGCTGTCAACCATAAAATGGGTTTCTGGGTTTCCGCTGGTGTAACAGTTCAAACATCCGATGTGAAAAATAGCACAAAAACAGTCTTATGAGCAAGCTCAACGCCTGCTTTTGCACTATTTTTCTCGCCGTCTGAACTGTTACATAGTATTCCCATTTTACTTGCAACTTAAAAGAAGTGATGATATAATATCTTAAGCTTGTACAGCGTGAAATTAAAACAGGAGGAATCGCGAAATGCCACTATGGGCTATTATATTATTAAGTGTCTTAGGTGTTCTTGTAGTTCTTTTCATTGCGCTCATAATTTTCGGCCGGCACTTGCAGAAACGGCAGGATGAACAGAATGAGCTGATGGAGACCATGAAGCAGACGGTCTCAATGCTGATCATCGATAAAAAGCGGCTGAAATTATCAGAAGCCGGATTTCCCAAACAGGTCTACGATCAGATGCCGAAGTATACGCGCCGCATGAAGATGCCGATTGTAAAGGCTAAGGTTGGACCCAAAGTAATGACACTGATGTGCGATCAGAAGGTGTTTGACATGCTGCCGGTGAAGACGGAGGTCAAAGCTGTGGTGAGCGGGATTTACATAACAGAGGTCAGAGGTGTGCGTGGAAATACCATTGTCGCTCCTAAGAAGAAAAAACTGCTCGACCGGTTTAAAAAGACAAAAAAAGATGTAAAAGAAAAGAAGTAGCAGCTGCTACTTCTTTTCTTTTACACAGATTTCGATGCTGCTGCATGAAAGCGGCTCGCCATCCATCTCCAGAAGATAGTGGATATTCACTTGTAAGCTGTGTTCCTCCTGCACAACATCGATTTCTTCCGTATCAATTTCCAATACCAGATTCCCCATGGGTGTATTATAATAGGTAATGTTCTTTTTCCCGCGCTCAAATTCCATCTGGTATTCCACCGGTCCTTTGCGCGTGAGTACAGCCTTCTCCGGCAGCAGTTTGAGCATGGTCTTTACCGGGGGCATCGACTCCTCCAAAATTTCTTCAAAAATAAGGTATTTTTTCTCTCCTCTGACGTAAAATTCACCGTCAGTCATCACTTCCATGTCCTGTGTTTCATCGCCGTTTGACTGGCGGCTTTTCAGGACAACGGTCACCGATTTATCCATGGCTGTGTTCCTCCAGATTCTCTCAATGTAAACATCCGCAAACCCTTCAGACAGATTTCGTGAGAGTCCGCTTTTAGTTTCGGAAATATTAATATTCTTCTATATTAATCTGTTTGGTTGTTTTGATATCATAGGGCAATATGGAGTTTGCGAATTCATTGAACTTTTCGGCCGCATCACTGACATAGAATTCATGCTCCGGCGCGCTGCCCGCGCCGCGCGGCTCGCATGCCAGATTCTTTGCGGCGAGCAGCCGCTTAAGTTCTATGGCAGTCTCATAGGCCGGATTTACCAGCGTCACGTTGCTTCCCATAATTTTACCGATCATGGAGCGGATCAGCGGATAATGGGTGCAGCCTAAGATCAGCGTATCTATGGTCTTATACTCCAGATCTTTCATATAACGCCTGGCGATCTCCTCAGTCACGAAATCATGGAGCCAGCCTTCTTCCACCAAAGGGACGAACAGAGGGCACGCCTTGCCGAACACCTGTATCCGGGGATCCAGACTCTGAAGGCACTGCGTATACACGCCGCTTTCCACAGTCCCGGTAGTGCCGATCACGCCCACCCGTTTATTTTTTGTGGCTTTGGCTGCCACCCTGGCGCCGGGCTTGATCACACCCAGAATCGGAAGGTCCGTCTCCTGTTCCAGCTCTGACAGGGCATAGGCGCTGGCTGTGTTGCAAGCGATCACAATGGCCTTCACTTTCTGTGTATTTAAAAAGGCAATGATCTGCCTGGAATAGCGGATAATTGTGGAACGTGACTTGCTGCCATACGGAACCCGGGCAGTATCCCCGAAATATACAATCTTCTCATCCGGCATCTGCCGCATGATCTCACGGGCCACGGTCAGACCGCCAACCCCGGAATCAAAGACTCCGATCGGTGCATTGATATCCATTACACTCTATTCTCCTTAACTCGATTTTCCATAATATACCTGCGGTAAATCCTGCGGGAGGAATTCTTTTTTATTCTACCCTGTAATGAGCCGGAATGCAAGGTTGAATTCCTCCTTGCATTCCTATCCCCGCCGCTTTATAATATCTTAAGTGAATCTATGAAAGGAAATATGTGGTTTCATTGCCACAGGCTGTATACTTATGAACCAGGATAGCAATCTGATCTATCAAAAGGAAAGCGTACTTAAGATCGATCCTGCTGCCATCGCTCACAATTATAGTGTGATCCGCTCCATAACCAAGGGTAAAATTATTGCTGTAGTGAAGGAAAACGGATATGGCATGGGATTATATAATGAATACTCCATACTGAAAGACCTGCATCCGTCCCTGTATGCCGTAACCAACGCTAAAGAGGCGCTCGCCCTGCGAAGCTTCGGCTGTGAGGAAGATATCCTGCTTATGTCCCCGGTGCTGGATGGCGGCGAGTGCCTGGCCCTGCTTAATAAGGATATCCTGTTCATGCTGGGAAGCGAGGAAGAGGCCGCGCTGCTTGGCGCTGCCGCCAGAGAAACCGGCAAAACACCCCGGGTGCATTTAAAAATCGATACCGGTATGGGCCGATACGGTTTTTTTTATAACCGGCTGCCGGACCTGAAATCTCTCACGGAATGGGTAAAGGTGGAGGGATGCTATACACACCTTGCAGGCAAACCGAAAAATTATGAAAAGAATGCCAGGCTTCAGGCAGACCGTTTCCGCCAGGCTCTGGATACCATACGTTCCTGCGGCATTGACCCCGGTCTTTGTCATATCAGCAATTCCCAGGCGGTCATGACCCTGGGCGATCTGGGGTTTGACGCGGTGCGCGTCGGATCGGCCTTAATCGGCAAGGCGGCTTCCGGCGGCCAAAAACTGAAAACCGCCCTCTGGATGGAAGCCAGGATTTACCAGAAGTTCCATAGAAAAAAGGGAGACACTATTGGATATCAGAGCACAGCCCGCTTAAAAAGGGACTCCACCCTGGGGCTGATCCGCGTGGGACACAGCGACGGCGTTTTTCTGGCCTATGGGGATACTCCTGAGAAATTTATTCATGGCTGTCTTCATCTGGCGGCCACGGTTCTGCTTAAAAAGCGTTACCAAAAATGCGTGTATCTGTCCGGCAGGCCGGTTCCCCTGATCGGGCGCCTCGGCATTGCCCATATGGTCATTGATCTGACCGATGTACCGGCTTTAGTGGGGGATGTGGTGAAGATCCCAGTCAACCCGCTTTTAATCCATCCATTCACCCCCAAAGAATTTGTAAAGGAGTAAACTCATGTACGAAATAATTGAACCCGGCAGCCATCAGGAATTTGAAGCGTTTATCGAACAGCATCCCAAAGGACATTTTCTTCAAACGCGGGCCTGGGGCAGGCAGAAGCCTTTCTGGCAGTGGCGCGGCATACTGGTCAGAGACAGCGAAGGCAGCATCCGCGGTGCCATGTCCGTCCTGATCCGCAAGATTCCCATGACTCCCTATACCCTAATGTATGCGGCCAGAGGCCCGGTCTGTGATATCAATGACAAAGAAACTCTGAAGGGTCTGTTAGACGGAGCAAAGGCATTAGCGAAAACCTTCCGTTCGTATGTGCTGAAGCTGGACCCGGATGTGACGTTTGAAGAAACCGAATTTATGAAACATATGGAGGAACTGGGCTTTGTTCTGGCTCCAAAGGCTCCGAATTTTGAAAACATACAGCCCCAGTACGTCATGCGCCTGCCCATCGGAGGGAAAACCGAAGAGGAGGTCATGGCAATGTTTAAGCCAAAAACCCGCTACAACATCCGCGTGGCCATAAAAAAAGGCGTGGAGGTAAGGGTATGCGGCAGGGAAGCTGTCCATGCTTTTTACGAAATCATGGTGGAAACAGGTTCCAGAGACGATTTCATGATCCGTCCGGAGCAGTATTTCGCAGATATGCTGGAAAATCTTGGAGAGCATGTCCGCCTCTATATGGCTTATTCCGAAGGGGAAGCCATCGCAGGAACCATCGCCGTACATTTTGGGGACAAGGTATGGTATCTGTACGGTGCTTCCTCCAACTCTCACCGCAATTTGATGCCGAACTATCTGCTTCAGTGGGAGATGATCCGTTGGGCTGTGGAAACGGGCTGCCGTCTGTACGACTTCAGGGGCATCTCTGGAGATTTAAGCGAAGAGAACCACCTTTATGGGCTGTACCGGTTTAAAAGCGGGTTCAATGCGGAATTTACCGAATTTGTCGGCGAATACCGGTATATTTTCCGGCCGATTGCTTATAAGATCATCGAGCACGGAATGCCGATGGCAAAAAAAGCTGTGAAAAAGCTGCGCAAATAGACGTTAAAAAGAATCCCCGGATGGGATTCTTTTTATTTGCCCCAAGGGCGGTATAGATTCCTGCAGGCTGTCCATACTCTAACTATCCTGTTTCATATGTACATAATGTGCCGCGGGCTGCGGCGAAGGATCAATATTAGAATATGAGGTGACAGATAGAATGGATAAATCAAACCGTAATTTATTGGCTGCGCTGCTTTTGTTATTGGCGGTCTGCTCCGGTCTGGCGCTCTGCGGGACGGCCAGAGCACAGGGAAGCAGCGTTTATGACCGGATACTGCGGCTGCATGTGATCGCTAACAGTGACAGCGAAGAGGATCAGGCGCTCAAGCTGCTGGTTAAGTCCGCCGTAGTGGATTATATCTCCCCCCTCTCTTTCGGGCTCTCTGACAGGGAGGAAGCTAAGGAGGTGCTCTCCGGCCATCTCGAAGAAATCCGCATTCTCTCCGAGAAGGTGCTTAGGGACAATGGATGCAGCGAGCCTGTTGCCGTCTCCATATCCAACTGCTATTTCCCGGTTAAAACCTACGGTGACCTGACATTTCCTTCCGGCCGGTATGACGCGCTGCGCATACAGATCGGAAATGCGCAGGGAAAAAACTGGTGGTGCGTGCTCTATCCACCGCTCTGCTTTACGGATCTCACCAGGGGCGTTGTGCCCGCAGATTCCAAAGAACAGCTGAAGGATGTTCTGACGGATGAGGAATACCGCTCCCTGCAGTCAGGACAGCCGCAGATCCGCTTCAAGCTGCTTGACTGGATCATGGGCAAATAGCGCGCGGAAAAAGGCCGCACCATCACATCTAATTTGCGATGGCGCGGCCCGTTTCTTATCCGCTTATCTTTTCGCTGTGCTTTCCTGTTCGGCCACAATCTCCTCCAGGACTCCGATCAAATCATGAATTGTATGCAGCTGGACGTCTTTCTCCAGAATGGCATTTTTCAGATTGATGGACAGGGACTCAAATTTTTCCCGAATGCTTGGATCTACATAGGATGCCATATCTATCACCTCGGAATATAGCATTTCCCGTTTTTACCAGAATATGCATTCATTTTTTCTGGGCATCCAGCATATCCTTCAGCGCTTCATCGCTGACCTCGATCCATGTATCTTCCTCTTCTGCATTTAAACCCAGATATTCACGCAGCGTACAGGTCAGATCGCTGAAATTCCACTTGCTGATATAGCTGTCGATTTCTTCAAACTCAATCTCTCCCGCCAGATAACGCTCTTTAAAGGTCATATCCTCATTCCTCTTCTTTTACTGTGTTTTTGAGTATGCTTTTCACCACACTGATCTCCTGGTTATCGATATGGCGGCAGATTGTTTCCTTGGCGAGTTTCGGATCTCTGGCTTTCAACGCCCGGACAATTTCCCTGTGTTCCCGAATAATCAGCTGTCTGCGTTCTTTGTCCTTCACATGCTCCACCCGGTAGCGGTACATCTGCTCCCGCAGCTGGCTGATCAAAAGGATCAGCTTATCGTTATCCGTCGCCAGATAGATGATATCATGAAACTCCTCGTCCGCTTTTGCCAGCGCCGTAACATCGCGTTCTTCCGCAACGGCGCGTTCAAAGCTTAGAGCTGCCGTTTCCAGGGCAGCAAAGCCTTCCTCTGTCATGCGCTCACAGGCCAGAGCCACACACAGCTCCTCCATGCCTCTGCGCACCTCCAGCACATCCTTCATGCTCTTTTCTGTAATGCCCGCCACAGCAGCGCCTTTGCGCGGCACCATCGTGACCAGGCCCTCCAGCTCCAGCATGCGGATCGCCTCACGCACCGGAGTCCTGCTCACGCCCAGCTTATTGGCAAGCTGTATCTCCATCAGCCGTTCACCCGGTTTGAGCTTTCCGCGAAGGATCGCTTCCCTAAGCGTATGGAAAACCACATCGCGCAGCGGGAGAAATTCATTGGCTTCTAATTTCAGCGTATCGTCCATATATTCCTCATTTTTCACAGTATTCATACAGAAACCCGTCCCGATAGTACAGTTTCTGCATATTTTCCGACAGTATGCATCTTCAGACGCCCGGCTGGAAAAAGCCGGTCAGATAGACCTGTTTTGCCAGCCTTGAGTTCAACATGCTGTTATAGGCTCTTCTCGCCGATCTCTGATCGCTAAAAAGCCCGAAAACAGTGGGTCCGCTGCCGCTCATAAGCGCTCCGTCCGCTCCGCAGCCAAGCATATGCTGCCTGATCCTGTTTATCACCGGATAATTGGGAATCGTAACTGTTTCCAGCACGTTTTCCATTCTGGATGTCATGCCCCGGTAATCTCCGTTTTTCATAGCCTGGATCATGCCGTCCACATCCGGATGGGAAGCCAGGGAATCCGCATGCAGGTTCTCATAAACAAATTTCGTGGAAACACTGACGGACGGCTTCGCAATCAACACAAATGCCTGGGGGGGGGCCGGCAGCGGCGTCAGCTTTTCCCCGATTCCTTCCGCCAGCGCTGTCCCACGCATCAGACAGTACGGAACATCCGCCCCCAGCATAAGCCCACGCCGCATCAGCTCTTCTTTTGAAAGGGACAGACCGAACATGCGGTTCACGCCGTACAGCACGGCGGCAGCATCGCTGCTTCCTCCTGCCATGCCAGCGGCAACCGGTATATATTTGCGAAGGTCTATCTGCAGACCGTCTTTTATACCCGCTTCGTCCATCAGCAGTTTGGCGGCTTTATATACCAGATTGTTCTCATTTGTGGGCAGATACGGAAGATTGGTCCGGATGCGGATGCCCGGCACCAGCGCCCGCCGGATCCAGATGCGGTCATATACTTTGACGGTCTGCATGATCATGCGGACTTCATGATAGCCGTCCTCCCGCTTCCTGACTACATCCAGCGCCAGATTGATCTTTCCATATGCACGTAGCCGTAAGCTGTTCATCAGATTCCTCCATGTGTTGGCGATAGGGGCGTTTCCCATAACTCCGCAGTGCGCGGCTCGATTCCGCTGCGCTTCATCTCGCGCTCGGGCTTCGCCCTATACGTAAGTACACAAACGAATTTGCTTATGTGCGAGCACAACGCAAATTCGTTTGTGTACTTACGTGCACTGCTCATGCCTGCAACCATTATAATCAACTTTTTCCCTCTTTGCAAGTATCAGCGTTACCATGCGCGGGAGGGTTAAGCAGAAGCGAACAGTAACGGCTCACCCTTTGTAGGCCAGGAAGGTGTCGATGCGGGCGGAGATGAGGCTTAGACTCTTTTTCCAGAAGTCCTCTTTGGTCAGATCAATGCCTGCCATGGCGGCTACGTCTTCTACCGAGCTTACGGTCGTGGCTTTCAGCAGGGCTTTGTATTTGTCCACAAAGGACGGCCCTTCCTCCAGATACTGTGCATACAGGCCGCCGGCAAATAATCCTCCGAAGGCATACGGGAAGTTATAAAAACTTAAACCGCTGTCGTAGTAATGTCCTTTGCACACCCACATATAAGGATGCAGCACGCTGTGGTCCAGGCCGTCGCCATACGCTTCCTTCTGCGCGTCAAGCATCAGCTCCTTCAGCTCATCTGCAAACATAAAGCTGTTTTTCCTCTTCTCAAAAACCGCTGTCTCAAACAGATATCTGGAATAAATGTCGCATATGATCTGTGTCGTGTCCTGCAGCTGGCTTTCCAGCAGGATCATTTTTTCCTTGCCCTCTGCCTCATCGATGGCGGCATTCATGACCACGTTTTCATTAAAGGTGGATGCAGTTTCCGCAACCGGCATGGAATAATCTGTGTTCAGAGGGCGGTGATTCTCGATCTGCTTGCCGTGGAACGCATGTCCCAGTTCATGTGCCAGCGTCACCACATCCCCTAAAGCGCCGTCGAAATTGGTGAGGATCCTGCTCTGCTTCTGATTTGGCATATTGCAGCAAAACGCTCCGCCAACCTTGCCCTTCCTGGGATAAAAATCAATCCATTTCTCCTCAAAGGCCTGATTGATCATGTCCGATAGTTCCTGTGAAAACGGCGCAAAATGGCTGATCAGATACTCTCTGGCTTCCTTTGCTGTAAACTTGCGTCCAAGATCGCCCATGGGTGCGAACAGTTCATACCACGGCAGTCCGTTTTCATAGCCTAAAAGCTCGGCTTTTTTCCTAAGATATGCATGGAACTTAGGCAGATACTCCTTCATGGCGGACAGCATGGCATCCAGCGTTTCCCGCTTCATCTTAGCCTGTTTCAGCGTCATATCCAGGGGGGAATCATAGCCTCTAAGCTCCGCCACCGTGTTCACCTGGCATTTTATGCTGTTTAAGGAAAAGCAGACGGCGTCCTTAATCTTCTCATAGGCTAAAAGCTCTGCCTCATATGCCTCCCTGCGCACCTTGACATCCGGGCTGTAGGCCAGGTTGCGCACTTCCGACAGCGTGATCTTCTCACCGTTTAAGTCCACTTCCACCGAAGAGGTGAGATAGCTCTGCAGGTTGCTCCAGGCCATCCCTCCGGATATATCGAGCTTAGCAATCACGTCCTCCACATCATCCCCAAGCAGATACCTGGATTCCTTTTTAGTCTCCAGAAGCAGATACTCATACTCCTTTAAAAAGCCGTCCTGTTCAATCAGTTCCTCCAGATTATCCACAGACGCGATAAATTTCTTGCACGCCGCCTCCTCTTTCGAGGTGCTGCTGGCCAGCATCTGCAGCTGATCCATATAGTTGGCGGCCGGTACATCCGCCGTATTTGCAGACTGTCTCAATGAAGTATAAATAATCAGATCCGCCAGAACGCGCATCATGTTTTCCTCTGTCTGAAGCAGCTCACGGATAGCAGCAGCAGTCTCTTTCCCGGCAAGTCCGGCAGCAGTCTGCTGAAATTCAGCTACCAGCTCACGGGCTTTTTTTAAATCACTCTGATATTTTTCGTCTTCAAAGCTTTCATAAAGAACATCCAATGACCATTCACCATTCATAGTCTGATTTCCTCCTGTTTTTGGTATTATCAGTGTAGCACATTTCTCACGTTTTGAATACCGGACATTTGCCCTCTATGGATTTTCTGCCAAAAGTATGTTACACTATCGGCATAAAACATAGAAAGGATCTCTGACATGGAATCCAACGACAATCTGGATAAAAAGCTGATGAAGTTCTGCAAATATCTGATTATCTCCGCAATCGTCACCTATCTCGCCTTTAAGCTGCTGGATAACCTGCCCTTTTTCCTCGGGAGGCTTACATCGATATTCGGAACTCTGATCAACCTGATAAAACCTCTGATCATGGGACTCATCACCGCATATCTCCTGCATTTCACCGTATATGGGATGGAACATTTTCTGGAATCGCACCGCATCTTCAAAAAGCAGGGAACGCGCAGAAATGTGGGAATCATCGTGTCCTATTTCGGTATATTTGCTCTGATCATCGGTTTCGTATGGGGCATCTATCTGATGATCGGCGGACAGATTTCCCGCAACACCACCATCGCCAATGTGGTGGCATACATCATCGATTACCTCAATAACAGCGAACTCTCACCTGAGGCCATACAAAAGAGCCTGGAAAGCCTGGGTCTTACCGCCGGTGGAACCCTGATGGACCAGATCACCTCTCTTCTCGCCAGCCTTCAGACCTATATCGGCAACGCGCTGCAGGGCATGTTCAGCTCACTGGCCGGCATCGCCGGCAATCTGATCGCTTTATTCGCCGCCTTTTTCTTAAGCATCTATCTGCTGAAAGATAAGGAATACTTTATGGGGCTCTGGAATAAGCTATTCTACATAATCTTCAGGAACGGCAGGACGGGCCAGAGCATCCGGCATATCATGAGCATTGCCAACACAACTTTTTCCAACTATATCGTAGGTCAGCTGCTGGAAGCCTGTGTGGTGGCAGTCATGGCTACCATCGCCCTGTTCATCATCGGCATAGACAGCGCAGTCATGATCGGCATTATCGCCGGCATCACCAACCTGATCCCATACATCGGGCCGTGGATCGGCACCGCGCTGGCCGCTGTCATGGCGCTGCTGTCGGGAGAGCCGATTAAGGTGATCTGGGTGGTGATCGGCATGCAGATCGTCCAGCAGATAGACAATAACCTGATGGCACCCCGGGTGGTGGGAAGCAAGGTAGGCCTTCATGCCGTGTTCACCATGCTGGCAATTCTGATCGGAGGGAGCACCAGCGGCCTTGCCGGCATGCTGATTGCCGTACCGGTGGCTGCAACGCTTAAGATCGTTATCGCGGAATGGTATGACCGACACTTCGCAGGGGTGGATGTCACTCCTCCCGATACTCCCGCAAAATCATCGGATAAAAATTCCAAAGATCCTTCTTAACGCAATTGTCTAAACTGCCTTCACCACCAACCGAACCTGCTTCTGACAATAAAAGGGTGAGGGACATACAAACATGTCCTTCACCCTCAATCGTTAACAGGTATCATTTCCAACAGATCCGGTTTTACTCCTCGCTGTCGTCCGCTGTCCCTTCCTCTGTTTCAGAATCCTGTGCGTCCGACGGCTCCTCTTCTGCAGTTTCATCTACCGCATCTCCGGCGTTCTCACCATCCTCGCCCTCCTTAGCCTTAATCTCATCTGTCAGACGGTCGATGGCTCTCTGCATCTCAGCCGCTTCATCCAGATGTTCAAGTTCTGTTTCCGGCATATATTTCTTAAAAATATGGTTAAAGCAGTATGAGGTCAAAAACGCTGTCAGCCCAACCGACACGATCATCAGCGGCGGGAAAAAGATGGAAGCGATCAGCACCGCCACCGCAATGATCAGATTTAATATGGTCCAGCCCAGATGTCTGATGGACATGAACAGTGCATTGATAAACATCTTTTTCGTAGAGTTATAAAATCTGGCAGTGACCGGGAATATGTAACTCACCATAAAGATCCCCATGAGGATAACAGCCAGGAAGATCGTTGAGAACACTTTGCCTACGGTACTGTCCATGCTCCAGAAAAACCGGATATCCACATACAGAACAAGTCCTACCACAACTATAATCAGCCATATAATCGTAGATTGCTTGAAATTCAGCTTAAAGGACTTAAAGAATCCTCTGACTGTATAGCCCTCGTCATCCGATGCCAGCTTCAACGTCACATAGTACATAGCGGTCGTTGCCGCACCTATGGTAAAAATCGGCAGACTGCAGATTGTCCACAGCACGCTTAATATAAATACGTCCGCCAGTTTTCCGATAAATCTCCATACCGGATTGTCCAAATTAAAAAAACCGCTCATTTCTTATCTCCTGTCTTTCTAAGCTTCTCTATTACAGACCGCCGGGCCGCACGTTCATATTCCGCACATTTTCCCACCGCTGTTTGCATTACTATACATTATATCGAAACACCTTCTAAAAATCAAATTGTTTGTCCCTTATTTATAGTTTTTTAATGAAATGCCTCCCCCATTTTTTTTATTTTATGTTATAATGTCGGCAGACATTATAACTGTGCTGATTTTTTGTCTGCATCGCAGACATTTTTCCATGAAAAATCATGCACATCCCCCGGAGGGGCATGTCAGCTTTCTGACATGCTATAATGTCGGCAGACATTATAACTGTGCTGATTTTTTTGTCTGCATCGCAGACATCTTCCGGGTGGCCTGTTATAAAAACCGAAAGCGAAAGGATGTACAAAATGGATGACGAAAAGAGCCTGAAAAAAGCCTTAAAGGAAGAGAAGGGCAAACTGAAAGACATGTCCTTTAAGGACAAGCTCTGGTATATCGGAGAATACTATAAATTTCATATCATTTTTGTGATTGTGGCTGTGATCATAATAGTTAGCGTCATAACCACCGTGCGGGAAAATTCGAAGGATGAAATACTGAATGTTGTAATCCTCAACGAAAACGTCACCCTGGATACGGATGCCCTAAAGGAGGACTTCGGACAGTTTATCGGTTTTGACTCCAACAGCCAGCGCATGTTTTTTGATTCCAGCATGTACCTCAATCCGGACGGTTCTATCACGGATGAATCCGCCATGGCCTATCAGGCCAAGCTCGTAGCCATGGTGGCTGCGAAACAGCTGGATGTCATGATCGCACCGGAATCGTTAATCAACATGTATTCGCGGGATATGGGCTTCATGGATCTGGAAGAGGCCCTGCCTGATGAACTGTTTCAGAAGCTGACAGACGAGGACCGGATCATCACTGCCAAGGATGCGGATGGGAATACATACGCCGCCGCCATCGACATCGGAGGGACGAGGATTACCGAAACTGCCGGTTTTTCCAACGAACATCCCTATTTTTCTATATTGATCAATTCCGGCAATCTGGAGACAGTGCTGCAGTTTCTCACCTATGCGTTTGAATCATGATCAGGTTGAGATAACAATAGTAGGGTCTCTTTCATTGAAACAGACGATGCAGAACATTTGCCCGTTTACAAATCTAAATTTACCATCTGTGGCACAAGGAAAATCCGCTTGATCTGTTAGATCAAGCGGATTTTTTCGTCACCATCATTGATTATACACTCCATTTTATAACGCCTCGTCACAGTGCCGTCGGTCATTGTCTGTGTCAGCTTTTCTGTTACTTTGAAGCCGCATTTCTGATAACACCTTAGTGCGCTTTCATTTTCCTGATTGGTAAAAAGGATCGCGCGGGCAAAATTTTTCTCCTTCATAACGTCCAGGAGCCGAGATAATGCATGCGTTCCAATCCCCCTATGTTGGTATTCCGGCAAAATAGCAGCCATCTTCAGGTATACGGTCTGGTCAGGCGCAGACAATCCATTAAATGCAAGCCAGCCGATCTGCCTGTCACCGCTCCAAACGATAAAATCCAGTTCATCGTCATCAGTCTCCCAGCAGGCCACCGCATCCGTCCAATTGTCTCTGCTCGTTGGGAGCTCGTTTAAGGCACTCATTATTTGTGGAGTGTTCATCAGTTGATATAAAAAATTGGAATCGCCGGGCTCCACCCGTTTTACCGTTATGCTGTCCATAAACCTCCGATATCAGCTGCAGCCCTCTTACAAAAGAACCTTAAAATTGAGATCCCGTCTTTTCCGGCTCACCGTACTCCTCGCCGAAGGTATCTACCGTTACCTTTTTCATCTTCTGCTGCTGCATCGGGCGGTCGGACCAGTCCGTTCTGGTTTCTGCAATCTTATTCACCACATCCATACCCTCTGTTACCTGTCCGAACGCCGCATAGAGGCCGTCCAGGTGGGGAGAAGTCTCATGCATGATAAAGAACTGAGATCCTGCGCTGTCCGGATGCTGTGCCCTGGCCATGGAAAGGACACCGGGGGTATGCTTTAAATCATTCTGGAATCCGTTCTGTGAGAACTCTCCTTTGATACTGTAGCCGGGGCCGCCGGTTCCTCTGCCCTCCGGACATCCGCCCTGAATCATAAATCCCTTGATCACTCGGTGGAAAATCAGTCCGTCATAGAAATTCTTCTGAATCAGGCTTATAAAATTAGCCACCGTGTTGGGCGCGGTCTGCGGATACAGCTCCGCCTTGATCACATCCCCATTTTCCATTTCAATTGTAACAATTGGATTCTGTGCCATTATAAAGATCTCCTTTAATCATTTTTCTGTATTTTGTCAGAAGCTTCTTCCTCCGCCGCCATGCGAGCTGCCGCTGCTGCTGGTATGCGTTGAGGAATGTCCACCGCCGCCTCCCCCTCCGCTGCCGCTGTTTGTTTCGATTCTGCGCTTGGTAACTGTTGTATGGACGAACCGGTCAGTTCTGGCATTGACTTTGGCAGGCCCCTTCTGGTAGGCATTTACACCGCCGGTATGTCCGGTCCTGCAGGATAAGAGCATGCACAGCACTGTGACACCCGCAGCCGCTGCCGCGATCAGAAAGCTTCTTAAAAGGGCGGCAGGCCGGGTAATCCGCTGCCAGTAGCTGCCCCGTCGGGAACTGTCTTCGGTGATGTACATTCCCTTCTCCTCATTATAATAGCCTTCTATATTATTGGCAACCCATGAATTAACAGCGCGCTCTTGTGCCGCCTCAAAAAAGGCCTGAGTGCTCTTATAAGGATCACCCGGGAAATATTTCATAACCTCGTCAAGAATTTCTTCCACCTCATCGTCCGTGATCAGTTTCTGCGCGTCACCGGCCGTATCGAGATAAACCATACGGTTATCCATATCATACAGCAGCAGGATGCCCGACCCCCGGTTTCCCTCATACCCAAAATTGCGGCTGTCGTAAAAGTCATTGGCATAGGTCTCGGACGATTTTCCCCCTGCATCATCAATGGTAAGTACGATCACATCCAGCTCTAACTGATCCGCCAGCTCTACACAGTCCTCCTGCAGAGAGGTCTTCTCGTCTTCTGTAAACAGCCCCGCGTAGTCATATACCTTATCTTCATTTCTCCTGAATCCGCAGACCATTATAACAGCCGACACAAGAAGAAGCAGCATGCTTATTTTACGTTTCATCACAGCAGACCTCCTATCAGTGAAGCGGCGACAAATACTACCGCCAGAATTGTGCCAAACCATGCGGCAGCTTTACCGCCGCTGACCGGAAGCTTTCCGATGATCTTGCCGGTCTGCCCATTCAGCGTAAACTGATAGTTCCTGCCCTTGTAACGGTAGTTTAACATCCACACAGGCAGCAGCACGTATTCCTCTCCCTTTTCCTTGATTCCGATCCAACGGTCCACCACATTAACAGTGGAATATCCTGCAATCGTGCCCCTGGCTTCCGAGAACGCATAATTTCTGGCCCTGGATCTGGCGCGTTCCTGAAGCTGCTCTGCCGTATAGCTGTATTTCTCTGAAAGATATCCGGACAGGTACGGCATCTCAAACTCCTTCAGTTCCTGATACTGATAGGGTTCCAGGGAATCCATCAGCCCGTCTTCCATCTTTTCCGATGCATCAGCCGGAATCTTTTCATATTGGCAGCTCACATCCCTGTAAACCTCATAATGATCCGTATAGGTATATTCCATATCCCCTTTCCGGCTCACCCGTACTCTGGTGCAGTGCGCAGTCATCCGAACATCCGTATCGTAATCGTAAAGCCAGAACGGAACATACATTCCTGTAATCTTTTCTATTGTGTTTGTGGATGTGAAATCCCTCGGTGTAAGCATGCCGTTCTTTGTCCATTTACGGAATCTTGCCACCGCCTGTTCTCTGGTGATGCGGAAAGGAATGACCTGCGTGGGCTCCACAGCCCCTGTCAGCCGGTCCTCCAAAAGACCTGGACTCCCGCAGAAACTGCAGATAGTCGCCGATGTATGTTCATCGGTGAGAAGCTCGGCGCCGCAGTTTGGACAGTGATACTCTTTAAAATCCGCAGTTTTATATGTACGTTCCTCATGATCCTTTATAAACTCTTCCTGTACGCCGTTTGCTTGCTCCAGCTCCTCCACAGTCATGGTGTTGCCGCAGTGATCACAGGCCATTTTCCCCAGCTCCCCGTTATACTCCATGGAAGAACCGCATTTTGGGCATTTATAGGTTACCGCCATAGCTCCTTACACCTCCGTCTTCTGTATTTACATTTATGTTTCAAATGCTGTTTCTATTCTAGATTTATAATGTCTTTCGACATTATATCATGCCAGCCAGCTGACATGGCCCCTCCGGGGGGATGCGCATGATTTCCTTTGGAAACTGTCTGCTTCGCAGACGGAAATCAGCGCGGGTATAATGTCTTTCGACATTATACCATGCCAGCAGAATCCATGTCCAGAAAAACATATGAAGTCCGCAAACCCTACGGACAGCAGGTTACTGTACACGGCTACCGATCAAGCAGCACATGGCGGGAGGTTTACGGTAACTGTGAAAATTAACATAACTGCTTTTTTGATGTTCATATTTTGTTCAAAAACCATTCAAAAACCTTTTACACAATTAACATGTTTTCTTCATTATTCCTGAATATAATAAAACCATAAGATGAAGCAAAGAAATACCAATTAAATAAAAAGCCAGCATACTACTAAAAAATTTTTTCATAATACGAGCTGATAACCAGTATCAGCTCTCCTCCCTTTTTCATAGTTATATATAAAAAGAACTGCTCGCCAAGGCAGTTCTTTTGCCGTTTAAAAACATATGTTTATACCCCGAACACAATATCATTTAATAATTTTAGTTAAGAACACAAAACAGTCATGCTATGATATTATGAAATAGTATGAACAAAAAAGGTAACAACCGCATGACTAACAATTTTCTATAAAAAAGGGGATTAAATGATGTATTTGGAAACAGAACGGCTGATTGTCCGAAGTTTACAGCAGTCTGATGAACTGCCATTTATAGAGATGGCATCTGACGGAAGCTTAACAGAAATTTACGGAGACTGCGGTGAATGCCACAAATGGATGGGTAGGTTTATAAGCGAAGCCATGGAGTTAGAGGCTCTCAATAATCCCCGAAATGAATATTTGGCTTTTGCCATAGAGGAAAAAGTCAGCCATGCCGTCGTCGGTTCCGTGGGAAGTTCATTTTATGAGGACTTTGATGAAGTGGGAGTTACCTATTTTATAGGGGCAAAATACAGAGGAAACGGCTATGCAGCCGAAGCATTGCTGTCTTTTGTTAACTATTTATGCACCACCTATGATATCGCAAAACTTGTTGCTACAGCGAACGTTCATAACATCGCGTCCTGCAAAACACTGGAACAGGCAGATTTTGTTCTGGTTGAAACTAAAATGTATCAGGATTTGTACGATGAATGCGAAGGAATGAGCAACATCTACATCAGAAAAAAATGAAAAAATAACCCGTCCATTGCGTAAATGGACGGGCATTTTTCATTATGATAGTAACAGAGTTATCTGATCGCTATATAGACCATATAGCCGGCATACAGGGCGAGCATCGCGCCGCCTTCCACGCGGTTCACCGTATACCTGGCCCTGCAGAAGAACAGCGTAATCACACTGGCCACCGCAAGGATCAGCATATCGTACATGGACTGCCCCAGCACCGGAATCGGCGTGATCGTAGCTGCAGCGCCGATAATCAGCAATATATTAAAGATATTGGAGCCTACCACATTTCCTATGGCCAGATCATTCTCCCCTTTGCGCGCCGCCACAACAGAAGTCACCAGTTCCGGCAGGGATGTGCCCATAGCTACAATCGTAAGCCCGATAAAGGTTTCACTAAGCCCGAATGCCTTTGCAATCAGGGTGGCATTGTCCACAACAAGCTGGCCGCCCGCGATTACAGCGATCACACCGCCGACCACATAGATAATGCTGCGCAGGGGCGACAGCGGTTTTTCCTCATCTTCCGATATCTGTCTGGGATTTTTCATGGCGCTGATGACCATGTACACCACATAGGCGATAAACAGCACCAGCAGGATCATCCCATCCAGCCGTCCGATGACGAAACCGGTATCGCGTTTTAGGAACATACCTCCCGCCAGAAGAAAGAGCACCAGCGTAAGTATGATGGAAAAAGGCATCTCCTTCTTTAATATCCCTTTATCCACCCGGATTGGAGCGATCACCGCGCAAATACCGATTACCACCAGCAGGTTGAACATATTGGAGCCGATGACATTACCTATGGCAATCTCATTGCTTCCATGTATGCTTGCCGTAATGCTGACGGCCGCCTCCGGGGCGCTGGTGCCGAAGGCCACAATGGTCAGGCCGATCACAATGGTGGGCACCTTTAACAATTTCGCTATGGAGGAGCTTCCCTCCACAAAAACGTCCGCTCCCTTTACCAGCAGAACAAATCCAATAAGCAGCAATAAATACATCATAACTGTCATCCTCCCTGATTTATGTATATTCGGGCAATAAAAAAAGACTTTATTGCACCAAAAATGCAATAAAAGTCTCGCTTCAGGTGCCTGATATGTAACGGCTCTTGATATCGCCCGGATTTTTCAATCGTGATGACGAACGATAAGGCATCCAGAGGATGCAAGCTACTCCCTTTTATATACCGATTTGATTAGTATAAACCGTAAAATCAACTCTTGTCAAGGGGATTATTTTCTTACACATAAAAGAACGTGTTAGTATTCACGGCTGCTTTATCGGCAGCCGTGAATACTAACAAAAGGGGCTGTTGTGGCAGCCCCAATCAAAAACAGTTATATACAAAATCCGCTCTACCAGTGCAGCCTGTGCAGTTCCCCCTGCATCTGCATCCCGGCGAACTGATTCTGCCGCAGCGCTTCATAAAGCACAATGGCGACGGAGTTAGAAAGGTTCAGGGAACGGATTTCGCTGTTCATCGGAATTCTCACTGAAGTATCCGGATGCTTAAGCAGGATTTCTTCCGGAATGCCGGCGCTCTCTTTGCCGAACATCAGATAGCAGTCCGGTTCATAGGCTACCTCCGTATATACCTTATGGGCCTTGGTGGTGGCCATATAGATTTTTGCACCCGGGTTACGCTCCAGAAAATCCGCGTAATTGTCATAGACAGTGACGTCTAAATCCTGCCAGTAATCCAGCCCCGCCCTCTTTATGGCCTTCTCATTCAGCCGGAATCCCAGAGGTTCAATCAGATGGAGCCTGGTACCCGTAGCGACACAGGTGCGTCCGATATTGCCGGTATTGGCCGGCATCTCCGGTTCCAGCAGCACTACGTTCATGAATTGGCGCCTCCTTTATCCAAACGCTGTATGAAATGCTCCACACGGTCCAGCGCTTTCTTCAGGCTTTCCAGTGAGTAGGCATAGGAAATTCTAAGGAACCCTTCCCCGCAGTCACCGAATGCGGTTCCCGGCACCACAGCCACCTTTTCTTCCTGCAACAGCGTGGTCGCGAAATCATCTGAGCTCATTCCGAATTTTTGTATGCTGGGAAAGACGTAAAAGGCACCATAGGGTTCAAAGCAGGTCAGCCCCATTTCCCGCAGGCGATGCACCAGAAAACGGCGCCGCTGGTTGTAGGATTCACGCATCACGGCCACATCGGCGTCGCCATTTCTTAAGGCCTCCACCGCAGCATACTGGCTGGTCGTCGGAGCACACATGATGGCAAACTGATGGATCTTCACCATCTGGCTGATGATTTCGGCTGGACCGCAGGCATAGCCGAGACGCCAGCCCGTCATGGCGTAGGATTTGGAAAAGCCGTTGATCAATATGGTCCTCTCCCGCATCCCTGGCAGGGATGCTATCGTAACATGGCCGCCGTTATAACTCAATTCGGAATAGATCTCATCGGAGAGCACAAATATATCATGCTCAATGATCACGGAAGCGATTTCCTCCAGATCCTTTTTCTCCATTATCGCGCCGGTGGGATTATTGGGATAGGGCAGGATCAGCAGCTTGGTCTTCGGTGTAATCGCCGCTAAAAGCTGTTCTTTGGTCAGGCGGAATTCGTTTTCCTCCTTAAGCTCCACAATCACCGGCACCCCGTCCGCCAAGATCGCGCAGGGTTCATAGGAAACATAGCTTGGCTGTGGTATAATCACTTCCTCGCCGGGATTGAGCATGGCGCGCATGGCGATATCGATGGCCTCACTGCCGCCTACCGTAACGATCACTTCATCCTGATAGCGGTACGGCACGCGAAAACGCCTGTCTATGTAACTGCAGATTTCCTGCTTTAACTCCTTTAATCCAGAATTTGAGGTATAGAAAGTACGTCCCCGTTCCAGAGAATAGATTCCCTCCTCCCGGATATGCCACGGAGTTTCAAAATCCGGTTCCCCCACACCCAGGGAAATCGCGTCAGGCATTTCGCTGACAATATCGAAAAATTTGCGGATTCCGGATGGTTTTATCGCAACCGCTTTGTCTGCTAATGGATTTCTCACGGTGTCACCAACATCCTTTCATCCTGAATTTTCTGCGACAGCACGGTCCCGTGATCTTTATATTTTTTTAGCACAAAATGGGTGGCGGTGCTTAATACCGAGTCCATGGGAGACAGCTTATCAGAAACAAACTGCGCTACGGCACGCATGGTCTTTTCCTCCAGCATCACCATGAAATCATAGGCGCCGGACATCAGGTAAACCGCCTGAACCTCGCTGTACTGGTAGATGCGCTCGGCAATCTTATCAAATCCCATGCCTCGCTGAGGCGTAACTCTGACTTCGATTAAGGCCACCACCTTTTCATCGCTTGTATTATCCCAGTTAATCAAAGTATGATAACCGCAGATTATATTTTCTTTCTCCATATCCGCGATCTCATTAGCAACCGCTGCTTCGCTCTCGCCCAGCAGCACGGCCAGATCATGGAGATCAATCCTGCTGTTCTTCTCAATAACCGCTAATATTTTCTCTCTCATAATTTATACCATAACCCTTTCTTCATTGTTCATGAGGTTACTCATCGCCCGCTTATCTCCGGCCAGCCGGGTATGCGGACAATTTTACACAGTTCGTCAGGCTGCGGTCTTGTAAGGTACCGGCGCCCTTCCTTCCCAATAATTACGCGGTCACGGCCTTTTGTAATCTTCCCGATCACAGCGGCAGCACACCCTTCCTCCTTTAGAAGCCGCACCGCATCGCTGCCGTTATCTACGGCAAGCAGGCTGCAGCCGCCGCAAAGGAGCTGGTAAGGATTTAATTCAAACACCTCGCAGAACTCAATGGTCTGCTGCTTTATGGGAATCTCCTTAAGCTGGACCTCAAGGCCGGTGTTAAGAGCTTCCCCGAATATCCAGAGAGCCGCAAATAAACCGCCTCTTGACACGGCTAGCATGGCTGTTTCACCATGCCGACCGGCGACTGCGGCCTCCGGAGCCAGTTTCAGATACTTTAGCAGTTCTCCGGCTTCCTCCACAAAGCTCTCTGCGAGAGAGCTGCAGAGCTTTTCTTTATAAAGCCCGGCAAGCAGCACTGTTCCGCCCAGTCCGACCGGATTCGTGAGCACGATGTCCTGGCCGGGCACCGCCTTTCGGACAACAAAAACTTCTCCCGCTTTTTCCATCAAGCCGGAGAAGTCAAATTCTGTATTCAGGCCTGGAAGGGAGATCTCCCCTCCAGGCAGGATATTTTCTATTCTATTCAAACCATTTTCCATATGGTGTCCTCCATATTGCCAGCATAGGAACCTTAGAGCGGGGACATCAGGGATGATCCACGGGCTGCTGTTCGGCCGGAGGCTGTTCTACCGGAGGCTGTTCGGCCGGCGGCTGATCAGTAGGCTGCCCGTCCGCAGGCAATGCAGCACCTGTGCCCACATGATATTCCGGAGGTGCCATCTTATATTTATCCGTATGCAACACTGTACGTTCGATTTCTTTTCCATCCACCGTTACAACTTTAGTCAGGGTAGCAGTTACCTTTGGATAGGAACCCTGTGTTTTTTCCTGCGTCCCGGCAGGCAGATTCGGATCTTCCACATATTGTGTCATATCCTCGGTAGGCCAAATTTCCTCCAGAGTTGTAGATATATACTCAACCTTACGATTAGAGGCTCTTGTTTCTTTTCCGTATATAGTGAACGTGCATTTGCCCTTCCGCGCAGACGCTTCAATATAGATCGGATAGTCAAAATCATTGCGAAGCTTCAGATCCTGCTGTGGGTTACGGTAATCCGCCCCTGCATATATGGTTGCATCAAACGCATAGGGCACATAGCTCACCGTCTTGCTGTGATTGCGCCGCTCCGTGACAGTTACCTCTGCATACAACGCGGCATCATAAAGTGTTGTAGCTGTCTGGCAAATACCCGCTCCGATCATTTCCTCCGTTCGGGTTCCGATATAACCTTCTGCCGTAGAATAGCCGCCCTCAATGCTTCTCTCCCCCATAAGCGTCGATGCTGACATCTCCTCGCCAGGATAAAGCAGCACGCCATTCAACCGTGTCGTGGACAGTTCCAGGCTCTTTGTCCTTCCCACATTGCCGGAATTATAATCTGTGGTGGCTGTTCCCAGCACATCCTGCACCGCATAGAGCTCATCAGAGCTATGCGTGGGCTGTGTGATCTCGGCGGTGGCTTCCAGCTCGATATTGTAGCCCTGCCACTTTTCAAGAATGGCTGACTTAATTGAGTTCTCCGTCTCGGTCTCGTTTACGGCTATGCCGGTAACGCTCTCGGTCACGATAAACTTGCCGTCTTCTCTTTTAAGGGACGGCTCCTTCGGATCTATGTTAAAACTGCTGATCTCATTCTGCACAAATGATGTTACTGCGGCATCATCGATCGCAAACTCCAAATCGTATCTGCTGCCATGGCTCTGAAGCTGCTGCAGGTCCTTATACCGGTCTATCACCGTTCCCTGCTTGCCAATCCAGGCCGCTTCCTCCGTTATACCGGTATTGGTCCAGGAAAGCCCAAGCGCGCCGATAGTGGTATCCACTGAATTATCGTTTACATGCACGGTAATCGTGCGTTCCTTAAGCTGATCCACATAGCTTTCCACCGCAGCCTGCGCTTCCCCTGCAGTCATGCCGCTCACATCGATCTCTTCAATAAAAACACCGTCTGTTATCCTTGGGTCATCCAAATCCCCGCTGCCGGCTGCCTTCACCGTGCTGCCGGATCCAATCCATAAAAGCCCTGCAGCAAGGAACAGGGCTGCAAGAATATTTTTTATTTTCATCCTGTCTCTCCTTAATACTAACATCTGACTACCAGTAACTCTCCCTTTATCTGCCAATGTACTTCTGCGGCCACACAGGGGTAATCCGCTGCCTGCGCGGCAGGTTATTACCATTTTAGCATAACACTTCTCTTTTTCAATAGAAAACCAAAAATGTAACACTATTGCAACAAATTGTAAATACTACATAAGAAGTCCCAGAATCGGCGGAACCAGCATGGCCAAAACCAGAATTACAACAATCACTGCCACTATAATTCTCTGACTCTTTTTGCGATACATATTTTCTCTCCCTTCCGCAAGGCCTTATACAGCCTGCCGTCCGCGTCAGCGCACTGACGACGGACACAGTTCTCTCAAAAAGCATTCACCGCAGGCAGGCTTTCTGGCCGTGCAGATTGTCCTGCCGAGAGTGATTATCTGAATGTTATACAGAATCCAGTGGTCCTTCGGGAGGACCTTCATCAGCTCATATTCGATCTTTTCCGGATCCTCTTCCTCCGTTAATCCCAGCTTTCTGGAAATACGCTTCACATGGGTGTCCACCACAATGCTCGGCTCATGATAGATATTCCCGCGGATCACATTGGCCGTCTTTCTGCCCACACCGGCCAGAGACAGCAGCGCATCCATATCCTTTGGGACCTCTCCGCCGTATTTCTCCACCAATGTTTTGGCACAGCTTATCATATTCTTTGCCTTAGTATGGTAAAATCCGGTGGAGTGGATTTCTTCCTCCAGCTGTGCAAGATCGGCCGCAGCCAGCTTTTCCAGCGTATCATATTTTTTAAACAGTGTGGCTGTGACGATATTGACACGGGCATCCGTGCACTGCGCACTCATGATCACTGCCATAAGAAGCTGCCACGGCGTCTCATAGTTAAGATAACATTTATATTCCCTGGTATAGTGCTCGTCCAGCAGATCCAGAATCGCCTGCACACGGTTGTTCATAAGCGCCTCCCTTTTTTCATTTGTCTAAGATCTGACAGACCGCAGCATTGCCGTCCAGCGGGCTTCGGCGGCTGTAATCAAACAGGACGCGGCATTTCTCCCGGCAAAGCTCGCCCTTTTCCAGAAACTTTTGCAGATTAAAATCCAGTATTTCCATATGGGCAGTATGTAACAGCTGGCGGTAATTCAACTCCCTCAAGCCAGGAAGCCAGGTGTGGTTTTTACTCTCTCCGGCAAAAAAATCTCCGATTTCCTTCCGGTACTGACTTTCATCCGCCGCAAAATCGGGACGGTTCCTCACATTTTCCCTAAGATAAAGGTCATAGGTCAGAAGCTGCCGGCCTACCGAAAGATCCGCTTCTTTTGTTTCTTCCAGAAAGCGGAAGAGCAGCCGGTAACGATCCATTCGGTTGAGAGCAAGAAAAAGCAGCCCTTCCCGCCGGTAAAACTCCGCCAATTCATCATACATTTCATACGGTGAGGGATAATACCCCTCCAGATACCGCAGCATATGTTTGAATTGTCCACTATTATAATATACTTCTGTCATATCTTCAATGCTTTTCAGCCTGATAATGTCTTTGTAGGGCAGCCATTTTGTGGAAAGTACTTCGTAGGGCGGATATTCCTGGTATGATATTCCATAATCAGAGACTTTTTCATACATGTAGGAGCCCTTCAACACCTTCAGAAAACCGAGCTGCAGCTGTTCAGGCCTCATACTGTACACTTCGTTGAAGGACCTTTTAAAACTCTCCAGATTCTCCCAGGGCAGCCCTGCAATCAAATCCAGATGTTGATGGATATTGCCAAAGGAATTGATTCTTTCCACCACCTCACGAACGCGGTCTAAATCCATGCTGCGCCGTATTTCACGTATGGTGTCCGGATTGGTGGACTGCACACCGATCTCCAGCTGTATCTGTCCCGGGCGCATTTCTTTAAGCAGCGCAAGCTCCTCTTCGTCCATCAGATCCGCCGCGATCTCGAAATGGAAATTGGTGATCCCGTTGTCGTGTTCCTTTATGTACCGCCAGATGCACAGCGCATGCTCCCTGCGGCAGTTGAAGGTGCGGTCCACAAATTTCACCTGCGGCACCTTCCTGTCCAAAAAGTACTGCAGTTCTTTTTTCACCAGAGCCAGATCCCTGAATCTTAAATGTTTGTCCACGGAAGAAAGGCAATAGCTGCACCGGAACGGGCAGCCTCTGCTGCTTTCGTAGTAAAGTATCTTATTGTCCGGACAACCGTGCTCATAGAGAAAGGGCAGCCTGTCTAAATCCATGACCGGGGCGGGCTCTCCCTCCGTCACCGAGTCCCCCTCACGCCAGATGATTCCTCCGATCTCATGAAACGCCGGCTTTCCTTCTATATAATGGGAAGCCAGCCGGCTGAAGGTCCGCTCCCCCTCTCCGGCCATAATTCCGCGGATTCCCGGCATGGACATAAGGCAGGCGCGGCTCTCAAAGGATACCTCCGGCCCCCCCAGCCAGATTTCGGCTTCCGGCAGTATCCTGCAAAGGCTGGACACAAGAGCTCTGACATAAACAATGTTCCAGATATAACAGGATATACAGATCACGTCCGGATTTCTCTCAAAAATGTCTCTAAGGACCTGATCCGGCAGATGGTTGACCGTGTATTCCGCAAGCTCGATCTGCTCACCGTATCTCTCCCGCTCATCCGCATGGGACAGAGCATACTCCTTAAGGCTGTAGAGAGCAGGGTTTGTATGGATGTATTTGGCGTTCACCGCCACAAGAAGTATCTTCATAGGTTCAGTATTCCGCTTTCTTTAATGGACTGCAGCGCTTCCCTAATCACTTCCTCGTCCTGCACCAGCGCCATGCGCACGTGCCCTTCTCCGGACGGACCGAATGCGCTGCCCGGCGTCACCATAACTCCGGTTTTCTCCAGCAGTTCCATGGCAAATTTCTCGCTGTCCGTATAGCCCGCCGGGAGCTTCGCCCATACAAACATGGTGGCCCGGCTCGGCTCCATCTTCCAGCCGATGGAATTTAAGCCGCCGCAGAGCACGTCCCTGCGGTGCTCATAGGCGGCCCTGGTAGCCGCCACACAGGACTGATCCCCGGTTATAGCCGCAATAGCGGCCTCCTGCACCGGCAGAAACATCCCATAATCCATATTGGATTTCAGGGTAGACAGATTCTTAACCACCCGGCTGTTTCCCACACAGAATCCGATCCTGGCACCGGCCAGGCCGTAGGTTTTGGATAGGGAATTAAATTCCACCCCCACCGCTTTGGCCTGTGGGAAACGAAGGAAGCTGCCGCACTGCACGCCGTCAAATACCAGCTCGCTGTAGGCGTTATCATGGAGCACTATAATATCGTATTTTTTCGCAAACGCGATCAGTTTTTCATAGAACCAGTCCGGCGCCATGGCGGTAGTGGGGTTGTTGGGATAGGATACAATTATCAGCTTCGCTTTTTTAGCCGTTTCCTCCGGTATCCCGTCCAGATCGATCAGATATCCGTTTTCTTCCTTTAACGGCATATAAAAAAGCTCTGCGCCGGCCAGCAGCGGGCCGTCCGCGAACACAGGATAACAGGGATCCGGCACCAGCACAGTATCCCCCTCATCTACAATGGACAGCGCGATGTGGGCCAGCCCTTCCTGTGAGCCCAGCAGAGAAACCACTTCGCTCTCCGGATCCAGAGCCACTCCGTATCTTCTATCATACCACTGCGCCACCGCCTCCTTAAGCCTTGGCAGATCGCTTAAGGCATACACATAGTTGCTTTTATCTCTCGCAGCATTTGAAAGCGCATCAATTACATGATCGGCCGGCGGAATATTCGGCGTTCCCACGCTTAAATCAATCACGCTCTTTCCCTGGCTTAGTCTCTCGCTCTTGCGTTCAGCCAGCACGGAAAATATTCCCGTGCCGAATTTATCCATTCTCTTTGCAAATTCCATTATAATCTGTTCCTCCTGTCACATAGATATTTGAGGACCCGCAGCAGAGTTCAGGGACAGCCCCGTATCGGCACGGGATATAACGCTGTCACTCCCGCTAAAATACATGGCTGTCCCCAACTCATTTAAGGTCTTTCTCCATCTGTATGCATCCGTCCTCACCGGGACCTTCCTGTCCCGCAGATGCGGTAAACCCCATCTTTTTATAAAAGCCCGCTGCGGTCACGGAAGATGACAGCCGGATGCGGCCGCCTCCGTTTCTTGCCGCATACCGCTCGGCATCAAGCATCAATGCGGCGGCCACCCCTCTGCGGTGCAGACTGGGCTCCACAAATACCGCCCGAATCTCCCAGACCGTCTCCTCCCCAAAAAGCCTTACGATACTGAGTGTTCCCGCGCACACGCCGCCGTACTGCGCGATCCGGATTCTGCGCTGTTTCGCGTATTCCCGGATCTTTTCCGGCCCGTAAAGCCGCGCTATGCGCTCCATCTCCTCCTGCGGATAGTCTGCGATGTTTACCTCCATGAGATTGCGCGATATCAGAGAAGACAGTTCTTCTTCATCCCCCGCTTCATAGTCTCTTAGAACCAGAGGCTGCTTTTCAGACCGCTCCATTTTTTCATCAGAGGGCAGTTTATACATCGTAACATCGTGGCAGGCCAGCAGCAGTGCCTCCTTCCCCTCCCAGGAAATCATACAGGCGTCAGCCATCGTCCATACGCGCAGGAGCGGGTTGTAAATCTCGAGTGTCTGATTATTTTTTCCGTTTAAATCTTTTGCCGGACAGCGGGCACAGCGGTCCGCTCTGTGAAAGAACGCCCGGTGGCAGCACTGCCCGGGCTCTGCGTCCGGCACAAGGCGCCTTGTCTTCTCATTTACAAATAAAAGGCGCATGCTGTCCGGATCCACCACATAGATATACGAATTCTGATTGTCCAAAATCTCCTTCATAGACCGGTTGGCCTGTTCCAGCTTCTTTCGGGAACGTTCCTTTAACAGAAAGGTGCCCACCACCTCCGATATAAACATCAGCGCATCGATCTGTTCCTGAGTCCAAAAGCGGTTCGTCCTGCATTCATCAAATCCGACGAATCCCCGGAAATATCCGTTATCCCGGATCGCGCACTGAAGCACTGACTTGATGCCCTGGCGCTTCAGGATCTCATGCTGGCTGCGCGACAGATCCCGGATGTCCCGGCAGTAGAATATGCCGTTCTCGTCAAAATTATCCTTATAGCCGCTGCCGATATCGTTTTCGTAGGAAACCTGCTGCAGGACACCGATCTGGGAATCGATGCCTTTATTGCACCATTCAAACGTATTGCTGCAGTAATTACCGTCCGGCGTATCCTCAAATATATAAACGCGGCTCACATCAAAACGCCGCCCGACGATCTCCAGCACGCGGTCCACCGCTTCTTCCACATCCGTGGACTGGTAAAGCGAACGGAAAATAAATTCCACCAGCATATTCTGACCCAAAACGGCGCCCGTATTAGAATCGATCTTGCCTCCGATCGCCGACAAATCCTTCTGGGGCATGAGAAATGCCTGTGAGCTTAACATTTCCTTATCACAGAGCACGTACTGGTCCTTCCCCCTGCGTTTCGCCTCATACAGCGCATAATCCGCGCTGCGGTAAAGCTCACGGAAGGTCTGCCCATGCAGAGGGCAGACCGCAATGCCCACACTGCAGGAGGCGAAACTGTCCACACCGCCGGAAGCAGCCAGTGACCGAAGGGCATCCGTAATCTGCTGCGCCTTATTCTTTGCAACTTGAGGGCCCGGAATATTTCTGACGAACACCAGAAATTCATCCCCGCCGATCCTTCCGACCACATCGTCCTCCCGAAACAGTTTCCGGATCTCCCTGGCCGTCTCCATCAGAAAGGAATCTCCAAACAGATGGCCCCTGGTATCATTCACCTGTTTAAAATTATCCACATCGATCATGAGAAGCGCGCTGCAGCCGGTGGCGGTACCGTCTTTTAAAAGCCCGCTGACCATCGCCTCGACCGCAGCTTTATTATAGAGCTTTGTCAGACCGTCCTTATCCGCCTTTTCCATCAGCTTCTGGGATCTGCGTTTCTCCCGATCGATATCGCGCATCACGCCCAGGGCCCGTATGGGTTTGCCGTCCTGCCCGTACTGGGTGGTCGCCCGTATCCTGCACCAGATAAAGGATCCGTCCGCCTTTCCGATCCGGCATTCCGCCTCGGTATAAGGCCTTCCCCCGAGTATCTCACGCATGATCCGGAGGAACTCCGTCCTGTCGGCATCCAGGATATATCTGGTATCTCTCATATGTTCAAAAATTTTTTGGCCGGCAGGAATATACCCCATCTTTTTCCTGTAATTATCCGAACATAGCAGGGTGTCTTCCACGATATTCCATTCAAACAGGATATCCTCGCTCTGATCCAAAATCACCTGAAAGCGGTTCAGGCTGCGGTTCAGCCTTTCAATTTCAGCCTTCAGCTCATGTACTTGACTGCCGTCCGTCTCCGCCCCGGAATCCCTCTTAAAGTTTTCTTCCATACTGCTGCCTTTCTATGTCACCAACCGTAGGTTGATGACCTACGCACACTTCAGTGTGCCTATATATACGATTACTTAGGTATATTTTAAGCGAAAACGGCCAGTTGTGCAAGTTAGAATCCATATGAATCCGCAACATATAAAGGCAGAATACAGGAAGCGCCGGCCAAATCCAGACGTCCCGCATCTTTTAAATTCCGGCCGTCCCACAGATAGCCGCGCACCTCGTTCTCCTTCTGGCAGGCTGCCAGCAGTACAGGCATGCCGGCCAGTTCCTTTAGATGCCTGGGCCAGCAGCCCGTTTTCCACTCGCCGACACGTCTAAACCCCTTCTCCAGGCGAAAGGCGCTGACCG
The DNA here is from genome assembly GCF_003477885.1 of Lachnotalea sp. AF33-28. Taxonomy (GTDB): domain Bacteria; phylum Bacillota; class Clostridia; order Lachnospirales; family Lachnospiraceae; genus AF33-28. The sequence goes on from NZ_QUEE01000014.1 coordinate 101,541, forward strand.
TGTCCGGACCCCGGTTGGCGGTCATAACCGTGCCGTCTTCCATAATACACGCGGCCGATGGATAATTTTCAGCAGCACCGGCCGATGAACGGATTTTATCCACACATTCCCACCGGTCTCCTTCCTTTATCCACAGAGAGAGGAAACTGTCCAGCTCATCCAGCACGAGCAGCCGGCCATCCGCAAGAGGCCTGATCATCCTCGGCCCGCTGCCGGGTGCAAACGAAAGAGGCGCCTCCTGTTTCATAGGCAGTCCCTCCTGAAGCTTCCAGCGGTATACGGAATCGTTTCCCAGGTCCGCCATAAAGGCCCATCCTTCCGTCCCGCCTATGAGCGACACCCAATGGGCATGGGCCCCGTCCCCGCCGTCCGGATGCCAGTGCCACAGGAGCCGCTCAAGATCCGGACTCACCGCAAAAAAGTCACCGCTGTTATAGCAGCTTCCATATACCGCCTGTCCTGAAGACGTCAGATGACACAGCCCTCTTCCCGGCGTCTCCATGACTTTTCCGCTTCTTAAATTTCCCTGTTCATCCGTAAAAATTGAATGGATACAAGCTTTATCCTCCTGCTCTGCGACTGTATAAATGCAGTCCGTTCCACGACAGGCAAAAGTCGGGTTATCCCCCTGACGCAGGGCGGACAGCTTTTCTATCTCCCCGTCTTCGGTTACAGAACACAGGACGATGTCCTCCCCGCCGTCCGCGCCGCTGCCAGTCATTAGCACTTTTAATTTTTCCATCTTGCCGGTTCCTTTCTTTATGCGGACGGAGTTCCCCCCTGCCGCTTACCAAGTCTGTGAAAAAGAATCCCGCTCGCGGGATTCTCCGCCTGCGGCGGGTCGCTTTAGCGACATAATACCTTCCCGCCGCAGTGCGATCCTTGCGGAGCATTTTTGTTCAATAGGCCGTATTTTCCTATTGAATAAATAAGAATCCCGCTCGCGGGATTCTCCGCCTGCGGCGGGTCGCTTTCGCGACAGAATACCTTGAAACGTCAGAAAACGCGCCATGCACGCGCCGGGCGGTCAGTTTCTCCTGCACCCGGCGCTTTGTGTAATGACACGTTTTATTACAATATGTCCTTAAGCCGACATTCCCCTTCACCTGCTAAGGCATGGGGTTTCCCCGCTTATTTTATTTAGCAGCTCCCCGTCTATCATTGTATAGAGCACATTGGTGGAAACTTCAAAGGGCGATCCGTCCGTGATGACAAGATCCGCATCCTTGCCAGCCTCCAGCGATCCCACGCGGTCCTCTATGCCGATATGCTTTGCCGGGTTGATAGTGATGGCCCGGAGGGCGTCAAAAGGATCCATGCCGGACTTCACAGCCAGTCCTGCGCAGAGCGGCAGATACTGCTGGGGAATCACAGGTGAATCGGTAATGATGGATACCTGGCAGCCGGCCTTCGCCAGAATGCCGGGGGTTTGAAAGGTTTTATTGCGGAGCTCAAATTTCGTGGCATGTCCCAGAGACGGGCCAACCGCCAGCGGCACCTGTTCTTTCTTCAGTTCCTCCACGATCAGGTGGCCTTCCGTGCAGTGCTCAAGGGTGATATCCAGATCAAATTCGCGCGCGATCCTAAGAGCGGTGAAGATATCATCCGCCCTGTGAGCATGTGCCTTTAAAGGGATCTCCCGGTTCAGCACAGGGAGCAGCGCCTCCATCTTCATATCGAAAGCAGGGCGCTTCAGCACATCATCGCCTGCGGCTTCTTTCCTGGCCTGATAGTCCTTGGCCTTAAAAAGCATTTCCCTAAGCTTGGCCGCTGTGGACATGCGGGCATAGTTATTCTTATCCTTATAGCATCTCTTAGGATTCTCTCCGAACGCGCATTTCATCGCCACAGGATTCTTCACAACCATATCGTCCACGCGTTTTCCCACCGTCTTGACCGCCACAAAGGTGCCGCCCAGCACATTGGCGCTGCCGGGGCCGGTAGCCACACAGGTCACACCTGCCTCCGCGGCCATACGGAAGGTCGGGTCCATAGGATTTAAGCTGTCGATGCCGCGCAGATGGGATGCCACAATATCGTTGGCCTCATTGTAGTCCTGACCCTCAAAGCCGATACCGTATCCGTCCAGTCCCAGATGGCAGTGCGCTTCCACAAACCCCGGATACACCTGCAGCCCCTCTACGTCAATGATCTTCGCATCCTCGGGTATGCTAAGGCCGCATCCGATGGCTTTGATCTTTCCTTCCTCCACTAGAATGTCTGCCACATAGGGCTCTTCTTTTACAGCGTCGTGAATCAACCCGTTTTTTATACAGTACATATCTGTCCTCTCCTTTACCCATCCTCCGGCCGCCGGTCAGCGCCGGGGTTTTGCTACTATATTACCAGATTTACGGTGAAAGGGGTAGTGTTTTTCCCTCGTATACGGTTTTATCCTCGGACATCAGGCTGTAGGTGCGGTATCCTCCGCTTAAATTTCGCACCGAAAACCCATTCTGTAAAAGAATGCGTGCCGCGATATATCCTCTTAAACCCACGCGGCAGGTGACATAGACGGTTTTCTTCCTGTCCAGCTCCGAAAGCCGGCCGCGCAGTTCATCCAGCGGCAGGTTGACAAAACCGGGCACGGTATTGGCCCGCGCCTCCTGCGGTGTGCTGACATCCAGAAATACGGATTCTTCCGGATTAAGCCCCGCAATCTCCTCCGCGTAAAAGACCGGCATATCCCCTTTCAGGATGTTGGCTGCCGTAAATCCAAGCATATTGACCGGGTCCTTAGCAGAGGAATAAGGGGGCGCATAGCACAGTTCCATCTCCTCCAGATCGTAAACGGTGCCGGACAGCCGCATAACCGCTGCAATCACGTCAATGCGTTTATCCACACCTTCCTGTCCCACAGCCTGTGCCCCCAGTATCTTCCCATCCCCGTCAAACAGCAGCTTCATGGATATCTGGGACGCGCCGGGATAATAGGAAGCATGGGACATGGGATGCACATAAGTTTTACGGTACGGGATGCCAGCCGCCTTCAGCTGCTTTTCATTCAGGCCAGTGGAAGCCGCAGTCAGATCAAAGACTTTCAGCACCGAACTGCCCTGCACGCCTGCCCCGATGGTCTTTTTTGCTCCCAATACATTCTCCGCCGCAATGCGCCCCTGACGGTTCGCGGGACCGGCCAGGGGAATCAGGCATTTTTCATGGCTGACCAGGCTGCGGACACTGACCGCATCTCCCACCGCATAGATATCTGGGTCCGATGTTTCATAATATTCGTTGACAGCGATGCTTCCTCCGACATCCAGCTCTAGTCCGGCCGCTTCGGCCAGACCGGACTCCGGCTTCACTCCCATGCTCAAAAGGATCAGCCCCGCGCTCACACGGTTCCCGTCCGTGAGCACAGCCGTCATCCCGCCGTCGGCATCCCTGCTGATGGCCGCGAGACCGGCTTTCAGCCGGACACTGACGCCGTGCTCCGCCAGATGGCGGTGTATGAGGTTGGCCATCTCGCGGTCCAGGGAGGCGGCCGCCTGATCCGCAAATTCCGCAACCGTCACCGCAAGCCCCCGGCGCTTTAAATTTTCCGCCATCTCAATGCCGATAAAACCGCCGCCCACAACCAGCGCTTCTGTCACGCCGTTGTCTCTTATATAACTGTCGATCGCCAGTGTATCAGGAACGCCCCGCAGGGTGAATACCCCCGGCAGGTCCGCCCCGGTAAGGTCCGGCCGCCTCGGAGCGGCTCCCGGCGACAGGATCAGCTTATCATAGCTTTCCTCATATAAATCTCCGGTCTCACGGTTTCTGACTGTCAGCCGCTTTTTATTCCGGTCAATGGAAAGCACCTTGTTTTGGGTGCGCACATCGATCTGGAACCGTTCCCTTAAAAGCTCCAGCTCCGTCACCAGCAGTTCATCCCTGTTCTCGATCACGCCTCCCACATAATAGGGAAGTCCGCAGTTGGCATAGGAGATAAATTTCCCCTTTTCCAACAGCACGATCTTTGCTCCCTCATCCAGCCTGCGAAGCCGCGTCGCCGCGCTGGCGCCTCCTGCCACTCCTCCGACAATACAAATCTTCATAACCGGTCACCTCTCCTTTGCTATTTTTATTTCGCTGTACCACTTCGCTTATGTTTTCAATTATAGCGTAGCTGCGGGCAAAGATACGTGACTAAGTTACAATAGGCCGGAAATGTCACTACTCATAATGTTTGGATGCAATTCCTCCGGCTCTCCAGAGCATCAGCGCCAGCAGCACCGCAGCGCCAGTATAAAATTTCCAGCCGAAATCACCGTTTTTGTTGATCCCTGTCAACAGTATCACCGTGGGCAGAAACGCTGCGAACATCCGAAAGCTTTTGATCCGCTCTGAGAACAGAAGATAAAAGAATGTGAACATGACCGGGACAAATACAGCGGCTTCCAGAAAGAAGACCGGATCGGACGCAGACAGGTTCATGGAAAAATAGCCGTGTGAAGAAGCCACGCAGAATTTGGCCATCAGCGCTTCACCGGCCCTGGCGGCCGCCATCATAAACAGAAGCTCCCCGGCCCCTGCCGGCAATTTCGCCAGCATGACCTTCCAATAAGGAACCCCGGTCAGTCTTTCCATAAAATAGCTGTCTTTGCTGAAATAGGAAACCATATTCCAGGTGGGGTAAAGCATCCCAGCAAATGCTCCCAGCGCCAGAAACGTGCTGGATGTCAGAAGCAGCGGCTGCATCCATCCGATTCTGCCGGCACCGGCCGGCAGGACCCACAGCAGGCATAGTAGCAGCAGGTATCCGATACAGATCCATCCGAGCCTGCGTACCGTTTTCGTGATCTCCCATTTAAGCATTGCCAGCATTGTTTCGCACCTCCAAATAATATTCTTCCACGGACTTGTGGCATTTTTCGCGGATTTCCTCCGTGCGGAGGCAGAGCGCTTCCCCTCCCTTAAGCAGGATCACATCATCAAACAGCGTCTCCAGATCCTTCAAAAGGTGTGTGGCCATGATGACCGCTGCGCCCTCAGGTAAGCAGGAAAGCAGAAAATGTTTCAGCTTCTTTTTAAAAGCCGGGTCCATGCCGGATGCCGGCTCATCCATCAGATACAGACCAGCTTTTCTGGAAACTGCTAAAATCATGCAGAGCCGCTGCGCCTCGCCGGCGGACAGGTGCCTGATTTTTTTCCCAGGCTCAATCGAGGACTCCTGCAGCAGCAGCCGTGCCTTATTCACGTCAAAATCCTGATAAAAATTACTGTAAAAGGAAACGGCATCTCTTACCTTCATCCAGCCGTAGAACCAGCTGCTGTCCGCCAGATAGGATATGCCGCTCTTTCCCAGGATGCTCTCCTGGCGGATCACCTCCCCGTCATCAGGGGGGATCAGTCCGGCCATCAGGCGCAGCAGAGTGGTCTTTCCTGTCCCGTTGTCACCGATCAGGCCCACAATGCGCCCTTTCGATACGGTCAGATCCAGATTTTGAAAAATATAAGCGCCGCCATAGCCCTTCCGTACTCCCCGCATCTGCAGCAATTCATCCATTACTCCATTCCCTCCTCATTCAGCGACTGTTCCACCAGTTTTCGTATCTGCGCTTTGGTGAGCCCACAGTTTCTCATTCTCGCCACAAATTCCGCGGCCTGAACCGCTACCATCTGCCGGCGCAGGTTTTCCTGCATGCCATGGTTCACAAAGCTTCCCACGCCTTTTCTGGCATAGATAACGCCTTCAAGCTCCAGCTGCTGCAGCGCTCTCTGCACCGTCAGGGGCGAGACCTCATAGAGGATGGAATACTCCCTCACGGAGAACAGCTTATCTCCCGGGCACAATGCCCCCTTTAGGATCTGTTGTTTGATATCCGTCGCGATCTGCAGGTAGATCGGTGTATCGGTCTGAAATTCCATTTTTCACCTCTATTCTGTATTACTTATGTATAACAGTATATATGTAAATATATGCTGTGTCAATCTCTTTAGTAATCAAGTTACAATTCACGGCTGCCGGTCAAGCAGCGTATGACAGACCAGAGTATGGTCCTCATTGGGATCCCTTGAAGCCCGCCGGTTCTTTTGCTGCGTAGTTTGCAGCATTAGAACCGCTGCGCGCTTCACGGAGCGAGAGCGTGTCCCAATGAGAACCATACTCTGGTCTGTCATACGCGGGAAGTTTACGGCAGCTGTGAATAGGAACTTTTTAAACTGTCTCATTGCATGAACTGCCAGAATGGTATATGCTGAAACCAGATTTAAATTCAGATGGGAATGCAAACGCGGAGGTACAGGATATGGCAAACGAAGATAAGAAAGATTTTAATGAAATGCTTAGGCGGGACAACGGCATGCCGAAAATACAAATCGTGACGGACGCGGCCACCATTAAAAAGTACGGCGGCGAACGGATGTATTTCGCCCCGCCCATAGAATATGACCGGATCATGAAGCGGATTCCTGAAGGCCGACTCACCACCGTCGGAGACATCCGTGAATTGTTCGCGAAAAGAGGCGGCGCGGATTTTACCGATCCGATCACCGCCGGCATCTTTGTGTCCATAGCGGCATGGGCCAGCAGGCAGCGGGCGGAGGATCCGACACCTTATTGGAGAACGTTAAAAGCACATGGCGAGCTCAATGCCAAATATCCCGGCGGCATAAAAGCCCAGAAGGCCCTGCTTGAAGCCGAGGGCCATACGGTGATCGCCCGGGGACGCACCAACATCCGCTATTATGTAAAGGATTACGAAAAGTGTCTGTTTCCGCTGAATTCCCTGCAGGACTAATCCACTATATGTTTCAGCCTAAACGCCCTGCGGTACTGGCTGGGGGTCATTCCCTCCAGCTCCCGGAATATTTTCATAAAGTATTTTTCGTTGGGAATGCCGCACATCCCGGCTATCTGCTTTAGCGGCTCATTGGTGGCCACCAGCAGATTCTTGGCAGCCGTAATCCTGGTTTTGTTAATATAAGAGGTCAGGGAACAGCCTGTATGCTGTTTAAAGATTCTGGAAAAATAGCTGACATTATAGTCATACTGTCCGGCCAGCGCAGCTACGCTGATGGGGCGGTTATAGTGACGCCGGATGTACTCGATGCTGCCGATAATGCCTGCCGGGGCCTCTTCGGGAAGCCCGCTTGCCCGCAGGCGGTCATTTGTCAGGCTGAGCGCCAGCAGGCTTAGGGCATAATCGCAGCGGCAGGAACGCATATAGTTCATGCTCCGCGACAGATCCACCAGCTGCGCAAAGAGCACATTCACCTTTTCCGCAAAGGTGATTTTAAAACATTCCGGAATCAAATAGCGCTCTGGCAAATCCGCTCCGTGTTCGAATGCTTTGCCGGCCGGATTCGCCAGATTTTCAACGGTATAGTCCGGATCATCGACCGTAAAATGAACCCAGTCGTAGGAAAGCCTGCCCGTGCTCGGCCGGCTGCCGCAGTGGTTCTTACCCGCAAGCAGCAGCACCGCATGTCCCGGACCCGCATCATAGGATCTTCCGTCCGTTGTGATATGCAGCACGCCGGCCTTTACCACAATCAGCACAAAGGTATCCAGATTTCTTCTAGGATGCACAAATCCGCCGCTGCTTTCCAGAGTGCCGCAGGATACATGCCTTAGCGGATATCCTGCATTTGAAATAAGCACATACATGCTTTCCCCGCCTTTCTTAGGATTACAGTGTATGAACCCAGACCGTCATTTCTCCCGGAGTCCGGTTCGTCCAGGAGTAGTATGGGATAAAAGTAAGCTCACGTTCTTTATAAACAGGGGCCTCATACCTGCGGTATGGGGTATCGGGATCCCAGGCGTTTATATCAATCGCCTTGCCCGCCGTCTTTATCACATTCACTCCGCCTAACAGCTCCGGTTTACGGATCACTTCAAATCCGGCCCTCGGATCCAGACGCACTGTCTGCAGCTGTCCTCCGTTATCCGCCTCCTCTAAACAGTATACAAGAGGTCCTCTCATCACCACGGCTTTGCCGATATCCTCACGGATACGTGGATTGGCCGCGATCAGTTCCACAGGCATATTAAGCGTAAGCTCTATCTCATCGCCCTCGCTCCAGGTTCTGTTCAGATACAGGTATCCTCTGTCCACAGTTCCTTCCACAGCCTCACCGTTTATCTTCACCTGATAATCCGCACACCAGGCCGGTATCCTTATTGCATAACTAAACTCTGCCCTTTCCAGCGATTCCGCCTTTACCTTAACGGTCCCGTCCCACGGATAATCCGTAGTAACTGAAAAACGGTTATGCATTCCTCCCAGGCATGCACTGAAGGTTCCGCCCACAAACAGGCTCATGAATACGGTATCGTCGCTCTCCTGATACGCATATGCGCCCAGGGAGGACAGGATTCTGGCCACATTCGGGGGGCAGCAGGCACAGCCGAACCATTTCTGCCGCTCATATTTCACATGGCGCTTATTCTGATCCTTTTCGCAGGCTTCCGGCAGCACCTCCAGAGGATTCACATAGAAGAATTTCCTGCCGTCCAGCGACATTCCGCTGATCACGCCGTTATAGAGCGCGCGTTCCAGCACGTCCATATACTTCGCATCCTTTGTGTTCTCAAACATCCGGCGGGCGAAGAAGCAAAGCCCGATGGCCGCGCAGGTCTCGCCGTATACCGTATCGTTGGGCAGGTCATAGTCAAAGGTAAACGCCTCCCCATATGCGGAAGAGCCGATAGCACCGGTTATGTACATTCTCCTGTTGACCAGATTGTTCCACAGGCGCTCACAGGTCTCAAAAAGCTGTGCATCTTCTGTCTGGGCCGCCACATCCGCAATGCCGGAATACAGATATACGGCGCGGACGGAATGCCCCTGCGCCTCCGTCTGTTCCCTCACGGGCAATGCGGCCTGATAATATTGGAATCCCAAGGTTCCACCGTTCCAGCCGTTTTGCCGGCCTCTTTTCTTTAGTTCCTCCTCAAAGTAAAGAGGGGACTGTCCCCGCTGATCCACAAAATACTTCGCCAGCTTTAAGAATCTTTCTTCCCCGGTCACCTTATAGAGGCCCACCAGCGCCATTTCCGCCACTTCATGTCCGGGATAACCCTTCAGCTTCCCTTCCTCAGGACCAAAGAGCGAATCCACACAGTCCACATATCCGATGGCGATATCCATAAATCTGCGTTTGCCGGTGGCCTTATAGTAAGCGACCGCCGCCTCTATCATATGCCCGAGGCAGTACAGTTCATGGTTATTCATAAGATCGGTAAAACGGTTTTCCAAACCGTCGATGATGTATTTTGTATCCAGGTATCCGTCCGGCTGCTGCGCCGCACCGATCAGATCGATGGTCTCATCCGCCAGCACCTCCAGCTTGGCATCCGGATGCCAGGCAAGCGACCAGGCCACAGCTTCCAGCCATTTGTAAAGATCGCTGTCCTGAAATACGAATCCCTGAAACCCTCCTTCTTCCAGTCCGGCAGCAACGCGGAAATTATGAATACAGTGGCTGGGAGTTGCGCCTTCAATCCGGTCATTGAGCGCTTCCCACTGATAAGGAATCACCTGGCTGCGCACCAGTTCCATATACTCTCCCCAAAACTTATCGCTGACACGTGCTCCGGTCAGGTCAATCGGCCTAACATTGTTCATGACATGACTTCCTTTCTCCTACAATCGTTATTATAGCGGGTATCTTATAACCCCTTGCTGTTTTTCATTATAGCAGAGAAGCCCTGTATCTGAAAACCTCCATGGCCACAGAAAAGGTATAAAATTTTTACTTTTTCAGCTGCTATTTCGGTTCTTCTCTGACCGCCTCAAATACGGGACGGTTCTGGTTCTTCGGTACAAAAATCAGGGCTGCCATGCTGATCATGGAAAACATCCCGAGTCCGAATGCCAGCGGCCGAAACGGCAGATACTGTCCCAGAAAGCCTGCCAGAAGCTGGAAAGCGATGCCGCCGACAGCAAAAAACACCTGGAAAAAGGCCATGATCCGCGCCCGGATCTCCGGCGGCAGATAGCACTGCACCGCTGTTTCCCGTAAGGTTGCCGTAGTCGTTCCCAGGGCGCCGCACAAAAACCGGTTGGCCAGCATGAAAGGGAAGGGCATATACAAAAGCAGCGAATCCATCGCATTATAGAAGGTATATACAAATTTCGTAACACCATACCGCTTATTTACAGGGATCTCCTTTTTATACTGCACAAGTCCGCCCATCATCCGGCCGATCATCTCGCTGCTCTTTAAAAATCCAAGCATGGTGACGGTCAGCCAGGCCTGCGTCTGATAATATGCCTGGGTGATCAGCCCCACGCCGTTTGACACGCCGTTGGTGATCCCCATATAGGTATAAATATTCCGTATTCCCTTCTCTTTTCTGATATACCGGAAGCCTTCTCTGATATCCGTAAAATACTGTCTGATCCCGTATCCTTCCCGGGCAGCCAGCCGGATCTCCCGGATATGCACCTCCAGGCTGATCGATAAAACAGTCAGCGCTCCTACGAACAGGAAGATATATCCCATCGCGACATGTTCATACAGAAAGGTTGCGGCCGGAGCCATCAAAATCGTAACCGTCGGATAGATGGTCGCGCTCACAGAATATCCTTTCTGCTCGGAACCGGCTGGGATCAGGTCCGGGTACCATGCACAATAGCTTAAGTTGTAAAATACCGATATGGCCGCCACCGCCAGCGTATAAACCAGATAAAGGCCGTACTGAAAGGGATGGGACAGCAGCCAGAACCCCATGCCGATATAGATAGCCGCCATCAGGATATCCAGCCCCACAATCCATTTCTTCTTGCTGAACTTGTCGATGATCGGCGAGATCAGTATCGGCAGCAGAATATCCGGCAGCATGGAGCAGACCAGGATCAGCGACGACAGAAATGTTGACTGGGTCTCATCAAATACCAGCAGGCTGACCGGCAGGCTCATGGCCTCCCCACCCACGGCGGACAGGATGGTGGATGCGGTGATCAGTGTGAAATCTTTGGTCCATAATTTTTTCTTCATTGCTCTTCCTCTCTGCGCCTCCGAATTAGCAGACGCACTGACATGCACAACTTTGCCGCCTTTTGTTTATGTCATTATATGAGATTATTTAAAGAAGAGCAAATCATTTAGTTTGAGAAATTCTTTATATTATATTATCTTTTAAAAAGCATTTTTGATGTTATCGAGGAAAATTTCGTTTCTATCTCCATAGCCTTCCTGTACATTCTCTGCCTGCAGCAGGCCTCCTTATACTGGTCATGGTAAAAATTCATATAACCGAAATGGAGCTCCTGCTCCAGCAGCTGCATCAGCCGATCCAGCAGATTAAGATAGGCCCGGTCGGATAGAAAGTCTTTTTTCAGCTCCATCCTCGCTTCCTCAAGCATCAGGAGCTGTATCTCATGATCCGGAGGCAGTTTTGCCGCCTCTTTTTCCATTTCCTCCAGATACTGCATGGCTTTCTCATGATTACCCGTGCGGATTTCAAGCAGGCATTTTTTCTGATCCAGGAGAAAATGCTTCCCCTGTACCATGTCCAGATATTTCCTCGCCTCGTCGAACCGGTTCATTTCCAAAAATGTGGCGCCCATATTATAATAAACGCCATCTAATTCTTCCGCCCAGAAGGTATTTTGAAGCAGCCGGATCCCCCGCTCATAGTTGGAGAACATCAGCTCATCCAGCTTCAGGCATGCATACAAATTGCCTGCCATAAAGAAGCTGTCAGCAATATTATAAGTATTGCCTTCACGCACGGCCAGATCTGCCGCCTGCTCACACAGCTCCTGCACCTTCAGATACTCCGAAGCCTCCCAGTATGCCAACGCCAAATGCAGCAGGCTGGTGCTGCTGCCCAATATCTCATAAGCCCGCTTTGCCCTGCGGATATTCTCCTGGCCGCGGCAGGCATCGGGAACCATATAATACCAGGCCAGCTGCTGGGGGTCCATGGCGTCAGCGCACTCATCGAGGACTTCAATGGGAATCTCATCCCGCTCCAGTCCCTTTAGTATGATCCAGTCCAGGGCAAACGGGCTGTAGGACAGTTTTTTATCCTCGGGCGTAAGCTCCCGAAAGGCAGCCCGGTCCAGACTGTAATCCAACTGGTAATAGGCTTTTTTTATGAGGTTCTCCGCCCATGCAAGGAAATCCCGGTCACAGCAGTAGTCAATGCCCAGCTCCTGAAAAAGCCGTCGCAAAATCTCCGGATCCGGGTCCACTTTGCCGCGCTCTATTTTGCTCAAATAGCTGACCACACAGATCCCTTGGCATATTTCCTTCTGTCCTTTTCCCTGTTTCAGGCGTTCTATTCTAAGCAGCATTCCGGCAATATTCATTTCGCCCTCCGTTCCCCCATTTTACTTACGGTAATTTTTCAGAAAGGATACCCATTCCGCATAAATGTCCTTTGAACTCTTTCCCAGGACTTCCTCACAGGTTCCTCCGTCCGTCAACTTCAGCACGCTGTCCCACCCATATGTTTGATTCAGATCCTTTATAACATATCCCCAATCTCCGTTTTGTCCGCGGTATACCGCTCTTACCGTTAGATATTACCACGAAAACAGCATGACAGTTAAAAACCATCATGCTGTCTTTTTACCGTTTAATTGTCCGTCTTAATCCGATATGCCCGGATTCCATCGTCATAAGCTGCCGTTAACCCCTTAATCCAGGGAATCAGTGCGCTGATTTCCATATAAAAGGTGCCTTCCTGAATCCTGGGCTCACCGTTCATCAGATTTTCCTCGCCATCCACCAGCAGATGGGTTCTGCCCGTCTCCGCCAGTATTTCATGGCCGCCGCTCTTTACGACCAGGCGCTTCACATCCGGATCATAGGTATAGCTTAAGCGGTCCGGATCCCGCTGTACCAGGCGCTCCAGGATGTAGAGCACCGGCCCCCATACGCCGTAATCCTCATAGACGCTGCGGATGCTGTGGGTATCCGGCTCATCGCCGTTAATCAGTATCTTGCAGTATTCATGAAGCTCCGGCACATATTTCTGCTTATCCGCTTCCGGTATCGGGAGAAATGCGGGCTTTCCTTCCGGCTTTTGTGCAGCATACTCAAGCCTGGGCAGCTGCTCCAGAACCGCCGCGCTCTCTTTTAAAGCGGAAAGCTTTACAGGTACGCTTTCCAGGGAGACCTCCGCCCGCAGTTCCTTAGCCGCATGCATGGTTCCATCCGAAACCTCCGACGGCTTCATAACCGCCTTCAGACAGATTTTACCCGCGCTCATGGCGGAACGGATAAATACCCTGTTGTTTCCGCACTCAGCATATACATGATTTTTATGAATCACGCTGTTATCCCGTCCATAGCCGGCGAATTTACCGCTGTTATATCCACCCAGGAACTGCGCAGGGCCGTCCAGATCAAAATCGATACGGTCATAGCACAGAGGGCAGAGACGCCCCTCTTCATCCAGCACTTCCACATCCGCATAGGCCACATCCGCGCCATCCGCCATCAGGCCGTTTCTGCCGGTATGAAGCGTCAGCTTCAGCTGTGCAGGTTCTCCCACCGTTTCAATCAGATCCCTCACGGCTTCCTTGCCGTCATAGCCATATCCCACAGCCTCAATCCTTCCGGACTGTGTTATGTCAATATGGGGGAACGCAAATACAAAGGTGCTGTTCGGCTTGTCACAGCTGCCTGCCAATACGCCGTTGATAAACAGTTCCATCTTTTTAATGGAGTAGCTTCCAATTACATAGACCGTCTTATCCTTAGGATTACGGTAAGCATATTTTCCGTTTTTCACCCAGTAATGGCCGTCAAATTCTTTTTCAGCATATCGGTAGCTTATGCCGTCCTCCTGCGGATAGTTCCAGTGGCCTACGATCTTTAGCTGCGGTTCGTCGGACTGCATCACCCGGAATACATCAAACACCTGTTTTTTAACACGGACCGCATCCACTCTTCCGCTCATCCTGGCATTTTCACTGAACGCCTGTCTTCCGTGCTGCGCAGAATCCGTCCAGCACAGAGCGGCTGTCGCGGAATACAGATCTTTGCCGGAAGCGCCCCCGATCCGGTCATTGAAAAACTCACTGTATCCGGATGCCGCGCGCAGAACCAGATCCTCAGAGGTCAAATCATGATAATCGCCGCCGGGCTGTTTTTTTCCCGCCTTGCCCAGCCACAGATTGTCGTAATCATAATCCGGAGGTGTAAAGTCATCCCACACACGCCTGGGGGCTTCCTCACGCAGATACTCCGTCTCCGTGATCGGCATCAGCTTTGCCTGGAAAGAACCTGCATGACGGTTCAGCATGGTACCGGTATACTCGGCCTCTTCCACCACCTCTTTTGTGTTGATGGTTCTGCAGCCGATCATCCTGCCGCCATTCGGATCCAGGACCCCCTTTAAGAGGCGCATCTCCCTCATATGTTTTTTGTTTACCGCGTTGTTGCCGACTTCCCAAAATACAATGGAAGGATTGTTCCGGAAATAGACGATCACATCCCGCATCAGTTCCACACGCTGATCCCACTGGCGCCCGAAGTTTTCGCGCTCTTTATCTCCAGCGGGCTGTGTGCAGACGATGCCCCTGCGGTCACAGGCGCGGATATCCGCCGGACAGGCGGCCACATGCATCCAGCGTATATGGTTTGCGTTGCTCTCGCGGATCAGTTTCGCATCATAATCCTTCAGCCAGTCCACGGCCGCGCCCACAGCGGCCCATTCGTTGGCGGAACGCTGGGCATAGCCGGTAAGCCATACAGGCATATCATTGATCATCAGCCCTTTGCTGCAGTCATAGGTAACCTTGCGAAATCCCGTGATGATTGTCTGTGAATCCACCACTTCTTCATCACAGACCAGATCTGCCTCCACTGAATACAAATAAGGATCATCGATCGCCCAGAAACGCAGGTCCGCCGCACCGGCACAGGCTTTTACCACGGATACCATGAGGGAATCCGTCTCTGTCTCCTTCACCGCATCCTCATCGTCCACGGGGACATAGTGAGTCCCCTCTTTGCGGTAAGCGTCCTTCGGTATGATGGAAAGTTCCGGAGCCGGAAGGGTTACAGACGGCACACAAACGGTCTCTGATGAAAACGCAGCAGCCACATTTCCCTCTGCATCTCTGATACGGATGTCCAGGCGGACAGACTTATCAGTCCCGGTTTCATTGCGCACTTCGGCTACCGCATGAATCTGTGCGCTCTTTTCCGGGATGTCATACCGGGACCCGTAGACATACAGCCCTTTGGTCCGCAGATTACTGTAGAGAGGCAGTGTCAGATACAGGCGGTTCACCACATGAAGCCATACATTCTTGCTCAATCCGCCGATGGACGGATTAAAATCGTTGCAGTTCCAAAAGTAATTGACTCCCACCCGATCAGCCGGCACATCCGCAGCTTCAGTGATTGGGAACAGATAAGATCCCGGTTCCACATCGGGAGCATTGGGTGTCTCCGCCGTGCATACATCCAGATTTCTGGTGCTGGTGTTATCCGTGACCACCGCAATCAGGTTAGGGTTCTCATAATTGATCCAGTTTGTCAAATCAAAGCCAAAGGGCGCTACGCCGGATTCCAGATAACCCGCCATATGGCCATTTATGTACAGATAACAGGTCTGACGGATTCCTTCAAACTCAATCAGGACCTTCTTTCCTTTTTCTTCCGGTTTCAGCGTGAACCATTTTCGGTAAAAGGATACGGTGCGCTTCTGTCCGCTGCCCGCATCTTCAATCCTGTCGCGAAACAGATCCGCATCGTTAAACGTATGGGGAAGGGAAACCTCCTGCCAGTCATTTTCCTGATACTCCGGCTCGTAGAAATAACGGCCGTTCTGATCTCTGAAACTGTCCATCGCTTTCCTTACAGGGAAGCAGTCCGCCAGCTTAAAATGCCAGCAGTAATGAAATGAGTACTTCATCATGTCCTCCATTCTTGATGAAATTATTTGTATCCGGTTTGTTTCAACACCATGCCCGGTAACTTCCTATCTATGGGATTTTGTGCCGGTGCCTGAACAGTCAAATTTTAACATAGGGCGGGAGAAAACACAAGCCACTTAGGGCTATGTTCACCGTCAATGTTCACTTTCGCATGCTTTCGTGTGACGGGACGTATCAGGCATATAACACAAAAACGCCTTCCGAAGGGAAGACGTTTTTGTGTGAGAGCGCGAGACGGGATTCGAACCCGCGACCCTCGCCTTGGCAAGGCGATACTCCACCACTGAGCCACTCGCGCACATAAATGATTAAAAATACCTCATAAATAAAATAACACAAGCGGGTGATGGGAATCGAACCCACGTATCTAGCTTGG
This sequence comes from Lachnotalea sp. AF33-28, assembly GCF_003477885.1. Classification (GTDB taxonomy): domain Bacteria; phylum Bacillota; class Clostridia; order Lachnospirales; family Lachnospiraceae; genus AF33-28. The sequence continues at coordinate 117,753 of NZ_QUEE01000014.1, forward strand.
AAGGCTAGTGTTCTACCATTGAACTACACCCGCAGAACGGTAGTTATTATATCATTGTATTTTACATTTGTAAAGACCTAAAATATAAATTTCAAGAATTTCTGTTCACGCTTGTCAGTGAAATTATAAATTCAGTAATAGACAACCGGTTCGTGTTGAAGCGCTTCGATGAACATCCCGCATGGGATAATCCGAAAGTACCGGGTGAATTTACAGTCATCGCATACAAGGAATAAGCAGCACACCAGCCGGCGGCATTACCCGGCCGCCGGCCGGTGTACGGATGTATACGACTCTATATTTCTATAAAACGGTTAAGGCCTGCCTCTACGGATTCCCGTTTGGAACTACCCCTTCCTGTTCCAGGCACGAAGCCAATATCTGCGCCATCCTGTCATATCCGTATACATTGGGGTGGAGCCCGTCGGCAGTGAGGCTCTCTCTCATGGAACAGCCGTCTTCACTGACAAACGCCGGATAGTAATCCACAAAACACATCTGATGCCGCTTAGCCAGTTCTTTCAGTCCCTCATTGTATCGCTTCACATACTCCTGACGGGCTTTTTCCTGTCCGGTAAACCGCATGCAGGTGGGCAGGATGGAACAGACCGCCATCCTCATCCGATGATCCGCCGCAATGTCGAGCACCCGGTCCATATTGGCCAGCGCATGCTCCAGCACTTCCTTCAGAGGTTTCCCGCTTTCCTGCTTCCACGCATCGGCCTCCAGTTCCCAGGCATCGTTGATTCCCGCCATCAAAACCGTAAAACGCGGTTTCAGCTGGACCGCGTCGGCATAAAAACGGTGCAGCAGATATTCTGTCCGGTCACCGCCGATTCCGCGGTTGATCATGCGCAGTCCCGTACTGTGAAAATAGGCGGACAGCTCCCACATCTGGGTGATGGAATCCCCAATAAACAAAAGATCCACCGGTATTTCTTTCCGGATGAGCACTTCGTTCTTGCAGTCAAATTCCATCCTTCTGTCATCGGACTTCACCTGCCTGCTTAAGTATCCGGGCCGTATGCACCGCCTGGCCCGCATATCCCCTTCGCTCATTTATCCTCACCCTCCCAGGAAAATCCGGAACGTCTTATATGAAGCAGCGGCATTCCGTGGTTCTTAGCACAAACGGTGCTCATTTCTCCCATGGTGAAATGCGCCTCCTGGGGCAGTACATCCGCCTCCAGCTTGATCAGCACCTGATTCCAGCCCCGTTTCAGCCTCGTCACCTTATAATTGGATAGATCTCCCAGCGCTCCGCCATTTCCGAGATTGGGGCGCAGGCTCACCTGCTTCACCGTCCTGTGGATCATCTCCCCGTTTACATACAGCTTCATAAATCCGTTGTTGGGCACTCCCAGCACCGCCTCACGTTCCGTTTCGGTATAGATATGATGCAGCGCAAAGATCACGCCTTTCTCCGTGAACTTATGCCCCAGTTCCAGATCATTGCCGGGGTTCCACTGCTCTTCAAAACCTTCCGGACACCGCGTAAAAATCTGATCCTCCGCAATACCGCAGTTATCATCAAGGGTTCTGCCCTTAAAAAGGCCGGACACCAGCCATCGGCTGCCCCCCAAAAGCACCAGCGGGACCGCGGGAAAAGCGGGTTCGCCTTCGGGAGTCAAAAGGATCCAGCCGCGGTTGGATTCGGCGATGGCGTTCCCGCCGGCTGCGATCTCCATGCGCACTTGTCTCCTGCCTCCCGCCGGTATCTGCAGCGTATCCGGGACATCGCACGCCAAACCAAAACCCTCCGGCAGGCTCACCTGCATCCGGATATTTTTTGCTGTCGGATGCGGATTTTCCAGGCACAGCGTCACGGCTGAAGGACGGTCCGCGCAGACAGCCGCATGTTTTTCATAGATCAGAGTTTCCTTAAGCCCTCCGAGATCATACCTTATTCCGCCGGGCTGGTATTGCTTCATCCAGCCTGTATCCGGTGTCTCCAGTCTCACCCCTGCTGTCATGATATCCGACGCTGAAAACGTCACATCACAGCCCCAGTAACGGACGACCCGTTCGGCCTCATCACATACCGCGGCGGTCAGTTCCCGGATGTCTGTCGGCGCAGTCAGGTTTCGGATACCTCCGGTCGCCATATTGGTCGCAATCTCATATCCGAGAGGCTTGATCCACTGATCCGGAAGCGAGGAGGCCCCTCCCAGAATACCCAGCAGTGCGCCCAGAGTGGCCGCTGTACAGTCCGTATCCCAGCCGCAGTTCACCGCCTTGCAGATCGCATCGCCGAAATCTTCTCCGTACAGCCATCCTATGGTCTGAAAGCCCAGATTTAAAGGGGAATACTGGGCGACCGGATGATAAAAAGCTTCCATCACATCGTTGCGGTTATCCTCATAGCCCATGCCGGCCTTATAATTATCCATACTCCTTTTGACACATCTGTAGGTCAGACAGTCCGCCGGAATGGACGACAGGGCCAGCTTAAGCAGCTCCCATTTATCATTCTGCACGAAAGCCGCGGATTCCAGCACCGCATTGAAAATCTCCCCATAGACCGATTCCCCGCCGCCATGATCTACAATGGCGTCTAAAAATGCGTAGCGGGCTGCTACCTCCGGGCATCCGGGTGCAAGGCAGGCCCAGATCTCAGAACGGATCGGGCTGCCCATGCAGTCTTTGAAATAATTGTTGTTCCAGCCGCACACAGGTGCGGACAGGCCTTTCTGCATGTTTTCTTTGCTTAAACCGTATTCATCAAAATTATAAGCGATGCAGTCGTTCCAGGCTTCCACAAAATCCGCAGAGGACAGTCCCGGGCCTTTACTTAGGATCAGTTGCAGCCAGATCAGCTGAAGCTCCAGATCATCGTTGGGTATCCCCCCTTCCGGCAGCTCGGTGTACCAGTCGACATGCAGCATTTCTCTATTGCCGAACTTTCCTTCCAGCGGCTCCCCCAGGGTCCCGCCCGCGTTTTTCCCCAGCCAGCAGCCCATTACTTTATCCCGGAAGACATCTCTGTTAATTGTTATTCCGCTCATATCACGCCTCTTTCCTCACACATTTCCCGCGCCATCCGCTTCAAAGCATTGGTATAAAACAGCACACGTTCCGGGTTCAGCTGCGCGTCAAACGGATACCTTCCTATAAAATCCGTCTTTATAAGCGCTTCCCTGTACTCCTCCATCTCCCGGATTGTCTCATTTAGAAGCTGCGCCGCTGTCCTGCCCTCTGCAATCACATCCTGCGGATCCGCTTCCGTGACATATCTTCCAAAGCAGTATCCTCTGGCGGTCAGGCGAAATCCTCTCACGTACCAGCGCATAAATTCAAAATGCTCCCGCATCTGTTCATATGCTTTTTCAGTCAGCCCCATATTTCTTCCCGCCACGCGGTCCGCCAGCTCTTCACAGCGAAGTCTCGCTTCATCCTTGTCCGCCAGAATGCTTCTGATATTTTCCGGCGTCATGGCCAGCGCATCCTTTTTTTCCGGATCCCACTCGCTTAAGCTGTGGTGCGTCCCGCCGATAAAGGTGAACTGTTCCGGAGTCAGATGCATGCAGCTGTCGTTGGAAAAGAGGCATCCGTTTACAAAATTCGTCTTTTCCACGATGGGCCAGGTGGCATTCATGATTTCCGCCACGTCTTCCACGCAGCGCTTCAGCTCGCCGGGAAGCAGATCTTCCTGAAGCATGTGCTCACCCTGCAGCCATTTGAGATAGATTTCCTCTTCCCTCACATTCTCATTTTCCGCATAGGCCGCGATCGCATACAGGTTAACCATATTCAAATTATCAAAACAAGTCCAGTCCTGCACCCCTTCCCAGTCCGTTCTGGCCAGAAAACCGGTTACATGATGCTCGCTGCCATATTTCAGCCTTCTGCGTATATCCTTCAGCATAGCCGACGGCTGCGCGCCCCATCCGAAAAACTGTCCGTTGACATCATACTCCGTGATCTGCGGATGAGGATCCACCTGCCCCATGAGGGGGTTATCGGGGAATGTGGGGTAAAAGTCGTGGGGCGTATTTTTCAGAGAGAGCACGATATCCTCCGGCATCGCGTTAAACGCGGTCTTAAACCGCTCCTGTTCCTCTTTCGTATAGATGAAGTCGCGGATGATCAGCTTCTTGCCGGCCTCATGGAACGGCTTATACATGGCCATAATCATATTTTTATACCATTCCACCGGATCCAGATGTCTGCACCTCTCACAGCCGCACGCAAAGGTATTGCTGATCGCAAGCCTCGCCTCTCCCGTCCCGATTGAGCAGACAATCCCGCCCAGGTCAGGCAGCGCCAGAAACAGTTCTTTATATTTATAGGGAAGGAACTCCTCATACCAGAAAGGGTCGCTGGGACAGATGACCCCGTCCTGCATCAGCTCCTTTTTATATTTTAATATAAAATCCGAAAACCACAGTTCTTTATTCTCAAAAAATATCTGTACCCCCGCCTCTTTCGCCTCGCGGATCACATGGTTCATATAGTCCCTTCGGTTCAGGTTCAGATTCTCTCTTAAGGCATGGTACAGGATAGCGTGATCCACCTCCAAAAAGGCATCGTAGTAACTGTCCGGCTCCCCGCTTCCTCCCAGAAACTTCGCCGGAAATACAATCTTATCCTCAATTCCCGGTTCATGAAACACCAGCGCGTTCATGTGATTCTTCACCATAAAATCCAGTCTTTTGCGGATCTCATCCAGATTCCAGATCTGCGTGCTGTCATGCAGCTCCATTGCACGAAACGTATATTTTTCCATCTTTAACCTCTCCTGATATTAATTTGTCTGAACTATTCCATTTGTTTTGTACCTTTTTTTATCCCTTAAGCCCTGACGTTGCTATCCCTTCCACAAAGTACTTCTGCAGGCAGAAAAACATGATTACCAGCGGCACGATCGATACGCTGGCCATTGCCATGATCTCATTCCAGTTTGCTGCCGCCGCCACATCCAGCCCCATCCGAAGCGCCAGTGCCAGCGGGTATTTCGATACGCTGTTGATGTAAATCAGCGGATTCATAAAATCGTTCCATGTCCATATGGTCTGAAAGATGCAGACCGATATCAGTGACGGCTTTAATATAGGCATCAGTATGCGGATGAGTATCTGAAAACTGCCGCAGCCGTCGATTCTGGCCGCCTCGTCCAGATCTCTGGGAATCCCCCGCAGAAACTGCACCTCCTGATAGATAAAGAACGGATAACAGCCAAGCACCGCCGGCATCCAGAACGGCAGATACGTATTCAGCCAGTTCAGATCCCGAAACAGCAGATATCTCGGTATGATCAGCACCGCATTGGGAACCATCAGCGTAGAAAGCATAATTCCGAACAACAGCCGGCTGCCTCTGAAAGCAAACCTGGCGAATCCGTAGGATACCAGTGTACTGGAGATGACCGTGAACGCCACGGTGGGGATCACCAGCAGAAAGGTATTGGCAAAATAATCCGTATATGTATACTGCCCGGTGGATCTCCAGCCCTTGATAAATCCGGATACGTCATACTGCGCCGGCAGAAGCCCCGTTCCCAGATTGATTTCGTTGTTGGTCTTAAAGGATGCAAAAAACATCCATACCAAGGGATAGATCATGCAGATTCCCACCGCCAGAATAATAAGGAAAGAAATCCATGAGCCCGCCCTGCTCCCTCTTCGTCTCATCTATCTCCCTCCTTCATCCGCATAAAATACCCAGTACCTCGATGTAAAAAAGATCACTCCCGTCAGAAGCAGAAGCGTCACAAACAACAGCCAGGATTCGGCGCTGGCATAGCCTAAATCCGATTTTACAAACGCGTCTTCATAGATTTTTAATCCCATGACATAGGTGGATTTAATCGGGCCGCCTCCAGTTACAACATAAGCGGAAGTGTAGTTCTGCAGGGTATTGATGGTCTGCATCACCATATTAAACAGGATGATCGGGCTGATCATGGGGAGGGTGATGCGAAAAAATCTGCCGCATTTTCCCGCGCCGTCTATCTGTGCCGCCTCATACAAATCTTTTGGCACCTGCTTAAGAGCCGCAAAGAACAGCACCATGGAGGAACCGAACTGCCATACATCAATCAGCGTTATCGTAAGTAGCGCGTATTTTGGATCACCCAGCCAGTTGATATCGGTGCCCAGCAGATTGTTGACAATGCCCGATTTCATGAACATAACACGCCACAGCGCGGAAATCGCCACGCTTCCGCCCAATATGGACGGCAGATAGTAAACTGTCCGGAAAAATCGGATACCCTTCATCTTTACGCTAAGCAGCATTGCCACGAGAAGAGCGAATACCAGCTTGGAGGGCACTGCCATCAATATGTATTTTAAAGTGACCTTCATGGAATTTGCCAAATCAGGATCTCCGGTGAACATCCTTATGTAGTTATCCAGCCCGATGAACCGGTAATCTCCGCCCAGCTTGATATCCGTCAGGGAATACCTTAGCGAATTGGCCAGGGGCAGAAACTGCAGAAGCAGAAAACCCAGAATCCAAGGCAGGATGTACAGATAGCCCGATGTTTGTCCCCATCCTGTTTTTTTACTTTTTTTCTTTGTCATATACATGCCTTTCCCGCTTTCGGAACCGGCCCCTTCAAAATACAGGTGCCGCATCTAGCGGCGGCACCTGACTTTTATTATTTTTTCAAACGGGCCAGCGTATCCTCCAAAAGTTTCATTGTCTCGTCCGTGATGCTCTCAATATCGCCCTGCCCATACGCGATCTTCTCCGTCGCATCCTGGAGAATCGCAACGATCTCGGCAGGCGTATAGATATTCTGATGATTGGTTCCTGTTTCCATCGCCTTTTCCACCGCGCTCACCAGCACAGGATCCAGATATCCGTTTTCTTCACAGATCTGCCTACCCTTCTCGGTTGGCTGAATAGAACGGCAGTCCTTTAACGTTTTCACCGCCTCTTCATTGTTGTAGAAATAATTCAGGAAATCCGCCGCCACTTCGGGATGCTCACAGGTGGATGCAATCGCGATCATCTGCGGAGGCATATACAGGATACCGCTCTCTTTTGCCCCTTCAAATTCCGGCATATCCATGGCTGCCGCCGTATCCTGGAAGTCATAATATCCGGTATAGACATTGGAGGTTGCGCCGTAGGCTAGGGCCAGTTCATGGTTGATCCACTTTGGATTGGTGTTGATCTTCAGCGCATAGGGAGCGCTGTCGGCTGCCGGTTCCAGCACATTGTTCTGATACATGTCGCTGATCAGTGTAAATACCTTCAGCAGGTCTTCTCTGGTGAAATTCATCTCATAGCTTTCCCTGTTAAAGAGATCCTCTCCGGTCAGCTGCGCCATCATGGAACCCAGCAGTTCTTTGCCAAGGGTATCAATGTCGATATTAAAGAGATAATAGCTGCTGTTATACTCATGCAGCTTCTTTCCCGCTTCGATAAAGTCATCCCAGGTTTTAATATCCTCCATGTTGATGCCGGCCTCTCCTAGCAAAGCGGTATTGGCCAGCCAGATCCCTCCGTTGACGCCGGATGGAAGCGCGATCATCCTGCCGTCATAATAGGAAAAATTCTTTAAAAATCCTTCATCAAAACCGGAAGTATCCAGTACGTCCGCATATTCGGACAGATCCGCAAAGACATCGCCGATAGCCATCAAATCCGTTATGGAATTGGCATTGTACTGAATGATATCCGCCGCGGTTCCCCCGGACAGCTGTGTGGTCAGCTTCTCAAAATATCCGTCATATCCGCCGTATTCCGCCTCAATGGTTACATTGGGGTGCAGCGCCTCATACTGCTGGATCACCGCTATGGTCGCTTCATGGCGCACATCACTGCCCCACCACATAAAGCGGAGCGTCACCTTCTCCTGGGAACCTCCGGCAGTTTCCGCCTCCGTATCCTTCGGGCTCTCCGATACCGCTGTGGTTTCCGGTTTACTGCTTTCCGAATCCGTCTGTGCGTTATCCTTTCCCTTTGAACACCCGGCCATAAGAACGATCATCATAACCGCCAACCCCAGAGCCAAAATCCTTTTTCTCATAAATCCTACCTCCTTTTTTTACTGTCACCAGCCGGAGGCTGATGACCTACGCACACTTCAGTGTGCTTCCCTTTTCTCTATTCTCACTGTGACCGTTTGGTCACCCTGTAAACATACTCTAACATAGCCGTCTGATTGAAAACAGGCACTGCTCTTGACAAATCTTCCGATATCATGATAACCTGATTTCTGAAGGTATCATTTGTTGCCTTTTTTACTCTTAACATGATTTTGAGTAACAGTGTAGTCTCAACTGTTACGAATTTGATCACCGGGGGGATTTCATGATAAATCTTGTAATTGTAGAGGATGAGACCAATATACGCGAATGCTTGCAGAGCCTGTTTCCGTGGAGCAGCCTGGGAGTGGAAGTATCCGCCGCCTTTGCCAACGGTCAGGAAGCCTATAAATATCTTATGTCCCATTCCGCCGATCTGCTGCTAACGGACATCCGTCTGCCCGGGCTGACCGGCCTGGAATTGGTCCAGATGCTTCGGGAAGGCAGGAATATGATTCCGGTCATCATACTGACCGGATACCGTCAATTTGACTATGCCCAGCAGGCGATCCGCTATAAGGTGGATGATTTTCTCCTAAAACCCATCAAATATGAAGAACTGACCGCCGCCATCCTGCGCATCAGGGATAAGCTGGAGGCCGGTTTAACGCAGGAGGCCGGGCCCGCCGGTTCCGCCTTAGACTCCACCTATCATGAACGCATCATCTCAAGTGCCAAACAGTATCTCACGGCCCATCTGACAGACGCTTCGCTGGAAGAGGCCGCCATATCGGTAAACCTAAGCCCGGGGTACTTCTCAAGGCTGTTTCACAAGGTCACCGGAGAGACCTTCTCCGATTACCTGACCGGCTGCCGCATGAAAAAGGCGGCCGAATATCTGCACGGCACAAACTACAAAACCTATGAAATCTCCCTGATGGTCGGCTATGATAATCCCAAAAATTTCACGCGCGCCTTCAAACAGTATTATCACGTAACTCCCAGGGAATTTCGCGATAACCGTTAGAACAGCGGCTGCCGCGTAACACAGTCTTCGTACAGGAGCATGGATGAAGTGAGAAGGAAATATTTTATACATAAATTTATCCGCTATTTTTTCATATTTACGCTTCCGGTTATTATCATGGCCGCCGTACTGTCCGCCTATTCCTATGTCCGGATAAAAAAAGATACCGATCTGAAGGTCGAAAGGACCTTTCAAATCGGTACGGAACTCATGGATGAAATCATGACAAAAGGGGATGACATCGCGGTGCTGTTCAACAACAGCCCCACGGTATCCATGTCCCTATATAAAATCTTAAACCAGACCTCCTTAAATTATAAGGAATATGTAGCCCGCAGCCTGATCTCTTCCATCCTGGAAAGCGCCATCACAAATTTCAACTATATTGAATCCATCTATATCTATCTCGCCAATGATGAAGGAATGTATTATCAGACGGATAAAAACCTTCAGTCTATCGCAGACTCCATCGATAGCGGCTGGCTGGAATCCTTTTACAATCAGTCTCCGGAATTAAACAGCTGGATAGAGAAACGCGCATTCCGCAACTATGCCTTTGAGCCTGAACACGATGCCGTATCCATTTTCCGGCGCATCAAGTACTTTGACGGCGTGCTGGTTACCAATCTGAATATTGACAAGCTCTCCGGTAAGCTCTCTTCCATTGAAAATTATCCCAGCGAAGCCATACTGGTCACCGATGCCGGCGGCCATATCATGTTTGCCAATGAAAATGCTTGGGATCTGCAGTTTAATCCTTCCGTCAGCATAACGGATCAGATCACATATCAGAAAGTTCTCTCCTCTCCTGAAGGACACAATTATATGAGCACAGTTCTCTACAGGGGACAGACCTATGTTCTGACCTACTTCGACTCGGTAAACTATGACCTGCGTTTTCTCTCCTTTGTTCCGCACCGTGATATTTACCAGCTTCTGTATCAGATCATCTACAGTGCCGTGATCGGCGTGCTGATCGGAACGGCCTTCTGCCTTGCATTCAGCTTTTATCTGACCAATAAAAATTTCAATCAGATAGAGCATCTGATGGATATCCTCTGGAAGGCGGAGCTGGGCACCTGCCCGCCGGACGGCGCCGATGACAGAAAAGGCCAGCATCTGGACGAATATACCCTGATCATGAATCAAGTGATTCATACCTTCATCCGCAACAACACGCTGCAGAAGCAGATCAGGGAAGCGGAACTCAACAAGGTGAGGAGCGAACTGAATGCCCTCCAGCTGCAGATCAATCCGCATTTCTTCTTTAATACGCTGCAGTCCATCGATATGGAAATTATTAAAAAAGAAGGCTACCAGGCTCCTGCCAGCAGGCTGATCCACGATCTGTCCAATATCTTAAGATATGCTCTGGACGATTCTTCCTCACCGGTCCCCCTGCGGGAGGAAATACGCTCCTGCAAAGAATATTTTGAAATTCAGAAGTTTCACTATCCCGGACAGATCACTCTTCTCTGGGATTATGAGGAATCGGTTCTGGACTGTCAGATTATACGCCTGCTCTTCCAGCCGCTGATTGAAAACAGCATCCGCTACAGCATTTACGGGGAAAACGACCGCTGCCTGATCCGCATCAAAATCATCGACCGGGGAGATGTACTCCGTATCCATGTGCTGGACACCGGTGCAGGAATGGAGCGGGAGACCCTCTTAAAGCTGCGCGCCTCCCTTGCGCAGGAGTCCGGGGAATCCGCCCATATCGGCCTGAAAAACACACAGCGCAGGCTGGTTCTCTCCTATCCGGGCAACCCCGGTCTGACCGTAATCAGCTTTCCCTCCCAGGGAACCTGTATCAGCTTTACGATACCAAAATGAAAAAGAATCCCGTTCGCGGGATTCTCCGCCTGCGGCGGGTCGCCCTGGCGACATAATACCTTCCCGCCGCAGTGCGATCCTAAGCGGAGCGTTTTTATTCAATAGGTCGTATTTTTCTATTGAATAAAATACGGAGGCCGAATCGGCCTCCGCAAATAGTTCTCTTAGATCATCTTCTTATAAAGTTCCGTGATTTCTTCCACGCTGGTCTCTCTCGGATTGCCGGGTCTGCAGGCATCGTCATATGCGGACTGCGCCAGGAACGGAATATCCTCTTCCTTTACAATTTCCTTTAAATCAGCCGGAATTCCCACATCCTGTGAAAGCTTTCTGACCGCATCCACCGCGGCCTTGCGGTATTCCTCCACACTCATGCTCTCCGTGTCTTCCACTCCCATGGCCTGCGCTATGTATTTATACTTGTCCCCGGTCGCCGGAGCGTTGTATTCCATAACGGTCGGGAGGATGATGGCGTTGGCCACACCGTGAGGCGTGTCATAAAGGGCGCCTAAAGGATGCGCCATGGAATGCACGATACCAAGGCCCACATTGGAGAAGCCCATACCTGCGATATACTGGCCCAGAGCCATATCTTCCCTGCCCTTCGGCGTATTGTCAACTGCATCCCTTAAGGAACGGGCGATGATCTCGATGGCCTTTAAGTGGAACATATCGGACAGCTCCCATGCGCCTGCCGTGATATATCCCTCGATCGCATGGGTCAGCGCATCCATGCCGGTGGCGGCCGTAAGGCCCTTGGGCATGGAAGACATCATATCCGGATCCACAAACGCTACCACTGGGATATCCTTGGGATCCACACACACCATCTTGCGGTTCTTCTCCACATCCGTAATTACATAGTTGATCGTAACCTCAGCAGCGGTTCCTGCCGTAGTGGGCACCGCAAAGATCGGTACCGATTTATTTGCCGTAGGGGCTACTCCCTCCAGGCTTCTCACATCCGCGAAGTCCGGATTTGCAATGATGATGCCGACCGCTTTCGCCGTATCCATGGAAGATCCGCCGCCCACAGCAATGATATAATCCGCGCCGGAAGCCTTAAAAGCCTCTACGCCGGCCTGAACATTTTCAATGGTGGGATTAGCCTTTATATTGGAATAAACTTCATAGGAAAGCCCGTCATTCTCCAGAACATCCAGCACCTTCTTAGTCACACCGAATTTCACCAGATCCGGATCGGAACATACAAACGCCTTGCTAAAACCTCTGCCCTTTGCCTCTGCCGCGATTTCTTTCACCGCGCCCGGTCCGTGATATGCCACCTCATTGAGGATAAAACGATTGCTCATTGGAATTACCTCCTTATAATATGTGTTTGTGCAAGTTCCGAATTCACAGAAATATATGGGACCTGCTATATTTCCATTTTACACCAAGCGGGGGTATTATGCAATCCTGAGGGTGCTTATTCTAAGCATGTCAATCAAACAATAAAAACACGCTTCTTAACGCTTTTATCCGCTCGCGTTCTCCGGCGCGGACCGGGGTTATTGTCCCATCCTCCGGGTTCAGCAACTGTCCTTCCGTCTTTTCCCTGTGTGAAAACTTAAATGTGATGTCCTCTCTGCTGCGGTTTACCAGGAAATGAAGTTCCTTTCCTTCTTTACAGAAAGCCGCCTGCAATGGCACAGTCCCCTCCACATCTATCTGAAATGTTTTTTCTCTCCGATCCAGATATGTCATGACCGATTCCAGCGTTTCCGGCACAAACTTCTCCCTTCCTGGCAGTTCATTTCCCTGGCAGCCCCGCTGCGGGATCTGATCCAGGAAGAAAATTCTCACTCCCTTTTCCTGCAGACAACACAGCGCTTCCATGGATTCTTCGTACATCACATCCAGAGCCGGAATAACGATTGCTGAGACAGGATTTCCGGAAATTTCCGTTTTTTTACCGGCATTTTGGAACCTGGCGGCCTCCGTCAGATCCTCCTTATCAATATAATAAAAATCATACCCCGCCTCATAGATTCTTCGCATTACCGGAATAGTCCTCATATCAGCCTGTATGGCGTCCCCCACGGCCGCGGTGTGGGAGGGCTTTGTTTTAGCCTGTACATCCTCCAGCCCATAGTAGATAAACAGATCGGTCCTGTTTTCAAGATTATCCAGCACATATCCCAGACGTCCCACATATTCATTAACCCTGCGGGCTGTTGCCTCATCCATGTATCCTCTGTATTTTCCGAATTTTTGCTCGTCTCTGGGTTTATAATCCCGGAAGCGCCCGCCATCATAGCCAGAATAATCCGCTTCAAAATAGCTGTGCGTCACCCGGACCCCCGAAAGAAAATTTAACGCCACGGTGGCCAGGAAATTATCCACCGGCGCCTGCTCAAATATCTCCGGATGATCAAATGGGCATACTTCCGCCATCATGCCGTTCGTCCGATTCTTGCGCACAGCCATCTGGGCGTATTTTGCCGTATTATAGTAGTATCCTTCCGGATAACAGGCCAGAATATCGATCCCCGGATAGGAGGACGCCAGCAAAACCTCCAGCAGGCTTCCGTATGCCCGGACATGGTCCGCCATCATTTCCTCGCCCAAATAGTGTCCGGAAAAACGGCCGCCATGCGCTTCACACCATTCCCGAATCTGCCCCGTATAAGCGCGCGCAATCCTTTTGCCGATCAGATTATAGAATCGGACCCGAACCGGCCCGGCGCTCTGCGTCCCTTCGAACAGATACGGCAGGCCCGGATACAGGGGACTGCCGTACTCCTCCTGATACATCTCCGGCAGATCATCTGTCCACGGTATCAGCGCATATGGCCAGGCTTCATACTCCCTTACATAAAAGCTCTGCAGACTGGGCTCATCCGTAAATACGGCTTCCGCCCGGCTGTAAGCATCTGGGCAGACCGCGGCCACCGGCTCATAGCAAAGCTTCAAAAAACGTTTTACCGCCGCCGGATCTAATATATTGATATAGCGGTGATAGGAACAGATATTATGCGTACAGTGAGATCCCTCATAGGCAGATTTCCGGCAGAAAATATACAGCACCTCTCCTGCATCCATCTCACATGTGAGAGTTTCCCTTTCAAAGGCCACCGGCAGACAGCTGTTTTCAAGGAAAATGCTGTCCTCCGGCCGCTCGGTATCCAGCCTGTACTTTGCGGCCCATACGATTTTATCCGATTCCATATCCAGCCGGAAGTGTGCCGTGCGTTTCTCATAGGATACGATTCTGTGCATATAAAGCCCTTTGGCCTCCAGCTCCTCATGGCCCTTTAGCACCAACCCGCCTCCGCTGCCGCTGGGGTATCCGCTCTCATCATAAAGCCAGTAGCTCATTTCATTTTTCTTTAGAAGCTCAACCAGCCCGTTAAATTCCTCAAGATTTTTCCGGTTTGCGGTAAATCCGTCCTCCTGCCTGACATTAGTAACCACACCGCCGTAGCCATAGTCTTTGAGCATCTGCACAAAGATTTCCCTGTCATGCCCTGGCCAGACATGAGTCATCGGACGGATCCGGTATCTCGACGGAGGATTTTCAAAAACTTCTTTCTCATAAATCATTCGTTTATCTCCTATGTAATGTCACCAACCAAAGGTTGATGACCTACGCACACTTCAGTGTGCTTTCATTAACGCAGACAAAAAAGCGCACCCGGTTCCGACTGACCGGCCCCGCCCGGCGGATTTTGGCAGATCCTGTCAAGCAGCCGCGCCGGGATTGTGATCTCATCCTCCTGCCATATGGTCTCACCGGTCACATCCGTAAGCGCTGCTCCCGGATCATCCGCCAGATCGCATGCAAAAATCCGTTTGCCGCATGTGTGCTTCAGCAGCACCCATTCCCAGCTCCCAAATATCCCTATCGGCTGTCCGCTGTCCGTCAGATCCAGCACGATTCCGGCCTTCGGTATACTGACTCCTCCTTTTTTATCCCCCCTGGGAAGAATTGCTGCCGCCACCGGGCCGGACGGATGGCGTGAAACAGCCGCCAGCGCGCGCCGCCCTTCCAGATCCACGATCTCACAGCTGATATCTCCTCTCATAACAGTGCTAGGACAGCGCTGAATCACTTCATGGCCCACATAATCCTCCATCCAGGTTTCACCGGCGTTGAAGAGGAAAGCCTCTTCTATTAATTCACGGCCGGCTGATAACCGCCCTTCCCGGATCGGATAAGGCGGAGCGATCCGCTGCCAGTTCACCGCCCTGACTGTCTCCGCCGTCCTGTGGGAATTTCCCTGCGGGTCATAACAAAACACCGGAATATCCCTGCATTTTTCCGATCTCATCACCCCCAGGCTGCAGCCCATGACCGCTCCCAGATACGCTTCGTCCTCGCAGTTCAAGATTGTATCCGCATCCGGTCTGGCCGCCATCAGCGCCGCCAGCCGGTCTACCGTGCTCACCTGTGTGAACTGGGTCAGCACGTCGTAAGTCCGGAAAATTCCCGCCCCTTCCATGATTTCGGCCCATTTCTCTGGCCATTGTCCCCAGGAAGCAAAACGTCCGTCCGTCACCTGCCGTCCACCTTCAAAGTACGCGTTATTGACCGGTGCTGCCGCCGGGTGGCAGTGTTCAATCAGAAGTGAAGGGGCCTCTTTATCTCTAAGCTCATCCAGCATCCTTCTCCATGCCGGATCAAACTGCCTGCATCCCCAGTCCACCTTCCAGTATCCCACACCAGCCTCCCGGCTCCAGGCGAGACGTTCCCGCCAGTACCTCCTCGATCTGTCCGGCTCAAAAAAGCCCGCCTCATAGCTTTCTCCTTTTGCCTGTGCGGCCACCCATAGGCCAAGCCCTTTCCATCCCCGCTCCATAAGCGCCTGATTGACTCCCTTCAGCCTCTCTGCCGGAGAACCCGGAAACGAGGGAAAACGGTCCCCGGACATTTCCAGGGAACCAAAGGCTTCAATCTGACTGTCGGGATGTACCCCATACGGCACATCCCACCCGTCATCCAATACGAAATAAAGGCAGTCACGGATCGGCCCGTACTGGTCCGCCAGCCCGCCCTGGCCAAAGATAAACTCCTCATTCATGGCATCTCTGGCCTTCTTAGCGCCCTCCGATCCCAGAAAAATACTCCCGTTCTTTTCAAGGGCGGCATCCTTCCTGCCAAAATTCTGCGCATTCCACGTGCAAAAATAGCTCGCCGATCTCTTCATTTTTCCTCCTTCTTCCATATGCACTTTAACTACTCCTCATGCCACCGGATAAAAAGGCACCGTTCTCCCCGATTATGCAGCATGATCCGTTTCGCTTCGTTCGCATCCGGACAGACAGCAACCGTATACGCCGCCCAGGAGCAGCCGCTCCAGATCGGATTTGTGAAAGCCTTAGTCAGCACCGCTCCCTCATTCAGGCATTCCGCCCGGACCGGATCTTCCTCCCCTCCAAACAGCCGGATGGGAGACGCCTGTTCGTCCGTGATGCTCAAAGAAAATCCTGCACAGCTTCCGGACAGAGTGAGTAAAAGACTGGCCCTTCCCTCCAGCACGGCATATCCTTCCTTTCCGGGATTCTTTCTCTTCCCCCGCTTCCAGTGATACAGCGCTACCTCATAAGGCTTTAGGCGGATGGCCGCTCTCCCCCTTATTGCCTCATAACCGCTGTTTTGAAACTGCGTGTTTCTATAACAGGGCCTGAACAGAATTTCTTCACCGCCCTCCCATTCCTCCATCGCAAGTGAAACCGATGATTCCGCATCACCTGGATTAACCAGCGTGAGATAACCGCTGTCTCTGCCGCTGTTGCTGTATCCGTAGACCTCGCCTTTTTGCGCACTTCCCGCCACATGCGCCGTCCGTACATCCTCCCTGCAGGTAAAATCAAAGAATTCCCCGCTCTCTCTTATAAACTCCCAGTCCTCCTTTTCGAGCAGCTCCAGCGCACCGTACAGATGGAGTTTTCTTCCCCCTCGGGAAATATTCATGATCCAGGAATCCTTAAAATTATCTTTTCCAATATAGTAGATCGTGTTGGTATTGCCTATCATGGTTCCGTGATCGTCAATCGCCGGATATGGCATCAGAGAGTCCGAAAAGCGCTCTATCATGCAGTCCGTATAACAGATCATAGAACTGCCGATACTCTCCGACGGCAGTTCGGAAGGCCTTGGGTCACCGCAGTAAAGATAATCCAGATACAGGCACCACCAGGGTGAAATCGGATAGCCTTTGTAATTGGGATCTACGGATGCGATGCACTCAAGATCCGTCGTAAATCCATTGTATCCCAGCACCAGCAGTTCCGGATTCAGTTTGTAGAGAGAGAGCAGTTCTTCCAGGAAGTTACGGATAGCCGGTTCTTTCGATCTGATCCTTTCCGGAGAATGCGCGGCATGTCCGGCACAGGTGCAGTCAAAGTATGCGAAGTCCAGTTTCAGCATAGCACAGCCGCACTGTCTGATCTGCTCACGAATTCCGTCAAATAACAGCCTGCAGTTTTTACCGTAACTAAGGCAGCTCCTGCCGCTGTCCCCCTGCCTCACACAATCCCGGGGCAGTATCAGCTTCTCCATATTAACATCAAACCAGAGCCCGAAGCGCATCCCCAGCTCCTTAAGCCGGGTTTTAAAACGGCCGGGGCCGTTGGGCCAGGCCTCGCTCTTAAAGGACTGATAGGAATCGTCCGCTTCAAACCAGAAAGCGTCCATCAGATAATAGTCAAAACATCTTTCCTGTTTATTGCCCCCTTCCAGCTCTTCAAGCAGCCGCAGCGCCAGCTCCTCATTGAGCCCGGCCTCACCCGCCAATTCGTCGTGCGCTCCCCAGTCGCCGTAAATACGCAGCCCAGCGGGAGTTTTCTTTTTGTGGTTTATAATATACTGTGAAAAGCTCCTTTCCAGAGTCCCTTCCGTGTTGAAGCCATAGATAATTTTGCAGAAATCGAAGGATTCTCCCGGTCCAAGCGTTATGTAGGGCGCCTGTTCGAGACGGACCGTATTCCCGTCGAAGTAATTTTGAGCTGCCGGAAAGATAATGCTGATATATGCGCTGTCCGCCACAAATATGGGCTGTCCTTCGCCTCCCCGCCTAAGAACTGCCTCCGTTCTGCTGACTTCTGTCTGAGCGTACAAAAGCGTCATCCTCTTACCGGCCGTCAGGCGCAGCGTTTTATAAACAGCCTCGTCATCTATCGTATAACGGACATCCATATCAAACAGCTCGTGGCGATAAACCGTACGTATACAGTGATTCATCTGTATAAACTGCTTGCCGCACTGCTCGGAAGTCACCATGCCCTTGCACTCACCGGAGTCCACCTGCAATGCAAATTCATACAGGGGGGTAAGCGTAAATAAAACCTGTCCGCTTTTTACCCTGCTGAAGGTCTTTACCCCATACTCGTCCATATACAGGCTGTAATACCGATTGCGGATTTCCCCAGCCTGGCAATGTTCAAATTCAGCCATATTTAAAGTCCTTTCTTTGCCCGTTCAGGCCATACTGCTTATCCTTTCAGGCTTCCTACCACAATCCCTTTTGTAAAATATTTCTGAATGAACGGATATACGCAGAGGATTGGAATCATGCCGATAAAAAGCTGTGCCGATTTCAGACTCTCATTGGTAATTGTCATAAGCTGTTCCAACACGCTCATATCCGTGGTTTCCATAATCACGTTCAGCGTGGACTGGCTCACCATAGTATGAAGATACGTAGCCAGCGGCTGCATCGCTGTCTTTGTGAAATAAATTTTGCCGTCAAACCATGAATTCCAATGCCCAACCATGGAAAACAGCGCGATCGTCGCTATGCTCGCTTTCGAGAGAGGAATATAGATATGAAGCAATACCTTCATCTGGCCCGCTCCGTCTATCAGTGCAGCCTCCTCCATCTCTTTGGGCAGATTTCTAAAAAAGTTCAGCATCAGTATCACATTGCCGATCGGCACCGCCCCAGGGATGATCATCGCCCAAAAGGAATTCAACAGCCCCAGCTGCTTAACCAGCAGATAGGTCGGCACAAGGCCTCCGCTGAACAGAGAAGCGATCAAAAAGAACCAGACATAAACGATCCTGGACGGCATCCTCACTGAACTTTTGGATAGAGGATAAGCGCACAGGATCGTCATCGCCACCTGCACGGCTCCGCCTACCGCCGTACGAACCACACTGATGAAAAAAGCCCGGACAAATTCCAGATCCTTCATCATGTAGCGATACGATTCCAAATTGAGATTCACAGGCCAGAAGGAGACCATGCCGGCGCTATTGGCGACCCTGTCGCTTAGGGATACTGCGAACACATGCAGAATCGGAAGGAAACACAATAACGCTAGGAAGCCCACTATTATGTAATCAAATACTAAAAAACATTTATATGCTTTGGAATTTTCAACCATTTTCGCTTCACCTTTTCCTGTCAGAACAACTGATAATCTCCGTATTTAATCGCAAAGAAATATGCCAGGGACATCAATACCGCAGAAACAGCCGACTTGAACAGCCCCGCCGCAGTAGAAAGGCTGTACTGCGCATTTTCCAAACCGATTCTGTAGATATAGGTATCCAGTATATCGCCGGACAAATATACCTGTGGGCTGTACATGTTCATCACCTGGTCCATTCCTGCATTCAGTACATTTCCCATGGACAAAACCGCCATGACAAATACAATCGGCGCAATTCCCGGCAATGTGATATGAAGTGTCTGTTTCCACTTTCCCGCTCCGTCTATTGCGGCTGCCTCATACAGGCCCGTGTCGATGCCGGTAAGAGCCGCAAGGTAAACGATGGAACCATAGCCGAATCCCTTCCACACATCTGTGGCGATCAGCACTCCCGGAAAGAGCTTATTATCTCCCATAAAATAGTAATTTCCCATGCCCAAAGCCCCCAGAGCATGATTCACAATCCCGTTTGGAGACAGCAGAGTGGAAAAGATTCCTCCCAGGATTACCCATGACAAAAAATTAGGCAGGTAAACCAGCGTCTGCGTGATCTTGGCAAAATATTTGGACCTGATCTCATTCAGCATCAGCGCAAATATCACGGGCACAGCCAGGCCCAGAATCAGCTTCATTCCGGCGATGCATACCGTATTCTTCATAATGTTCCAAAAATCCGGATAGGACATAAGAAATCGGAAGTTATAAAGCCCCACCCATTCCGAACGGAACAACCCCTTTGTTACCTTATAATCCTGAAAGGCCATCGCGATTCCGCCCATCGGCAGATAATTAAAAATCAGTATGAGCAAAACTCCCGGCAAAAGCATCAGATGAAGAGGAATATTTTTCTTAAACTTCACCATGCGCCGCTTTCTGTTCATGCAAGTATTGACTGCAGCCATTCCTTTCCTCACTTTCCGAAAGAAACAGGCCGCCCTTAAGACGGCCTGTTCATAATCTATTCAGCCATGCAGCATCACCGTTCCTGATACCATTCATTTACTTCCTTTGTAATCTCTGCACCGCCATTTGAGTTCCAGAGTTCTACAAACTCATCAAAATAATCCACATCCTTCGCCCCGGTAATGATATTGGCGATCATCTGATTCGCCATGCTGCCCAGATTTCCGCTGTATTTGATCGCCGCATCTCCGGCCGTCCCGGTGAATGCGCTAAGCAGATACCCTCCGCCTTCTATCTCTTCTGCAATAGCGGCTTCCGTGCTGTCTGGCCCGAAGATACAGTAGAGCGTTCTCCCTTCAGCATCGCCGTTAAGGCGCCACTTTTCACACGAGCTCACAGTTCCCTCATAGCCGGTAGGAAGATCGGCAGGCGCTGTTCCGGTTTCCAGAAATACTTTATACGCCTGATAAATCGCC
This sequence comes from Lachnotalea sp. AF33-28, assembly GCF_003477885.1. Taxonomy (GTDB): domain Bacteria; phylum Bacillota; class Clostridia; order Lachnospirales; family Lachnospiraceae; genus AF33-28. The sequence continues at coordinate 138,353 of NZ_QUEE01000014.1, forward strand.
GGGTTTACGCCTGTCTCACTGATCACAGCCGGATAAGACAGATTATTGATTCCGTCCGTGGCATAAGTATCCGCTTCTTCCGTACCATATTTGACAAACATGTTGAATAATTTGATAACCGCTTCCGGATGCTCACATTCCTTGCTCACCACCACACAGGAACTGAAGCCGACATTCTGTTCTACCTTCGCAAAACTTCCGTCATCCGCGTACAGAGGGAAATATCCCCACTCCTGGCCTAACGATATGCCGTTATCCAGATAGAACGGTGAAGTAAAGTTACCGATCACCACGCCGCTTTTGCCGGATACCGCATCCTCATACAGCTGCTGCTCTGTCTTTGTCCCATATTCCTGATCAAGCAGCCCTTCCGCATATTTATCATGAAGTTCGGACAGTGCCTGCTTCATCTCCGGCTGAACAAGCCCGAATACCAGGCCGCCGTCTTTCTCCAGCCAGATGCTCGTCTGTCCTCCATGGGCATTGATCAGATACTGCATGGGCAGCAGCGCGGATATCTCCTTTGTAGCGCCGATACCGATCGAACATGTTCCCCCCATCTTATTATCCTTAAATGCTTTTGCAACGTCCCACAGCTCTGTCATGCTCTTAGGTTCATCCAGCCCCAGTTCCTGCAGCCAGTCCGTGCGGATCGCCACCACGCCGCCCCGATCCAGATAATCCGCCGGCTGTGTGATCCCGTACAAACGGCCGTCCTTTGTTACATTTTCTGCCATGGCACCGCCGTCCGCATACATGATGCTTTTCAGATCGTCCGTGGCATACTGCTCAAATACATCCGTCAGATCCGCAATCATATCCGCTTCCAGCAATTCTTTATATGTGCTGTAGCCCACGCTCATATAATCCGGTATTTCTCCGCTGGCAATCGCCAGATTGATTTTGGTTGTTATATCCTCGCTGTCCGCGGCAATGGCGGAGTATTCAACATGTATACCCTTGCCCGCCCACAGATCCAGCCATGGATTGTCTTCCAGAGTGACGCCTTCCGGGCAGGACTGGGTAAGCGTTTGAAAAGCAATGGTAGACAGTGTGATCGGCTCTTCATATCCTCCGAACGGGTCTGCGGCTTCCGGCTTTTGATCCGCCGCGCTGTTTCCTACCGATTCCGTAACGGTTTCCTGCTTTCCCTGACTTTCCGTTGCGCCAGCAGCCGTGCTGCCGGCGTCATGATCTTTTCCGCAGCCCATAACGGACAGAACCATACAAATACATAAAACAATAGCCAGTATTCTTTTCATCATAATAACTTCCTCCAATTATTCATTACCTGTTGTTATCACTTTTCATATTGAGGGCCCAAACATATGAAAACTGCGTTACTGATCATGGCTGCCAGAAACGTCACGTGCAGCCGGAAACAGTAACAAAACTGCTGATTTGTGATAAAGGAATCATATCATTTCTATACATAATAGTGAATATATGATATAATTCATTTATAGCACAATCACGTTTTTTATTATTCAATATATATTTACAGAATTCACTTTTTCACTTACTGTATCTGGTTTTTTCCCAATCGAATTAAAAAGAATATTCTGTAAAAAATGAGCAAATAGTGCTATTCGTGCTTTTTGGTAAATTTATACAAACACATCGCCGACCTCACACCGGACCAACAGGAGGAACATCCATGAAAAAGAGTTATGATGAACGAATGACCTTTGAATACCACTTCAAATATTACAAGCTTTATCAGGATTATTACTCTTTCAGTTCCATCGGATGGGAATATTGGCAGTATCCGCAAAAATACTCCATTAACAATATGCTTTCACCGGAGCAGCAGTTTATCTTTCAGTACACCGTTTCCGGCGAAGGCGCCATCACTATAAATTCCCATACCTATTCTCTGAAACCGGGACAGGCATTTTTGATTGAACGCCCGAGCGTAACACATTACTTTCTGCCCAAAGGCAGCTCACACTGGGAGTTGAAATTCATTTCCTTTAATTCCGTCAGCAATAATATATTGAAAAACATCATAAACGAATACGGTAATGTCTTCACACTTCCTTCTTCCAGCAGCGCAATGGACTATTGGGAAACACTCTACAGGCTGTCGGTTGATAATGATATGAATAACTTTTTTACCGCCTCTGCCTGCGCTTATGCCTTTATGATGCATCTGAATGATACCCTGCGAAAATGCTCATGTACGGTAAGGAAGCAAGCAACCGAAAACAAGAGATAGACCGCC
>NZ_QUEE01000015.1 GCF_003477885.1 Lachnotalea sp. AF33-28
CACGCCGCCAGCGTTCATCCTGAGCCAGGATCAAACTCTCGAATTATAGTTTGCTCTGGATCAAAAGAAACTATGGCTAATTTTTTTTGATTCCGTTATTACTTGGTTTTTCATGTCACCAACCGACAGGTTGATGACCTGTGCGCACATCAGTGCGCTTCCTTGTTCGTTCTAAAAACTCTTTTTTTGAAGAATTTTCAGGGTTGGAATATACTGTTCAGTTATCAAGGTTCTGTTCTTGTTGTTTTAGCGACAACTTCTATATCCTACCATAAATGGTTTTTGTTGTCAACAACTTTTTTAATTTTTTTTATTTCTTTGCTGACCCGTTTTGGCCAGCGAAAAATAGTCTATCATTATGCAAGCAATTTGTCAACTACTATTTTGTATTTTTTTCGAGTTTTTCGCAGGTTTTTCGCAGCCTATGTTTTTAACCGCTTTTAACTAGTTTAAATGTAAGCGTGTCAGCATACGAGGTACTAGTACTAGGCAAATATGCCCGATGCGATCCCCAGCACGAGCCTGGCCAGCAGGTTATGATTGTACAGAAATCTAAGGAATTCGTTCTCTTCAACCATACCCAATATGCCGGCCCCCCATTGCGTTCCGGAAAAAACAGAGAGAATCAGGCAGCAGATCCAGACAATGACCATCCCCTTAAGCAGCCCCACCCCCAGGCCAGCCACCTTATTGATGCCGTGTATCACAGGAATGCGTCCAATAATATCCAGCAGCCCCATGAGCAGATGCAGCACCATGGAGATTACAAGCATGGCGATCAAAAATGCAGCTACATTCAGGACAATATTTGTCATGTACCCGCCCACGTATTCTTCCAGTGTGTCCACTCCCAGGCGCTCATAGTTTTCATCATTATTGTGTTCCATCAGCGACTTCTTCCACGATTCAGGCAGGGGAACGCTTTTAAGGTACTCCTCCACCTCTCCGAAAGCTCCCTCCGCAGTCTGATCAATGCTCTCTGCGACAGACTCTGAAAACCGTTTCTGCAGTGCCTGTTCCACCGATGTATGGTCACGGATCACATTTCCCACCACGGGTGTCAGCCAGATCCCCAAAAGTATCGTCAGAATATAAGCCGCCATTTCCATTGCGATTCTTAAAAACCCTTTCCGGTACCCATCCAGAGTAAACAACAGCAGAACCGCCGCCACAATTATAAATACGATATTTATCCCTTCCATATCTACCTCTGTTTTCTATGCCTTTCCCAGTAAGATTGTCAAAAAACGGCACGGCGTTCCGATTGTTCCCTCGAAATGCTGTGCCGGTTCCATTCCTATGATTTCAGATTGCGCTCCCTGATGATCAGCCGTCCTTCTTTATCATATTTTGAAGAGAACAGGCCCTTTAATCCCCTGTGCTCCGCACGATCCACCGCTTCATCCGTCAGCTGGATTGCAAGTTCTTTGGTAAGAGCCACATTGTCCTCCAGATACTTTTCAGCGATCGCATAGAGCTCCAGCTCTGCCAGATCCTCAAATATACATTCCAATTCGTTGGCATATGCCTTTACATAATCCACAAACGCATCTGCCGTGAGATTGCCCGCAGCGCCGGCTTCCGCTGAAGACACAGCCTTTGCAGGCGGTTTTACCTCCGGAATATCCATATGCATTTCTTCTCCCAGCGGTTCCGGAACTGCCTGCGATTCCGCCTTCTTTTCCAACTCCGGTTCTTCCTCGGCCAAGGGCTCCGGTATCTCCTGATGCACCTGCAGCTTGATCACCTTAGGGGTTGGTTCCGCTGCAGGAGAAACAGCCGCAGCCTCTCCCTTTGCAATTGCATTGTGCAATTCCGGTAACTCCGTTTTAAGTATACCCCTTATGCGTCCGTCCAATACCGATATCTCTTCGGTGCTGCCACAAAGCGCAATCACCATGGAATCGGAACCTTCCCGCACTGCCTGTACACAATCCTCCAGCACGCCATCTTCCAGCTCTGAAGCACCTATCACGATCATATCCGCGCCATCCAGCTTGCCAAGCGCTGTCTGCATACCCATTTTATTGAGCTTAGCGCCGGTTACCTTAGCAACTTTTGACACAGGTATAGAGAGACTGTCATGCAGCTGTCTGATAGAAGCTACAGTCTCTGTTACCGCCTTATCCGGCTCCGCCACCACTGATAGAAGGAGTCTGTCGGGAATCTGCACTTCCAGCTCCTGCACCGGTTCAGTTGCTGGTTCCGGCTCTTCATCCTCTTCTAAGAGTTCCTCGATCTCCATGACATCTTCCTGCACAGTCTGACCGCCTTCGCAAGGCTCTGCGCTCAAAGTAGCGGCCATCTCTTTTACTACGGCCGCCAGGGCATCCTCTAATTCAGACCTCATCCCCATATCTATATCCGCCGGTCCTGCTTCCGTTTCCGGAGCAGATGCCTGCTGTAATTTTTCTGTCTCAGGCATTTCTGATACGGCGTTTTCACCCATGCCCGCTTCCATTAAGGCAGATGTTTCCTCTCCCACCGACCCAAACTCCCTGGCGACCTTGTTCAGATTTTCCACATACTTTTCCTTATGCTCCGCCTTCTCAAGCTGATCCGGCGTCAGAGGTTCGTAAATCTGCTTCAGCTCCATCGCGCGTTCCACATACGTGCCCACGCTGAACCACAGGATAATCTCATCACAGAGTCTGACACATTCATCTTTTTTACCGGCCTTATGATAGAGCTTGGCCAGTTCATACGCCCACTTTTCGTCGAATTCGCGCTCTTTATAAGCCTCCAGCACTGCGATCTGCTTATCCAGAGGCTCTTTCTTCGCCGATAAAATTATATACTTCAATATGTATTTACCCTGATCCTGAGGGGCCTCATCCAGGTACTCTTTATAAAAAAGCTCCGCATCCTGAAAATTACCCTCTTTAGCGGAAATCTCTACCAGCTTATACAACAGCCTGCGGCCCACCGGGGCGCGCTCATATGCCAGAAGCAGCACATCCTTGGCATCCTGATAGCGTTCATTTTTTTCATATATTAACGAAACCGTAGAAAGTATCCTAAGATTCTTCTCACGGCGCCAGTCCACGGTATCCGCGATTTTGGCAGCCGTTTCATAATCCTTCTGGTCCACAAGTTTCTTCATCTTCTGCATTTTGATATTGTACTCGTACTTGTCCAACGATTCCACCTCAATTTTAGACTGAATTTTCAAACACGCTCTAGCCACTTGAAACTTGCCTATAGTTTAGCACAGCTCATATCGCTTGTCAAAAGAATATGAAAATAGAGAGCAGCAAATGCCGCTCTCTATAAATGAATTTTATTTAGTTGTAGTTTAATATATAAATCGGAGTTTATCTCTGTGATCTACGTCTTGTATGCCTTCTTTATAAAATCATCAATCATATAGTTTATTTTTCTGATCAATCCTTACTCTAATGGGATTTTTATATCAATACAAATAAAACCAAATCTGAGACTTTATATTAAAATAGCCTGTAATTCCGTATTCGCTATAAGACCAGTCTCTTCCGTACCGGTCTTTTTGCTATGGCACCTGTACAATATATCCAGAAAAGGAACTGTATCACATTTGATCCGGTATTTTCATACCTCCGATTATTTGATAACGATATCTTCCGGATACTTACTATTTATTTTGATGAAGGCTGCTTACACAAGACTTCTTCATCTTTTCTGTATGATACTGTACTGCCATAGACTGCTCTGAAATGTCCAGTGGAATCAACCTCCTATTCAATCCATCAACTAAAGCCTTTCTCGTCAGCTTCTATTGACTTGAGTTTTTTACTAACATTATAATAGCATAGGAGCCAAGAATTGTCAACACTTCTTTTTAATATTTTATCAATTAATTTGTTTTTGATTGCGTATTTTGTATATATTTTTCGAATTAATTGATTTTTATATTATTTTCACACAATTCTTTATAATTCTATACGACCCTCCAAAGCCCGCAGCAATGTAACCTCATCAATATATTCCAGGTCGCCCCCCACCGGAACTCCGCTGGCAATCCTTGTAACCTTTATGCCCGTCGGCTTAATCAGCTTGCTGATATACATCGCCGTTGTTTCGCCTTCCAGACTGGAGTTTGTGGCGATGATCACCTCTTCCACATCTCCCTGAAGGCGCTGCATCAGTTCCTTAAGTTTAATGTCATTAGGGCCGATGCCCAGGGCCGGGGAAATAGCCCCGTGCAGCACATGGTAGACTCCTTCATATTTGCCGGTTTTCTCATAGGCCGCCAGGTCCCTGCTGTTTTCTACCACCATGATCACATGCTGGTCACGCCTGGGGCTGCTGCAGATCGGGCACAGTTCGCCGTCCGTCAGTGTCAGGCACCGGCTGCAATAACGCACGTTCTGCTTCGCATCTATCATGATTTTTGAAAGGCGCTCCACCTGTTCCTTTGGCATATTGATTATATGAAACGCCAGGCGCTGCGCCGATTTGGAGCCTATGCCCGGCAGCTTGGACAGCTCCTCTATCAGCGCACTGATCTGGCTGCTATAGTAATCCATCAGAAAGGAAATCCTCCCCCTAAACCGCCTAATCCGCCGCCGAGACCGCCCGTGATATTGTTCATCAGTTTTGCGTTCTCTTCTTCCATCATGCGAAAGGCTTCATTAGTAGCAGCAATGATCAGATCCTGGAGCATTTCAATGTCGTCCGGATCCACCACTTCCTCTGAAAGCTTCACAGCCACCACTTCTTTCTTACCGGAAACAGACACCTCCACCGCACCGCCGCCGGCAGCAGCAGTAAAGACTTTCTCCTCCATTTCCTTTGTCGCATCCTCCATCTGACGCTGCATTCTCTGCGCCTGCTTCATCAGATTATTCATATTGCCCGGCATACCTCCGGGAAATCCACCTCTCTTAGCCATGTTCTTCCTCCATTTTCATAATTAATCTTATTCTTCCGGCATGGATATCTCCATATGAAACGCCTCTTCGAGCTCATCCCTGCTCACATAAACTGTGCCGGCGGCCTCATTTGCGCCCTTTTGTCTCGCTTTAAACTCAAAGGATTTCTGATACGTTTCATTCACATAATCCCTGACCTGCTCCAGCACAGAAGGTCTTGCTCCAATCAGATAGGTACCGGCATCCTGGAATACGATGCACATCACCCCGTCCTGTACCGGTTCCACCTGGCTGCCGGCCAGCGCAACCCGCGCCGCGCCGCCCAGCTGTCCGGTAATCCTGTTCCATTCGCTGCGCACCAGATTCAGATCGTCCAGCTGCGCCTTCGGAAGAACAATTTCCTTCTTTTCCTCCGGCTCTGCGCTCTGCGCCGCATCCTGTGCAGATACCGTAACCGCTGCGGCAGGATAGGAAACCGCTGCGCCTTCCTGGACCCGTTTTTCCAGCTGTTCCAGTCTCTGGAGCACGGAATCCAGGTTTTGCTCCATGGACGGCCTTGTTAATTTTATAAAAGCGATCTCTACAGGCACCCTCTTATCCGTGCCGTAGCGGATCTGATTGGACAATTCAGAAAAGACGCGTATATAACGCATCAACGTTTCCTCGCTGACGCTGGCAGCGATATCCGCCAGCTGCTTTAAGTCCTCTTCGGATACGTCCAGAGCATCCGCATCCATATCGGAGGATTTCAGGAGCAGAAGATTGCGCAGATACCAGATAAAGTCTGTCACCAGCTGTGACAGTTCCCTTCCCTGCATGACAATCTCTTCCAATTTGTAAATAACTTCCGCTGTCCTGCCCGCGAGCGCCAGTAAAAGCAGCTGTCCCAGCATCTCATGATCCACTGCGCCAAGGACATCCAGCACCTTTGCATAATCCAGTTTCTGTCCGTAATAAAACGCTATGCATTGGTCCAGAAGGCTGATCGCATCACGCAAGGAACCGTCCCCCTTCTTGGCCACATATCTTAACGCCTTTTCCTCTATCTGAATATTCTCCCCATCGGTGAGCTCGCGCAGTCTCGCAGCGATGGTGTCCAGAGAGATTCTCCTGAAATCGTATCTCTGACACCGCGACAGTACGGTGATCGGTATCTTGTGGGCCTCGGTAGTCGCCAATATAAATATTACGTATGATGGCGGTTCCTCCAATGTTTTTAATAGCGCGTTAAAGGCACCTGTAGAAAGCATATGCACCTCGTCTATGATATAAACTCGGTATCTGCCCTCCGCAGGGGAATACTGCACCTCATCACGGATCTCCCGGATGTTGTCCACGCCGTTGTTGGATGCGGCATCGATCTCAACCACATTCACATTGGCGCCGGCCTGGATCGCCCGGCAGGAGGCGCATTCATTGCAGGGACTGCCGTCCACCGGATGTTCACAGTTGACCGCTTTCGCAAAAATCTTCGCTATGGTAGTCTTACCCGTACCTCTGGTTCCGCAGAAAAGGTAAGCGTGTCCCACTCTCCCGGATATGATCTGATTTTTCAAAGTAGTTACAATATGATCCTGGCCTTTCACATCATCAAAGGAATCCGGCCTCCATTTGCGGTATAACGCTGTATAAGACATTTATCTCTCCATCAATCTCCAAATTTAATCCCCACAAGCTTCGCTTCTTTTATAAAGGAGCATTCCGGATCCACTGTTTTCAGCTTTCCAGCCACTTCCTCCAGCGGGACCTCCGTAATTTCGTTATTTTTAACCGCGACGAGGCAGCCATACCGGCCTTCCGATATCAGCTGCGCCGCATGTGCGCCCAGCCTGGTAGAAAGCACGCGGTCATACGGACACGGTTCCCCGCCTCTCTGCATATGGCCGGGCACGGTAACCCGCACTTCCATACCGCAGATATCCTGGATCTGCGCCGCTATTTCATAAGCTACGGAAGGATATTTCTCGCCGTTTTTCTTTTTCTCTTTCAGTTCTTTCTTGGTGAGCGCAGCATCTTCCTTGGAGATCGCGCCTTCTGCCACAGCGATAATTGTAAACCGCTTGCCGGCTCTGGCCCGCTTCTGCACGGCATCCACCACGTGGTTGATATCATAAGGAATCTCGGGAATCAGGATGACATCCGCTCCGCCTGCGATTCCGGCATGCAGAGTCAGCCACCCCACTTTGTGGCCCATCACCTCCACAATAAAGACTCTGCCATGAGATGCAGCTGTGGTGTGAATGCAGTCAATGGCATTGGTGGCGATATTTACCGCGCTCTGAAAACCAAATGTCATATCCGTTCCCCAGAGATCGTTGTCGATGGTTTTGGGCAGACCGATAATATTGAGCCCTTCTTCCCGCAGAAGATTCGCAGTCTTCTGACTGCCATTGCCGCCCAGCACAACAAGACATTCCAGTTTGAGTTTGCGGTAGGTGTGTTTCATTGCTTCCACCTTATCCAGACTGTTTTCATCCGGTACCCGCATCAGTTTAAAAGGCTGTCTGGACGTTCCCAGTATGGTTCCTCCCTGCGTGAGTATTCCAGAAAAATCCGAGGGCTGCATCATATGGTAATCCGCATAAATCAGGCCCTTGTACCCCTCTTCGAATCCAATGATTTCTACATCGTCATACATCTGGTACAAAGCCTTGGCAACACCCCGCATCGTCGCATTGAGGCTCTGGCAGTCTCCGCCGCTGGTCAAAATTCCAACTCGTTTCAATGACAGCACTTCCCTTCTTTTATTATCAGACACACGGCCGCTCCTGCCCGGAGCTTTGTGCGTATCCGTCTACGTTACCGCACACTGTCCCCGGGCATACCGCCGTCCGGGATTGACGCTGTACATCTTATTATATAATAAATGGCTTTGGCGGGCAAGCAAAAAAGAGTGCGCACGCTTTCGTATGTTTTCATATAAAACAGAAAAAAGAACCTGCCGCAGCAGACTCTTTTCGTCTCAATATGATTTATATTTTAATCCGCGCGCCCTGCTTTGAAAACAGACCATAAGCGTTACCTGTACAGTTAGCTCAGCTCAGGCTGTCTTACGGCACACAGGAGGTTTCACTTAGTGCTGCTTCATTCCTGACCTGACACGGTTCGTGAATTCCTGTTGCGCAAGACCCAAGCATCAACGCCACTTATACAGGGCAGCCCTACAATCTGTCCCCTGGGCAGGACATCACCCCTGCTGTAGCGGATTGCAGGTACAGGGCACCGCTGCCTCCCCGGCTGCGCGGAAATTTTATGACAATAGTTATGGGTGCTCATAGTATACTCCGGTTTTGGTGGGTTTGTCAACCGCAATTTTCTCCCTTTTAACGCGGACACGAAGCTCACGGAAAAATGTCTTGAGCATCTCGGAGCACTCCTGTTCCAGCACGCCTCTGGTTACCTTGACCCGGTGGTTGAATTCCGGCATTTCCAGCAGATTGAGTATGGAGCCCGCGCATCCGGCTTTGGGATTCATGCAGCCGATCACCACCTCCGGTATCCTGGCCTGGACGATGGCTCCGGAGCACATCTGGCAGGGTTCCAGGGTCACGTACATGACACAGCCCTCCAGCCTCCAGTCTCCGATCACTTTGCCCGCCTTTTTCATAGCCGCAATCTCAGCATGGGAAAATGTGCTTTTATCGGTATTCCTCCTGTTATATCCTCTCCCGATAATCCTGCCCTGATATACGATCACACATCCGATCGGAACCTCTCCCAGCGCGGCGGCCTTTTTGGCCTGTTTCAGCGCCTCCCGCATATATTTTTCCTGATCTGTCATGCATATACCCCTTTCACCGATCTCCCAGCAGCGCAGCTATGCGAAAAACATCTTGTGCCTGGGTAGATTTTGTTGTAATCTATAATTAACTGCGCAGATGCAATCTGCCTGATCATAAAATTATTGAAGCTGTGTCAAACCCTGTGATTGCCCAAGGGCATCACTATTATAGAGGAACTAAAGGAGGATACCAATGGCCCCGATTACAAACGATACTGTGGCCTTTCTTCAGGAAGCGAAAGCCGCCTTAACAGAGCTTGAAGAGTTAAAAAACCGGCATCACGAACTGGAGATCACGGAAAAACGGCTGGAGAAGACTCTGCTGGCCGAAAAAAAGGCTGTGGATGACAACATCGAGCTGACCGTCCGTGAGCGCAAGGAGCAGATCAGCAGCACTTATGATAAAGAAATACGCGGCGACCAGGAAAAGCTCCGAAAGCTTAACGCCAAACGGGAAAAAGCGAAAGCGAGAGGAATCCGCGGACGCATAGAAGATGAGACAGCCGACCTGCATGAAGAAAACCGCAGGCTCATGGTTGAGACCAAGACCCTGTTCCGCAAGAACAAGGTTCCGTCTTTCTGCAATACCTATCTTTACTATGCCCTGTTTTTCACCAAAACTGCGCGGGAATTCCTGACCCTGTTCATTGCCGCTCTGATCTGTTTTCTGGGCATTCCCTGCGGCGTTTACTATGTGATTCCCCAGCGCCAGCCCTGGTACCTGATTGTCATATACTTTGCCACAATTGTGCTCTTTGGCGGCGGTTACCTGATGATCTCCAACAAAACCAAGATGCGCTATCTATCCATCCTTAAAGAAGGGCGCAAAAACCGCACGCTGATCCGCCTGAACAATAAGAAAATCAAATCCATAACAAGTTCTATCCAGTCAGACCGAAACGAGGACTTTTACAATCTGGATAAATATGACCGCGGTATCGCACAGATCCAGCAGGAGCTGGACGATATCGCCAGCCGCAAGAAAGAAGCGCTGTATACATTTGAAAATGACACCCGGCTAAGGATCGCCGATGAGATACGCGGCAACAACGAAGCAAGGCTGACCAGCCTGAAGCAGAGGCTGAACGAAGCAGCGGCGGAGGGCAGGGATACCGACAGTATGATCAAAACCCTCACCATCACGATAGCGGATGACTATGAATCCTATATCGGCAAAGAATTTATGACCTTTGACGGTCTGGACCGCCTGACCCGCATATTTGAAAACGGTCAGGCCGCCAATATGACGGAAGCATTGGAGGTCGCCCGCAGCACCAGGGAATAGAGCTAATCTATTCCCCTTAATTTTACGTGGGGCACATATGGCTTTACGTATTTGGCGTACAGCTGCATCTCCAGCTTGGACGGCGTTTCGAAATAGTGGTTTGGCACCTGTTCTGAGTCTTTAAATGCCTGCAGGTAGTAGGCGCTGCAACCTTCCAGCCATTTCCCGATCGCCGGAAAGTCTTCTTTTTCATGCAGCCCCTTCACCACCGTGGTTCGGAATTCATAAGCGGTATCTCCGGCTTTAAGCAGCTCCACGCTCTCTTCGATCTTGTCTAAATCCAAGTGAACGAGCCCGCAGGCCTTCGCATAATTTTCCCTGGAGGATTTTATATCCATAGCCACATAGTCCACCAGCCTTTCGCTGCAGAGCTCGGCGAGCACATCCGGACGGTAACCGTTTGTATCCAGTTTTACTTCCAGTCCCATATCCTTTACAGCCATAATAAATTCTTTCAGTCCGGACTGCAAAGTGGGCTCCCCTCCGGTGATGCAGACGCCTTCCAGAATCCTGGAACGTTTTCTCAAGAATGTCAGTATCTCATCCTCCAGCATAAACACTTTTGGCTGGATCAAATCGCTGTTATGGCAAAATGGACATCGAAAATTGCATCCGCCGGTGAATACAGTGGCCGCCACGTGCCCGGGATAATCCAGCAGCGTGGTTTTCTGCAGTCCGCAAAATTTCATTTGTTTTCCCCTTTTCATATATGGATCGTATCATATAACGGTTCACTGTCTGGCGACAGCTATGCAAACAGTATTATTATAGCACAAAGTGTAAACAAAATGGATCATAAAATGGGGATCATAAAATGGAAACCGATTACGCTTGCCTGTCCCGGGCCGCAATGATATAATCGGCATGTACAAAAGGAATTTGCATTTGAAAGGATATTTGATAATATGTTTCGTTTATGGGGAAAAATTTTTAAAGATAATCATCTGATAAAGGATACCGTTATATATGACGGCAGCACAAAGCTGAACCGGACCCGTAAAGTGTTCGCCGGGCTGGAGCAGATCTGCCATGAATTCGATTTGGGAAATCCGATTTGGCTGGATAAGAACATCGATGAATTCAAACGCCAGTCCAAGACACGTTTTTATCAGGACAGCTTTATTGAATCCGTTGATTTTGACTTTCTGGAAATTCATGTGATCGAAGAAGATTAGGCCGTTAAATGGCGGGAAAGCATTTTCCAGGCACTTCCCATGTACGTACGGTAAACGCCCTCTCACAGGACTGGTATGAGAGGGCGTTTTTTTATTCAATAATGGTTCCCTGCGCTGCGCTTGGCGGCAGGATTCACCTAAATGCGTGCAAAGCACACCTTTGTTCTTGCAGGAGCTGATCTCACAGGAACCTCTGTCCCGCAGTCAACCCGATATTCAGTTTTATAATCTCTTTAACAGCTCTTCCCGTTCCTTCTCATATCCGGGTTTGCCAAGCAGGGCGAACATGTTCTTCTTGTAGCTTTCCACACCTGGCTGGTCAAAGGGATTTACTCCCAGCAGGTAGCCGCTGACGCCGCAGGCAAACTCAAAGAAATAAAACAGCTGTCCCAAGCAGAACGCATTCTGCTCCGGTATATGTACCATCAGGTTCGGAACCTGGCCGTCCGTATGTGCCAGGATCGTCCCGTTCATTGCGCTCTTATTAACAAAATCAACTGATTTGCCGGCCAGATAATTTAATCCGTCCAGATCCACCTCTTCCTCTTCGAGAATTAATTCGCAAGAGGACTTCTCCACATTCAGAACGGTTTCAAACATGATTCTGGCGCCGTCCTGGATAAACTGTCCCATGGAATGCAGATCCGTAGTGAGGTCTACGGCCGCCGGGAGAATACCTTTTTTGTCTTTTCCCTCGCTCTCACCGTATAACTGCTTCCACCATTCCGACACATAGTGCAGACTGGGTTCATAGTTCGCTACGATTTCCACAGATTTTCCTTTTCTAAGAAGAATATTGCGGATGGCTGCATACTTCAGCGCATCATTATCCGCAAAAGGGGCCTCCAGGGCTGTCTTTCTGGCGGCTGCCGCACCTTCCATCAGCGCATCGATGTCTGCACCGCTGACTGCGATGGGCAGCAAACCTACGGCCGTCAGTACGGAGAAGCGTCCTCCTACGTCATCCGGCACTACGAATGTCTCATAACCCTCTTCCGTTGCAAGCTTCTTCAAGGCTCCGCGCGCCTTGTCGGTAGTTGCATAGATTCTCTTTGCGGCCTCTTCCTTTCCATACTTTTCGATCAGCATCTTCTTAAAAACACGGAACGCGATCGCCGGCTCTGTGGTGGTGCCGGATTTGGAAATTACATTTACAGAAAAATCTTTATCTTTTAAAACATCTTTCAAATGAGTGATATACGTACTGCTGATGCTGTTGCCTACAAAATAAATCTCAGGTGTTTTGCGGACTTCTTTGGATACACAGTTGTAAAAGCTGTGGTTTAAAAACTCAATCGCGGCCCTGGCGCCAAGATAGGAACCGCCGATACCAATTACCAGCAGCACATCTGAATCCTCTTTAATTCTGTCCGCCGCTTTTTTAATCCTGTCAAACTCTTCTTTGTCATAGTTCACAGGAAGATCGATCCAGCCCAGAAAATCATTTCCCGCGCCCTGTTTCGATACCAGCGTTTCCTTTGCATCTGCTACCAGCTTCTCCATATAGCCAATTTCCGCCTCTGAAATGAACGGTTTTGTTTTGGAATAATCAAATCTGACAACTTGTCCCATGATTTATCTCCTTTTCTCATGATTTTATGGCACGCCATACTCCGGCAAAAATGCCCGTCAATACATCGATTCTGGTTTTATTATAGCGAATCCGGCCGCCATAATCAAGCTTATTTACGATGCAAATCCGCATATATACCGGACATGCCGATCAGCCGGCTGTCAGTCATACAGATGCAAATCTACGGCAATATCCTGCCGCTTTACGACAGATATTCTTTTATGATATCCCCAATCAGTTTTTCCTCCTCCGGCGTGAATTTCAGTTCGGCTCTCCGGCTCTCTTCCCGCTCCCTGCCAGCAGCAATCCGGTCCAGACTCTGCTTTAGATATTCAATCTCCTTCTTGCGCTCTTCAGCCGCCGGATCTGTTTTCTCCTTCTCTTCCTCTGTCTCCAACACGGCATTTTCCTGATTGCCCGTCTGCAGCCGGGCTACCACCGTGTTTTCAAAATAATCCTCTATAGAAACAAGAAACTGCCGCTTTTTCCCCCTTACACCGGTTAATAAATAAAACCATGCCGGCGCGAAGCTTGACAGTAATCCTGCTGCAACATATAAGGCGGTCATTTCGGGACTGATTCCAGAGAAAAACCCCGCGGCCGCAAGAACCGAGCCTGCCAGGAAGCACAGCATCGCGGCTTGTCCGCATGCCCGCTCCCATCGGTACAGACTTATTCCAAATGTTCGGCTTTGGTACACCTGCCTTTCCAAAAAGGCCCTGATATTTTGTATACCTCCGCTTACTCTGTATGTATTTTCAAATTTTACTTTTAACTGCAGCAGAAATTTATTTCTCGTATCCGGCATTGATCTGCATTGCCGAAACAGTTTCCGATAGCCATGCGCTCCGATCAGCGCTGCCAGGATTCCCAATATACTCACTGCTGCCAAACCATAAAGTGCCCATCCATTTTCCAAAAATTCTAACATAAAAATACTCCCTCCTGTTGTTTCCAGATTTTTACAGACATTATATACTCATTGTCCGGATTTGGAAAGAGAGAAGAGAGTAAAATCGTTCGACACGTTTGTCGTATTTTGTCCGCCCGGATTTTATCCAGGCGGATCCGCTTGTTCCGTTGCTTCGCAGGATAGACACTGTCAGGAGAAAAACGCCCGCTCTGCGATTCCGATTATCAGGCGGATGCTGTGCTCAATCGCCTTGGCTTCAAATGTCTCATAATCCATATTGGCACTGTCGTCCGCTTTGTCCGATATCGCTCTGACCACCAGATATGGTATGTGGTTTAAATAGGCGGCCTGTGCTATAGCTGCGCCCTCCATCTCGGTACAGTAGCCGCCGAAATGTTCTGCCAGCCACTCCTTCTTCGCCTTATCCGAGATGAACTGATCACCGCTGACCACCCTGCCTACAAATACGTGTATATCGGGATTGACTGTTTCACAGGCTTCCTTAGCCGTCCTTATCAGCTTTTCATCTGCCGGAAAAACTGAGACATCCATCTGCGGTATGATGCCCGGTTCGTAACCAAAACCTGTCGCATCCATATCATGCTGCAGGGCATCTTTAGAGAGAACAATATCTCCAATATCGATCTTTGCCTGCAGGGAACCTGCAATTCCGGTATTAATAATCGCGTTCACCCGAAACACGTCCGCCAGTATCTGCGTACAGACAGCAGCGTTCACCTTACCTATGCCGCTTTTCACAACCACCGTCGGTTTCCCGCACAGCTGTCCCTGATAAAAATCCATACCGGCTCTGGAAGTGACAGTCACCCCTGTCATGTGCGCCTTAATTCCCGCAACTTCCTGATCCATAGCTCCTATTATTCCCAGCATAACATTTCCTCCTGATATCGCATACATTAATTATGTAGAGCTTTCAGCCAAAACCTTAGGTTACAGGTTACCGTTCACGGCTGCCGTAAACAGTAACTGTTACAGTCCGGCAATACATACCTTATTATATACAACAATTGCGCAAAAAGCAAATTTGTGATATAAAAGAAAGGATACGGCAAGATGACCGGGGTAAGGAGACAGAATAGCAATGCGCGGAATAAAGCGCAGGAATGGAGGAAAAGATGAACTATAAGACAAGCGGAGTATGTTCCAGTCAGATTACCTTTGACGTAAAGGACAATAAAGTAGTGAATGTGCATTTTATCGGAGGCTGTTCAGGCAACACACAGGGTATCGCCAAACTCGTGGAGGGAATGGATATCGATGACGCCATTTCCCGTATGGAAGGCATCCGCTGCGGCATGAAGGGAACATCATGCCCCGATCAGCTCGCATGTGCGCTGAAAAAATTTAAACAGGCGAAATAATTCGGAGGCTCTTATGAAAAAAGTTCTGTTAACCGGAGGCGGTACAGCCGGCCATGTTACGCCGAATCTGGCACTGGTCCCCAAATTGAAAGAAGCTGGTTTTAGTATATCTTATGTAGGATCCTATCAAGGGATTGAGAAAGAACTTGTGGAAAAGGCCGGAATCCCTTATCAGGGGATCTCCTCCGGGAAATTGCGCAGATACTTTGATATAAAGAATTTTACAGATCCCTTCAGGGTCATAAAGGGTTTCTCCGAAGCATCCGCCCTGATAAAAAAGCAAAGACCGGATGCGGTATTTTCGAAGGGAGGATTTGTGGCTGTGCCTGTGGTGCTCGCCGCAAAAAAGCATAAAATACCGGTTATCATCCACGAATCCGATATGACACCCGGCCTGGCCAATAAGCTTTGTATGAAGGCTGCGTCCAAAATCTGCTGTAATTTCCCGGAAACGCTGCAGTATCTGCCGAAGGACAAGGCAGTGCTCACCGGTTGTCCGATCCGAGCGGAACTTCTGTCCGGAAACAGGCTGGCAGGGCTGCGACTAAGCGGTCTCTCTCCAGACAAACCCGTATTGCTCATCATCGGCGGCAGCCTGGGCTCCGTTAAGGTTAATACGGCCGTCCGGCAAATCCTCCCGCGCCTGTTAAAGGACTTTCAGATCGTCCACTTATGCGGCAGGGGAAATCTGGATGAAAGCCTTAAGAATACCGCCGGGTATGTTCAGTATGAATATGTAGGTGAACCTCTGAAGGATCTGTTTGCAATGGCGGATATAGTTATATCTCGGGCGGGTGCCAATGCGATCTGTGAACTTCTCGCTTTGAAAAAACCGGCTCTGCTGATCCCGCTGTCCGCTCAGGCAAGCAGGGGGGATCAGATTCTTAACGCGAAGTCGTTTGCCAAACAGGGCTTTGCCAAGCTGATGGAGGAAGAGGAGCTTACAGACGAACGTCTTCTTGAACAGATTAAGGAGCTGTACAGTAACAGAGCATCTTATATAGAAGCGATGGAAAAAAGCCGCCAGAGCAGTGCTGTTGACATGATTGTCGATCTTCTGACCGGTCTGGTAAGCGGTTCATAATCCCGCCTTTGTTTCGAGGGCGCCTCCTGTCAGTCTTAAGGCAGGAGGCGCCTTCTTTCCGCTTAAAGGCTGGCGATCGCTTCCTTGATCCTGCCTGCCGTCTCCTTTAGTTCTTCCGGAGCCGCTTCCTGGGGCTCCCATGACACAATCGACGGACCGCCTTCATATCTGGGAATGATGTGAATATGAAAATGCCTCACCGTCTGTCCCGCGGCCTCACCGTTATTCTGTACCACGTTAAAGCCGGCACATCCCAGCGCCTTTATCATGGCCTTTCCCACCCTGGCAGCCAAAGGCAGCGCGCGCGCCGCAACAGCTTCATCCAGTTCCAGTATATCTGCATAATGCTCCTTCGGCAATATCAGTGCATGTCCTTTGGATGCCGGCCCCAGATCCAAAATAACACGAAACATTTCGTCCTCATAAACCGTTGAAGACGGTATTTGCCCGTCCGCAATCTTGCAAAAAATACATCCGCTGTCCCTCATGGCATAAACCTCCTACTATTTCTTATTTATTCTGTTAAATATACGCAATAATTGACCGGCTGTCAATCTTTCATCCGGCAATTTCTTAACAGTCTGGGCTGCGGTATGCTATATTTCTTCAAAGATGAATTCCAACTCAGCCACAACAATACAGTCTCCGTCCCGCAGTCTCACCGTATCCCCATTGGCAAGCCTCTTGCCATTTACTTTTGTCCCGTTAGTGGATCCCAGCTCATGCAGGCAGAATTCCCCATACTCATAGCTGATTTCCGCATGATGCCTGCTTACCGTCGGAAATCTTTGAAAGAAGTCTGGGTTTTCTCCTCCCGCATCCTGTGCTTTGCCTATCCTGAAAGGAAACTCTTCCATATATATATCCGGATATTGCTTGGGATCTTTGCTAAGAAGGCGCGCCTGCACCATCCTTTTGCCGCTGTGCGGCGCAAGCTCTGCGTCGGTCGCCCCCCTAAATACCTTTGCCACCTGATATCGGATAGATTCCCATACCGAGCCGGCACCCCTCTGGTCCGCCCCTGCCTCCGGGTAGATCATAGGAGCAGTTTCCTCTTCGGGTAAAGTATCCTCTTCGAAACTGCAAAACAGGTCCATCAGATCTCCCAGCCCGAAGTATTCATTCTGGCATATCTGATGCATTCCATAAACCGTCTTTACAGCTTCCGCATCCTTGTGATCAATGCGTTTAAGCAGAAATTCCACCAGTTCTTTCAATGAATTCTGCAGCGAATTGCCTTTGGCCGGAAGATAACAGAAGTAAATCCGGCCATCATCATCGCAGTAAATGTACATCGGATTCAACAACAGATGGTCTGCTTTGAGTAAATAGTTCTCCAGCTCTGCAGCCGCACCGTTAAGCTGTATAAACAGATTCTTAACTTCATCTATTCCTGTTTTCTTATCCTTCAGAACGGTATCCAGCGTATTCTTGCATGAGATTTCATAGAGAAGCTCAGCACCTTCGTCCCGGTGCCGGACCACTGCGCGCAGTACTCCTTTACAGTCCAGTTCCTGAAGCATCTTCATCTCGAATCCAAATACCGTTTCTTCATCTTCCACATCCACCACCAGATAATGGGTGTTGCGGTTATGCTCATACCGATACGGCATCGTGCTGTTCACATCTCCTCTCCTGCAGGTCATGGCTTCGGCACATCACGCATATAGCTCAGCGCAGCTCAAAGATCCTGCAGAGCCTAATAAATCGTACCGGATCTTCTGTTTTCTGCACATTAAGCAGCAGTTCCCGGCAGGTATCGTACTGGATCGTTACATTATTATAGAGATTCAGGGCCAGCCACAATACCGCCATAACCAGCATCACTGTCATAGGTACCAGGATAGATGCTTCTATCGTATAACTGCCGGGCAGCCAGACAGCCGTATGGTATGTCCTCCCCTGTCTCCCTCCTGTCATGCGGGGGGCTTTTTTTATGGATCTCATCCTGTTCTCCTCCCTTCACCTGCACACTACTTTCAGCACTTCCAATGCTGCAAACGAGACCAGCACGAATGGAGCCAGCGGCAGCGTTGTCTTTCTGCCTCCCATCTTTGTGACCAGCATACCGGTTCCCCACAGTCCGGCAAGCAGCAGGGACATCAGCAGCAAAAAAAGGTTTTCCCAAAAACCCAGATATACGCCGCTCACCATAAACAATGCCGCGTCTCCCAGTCCGACTGCCCCTCCGGTGCCTAGAGAGACAGACAGCAGCACTGCGCCCGGCAAAGCCCCTAGAAACAGTCTGGCCAAAAGCGCAGGCTGCAGACCGGTCTGCATAATCATGACCCCTGCCCCTGTCAGCAGACCGGCTAAAAGTACCGTAAGCGGCAGCTGCCGGCGTTTTATATCGCACAGAGCGCAGATGGCTAACACTGCTGTCAGCAATAAGTTCACTATCATTTCTGTTTTCCTCCCCGCTTGCTGCAGCGGCTGCACAGCGGGCGGTCTCCAACCTGTGACAGCGGTATGGCTGTCACGCCTCTTTTAATACCGCTGCAGGCAAGACTTATGTGAAAACGGGTACCTTCACCCGTTATATAAACGGTATCAGGAATCTTCCCTGCTTTGACGCAGAGTTCACATGGGTGGTAGCGGGCGCCATACTGATTTCTTTCCCGCTCAATCCCCGCATACGCAGCCTGCCGGACAGACAGATTTAAATGCGTACAGTCCGCAAAGGTATGGTATACCGTCCCAGTTTCTGTTATATATACCATCTCTTTTGCAGCGGATTCTTCTCCGGGCCTTTCATCCCCCACCCAGGCGTGACGGTAACTTCTCTGCATCATCGGCACTCTGACCAGCGGAAGTGAGGGTGTGGGAAAAGCCGCTTCATAAGTCACCACCAGATCAATATTGTTGTCTTCATCCGGCAGGCGGCTGCTGTAAAAGGAGAGACCCGAAGCTCCGTTTACGATACAGGAATGATCGAGCCGTTCCCGCCCCGCCTCTTTCAGCACCGCATTCTTCGCACCCGCAAGCGATAATACATAGACTGCGCTCTCTCCCACCCATTCCATAAACCTTGAATCCGTGGCTGCCGCCTGTCCGAGCATTTGTTCCGCATACGCGTATCTGGCCAATTTTCGGGATGTGTTCTCCAGCGCCTGCTGGATATACATATAATCGCACAGCATCAGCAGCGGGTACAGAAGACAACACATCATTATAAGAAAGACAGGGAGCGTGACAGCCGCTTCTACGGTAAGGCTGCCCCGCACAGCCGGCCGCCGGGGAGGAATGTCTGCAGACACCCTTTTCACGCAATTACCGCAGCGTATCCATTTGCAGCTTTCACTATGCGCCTTTGTACCTGGAGAGGTCTTTGTTTGTTTTTTTAATGAGGCAATTGCTGAAAAGGGCATCTGCAGACACTCCTCCCTTCAATACGCGGCTGTCAGGTCATTTGTTATGCAGAACCTGTCCGTCTCCAGAAACGGGCTTTTGAATATCCGTCTTCCTGACAGGGCTATTTGTGCAGTAAACCCGGCACAGCATTGTTCTATGCAAAACCCAGGGATACTTTTTCTCATATGATACTCCACCGCATCCATGGCTCGAAAAGCTTTTTGCTCCCGATTCTTCAAAAGAAGCAGTATCCTAAGATACCATTTATATGTAAGGCCGCCCGTGCCTTCCTCTATTTTCATTTCCCGCAGCCGGAAAATCTGCTCAACTGTCATATGCCAGTCCTTTGCGGTTTTTATTAACCCGACTTTCTCACCGGCCAGAAGCAGCCGTACATCATAGACCGACTCGGCAAAGGCCCAGGCGGACAGTATCAGAAATGTCACCACAGCGATCAGCGGCCCTATTCCCGTAAACCCCACAAGCCCTACAGCCAGAGCCTCCGCCTGCTGCCGCTTTGCCCGATCCGTATACAGATAGATGAGATTGAGCCCCTCCCTCATAAGCAGCAGCTGTCCGGCCGCCTCCGCCAGGTTCTCCCTGTCGGAATCCGAACCGCCGATCATATACTCCAGATCATACACATTATCGTCTTTCTCATCGGTAAAGCAGTCAAACTGAGCTGCCAGATATTCGTTAAACAAGGCTGCATCACGGATTGTTATCTGTTTTAGGCTCTTTGGTCCCATGGCCGCGGTCAGGCGTTTTGACGGGATGTCATCTGTCATGTTTCTTTCAGAGAGTTTTTCATCTCCATCCAGCACCAGCGCAAGGATCCCCTTTGTTTTCAACTCCTTTACTGTGCGAAGAAAACGGGCTCCCCCCGATTCTCCCGATATGTTCTCTGAAACAGGGAACATCTGTGTAAAATCCAAATTTCCCAGGAGTCCTGTCAGCTGCTCAAGCGACTGTTTCTGCGGCTGCTCCTGCGGCTGTTCCTGTGAAGTCTCCACTTGTGCAGGCGGAGCCCATCCGGCCAGCTGCTCCAGTATGTCCAGCTTTTCCTTCAGCGCACTGTCCACCTGCATCACCTGAAGATACCGTTCTCCCGATTCCTCTATATAAGAATTTACAGAAGTGATCTGCTGATCCACCATCTGCCGGAAGTCTTCCTCCAGCTGTTCCCTCTGCACTGCAAACTCATCCGTAATGGAGGAAAAACCGCGCTTCAGTGATTCCGAAAGACTCTGGTACTGCTGTGTCCGTCCTATCCCATCCTGAAGCAGCTTTAATATGGTGGCTGCCTGATTTTGGATACCTTTCGCGTCCATCCCATCGGACCAGCCGTTCACAAGGCTGTGCAGCCCCTCTGTTTCTCTTTTAAGGGCGGAAAGTCCGTCACTAAGTTTTGCCGTCAGTGTCTCAAGTCCAAACAGTTCCTCCGACCAGCTGCCGATTCGGTTCATGAATTGTGAAACCCACTGGCTCTGTTCGGCAATGCGCTTATAAAAATCTGTTTCTTCCAAAAGTTCCTCCACAATCCCATAGCGCATGTAATCCGCCGCAGACTGTATAAAGACCGCGCCGCCGTCATCAGCAGCGCATCTTCTGTATGTAACCTGTACGCTGTCCACCGTAAAAGGGGTCCAGCTGCCGCATTCCCCATACCGATCCAGATAATTTTGTATCCGGCCGGGCAGATTGCCGTCATCATAGCAGTACAGAAGCCCGAACCGCCGAAACAGTTCCGTGCTGTATTCCGCCGTAACAGATTCCATTGCCGAATCCATCGCGATCTCCATCTGTAACTTCAGAACATGGCTGCGGGCGGTCTCCAATATACCGCAGAGCACGGATACAAGCAATACCAGTATAAGGCTTAAAAATATCGTGATTTGACCCTGAAACACGGGGACCTCTTTACGTCCTGTATCCATCAGTACAGCGCCCCCGCCTTTGCGTTAACACTTTCGAATATCCTGGTGATTAACGCTATCAGCTGCGTTCTGAAGATCATTACCAACGCCAGGATGACGACCAATATCAGAAGGACTTCTACCACACCGGCTCCTCTTCTGTCCTTCCATAACCGCTTCATTCTGCCCATATAAATCCTCCTTCTGCATACTAAAACTGAAAAGATAAAAACACCGGCACGATTACAATTGCTACTACGATTCCAAACATCATAAACATGGGCAGCATCAGTTTGGTGGACGCTTCCTGCCCCAGCCGCCTGGCATGATCCTTCTGCTCCCGGAACGCCGCTTCGGATTCCTGTCTAAGCAGCAGAAGCAAATCCCTGCTGCCCTTTTTCAGATTTTGTTCCAGCAAGTTTCCAAGCTTAATATAGCAGTACAGCCCACAGCGCTGTCCAAATGCCCTGTACGCACTGTTTTCATACATGCCGCCCTCCATACAGTGAAGCGCATACCCCATCTCCTCATAGGCCGGCCGTTTTCCCCTGTCTGACGCCGCCTCCGTACCGGTGTAATCCGCCCATATACGTTCCCATGCCCTGCGCACCGTCATTCCGGCCCCGATCAGTACGGTCAGCTTCGCCACCAGAGAAGGATAATCCTCCAGCAGCTGCTTCTGCTTCTCATCCTGCTGCCGCTTTAATTTTTGGTCGCTGGATACGGCAGGCAGCACCACACAGGCTATACCAAGTACCAGCAGCGTCTCCCACCCCGTACGGTCCTTAGGAAAGCTGTATTTTAACCGTTTTCCCTCAAAGCTGTCAGGGAGCCTGACAAGCGGCTCATCCGCAGCTTTTTCCGCCTGCTGTTCCAGTTTTGCCTTAAGCTTTGCCGCAGCTTTCTCCTCCTCTGACCTGACAGGCGGCATCACCCTCACATAAATCCTCTCCGTATACTCATATTCCTGATATTTTAATACAGCCTCCAGCCACACAAGCTGCCCTTCCTCAGGACACTGGCCGTTGTTCACATGTCCCAGCGCATCCAGGCAGTCCGTATATTCCACCGACCATTCCACCTGTATGCCGGTTCCTTTCACCGTGGCCGGAAGGATCAAATCCGTACGCACCTCATCCGCAGACGGATTTTCTCCCAGCATCAGATTTCTTAGCGCATCGCCTGCCTGACGCATGATTTCACCGATTTGTGAACCTGCATACTGCATTGCCGGAATTTCAACTGTCAGCTTTGCAGGCTCTGATCCCAATCCTTCCACTTCCAGCAGATATTCCCGGTCCGCCTCTCCGTACCCCGGCCTGTCCAGCCCGTCTGCCGGATCCGGCCGGGCCGCGGCGGCCAAATTGCAGGCATACGCCAGGGATAAAACCAGGGATAATACCACCGCCGCAATGGACAGTGCCATGCGTTTTCCCTCATACACCTTCAGTTCCCACTCCACGTCCTGCTTATAAAGCAGGCTCTGCAGCCGTGAGCGTTTCTTATTAAAAGCCGTTTTTACCGGCAGATGCTGTGCCAGATACCAGCCACAGGGGTATAAACAGCGCAGCGGGTGTGCGTGCCGGTCCAGCATGCAGAAAAGTTGTCTGTCGTGCCGGCAGGTAAGAAGTATAAACAGAAGCATGGCCGCCAGCGCCAACGAGATTATCCAAATCACAGTCCCACCTCGATTCCCGATATCTTATCCGCCAGATACAGTGCCGCCAGGTAAAGGCCGAGGCAGACTGTCATGATCACCCTCCCAAGGGCCGTGGTATAGAGGATATCCAGAAAACCACCCGCCCCTGCATTCATATAGAGGATGATTCCTAACGGCATCAGGCTCATTATCCTGTTTTGCAGTTTTACCGACGCTGTCAGCGTAACTATTTCTTCCCGTACGCCGAGCTTATCCCCTATCGTATCTGAAGTTCGGCGGATCACCGCAGTCAGGTCTCCTCCCATCCTTCTCGCGATATAAAAAATCTGTGCAAAGACGACGATATCCTCCCTTGGATTGCGGTCAGCGAATTCCCGCCATACCTCATCCACAGGTCTGTTCAGTTCCAGCTGCCTGACCATGCGCGACAGTTCCAGAGCCATGGATGATTCCGCTCCGTAAAGCCTTTTCATCTCCTTCTCCGCTTCCCGCATCGCATTTTCCATGGAATAACCGGTCTCCAGGGAGGCTGATACCGCCATGATGCAGTCTTTAAACTGCAGGAGCAGTTCCTCTCCGTCTTTTTCTTTCCTCCGCCGTTTCATTTCTTTCGCGAGAAATACCGCCGGCAGCAGAGCCGCCGCGAGGATCAGAACCGTACTTCCATAAAATACATACAGAAAACATGCGGAGATCACATACCCTCTTATCAGGTCAGCCAGCATTCTGCCCGTTCTCCGGAAGCCTTTCCTGCCCCTGCTTCCACAGGCCCGCGGCCTCTGCTTTTTGGGTGTTTTCAAGCTTATTGCCCGTCGCTTTGAGTTCACCTCTGACCCTGCCGTTTTCCTCTTCCCCGCACTCCTTGAACTCATAGAGCGGATGCATGTTGACTTTTCCGTTTTCGTAACCAGTTACCTCCGTTATGGAAAGGACTCTCCTGCTCCGGTCCCTAAGTCTCCCCAGATGAATCAAAATATCTATGGCAGAGCCTATCTGCCCCCGGATCGCCTCCAGCGGCAGATCCGCGCCCATCAATGCCATCATTTCCAGACGGTTCAACATATCGGCAGGGCTGTTTCCATGTCCGGTGGAGAGGGAACCGTCATGTCCCGTATTCATCGCAGAAAGCATATCCAGCGCCTCTCCCGATCGGACCTCTCCTACGATGATCCGGTTCGGCCTCATGCGCAGGCTGGCCCGGATCAGGTCGCGGATCGAAACCTGGCCGGATCCCTGCAGGCTGGCATTTCTTGCTTCCAGCCTCACCAGATCAGGAATACCCGAAAGCTGCAGTTCCGCAGAGTCCTCGATGGTGATTACCCGTTCATCTTCCGGTATGAATCCAGACAGTGCATTTAAAAAAGTGGTTTTGCCCGATCCGGTGCCGCCGCTTATGAATATGTTGTAGCCAGACCTTACAAGCAGCTCTAAAAAGGCGGCGGCTTCATATGTGATCGCCCCCCACTCCACCAGCTGTTTCATTGTAATGGGGGACTTGGGGAATTTGCGGATCGTCACCACAGGTCCGTTCAAAGCGATCGGCGGCAGCACCACATGCACCCTGGATCCGTCGGTAAGCCGCGCATCTACGATGGGTGAAGCCTCGTTGACGACCCGGTTCACGCCGGATACAATATGCTGTATCACATCCTCCAGCTTCTCCGGAGAACTAAAGCGGCAGGGGCAGCGCGCGATCCGGCCGTGTTTTTCTATAAAGATATCCTCCGGCCCGTTGATCATAATTTCCGTTATCTCACAGTCATCCACCAGGTCCTGAATCACATCCAGTCCCCGTATGGCCGCATACAGCCGCCGGCGCAGTTCGGTCCGCTCGCTTAAGGTCAGCATATTTTCCCTGCCCGCATCCAGTATTGCTTTGTCGATATTTTTATAGAGAAGGTCGTCCGGCAATTCCCGGGAAATATCGGCGGAACGCATGACTGCCTCCTTGAGTCCGGCTACCAGTTCCTCCATCAGCCGCTTCCTCCGCCGTCCTGTAAGACGTCCCTGATGTATCCGCCGACATTGCTCCACATAACCTGTTCAAACCAGCAGCCCCGTCCCTCTGATCTCTTTAGTCTGGGAAATCTAAGGCGCACCGTACGCTCCTCCAGGGCCGTCAGCTTTCTGGCGGCCAGATAGGACTGGTAGGACTGCATCTTTGCAGCCGATACCTCATCCTCTCTTTCCGGCATATAAATGCGGTCGCACTGTTCCAGCAGCCTGACCGGTTCCCTGAAATCTTCTCCGATATCCAGCACGACCGACTCATAGCCTCCGTAAACCGCCATCTGCCGGACAAACTCGCCGATATCTTCCGCCTTTAACTCCCATATATCCTCCGGACAGGCACACGGAGCAATGATATCCAGGCCGTCTATGCTTTCCAGCATGTGTGCCGCCTGTTCATACCAGCAGCTGTCATTGCGGTAATAATATAAGATATCCGCTAGATCATAGCTGAAGCTTCTCTGAAACAGCCTGCTAAAATCGGAAAATGTGTCAAAGCTTATCAGAAGTGTCCGCCCTTTTCTGGCCTGTATCCATCCGCAGATTACTGCAAAGGTTGTTTTCAGACAGCGCTTGACCGGCGAATATACGCCTGTCAGCCCGGCAGCATGTTTCATCACATGCAGACCCAAAAGCGCTTCCTGGTTCTGTGCTGCATAGCAGGCCAGCGCCTCCTTCACCACCCCGTCGGAGGACTGGTATTTATAGACAACAGGGAACTCCGCCTTTACGGCGCCCGTGCGTTCCTCTGTCAGGATCACGATCCGCCGTATGTTTTTCAGTTCACGTATCCGGTCAGTCAGCACGTTTTCCGATACCAGGAGCAGATCGATCTCCTGCTTATCTGCGCGTTCCTCCAACAGTGCGGCATCCGTGAACGCACATACAGTGAACGCGGAATTTTGCTTTCTTCCGATGTAGTCGGCCAGCCGGACCGAATACTCCGGCTCCTGATCGAGAACAGCGATAAAGCGCATGCCTGCACTCCTCCTTTCTTATGTCACCAGCCGAGACTGATGACCTGCGCACACTTTTCATGTGCGTCCTCTTTCATGCCGCCAGCCAAAAGCTGATGACCTGCGCATTCATCCGTATGCTTCCACATTGCCGATGAATTTATGTTATTATATATGGGATAATTGCCTGATCAGGCCATGACTGCCCCCGACTGCATCAGGTGAATAAAGAAATCAATCACTGCTTTTTCTCATCGGGTGCTGATTATTATCTTATAAAACTTCTGCTTTGTCAAGCCGCGGCTATCCGGCGCGCCAGGTGACATTTCATAATTTCAGCCGATGTTTTACCGCACAAGTCACAACAGCATGTGCTTACTTAGTACATTTGTCTTTGTTACACAAACAGCACCCTGTCTGACGCCGCTTTTATTCGTTTCGTATACAAAATATTTATTAATAATTTTTTGCTATTTCCATCCATAATTGTATAGAATCTTATTTTGGTGACTATAATGATATCAGATAGATAATTTTGGGAGAGATTCTATATGCTGCTTAAAAATCATTCGAAAAAAGAGAAAAAGCCATCCCTGGACGAAAAGAGCCTGCTGCTGTCCGAAATCGAACGTACAAAGTCCATACTGGAATCCTCACAGGTGAATTTTTCGGAGGCCTGCGATCCGGCGCTGGTGGACAGTTATATCTATGAAATCAAGGCCGCCCAGCTGAAATACCAGTTTCTGCTGCGCAGGGTAAAGCAGCTGAACACCTGACCGTTGGTCATATTTTTATTGACACCCTCCCCCGATGTTGTTATGATAAAGGCAGTAACATTGTCTTTACCATAACAACATCAGGGGAGATTTTTTATGTGCAGATGGTATCAGCAAAGTGTGTTTTATCATATATATCCGCTGGGATTATGCGGGGCTCCAAAGGATAACACCTCTTTGGAAACCGTTCACAGGTTCAATGAGTTAATCAGCTGGATTCCCTATATTAAAGAGCTGGGATGCAGCGCAGTTTATATCGGTCCGTTGTTTGAATCCTCCACTCACGGTTATGACACAAGGGATTATCGGTCTGTTGACAGGCGTCTGGGCGATAACGGAGATTTTCGTCAATTTGTATCTCTCTGCCACCAGTCCGGCATACGCGTGGTGGTGGACGGAGTTTTTAACCACACCGGCAGGGGGTTTTTTGCTTTCCGGGACATTCAGGAGCATAAATGGGATTCCGGATATAAAGACTGGTATCGCGGGATCCGTTTTGACTGTGCAAGCCCTATGGGTGATCCTTTCACTTATGAGGCATGGCAGGGTCATTATGTTCTGCCGGTCCTCAACCTTAAAAATCCCGAAGTGGTCCGCTATCTGCTGGATACGGTATCTTACTGGATCAGGGAATTCGATATTGACGGGATACGCTTAGACTGTGCAAATGTACTGGACTTCGACTTTATGAAGTCGCTTCGTTTACACTGTGACTCCGTCAGGGAGGATTTCTGGCTGATGGGGGAAGTGATCCACGGCATTTATTCTAACTGGGCCAACCCGCAGATGCTGCATTCCGTCACGAATTATGAACTTCACAAAGGGCTGTACAGCGGACACAACGACTATAACTGTTTTGAGATTGCCCATACCATCCGCCGGCAGGTGAATGAAACCAGCCGCGGTCTGGATCTTTACACCTTTCTGGATAACCATGATGAGGACCGGATCATGAGCAAACTTAAAAACAGGCACCACATTTACACAGCTTATACCATGCTGTTCACTTTACCCGGAATTCCGTCGGTTTATTACGGATCGGAATGGGGGATGGAAGGGATGCGAAGCAGCACCAGCGATGACTCGCTGCGTCCGGCGCTGACATCCGGGCAGGCGCAGAAATCCCGCAGTGAACTGACGGATTATATACGGAAGCTCGCGGCAATCCACCGTGAGGAAACTGCGTTTCACGGTGGAAATTACAGGGAACTGCTGCTCACCAACCGGCAGTATGCCTATGAACGGGCCAGAAATGACAGCCGGGTTGTTACCGCGGTCAATATCGATGAAGCGCCGGCAGATATCTTCGTTCCGCTGTCCGGTGAGGCACAGCCTATGGATCTGCTGACGGGCCAGACTGTTCCGGTGGAAAACGGAAAACTCAAACTCCACATGGAGCCTTATCAGAGTTTTATTATAAAATTATAGCGGGGAGAATTCTTATGGGAAAAAACACAGGTTTT
Source organism: Lachnotalea sp. AF33-28 (assembly GCF_003477885.1). Taxonomy (GTDB): domain Bacteria; phylum Bacillota; class Clostridia; order Lachnospirales; family Lachnospiraceae; genus AF33-28. The sequence continues at coordinate 28,176 of NZ_QUEE01000015.1, forward strand.
TTTTCGGATCTGGACTGTTATCTGTTCGGAGAGGGGACGCATTACGAAATATATGAAAAGCTGGGCGCTCATCCTAAAGAACTTGACGGAAAAAAGGGGATGTATTTTTCCGTCTGGGCTCCCCATGCTGCGGCGGTACATGTGGTAGGCGATTACAATCATTGGGACACCGATGCATCGCCGATGGTCTCTGTGCAGGAGTCCGGCGTATTTGAGACTTTTCTTCCGGATTTTCCGTTAGGTGGGATGTATAAATACGCTATCACAACACAGGATGGGAAATTGCTTTACAAGGCAGATCCTTATGCTTTTCATGCAGAATACCGCCCCGGAACAGCCTCCATTACTGCGGATCTGTCAGGATTTAAATGGAGCGACGATAAATGGATGGAAAAGAGGCTGCGTGAAAACCGTCAGGAATCTCCGATGTCCATTTACGAAGTGCATCTCGGTTCCTGGAAACGCCATCTCAACGCGGAGAATGAGAATGCTTACTATAACTACAGGGAAGCTGCCAAAGAGCTGGCTGTCTATGTAAAAAATATGGGCTACACCCATGTGGAACTGATCGGTATCGCCGAGCACCCCTTTGACGGATCCTGGGGGTATCAGGTAACCGGCTATTATGCGCCTACCTCACGCTACGGCACCCCTGACGATTTCATGTATTTTGTAAATCACCTGCACAAAAATGGTATAGGGGTCATACTGGACTGGGTTCCTGCCCATTTTCCGAGAGACGCTCACGGTCTGGCCGATTTCGACGGAACTCCCACCTATGAATATGCCGATCCCCGCAAGGGAGAGCATCCGGACTGGGGAACTAAAATATTTGACTATGGCAAGCATGAGGTATCCAACTTTCTGATCGCAAACGCTTTGTATTGGGCGGACAAGTACCATATCGACGGGCTGCGTGTCGACGCCGTTGCCTCCATGCTGTATCTCGACTATGGCAAAGAGGCGGGGCAGTGGGTCCCCAACAAATTCGGCGGCCATGAAAATCTGGAGGCCATTGAATTTTTCCGCCATTTAAACAGTGTTATGAAACGCCGTTCTCCCGGTGTCATGGTTATCGCCGAGGAATCCACCGCATGGCCGAAGGTCACCGACGCACCGGAAGACGGCGGTCTTGGCTTCACTTTTAAATGGAATATGGGCTGGATGCACGATTTCCTGGAGTATATGAAGCTGGATCCGCTTTTCCGCAAGGGGCACCACCATCAAATGACTTTTGGCCTCACCTATTTCACCAGCGAGAACTTTGTTCTGGTACTGTCACATGATGAGGTTGTCCATCTAAAACGCTCCATGCTGGGTAAGATGCCCGGAGAATATGATGAGAAATTCGCCTGTCTGAAAGCAGGATACACCTTTATGATCGGCCATCCCGGCAAAAAACTGCTGTTTATGGGACAGGATTTCGGTCAGTGGAAAGAGTGGAACGAGGAAACAGAACTGGAATGGTATCTGATCAAGGAGGAGAAAAATGCGGATCTCCAAAAATATGTGAGGGGCCTGCTGCATCTGTACAGGAAGTACTCTGCCTGCTATGTGATGGACAGTGACTGGAACGGTTTTGAATGGATGAACTGCAATGACTCGGAACGGAGCATATTCAGTTTTATCCGCAAGAGTAAAAACGGGAAAAACAATCTCCTGTTTATCTGCAATTTCACTCCGGTTGCCCGCCCCAATTACCGTGTGGGTGTTCCCAGGAGGGGGAAATACACACTTCTGCTGGATGAAACCCGGGGGCTGCATGAGAAAAGTGATCCTAAGGATGTGTATACCGCCCAAAAGAGGGATTGTGACGGAAAACAGTATTCCATCGCTTATCCTCTGCCTGGATATGGGACCGCCGTATTTAAATTCTGACAGAACCTATTATGAAATGTTAAAAGCAGGTGCATAAACTGATGACGGATCAGTCACGCACCTGCTTTTCTTTTATTGTAATAAACGGTATTCATTACGGTGTTTCTTCTATGGGATAGCCGCGGAAAAATACCCGCAGATTTGTCAATGCTTTGACAAGAACCTGGGTTTCCTCCTGGCTTAAGTCCTTTGTCATCGCATCAATCATTTTTTTATGGAATTCCTCATGGTGTCTGTATGCTTTTCGTCCTTTTTCTGTGAGGGAAATATATACCACCCTCCGGTCCTTTTCACTTCGGTTTCTGACAACATAGCCCTTTTTTACCAGGCTGTTCATAGATATGGTCAGCGTTCCTACCGTAACGGACAGCGCCCTGGCTATCGTCGACATATTTTTCATCGTACTGATTCCAATCGCTTCGATCACATGCATATCGTTATTCGTTATGTCTTTAAACTCTTCTGTGATAATCGCTCTTTCTTCTATGTCCATGATCTCATTGAATAGCCTGACAAGAACATCATTAAAAGTAGCATAGCTGTCCATCTGCGGTCACCTCCTATTTGCCGAAATGATTGCGGCGTTATGTGCTGATAGAATACAGTATACATGAAATAGCTGGTTCAGACAAGGTTTCTTTGTGCTCTTTTTTCTTTGCTGGGCTGGGTAAAATTTAGTGTGGAGAGATATGGATTGTGTAGCTTTCGTATGGCAAATATATTTCTGGTGTATAGGCAGCGTATGTGTAATTTTAGAAATTACATATTGTAATTTGGCGTGATACGCCTGTGACATTTCAGTCTGCGTTGCCACGAAATAGCGACGATTAATAATATCGTACACCCGCCACTGCTAGCTAGGTTTCGATCCACGCTACCGCGAGGTAGCGACACTCCCTTGGAAATGCTGTTGCCGTTTGCTATGTGTATTTCAATCCACGCTACCGCGAGGTAGCGACAATCATCCTCCTTTCTTGTATTTGTACGGTTTTCTATTTCAATCCACGCTACCGCGAGGTAGCGACACATGCCCGGTCATATATGTAGATGTGGAACGCAATTTCAATCCACGCTACCGCGAGGTAGCGACACACGCCGGCCGACATTTATATCATCAACCGGGAATTTCAATCCACGCTACCGCGAGGTAGCGACAGAGGTAGCATGGGAATATGCTTGTAAACTGCATATTTCAATCCACGCTACCGCGAGGTAGCGACTTAAGTTCTTTTGTTTGTTCGTTTCTTGGTATCATTTCAATCCACGCTACCGCGAGGTAGCGACGACTGCATTGCCTCCAGGATCGCCGCCTGAACATCTATTTCAATCCACGCTACCGCGAGGTAGCGACCGTTCGGGGGGCGTTTATCGTCTTAATGATGCAGGTATTTCAATCCACGCTACCGCGAGGTAGCGACTGCTTTGGATCAGGTTTTACAGCTTGGTGCGGATATTTCAATCCACGCTACCGCGAGGTAGCGACTACGGTGATCCATGATGGCGGAATCAGCGTAAACGATTTCAATCCACGCTACCGCGAGGTAGCGACGGTATAAAAATGTATAATAATAGCGCATGGCTAGATTTCAATCCACGCTACCGCGAGGTAGCGACCATCCACCGCCCAATCGAGCAACCCGCCAACCGATTTCAATCCACGCTACCGCGAGGTAGCGACTGCAAAAATTCGCAATATTACACACATCATTTTCGCCCAATCCATAATTCAAACATACAATTATCCAGTTTCAACAAATAAATCCGACTTTTCCAAGTCAACTGCCCACCCCACACAAACTATTTTGGTGCGAACCTCCCGGCAATTTTATGTTCACTTAAGGTTCGCACCAAACGCCATACAAAATTTCTATCAACTTTTTATGTCCACAACCCAATCACACTTTCTGCAATCTATCCTTATATTACTGCAAAATTAAGTAAATATCAACAATTATTAGTAATTTTGCTGTAAATTTTCACTATAATACACCTTAAATGCATCCACCCCCTGGATTCAACAAAATATCACATCGATTTTCCCATATCCCAGCGTAACATTTCTGCCAATATGCAGCACCTCTGCCGCGTTCAGCCAGGGAATAAATGGGACCAGATCACCTTCAAAGGTCATAGCGCCCATCAGGCCGCTCCAGTCCATTTTTTCTTCGTGGCGGCTGGAATACCGGTCGATTTTACACAGATATAACCCGGAAGATGTCCGCTGCACTTTTAAGGTCAGCTCCTGCAGCCGCTGAATCTCTTCCTGATTCACAAATCCGCCGTATCTGGCGGTCAGTTCCGACATCCTGCGCGTGATGTTGCGTATGATCGCAGGGAAATCCAAATCCATGACCAGCGCGCCTTTCCGCCGTATGCGGAGCGGAGTTCGCAGCGCTATAGAACAATGGCTGCATTCAGGCAAAGTCTCATCTTCCGTCAGTGTCTCCGGCTGCGCTCTCTCCGGCAGACTCATCTGCCCTTTCTTCCATATATCTGTCATCTGCTTTCCCTGCATAATTTCAGTCAGCACGAACTTCTTTCGCTCAGCGCCCAGACCGAAGGTTCCGCCCTCAATCAACGCCCGTATCAGTTCGCCGGAATACTTCATCGCCTCCCCGATCAGTATGATCTGGAAGCAGAGTTCATCTCCCGGTTTATACTGTCCGTGAAAGCCAGGAGGATCTATGATATAGGGATTTACAATATCCTGGGCGGCGCCTCCCAGGCGCCGGTTCTCATAGATGTACTGATAAGCCTGTCTGTGAGAGAGCAGCGTCCATCCCAGCACGCCGTGCAGCGCAGAGCCGAGATATTGTGGCAGGCTGGCAGCCTCACAGCATTCCAGCCGGAGGCGCAGCGGCAGATACGGTATTGAAAAGTGCATGTTTCTGTCCATTTCACTGTTTTCCTTTATCCGTAAGCATCTTTATCAGCATTCTCTGGGCCTCTTCCTTATAGAAGAGAACATCATATTCGTTCCCCTTTTCACTGACTCTCGTTTCGGATACGATACCGGATTCCTTTCCCTTTTTCGAAGCCCGTTTTGCCGGCCTTTGATTCACAAAATACAGCTCCAGGTATCCCTCATCAATAAGCTGCTGCTCCACGGATTTTATCGTCAGGCGTTTCATGGACTGATCGTCCCGCAGATCATTGAGCTGGCCCACAAAATCACTTAGGGAAGTAAGATCGGAATAATGGATCTGCGATAAGATTTCCTCCGTGATAGAAAAATCTGTTTTTCCTTTCTTTGCCGGCCTCACCATGGCCCCTTCGGCTCCCGGATTTTTAATATCAGCTTCCTGCTCTGTTCCTGCCTCCGTGTCAATCCCCAGATCATCCAACGCCTTGCGGATGCACTCCACAAATCTCAATCCGTATTTTTCATATTTAAATTCACCTACGCCGGACACGGTCAGCATCTGAGCTTTTGTAAGCGGTTTTACAACACACATATGTACCAGCGTTTTGTCTGAAAATACGATGTAAGGCGGAAGGTTCTCTTCTCGGGCGATGTCCGTACGCAAGCCGCGCAGTCTCTCAAACAGCGCATTTTCTGACTCTGTAAACTGTGTTCCGGACGGCAGGCTTTTCCTGGACTTCTTTTCGGATTTGACTTTGGCGGGATGTTCCTGCTCCTTGGCCATCTTCATCAGGACCTGCTCCGATTCTTCCGTGACCAGACGGGCTTTCTGTGCGAGTTTCACAACCGCATACTCATCATTGGTGATTGCCAGATAGTCACTTAGCAGGAGATAATTCAACACCTGCCGCAGTTTAAATACGGGCACATCCGCAAGCTTTGCATAATACGGGTTGCCATCCATCCGATACTGCCGGATTTTAGCCGTGTTGGCGCCATGGACGGTGTCGATGATCACTGTGGTGCCGTACCGCTGATGGCTGCTCTCCACACAGCCGATCAGGCTTCTTGCAATATCGGTCACATCCACCGTTTCGAACTGGCTTAAACAGTTGGAGCAATTGCCGCAGTAGTTGCTGCCATACTCACCGAAGTACCTCAAAATATAATCGCGGAGACACTCGTTGGTAAAGCAGTAATAGGTCATCTTCCTTAACCTCTCCCGGTCCCGCTCCTGGACCATCGCTCTGGTCACCGGATCCAGTTCCTGATTCTCCTGATTATGATCGATAAACAGCTGATTGGTGATCACATCCTGTCCGCCGTAGAGAAGTATACATTCCGAAGGCTCACCGTCCCTGCCCGCGCGGCCGGCTTCCTGATAATAGCTCTCCATATTTTTCGGCATATTATAATGGACAACGAACCGGACGTTAGACTTGTCAATTCCCATACCGAAGGCATTGGTGGCCACAATGATCAAACGGCGGTCAAAAATAAAATCGTCCTGGTTCTTACGCCGCTCTGAATCGCTTAGCCCCGCATGATATCTGGTAACAGAAAATCCGTCATCCGTCAGACGGTCGCAGACTTCCTCCACGCCCTTCCTGGTCAGACAGTAAATAATACCGCAGTCGCCGGGATGGCAGTCCAGATAGTTCTTGAGCACCGCATACTTATCCCTGGGGGACTGAACACAGAAGTACAAGTTCGGACGGTCAAAGCCCGTCGTCATAACCAGCGGGTCCTGCAGCATCAGGATATCGATGATATCATCCCGCACCTCCTTTGTGGCGGTTGCGGTGAAGGCGCATACGATGGGCCTTCTGGGAAGCTTTTCGATAAATTCCACGATTTTTAAATAGCTGGGCCGAAAATCCTGTCCCCACTGTGAAACACAGTGCGCCTCATCCACCGCCACCATGGAGATCTCGGCATTCAGCGCAAAATCCATAAATTCCGCAGTTTCCAGGCGCTCCGGTGCCACATAGATGATCGGATACCGTCCGTCCCTTGCATATTCCAGCGCTTTATAGTATTGGCTTGCGGTGAGGGAACTGTTCAGATAGGCGGCATGAACGCCGGCCTGGTTTAAAGAGCTCACCTGATCCTTCATCAGAGAGATCAGGGGCGAGATTACAAGAGTGATGCCATTCATGAGCAGAGCGGGAATCTGATAACAAAGGGACTTGCCGGCCCCCGTGGGCATAACGCCCAGCACATCCCTCCCGGCCAGGAGGCTGTCGATCAATGCCTCCTGACCTTCGCGGAAGGAATCATAGCCAAAGTACTGTTTTAATATTTCATATTTATCCATTTTTTCTCTCCGTATACGGTCTGTCACCGGTCTAAGGCCTGTGCACACTTCTGTGTGCTGCCGCCGTCAGATTACTGTTCACGGCTGCCCCGCTATGCGCGGGACGTTTATGGCAGCCGTGAACAGTAACGCTGTCAGCCTTTTACAGGCAGCACCTCCAGCCAGTACCCATCCGGATCATTGATAAAGTATATGCCCATGGCCGGATTTTCAAAGCAGACACAGTTCATCTCCTTGTGTTTTACAAGCGCGGCGTCAAAGTCATCCACGGTAAACGCCAGGTGAAATTCATTGTCTCCCAGGTCATACGCCCGGTCAAAATCTCTAAGCCACGTCAGTTCCAGCAGGTGTTCCGACTGCCCGTCCCCCAGGTAAACGATGATGAACTCACCGCTCTGCGGCTCAATACGGCGCGTTTCCCTAAGTCCCAGCGCCTCTTCATAAAAAGCCAGGGATTTATCCAGATCCCGTACGTTCAGGTTATTGTGTGCGAATTTAAATCTCATAGCTGTCACCGTCCTTTTTGATTTCTATGATTTTGTCCCTGTATTCCAGAGAACATCTATCCTTCTTTAATCTGTCAATGACCGAAAAATCGCCCCAGCAGTGCATCGGAAATGCGCGGTCCGCATGTGCTGTTTTCATAAAACAATCAAAGCCCAGGTAATAATCCTCTTCCTGTCTGGGATCCAGAGGAAGAAAGGCAAGTTCAAAATGCCTGCCCTTTATCTTATCCATTTCGCGCAGGAAATCCCTTTCCATGCTGCGGTTCCAATCATCCCCTTCTTCCCACCACTTCCACCAGTTCAGATCGCCTGCATGGTAGATACTTCTGCCTTCACAGCTCACTATAAAGGCGACCCCCTCATCTGTGGAGGCCAGCGTCTCCACGGAAATAGAAGATTGTCCTTCTCTGTACTCGCAGGATACATTTTTCCCGATGTATCGGATCCGATCCCGCGCGGGATTGGGGATGCCGATCCGGTCCATATATTTACTGTTCATACAGATATCGCCGGACAGTATAAAAAGGATATGCGGATATCTCTCTGCCAATTCAAATATTTTCTTATCATAGTGATCATGATGCTTGTGGCTGGCAAAGACATAAACCGATTTTTCCGGATCAAATTCCGGTATTTCCCCCTCAAAATAATCAAACAGAAGGACGGATCTTTCCAGTTCCACCGAAAAACTGCTGTGGTGAATATATGTGATCTTCATACGGCCTCCTTTTCATGTTCCAACTGCAGATTGATGACCTGCATACACTTCAGCGTGCTTCCTCTTTCACCGAACACTGCCTGCGCGCTTAACCCTATTCCTTCGCCGATACTCCTGCACAGGATGACCTGCCGAATCTTAAAAGCAGAAACACGAAAAGCCATGCGGGCAGGATCAGGCCCTTTAATATGCTGGAGATGCTGATGCTCCACCAGATGCCGTTTAAGCCCAAAGACGTTTGGGCCAGAACCATGGCCAAAGGGATCCTAAGTCCTGTAAACACGATTCCTACCAGAGAAGGAGGTACCGTCCTCCCCAGCCCCTGGAAAGTGCCGGCGGAGGCGGCCTCAGTGCACATAAACAGCTGGGACACTCCCAATATCCTAAGATAATCGATTCCCATAGGGATCACATCACTTTCCGTGATAAAGATGCGGAATAGAACCTCCGGAAACAGGATCAGCACGGCGGATGTGACAATGCCCCAGGCCATCATAACGCCCATGGCGGAAGCATATCCTCTTTTTACTCTCTTTAACCTGCCTGCCCCGTAGTTCTGAGCTGTAAATGCATTCACCGCGCTGCCAAACCCGTCCGCTGTCATCCAGGAAATGGACTCAATCTGACTGCCCACCTTCTGAACCGCCACGGCGGCATCCCCCCATCCCGCAATCAGCCGGGCAATGATCATAGAGATGCCGGTAAACAGCAGGCTCTGTACCGCGACTGGAAATCCGATGCCAAGTATCTCCCGATAGCAGGACGCCTCTGTTCTGCGCAGCAGATGAAGCCTGGAAAAAATGACCGGATCTTTTCTGACAATCAGCAGATAGACAACAAACACGATCACCTGTGCCAGCACGGTCGCTATCGCCGCACCGGCCACCCCAAGCGCGGGCAGCGGACCGGGGCCGAATATCAGTACGGGATCCAGCACCACATTGATCAGCAGCCCGATGCAGGTGGCGCGGAAAGTCACTCCGCTGTTGCCCATGGCGGTCAGCAATCCCGTCAGTATCTGATTTAAAAACGTAAATACGACGCCTCCGCAGGTGATCACCAGATAGATTCTCGCATCACGGATCACATCCTGGCTGTTGAGGCGGAAAAAGCCGATCAGAGGGCCGTTAAATATGACGGCAATAATACCGTAGATCATGCCGCAGATGATTCCCATCCACAAGGATGCCCTCGCATAGGATATGGCACGTTCCGGCTTGTCCGCCCCCAGTGACTGGCCGACCAGCACCTGGCCTCCCATCCTGGCAAGCACCGCAAAACCGCTGGACAGCCAGAGATACATGCCGGAAGCCCCCACTGCGGCAACCGCGTTGCTGCTGATCCTTCCGATCCAGATCATATCGGTCAGGTTGTACGCCATCTGCATGAGCGATGTGCCCATGATCGGCAGCGCCAGTCCTGCCAGCGCCGTCATAATATTTCCTTCAAGCAGATTTCTGTTCTTACGCATTATTTCTCTCCGCCATCGTTTCCTCCCATACCGCTTAAGCAGTTGGCAAGCTGCGCGAACTGTTCCAATGTCAGTGTCTCACCGCGCACAGTGGGAGACCAGCCGAGGCTTTCGATGGCCTGTGCAATTGTTTCTTTGGTCAAGGTGATTTCCGGCGAATTGTTCAGTCCGTTCTGGAGGGTTTTCCGCCGCTGGTTAAAGGAAGCCCTGATCAGCTTCCAGAAAAGCTCTTCGTTATCCACATTCACCGGTTTTTTTTCATGCTTTGTCAACCGTATCACCGATGAGCCCACCTTGGGTCTGGGGATAAAGCAGTTGGGAGGCACATTGGCCGCTATATAGGGCGAAGCATAGTACTGCACCGCCAGGGAGAGCGCGCCGTAGTCTTTGGTACCCGGACCGGCCTGCATGCGGTCAGCCACCTCCTTCTGCACCATTACGGTGATATTGATCAGCGGCACCCGGCTCTCAAACAGCCCCATTATGATCGGTGTCGTAATATAATATGGAAGGTTGGCCACCACCTTGATGGGTTTTCCATCATTCTGCTCCTGCACCAGCCGGTTTAAATCCAGCTTCAGGATATCTCCGTGTATCACGCTGACATTGTCATAATCCTTCAGAGTTTCCTCCAGAATCGGGATCAGGTTGTCGTCGATCTCAACCGCAGTCACTCTTTTGGCCGCTTCCGCCAGATATTGGGTCATGGTGCCGATGCCGGGACCGATCTCCAGGACAAAGTCTTCTTTTGAGATGTCCGCCGCCCGCACGATCTTCTCCAGCACATGGGTGTCGATCAGAAAATTCTGCCCGAACCGCTTCTGGAAGTCAAACTCGTATTTCTGTATGATTTCAATTGTTTTTTTGGGATTTCCCAGTTCCGCCATGTATTCCTCCGCTCATGTATTCCTCCGCTTACTGTATTCCTCCGCGCCGCCAGTTTATGCAGCAGCACGGCTGTGCTGCAATCGCCTATATGCCGTAAAATCTTCTCGCATTCCCATAAGCGGCATCGATAACACTATCATAATCGATCTCCTTTAATTCGGCAATAGCCCTGGCCACCAACGGCAGATTTAAAGAAGAATTCCGCTTGCCTCTGTTGGGAACAGGCGCGAGATAGGGGCAGTCGGTTTCCAAAAGCAGCCTGTCAAGTGGAGCGTATTTGACCACTTCCTTAAGCTTTTTCGCGTTTTGAAAGGTCACCACTCCGCCAATTCCCAGATAATATCCCATATTCAGATATTCTCTCGCCATTTCCACAGAATAAGAGTAGCAGTGAATCACCATCCTGTGATCCGCCCCGCCTTTTGCTTTGATTATATTCAGCGTATCCTCTGCCGCATCTCTGGAATGGATGATCACCGGCTTATCCAGTTCCCGGGCCAGATCCAGCTGGCGCTCAAACCAGTATTTCTGCACGTCCCGGCCCGGGGTGTCCCAGTAATAGTCCAGGCCGATTTCCCCTACGGCCACAATCTTGGGCAGCTGCAGGGCTTCCTTCAGATCCCTGATATCGCTCTCCTTCAATTCTTCCGTTTCGTTGGGATGAATCCCCACCGCCCCGTATACATAGGGATATTGTTCCGTCAGCGCGACGGTACTTTTAACACTTGCCAGGCTGGCACTCACATTCACCACATATCCGATCCCCACGCCGGGCAGCTGACTCATCAGGCTGTCTCTGTCACTGTCAAAGGCTTTATCATCATAATGAGCATGTGTATCAAATATCATCTCTCAGTCCTCCTAATTGCCGCCGTCACCCATGACTGCCGCAGTGCGATCCCAAGCGGAGCGATTTTAATCATTAAGCCGTATGTTCCTATTGAAAAATAATACGGACAGCCCGATGCACATCAAAGCTGCGCATAAAGGCTGCCCGAACTGTTACCATATATCAGCAGATCTCCGCCCCTGCAGGCATGTCTTTCTCCGGAGTCATCAGCGCCAGATTGCCTTTATCGTCCTCTGCGCACAGCAGCATCCCTTCGGAAAGCACTCCTGCCAGCTTCGCCGGCTTTAGGTTCACAACCACCATTACCTTCTTGCCGACCATCTCTTCCGGCGTATAATATGCCTTGATGCCGGATACGATCTGCTTCACCTGGCTGCCGATCTTCACCTGCGAGCACAAAAGCTTCTTGGATTTCGGAACAGCTTCGCATTTAATGATCTCGCCCACCTGGAACTGGAGTTTTGCGAAATCATCATACGTGATCTCCGGCTTAGCTTCGATATCTATCACGGGTTCTTCCTCTTTAACAGGTTCCGCTGCCGGTTTGGCGGTTTCCGCCTTTGCCAGCACTTCCTCTAAATCCATACGGGCAAACAGGATTTCAGGCTTTTCGGTCACTTTCCTGCCGCTTTCGTATTTACCGAACGCATCCAGCTCTTCCATATCCCGCAGCTTCCCGTTCAGCTGATCCGCGATTCGGTCAGCGGTCTCGGGCATATAAGGCTTAAGCAGGCTGGCGCCGATCAATATGCCTTCCACCAGATTATACAGCACCTCGGCCAGGCGGTCTTTCTTTGTCTCATCCTTCGCGAGCACCCACGGCATGGTCTCATCGATATACTTGTTGCAGCGCTTGAAGAGATTGAAAATCTCGGTGATGGCATCGGCCACGCGCAGATCCTCCATCTTCTTCTCCACATTTTTTACCGTGGAAAGGGCGAATGCTTTCAGTTCCTCATCCACCGGTTCGCTTGCGCCGGTGCAGGTCACACTGCCGCTGAAATATTTATTGGACATGGAGATCGTCCGGTTCACCAGATTGCCCAGGGTGTTGGCCAGGTCGGAATTAATCCTCTCCACCAGAAGCTCCCAGGTGATCATGCCATCGTTATCAAAGGGCATCTCATGGAGCACGAAATAGCGCACAGCGTCCACGCCGAACATATCCGTCAGGTCATCGGCATACATCACATTACCTTTGGATTTGCTCATCTTGCCGCCATTCATCAGCAGCCAGGGATGTCCGAAGATCTGCTTGGGCAGTGGCAGTCCCAGCGCCATCAGCATGATCGGCCAGTATATGGTATGGAATCTTAAGATATCCTTGCCGATCAAGTGCAGGTCAGCGGGCCAGTATTTCTCAAACAGGCTGCCGTTTTCGCCGTCCAGATCATATCCAAGGCCCGTGATATAGTTGGAAAGTGCGTCAATCCACACATATACCACATGCTTATCATCAAAATCCACCGGCACGCCCCATTTGAACGAGGTCCTGGATACGCACAGATCCTGCAGGCCCGGCAGAAGGAAATTGTTCATCATTTCATTTTTTCTGGATTCCGGCTGAATGAATTCCGGATGGCTGTTGATGTGGTCAATCAGCCTCTGGGTATAATTGCCCAGCTTTAAGAAATATGCTTCTTCCCTGGCAGGCTGTACCTCTGCTCCGCAGTCGGGGCATCTGCCATCCACCAGCTGGGAAGCGGTGAAGAAGGATTCGCAGGGCTTGCAGTACATGCCCTCGTAATATCCTTTATAAATATCGCCCTGTTCATAGAGCTTCCGGAATATCTTCTGCACCTGCTTCTCATGGTAATCATCGGTAGTGCGTATAAATTTATCATAGGAGGTGTTCATCAGATCCCAGATTCTCCTGATCTCACCCGCTGTCTGATCCACGAATTCCTTCGGCGTCACACCCGCTTCATTGGCCTTGTCCTCGATCTTCTGGCCATGCTCGTCCGTACCTGTCTGGAAGAAAACATCATAACCCTGCATTCGTTTATACCTGGCAATGCTGTCGGCCAGCACGATCTCATACGTATTCCCGATGTGCGGTTTGCCGGAAGTATAGGCGATAGCCGTGGTAATGTAATAAGGTTTCTTTGACATTTTCTATTTCCTCCATATATTAAGTATGATTCCCATAATTATAGTATATTTTACGCCTTTAGTCAAAACAATCCGAATTAATTTCGGCGGTTGTTTGACGGTTGTGTTACTGCTCACACGCTGCCGATAAAGCAGTGTATGAGAGGGCAGGGTATGGTCCTCATAGGGATCCCTTGAAGCCCGCCGGTACTTATTGCTGTGTATTTTACAGCATTAGTACCGCTGCGCGCTTCACGGAGCGAGAGCGGGTCCCAATGAGGACCATACCCTGCCCTCTCATACGCGGGAATTTTTCGGTAACTGAGAACAGTAACACGGTTGTTATAAGGTCATGAACAAAACGCCTAAAGTATTAGGACCGCAGTGGGAGGAGATGGTGCAGCTGGCTTTGGTGATATGGATCTCATCAAAGTCCATAACCTGGCCGATGGTTTCTTTAACCAGGTCGATCAGCCCCTGATCGATCCCGGAATGGGTGATAAATATATGCCTGGTATCGATATTCGGATAACGGGTCAGCTGGTCTTTCGTATATTTCACAAGAACGTGTTCCAGGCCGCCGCGGTATTTCTTTCCCACATGCATTGCGCCGCTTCGGTTGTCCACTTCTATGCAGGGCTTCAGATTCAGTATACCGGCCCCTAATGCCGTGACCGCGGAGCATCTGCCGCCCGCATGCATAAATGTGAGCGTGTCCAGTATAAAGCTCGCATGGCATTTGGCCGTATCCTCTCTAAGCCGGGCTGCAATCTCCGATGCATTGAGTCCCTGCTCTCTAAGCCGGCCCGCTTCCAACACAAGCAGCCCAGTCCCGGTGGACAGGTTACAGGAGTCCACCACCTCCACATTGCCTGTCTCTTTGGCAGCCAGCACGCAGTTCTGGTAGCTGCTGGAGATGGCGCTGCCCAGGTTTATATGCACTACCTGCGACCCGTCCGCCGTGAGCTTCTCGAAATACTGCCGGTATTCCTCTACATTTATGGCCGCTGTTTTGGGCAGTACCTTTCTGTCATAAAAGGCCTGGTAGATCTCCTCGGTCGAGATATTTACATTGTCCAGATAGTCTCTGCCTTCCAGCAGGATGTGCAGCGGATAAAAGTTCACCTGATACCGCTGCTGCAGCTTTCTGCCAAGATCACAGGTGCTGTCTGCACTTAAGATAACCGTACTCATATTGCTCTGTCCTCCGTTATAATTTTAGCTGACACGGCCCCTCCGGGGGATGCGCATGATTTTCTACGGTAATTGTCTGCTTCGCAGACGAAAATCAGCGCAGGTATAATATCTATCGATATTATACCATAAAAATCCGTGGCGAACAGGCCCTGACGCCAAAATATTCCTGGACATTTCCTGAATTTCCATATTATAGATGATACGTATTGACTTTCCATAAGATCACCATGGACAAAATATATAAAATTGACAGTCAGTCAAAACAAAGGGTCTGTATGAACGGATGCTCCCGCTCATACAGACCCTTTAGCTTCATATTTTTTGCTGTGTACACTTACACTTAATGGCCTGTTTCAGTCATTTAGCCAATGTGTGAGAAGCAGAATCAGTTGCCTGCTGCATGATATAGATCATTCATCTCCTTGATCACGTCGTTGCCGCCGCTGCGTTTCCACTGTTCCTTTGCTTCCTGCAGTCCCACATCGTCAATGATTCCCTGGATGTAGTTTAATCTGGCCTCACTGATGATTGTATCCAGCTCTGTACCTGACGCAACATAGGTCGGGGAGGTATAGGGAGCACCGTAGTTGGGTACTACATACTCCTTGTCTTCCTCATACAGCTGCTGCTCTAACAGCTTTACAGGGTCGGTAACAGGCTCTGCAGGGATTCTCTTTTCAGTTTCATCCGGGGTGGACCAATAAGGCAGCAGCTGGTTGTAGCCCTTGCGGAAATCGCCGGTCAGCACGCCGAGAGCCGTCTTTTCTTCCTCGTTGAGCATTACATAATAGCCTTCATCGGCCATACGGTATGTTACGTTTTCATATCCGCGCTCGATTAAGTCCAGCATTTCGGCATCGCCTAAATCGTCCAGGAACTGAAGCACTCTCTTTAACTCTTCCTCTGTTTTCACCTTTGATTTGGAGATTACCACCATATCGGCATAACCCAGGGTAGGGAGACAGCGTTTGCCGTATCCGGCATCGATGGCGCCCACCAGCATGGTCTCTGCAGGGATTCCTTCTGTATCAAAATATCCCTGGTTTCTGCGGAAACGGTCCAGCACGTCCGCACTGGCTCCTGCCTGTCCGCCGCGCAGCATAACATCCCAGTCACCTGCCGGATAAGTGGCGAAATCCGGATTCACCAGGCCCTCTGAATAGATCTTGCGGAACCACTTCAGCGCATTGTCATATTCTTCCGTCAGGAAGTCCGGAACCAGATCTCCGTTGTCATCAACGCCCCACTTGTTGGGAACTCCAAACCAGGTCTGCATAATATCCCAGGTTCCTGCATAGCTGGATACGCCCAGGCCATAAGTATCGTTCTTGCCGTTTCCGTCAGGATCACCGTTGGTAAACGCCACCAGCATGTCGTAGAATTCATCGATGGTTTCCGGTTCCTTAAGGCCCAGATTGTTCAGCCAGTCCAGACGGTAACCAACGCCGTTACGCGCCAGTGTTCTGGAGCGAGGGATACCGTAGAGCCTTCCGTTAATCGACGCGTTTAAAAATACGGTTTCTGTGATCTCATTCAGATTCTTATAGTCTTTATAGTAATCTGTCACATCCCAGAACGCGTCATTCTGAACCGCGTTAAGAAACTCTGCGGACTTGCCTGTGATCAGAATGCTGGGCAGATCGCCGGATGCGAACAGAAGCGTCAGCTTCTCATAGTACATATCCAGGTCATACCAGATCCATTCGATCTCAGTGTTGGTATACGTTTCAAGATCCTTGTGGAATTTTTTAACAATTTCCTCGTTGTCGTACTCGCTGGAGCCATAAGGAAGCATAATGCTAAGCTTCAGCGGCGGGAGATTTTCCTCCGCGCTTGTCTCTTCGCCAGTAGGAGCCGTTGTAGTCTCACCCCCTGTGGTTACGGCTGCCGTGGTCTTTTCCGGATCGGTGGCCTGGGTATCCTGGCCGCTGCACCCGGCGGCTGTAAGCAGCATAAACGCTGCCAGCAGGCCGGCAATCCATCTCGTTCTTGTTTTCCTTTTCATAGAAATTCCTCCTTTCCTGTCACCATGCCAGAGGCTGATGACCTGCACACACATCCGTGTGCGTATTTATTGCTTTATGATAACCCCGCCGCCCGTATGCGGACGGCGTTGTTTCCGTGATGATCATGCAGGTATTATTCACCGGTGATACCGGTTCTCTCAATTCCCTGCATAAACTTGCGCTGCGCAAACGCGAAAAAGATCAGTATGGGGGCGCAGATAATTGCCGCGCCGGCCATGATCACCGAGTTGTTGAGCGTGTCTTCCCCCTCCTGCAGTCCCAGGTTTGCAAGCATCTCAAACAGCGATTCCGGAGGTGCATTTACGATGGAGACAATGCTCTTGATGCGCGGGGGCAGAAATCCCAGCTGTGCTTTATTGATGTAGATCGCAGGCTCATAAAAGTCATTCCAATGCCACACCACGGAAAGCACCAGCGCCACAACCAGCGTGGACTGGGCCAGCGGAAACACAATCTTCCAGTACGTCTTAAAGAATCCGCATCCGTCAATACGGGCAGCATTTTCCAGATCTCTTGGAAGTGTCAGGTAGAACTGGCGGAAGATAAAGATATACAGCGCTCCTTTGAGTCCAAACCCAAAAAAGGTCGGAATGATGAGCGGAATATAGGTATCCAGCCAGCCGAGCCTGGAATACGTCAGGTAAAGCGGTATAATGATCGTCTGCACCGGTACAATAAAAGCCAGTATTACGCAGGCGAACAAAAACTTCTTAAACGGGAAATTATACCTCGCAAACCCGTAGCCGATGAAGGAACAGGAGAGCACATGCCCCAGGGATGCGCACACGGTCACAATGACCGAATTGCGCGCGTATCTTCCCACCTTCAGAAGATCCGCCGCGATAAAGTAATTTTCAAATTTCAGTTCCGTCGGAATCCACTGCACCGCCAGATTATTCAGGTCGGAATTGGATTTCAGCGATGTGATGATCATATATAAAAACGGATAGAGAAATACAAAGGCCAGGCCCAGAAGCAGCATATACATCGCGATTTTTACAATGATTTTCTTCACGCCTGAAGCTGTGGTTACGCTGTGCTTTAACTGGCGCAGCCAGATGGCCGGCCTGCCGTTAAGGAGCGGCTTAATGCTTTTTTTTGCTTCCCTGGATTGTAAATACTCTGTGTTTTCTTTCTCTGCCATGCTTTTTCACCTCCTCCACCTCATTGGTGTGCATATAATTTTTCATCAGCGCAAATACAGCCGCCACCACCAGGCCTACAAACAGGAAATAGATCCACCCCATTGCGGCTCCGTATTCAAACTGAGCTTTTGTAAAGCCATAGCTCTGGATATATTCCAGCATCGGATTCGTTACATTCGTAAAGGAATCCACAATTGTATAGATCAGATTTAACAGGAGCATCGGCGAGATCATCGGAATTGTAACTTTCCAGAAGACCTCCCATTCCGTGGCCCCGTCAATCTTTGCCGCTTCATACAGCGCCGGGGATATGCTCTGCAGCCCTGCCAGAAACAACAGGATCTGCACGCCGCATCCCCAGAGCACCAGCACAATCACACCCAGCACATTCTGTACCGCTTCCACCACCGTTCCTCCGAAATAATTCAGCACATTGTAAGGGATGATCCTGCCGTCGGTGATGGAGAGCACCTGCGTATCCACGCCCTGGTTGAGCAGCTGTTTCATCACCTCACCGGTACCGAGCAGAAACGGGATAAAGAAGATCACGCGGAACATTCCCTTTCCTTTAATGTCCCGGTTGACCATAATCGCAATGATCAGCGACAGGACGATGGTAAGGGGAAATTTAACGATGGTGTCCTTAACTACCTGCAGAAAGATCGGTACGAAATTCACATCGATCAGAAACGCCCTAAGGTAGTTGGTCAGCCCGGCCCATGATATTTTCAGCCCGATGATATTGTCTATTTTTCCGAAACTTAACCTAAGTGACAGGAAAACCGGATAAACAAAGAATGCCAGCACGCCGATGATAAACGGACTGACAAACACAAGCCCTTTCATCCGGTCCTTGGTACGCATGGACAGCTGTTTTCTTTTTCTTTTCTGTTTGCTCATCAGCGCACCTCCCCTTCTGTTATGACATAGCCTTTGGCCGGCACGGCAGCGCCTTTTATTTCCCTGTCGGCATCATTATAATTGATCAGCACCTGCACCCCGTTGTCATATGTAATACCGACCACGCCGTCTTCCAGCCTCTCGTGCCGGATCATCTGCCTGCCGTAGATCTGCTGGAAATTTCTCGCAAATTCCTGATAGGTTTCTGTAATCCGGTCCTTCCAGACATCATAGGTTGAAGTGAATACATAATCGAAATCGCTTTCCCTAAGGTTGATCGCATCTTCATTGGTTATGATAAAATTAGGCAGCGCGCCGTATTCAATCCATTTGAGCTTCTGTATGTCCATATCATAGGAAAGGTTTCCCGGATCTGTGGAGTAGGGGATCAGTCCCGACAGAACCATCTGCACAAACGGGATCGAGGCATCCGTGATGGAAAGCCCAAAGGCGCTGTCCCGCACATGATACAGATAGTCCGCACTCTCATAGACATACTGGTTCATGCCCTCACAGGCCAGAGGGCGCTTTTGCTCCTTCACCTGCGCAAATATCTCTTTCCACTTTTCCACCGTCTGATTTCTTGTAAAGGGCGCCGATTTATTATAGTCGGGATAAATAATTCTTCCCATATACTGGTATGCCGCGCCCAGACTGCTCCAGGAGGAGAGCTTATCCAGGAAATCCTCACTTCTTTCAAATGCGGCCTGCGGGTTTAACAGATACCAGTTGGTATCATATCCGGAAGCGGATACCGGCAGGTTCAAGCCGTCGTACACCACATCGCCTGTAGTGGAAAAACCTCCGTTTTTCTGCATGGCAAAGATGAAGTTATTCTCCAGATATACTCTGCCGCCGCTGTTTTTCTGAAGATATTCATCCAGCTCTTCAAGCCCTTTTCTGCCGCCGAGCTGGCTGGCTATGGGCCAGTAGTCCGGATAATTCTCTCCGTCTTTCTGCCAGGAGCGCAGAAGTATCTCCGTATCGTTTATCCCCCGCTCCTTCAGATCCTCCATGATGGCCATCAGCTCGGAGATGCTTGTCATCTTAACATATTCGTCCAGTATCATCTGAGGCTTTGTGATGCCCATGATCACTTCCAGAGACAGAGGCATTGCGTCCCCTTCATCGATGACACCCTTAAGCTGTCCCGTCGCGAGAAGATATTCCCGATAGACATCTGCCATACCGCTGTAGTCCGCGTCCTCTCCGTTTAACAAAAAGTACCGGATCTCCCGGTCCTCCGCATTCAGCGCCTTATCCACCCGCTGAATTTCCTTGCCGTTAGCCGTTTCTCCCACACCGCTGGAAACATTGAACATATTTACGTTAAATACATTTCTTGTATAAATCTCAAATCCGATGTGGTTGAGATTTACCACATATCCGGAAGGATATCCCACCACTCCGCTGTTCTCCGCTCCCTGTGTAAAGGCCGCCAGCAGCGCGCTGCTTCCGTTTTTGATGCCGAATACGGGAAGGGTTGCGGTATATCTCTCGTACAGGCTTTCATTCATAAATTCCTCTACGGTAAGCGTTTTATTGGAATAAGTCCTCCACATGCCCGCCTTAATGCTGGCAGGGCGATGATCGGCATTGGCATAATCCGTAACCGCACCGCTGCCGTCCGGATAAACAAAATATCCGTCCACCTCATCACCGGCACTTCCTAAAAACGGCAGTATCTCCAGCGTTGTAATCACAAACTGTGACTGCTCTTCAATCCTGTCCGCAGGGATCCGGACCACAAACTGTCCGTCCTCAAGCAGGTACTCAACGCTTAAGAAGATGCCCGGCTGGGTAAATCCGTAACGCACCCTGACTCCGTTATCCAGGTACTCCGTCTCCAGGTAATCACAGTCCGAGGAACTGAACACCTTGGTCGGCGGCGCATCCCTCTGCTGCAGGTCGTTATAGCTCACCGTCAGCACGGACTTTAAATAAGAGGCCCACTGTTTATTGACCTTTTCAGTGTCATACACCTCATCGTCCACAACGCTTTTCCATACATAACCGCTTTCCAGATCTTTCAGCTGGACGGTTCCTTTTGCTTCGTTATAATAGAGCTCCATCTTATCGTTACCGGCTGCCCGCCGGTAACTGCCCTCATCCTCAAAATCTACATTTCCCTCAACCGGCACATATTCATACTCTGTTCTCACGGCATTTTTCTGTGCATTGGCAACGCTCACTGCGCCCCAAATCACCAGTACCGCCACAACCAGCATGAACAGGATAAGTCCCAGCCTTTCTTTCAACACTTTTTTCAACATAAAAGCCTGATCCGCTCCTTTCGCTGTCACCAACCGTAAGGTTGATGACCTGCGCGCACATCAGTGCGCTTGATTTTCAATCCGCTTCTGGCGGTATTACAACATGCTGACCTGAAACTCCTTCATTACCTCCAGCACAAACTGCACAAGGCGCGCAAACAGGATATAGAAAAGTCCCAGCACCAGCCAGATCACAAGCATCATAAATATGGTGACGATCACCATGCGTATGGTCTTGCCCAGCGAATAGTTATTCAAAATCTTCATACTGAAAACCAGTATCAGGAACATCCACAGGTAAGCGGCGGCGGAGAAAATACCGTACCAGGACTGCTGTGATTTTGACAGGATATTCGACACAAACATCAGCGGCACATTGATCACGATAAACGGCAGCAGCGCCAGCATGGAGGTGAAAAATATCTCCCCAAACTTGCTCTCGCCTTCCGATATACTGGTCGCCGCAAATGCAGCCGGCACCCAGGTAAGCGGCACTATAAAGAGCTTCACCGCTTCAAATATCGGATTGGCATCCGCAACTTCTATGGACGCCAGCGGATAATGGACAATATAGATATAGGCGATCCTTACCAAGTAGGCGGCGGCCATGATGATCAGCGCGGCCTTCAGATTGATCTTTGTCTTTTTGTACCGTACGCCTTCTATGGTATCCAGAGGATGCAGCAGAACATTGTAGGAATATTTGATGCCGCTTACGACGCCCATTTTCTTTGATTTATCGTGTACAAAGGCCCAGTAGGCCTTCTTGGCGCCTCTGCCGGATGCCACGAGAAACCAGCACACTGCGGCGATAATGACCGCGGCGATCAATATAATCCATACGAAATTTTTTCTTAGCACTTCGTATTTGTACTCATCAAAGGACTGTGTATAGATATCCCGGTTGCCCACGAGCATGCTCTCTTCCATGGATTCCTTCCAGCGCCCCTGTTTATAGAAGGTTTTGGCGATGCCGGCATGAGCCAGCTCATAATTCTCATCAATGGCCAGCACCTGTTCCCACAGCTCGTAGGATTTCTCATAATCCCCTTCTCCGTAGGCGGTCGTAGCCTGATGTACCAGCTCTATAAACTGGGTCGGTTCAAAGATCTGCACGTTGTTGTTGAGCCGGTCCACAATATAGAGCTGGCCTTCACTGTTTACCGCTATGGCGCTGGGTCTTGCGAATTTTCCGTTCTGTTCACCCAGGCCTCCGAATGCCACCAGCATATTGCCGTCCTGGTCATACTGGTAAACCTTGCCGTTCAGCTCCTCAATCACTGTCACAATCCCTTTTCCGTCCACAGCGATATCGCGGAATATAGGCTCCATATAGTTTCCGTTGTCGTCAAAATACTCGCCGAACTTGAACTTGCTTCCGGCAACCACCGCTTTCAGCACCTTTTTCTCGATGAATTCCGTAATTGGGTTTTTAATGGAATTTCCGATGGTTTTATACTTGCGGTATGTATTGTTGCCGATGGAGTTCAGCTTTTTGATCTCGCCTTCCTCCCTCTCAAGGCTGGTGGCATAGATCATGCCGTCCGTACCCAGCGTCAGATTGATATAAGAGGATGCGAGACGTTTGGTCATAAACTTGCGCTGGCTTTCCGAGGCAAAGATTCGTGTCATTGCCTCTGCCAGGCTGTAGCCGATATTCGTCTGGCCGTACAGCCCCCGAAAGCCGTTGTTGCCGTCGATGGCCATGATGTTTTCCCCGCGGACCACATAGATATAACCCGTCGGACTGACCACCAGCTTGGACGGAGTAAAAGGCGCAGAACCGGTAAGTCCGGATTCAGGATTTGTAAAAACCTCCACCAACTCTCCTTCCGGGGAAAGGTGGACGATACGGCTGTTGCCCGTGTCGGCCACATACATGTCCCCGTCCTCATCCACAAATATTCCTTCCGGCATATTGAAGGGCTGATCGGCCGGCCCGTGATAGATTCCGGCCGTCTTAAGATCGGGGGTCATCCTGACCACCCGGCTGTTTCCTGTGTCCACTATGTAGATATTGTCTTTGCTGTCGATAAAGATATCCTGCGGATCTTTTAAAAACGGGCTTTCGGATTCATATTCGCCGATGTTGTTGATGCTTCCGGTCACATTATAGGCTTTCGGAACGGGCAGCCGGTAACTGCTGTTTCCCGTCACATAGTCCGTTTCCGAAGAGGCCTCTGCCGTATCCGGAAAACACAGCACCAGGAACAGAAACGCCAGCAAAAGCGCCGTAACTCTCTGTAACTTTTTCATAGTCTCCTCCCTTATTCCTTGATGCCCGAATACACCATGGTCTCCATCACCTTTCCCTGCATGACAGTGAATATGATAACCGTAGGCACAGTCATAACAAAGGTGGCCGCAGCGACGGCTCCCGCACGTCCGACGCTCATTCCCGCCGCACCACCGGAGATCGTCTGCAGCGCCAGCGGCAGCGTCTTCATGGCCTGGCTCGTGATATAAATTAACGGCGAAAAGTAGTCATTCCAGTTGTTTACAAAGGAGAACACAATCAGCGTGGACCATGCGGGCTTTAACGCCGGCATGACCAGCTTCATGAATATGCGGAATTCTCCGGCGCCGTCGATGCGGGCGGCCTCCAAAAGTTCATCGGGATACTGCTCGATGAACTGCTTCATCAGGAAGATATTGTAGGCCACCGCGATATTGGGCAGGATCAGCGCCCCATAGGTATTGATGAGCCCGAGGCTGTTTACGACCATATAGCTGGGGATCTTCGTCACATGGGGGGAAAACATCAATGCCATAATGATGAT
Source organism: Lachnotalea sp. AF33-28 (assembly GCF_003477885.1). Lineage (GTDB taxonomy): Bacteria > Bacillota > Clostridia > Lachnospirales > Lachnospiraceae > AF33-28. The sequence goes on from NZ_QUEE01000015.1 coordinate 52,080, forward strand.
ATTAAACAGCGGTTTGGCGCCCGGAGGATGAAACTTTACCAGGGAATATGCTCCCAGCGCGGATACGATAACCGTCAGAAATACGATTGTAACGGTCACAAGAATGCTGTTAAACGCGTATCTTGTAAACGGAACCGCAGAGCTCCCAAGCGATACCAAAAGATCCGAAAAATTCTTAAAGGTAGGATTTTTAACAAAAAATCTGGGCGGATATACAAACAATTCGTCCATCGGTTTAAATGCCGTGCATACCAGATATATGAGCGGCAGCGCCGTAAAAGCCACCAATATGAGCATCAGCGCGTAGATTACCAGCTGTGAAAATGTGAAATGCAGCCACTGGCCTTTAAACCATCTGATCTTAATCATAGCTGTCCCTCTCTTTCTATTTCATTTAGGCAGCCTATTCGTCCTTGGAGGACAGAAGGCGCATTACCACTTTTCCAAGCAGGAAGGTCATCACAAACAGCACTACCGCCACGGCAGAAGCGTATCCCATCTGGAACCGGATGAACGCATAATCATACAGATGCGCCACTATGGTGTGTCCGGCATAGTTGGGGCTCGGCATGCCCGCTACGGATACCGCGATATCAAAAACGCCGAATGAGGATACGATGGCGTTGATCGCGCCGAACAGCAGCTGCGGCTTCATTAACGGCAGCGTGATATAAAACAGTTCCTGAAATTTGTTCTTTACACCGTCTATGGCAGCCGCCTCATAATAGGAACTGGAAACATTCTGAAGGCCTGCCAGGAAAACCAGGAAGCCGGTGCCCATGCTCATCCACAGGGATATGATCATAATGACCTTCATGATATACTGCGGGTCCGTATTCCACAGAATCGGGGAATCGATCATCCCCAGATTCAGCAGGATATTATTCAGATAGCCGTAACGGTCGCTGGAAAAGATGACCAGCCACACCGTGGACATGGCGATGCCGCTGGTGATGGACGGCGCATAAAAGGCCAGGGCAAATCCCCTCTTAAATTTCAGCTGATTGATGACCCATGCCGCAAAAAAGGACAGAAGATAGCCGATGGGGCCCGTGATCACCGCAAAGGTCAGCGTGTTGGAGATGGCTGTTAAGAATACCTCATCATCCAAAAACAGCAGTTTATAGTTGTTCAGCCCCACAAATTTCGCAGGCTGCATCATGTTGTAGTCCGTGAAGCTTAAGCCCACCGCATAGAGGACCGGCGCCACGACAAATATGGAAAACAGAACTACGAACGGAAGCAGAAACAGATACCCCATCCAATTCTTGCGGATAAAACGTTTAGCCGACGCAAGTCCCGTCTTATTACTCTTCGTCATCATGTTTTATTACCCCATATTCTTCCTGTTTCATCCGAAGCTCACGGTTGATGTCTTTCACCGCCTGCTCCAGGGCTTCTCTTACATCCATGCCACTGATTACCACTGAGGTCCATGCATTGGTCAGATGACGGGAGGTGAAATATCCGCCCAAAACCACAGGCGTCTCTTCTGCCCACTCCCACTGTTCCTCAATCACTTCAATATCGGCTTCACTCCAGGATAGGTTCAGGAAAGCCTCTTTGTTCGCCGTATTCCAGCGGGCCTCCGCGCCCATCAGCGCCTCCACCTCTCTGGCAAACCGCGTCTGCACGTCGGTGCTGGACCACCATTTCAGAAACTCCCAGCTCTCCTTAGGATGCTGGCTCTGTTTCATGATCACATCGCCCTGGGCCGTGATGGCGCCTGCGGTGCGGTCGATGGTTCCGTCCTCCCTCATCACTCCGGGGAGGGGCGCAATGCCCCATTTGCCAGCGATTTCAGGCGCTGCCACCGACAGCTGCATATACATGTTGAAGTTGCCCACACCAAGAGGCATGATGCCTGATCTCATATACTGATAAAAGTTAGCCACCTCGGGCACGCCGTAATTGGTAAACAGCTCTGTATATTCTTTAAACGCGCGGAAAGCCTCCGGTGTATCCAGAGCGGATTTCAACCCGTCTTCCGTATAAAACTCTCCGCCGTTCTGAAACAGAAACTGTGTGAAATCCCTTGCGAAATAGTATTCCATACCGTTCTGATACAGGGCGGGCATCACATAATCGTAGAGTTGCTGCCGTGTCTGCGGGAGCTGTATCCCGTACTGTGAGAGTATATCCTTGCGGTAAAACAGAACGTTGAAATCCATGGTCTCCGGAATCGCAAATACACCGCCGTTATATTCATAAGGTGTCAGTGTGGCTTCCACGAAACGGTCCTTTACTTCGGCAAAGCCTTCCATCTTGGACAGATCATATACAGCATCGCGGATCGCGAATTCCACCGGGGAGGTAACATCCACCCCGAGAGCCACATCCGGCGCCTTTCCCGATGTGATGGAGAGCATCAGAGCGTTGACGTTGCCGGCGGTCAGCTGCGACGCGGGCAGCACATTCACATTGATGGCAATGCCCGTCCTGGGAGTGAAATCCTCATCCGCCATCTCTTTAATGACCTCGGCCCATTCCGTACCTCTGGCGATCCAGACATTGATGGTCTCTTTAATCTCCACACTGTCGTCTAAGATGCTTCCCACATTGTCATAATCCTTCCGGAAAGAGGATAGAAACAGCTGGGCTGTCACACCCAGGCGCTGCAGTATATTGGACGTTTTACTTTCCCAGGTTTCCTCCGGCCGGCCCACTTTAAAATAGTCGATCACCAGCGGAGCGCTCTGAAGGGAGAGGTACCAGTTGCTTAAGCTCTCCTGGGAGCTGGTCAGATCCCCCACTTTTCTCGCAATACTGTAAGGGTTCTCCACCATTCCTTCCAGCTGGGATTTTATGGTCAGGAAGTTGTTGGCCATCGCGGGCACCTTATCCGATAACCCCTTGACCAGTTCATACTTTTTCTGCATGCTGGCAATCAGGTATTCCATCTGGGATTTAAGACCGGGGATCTTATCAAAAAATCCGTAGTCGTAGTTGGGATCCGGATCACTGCCCGCGATCAGGGTGATGTTGAGCAGGATATCGGAAAGTATCTGGTTATCCTCGTTGATGGATTCAATTACCTCGCCGATATCGCCGAATTTGACAGTCATGGTCAGCTGATGGGTTCCCTTGGTGAGATAAAATTCATAGGGAATTCCATCCTCGCCGGACAGCTCCTTCAGCTCCCACTTCGTTGTGTACTCGAACTTATACTCCAGCATTTCCCGGAAAGGGACCTGTCCGTCTATCGCAATCTGCCGGTAAGAAGGAAGTCCGTCATTCCAGGACTGCTTTTCGCAGAGCCCTATCTTATACAGCCCATCCTCTGGCACCTCGAATTCCCAGGTGATGCTCTGGTTTCCCTGGCGCCACCGGTACGCTCCCATGACGTTTAAGCGCCGTGTCGTTCCCGACGCAGGCTGCACCAGCGGGTCGCCGTCATTTTCTCTCCTAAGAGTGGGGTCATTTTTTTCCACAGCGGTGAGCTCCGCCTGAAAATTGACAGTCTCTCCCTGGGCGGGCTTATATCCCTTTGCCTCATATTGCTGTTTAAGCTGTTCGTAGCTTGAAATTTCATCCGGCGTCACAAGACGGATACCGGCGATATACATATCCATCCTCATATACTGAAACCTTACAGTATGTTTCCCCGCCGTCAGGTACAGTGAAAAAGGCTGGTCATGCAGTCCGGAGGTGTCAGACAGCTGTGTCGTCCTCCAGCCCGGAACCTCAGCCTGAGCGGGCCTTGTCTCATCGCCCAGACTGTTGAGCGCAGGCTCTCCTTTATCCTGAAAATACCGGTAAAATACGATATCTCCGCTCTCCGTAAACGGATATTCACCGTCTATATACAGAGCGCGTTTGCCGGAATTGGAGCTTCCGGTCTCCAGATAGTAATCCATCTCTATCCGGTACAGGCCGTCCTGCGGGATATCCGCCTCAAATTCTATGTACTGCCCCTCCTGATCCGAAAGCACCGCGCTGCGTCCTTCATATTCCGTCAGCGCCAGCGCGCTTTGGTCCTTTCCTCTGAGGCTTTCAAGAGGAATCTCCTGTTCGTATGTTCCGGGAAGAACGCTCTCATATTCTTTGGAATATTGTTTATAACCGGGTATATCCGAAGAGCTTCCATATTCCCAGTCAATATCCTGTCCCTCGAACCCGGAATACTTATCCCTTAGAGGGACGCCCTCCGTATCCTCACCGTCTCCGGCCCCCAGAGAAACGAAAGGCAGACTGCCGCCAAGCAGTGCCGCTGCCATCAGGACCGCCAGCACCCTGGTGAAGCGCCGGGACAGTACATTACGCTTTCTGTCCTTCATAAATTTTCTCCTTCCTTACAGCCAAACCGCTTTGTCCATTGTGCGCAATTACAAGGTATCGAATTAAAATGCGCGGGCAAATTGTTCAATATGTTTATCGCTGTAAACTATGAATATCATCAATGCGGCGTTTTCACAATTACTAAAATTTTGATATAGTTTTCTTTTTTTGATGTTTCTTATTCTCTACTTAAACGCTCTGTAAGCCGCTATTTTTTGAAACTTGTAATTTTATGATATCCATGATATATATTTGACATACACAAAAGGAGATGACCAAATATTATGAATCCCGGCATTATTACCAAGATCAGAAAAAATCAGAAATTTATTTATTATGGACTTTTATTACTGGCAGTCATTTTCCTGCTCTGCATACTGCTCATCTCCTCCGTCACAATCCGCAAGGAACGCAAGGCAAGAATTGAGGCGTATACGGACCGCGCGGCCGCCGAGCTGGACGAAAGAATCGAAGGATATCTGTACAGTTTTATGGAATCCAATCTGGACCGCTATATGCGGCAGAGCACCTTTTCTCTCTTTTTTGAAAGGGATACGGATTTTGAAGTGGATTTCTTCACTCAGATGAGAATCTCCATGGTGGACAGTTTAAGGTTCCATCAGCAGATCAAAGATATCACACTCTACAGGTATTCTGACAACGCGGTGATCTCCGCCATGAACTCCGGATTCAGCCTTTCCGGCGTCAATACAAGCTTTGACTATGTGCGTTCTGTACTGAATACGGACCTGCCGGACCATCCGGATTTCATTTCTCCGGTTTCCGGAGAGTCCTATTATTACTATCCGATAAAATCCTATCAGAACGTAGAAGAGGGGTTTTCCTCTGTGGGGTTCGCGCTGGCACAGCTTCGCTCCCCCGTGGATTTCTTCGGGGTAGATATAAATGAGCTCAACGAAAAGGGTACCTTTGTGGTGCTCAACCAGGGAGACGTGCTTTCGGTGGAAGGCAATGATGTGCTTTCAACCGTCACGATTAACGAGGCCATCCATGGCAAATCCGCCATGACGCTCTACTCCAGCACAGCTTCCGACCTGCCCGCCCCTTATACCTTTTATTATGTTCCGTCAGGCGTTTCCAAGCTGGTTTATGTCTACTATGAGCCCAAGGCGCCCTATTTGTTCAGTATCAGTACGCTTGCTGAGCAGGGATGGATGTATCCCCTGCTGTTTTCCATCCTCTGTGTCCTGATATTTTTTACCATCAGCATGTTCTTCGTGCACAAGGCGGAAAAAGCAGGCAGCGCGGATCCGGCGCCTGCAAGGCTTTTCTATGCCTCAAGCGCCGCCGCGCTCTCGCGCACACTCAAGGACAGCTTTACCGACACACCGCTTCCTCTGTTTTCCTGTGTGCTGATCCAGTACCACGATAATGCACCGGACAGGGACGCATCCGAACTAAAAGAGCTGATCCGCGCTTCCTCCGAGGATTATCTCACAGTATGTAAGCTGACCCACACAGTCATCATTCAGCAGGATTATATCTGCTGCTTCCTCAATTACAGCGATTACAATATGAAAGTGCTGGTCAAGGCGCTGATTCAGCTTCTCTATACCACCATTGAGACCTGCGATTTTAATCTGTATTATACCAGCGCTGCCGACAGCTACAGCAGTTTGGACCGCGACGTGCGCTGTATACGCAGGCTGCTGCATTATACCTTTATCCTGGGCTATGCCAGGACCGTGTCCCAGGACTATCTGGAAAAATGCGAAGAAAATCCGGACCAGGTGGATCCTAACGCGATCTGCACAATCCGCAAAATGCTGCAGGAAAAACATTTCGATGAGCTGAATGCCTACATCACCGAAAAAAAGGAAGCGATAAAATCGGGTTTTTACTCCTATAACGCCGTACACGATTTTATGGAAGCTGCTTTTTATACCATGAAAAGCTTTTTTATTGACCGGTCTTTTTCCCATCCGCTGACTGCAAAGACAAGTGCCTCCGTCATAGGTCAGGGCGCCGGAGCGGAACCTTTTTTAGACTACCTTCTGGAATGCGCGGCCAGTTACCGCGAGATGGCGGAAAGCAGCTCCACCCCTCACGAGCAGAAGTATCTGGAAGCGATCTATCAGTATGTGGACAGCCATCTCTCTACAGTAACTTTAAATTCTATGGCGGAGCATTTCCATGTGACACCCGCACATTTAAGCCGTCTGTTCAAGAAAGGGGCGGACATTAACTTTTCGGATTATATATCGGAAAAGAAGCTCCAGCAGGCGATGCAGCTGCTGGAAAGTGATTCCGGCCTGAACATCAATGAAATTTCAAAAATGCTCGGCTATAACACTCCTGCCTATTTTCTGACCAAGTTTAAGGAGCGCTACGGGGTAACCCCAAGCGCCTACCGTAAAAACTATTTCGCCGGCCGGACTAATGCAGAGAAAACAGAGGAAGGGGCCTAAAAGCCCCGGGCGATTTACCGAGTCCCAAAAGAAAGGCGGGCACGCAAAAGAGAAGCTGCTGCTTCCCATCTGCGTGCCCGCCATATATTCTGACTGATATGTATGGGCTGATCCATATGCCGGTTACCGTACGGCACCGTCTGTGCCAATGCATTTTTACTCTTCTGCCTCACCCTGATGTCTCCAAAAGCTGCCGATTACAGATTTACCTGAGTCCCCGCAGGAACCTCCACGATCTCATTGTTTACGCTTACCCAAACCGGGCATGCGCTGGGATTATAAGCAAAGCTTCCGTCCGCGGCGTACTGCATGCGGCCGGCCGCCTCCATGTAGTCTATAATCTGGATATTGGTGGCATACCAGATATCATCGCGGCCGCCAACCAGCTTACAGAAGTCTTCCATCACGTCCCAGTTATTCCTGTCGGTAAATTCATAGCTGTGGCCCCACACATACATCTGGTACAGATACTGTGTCTTGAACAGCCCAACGAACTGCTCACCCAGCTCCTGCAGCCTGTGATTGTGGTGGCAGGTCGCCTTCCATTCGTAGGGATCCCTGGGCATGGCGAAGTCGTCTCGATTGCCCACCACTCTGGCATAACGGATGCCCAGCGCCGGAAGCAGCTTTTTGATATCCTCACTGTAGGAACCGTTGGGGTAAGCCAGCCCACGCACCGTATATCCCATCAGTGATTCCAGCGATTTGCGGTCCTCCAAGACCTGTGCGGCCACCTGCTCCAGCGGACAGCGCTCAATCGTAGGATGTGTATAGGTGTGGCAGGCCACTTCATGCCCCTCATATACTTTACGGTATTCGGAAAGCGGAATTCTCTTCGGATCCCAGTCAATCCCTGCATTTAGGTTAAAGGTTCCCTTAATGCCGTATTTGTTGAACATCTCCACCAGACGGTAATCTTCTTCCCGCCCATCGTCATAACTCATGGTCAGAACTTTATGCTTTCCACCCGGAAAGCAGGTATAGATCGTTTTCATATTTTCCTCCTGCTCATTGTTTGAAATATTTCTACAGCCATTCCATTAATATCATAACTCCGATTGCCGATTTTGCAATAATCAATTCTTTGCCAGTTCCTCTTCCTGCCTGCGCTTGAGCATTTCACCGTACAGACCGTCGTCGATGGGGAAGCTGATCTTTTGATCCAGCCAGGCGGACAGATATGCTCCGTTGGCCATCTCCAACGGGATCACACCACAAGATCCGGGCGCAATCAGCTGCACTCCACGGAGTATATGATCCGCAAAATTCTGAAGTATTTCGATATATTCCGGATCGGTCCCTTCCGGTTTCTCAACCTCAATCTTTCTGGCCTGCCATGGCAGATTTCCGAAAGGCTCCCTGTTTATGGCAGCGAATTCGTCCGTGGACATCTCATTTTCTTCAAATACCAGCGTATCTCTGTCCAGCACCAACCTGCCCCTGCTGCCGTGAACCTCCAGATGGTTGCTGCCGGGAGCCTCACCGGTAGAGGTGATAAAAGTTCCCTTCCTTCCGTCCTTATACTCAAAGAACAGATCCGCATTGTCATCCACCGTAATATCGTTAAACTTCCCGAAATCAATAAAGGCCCGCACCGCATCCGGCTCGCCGAACAGCCACTGCCACATATCCAGCAGATGCTGTCCCTGATTGATCAGCACGCCGCCCCCTTCCCCGTTCCAGCTGCTTCTCCATAAAGCGGCGTTGTGGTAGGCGGGAGTGCGGTACCATATGTTGGAGATCCATACAATTCTGGTTATATGTCCCGGCACCCCTTCTTCCAGGAGTTCCTTCATCCTGCGAAACAAAGGGCGGGCCCTCCAGTTAAAAATCAATGCATAAGCCGCGTCCAGGCGTCCGGCCTCTTCTGCTAGCATTCTCACCTCACCCGCGCAGATGCCCGCCGGCTTCTCACAGAGCACATGGGTGCCCTGCTTTAAAGCCTGTCCTGCCACCCGCACATGCTCTTTGTGGGGCGTCGTAATGATCATCGCGTCGTACTCCTCCGGATGGGCCAGCATCTCCGTGTCATTCTGATAGATGCGCACGCCCTCATAATGCTCCCGGATATACTCCTGACCCTCCCGGTTCCTGCAGCAAATGCCGGCCAGCTTAAGCCCTTTGATCTGCCCGTCCCACAGATACCGTGCATAGCCGCGCCCCATATTTCCAAAAGCGACAATGACTGTTCTTAGCTCTTTCATGATTGTCCTGCCTCCCATTAATTAAAAAGCCCTGCAAGCTCCCTGAAAGAATCTATCCTGGCTGCATACTCCTTTACACTGCCAAACCCGTAAGAGGCATAAATAAACGGGACGCCTGCTTTTTTAGCGGCATCCGCATCCCCCGCGGTGTCACCCACATACACAGGGTTCTTCATGCCGTTGCGCTCCGCCACCAGCCGTATATTATCCGCCTTAGGCAGCCCGGTGCGCCCCGGATTTTCCAGATCTTTAAAATAGCCCCCCATCCCGCAGGACGTATAAAACGCCTCAATATATCCTGCCTGGCAGTTGCTCACCACCGCCAGCGGGAACCGCCCGGACAGTTCCTCCAGTGTCTCCCGCACCCCATCGTAAAGCAGGCCAGCATGTGCCGCCACATACTCCACCTCTTCGTCGCAGCAGATCCTGCCTGCCTCCAGCACCCTCTCCCTGGGCAGGTGAGGAAACAGCTTCAAAAAGATATCTTCCATCAGCATCCCCATCGTCCTGGTCAGGTCCTCCACCGTAACCGTCCTAAAGTCCTCGCCCAGCCTCTTTAATGTAATATTCCACGCATCCGCCACCTGCTGCCTCGAATCCCACAGTGTACCGTCCAAATCGAAAATAATCCCGTCCGTTTTCACTTCTTCCATCTCCTTCTATCTTTATACCGGCGTAATATCTGTCGATATTATGTCATGCCGGCAAGACGGCATGACCCTCCGGGGGGATGCGCATGATTTTCTACGGTAATTGTCTGCTTCGCAGACGAAAATCAGCGCGATATAATATCTGTCGATATTATATCATGCCAGCAATAATACCGCATCTAGTTTTTGGTTCGGGCGCGAATGCATTCCTAGTTACTGTCTGTTCACACGCTGCCGATAAAGCAGCGAATGACAGGGCAGAGTATGGTCCTCATAGGGATCCCTTGAAGCCCGCCGGTTCTTTCGCTGCGTAGTTTGCAGCGTTAGAACCGCTGCGCGCTTCACGGAGCGAGAGCGCGTCCCTATGAGGACCATACTCTGCCCTGTCATTCGCGGTAGGTTTACGACAACCGTGAACAGACAGTAACTCCATTCCTGCATTCTGCATGTCCCCGCTCCAGTCCATGCTTGCTGACCCGCCATAATAATGCTATACTGTAGGAATAACGCCCCCCAAACCATTCCGAAAGGAAGACAGCCAATGAACTACATCCTATTGGACCTGGAATGGAACCAGTGTCCCACGGGCAAACAGGATGAAAATCCCGCCCTCCCCTTTGAAATTGTCGAGATCGGCGCCATAAAGCTGAACGATGCCCGGGAAGATATCGGTCATTTCAGCGAACTCATACGCCCCACCCTTTATACCAGACTGCATTTCCGCACTCAGGAAATGCTCCATATCCCGGCCGCCGAGCTAAACAGATCGCGTTTATTTCCGGAAGTCTTTGCCGACTTCATCGCCTGGTGCGGTGAGGATTATCGCTTCTGCACATGGGGATCCATGGATCTGACGGAACTGCAGCGCAATATCGACTATCACCATATAGAAAATCCCCTGCCTCTGCCACTGTTTTTCTTTGATGTGCAGAAGCTGTTCAGCCTCCTGTACGAAGACGGCAAGAGCCGCAAATCCCTGGAATACGCCGTAGAGTATCTGAAGCTGGAAAAACCCCGCGTATTTCACCGCGCTTTTGACGATACCTGGTACACGGCGCTGATCATGCAGAAGATGAACCTGGAGCTGGTAAAGGACTATGCTTCTGTGGATTATTACCGGCCGCCCCGGAGCAGGGAAGAGGAAATCTACATGCAGTTTCCCCGTTACTCCAAATTTGTATCCATGCCTTTTACCTCCAAAGAGGAGGTCATGGCGGATAAAGTGGTAACAGCAACCCGCTGTTACCAGTGTGGGAAGATGCTTCGCAAAAAAATCCGCTGGTTTGCCGGAAACAGCAATTCCAAGGTATACTACTGCCTGTGCATCTGCCCCAGCCACGGCTATCTCAAAGGCAAGATACGGCTGAAAAAAGGTGCGGACAACTGCGTTTTTGCTGTTCGGACATTAAAGCTTGTAAATGAAGAGGAAGCTGCCGTGATCATGGAAAAACAGGATGCGGTAAGAGCTTCGCGGAGAAAGAAAAAGCACAGATGATGATCATCTGCGCTTTTTCTTTCTCATTCTCATTTTTATGCGTTTCTTAGAGCCGAATTTCAGTCTGTCAATCTGCCTGCTGCTTAATTTTCTTCTGCGGTGCATCTTCCGGCGGATCTTCAGTCCCAATATCAGCAGCATAAAGGCCAGAACCACAAGGAATACCGTCCCGAAGACGTACCAGAGGTTGATCCGGATCACAGTTTTTTCCGGCACCGGGGCCAAAGTCTCCTGCTCCGGCAGTGTGGCCGGATGGGAACTGAAATCAAATTTATTCTCCTGGGCAGTGGTGATCTTAAGATTCGCAGATCCCACGTGCATGCCCTGGTAGGTATAATTTACCGTTGCAAAATCCGAAGTTTTGTTGTTTTCGTCCTCAATATAGGTGAGACTGGCTTCCGTATCGAAGAAATTGGTTCCGGAGGGCAGGATCACCCATCCGTTATCGTCAAAATTGATAGAAACCGTCCCGTCACCAAAAGCCGTATTGCCGGATTCAAAAAAGCTGTTTCTGTCCAGCGTATACCTGGTATCATAATCCGCTACGCGGTACATCTGAAAATGATCGAACCCATAATCAAACAGCGCGCGGGTGGAGGTATAGGCGACGCCATTTCCGGGACAGTGCAGCACCACGCAGATCAGCTTCATATCGCCTTTTTCCGCATAGGTGACAAGCGTGTTGCCGGCCGGAGTCGTATAGCCTGTCTTTCCCGCCACATAGTATTCATACCGGTATTCGTTTAACAGCATGCGGTGCTTGGTATAGACCGGATTTCTCTCCATCTTATTGGTGGGGGCCATATCGTGGCTGTAAGAACTGCAGATCCGCAGGAATGTCTCATTCTGTATACAGCCCTTCATGATCATGGCCATATCATAAGCCGTGGTATAATGGTCTTCCGCATGCAGGCCGCTTGGATTGCTGAAATGCGTATTCTTCGCGCCCAGTTCGGCCGCCTTTTCATTCATCAGATCCGCAAAGGCGCTCATTGAGCCGGCCACATGCTCCGCCAGGCCGTTGGCGGCATCATTGGCTGAATGCAGAAGCAGCGCATAGAGGGAATCCTCCACCGACATTTCCTCTCCCGGCACTATGCCGATGGCGGCTGCTCCGGAAATCAGGCTGTAGATAGCTTCTTTGGAATAGGTGACGGTTTCATCCAGAGAACAGTTTTCAATCACCAGCAAAGCGGTCAGTATCTTAGTGATGCTGGCCGGATAAAAAGTCTGATCCGCATTTTTCGCATATAAGACCGTGCCGTTCACCGCGTCCATCAAAATCACCCCGTCGGCGCCAACCTCCGGCGGCTCGGGCCAGTTCTGTGCGGTGACGTAACCGCCGCCCGCCGGCGCCTCCGGCTGCTGGTCTTCCTGTGATTCCTGGCCGTTTTCCCCGGCCGGTGGGGCATCCGCGCCTGTGGCATGGACAGGGCGGCCGATCAGTCCGCATATAAGGACGGCTGCCATCAGACAGCACAGCGTTCTGGAAAACTTATACTTCATCAGAGGACTCCTTTCCTGGTTTTCCTTTTCTGCTCCAGGCCCCTCTGACGGTAATGATAAGCGAGGCCGCAAGCAGGACCAGCATGCTGCCGCCAAACAGCAGCCCGATGCGCAGCGCTGTGTCCACAAAAAAGCCCTCCGGAACGATATTTATCAGCAAATCCGTGGCAGGATCCAGAATCCACAGGTCATTGTCAAAAAAAATTTCATGGAACCGGTTAAAAGCGGCAGTGAAGTTGGAGGACATATATACGGCTATGACTGCCGTCACTGCGGCGATCACAGCGGATACGCCCAGGCAAGAGCTGGCAAGCACTCTAAGGGTGCGGCGTTTCCTAAGCAGCAGCGCTGCGATACCCAGAACCAGTACAGCCGCACAGATCCGCCGTATCCAGATAGCTCCCATAAACAGAGATTTTACATCTTCCATATGTGAAATCTCACGCTGGTTAAAAAATTCCCGCGGCTGCCCGCCCACAATGCTGTTGATATGCAGATCGTCCCGTTTATCCTTTAAATAGTCCATCATCTCGTCCGTCACCCGCAGAAGTTCATCCATCTCAACATTGATGGCCGCCGGCACACTGTATTTTTCGTATTCGCGCTGAAAGTATCCGGGTATGAAATAGACCACCGCTTCCACAGAGGTGATGAGCAAAATCAGTATTATGGAAACAGCGCATAAAACACCTGTTAGTTTATCAAGAAATTTCATATTTATGCCTTTCTGGAGAAGATATGTAAAAAGAATCCCGCTCGCGAAATTCTCCGCCTGCGGCGGGTCGCTTTAGCGACATGATTCCGCTGCGCCGCAGCGCGATCCACGCGGAGCGTTTTTATTATATAGGAGTACTTTCCTATGTAATAAAGTGAGAATGTCTGTCGACATTATAGCATGAACCCCGCTATCTAAACAAGTAGATGAAAAAAAATTAGCCGCAGCAGCACTTTTGTAACAGTTCAGACGGCTCATCTTCTTGACCGAAGAAACCGGTCAAGAAGCATCGGATGTTCATAAAATCGCATTTTGCGGTTCATTGGCACTTGATTATATTATTCATATGAGTTATAATTGTAGCGAGGCACAGGTACAGCCTGCGCCTTATAGTCTCGTATATATGGTACAGTCCCCATATATACTCCATATCCAGGGAGTGCCGCAAGGGAATTGATCTTAAGTTCCTTTGCGGCACTCCTGTTTACTGCTATAACGCGGGCGGATCCGGTACAGAACAGCTCTGTCAGCCTGCGTTTTTGTCCTTCATTCTCTTAATCACTTTTAACCGGGTGAATTCTTCCCTTTCCTTTTCTTCCAGCTCATTGGTAATGGAATGAACAAGGCTTTCATAGCGCGGGATCGTGATGTTCTTCAGCGCGTTGGCCCGCTTCTGAGTCTTTTTGATGCTGGCGGCCAGCCGGTATGCCGATATCTCTATGGTGGACAGCTTTACGGTCAGTTCCTTCACCTTTTCAAACTGCAGCCTGGCAATATCCAGGGACTCGCTGGTGGAATTGTAACCGTACACCAGTTCCAGATCTTTTGTCTCACAGGAAACCAGCGGGATCTCCGTCCCCATGATACTGCGCAGCTTGATGCTGACAGAATCCTCCACCGGTACGGAAAATCCCACCTCTTCCAGATACCTCATGCCGTGCTCCATGCTGGCCGTCTGCAGAGCCTGATAAGCCTCTGTAAAGGTCCTGTCGATCTCTGTCTGGACATTGGAGGCCTCCTGAATCAGCTGCATCATCTCGCGGATCAGGATATTCCTCTTCTTATCCATCAGTTCGTAGCCCTGTCTGGCCAGCACGAGGGAATTTTTCAAAGCGATTAAATTACCTTTTGTGGCAAATGTGTTTGGATTCATCTGTTTCCCTCACTTTTTACCGCTCTTTATAATACTTGTCAAGCACCTTGGTATCGATACGGTCCAGCTCTTCTCTGGGAAGCACGCTAAGCAGCTCCCATCCAAGATCCAGAGTTTCCTCGATGCTCCGGTTTTCTGTCTCACCCTGTCCGATATATCGTTCCTCGAACGCCTTGCCGAACTCCAGGTATTTCTTATCGATAGCGGACAGCTCATCCTCGCCGATTACCGATGCCAGCGCTCTGGCATCCTCCACCTTGGCATAGGAAGAGAAGAGCTGGTTCGCCAGATCCTGATGGTCCTCTCTCGTGTAGCCCTCGCCGATGCCGTCCTTCATCAGACGGGACAGGGACGGCAGCACACTGATGGGCGGATAGACCGACTGGCCGTTTAGTGTGCGGTCCAAAACGATCTGTCCTTCGGTAATATAGCCTGTCAGGTCCGGAATCGGATGTGTGATGTCGTCGTTGGGCATAGTCAGGATCGGGATCTGTGTAACCGATCCGTTCACCCCTTCCACGATACCGGCGCGTTCGTACAACGAGGCGAAATCCGAATACAGGTAGCCCGGGAAGCCTTTTCTGGAAGGGATCTCCCCCTTGGAGGAGGAAACCTCACGCAGTGCCTCAGCATACGAGGTCATATCCGTCAGGATAACCAGGATATGCTTGCCGCAGTCAAATGCCAGATACTCCGCCACTGTCAGCGCCACCTTCGGGGTGATCAGACGCTCAACCACCGGGTCATTTGCCAGATTGATGAACATCGCCACATGGGAGGATACGCCGGCCTCTTCAAAAGTGCGCTTAAAGAAGTCCGCTACGTCGTTCTTTACGCCCATAGCCGCGAACACGATTGCGAATTCCTCATCGGAATTGCTTCCCAGGGAAGCCTGTTTTACAATCTGTGCGGCCAGGCGGTCATGGGGCAGGCCGTTTCCGGAAAAGATCGGCAATTTCTGACCCCGGATCAGCGTGGTCAGGCCGTCGATGGCGGAAATGCCGGTACGGATATAGTTACGCGGATACTCACGAGTCACTGGGTTTAACGGCAGGCCGTTTACATTGCGCTTCATCTCCGGCGCGATCTCGCCAAGACCGTCCACCGGCCTGCCGATCCCGTCAAAGGTTCGTCCCAGCATGTCGGGGGACAGGCCGATTTCCATAGGATGGCCTGTCAGCTTTGTATGGGTATTCTGTAAGGACATGTTGCCGGTGCCTTCAAAAACCTGTATGATCGCCTTGTCCTCATATACTTCTATGATACGGCCCAGCTTCCGCTCATTGCCGCCCACTGTAATCTCCACGATTTCCTCATAGGCAGCGCCGCTCACACCTTCCAATGCAATCAGGGGACCGCTGATACTGCTTAAGCCTAAATATTCAATTGACATATCTCATCCCTCCTATGCATTTTTCTCAAGAACTCTGTCATAAAAATCGTCGATCTCTTTCTTATAATCGTCAAATTTCTCCAGCTCATCATTTCCCACGTCGTACTTAATCGAAATGATATGCTCGAAAATCGGTTCGGATTTCAGCACGGAGATGGGCATCCCAAGGGATACCAAGGATTTCGCCTTCTTGTTCAGATACAGGATGATGTCCATCATCTTCATCTGCTTGCTCATCGGCACACAGGTGTCCTCCGGATGGAACGCGTTCTGCTGCAGAAATCCCAGTCGGATCACTCTGGCTATCTCCAGCGTGAGCTTCTGGTCATCGGGCAGCACGTCGCTTCCGATCAGCTTGACGATCTCCATCAGGCTGCTCTCCTGGTTTAATATGGCGATCAGGCGGTTGCGGTAATCGATGAAATTCTTATCCACATTTTCAGCGTACCAGGGCGCCAGATCGTTGATATACTCGCTGTAGCTGGTCAGCCAGTGAATGGCCGGGAAATGCCGGGAGTAGGCCAGGGATTTATCCAGCCCCCAGAAGCAACGCACGAAACGTTTTGTATTCTGTGTTACCGGCTCGGAGAAATCACCGCCCTGGGGCGATACCGCGCCGATGATGGACACGCTGCCCTCCGTGCCGTTTAAATTCTGCATCATACCGGCTCTCTCATAAAAAGCGGACAGGCGGGAGGCCAGATACGCGGGGAAGCCTTCCTCCGCAGGCATTTCCTCCAGGCGGCCGGACAGCTCTCTAAGCGCCTCTGCCCATCTTGAGGTGGAATCCGCCATGATTGCCACATGATATCCCATATCTCTGTAGTATTCCGCCAGCGTCACTCCCGTATATATGCTGGCCTCACGGGCGGCAACAGGCATGTTGGAGGTGTTAGCGATCAGCGTGGTGCGCGCCATCAGCGCGTTGCCGGTCTTGGGATCCACCAGTTTTGTAAAGTCCTCCAGCACCTGGGTCATCTCATTACCACGCTCGCCGCATCCGATGTAGATAATAATATCCGCATCGGACCACTTGGCGATCTGATGCTGTGTCATCGTCTTTCCGGTGCCGAAACCGCCGGGAATAGCTGCGGTTCCGCCCTTGGCGATGGGAAACAGCGTATCCAGGATTCTCTGGCCGGTCAGCAGAGGCTTGCTGGCCGGAAAACGCTTGTTCACAGGCCTGGGCACACGAATCGGCCACTTCTGTGTCATTGTCAGGTTGACCTCATCCCCGCTGGGTGTCTGAAGCACTGCCAGCGTATCGTTTATCGTATAGCTGCCGTCCGGCACAACGGAGAGAATGGTTCCCTCCAGATCCGGGCTGACCATAACCTTATGCACAATCGCAGAAGTCTCGGGTACCTCCGCAATGATCGTACCGCCGTAAACAGTCTGCCCCGGCTCAATAACCATGTGGGTATCCCACAGCTTGCCGGTATCCAGCGAATCAACGTTAATACCTCTTGATATATAGGCGCCCCCGCTCTTTGCGATCTCGCTTAGCGGGCGCTCAATCCCGTCAAAGATATTGTTCAGTATGCCCGGAGCCAGAATTACGGACAGCGCGGAACCGGTAGCGGTTACCTCTTCTCCTGGCTTTAATCCGGTGGTTTCCTCAAACACCTGTATCGTTGTGGTGTCCGAAGTCAGGCCGATGACTTCTCCGACCAGTCTTTCTTTACCCACGTATACCATCTCAGACATGCGAAATCCCGTGTTTCCCTTGAGATATACGACAGGGCCGTTAATGCCATATATTGTTCCGGTCTTAAGCATGCAGCCTACCTCCGTCCAATGTAAAGTTTTCCCGTGCTTCCGCCAGTTTCGCAGCAAAGGAATTGTCTATCAGGATATGTTTGCCGGGGATTACCGCCCGTATACCCCCGCGGAAAGAATACTCACTGACCGTCAGCCGGATGCCCGCAGCAATTTCAAGACCGCGGCGTCTCTCCTCATCGGCGGGATCGATATAGACGATTAATTCCTGGCCCGCGGCAAAATCCTTAGCTTCTTTTATTTTCTTTTTCAGATATGCCTCATAATCCGGAGTTTCCATGAACTCAGCAAGCAGATTCTCAACCTCAACAAACAGCTTATCCTCCAGATCAGCCACCTTGCGGCTCATCCGCTGGCGGATCATGATTTGCTCCTTGGACAGTTCCTTGTTCATATCGCGTTCGAACCGCTGCACCTCCAGCTTCAGACGCAGCTGCGCCTGGGCTGTTTCATTTTCCACATGCTGTTCATACATCTGATCTAACGCGTCCTTATACTCATGGAACAGCGCCATACTCCTGCTTCTGGCGTCTTCCATGGATGTTTCCAAAAATTTCTGCAGTTTTTCCTCGGTTGTCACTTGTTCTCACCTTCTATTCAAAATTAGATACATAGCCTACAATTTTAACCCGATGGCTTCGTTTACATAAGACGTGATAAAGTCCGGTTTTCTGCCGGTGCCGTGTCTGTCGGGAATCTCAAGGAAGAGCGGAAGCCGGCTCATCTTGAGATCCTCCACAAGCTCCGGAAACTTCCGGCCGAAATATTCGGTGATCAGGACAATCCCTATGTCCTTTTCGGCCGTTACCTTATCCACCACATCTTTAAACTCCTGCTTTTCATGAACAACCACACCTTCCACGCCGGCCAGACGCATGCCGGTACAGGTATCACGGTTGTCACTGATCAGAAACATCCGCATTAAAGCTTACCTAAAATCATGATGGAAACGATCAGGCCGTACAGAGCAACACCTTCTGCCAGAGCAACGAAGATAAGGGATTTACCGAGTACGGAAGAGTCTTCACTGATTGCACCCAAGGCTGCGCTGGCCGCGCTGGCTACGGCAATACCTGCACCGATACATGAAAGTCCGGTAGAAAGCGCCGCAGCGATGTAACCCATGCCCATGCCGGTGGATGCCGCGGCGACAGATTCGCCGGCCGCCATCGCGGTGCCGCCAAACAGCATAACGCTGGCAATTACCAGAGTGCCGAAAAAGAAAAATACATTGCAGGCGAGCGCCGCTTTAAAACGTCCCTTTTTCTTCTCTCCCAGAAGATATACACCAAAAGGAAGAATAATACTCAAAACCAGAGCTGCAATAATAAGCAATTTCACTAACATCGTCATGATCATGACCTCCTTGAATAATATAATTAACTTTATTTCTGTTTATATGGTTTAAACTCACGCCCGGACCCCTGGAAGAATCTTGAAAACATCTCATAATATTCCAGACGCAGGACATGGATGCCAACAATAAGACCTTCCATACCGGCCACAAATATGTTGCCGATCACGATGACAGGCCACGACGGCGATCCGCCGTTTTCCGCACCCGCCAGCATCAGCACCACCTGCATCATGCCGGCATGGCTCAGCGCAAACGCGCCGATACGGACAAAGGAGATGGTATTGGTCAGATAGCTTAAGACCACCTCAAAAAGTTCAAATACGGACTGCACCAGATACATGCCGATGCCGCTTAATTTCTCCTGTTTCTTCTCCAGAGCATTGACAATGGGCTCCTTTAATAAAAGCAGTATGAGCGGAATGCCGAACGCGCAGAAGAGCAGTATCCCTGCGGGAAGGGCATGGCCCGTCATAAACAGTACAATAACCGCCACCGCTGAGCCATAGAAGATAACGCCCAGCAGTCCGTTGGTATCAAATACGATCTTTCCGATATCTTTTTCCCGGATGCCGTTGAATATGTTGAAGCACATGGAAAGCAGAATCAGGCCCATACCAAAGGCAACGCTGATTACCAGCACCGTATTGAGTGTTCCGACAAGAGGAAGTGTCACCGTCGCCTCCATAGGTTTGAGCCACAAGGCCGGAATCACATTCTCAAAGCCGAAGAAACTGCCGTACAGCACTCCGAATATGGTGGAAAAGATTCCTGCCATGGAGATGATCGCCGCAAGGTCCATCTTCTTAAGCTTATACAGCAGCGCACCTCCGACCAGCAGGCAGATTCCCTGTCCGGCATCGCCGAACATACAGCCGAAGATAAAGGTATAGGTCAGCGCGACGAAGATCGTCGGATCAAATTCATTATATGCCGGCAGTCCGTACATTCTGACGAACATCTCAAAAGGCCGGAAAATCTTAGGGTTTTTCAGCTTAGTAGGCGGTGTGCTGAAGATCTTGCTGTGATCTTCTTCCACAATACAGAAAATAGTATCGTCATTGTCGATATCCTTCTGGAAGCGGGCGGCGTCTTTTTTACTCATCCATCCGCACAGGATATAGAACATGTTATGCCCTTCCCTGGTGCAGGCGGCCAGCTTGCGCACATTGAAATTATCCTCAGCCGCCTGAAGGGTTTCATAGGCAGCCATCACATTCTCCGCATTGTCTGTGAGAATCTTCTGCATCTGTTTATCACAGTCCGCGATCTCCTGCTCCCTGGCAGCAATCGTCCTTCCCAAAGCCGTACAGACCTCCAGAGGGCTTCCGGTCAGATCACCCGGCAGAAATGTGCTCTCAAAATGAAGGGACGAGTAGATCGTATCGGTCTTGTCAAACTCCGACGCGGGCACAAAAAAAATGCCCCACACATGATCCTTATCCGAATTACACGGATAGAAAATCGTTTCCATATCCGCCGATACATACTTCTCAAAGGTCTGGTAGTCCTCCTTCGTCAGTTTGCCGAACCGGAACTTGATAAACTTAAATTTCAGGATTTTATCCAGATCAAAATCCAGCCCCTTAAACGGCGCCACTTTTTCCAGCTCATCCTTATCTTCTTTTTGACGTTTTGCAAGTTCCTCGCGTTTGGCCAGAAGAGAGGAAAGCTTGCCGTCAATGTCATTGACGACGGATCTCGCCTCGTCGATACTGATCTTTCTGCCGGTTATGCCAGCTTTCTTTCCCAGCTGGCGGCAAAATCCGGCCGCCTTATCCAGCGCCTGTTTGTAGGGATCTTGCTCAATATACGGCGTCAGCTCACGGACTGTCTTCAGCTCTGAGAGCGCGTTTTCCAGATGGATTTCATATTTGGACAAATATTTATCCATCATGCGATCAATATCGGCCTTCGGACCTGTGATGCTTAAAAATTTCATTTTTTCAATCACGAAACAGTACCTCCGGTTCCCTTTAAATTCATGATATATCGATAAATGGTGTTGGAATCCAGGCCATAGCGCACGCCCTCTATGGCGGTCACCAGTTTCCTTATTTCCTCACCCTTAAAATAAAGATAGGATATGATGGTAGCGATGGAATACGGGTCCTTCCTTCCAGCAGCAAGATGGAGTTTATCCTCAATGGCACGGCTGGAATCCTCCAGCGTCATCCCCCGCTCCTTAAACTCGCCTTCCACAATCGCATACGGCGTTGTCTTGAGCACGGCCGAAAACTCTTCCATCGACTCCGCGTCCACAAGTTTCTTGATCTGTTCCGGCTTAAGCTTGTATTTCACCGGTATCAGAATCGAATATATAACCGGGCCGGCCAGTCTGTAATACTTCTTGGAGCGGTAGATCCACTGGATATTCATAAGATCCATACTGCTGCCAAAGCTGGCCGAAATCAGCTTCTGTTCACCCTTGCGCGTATATTTCTGCAGCCCCATCCAAAGCTGCTTATAGCAGTACAGATCCAGCTGATTCTCATAGTCCAGCAGTTTGGCCTGTGAGGGGTCCAGGCGTGCAAAAACTGCGCTGTAAGGAGTATCCTTAAGGCAGTCCTTTAATTCCTGTATGGTTGAAACTTTAGACAGGGCTTCCATATCCAGGAAGGAATGCCTGCTGAAAAATTCCATCAAAAGCGACGGATCGAAAAACAGATCCTTATGTCCGAATATGGCTCTAAGACAGGTCTTAAGCAGTGCCACTTCGTAACGTATAAAGTATATACCCAGGAATTTTCTAAGTTTCATGTCACAGAACTTGTAGATTTTATAGTAGTCACGATATAAAGAATAGGTCAGAAGATTCTCCAGATCATTTCTGTGAAGAGGCATATCTCCCGCCGCGTCCAGCAGATCGGCATAACCTTCATGCCGTCTTAAAAACGCCGCACATTCCGGAACGCTTTTAAACGAGGCCAGTTCCCTGTAATCCTCATCCGTAAGCAGCCGGCTTCTCATCGCTTTCACTTTAGTGGTAACTCCACTGTACGTGAGCAAGCTTCCCATACGATCACTCCTCCAGCAGAGATTTCAGCACTTGCGCAGCCAGCTTTTCATGCTGTGCATCATAGGCGCTCTGGAGATCTGCGATCTGCTTCTCCGTATCCTGTTTCATCAGTGCTATCTCTTTCTCTATCTTTTCATGCATCTCACTGCGGATCTCTTCAAGCTTTGCCTTGGTAGTCCGGTCTAGATTGTCATCAAACGCCTTCGTCTTTTCCTTCATCTCTTCCGCGTATGCCTTTTTCTTCTCATTTGCATCATCCATCAGGGCAGACGCGGCAGATTCAATCTCCGATATCTTTTCGATGATCTGGTTCATGAAAATCCTCCCTTCAATTTATTCCCCGCAGGCATGCAGGGGGTCATCCATTTTCACTCTTATCATGATAAATATCATACACCTTTTTTTAAAAAAAGCCATAGCTAATTTATTACTTTTTTCGCCTGATATCATTCCATTTTTATCTGTTTTAGTATAAAATAAAATGTACTGCGCAAAATTCAATATGAAAAAATGGAGAAAATACAATGAGACTGCGAAATATTCCCGGCGCCCGCGAGGCCATTAAGGAAAGCCCGTACACTGTCACAAGCCCACAGGAATGGCGCGGAAAATGGAATGAATTTTACAAAAATACCGCCCCTCTGCATATTGAAATCGGCATGGGCAAGGGTAAATTTTTAACTGAACTGGCGCTCGCGCACAGGGACATCCACTACATCGGTATTGAAAAATATTCCAGCGTCCTCATACGCGCTTTGGAAAAGAAAGACGAAAACGATACCCCGAACCTGTACTTTTTGCGGCTGGATGCGGAAGATATTACAGATGTCTTTTCCGAAAACGAAGTATCCCGCATATACCTGAATTTTTCCGATCCCTGGCCCAAGGACCGGCATGCCAAACGCAGGCTGACCTCGCCGCAGTTCTTTGAACGGTACAGGCACATACTGATGCCGGAAGGACAGGTAGAATTTAAAACGGACAACAGGGAGCTGTTCGAATTCTCCCTCCGCTCCGTAACAGAGGCCGGCTGGGAGCTGGCGGAGTATACCTTCGATCTGCACCACAGCGGGATGAATGCCGGAAACATAATGACCGAGTACGAGGAACGCTTTTCCGCCATGGGAAACCCCATCTGCAAGCTGATTGCAAGGCCGGTGCTGTTATGATATAATGTCGGCAGACATGCTGACATGATGTAATATCGGCATATTAAAGTGCCCGGCTGCATATACTAAGGCAAATTAAAAAAGCGGCGGTGACATCTCTTGCCAAGGAAAATGACCCTGCAGCAAAAGATCTCAAAGGCAACTTATGATAAGCAGTCCTTAAATAAAACCGCGCTGAACCTGAAGCGCTCTATTGACGAGGTGAATAAAGTCCTGGATTCCACAGGAAAGAAAAACAAATAGGAGGAAAGAGACATGGCTTTACAATTTCAAGACAGCAGTTTCAAACAGGAAGTGCTGGAATCCGGCCAGCCGGTGCTGGTGGATTTCTACGCGGACTGGTGCGGCCCCTGCAAAATGCTGGCGCCGATCGTAGAGGATCTTGCGGCGGAATACGCAGACAGGATAAAGATCGGCAAGCTGAATGTGGATCAAAACATGGAAACTGCCGCAAAATACGGTGTGCAGTCCATACCGACCCTGATCCTGTTTAAGGGCGGAGAAGCTGTTAAGACCGTTGTAGGACTCCAGTCCAAGGCGGCTCTGACACAGATTTTGGATTCTGTGCTCTGACAGATACGGAGACATCCTGTCCGGCCGGACAGGATGTCTAAAATAAAATAAGAATCCCGCTTGCGGGATTCTCCGCCTGCGGCGGGCCGCATTAGCGGCAGAATACTTTCCCGCCGCAGTGCGATCCTAAGCGAAGCGTTTATATTCAATAGGACGTATTTTTATGCACTGCTTTCTCATTTATCCGCGTTATCCCCGGCGCTTTCCGCCTCTTTATCCCTTTCATCCCCGTCCTGCAGCTGTGCCTCCTGTCTTTTGCGGATGCGGTAATCCAGCCATTGGTTTGTAAGATGTGCCACGGCCGCCACCACCGGAACTCCCAGAAACATGCCCACCACGCCTGCGGCGGCACCGCCTACCGACACCGCAAAGATGATCCATACGGGGCGCAGTCCCGTAGAATCTCCAAGGATCTTAGGCCCCAGGTACAGCCCGTCAAACTGCTGGATAACCAGTATCATCAGCAGATAGATCACCATCTTCACCGGTGAAATCATGACCAGTATGATCGCTCCGGGCACGGCTCCGATATACGGTCCGAAATACGGGATCATGTTGGTGATGCCCACAATTACGCTGATGATCAGCGCATAGGGCAGCTTTAAGATATTCATCACTACAAAGCAGAGGATGCCGATGATCAGCGAATCCAGTGACTTTCCGGAAATAAAGCTGCTTAGGATATCCCCGCACTCCCTGGTGCTCTTGCATATCAGCGCGGCGCTGTCCCTCTGGAACAGTGCATAGATCAGCTTTTTGAAGTTCGCCGAAATGATTTTCTTATCAATCAGAAGATAGCAGGAAACCATGAGCGCGATCAGCGCGTTTACGATCATCTTCACCAACGAGATCGACGTGTTAAACACTACCGGCATAATATTGGTCAGGGCGGCTTTTACGCTGTCATAAGAAAAAATAGTCTGCCCCAGATTATCCACTTCCTTATTAATCTGCGCGAAATCCAGCTCCGGAAACCGTTCCTCCAGATCCATGATCAGCTGCAGAAGCTTCTCATACCATCCCGGTATCATCACCGCAAGATCCCCCAGGCTTTTAAACACCTGCGGCAGGATAAAGAGAAACGCCACCACCACCAGACCGACTCCCAGAATATACGATATCAGGATGGACAGTCCGTTTCTGACCCGGGCTGATTTGACCTTACACACTTTCTCAAAAAAATTCTTATTCAGAGTTTTCACCAGGGGATTCAGCACAAATGCAATAAATGCCCCCGCCATAAAAGGAGACAGCACGGAAATAATCCCGCGTAAGGTAGCGGAAGTCTGCTCCCACATAAAAATGGCCCGCACAATAAGTGCGGATACCAAAACCACTCCAATGGCATAAACGCTGATTGTAAAATACTTTTTATTCGATTCAAATTTGTTATTTTGCATAGAATTCATGTCTCACAGCCCTCCTCATTTGATTATAGTCGCTGAAAGAGCAGGAAGCAATAAAATTTTTCTAAAAAAACACTTGCAATTATAAAATCAATGCGCTATAATAGTCTTCGTCTTACGGACAAGCTATTACAGAAGATAAGAGATGCGCTTTTAGCTCAGTTGGTAGAGCACCTGACTCTTAATCAGGGTGTCCAGGGTTCGAGCCCCTGAAGGCGCACTTAAAGCACTGATTTTGCAGACATATGAGCTGCGGGGTCGGTGTTTTTTTCTGGCCGGACACAAATAAGGGATCGCAAACGCGATCCCTTATTTATTTGTTCAATAGGATCGATATCCAAAAGCAGCTCCCGGCATCTGTTCTTACAGCTGCGCTTTTTTCTCAGCCAGCACATCCGGGTAATTGGTAATAATTCCGTTGATATCCAGCGCCAGCAGCCGGTCCATCTGATCCTCTTCATTCACGGTCCACAGGTTCGCGCCGATTCCTGACGCCTTACAGCTTAAGATCAGGGAGTCGGGCGTATAGTGCACCTCAGAATGCATATAATCCACGCCGCAGTCGCGGATAAAAGCCTCAGCATTGCCAATCGGCCTCTCGCATAAAAAGCCCATCTTTATATGAGGGGCAAACTGCTTGCAGAGCACAATGGAAGCGGGGTTGAAGGAGGATATGATAATGCGGTCCTCCAGGCCGTATTCTTCTGCCATTCCGCAGACCATCTTTTCCATACCGGAATAATAGTAAAGCCCGTTTTTCAGCTCGATGTTGGTTATGAGCCCGGTATCCTTTACCCACTCAAAGTATTCCCGCAGAAGCGGCAGCCTCTGCTTTTCAAATTTTCCTTTAAATTCGCCGCAGGCGTCCAGTTTTATAAGCTCCTCATATGTGAAATCCTTTACAAACCCGCTGCCGTCGGTGGTGCGGTCCAGCCGTTCGTCATGAAGAATCACCAGCTGTCCGTCTCCCGTCAGCTGTACATCCAGTTCAATGCCGTCGGCTCCCGCTTCCAGAGCTTTTTCAAACGCCAGCATCGTGTTTTCCGGATACCTGCCGGAGAAACCTCTGTGAGCAATATTCAGTGTCATAGCGCATCCCTTCTTTCTATGCCATCAGCCGGAGGTTGATGGCATGTGCACACCTTTAGTGTGCTTCCTCTTACCAGACAGTATATCATTTTTTCTCCTTTACTGTACAGAATAATATGATAATATAGAAGCAAACTATATTGTTGGGGCATATGATACATCAGAACCCTCCGCGAAAGGATTTCTGAATAATATGATGAACTGGAATAACAATATTAACCCTGTGGAATATCTCTCCATAACCGGTGTTGTGCTGGCGGTTTATCCCCATACCGAAAACTGCTGCTATCAGGTGATCGAAATCAGCACCCCTGAAGCCGGCATCGCCAATCTGATCGCCGGGCCGGATACCTACTTTGTCCGTCAGGCAAGAATCATTCCCGGTATGCAGATCATCGGCTTTTATGACGGCAATGCGCCGATGCCCCTGATCTATCCGCCGCAGTACAATGCCCTTGTGATCGGCGAGGCGACTTCCTGGCAGAACATCAAAGTGGACTTTTTCGACAGAAATCTGGTCAGTTCCGACAGGACCTTACGGCTGAATATTTCGGACAGCACAGATATCATAACCAAAACCGGACAGGATTTTCTATGCGGCGTCAGCGACCACACGCTGATCGTACTGTACGGCGCTGCTACCAGAAGCATCCCGGCACAGACAACTCCGGATCAAATCATTGTACTGTGCTGACAGCGGAATAAAGAGAATCCCGTAAGCGGGATTCTCCGCCTGCGGCGGGCCGCCCCGGAGGCATAATATCTTCCCGCTGCGGCTGATCTGCCGCAGCGCCGGCAAAAGACAAAGGAGGCTTGCGATTTATGCCAGGATTCGTTACACACTACTTTTTCGGCTTAAGCTGTTACCGTCATATACCGTCAGAGGAGCTGAAGCACGCCATAAGAAGCAACCGCACCGCTTATCTTCTGGGCCTGCAGGGCCCCGACATCTTCTTTTATCATCTGCCTCTGCTCAGGCACCATAACCATAAAAATATTGGTTCTTACCTGCATGGGCACAGAACCCGCGAGTTTTTTTCAAGCGCCATCGGGCAGATAGGCAGCTACCATACGCTGGAAGAACGTGAAACCGCGCTGGCCTATCTATGCGGTTTCCTGTGCCATTACGCGCTGGACTCCCGCTGTCATCCCTATGTATATGCGCGCGCAGGCTACCGTGCAGGAAGCGGGGAGAACGCCAGCATTGCCGGACATGCCGATCTGGAAATGGTGATCGATGCCAAAATCCTGGATCATTATAAGCATATACCGCTGTCCCGCTTCAACGTTAAAAAAACGTTTCAGTTCGCTCCGCGGGAGCTTCTGACCGTAACCACTTTTTTAAGCCGCAGCCTATACGATACGCTCAAAGACCTTTTTGGCAAAAGCCGGTATTTCGTCACGCCCGCATTCATCCGCTATATCCTGACCGAATCGCGCCTGATCATAGCCCTGCTGACGGATCCCAAGGCCAAACGCAAGCGGCTTGTAAGAGGCGTGGAACGCTTTGTGCTTCCCTATCCGCTGCTTTCTTCCAAATTTATCACAGATGTGGAAATTCCTATCAGGGACCCGCTCAATCTGTCTCACACAGCCTGGAGCAATCCTTGGGATACCGGCCAGGTTTCCTGCGCTTCGTTTACCGATGAGTACAGAAAGGCCATGCTGTTTGTGCATAAGCTTTTTACGGCCATTCCTTATGCACATATCCTTAACCGGACGCTGACGGAGAAAGAAAAGGAGCAGTTTTTAGATCTGGTCGGAAATCTCTCCTATCACAGCGGGCTTTCTGTGTAATATTTTTTGATATACTGACATTCTTTCATATACTGACCATTTTCATCTACCGACCATGAGGCTATAAATAAGAATCCCGCTCGCGGGATTCTCCGCCTGCGGCGGGTCGCTTCAGCGACATCATTCCATTCCGCCGCAGTGCGTTCCTGCCCGGAGGGCTTTTTTATTACATAGGAGAGTTCAGGGAACTTTCCTATGTAAAAACGGAGTCAAAGCAGCTCCATTATTTCACAGCCCCACGGTTCATTCAATGCCTATATATCCCTTCAAAAGTCTAAGTGTCTGCAGCAGCCCTTTCTCATGCGTCCGCTCCATGCTGTGCGAAGCGTGTACACCCTGTCCGATCAGCGCCCCTCTTATATTGTTGCCTGCGCTTAACGCGGCCGATACATCAGAACCATAATGCGGGAATATATCCACCGCATAACCGATTTCCTTTTCCTTCGCAATTTCAATCAGACGTCCGGTCATCTCATAGTCATAAGGGCCGGATGAATCCATCGCGCAGATGGATACCCTGTATTCATCGCCTGAAAGGTCCTCTCCCAGCGCCCCCATATCCACCGCAAGGAATTCGGTGATCTCCTGGGGGATATAGCTTGCCCCATGTCCGATTTCCTCATAATTGCTTATAAGGATGCGCAGACACTGTTCCGGCCGATTTCCTGAATCCGCGACTGCTTTAAGAAGTCCCATGAGCACGGCCACGGATGCCTTGTCATCCAGATGCCTGGACTTTATGAAGCCGCTTTGCGTATGTACGAAGCAGGGGTCCAGGCTGATAAAATCTCCCGGAGCAATGCCCAGCGCTTCTGTTTCTTCCTTGCTCTTTACCTCTTCATCTATGCGCACCGCCATATTGGAAGCTTTGCGCTCCAGTTTCCTGGCATCGTCATAGGTGTGGACGGAAGGCTGAACGGTCAGTATGGTGCCGGTATAAACTCTGCCGCAGCGGGTATGTATCTTGCAGTAGCTTCCCTCCACGGTTTCCATCATATAACCTCCGATGGGCTCCATCCTAAGGCTGCCGTCGCTGTTTATCGAACGCACCATTGCTCCGAGGGTGTCCACATGGGCGGACAGCCCCAGCACCTCTTCCGTTTTTCCCTGCACCGAGACAATCACCCCGCCCTTGCGGTTGCGCGCCGTCTCAAATCCCATTCTGCGAGCTTCCGACTCCACAAATCCCAGCACCTCTGCGGTATAGCCGGACGGGCTGGGTGTGTTCACCAGCTTCTCCAGCACATCCACCACATATTTCAGTTCTTCTGTCAGTTCTTCTGCCATTTCTTTTCCCCTCATTTCCCGCTGTTAGGCGTTTCTGTTATTTTTATCCGGCCTTTAAGTCCCTCCGTATAATGCAGCTCATAGTCCTTTGTAATGAATATACCCCCGTACACACCGTCCAGATTTTCAAGCAGTTCCATGCCCTTTTCCATTCCCAGGGCAAAGCAGGCGGTGGACAGCGCGTCCCCGTCCGTAGAATCCTTTGTGAATACCGTAACAGCTACCAGCCCGTTATCAAAGGGCATGCCGGTTTTAGGATCCAATATATGATGATACTGTTTATTATCCACAGTGATATATCTCTCATATATGCCCGAGGATACGACGGACAGATCTGTAATTTCGGCTACCGCAGTGATCTCTTGATACCCCGCGTACGGCTTCTGTATCCCAATCTGAAATGGCTTGCCGTCAGGCCTGCTGCCCACGCAGAGCACATTGCCCCCCAGATTGATCACCGCGCTCTTCACCCCGTTTGCCAGCAGATACTCTTTGAGCCGGTCCGCAATATAGCCTTTGGCGATCGCACCCAGCTCAATTCCCATCCCCGCCTGATCAAATGTCACGCGGCATCCGTCCACATGAACACCCCGGTAATCCACCAGGGGTAGGGCTTTCTCCAGATCCTCCCTGTCCGGGAGGCTCGGTGTTTCCGCAGTGAAATCCCATAGCCTGGACACCGGTTCAATAGCGATGTCAAATGCTCCCTCCGATAAATCGCCGTAATAAAGCCCCCGGCGTATCAGCCCTGCAGTTTCCTCCGATACCAAATCCGTTTCACCGCTGTTGAGGCGGGAGATCTCGCTCGTATCAACGGTCCTGCTAAGCAGCTGCTCGTAACGGTCACATACCTCCATGCAGCCGTCCAGAAGCGATTCATCCTGTGAATCATATATGGTGACCTGAACTACCGTGTTGAGTTTCAACGCTGTTTTCCGTATAGGTTCGCCGCTTTTACCGCAGCCGGCCGAGGTCAGTGATAACAGCATGAGAACTGATACGAGTAAAAGTTTTTTCATCAATGTCTCCGTTTCGTATTGAATCCTTTCATGTTTGTCCCTCTTTCCGTTCGATCCTCTCTATTGTAGAAAAATCGTTTCTGCCTGTCAATACATTGGGTAACAGGAAGTCTGGAAATTTCCGCACCGATGGTCTTAGTATTTCGCGCTGAACTCATCATATTCCCTCCTTTCGTCATTTTATACATAATATACAATGCAATTTGTGTATTATTTTTTATTATTGTGAATTAAAAGTCAATCTCATCGGCAATATTGTTGGCAAACCTGTTTTTCTTTCGTTAAAATGCCCAATGATTATTGTGCATTTTGGTGGTATAATTCAGTCATAGTAATCGAAAACATATAAAACCTGTGAGAGCGCACGAAACCGCAGTTCACAGGATGAAACGGATGCCGCCATGTGCAGGCACAGAAATGGAGAATATCATGGGAGAAAGAAAATTAATATCAGCAGGACAGCACGAAGTATACAAAGTTGACGACACCGCAGTCAAGGTATTCGCGAAAGATTTCCCAAAAGCCGAAGTTTTAAACGAAGCGCTCAACACAGCCAGAGTGGAGGACCTGGGACTTCATATTCCCAGAATCCTGGCAGTTTCGGTAGTGGAAGACGGGCGCTGGGCCATCACCAAGGAGTTTGTAAACGGCAAAACGCTGCACCAGCTGATGCAGGAAAATCCGGATAAAATTGATGAGTATCTGGATAAAATGGTGGACCTTCATCTGGAAGTGCATTCCAAGAGATGCCCTCTGCTCAACAAATTAAAAGAAAAAATGGTGCGCCAGATCCAGAGCCTGGATTCCATCAACGAAATCACCAGATATGATCTGCTGACCCGTCTGGACGGCATGCCGAAGCATAACAAGCTGTGCCATGGAGACTTCAGCCCCCACAATATCATAGTGGACGGGGATGACTGGTATATCATCGACTGGGTACACGCAACTCAGGGCAACGCCAGCGCCGATGTGGCGAGAACTTACCTGCTGCTGGCCCTGGAAGACCTGGATATGGCATACAAATATCTGAATCTGTTCTGTGAAAAGACCAATACCCCCAAGGGATATGTACAGGGATGGCTCCCGCTGGTTGCCGCGGCTCAGATGACCAAGAACCGTCCTGAGGAAAGAGAATTACTGCAGACATGGATCAATGTCTGCGACTACGAATAAAGAGAATCCCGTCCGCAAATAAGCTCACAGGGGGCCAATAGGAAATTACGGAGGAATTTCCTATTGGCCCCCTGTGAGCTTTCACTCTGCTGCTCTGTCTGTCTCATCTTTCTATCTCTGTATTTCAAAGGTATTGTTCATCAGTCTCATGATGCTTTCCTTGTCCGTAATGTTGGTATCTCCGTGTATGGAATGCTTCATAACAGAAGACGCCACGGCGAAATTTACGGCTTCCGCTCCTTCCATATCCTCCATGAGTGCAAATATCATGCCGCTGGAAAAGGCGTCGCCGCCTCCCACACGGTCCAGGATATTAAAGCGCATGAGATTGCTCTCATATGTTTTTCCATCTTTATAAAGATAAGCCATGAGAGAATTCTCATTGCTGGAATGCACGAACCTCACATGGCGGCCGATGGCCTTGAAATGGAACCGTTCGTCCAGAGCCTTGAATACCCGGTCCATATCCTCATATCCCGGCTGCATGGACAGGCCGTCCTTGACATCCCCGCCCTCCTTATTATACAGATGCAGGGGTTCAATTCCGATTAGTACATCCACATACGGCATATAGGTGCTAAGAACATCCCTCGCTTCGTCAAACTTCCAAAGCTTGGAACGGAAATTCAGATCAAAGCTGACGGTCATTCCCAGCTTTTTCGCCGCCTTTAATGCTTTCTCCATCAGAACCCTGCAGTTTAAGGACAGCGCGGGAGTTATCCCGCTAAGATGCAGCCAGTCATACCCTCTAAGCACCGCTTCCATATCCGTATCCGCATAGTCGTATTCCGCAAAGGCCGAATACCTCCGGTCATAAATCACCTGGGAGGCGCGCACGGAGATGCCTTCCTCAAGAAAATACAGCCCCAGACGCTCTCCCGAAAAAAGGATCGGCGAGGTATGCACGTCATTGGCCTTTAAATAACGGATACAGGATTTACCGATATCATTGTCCGGCACCACAGAGAATACGGTGCTGTCCACGCCCAGATTCGCCAGGGATACCGCAACATTTGCCTCAGCACCGCCGTAATTTAGTACAAAAGAATTGGTCGTACGTATCTTTTCGTAATTCGGCGGAGATAACCGCATCAGAAGTTCACCTATCGTTATGAATTTCATAGTCTCCTCCATTCCCGCTTTATTATCTTCAGCATAAACTATTTCATTCTAAAATGCAATCGGATATCTTCCGGCGCTGCCGCACATACTAAACCAGAGTTACCATTTACGGCTGCCAATAAAGCAGCGCATGGCAGCTATGAACAGCATATCCTGAAAGTAATGTATGGGCAGCTGCTTCTGCCGCTGCATAACAGGCTAACAGAAACGGAAAGGCAGGTACAATAACATGAAAATTGCATTTTACGGAACAAAACCTTATGACAGGCTCTGGTTTGAACCATTGAGCCGTGAATACGGGCACAGGATAAAGTTTATTGAAGGGCTTCTTAACGAGGATACGATTACGCTGGCCAACGGATATGATGCGGTATGCGTGTTTGTCAATGACAAGGTGGACAAACCGCTCATCGACACTTTATGCCAAATGGGGATAAAAGCAATCCTTCTAAGATCGGCGGGCTATAACCATGTGGACATAAAGGCCGCCCGGGGGAGGATACACATCCTCAGAGTGCCGAGTTACTCGCCGGAGGCCGTAGCGGAGTTTGCCATGGCGCTGCTTCTGACTGTCAACCGCAAAACGCATCGCGCTTATGCGAGAACCAGGGACTTTAATATGACAATACAGGGCCTGATGGGAAGCGACATTTACGGAAAGACAGCCGGCGTGATCGGCACCGGAAAGATCGGCAGGGCCATGATCCGGATTCTTTCCGGATTCGGAGTCAGCATACTGGCGTACGATCCGTATCCGGATCATACGCTGGATGTGGATTATGTCTCTCTGGAAGAACTGATGCAGAAAAGCGATATCATATCCCTGCACTGCCCTCTAACAAAGGATACACATTATATCGTCAACCCGGATACCATCGCGCTGATGAAAAAAGGCGTATATCTGATCAATACTTCCAGAGGCGCTCTGATAGATTCGGCGGCGCTGCTGGACGCTCTGCGGGACGGCGACCGTTTTGCCGGAGTCGGCCTGGACGTCTACGAAGAGGAGGACGGCATCTTTTATGAGGATAATTCCAACGAGATCGTGACCGATGACATCCTCGCCAGGCTGATTTCATTCCCCAATGTGCTGATCACCTCACATCAGGGATTTTTTACAAAAGAGGCCATGGAAGCCATCGCACGTGTGACTCTCGATAACGCTTCCGCCCTGGAAAAGGGTGAAATCCTGGCAAACGAAGTGGTGTACGGATTTGATGCTTGACTTTTCCCCCTGTTATCGTTGATAATATATGGTATTCTATTAATATACAGGAGGGAAAAGCAATGATTCAACTTTTTGATAACGGTGCCTATCTGTTAAATGGGACCGAATTGATTGAAGATAACGCTGAAGCCGGCGCCGTCTTAAAATCCAGGCTCGGCGGCAATGTTCCCGATAAGAGTGAAGCTGCCAAAGCTACCATGGCCTATTCGATTCTGAAAAATCACAACACGACCGGCAGTATGGAAAAGCTTCGCATCAAATTTGACTGTCTGACTTCCCATGATATCACCTTTGTAGGAATTATTCAGACCGCAAGGGCCAGCGGACTGGAGAAGTTTCCGGTTCCTTATGTGCTTACCAACTGCCACAACAGCCTCTGCGCGGTGGGCGGAACGATAAACGAGGATGACCATATGTTCGGTTTATCCTGTGCTAAAAAGTACGGCGGAGTCTACGTTCCGCCCCACCAGGCCGTTATCCATCAGTATGCCCGCGAAATGCTGGCGGGATGCGGCAAAATGGTCCTGGGCTCCGACAGCCACACCCGCTACGGCGCCCTGGGCACCATGGCGATCGGCGAGGGCGGCCCGGAGCTGGTAAAGCAGCTGCTGGAAAAGACCTATGACATCAACATGCCGAAGGTTGTGGGCGTATATATGACCGGGAAACCGCAGCCCGGCGTTGGGCCCCAGGATATCGCGCTGGCTATTATCGGGGCCGTTTTTGAAAACGGATACGTCAACAATAAGGTGATGGAATTTGTGGGCCCGGGAATTTCCAATCTCACAATGGATTACCGCATCGGCATCGATGTGATGACGACCGAGACCACCTGCCTCTCCTCTATCTGGCGTACCGACAGCCAGGTAAAGGATTATCTTGAACTGCACGGCCGGGCGGAAGAATACGCAGAACTTAATCCGAAAGCCACAGCTTACTATGACGGCATGATCGTTGTGGACCTAAGCGAGGTAAAACCCATGATTGCGATGCCGTTCCATCCCAGCAATACATACACCATTGAGGATGTTAACCGCAATCTGAAGGATGTGCTGGCAGATGTGGAGCAAAGAGCCCGTGTAAGCCTCGGAAGCAAGGTGAACTTTCATCTTCAGGATAAGATAAAGGACGGAAGGCTCTATGTGGATCAGGGAGTCATAGCAGGCTGCGCAGGCGGCGGTTTTGAAAATATATGCGATGCCGCAGATATCTTAAACGGTTACAGCATCGGATCCGACGAATTTTCACTAAGCGTTTATCCGGCCAGCCAGCCGATCTTTATGGAACTGGTGAAAAACGGCACAATCGCTAAACTGATGGAGACGGGCGCCACCGTAAGGACAGCCTTCTGCGGCCCCTGCTTCGGCGCAGGCGATGTGCCCGCAAACAACGGCTTCAGCATCCGTCATTCCACCAGAAACTTCCCGAACAGAGAAGGCTCCAAGGTTACCAACGGCCAGATTGCTTCCGTAGCGCTGATGGATGCCCGTTCCATCGCAGCTACCGCCAGAAATAAAGGATATCTGACCGCCGCTACCGATATCGATGCCAATTACGGCAAACCGCGCTATTTCTTTGACAAAACCATCTATGAGAACCGTGTATACAACGGTATCGGCAAGGCAGACCCCAGCGTGCCGATCAAGTTTGGCCCGAACATTACGGACTGGCCAGGCATGGTTCCCCTGACAGAAGACCTGCTGCTGCGTGTGGTATCTGTAATCCATGATCCGGTAACCACTACGGACGAACTGATTCCTTCCGGAGAGACTTCTTCCTACCGTTCCAATCCGCTCGGTCTGGCAGAGTTCACGCTTTCCAGAAAGGACCCGGAATATGTAGGACGCGCGAAGGAAGTCCGCGCAGCTGAAGAAATCCGACGCACCGATGCATGTCCGATGAAAGAGAGCGAAGCCATCGGAAACGCATTCCGCAAGGTGAAAGAGTACTATCCGGATCTGAAGGCAAGAGCCACAGGCATCGGCAGCACCATCTATGCTGTAAAGCCGGGTGACGGCTCTGCAAGAGAGCAGGCTGCCTCCTGTCAGAAGGTGCTGGGCGGCTGGGCGAACATCGCAAGGGAATACGCCACCAAACGCTACCGCTCCAATCTGATTAACTGGGGCATGCTTCCCTTCCTCTATGACAGAGAAGAGCTTCCGTTTGACAATCTTGATTTTATATTTATTCCCGGAATCCGCACCGCAGTTGAGACTAAGCAGACCGTAATAAAAGCTTACGCGGTGAAGGATACGCTGGTTGAGTTTGATCTTAGACTGGGTGAACTGACCGATGATGAGAGGAAAATCATCCTGTCAGGCTGTCTGATCAACTTCTACCGCGGATAAATTCAGCAGATAACAGATGCCGCAGCGCAGGTGACCGGACTCGCCTGCGCTGCGGCAATTTTTAGCTGTGATCACTCCGTCTGATGATAAATACAGGATTTCATATTCCATCACAGCTTTGCGGCCCAGCTCTATTGCCCGATCTTTCCGTTTTACAGTATTTCAATTGGCCCGGACAGCTGCCCTTTTTTTCGCGTCCCGGACGGCAGCTGCCTCCGCCCGCAGGGACTGCGCGGACATCAGCAGTTCTGCGCTGCAGTGCATGATCTCTTGTGATAATTCATTTGCGCGCCTTAGGTATTGCTGTGCGCTTTCCCCGCGCCAGGCGCAGCGAATGTCGGACAACGCACTCTCATACTCCTCTCCGGACAGCCTGCGCAGTCCGGCAGCAAGGGATTCCAGTTCTTCCGCTCTCATGGCCGCTCTTTGGTACTCTCTGTCAATCTCTTCTCCCGTCATTGGAACTGCCATCTCCGCCCATCCTTTCGGCTTATTTCTCTGATCCCGCTTATTATTTGTTTTTTTGTTGATTTCTTTGTTTCCTTATTTATTTTCTCAATCCGCAGTTCGTATCTTAACGGCGCCAAGCGCTGATGCCAGCTCTGCCAGTTCTTTCTCCCTCTGCTCATACATCTGTGCCATGTTGCGAAGCAGGCGCGCATATTCCTGAAATTTATATGCCTGGGCACGCAGCGCGCATTCATCTTTCAAGTATTTCTTTCGATAGCCTTCGCCAGCCGCACCGGTCCAGTAGTTTTCCGATCTTTTTACACAGCTTCCCAGCTTAAGCAGTTCCATGCGGATCTGCACGGCTGCGCGTTCCATCTTCCACGCAGCGTCATTCAGTTCAGACAGGTTGACACGGATACGTTCACCGCCGTACATAAAGCCCTCTTTTCATGCCGCCTCCGCCTTACATCTGCACTCCGGCGAGAATAACCTGATCGCAGTACCGATAACTCTCACCGCACCTCTGCAGATATTCCCCCAGATCCTCAACATAACCGCACAGCTGGATAAGGCGGTCACAGTCCGTCATATAAAAGCTCTGAAAGAGCCGGTTAGCCGGGCCTTCCCAAAGCTTGGCCAGCTGTTCCATCTGCACAAGAAGCGTCTCTGACTCCCTTTTTATTCGGTAGAACGCCTCATAAACTGTTTCGCAGCCATCATATAGTTCATCTGTCTCACACTCCAGAATATCAGTCATGTCCTCCTCCTTTTTTCATCAGCCCGATGGAGTTCAGGCGTTTCATGAGTGTCCCGGCTTCCATACGGATATCCGAATAATTGCCAATTCCCGCATAGACGACCCGGCAAAGCTCACCGTTACTGTTCCGGCAGCAAGTTGAAAATCCGATCATCACCCTCTCTCCTTCCGTAAGATAAAGTCCGGTTTCCAGTTTCTGCAATTTTTCCATTCCAGGAACGTTTACCGCCTCCTCCCGCATACTTCTCTCATCTGCATCCGTCTTTTCAGCCGCCGCTCCCTCCTGCTGCCTGCATACGGACAGAAACCGAGTGGGGCTTTCTGCGATAAACGCTTCGGCACTGTCCGATATGACAGTATCCAAAGACGCGAGCAGATTATCCTCCCCGGCCAGCGTCAGCTGCACTCCCACTTCCGCATCATAGAATACGGCGCTGCGCATGCCTGCCCGGCCGTCCAGCAGCCCGGGCGCATCCAGCTCATCCGGCCCCAGCCACGCCTTCTCCCCGTCCCACATGACGCTTCTTCCGTCACCTTCCGCATCTTCGTGAATCAATTCCAGCACGGTCCTGTCCCGGTTCCAGCCGCAGCCTCCCAGTGCTGCAGCAAGCAGCGCTGCGCCGCCAAAGGCCAGCAGCCTCTTTCTAACCGCTTTCATCCATAACATCCTCTGTTCCATGATCATTCCTGATTCCTCCTCATTCTCGTTTCGTCGGCCGATCTGCTGCCGTCCCTGCTGCACCGCAGCTCATTGTGAAAGCTCCCCGGCTGTCTTCAAAAATTCTTCATATGCCCGCGGAAATACCTCTCGGATATACTGCACCTTCATGGCATCCGCTCCCATCGAAGCTTCAAAAAATTCCGCAAAGGCTTCCTTCTCCAGCGCTTTGTAATTGTTCCAGTACCGGTCATCCCAATGCCCCCATGCGCCGATACATTCATTGCCCGTCAACCCTCCGATCAGATCAGAGACAGCGGCTTTGCGGTCCCGGTCCACCATAAGCGCGCCGCTGATATAGGCATACGCCTCATCACGCCCTGAAAATCCATATTCCTCCGTCACCCGGCTGACATAGGCGTCAAAGTCCGACCGTAACAGCCTGCCGAATTCCCCCCGGCTCGAGGAATAACCAAACAGCCTGGACCGGTCGTCAATCAGATGACCCACCTCATGGTAGTACACCGATCCCGGTCCGTCGGCGCTCACCAGGTCATTTTCCCAGCTGTACTTTACATGGTTGCATACGCCGTTGTAATAGGCGGTGTCTTTTAAAGAGCAATCCGCTATGTCGATTTCATCTCTATACTTGTCATAGAGTGCGCGAGCCTCGGGCACAGCGTTTTCATAACGAGTATCAAGGACCTGCAGATAGTCTTCCGACATAGGAGCCGCAATCCGTCCGGGCACCGCCTCCCCGCAGGCTTTGCCAGCCGCTATGAGACCGGGTCCGAAATCCTGCAGGGCCGAAAGATTCCTCTGTTCCGCGCGCCCATACTCCTCCCTCGCTCCATTTAAAACCGCAGTCATCCGCTGAAGCTTCATGCAGACTCCGTGAAGTCCCGCTGCGGCCGATACAACCCTGCTGCCGGCACCGGCGCCGGCAGAGCCTTCCCGCCTAAGCTCCTCACCGATCCGCTGCATCTCCTGTGCTGCGGCAGCCAGCCTTCGCTCCAGACGGCACAGCTCTTCCTCACAGGAGCAGAGAACGGCCGCATCCATTTTAAGCAGCATAGTACATCCCACCTGTCCTATTATCAGTATCGGCCGCAATATGGCACAGCACCTGTAAAATTCGGCCTGCTCCTCCTGCAGCGTAAGATTTTGCTCTGCTTTTGTACGGCCGGCGCAATAAATCGTGCGGACCTGTTGAAATGTTTTCTTCATATACATAAAAAGGGGAAATAAGGCCGATCGGCCAAACCAGATACTGCTCATTTGATGTTTGTTTCAATGAATTATAGCACATGAGATGCCATATGAAAACGGCAAAAAGCGGACATTATGTCACAGTTTGTTACTACAGTAACTTTCACAGTTGCCGTAAACATCCCGCGCATAGCGGGGCAGGGTCCGGTCCTCATAGGGACGCGCTCTCGCTCCGTGAAGCGCGCAGCGGTTCTAACGCTGCAAACTACGCAGCGAAAGAACTGGCGGGCTTCGAGGTATCCCTATGAGGACCGGACCCTGCCCCGCTATGCGCTGCGTTATCGGCAGCCGTGAGCAGTAAGTTACTCTGCACATGACATTCAAAAAAAGCCGCCCGGCCCACCGGTATAGAAGTTCTTGCTTCACTCCGGCAGCCGAACGGCTTTTAACTTTTCTATTTTACAGTTTCAAAATCAGCGTATCATATGGCTCTATGGTTTTTTCCACCCGCTGGCCTTCCACGGTCACCGCCGTCTTCTGCTGTTTATCGCTGTTGTTCATCATAACCAGCGTCTTTCCTGCAGGATAGTAAGCGCATTCCGTATACGCATTGTCCGTCAGGCATTCCTGCTTAAGATCCTCTCCGGCTCCGTACAGGATCAGATTCATCAGCATCCTCGTATTTTCCAGCGTATTCTGATAGGAAGCCAGATAGATGCCGGCGCCCTTTCCGAAACGGTTGGCTGTGATCACCGGCAGGCCTTCCGATTCCATCAAAACCTGCGCATTGCCATCCGTAAGGTAGATATGATCCTTGCCCTCTACCCCTGCGCCATCCGGCAGCAGACCGTCTACGGTTTCCACATCAAACGCCCATCTGCCATGGTTCACACGGTCTCCCAGATCCTCATCCACGCCCAGCACATGCGCCATGCGGAATGTGGTATCGCAGCCTTCCACCGCAGACGGTTCGCCAACGCCCAGGAACAGGCCGCCGTTATATACCCATTCGGTCAGCAGGTCTACCAGCCCCGTATCCTTCCATACATCGCCGCCGCTCCAGGCACTGCCCATCCTGCCGGCATTGATCACCACGTCAAACTCCGCCAGGCGTCCGTTCTTCACATCCTCAAAGTTGATAAAGGAAACATTCACCGGCAGTCCGGAAAGGCTCTCGTTGATATGGATCAAATCATGCATATAAGTCTCATGGAAATGGCCGGAAAGCGTCCACGGGCGCAGACCGCCCCAATAGTGGAGCACTGCAACCCTGGGCTTAACACTCACGGGATTTCCCTGCTTATGCAGCTCTTTTATCCTGCGGAACTCATCGGACACCTTCTCAATATAATCGCAGAAATCCGGAAAGCCCTCCACCAGATGCAGGTAGCCGCCCAGACCGATCCTGTCGATGGGCGCCCTCAATAATGCGCGGCGCACGCTGTTCCAGTATTTTTTCGCCTCCAGCGTAGGGTCGCCGCCTTCCATGAAGGTGGGACTACCGCCCAGGCCTACCGGGAACAGATACGGATGCAGGCGCAGCTCATGGGTCTTTACCTTCACTCCCGCGCACAGCCTGGCCTCATATCCTGAGAACACGCATTTGATCAGTCCGTCAAATCCAAATTCTGCAAATCTTTCATGATAGGGCTCCACGCCGACCCAGCTGTCATCGTAGAACACATAAGCCTGTTTGCCGTATCTGTGCACGATATCCACCAGCT
Source organism: Lachnotalea sp. AF33-28 (assembly GCF_003477885.1). Classification (GTDB taxonomy): domain Bacteria; phylum Bacillota; class Clostridia; order Lachnospirales; family Lachnospiraceae; genus AF33-28. The sequence continues at coordinate 93,067 of NZ_QUEE01000015.1, forward strand.
TGCTGCCAAAGCCCACCACAAATTCATTCACGAACTCCATCCAGTCCCTCTTGTGGCCGTCCGCCGGCATGTGGGTTACGTGGTACTTGCCCTTGTTTACAAAATCTTCCGCCGTTAAGGAATATCCGTACTTATCGGCAAAGTTGTCCAGCGCTCTGGTGCTGACGGTGAAATCATAGGAACCCCAGTCCGTAAACAGGCTGCGGTTTTTCTCGCTGTGTCCCCAGATCCATACGAAATTATAGAACATGGAGGTAAAGCGGACTACCGTGGTCATCGGATGCTCCTTGCACCAGTTTTCCATCCACTCCAGCATGAACTGCTGTGTCTCCTCATAAACCGGGTCGATCTGCATCAGATGTTCTTTCTGCCAGTTGTTGGTGGTATGGTTGTACATGGAAATCTCTTCCCATATGCGGTATGCCAGAAAGCTCACCGTGTACTTATGCCATTTCACAGCGTTTGTCACTGTCACGGTCTGGCTGTCGGCACAGTAGCTCCAGGACGCGCGGTCCGCCTCTTCTCCGGTGGTCCGGTCATAGACCTGCCAGTATTTCATGGCCTCTGCCGTATCGTTTATCCGGAACTGCTCTTCAAAGAAATCGTCGAGCAGACGGAAGGAAACCTCTCCCTCCACGGCAACCTTGGGCTGCGTGATCAGAAAGGTCTGCTGCAGTTTGTCCGGGTTCTGCTTCGCCCATTCGTTGTGGTCACGGATAATGCAGATCGTAGAATAGATGCCGTAGCCCGCATTGAGTATCTCGTCGGACAGCGCGGTGCCGTCACTGTCACGGATCACATCCGCGCCCCATTTATCCGCCAGTTCCAATGTCAGCTTCTCATATCCGGATTCTCCGGGAAGGGTAAAGCTGCCTTTTGTCTTGTTCGTTGTCTCGCTCATATTCTCTCTCCATTCCTGCTATATCTTAAAATTCCTGTTATTCAAACATGCTCTATGCCGCATAAACTAGCTGCCGCACAGGTCAAAGGAGTTCGCTAAGGAAAGCCAGCGCCAGCCCCTGTCCCCATCCCTGTGTCCAGTCTCTGGAAATATCGCGGTATCCGTCGCGGTCCTTCATCACGGCCGTTCCCCCGGAGACATTCAGCACGCGGCCGTCGGGAGAAATATTATCGAGAATACCCTTTAATGACTTCTGTGCATATTTTGTATGCAGTGGGTTGCCGTTTACCAGCATGGCAGCGGCGATGCCGCAGCTTGCGGAAACCTCCTCATAGGATTCCTCATCATCCAGCAGTGTACGCCACAGCCCGTCCTCAGTCTGCAGCTGCTTGAGCGCAGACAGCTGATCCCGAAGCGCGCAGTCAATATCCATAAACTGCGGGTAGAGATATGCCTGGGGCAGGCGTCTCTTCACCTGTGACATGGTATAGGCGGCCCAGGCGTTGGCCCTTCCCCAGTAAAAGCCGGACATATGGTCCTTATTGATGTTGTTGTAGCCGTGATACCACAGGCTGGTCGCAGGGTCCTGCAGATACTTGATATGCCAGTAGTACTGATTTAAAGCGTCATCGATGATCTCCTTATCCTGCAGCTTCACACCGACTCTAAGCAGGAAAAAAGCGGCCATGAACAGGGTATCGGCCCAGGCCTGCTCCGGAAAATCATTCTTTACGGATACCGTATGCTGAAGCACATGATCTCCGAATCTAAGCGCGCTGTTTCTTATGTAATCCACTTTGCTCAAAGCAACATTCCAGTATTTCTCGTCGCCTGTGGCTTCGTACAAAGTGATCAGGCAGTGGCCCATGGCGCATGTATTGACAGTCCAGGCCGGCAGCCCCAGCTCCATGTACTCATCCACACGTTCCTGCAGAAGCTTTATATACTCTTCTTTTTTTGTCTTTTCGTAGGCCTCGCAGATGCCATAGTAAGCGACTCCGCACGGCCAGTCCCAAGTGAGGTCCATCGCCATGGTTTTCTTAACAACACTGTCAATCGCATTTAAAACAGTTTCCTTATCATATTCCACTTTTATCATTTCAGATCTCCTTTCACTGTCACCGGCCACAGGCTGATGACCTGCGCACACTTTAAGCGGCGTTTTATTAAGCTCTCATTGATATCATTTTATATAATACATAGAGCAAAATCTAATCAATATTGCTTCAAAACTGCGCAGTTTCGACCACTTATATTTACCGTTTTTATTTATTTCATGTCTGTCACCCGGGGTTTTTGCTGTTTATGTCAATAATGTGCGGTGCATTCCATACATTTTATACAATTTTGTCTTTCTTTGCCCGCATATTTCGGTTGAAATTCGTCTTAACATCCAGTATAATTCAACATAGCGGCGCCTGGGCGCGGCCGCTTTTCGCCGCCTGTAGTTCAAAGCCGGAAGCTGTGAAGATACTGTTCAGTTACGGCCGTCTATGAAGGATGTAGCTTATGTCAAAGAAAAAAACCGTGATCGAATACCGGCAGTACGATTTGTCGCCGGATTTTCCGGTCCTGCTGCTCACCGGCAGCCGCTGGCGCATCTCCGATAAAGTGAGCGAGCATCTGCACTTTCACAACTGCCTGGAGATAGGGATCTGCCATGCGGACAGCGGGACGATGATATTTGAGGGAGTCTCCATGCCGTTTGGCGCCGGAGACGTTACCTGTGTCCCAAGGCATGTGACCCATACCACTTACAGTTCCCCAGGTATGGGAAGCCTCTGGTCCTATCTGTTCATCGATCCCTGCGAGCTGTTTCAGGATATGTTCCAGGATTCGGCCTCGGAGCTGGATATTCCGTTTTCCTCCCCGCATAACTTCTGTCATATCATGAGCCAGGCGGATTATCCGCAGATTTATTTTCTGGCCACTTCCGTAGAGCGTGAAATGAAGTGCCGCAAGGCCAACTACCAGACCTGCGTGAAGGGACTTTTGATGGCGCTGTGCATCGAACTTAGGAGGATCCAGAAGCAGGAGCAGGACGCGGCCGATCTGGCCCTGACCCCCTCCGGACGGCTGATGATCTCCCCCGCCCTGGACTACATACACCAGAATTATATGCAGCAGTTCTCCATTGAGGAGCTTGCCGACCTGTGCCATATCAGCGTCACCCATTTCCGGCGCATGTTCCACGACATTATGGGCACATCGCCTCTGGACTTCATCAACAGCACCCGGATCGAAAAAGCCTGTACGCTGTTAAAGAGCACTGAAAAATCCATCCTATCCATATCGGAGCAGGTGGGCTATCATTCCATATCCAGCTTTAACCGCTACTTCATCAAGGTGATGGGGGTATCCCCCCGGGCATACCGCAACAGCGGGCCCGCCTCCGCAGACGGCACCACACGGCAGGCCATACTGGAGTACAGCGGCTGGAAGTGATTCAAAAGGAAAAAACACAAAATCAGAAAGGATCTGTCATGTATCAGCAGACTTATTATTTCAACAGGAATTCGGATGCCGAAGGCATCTTTGTAACCGCAGACAGTCTTTATACGAAGGAAGCGGGGTACGGATTTGTCACGGAAAAGAACAGGGATGAGAACAGGGATCTGCAAATCCCCGAGATCAACAGCGGATTTGATATCTGGAGCTGGTATAAGGGACGGCAGCTGTCACAGCTTACGGCAGATGAGTACGGCTGCCGTATAGACAGCGCCGGGAAAGCGGTTCCGCTGATCTTTAAAGCGGATGTCCCTGCCTGCGGCAACTACAGGGTGACCCTACATATTAACGGAGGCGCAGAAGGGATACATGACCTCACCGTTTTTACGCAGCGCAGGCGTCTGACAAAAAAGGAGGCGCAGATCGCTCCCGGAGAGGATTTCACTTTTTCCTGCAATGTCAACGTAACGGATATCATTCCCAGGGGCATGCTGGAAAGAGTCGGCTGCAGGTCTGTTGATATCGCAGTCCTGGCGGATATCTCCCGGCTGACCGGCCTGACCATAGAAGAAGCGGACGTGCCCACGATCTATATCGCGGGGGATTCCACCGTAACCGACCAGACGGGAAGCTATCCCTACAATCCGTTTCACTGCTACAGCGGCTGGGGGCAGTGCTTTCCTGCCTATATTAACTGTAAAGCGGCCGTATCCAACCATGCGCATTCGGGCCTGACGACCGAGAGTTTCCGAAAGGAAGGGCATTATGCCATCGTGCAGGAGGCTTTAAAGCCCGGCGATTATTACTTCATGCAGTTCGCCCACAACGACCAGAAGCTGGCCCATCTGACGGCCGCAGGAGGATACCGCAGCAACCTGATCCGCTATATCGATGAAGTACGCGAAAAAGGCGCCGTTCCGGTAATTGTTACCCCCCTATGCCGCAATACCTGGAAGGGCAGCGAAGGCGCCTACAACGATCTGCTGGCGGAGTACGCCGCCGAATGCAGAAAGGTGGGGCAGGAATACGGCGTCCCTGTCCTAGACCTGCATAAGCGGAGCATGGATCTGATCACAGGGCTGGGCCTGGAATCTGCCAAACGTTATTTTTATCCCGGAGATTATACGCATACCAACGATTACGGCGCATGGTTCATGGCGCGCTGTGTCGCGGAAGAATGCGCGGCTGTACAGGAGCTTTCCGCCTTTTTGTCGCTTTCGGCTCCTGCATGGGAACCGGAAGGGGATGTGCCGCCCATCGCGCCGCCCGCCGATGCGGACCCGCTCGCCGGCGATCCGGGCCCTGCCGTACCGGAAGAGTTTACGCACGCGGCTGATCCCAAGGCTCCTGCTCTGCGCGCGGATATGCTCAATCTGGTGATGAAAGCTTCCGGTTACTTCCCGGCCAATGTCTACAATGACCGGTTTACGGATGTGGTAGGACACGAGTGGTATGCCGGCGTGGTGGAGTGCTGCTGGTCCAACGGTATCGTTGATCCGGCGCTGGTGGATACCTGCTTCTATCCCGGCAGGCAGGTTACCTTTGAGGAGCTTCTCTCCTACTGTGTCAATGCCTATAAAAACCGTAAAACACTGCCGGATGCCAAAGCCGGAAACAGCGTGCCGGAGGATGGACGGCTCTCGGCATGGGCGCGCCCTTATTACGAAGCAGCGTCACGCATTGGTCTTACCGTAAATGGCCTCATGCCCAGCCAGGAGCTGACCTGCGGCGAGGCACAGCCGGTCCTGCTGTCGCTGTATAAAGCGCTTCATATATAAAACGAAGGGATCGCGCGGCAATGTGATGTGCCGCGCCAAAAAGAGCGAGGATGGACAGAACAATCTACTACTGTATAACACAAGCCGAAAACGGCCTTAGGACGGAGCAGTACCTGCGCCGTCTCCGCTATTCGGCGGAAAGCGTAAAGCAGCTGAAAAAGGAGCCGGAATGTATTCTGGTCAATCAAACGCCCTTCCGGATGAACCGGCGGCTCAAAGAGGGGGACGTTCTTACCGTCCGCGTCATAGACCCCGCTGTTTCCGGTCATGTTGCGGCCGTACAGCTGCCTTTGGATATTGTCTATGAAGACGAAGATATCCTTGTGATTCATAAACCGGCGGGCATGCCGGTCCATCCGTCGAAAACCAACACCGACAACACGCTGGCCAACGCTCTGGCATGGTATTACAAGGCGCAGGGGAAGCCCTTCTGTTTTCGCTGTGCAGGCCGGCTGGACCGCGATACATCCGGCTTAATCCTCGTCGCCAAACACTTTGTCAGCTCCGGAATCCTTTCTTCCATGGCGGCCCGACGCGAAATTCGAAGGGATTACCTCGCCATTTCCCGGGGGCATATAAGCCCCCGGGAGGGTACCATCTGCGCGCCGCTGTCGCGCAGACCGGGCCCCGGCATCCTGCGCATTGTAGATTTTGAGCATGGTGAATCGGCCGTCACCCATTACCGGGTCCTCTCTGAAAAGAACGGGCACAGCCTGATCCTGGTCACATTGGAAACAGGCCGCACTCATCAGATACGCATCCATATGAAACATCTCGGATTCCCCCTGTCCGGCGACTACCTCTACAATCCCGATATGGAATACATCTCCCGCCAGGCTCTGCACTCGTACCGGCTCACCTTCACCCATCCCGTTACCGGCGCCAATATGGTCTTTACCGCCCCGCTGCCTGAAGACATGCTCCGGATACTGTCTCCTGACATATTGCGCTTTTCAATTTCATAAAATCCCGCTATAATAGGAAACATAACTTTATTGAAACATTCTCACAGAAAAGAGGAATACATTTGAAAATACGAGATTTAATGAAACAGAAAGAGATCACCTTATCCTTTGAGGTGTTTCCTCCCAAGACCGCAGATAAATACGCCTCCGTGGAAAAAGCCGTCACCGAGATCGCCCGGCTGTCCCCGGATTTTATGAGCGTTACCTACGGCGCGGGTGGAGGCACCAGCCGCCATACCGTCGATATCGCCTCTGCAATCCACAGAGACTGCGGTGTGCCCACGCTGGCCCATCTCACCTGCGTGTCTTCCACACGGGAAAATATCCGCCAGATGCTGGATACTTTAAAGGCAAACGGCATTGATAACATTCTGGCACTGCGCGGGGACATCCCGAAAGATTCCGATTTTCCCATGCCCCATCATTATCACTATGCGTCCGAACTGATACAGGATATCCGGTCTTATGGGGATTTCTGCATCGGCGCCGCCTGTTATCCGGAAGGACATGTGGAATCCGCCAACAAAAAGGAAGACCTGCTGCATCTGAAGGAAAAGGTGGATCAGGGCTGCGATTTTCTGACCACGCAGATGTTCTTTGACAACAACATACTGTATAATTTTCTGTACCGCATCCGTGAGATCGGCATTACCGTGCCGGTATGCGCAGGCATCATGCCCGTAACAAACGGCAGGCAGATCGCCAGGATCTGTCAGCTGTCCGGCACCTATCTGCCGGCGCGCTTTAAAGCGGTCGTGGACCGGTTCGGAGATAATCCCGCGGCCATGAAGCAGGCCGGCATCGCCTATGCGACCGATCAGATCATCGATCTGATTGCCAACGGTGTGAACAACATCCATGTATATTCTATGAACAAACCTGAGGTTGCCGCTAAAATCATGGAAAATCTGGGAGCTATCTATGAATCTCAATTATAAAGAAACCATACGTTATCTCGGATACGGAAAGCAGGAGCCGGACGCCGCCATACGCGCGCTCATCGAGGGCTGCTGGCTGGAACTGGACGCCTCGTTAAGCCCGAAATGTACCTGGGACGTCTACAGGCTGCAGCACAAAGAGGAGAACCGGCTGTGCTTTGCAGGCATGGAGGTCACCAGCAAAAGCCTGAATAAAAACCTGGCCGGATGCGGCTTCATTCTCCTGTTTGCGGCCACGCTGGGCCCAAGGGTGGATCTGCTGATCGGGAAATACACCCGCCTTCAGATGAGCAGGGCGGTCGTCCTGCAGGCTGCCGCCGCGGCCGCCATCGAGGATTACTGCAACGGGATCAATACAAAGCTTAAAAGCGTCATGGCGGAAAAAGGGCTTTATTTAAGGCCCCGGTTCAGCCCCGGATACGGTGATTTCGACCTGGCCCATCAGAGACAGCTGATCACCGTGCTGGATACTCCTAAGAAAATCGGATTAACCCTGACCGACAGCCTGATCATGGCCCCGGCAAAATCCGTCACAGCCGTCATCGGACTAAGCGAATACGATACCCGCTGCCATCTGTCCGGCTGTGAGGCATGCGGTAAAACAGATTGTGAATTCAGGAGGTTTTCATGAATATACTGGAAGAAATGAAGAAACGGCTGCTGTTTTTTGACGGCGGCATGGGCACGCTGCTGCAGGAGGCAGGACTGGCTCCCGGAGAACTGCCCGAACTCTGGAACCTGTCCCATCCTGAAACAGTCACACATCTGCACCTGGATTACCTGAATGCGGGATGCGATATCATCACCGCCAATACCTTCGGCGCCAACGCCCTGAAATTTACCGGGGACAACACCCCGACGGTTGAAGAGGTCGTATCCGCGGCTATCGCCAACGCCAAGAACGCAGTGACGCAGTGCGGCTGCCCGTCCAAGTATGTCGCGTTGGACATGGGCCCCACCGGAAAGCTCTTAAAGCCCCTGGGGGACCTGGATTTTGAGGATGCGGTGAGCCTCTACAGGCAGACGGTTCTGGCGGGCGCGGCCGCAGGCGCCGATCTGATCCTGATCGAAACCATGGGGGATACTTATGAGATAAAGGCCGCCGTCCTTGCGGCGAAGGAGGCATCGGATCTGCCGGTGTTTGTCACCGCTGCTTTTGACGAACAGGGCACGCTGCTGACCGGCGGCAGCATCCCCGCAGTCGTAGCCCTGCTGGAAGGGCTGGGCGTGGACGCCCTGGGCTTAAACTGCGGGCTGGGCCCCGTCCAGATGAAGCCTTTGACCGGAGAGTTTCTCAAGTACGCTTCCATCCCCGTCATTGTAAATCCCAACGCCGGGCTTCCCAGAGCAGAAGCCGGTAAAACCGTATTTGACGTGGGGCCCGAGGAATTTTCTTCCGTCATGAAGGAAATTGCCGAAGACGGCGCCAGGATGCTGGGCGGATGCTGCGGCACAACTCCGGAGCATATCCGTCTCATGATCGATAAATGCCGTACGGTCTCCCCTGTACCCGTAAAAGAGAAAAATATAACCGTGGTATCCTCATACACCAAAGCCGTGGAAATCGGTCCGGATCCTGTAATTATCGGCGAACGGATCAATCCTACCGGCAAGAAAAAGCTGAAAGAAGCTCTAAAAAGCGGGGATCTGGAATATATATTAAAGGAGGGCCTTGCTCAGGTTTCCGGAGGGGCTCATGTCCTGGATGTAAATGTGGGGCTCCCGGATATCGATGAAACAGGAATGATGTGCAGGGTAATCTCCGAACTGCAGAGCGTTGTGGATCTGCCCCTGCAGATCGACACCTCCAGCCCCGCAGCCATGGAGGCAGCGCTGCGCCTTTACAACGGAAAGGCGTTGATCAATTCCGTAAACGGCAAAGCCGAAAGCATGGAGCAGATATTTCCCCTGGTCAAAAAATACGGCGGGGTGGTGGTGGCTCTGACTCTGGATGAAAGCGGTATACCTGAAACCTGGGAGGGGCGCATCGCCATCGCTGAAAAAATATACGCGGCAGCCGCCTCCTACGGCATCGCCAAAAAGGATATCCTGGTGGACTGTCTGGCCATGACCATCAGCTCCGATCAGTCTTCCGCTCTCACCACGCTGGAAACTCTGCGACGGGTACGGGATGACCTGCACGGCCATACCATACTTGGCGTTTCCAATATATCCTTCGGTCTTCCCGCCAGACCGGTCATCAACAGCTTTTTCTTTGCAATGGCCTTGCAGAACGGACTTAACGCAGCCATCGTCAATCCCGGCTCCGAGGATATGATGAAGGCTTATCACAGTTTCCGCGCATTAACCGGCAGAGATTTGCAGTGCGCGGCCTTTATTGAACAGTACGGCGGCCAGCCATCTCCTGCCGCGTCCGCACAAACCGGCCCCGGCGCAGCTGATCTTTCATTAAAAGAGGCCATTATCCGCGGGCTTAAAGAGGCATCCAAACACGCCACCGAAACGATGATTAAGGATCTGCCTCCGTTGGAGATCATAAACAGCCATCTGATTCCCGCACTGGATGTGGTCGGCAAAGGCTTTGAAACAAAAACTATGTTCCTTCCTCAGCTCCTCATGAGCGCGGAGGCTGCCAAGGCCGCCTTTGAGGTGATCAAAACCACTCTGGCCGCTTCCGGTATTTCCGAGGAAAAGAAGGGCACGGTTGTAATCGCCACCGTGAAAGGGGATATACATGATATCGGCAAAAATATTGTGAAAATTCTGCTGGAAAATTACAGCTATCAGGTGATCGATCTGGGCAGGGATGTGGAGCCTGAGCTGATCGCAGATACAGTCTGCAGCACTCACGCGCCGCTTGCCGGTTTAAGCGCTCTGATGACTACCACCGTCCCCAGCATGGAAGCTACGATCCGTCTGCTCAGGCAGCGCGCTCCCTGGTGCAGGGTCATGGTCGGAGGGGCAGTGCTCACCCAGGAATACGCGGATATGATCGGCGCCGATTATTACGCGAAGGATGCCATGGCATCGGTGCATTATGCCGAAACCGTGTTCTCCGGGAATAACTAACGCATTCACAAACTATTAAGCAGGAGGTTTTTCTTATGCAGAAAAAATACCGCAGTCTGCTGGCCCTGGTGCTGGCAGCTGTCATGCTGTTCTCATCGGCCTGTACGAAAGAGCCGGCCCCTGTGGAGACTACCGCCCAGACTGCTGCGGAATCCACCACAAGCTACGAACAGTACCAGCAGACAGAACTCAAAAGTCAGGCAGAGTTTGATGCATTTACTGAAAAGATTTTCAGGGAGAGCATTTCAGCCAATACCATTGATCTGCACTACACGCTGGCCGATCCGTCCGCCTATGGCATTACGGATTATGAAGTCACTTTAGGTTCCTATGACACCGCAGAGCAGAACGAATCCTTAGAAACACTCAAGAATTACCAGAAGGAGCTTCTCGCCTTTCCATATGAGAAGCTTAATGAGGAGCAGCAGCTGACCTATGATATATTCAATACCTATCTGACCACGGCAATTAACGGTGCCAAATATTACCTGTATGACAATCCGGTGATGCCCACCATAGGGATACAGTCACAGCTGCCTGTGCTTCTGGCCGAATATACATTTTACAGTGAAAAAGACATCCAGGAGTATCTGGTGCTGCTGTCACAGCTGGACGATTATTTTACCGATCTGGTGAAATTTGAAAACGACAAGGCCGATGCAGGCCTGTTCATGAGCGATGAAATCGCGAATGAGGTCATAGACGGCTGCAGAAGTTTTATTGAAAATCCTGAGGAAAACTTCCTGATCGAAGTATTTGATGAGAAGGTGGATGCTTTTGAAGGCCTGTCCGACGAAGCGCGGGCCTCCTATAAACAGACAAACCGGGATACGGTACTAAGCGATGTGATTAACGCCTATCAGATCCTGATCGACGGGCTCACCGCCCTGCTGGGGCGCGGCACCAACAGCGGCGGACTCTGCAATTTTCCCGAGGGCAAGGAGTACTATGAGTATCTGATCGCCTCCAATATAGGCTCACCCCATTCCGTGGAAGAGCTGCTGGCCCTGACCACCAACCAGCTGGGCGTGGATTCCCTGGCCATGAATCAGCTGCTCACAAATGACGAGAATCTGATGGCTGAAGTTTCGTCCTTTACGTTCAGTCTGTCCGATCCTACCGAGATACTGGAAGACTTAAAATCCAAAATCGGAAAGGATTTCCCTGCCCTGCAGGATACAAACTATACCGTTAAGTATGTACATAAATCCATGGAGGATTCCTTAAGCCCGGCCTTTTATTTGACTCCCCCCATCGACCGGCTGCAGGATAATGTGATCTATATCAACAACGGCAGCCCGCAGAATGAAAATTCCCTCTATTCCACACTGGCTCACGAGGGATATCCGGGACATCTGTATCAGACCGTATACTCCAGCGCCGCTTCCTCCTGCAACTTAAGGAGAGCCCTAAGCTATACAGGATTTTCGGAAGGATGGGCCACCTATGTGGAGTTTTATTCCTATTCCCTGGACAGCGGGCAGAAGCCCGAACTGGCCAGCCTGATGTCACACAATGCATCCGCGTCCCTTGCTCTGTATGCGCTGATGGATATGAACATCAACTATAACGGCTGGGACCTGGCAAAAACCGGCGAGTTTCTCAATCAGTTCTATGAGATTGAGGATCAGGAAGTGATTCAGACGGTGTATAACGCCATGATCTCGCAGCCGGCCAACTATCTGAATTATTATGTCGGATATCTGGAAATCCTGCAGCTGCGCCAAAAGGCAGAAAAAGCTCTTGGAGATAAATTCTCCCTGCTGGATTTCCATACATTCCTGTTAGATATCGGAGATGCGCCGTTTACGGTGCTGAACGATTATCTGGATCAGTGGATCGGAGAGCAGTAGCGTCCCTGGACGCACCCGCGTTCTTCCATCCTTTGTTTAATGGCATTGAGCACCTTCTTTTTATCGGCGCTCCACATCGGAGCGATCAGCAGCCGCTTAGGACCGTCACCGGTCAGGCGGTGAATGACCACATCCCGGGGGAGGTGCTCTATGCAGTCTATCAGCAGCTCTATATACTCTTCCATGGTCAGCGTCCGGAACAGTCTGAGGTTATAATCCTCCGCCAGATCCGTGCCTTTAAGCACATGCAGCAGCTGGAGCTTGACTCCCTGCACATGCAGGCGGCCCACATATTCCACGGTTTTTAGCATGTCGTCCTTTGTTTCCCCCGGCAGCCCCAATATGATGTGGACGATCACGCTGATGCCTCTCTCCTTCAGGGCCGCGACCGCCCGTTCAAAACATTCCAAATCATATCCCCTGCGGATATACGCTGCGCTCTCCGCTTTCACGGTCTGAAGCCCGAGCTCCACCCAGACCGGCTTTACCTGATTCAAGCGGCCTAAAAGCTCCAGAACGTCCTCCGGCAGACAGTCAGGCCGCGTCGCCACAGAAAGCGCAACAATCTCCTTATGGTACACAGCTTCCGTAAATATCTTCTCCAGATATTCCACCGGTGCATATGTGTTGGTATAGGCCTGAAAATAAGCGATATACCTGCCATCCTTTATCTTATCCGCCACTTTCGCCTTGGCCTGTTCGATCTGTTCGGTAATGCTGTTTCTGGCCGGTGCCGCAAAATCGCCGGATCCGCCGGCGCTGCAGAAAATACAGCCCCGGCTGCCCAGCGTACCGTCCCGGCTGGGACAGGTCATGCCCCCGTTTAATGCCAGTTTATAGACTTTGGTTCCAAAGGTCTCTTTCAAATACCGATTTAAACTGTAATATCCCATACTCTGAATGCTTCACCCCACCTGCTATACTGACAAAATTCACTGTCAGTGATGGAACAACCGGATTCCTGTAAATACCATCGTCATGCCGTAGCGGTTGCATGCCTCGATTACAGCATCATCACGCACGGAGCCGCCGGGCTGAACGATATACTTAACGCCGCTCTTTTTTGCGCGGTCAATGTTATCTGAGAAGGGGAAGAACGCGTCGCTGCCAAGCGTCACATTTTCCATCCGATCCAGCCATGCCCTGCGCTCTTCTCTTGTAAATACCGGAGGTTTCACCTTAAAGGTCTTCTCCCAGATTCCGTCCGCCAGCACATCCATATAATCATCGCTCATATACACGTCAATGGCATTGTCACGGTCCGCGCGGCCCAGCTTATCCACAAACTGCAGCCCCAGCACCTGGGGTGACTGGCGCAGGAACCAGTTGTCCGCCTTGCTTCCGGCCAGGCGGGTGCAGTGAATCCTGGACTGCTGTCCTGCGCCGATGCCGATAGCCTGTCCGTCCTTTACATAGCATACGGAATTGGACTGTGTGTACTTAAGGGTGATCAGCGCGATCTTCATATCGATCAGGGCCTGCTCCGGGATATCCTTATGATCCGTAACGATATTGGAAAGCAGCTCCTCATTGATATTGAGCTCATTTCTTCCCTGTTCAAAAGTGATGCCGTACACCTGCTTTCTCTCCAGAGGATCGGGCTGATAGGAAGGATCGATCTGAATCACATTATAATTTCCTTTTTTCTTCTGCTTCAAAAGTTCCAGCGCTTCCGGGGTATATCCTGGAGCAATCACGCCGTCGGACACCTCTCTCTTAATCAGTCTGGCCGTATCGGCATCGCAGACATCGGACAGAGATATGAAATCCCCGAAAGAGGACATTCTGTCGGCGCCTCTGGCTCTGGCATAAGCGCATGCCAGCGGGGAGAGGCTGCCCAGATCATCCACCCAATAGATCTTTGCCAGCGTATCGTCAAGGGGCAGCCCTACAGCCGCGCCAGCGGGGGATACATGCTTGAAAGAGGTGGCGGCAGGCAGGCCGGTAGCTTCCTTCAGCTCCTTTACCAGCTGCCATCCGTTCAGCGCATCCAGAAAATTGATATATCCCGGCTTGCCGTTTAACACGGTTACCGGCAGCTCGCTGCCATTTTCCATATAGATGCGTGAAGGCTTCTGATTGGGGTTACATCCGTATTTCAGCTGAATCTCATTCATGATGATACATTCTCCTTTATTTGTTTTTATTTATGATCCTTGTTTCATAGCTTCCGTCTTCGATATTGATGTATCTGACGAACAGAGAAACCTTATTGTCCTCATTCAGGCTGTCCCAGACCATAGCCGTGAATTGGTCAATATCCCCCTCAATCACAACGGGCTTGGGTTCCCCCTCAAAGCTGGGCAGCGGATTACCGTCGTGCATATAGGTGTGGATAAAGCGCCCCTTGCCGGCCGCCGGATTCTCATAAGCAAAGGTGAAGCGGCTGCAGGAATCCGGACATCCGTCATCGCTCTTTAATATGGACATGGCGAAGTTATAGCCGCCGTTTTCAATGTGCATGATGCCGGAAATGCGCGGAGTATAGTTGGGGCCGTCCGGCTCAAACTCGCGGCATCTAAGGGACTGCTCAAAGGTCATCTGCCTGTCCATTCCCTCGTAGATCGTATTGGTCTGATCCCCGTTTGTGACAATCGTCTTGTTGCCCAGCACCCGCACCGGCGCATAGATGATCAGGCTCGGATCCTCCAGTTTGGACTCGTCAAAGGCCTGGGTACGGATTCCCTCTCCGTCCTCCACAAACACGCGGTTGCGGCTGTTTGCGCTTCTTCCCATAATGAAGTAAGCGGCAACCGCCTTTTTCCCGTCGGGCGTCCTGCCCAGCACGATTCCTCTGCCCGGATAGGCATTGTTCTTCAGTTCTTCTTCCAATGATAATACTTTCATCGTCTCCTCCATTCCGCCGAAATCAAAAAGCCGCCTGGTTACTCACAGATGGGTACCCAGGCGGTCGGCTTTCTCTCCTACATACTCCCTGTGGTACTCCACTTATCCGCCAGTTGTATGCATTCGCTTAATTGTCGGGCGTTTGCCCTATAAAGACAGTATAGACTATATGAAAAGAGTTGACAAGAGGTTAGTTATATTTCGCGGGGAAATAAGTGCAGCCGTGAGTGAACATACTGTTCACGGGCAAATCGTTCCGCGAATGTATTTTCTCCGGCTTGAAAAAACAATAATACATCGCAGTTTATAAAGTATAAGATCTTATGGGTACCTATACCTGATACCCGGCCCCGCTCAATGAATATGACTCGATCCATTTTAACCGCGGCAGAAAGTCTGTGTGAAACAATCAGAAGCGTTTTGTTTCTATACATCCTGCTAAACGCATCCAAGATCTCACTTTCAGACATTGGATCCATGGAAGCTGTAGGTTCATCCAGAATAATCATATCCGCATCACAGATGGCGGCGCGGGAAACTGCCAGCTTTTGCCGTTGTCCTCCTGATAATTCTATTCCGTCAGTTTCCATATGAAGTGCTAATTGAAAAGATTTTGCCAAACGGTTATACTGAAATCATCACAGTAAGGTTATTCATTGAAAAAGGAGGGTATTATGCAGGAATTCACTTTTTATTCACCTACAAAAGTCATCTTCGGCAGGCATGCGGAAGATCAGGCCGTTCCAGAAATACGCGGGTTCGGCGGGAACCGCGTCATAATTGTCTATGGAGGGGGCAGTGTAATCCGCAGCGGCCTGCTGCCTAAAATCCAGGATGCCCTGTCAAACGCCGGCATGCCCTATACTGCTCTGGGCGGTGTAAAGTCAAATCCCAGGCTATCCCTTGCCAGGGAAGGAGTGAAACAGGCGCTGGAGTTTCAGGCAGATTTTGTGCTGGCAGTGGGTGGAGGAAGCGTAATTGATACGGCAAAGGCCATCGCCCATGGCGCTGCCAATCCTGGGACGGACATCTGGGATTTCTGGCTGCGCAGGCTGCCGGTGGAAAAGAGCCTGCCGGTGGGCGCTGTGCTGACAATCTCAGCCGCGGGCAGCGAAACCAGCGATTCTTCCGTGATCACCGATGAGGAAAGCGGCTGCAAGAGAGGGCTTTCCACTGAGTTTAACCGGCCGAAATTTGCCTGTATGAATCCTGAGCTCACCTATACGCTGCCGCGGTTTCAGATCACTTGCGGCGTAGTGGACATCATGATGCACACGCTGGACCGATATTTTACCCATACAACGGGCAATAACCTGACCGACGAGTTTGCCGAAGGCCTGCTGCGCAATACGATTCACTTCGGGCGGATCGCGCCTGATCATCCTACGGACTATGAGGCCATGAGCGAGCTGATGTGGAGCGGCAGCATATCCCATAACGGCCTTACTGGGTTGGGCGCGCAGACCGATTTCGCCCCGCATCAGCTGGGGCATGAGTTAAGCGCCATGTTTGACGTGGCCCATGGGGCCAGCCTGTCCGCGATCTGGGGATCCTGGGCCAGATACAGCTATCAGTACGGCGTGGACCGGTTTGTCCGCTATGCGGATAAGGTGTGGGATATCCGGCGAGAGCATCCGGAAGATGCGGCTTTGGCCGGCATTCAGGCCACAGAGGATTACTTCCGCGGATTAGGAATGCCCACCTGTTTCTCCGAACTTGGTATCGGCACACCGGAGGAATGCGTGCTGCGGGAACTGGCTGACCGCTGTGTCTTTGGGGGGGCCCGCACCGTCGGAAGCTTTCGGCCTCTTAAGACAGAAGATACGTATGCGATCTATAAAATGGCGAATCACTGAATGCTGATTTGCAGTTAATGGGCGACTTTCCCCGCTTTAGGAATGATAAGGGATACCAAGGGTAGACGGTATCCTTTATCGCGCCTTTTATCAAATTCATATTATCTCCTTATTAATTATTTTTTTCAGCTCGTACTTGTTAGCAAAAGACACATTGTACAGCCCGCCTTTATAAGTTTAAGTATAATATTGTGCTTGAGCAGCCCACATCTCATAATATTTACCCTGCTTCATAGAAATAAGTTCTTGGTGGTTCCCGCGCAGAATAAGTTTACCCTCGTGAAAAACTGCTATTTCATCACAAAATCGACACGAGGAAAGCCTATGGCTGATATAAACTGCCGTTTTATCATTTATAATTTCATTAAATTTCATATAGATTTCTTCTTCAGAGATAGGGTCAAGCGCAGCCGTAGGCTCATCAAGTATTATGAATGGAGCCTTTTTATACAATGCACGTGCCAAGGCAAATTTTCTGTGCCTCTCCCCCTGATATTTCTACACATGATGACAGCGCGTTGCGTCTGTTTAAGTAATCCTCCCTATTAGCAGCACACCTTAAAAAATAATCTAAAGGTTTTAAAAGTTCCACGTCCAGATCTAAATAAATGCCGCCATATTGATAGACTGCCAGCAGTCTTATGATATCTGAAACTAAAGCCCACCTACGCTCTTTATACGCCCTGTTCATGACCTGATTCACTGTGAAATCGGTATTATGTTCATCCCATCGCATAACCGTATAATCCGGACAGATTGTTTCCCAGCTCCTGATACACTTCAGCGCCTGTCTTGTAAGGCTTTTTCCTCCATACCAACAGTAATGAATAATTTTGGGTATCATCATTCCTTTTATCATAAAATTGAACAACTGTCCAATGTTGCCAGCCACTTTTTTATATATTTTGTACATATTTAACATCATGCTAACATGATTTATCGGCGCTTTCAATATATACAATATTGATATTACTGCTAATAAAATGATATTATTGCAAAAATACCGTTCAAAAAACAGCCGTCTTTACTATTCATTTATAATGTCTCATGTCTTTTCAGAACAATAATGCGCTTTGCGCACATTTGGGCGTAAATAATAAAAGGAGGCAGAATCCTGCCTCCCAATTTCACGCGTCCTATTATTTTTTATTCCTTCACCGGTTTTTTCAGCAGCGCCAGCAGCAGCATCCCGACAACGGATCCGGCTATCAGTGCGAGGATAAATCCAAAAGGGTTCTGAATCACCGGCACGACAAACAGGCCGCCGTGTGGTGCCCTAAGCTGGCATCCCAGCGCCATGGACAGTCCGCCCGCTACGGCCGAACCGATGATGCAGGACGGCAGCACACGCAAGGGATCCGCAGCCGCAAACGGGATTGCTCCCTCCGATATAAAGCACAGCCCCATGATATAGTTCACAAGCCCGGACTGCCGTTCTCTGACTGTAAACCGGTTTTTAAAAAATGTGCTGCATAATGCGATTGCTAGCGGGGGCACCATGCCACCTGCCATGACAGCAGCCATGATATCAAAGTTACCTGCGGCCAGCTGCGCGGTGCCGAACACATAGGCAGCCTTATTCACAGGCCCTCCCATATCCACGGACATCATGCCTCCGGCCACAATGCCAAGCAGGATCTTGCTGGTGCTTCCCATGGAATTTAAGGCATTGATCAGCCCGTCATTGATCGCGCCCACCGCGGGATTTACTGCCGACATGATTACACCAATCAGCAGGATTCCCACCAGCGGATAGATCAGCACCGGCTTAATTCCTTCCAGGCTCTGCGGCAGCAAGTCGCAAAGCCTGCGCAGGCCCAGCACCAGATATCCGCCAATGAAACCTGCCAGCAGCGCGCCCAAAAAGCCGGCGGAAAAAACGCCGCCCGCGGGATTGGCAAAGGTCATTCCCATGTTGGCGATGGCGCCTCCCACAAAGCCTACTGCCAGGCCGGGACGGTCAGCGATGCTCATGGCAATATATCCGGCCAGCACCGGCATCATGAATCCGAACGCCTGATCTCCAAGGGTCTTTAAGAATGCCGCCAGAGGGGTGTTCTTACCGAAATTCGACGGATCCAGTTCATAGTTGTCAAGGAGAAATGCCAAGGCGATCAGTATACCGCCGCCGATCACAAAGGGGAGCATATGGGATACGCCGTTCATCAGATGCTTGTACGCCGTGTGCCCGATACCGCCCTTTGCGCCCGAATCTAAAGGGGCTGAGCCGCCGCTGTGACGGTATATGGGGACGGTGCCGCTGACCGCTTTATCGATCAGCTCCTCTGCTTTGTATATGCCGTCTGAGACCCCGGTCATGATCACCGGTTTTCCGTCAAAGCGGGCCATCTCCACATTTTTATCCGCCGCTATGATGATACAGTCGGCCTCAGCGATTTCCTCTGCCGTCAGCACATTTTTTGCGCCGCCCGAACCGTTGGTCTCAGCTTTCAGCGGGTATCCCTTTTCTTTTCCTTTGTTCTCCAATGATTCGGCGGCCATAAAGGTATGGGCGATGCCTGTGGGACAGGCGGTAACCGCCAGGAGTCGGTATTTCGCGTTTACTGCATCTGTCCGGCTGTTTTTCCCTACGCTTCCCGCATCTTCCGATACAGTGCCGCCTTCACGTTCTCCGTTCTCCTCCCAAAAACGCTCCGCTTCTTTTTTATCAATGATATCCAAAAAGGCTTTTTTGCTCAAAGCCGCAATTAGCTGTTCCCGGAACGTCTCATCCATCAGCAGGGTGGACAGTCTGGACAGCACTTCCAGATGTATATCTCCTCCTGCTTCCGGCGCGGCGATCATAAAAAAAAGTCTGGATGGCTGTCCGTCCATAGAATCATAGTCCACTCCCGCGGGCACCGTCATCGCCGACAAGCCAGGACGGATCACAGCCGCACTTTTGGCATGGGGGATGGCAATGCCGTCGCTGATACCTGTAGTCCCCATCTCTTCTCTCGCCAGAATATCCTCTTTATATGCGGCTTTATCGCTGATGTTGCCGGCTTTCTCCATCAGATTTACCAGCCTGTCAATGGCCGCTTCCTTGAAATCCGCCTTAACGCCAAGTTCAATTCCGTTTTGATTCAACAGATCCGTGATTCTCATCGTTATATTACCCCTTTACTGTCACCGGCCATTGATGACCTCTCCGCACTTTGCGTGCGCTTTTGCTTTTTACATCCGTTCTAACAGCTTATAGACTTCCTCACTGTCCGCAAGCCCCTCTGAAAACGCGCTGGCGCTCCCCGCCGCCGTTCCCAGCCTTAACGCAGTTTCAAAATCATGTTCCTTCAGATATCCCGCGATAAATCCCGCCACCATGGAATCTCCGGCTCCCACGGAGTTTCGGACGGTTCCTGACGGCGCTTTAGCCCTATACACAGCGCCCTCCTGTGTCAGAAGCACCGCTCCGTCCCCTGCCATGGACACAAGCACATTTCTCGCGCCCTCTTCCTGCAGCCTGTGCGCATACACAACCGCTTCCTCTGCATCTTTCACAGTCACCCCATAGATCTCACCCAGCTCATGGTGATTGGGCTTAATCAGAAACGGGCGGTGTTTCAGCACGTTTTGCAACAATTCCCGGGTGGCATCCACGATGACCTCCACCCTGCGGTCGGACAGCATGTCCATTATCTGCTCATACAAATCGCCCGGAAGAGTGCCGGGTATGCTGCCGGCCAGCACCAGCACGTCTCCATCCCGCAGTGTGTCCAGCTTATCAAATAACTCCCTTCGCTCTGCCTCATCGATGGACGGCCCTCTGCCGTTGACCTCGCTCTCCTCATCGGCCTTCAGCTTCACATTAATTCTGGAAAATCCCTGTTTCACATGTACGAAATCAGTACGGATTCCCAGACTGTTTACGCCTTTTTCGATTGCCTCTCCGGTAAAGCCCGCCACAAATCCCAGAGCCACGCTGTCCACGCCCAGATTCCCGAGCATAGCGGATACATTAATTCCCTTCCCGCCATAATACAGCGCCTCTTCTCTTGTTCGGTTTACCTCTCCCAGCTTCAGCGCATCCAATTTCACTACATAATCCAGCGCCGGATTACATGTAACTGTATAAATCATTCTGCCGCCTCCCATGTCATCAACCTACGGTTGGATGACCTACGCATACTTTTGTATGCTTTCTTTTTTCATGCCACCAGCCGGGGCTGATGATCTGCACACCTGTCATGTGCTTTCACTCTATGGCTGTCGGCCTGCCAATACATCTGTTATATAGGTTGCGTCATTTTCCGTCAGATATGCACGCAGTCTTCGGATTTATGCGTCCAACCAAAGCTGTATTGACAGTCCATTTTCTCATATACCTGTTAAGTAGGAGACGGCGGCCCTGAAATTTTTTATTTCAGTACCGCCGTCAGATTCTAGTGTACGTAAACGTGTCAGCACACTAGTACTAGTTTAATTCATGAAAAATTCGTAAAAATCCGCCGCCGCGCCGGTTTTCTCTTCACATAAAGCATAAATTCCCGTCAGCAGTCCGGTAAAGCACCTGCCGGCAACTTCACAGGACAAAAATCTGGTGGACACCCTGCAGGCAAACTGAAACGGCCCATCACCCACCGCATAATAAAAATGAAACGACTCTTTATCAGCATCGATTCTGAACCGGATATCTCCCTTCTCCACAGCCGCCTCATACGCGGTCTGGATGAAATCCTCCGCTTTCTTTTCCACCGTCACAAAGTCTCCCCTGTCCGTTCTCCTTTTACAGATCCGGTAGTGAAAATCAGACTGCAGATACAGAATCATGCCGGCTTCATCCCCGGCTTTTTCTGGCTCAAACCGGCATCGCGTCTCCGTGCGGCATTCAAAATCAAGGGGTATAACCACAGCCATGGCCGGACTTGTAAGGCTCTCAAAGGATACCGGTGCCGGGTGCAGCCGCAGCCTTCCCCCGCCCCTTTCGTACATGGACGGATCAGGCTGCCTTAAAAACAGCCACTGTGGCTCCCACTCTTTGTCCGCAAAGTCAAAGGCCAGGCCCTTACGCTCCTGCTGCGCTGCCCAAAGCGGAGCGTCACAGCTGATGAGGGCGCGGCCGTGTTCGTATACAACGGGCCAGCCGTCCTCCCAGCGCACCGGAGCCAGAAATGTTTCTCGGCCCAGATACGACATGGTTCTTCTGGACAGGCGGGTGCCCAGATGGACCATCCACCAGTTCCCCCGCTGATCCTGGAACAGATCGCCGTGCCCCGCGCACTGCACATTTCTGGAAGTGTCATTCCGGTTGGTCAGAATCGGATTATCCGGGCATCCCTCATAAGGTCCCCACAGTGTACGGCTTCTCGCAACAGTGGCCGTATGGTTGACATCGGTGCCCCCTTCGGCCGTGAGCAGATAATACCACTCTCCTATGCGGTACACATGAGGAGCCTCCATATAGCCTCCTCCGGTTCCGGTCCACAGCGCCTTTATACCGCTTTTCAGTCTGCCGGTGCGAATATCGATCTCCGCCATGGAGATTTCCTCTCTGTCCGGATGCTCCCTGGCATTGGTACAATAATACGCCCGTCCGTCCTCAAAGTATATGGACGGATCGATGCCGTCCATGGCGATCCATACCGGATCGGACCAGCTTCCGTTTATATCTTCTGTGGAAATAATAAAATTCCCTTTTCCCAGGATAAACGCCGTCACATAAAAGGTCCCGTCGTTATACCGGATTGTCGGCGCCCATATGCCGCCGGAATCCGCCGTCCCGCTTAGGGGCATCTGGCTGATCCTGTCTACACAGTTGCCGATCTGCTTCCAGTTTACCAAATCCCTGCTGTGATACAGCGGGATTCCGGGAAAATACTCAAATGAGCTGGTCACCAAATAATAGTCCTCCCCGACTCTGCATATGCTGGGGTCCGGATGAAAGCCTCTTAATATCGGATTTATGTAATTCATCTTTTTTTCCTTCTGCCGCAAAATCGGCGTTTATTCCAGTAGCCTTCGTGCATTGCCCCACAGGATGCACTCCTTCGCCTCATCGGATATGTGCTCCTGCAGCACCGCCTGCACGTACATACGCGGGTTGCAGATCGGATAGTCCGTGCCGAACAGGAACCGTTCAAAGCCCGCCTCATTCACGCCGTGTACCAGCATGCCGTAGCGGAAGAGGCCGGTTCCGGACAGATCCAGCCACGCATTTTCATAGCGCTTCATACGGTCAATATGCTTCAGGAAATCTCCCTTCTGGCCGGGATGAGCCGCCACAAAGATGATCCCGGGATGTCCGGCAATCATGTCCTCTATCTGCCGGTCCTCTCCCATAGTATGGTAGCTGACAATCATGCCGTACTGCTCGGCTGTGTCCAGGATTTCTGCCAGCCCTCTGCAGGAATAATCATTCCATCCATGGGAATAGGGCACCAGTTCTCCGATCAGCCTTACGCCCCGTCCGTGCATATATTCAATCTCATCACAGGACTCCTTTACATAATCCGGATGCACATGAATTCCGGGGGTATAGAAACCGCCGTAGATTTCCTGAAGCTTCAGCGCTTTCCGGTTAAGCTCCCTGAAATACTCAAACCCCCGGTCAGACGTATAGGTGCCGTTTTCAATGACGGAGCCGCAGATATGCATAATTCCCGATTCTTCCAGGTCACGGCGCGCCTCCATCGGATCCAAATAAAAGCTTTCCCGGTACATACCCAGGCATTCCGTCTGTGATAAATAAGGGTGCACATGAAAATCGATCACATTCTCCATTTCCGGTATCCTTTCCCTACTCTGGGCTGTTTACCGCAATCACCGCGCTGCCCTCATACAGGCCGTCCGCATATGCGGTCACTTTTACCCTGCCCGGCTCTCCGGTCAGGCGTATCACAGCGCTCACGCAGCCTCTGTACATATGCATAAAGCTGCTGTTATAAGGCTCGCTCCCGCAAAGATCACCGTTATCCACAGCGACAATTTCCGCAGGCCCTTCCACACGGAATGTGACCTTCGCGCTTTCCCTCACCACCGGATTACCCTCTCTGTCTGCTGCTTTCACGGTCAAAAGCATCTGATAGTTCTCTTTTGCCGTTACAGTCTGCTCCGGCCTGTCAAATATGAGCTTTGCCGCACATCCAGGAGTTTTTACGGTCTGGCTAGCGGCCGCCTTGCCTCCTATGTATCCCGTCACCTTTACCGTTCCCGGTATATAAGGCAGAAAACCGCTGATCATCCGGCTCTCGCACTCCTTGGGACTCTTCATATAATAGGTCCTGTCGTTCACCTCCACCGTAACCTCTTCACAGTTGGTGGCGATCATATAGGGAACCACACTGCGGATCATCTGCGGGAAGTGCCAGTGGCTGATATATCTCGGAATATCCCAGTGCTCCTTCACTCCCTCATCCGCAAAGGAATAATCCATCACCGCAAAATATACCATGGGTTCATTCGTCCAATAGCTCTTCATCAGATATGCGCTGGGCCGCAGCTGATTGTTGGTGGACATCAGCGCTCCGGACCACCCTTTGGCGGGAAATCCCATGGATTCACCCAGATAGTCGATGCCGGTCCAGATCATTCCTCCGATCACGTAGCTGTGTTTTTCCACATCCATCCAGGGATTTTCCGTGCCGTAATTCTGCATCTGGAGCATGTGCCCATGAAACATCTGATAGGTTTCGGTTCCCAGGATCAGCTTATCGGGCATTTTCTCATATATGCGTTCATACCACTGCTCCTGGTAATTGCAGCAGAGTACATCCACAATCTCCGCAATCCGCTGTATCCTTTCCAGCTTCTCATCCAGATCATAGATTTCCGTGTCATCCGCCTCATCCACAAACTTCTGGATATCCCTGACTTTGGACAGATCCACATTGCTCTCCCGCTTAAAATGAGGGTTCATCGCGCAGGATACCGGCCTGGTATCATCCATCGTAAGCAGATGCTGTTTCAGCATCCGTAATATGTCGAGCATGGAATCCTGACCCTGGTTTTCCACCTCATTTCCAACGCCCCACATAAAGATACAGGTGTGGTTCCGATCCCGTCTTACCATGCACTCCAAATCATGCTGCCATTCCGTTTTATAATACCTTCCGTATGCGCCGCCGGTCCATTTATCAAAACATTCCTCATAGACCATCAAGCCCAGCTCATCGCAGATATCAAGTATCTCTGGCGCAGGGATGTGATGCGCCGTGCGGATCGCGTTACAGCCCATATTTTTTAAGATCTGAAGCCTCTCCCTCCAGATCTCCGCAGGAACGGCAGTGCCCAGACAGCCGGCGTCCTGATGTACGCAGAGGCCTTTGATCTTGGTCTCCCGTCCGTTTACGAAAAAGCCCTCTCCCTGCCGGAATTCAAAGCTACGGATCCCGACTTTTACGCTGACTTCATCCGTGCTTTCCCCATCCGTCAGCAGGTCTAATTTCAGCGTATAGAGATTCGGTTCTTCAGGGCTCCACAGCAGCGCATTCTCAACGTCCAGTTTAAGCGTTCTGCCTCCCCGGGCCTTTGCCGCCAGACGGCCGCCGGCGTCATACAGCCGCGCAGAAACATCGTCCCCAGACTCTAAGTCTATGTTCACATGTCCCACACCGTCATTAACCCCTGTGACGATCCGTATCTTTTCTTCTTCCAAATGATTTATAGGGACAGCTTCCAGCCGTACCGTGCGGTAGATTCCTGCGCCGGAATACCATCTGTCCGCAGGAAACTGTGTGTTGTCCACCTTTACCTCAATCCGGTTCTCCCCGATCTGCAAAAGGGCGGTAACATCCAGTTTGATCCGGGTATATCCGTATTTCCCGCCGCCGGCCTCCATGCCATTTACCCAAACCGTGCTGTTCTCATAAATTCCTTCAAATATCAGGTAATAGATCATATCCGGCTTTACCTCCGACAGCGTAAGCGTCCTGCGGTACCAGCCGATCCCCCATCTGTCACGGAACCCCTGGGCTGCCCCCTGCTTCATATTCTCGGAAACAGGCGCAGTGATTGCCCAGTCGTGGGGCAGCCATATCTTCCTGTAATTCTTCTCTTCCGGGCTCCCCCAGGCAAACTCCCAGCCATCCATCAGTTTCTGTTCCTGCCTTGGCATAATGACCTCCTTATATGCTCTCAGATTGTTTTATGAATACTTCGCAGTTTATCATAGCATAGAACCCCCGCTTTATCCATTTCGTAATTTTGCGATTTTATCATTTTTTATATTTTTAGGCATCGGTTACAGCCTTAAGCTGATCTATCGCATACAGCGGCAGATTAACGAGCCATTCTTCTTTTTTGTAATCCGACATGGAAGTGCGGATAGAAATTTCCGGTGAGAATTTCTCTTGATAGGTTTTCAGGCTCTTGGCTCTAAGATTAACCTCTGCCTTTACTTCAACGGGAACGATACGCTCGCCTGTATCAACGATAAAGTCAACCTCGCAGGAACCTCTGTCATTGGTGTAATAATAAACATCTAAGTCCTCGATGGCTTTCAGCTGCTGACAAACATACTGTTCTGTAAGAGCCCCTTTAAACTCAACGAAAAGGCCGTTACCATCAAGCAGCGTGCGCTGACGCAGTCCTGCCATACACCCCAGAAGTCCAACATCCACTACGAACAGCTTAAATGCTTTCAAGTCTTCGTATGCTCTCAAAGGGATGCCAGCTGCATTGACACGGCTGACCTTATGAATAAGACCGCAATCACCAAGCCACATAATTGCCGTTTCAAAGTCTTTTGCACGAGCTCCCTCACGGACAAGACCATAGATGAACTTTTTATTTTCTTTAGCCAACTGAGAAGGAATGCTATTCCACAACATACGAAGTCTCGGAACGATCTCATATGGAGCGTGCTTGGAGAAATCTTGTTCGTAAGCTGCAAGGATTCGCCTTTGAATTTCACGAACTTCGTTAAAGTCTTTATTCTCTGCGAAGCTTTGCACCACTTCTGGCATACCGCCAACAAAGTAATAGTGCTTCAAAGCATCGATATACGTTTGCTTAAAGCTTGTAATCATCCCGAAGTCTTGTTTATCAAGCAACTCGGCAAAACGGTCCTTATCGGTTGCCATCAAAAACTCTTTGAAAGAAAGAGGATAAAGCTTTAAGAAGTCCACCTTGCCCACAGGAAAAGATGTGCCTTGATGTAAAGCTATACCAAGCAAAGAACCGGCACATACAATGTGGTACTGCGGGGCGTTTTCGTAAAAATACTTAAGAGATGCCAATGCTCTCGGAACTTCCTGTACTTCATCAAAAATCAATAAAGAATTGTCTGGATCAATTTTGCGGCCTGCATATAACTCCAATCCCATAATTAAGCGTTCCGTATCCAAATCGGAAGCAAACAGCTCAGCCATTCTGGAATTTGAATCAAAATTGATATATACGGTATCAGCATACGCCTGTTTGCCGAATTCTTTCATTAGCCAGGTCTTGCCGACCTGACGTGCCCCTTCAATAATTAAAGGCTTGCGGCGTTTACTTTGTTTCCATTTTAATAGCTTTTCAATAGCAATTCGGTACATACACGCACCTCCGTCGTCATAATTCAAGTATAGTATATCACGTTATCGCAAAATCAACAACGATATTTGTTTGAATTATTACATTTTTTACAACGAACAAAGCAAATACATTCCATAAAATTCCGTGAGATATTAAAATAGAAGCGATGCTTGGCAGGTTTACCGAGCACCGCTTGCTTGCAGCTTTATTTAGTTAGACCCATTATGAAATTTGCCCTTAATCTTTGAATCGGTCTTATAAAATCCGAACACGAGAAAAGCAACTCCGATACACATGCCTGCAGCTACCGAAATATAAACAGGAATCCTAAACAGCAGCAGCACAATACTCAAAACGGTTTCCACCGCAAGCAGAACCTTGCCAAGGGACAGGAATATATCAGGCGCAATACTCTGGGCATAGTCCCAATGTTCCTGTGACCTGCGTGAAACAGAAGTATTATAACCGTTGTGAGTGCTCATATCCAAAACAGGATGCTTTTTTAAAAGATATCCCACCAGAATCATAACAAAGGGCATAATCAAATTCAGAATCAGCAATGCTTCCATAAATCCCTCCCATTCAGACACACCGATCAGTTAAATGCAGCAGCGACGGACTCTTTCATGTTTTGGAGATCCTGCTCATCCGGATGGGACAGCGCCTGGTCAAAATTTTTAATCATGCTCTTCATTTTATTCGGCTGCACGGAAAGCATGGATTCATAGCGCTGCCTTACGGTGGCCGGCATCTTCCCCTGGCACATAAAGGTTCCCACTATTGTATTGGATTTAGGAATATTCTTACGGACACTCTCAAGGATGCTGTTAAAATATTCTTCACTGCCCCCGAATCCGGCTGTACCGAACAAAAATATGCGTTTTCCCTCCAGCCCTTTCAGAAATGCCTTCATGTCCTTGTCACAGTTTCCCTTATCCGTCCAGAAGCCCGCCAGAATGTCGTCCGCCGTGGCGCCCTTCGGATCTGGCGGACCCAGATAGACACAGTCTTTCTCCGGCAGCACAGCATGCGCTGCCTCCGCCAGGGCCTTTGTGTTGCCTGTTTTACTGCTGTATACAATCGCATACATAACGGACTCTCCCTTCTCACTTCCGGCCAGGGGCCGGTGAACTGTACCCATTGAGTTCTTATATAAGTTTCCCTAAGTATAGTCCTTTAGGAGACAGCCGTCAATGCCATATGTCGCGCTTATGTCTTCACTGTTCAGATCTGCCCAATGCCCTTTGAACCCTGGCAAATGTATCCGCAGGAAATCGCACTGCCTCTTTCACAGGCGTAAGATACTGCGCTGTATCACCTCCCGACAGCAGTGCTTCCTGAAAACCGCCGCTGTCTGACAGCGTATAGATGCTGCCGGACTCATCAGAGCCGTACAGCACGGCAAGCGTACCGTTGTGAAAGTCCAGATAATACATCGGCTGTAAAGGAACAGACTCAAGCTCTGTCAGATCCTCTATCCCCATGATCACCTCGATTGGCTTACATACCTCCCAGCCATTCAGCTCCTCAGCTGTCCAGGAATCTTCACTCTTTACATAAACAGTTATATGCTCGCTGGCAAAATCATAGGGAAGCGGTTCAGGGCTTTTGTCCAGGACTTCCGGGGGATAGGGGATCAGGCTGCCAAGCTCTATATTTTTCACCGTTTCATTCTCCATATAGAAACGAAGTCCTGACAATCCTCCGATATTATAACCGCTTCCCGCTTCATCCCTTTCAATCTTTGGATATGCCCTCTCCACATCCCCGGAAGAGCTTCCGATACGGATGCCGGACAGCAGAGTCAGTTCCGCCTCCGGCAGCAGATAGATGGTATTGATGAAAAAGCCGTCGCCGCAGTCGATCAGCTCCAGTTGAACATCCGCCCGGTATTGAATGTTGTCCGAGCCCAGATCATACCACCAGCAGATGCGCCGGTACCCGTATTCATCAATCACAACACCGCTGTTGGAAATTTCCTTCGGCTCTCCGAGGAGTTGTATAAGCTCATTTTCTGTCATGCCAAGATACAGATCTCCGATCCGCTCCTCCTCCATGACCCTTTGTCCTTCCTCTGTAATTTCAGCCTGATTATCGGAAATATTCTCTTCGGCCGCATTTTGTTTTATATCCTCCGGCTCGTCAGAAGGGTGGGCTGATGTTGCCGATTCTCCCTCTTCCGATTCCTCCGCAGGCAGTACTGTTGCCGAAGGTGTTAAAGGATTGCCTCCCCTTTGCATATGGAGCGCCGCCGTAATAATACAAAGCAGCGCCGTGGAGGCTAAGGCCGCCGAACAAACAAACGCAGCCTTCCTGCGATACCTGCAGATCTTTAAACGCTTCTGCACTATATGGTCGTATTGCTCCAGCAGCTTATCGTCGACCGCCGAAAATGCTTCTAACAATTTCAGACTTCTGTCTCCGGCAGCATTTTTTCCATTTATCTCATATTTCCTCATCAGACAGTCACCCCTTCCTTTTCCAGATATTCTTTCAGCCGGACCCGGCTGCGGTGAAGTATTACCTTAACATTGTTTTCCGACAGGCCAAAACGGCCCGCCAGATGCTTTACCGGTTCCACATACCAATACCTGCCCAGCATCAGGCAGCGGTCCCGTTCCGGCAGTGTATAAAGGAAGCTGTTAATAGCGCCGGCCAGCTCTTCCAGTTCCAGCATACCGCAGGGTTCCTGCCCGTCCGGAATGCATTCCATAAGTTCCTCCAGCGCGACGGTCACAACCCCGCCTCCCCGTTTCTTTGCGTGCGCCAGCTTATATCTGTTGATTGAAAGATTGCGCGTGATCCTGCCCAGATAGGAGGCGAGTCTGCCCGGCCTGGCAGGCGGGATGGCGTTCCAGGCATGAAGCCAGGTATCGTTTACACATTCATCCGAATCTTCCCGGTTTTTCAGTATGTTGTGGGCGATAGAAAAGCAATATGTTCCGTAACGCTTTGAAGTTTCCCTGATCGCGGATTCATTCCTGTTCCAGTAAAGTTCAAGAATGGATTGGTCATTCAAATAGCATACCCCCTTTATAATTTTTTTGTCCTCATAATAAAAGACCGTAAAAATCCGCATAAGTTACAGACAAAGTCAACCTGTTTATTTCATGTATCGTATAAACCGCGGCCTCATTTGTCAAGCCCTCCAAAGCAAAATTAAAAGGAAATTATAACCTCAGAACATGAGGTATAAATACCCGAATTTTCGTCCATCATTTCTGTATAACGAATTCAATGCGGAGGTAAATTGTATGGCAGGGTACAAAGTAGAAATCTGCGGTGTGAACACCGCCAAGCTTCCTGTTTTAAAGGAGCAGGAGAAGGAGGAACTGTTTAAAAGGATCCGCCAGGGGGACAGGGAAGCCAGAGAGTTGTACATTAAAGGCAATCTGCGCCTCGTGTTGAGCGTGATCCAGCGCTTTTCCAGCGCCGGAGAAAATGTGGATGATCTTTTTCAGATCGGCTGCATAGGGCTCATGAAGGCGATCGATAACTTTGATCCCAAGTTTGAGGTGAAGTTCTCCACCTATGCCGTTCCCATGATTATCGGCGAAATCCGGCGCTATTTAAGGGATAACGGGAATTCCATCCGCGTCTCACGCTCTATCAGGGACACCGCCTATAAAGCGATCTATGCGAAAGAAAACCTGGTTAAGAAGAACGCAAAAGAACCCACCATCTGCGAAATTGCCGAAGAAGTGGGTTTGAGCAAAGAAGAAATCGTATTCGCTTTGGACGCCATACAAAGCCCTGTCAGCTTATATGAACCGGTCTATACCGACGGCGGTGATACGCTGTATGTGATGGATCAGATCAGCGATAAAAAAAACCGGGAAGAGCGCTGGGTGGAAGAGCTCTCCCTGGGAGAAGCCATGAAACGCCTTCCGGAGCGCGAACGCCACATCATCGATCTGCGCTTCTTTGAAGGGAAGACTCAGATGGAGGTTGCCGACGAGATCAACATCTCCCAGGCGCAGGTGAGCCGTCTGGAAAAAAGCGCGCTGAAGAGCATGCGCAATTATCTCACCAGCTGAAAAAAAGGTGCGCTTGCGGCGGGCCGCTTTATCAACATAACACCTTCCCGCCGAAGCGCTATCCTTCAGTTCAGCATCCATGCTGTGAGCACCACACTGACCAGTAACCCCACGACGGTCGTCAGCATCGCACCGGCCAGGGTATATCTGGTCTTTTTCACTTTTGCAGCCATGAAATAGACCGACATGGTGTAAAAAATGGTCTCGGTACAGCTCATCATGATGGAGGTGATCAGCCCGATGGGCGAGTCCGTCCCATACTCTTTAAATATGTCCAGCACCAGCCCGGTGGCCGCTGAGGAAGAAAACATTTTCACGATGAACACCGGCATGACCGGCGCGGGAATGCAGAGCCTGTCGGTCACAACGGATACGGCCTGCCCCAAAAAGTCCAGAAATCCGGACGCCCGCAGCACGCCCACCGCCGTCATCAGCCCAATCAGCGTAGGCATTATGCCCACCACGGTTTTCAGCCCATCCTTGGCTCCCGTGATAAAATCGTCATAGATGGGCCTCTTCATCAGCATGCCGTAGGCCACAATGTAAAAGATCATCAGCGGCATGATGAAGTCAGAAAGGAAGATCAGGAATTTCATGTTCTACAGCTCCTTTCTGCTCATAATCCTGGCGAAGATTATGCCAACCAGCGTGGTGATCAGCGTGGCCACCAGCGCAGGTCCCACCACGGCCGCCGGATTTACGGAGCCGTACTGGCTTCTGTAGGCGATCATATTGATCGGTATCAGCTGCAGAGAGGATATATTGATGATCAGGAAGGTACACATGGACTTTGTTGCCGTGCCCGGATGAGGATTCAGCTCCTCTAACCCTTTCATGGCCTGAAGCCCTGCCGGCGTTGCCGCCCATCCCAGGCCCAGTATATTGGCTATAATATTGGTGGAGATATCCTCCTTGACCGGATGGCCTTTCGGAATCTCCGGAAACATATAATTCACAAAAGGAGCGAGACCTTTTGTCATGGATTGTATGAGCCCGGACTTTTTTGCTATTTCAAGCAGACCCGTCCATACGGACATCACGCCCAGCATGGTGATGCAGAGGGATACGGCGTCCTTTGCCCCGGTCAGGGCTCCTTCCGTCACCTCGGCCATCCTCCCGTGAAAGGCTCCCCAAATGATGCCGATCAGCATCATGACTCCCCAAAGTATGTTCAGCATACAAAAACCTGCCCATGATAGATTTCTATTAATCATATGAGGCAGATTTGCAGGTCATGCCATAAATCAGCAAAACAGGCTGTTTACCACGTCCTCTACGCTCTCTATTCTGTCCGATCTCCAGGCATTGGCGCCGCAGAACAGCAGCGCTTCATCGGTACGGTCCGTCACCGCATGAATCAGCGCATCGGTAATGCAGTAAGGGATCTCGGCGGGCCTGCAGTGTTCAATACACTGATGGCATTTCACCGCCGGCAGTCTGCCGCCCTTTTCTCTGTCCTTAATAAATTTATTGCGTATGGCGCGCCCGGGCATTCCGACCGGGCTCTTCACGATCACAATATCCTCCTGTCCGGCATCCAGATAGGCCTGTTTATAGCTCATCGGCGCGTCACATTCCCAGGTGGTGACAAACCTGGTGGCCACCTGTACCCCGTCGGCTCCAAGCAGAAAGCTGTGTTTCACATCTTCCCTGCCATAGATGCCCCCGGCAGTCACCACCGGTATATCCTGCTGATATTTATCGGCATATGTTTTCACCTCTGCGATGATCCGACGGATCTCCTCGTCGTAGGCTTCCTGTGTCAGGTTCTCTGCTTCATCCTCAGTAAATCCCAGATGCCCGCCGGCTTTCGGTCCTTCCACCACCACCAGATCCGGCGCTTTCCTGTACTTCCTGTCCCACATCCTGCAGAGAACCGATGCGGCCTTAACCGAAGAAACGATGGGCGCAATCAGTGTTTCCGATCCGGCGGTCAGTTCCGGCAGCCGGATCGGCAGCCCGGCTCCCGAGATGATCAGATCCGCACCGGCTTTTACCGCGGCCTTTACATATTCCCCGTAATTTCTTGTTGCAACCATGATATTGCAGCCTATGATGCCCCCGGGGGCGGCCTTTTTAGCTCTGTCTATTTCAGTGCCGATGGCGCGCAGATTGGCCTCAAGGGGATGCTCGTCAAAATCCGGTTCCCGAAATCCGATCTGTGCCGTGGATATGATTCCCACGCCTCCGGCGTTCGCCACGGCGGATGAGAGCCCCGATAAGCTGACTCCCACCCCCATTCCTCCCTGAATCAACGGGACGGACGCTGTTAATTTACCGATCTTTAATGGACGCATAACACACTATTCCTCTCTGTAACGGTCCCATACATTTCAGCTCTGGGATCACATATTGCGGAAGCGCCGATATCTCTGGTCCGCGATCTGCCGCGGCTCCATGTCCTGATATTTAAGCAGGAATTCGGCCATATACTCTTCCATTTCCCCGCAGATCCTGTGCAGATTCTGTTCCCCGGCACAGCCCGGTTCAGCGATAATCCGTTCGATGATGCCGAGCTTCTTTAAATCCCGCGCCGTGATCTTCATGACCCTGGCGGCCTCCGGGGCCCTCTTGCTGTCCTTCCACAGGATGGAGGCAAAGCCTTCGGGAGACAGGATGGAATAGATGGAATTTTCCAGCATCCACACCTCATTGGCCACCGCCATGGCAAGAGCGCCGCCGCTGCCGCCCTCACCGATTACGACGGACAGAACGGGGACCTTAAGGCCGGACATCTCAAACAGATTTTCAGCAATTGCCGATCCCTGTCCGCGCTCCTCAGCCTCCAGCCCGCAAAACGCACCCGGTGTATCCACGAAGCAGACGATGGGACGGCCGAACTTCTCCGCCTGCTTCATCAGCCTTAAGGCCTTGCGGTACCCTTCCGGGGAAGGCATGCCGAAATTCCTGGCGATATTATCCTTTGTGGTCTTTCCTTTCTGCTGCGCGATCACCGTCACCGGCACGCCATGAAAAGAGGCGATCCCGCCCACCACAGCGCCGTCATCACCATAACAGCGGTCGCCGTGCAGCTCCATAAAGCCGGTAAACAGCCGCTCTATATAATCCAGCCCGGACGGCCTTGAAGCCATCCTGGAAATCTGTACACGCTCCCAGGGCGAAGCGGCCTCCGGGGCGCTTTTTTTCTCCGCAGCCCCCGGCTCTTTCCCGTCCTCCGGTTCTTCCCCCTGAATCCTCCGCGGCCATTTCTCCGGCAGATTCAGGCGCTTTCCACTCTGATGCAGGCTTAAAATATGAGCCAGCGTATCCTTCATATCCTCTCTCGCCACAATCGCATCCAAAAACCCGTGCTTGAGAAGGAACTCTGACCGCTGGAATCCCTCCGGCAGCTTCTGGCCGATCGTCTGCTCAATGACGCGCGGTCCGGCAAAGCCGATCAGCGCTTCCGGCTCAGCCAGTATGATGTCTCCCAGCATAGCAAAGCTGGCGGTCACACCGCCCGTTGTAGGGTCTGTCAGCACGGTTACGGTGAGGAGGCCCGCATCGCTGTGGCGCTTCAGCGCGGCTGAAGTCTTTGCCATCTGCATCAGGGATACGATCCCCTCCTGCATCCTGGCCCCGCCGGAACAGCAGAACAGCACGACGGGCAGCTTCTCCTGCGAAGCTCTCTCCACCGCCCGGGTGATCTTCTCACCGACCGCCCAGCCCATGCTGCTCATCAGGAACCTGGCATCGCAGACGCCCAGAACCGCCGGGAATCCTCCGATCCTGCATACACCGGTTGTGACGGCCTCATCCAGGTTTGTCTTCTCCCTAAGCGCTTCCAGCTTTTTCTCATAGCCGGCGTATTTCAACGGATTGCCTGAAATAAGCCCCCTGTCCCATTCCTCAAAGGTTCCCTCATCCGCGATCATCTCGATCCTGCGGTAGGCATGCATGCGGAAATATCCCCCGCATTTCGGGCAGATATAGTGGTTCTTTCTGACGTCCTCCGTATAGAGCGGAGCCTGGCACTTGTTGCATTTTTTCCACATTCCCGTAGGAACATTGGGCTCTTTTATCTTTGCCGCACTCAGGCTTATATAATTCGCAGACGGTGATTTTTTAAACAGATCCTTTAACATCATACAAAATATTCCTCTATAAAGTGGGTATCCACCTCACCGGCCTCATACTTCGGATGGTGGAAGATACTGTACTGAAAATCCAGGTTTGTATCGATTCCTTCTATAATAAGTTCTCCCAGGGCGCTGCGCATCTTGCGGATGGCGCTGTCTCTGTCCCTGTCATGCACGATCAGCTTCAATATCATCGAATCATAATAGGCTGGAACCGTATATTCATTATAAATTGCGGAATCGACCCGGACTCCGTTGCCTCCGGGGAAATGGACATTGGTGATCTTTCCCGGACAGGGCATGAAACTGCGGTTCGGATTCTCAGCGTTAATCCTGCACTCAATGGCGTGTCCCGTCATCCTTACCTCTTCCTGCTTAAGGCTTAACGGCAGGCCAGATGCAACGCGGATCTGTTCTTTGATCAGATCCGTCCCCGTCACCATCTCCGTTACACCGTGTTCCACCTGGATCCTGGTATTCATCTCAATGAAATAAAAATGTTTGTGCTTATCCAGCAGAAATTCGATGGTGCCCGCGTTGGTATAGCCTGCTGCCTTAGCAGCCCTCACGGCCGTTTCCCCCATCTCATGCCGCAGCTCTTCAGACAGCGCCGCACAGGGGGACTCCTCAATCATCTTCTGGTGTTTTCTCTGTATCGAACAGTCTCTCTCGCCCAGATGGATCACATGGCCCATCTCATCGGCCATGATCTGGAATTCGATATGCCTGGGATTTTCAATATATTTCTCCACATACATGGTATCGTCCCCGAACGCGTTTAGGGATTCCCTCTGGGCGGTCAGGAAATGGTTCTCGAAATCCTCGGGGCGTTCCACGATCCGCATGCCCTTGCCGCCTCCGCCGCTGGCCGCCTTTACAATGACCGGATATCCGGTCTCCTCGGCGATTTTCTTCCCCTCCGGCCATTCATAGATCGGCTCCCGGCTCCCGGGTACTACCGGCACCCCGGCCGCAATCATGGTGTTTCTGGCCTCGGATTTATTTCCCATGCTGCGGATCACCTCCGCCTTCGGTCCGATGAATTTGATGCTGCATTTTTCGCACAGCTCTGCAAATCTGTCGTTTTCGGAAAGGAAACCGAAACCGGGGTGTATCGCATCCGCCCCGGAAGCCAATGTGGCGCTCAAGATCCGTTCCACGTTCAGATAGCTCTCCGCCGACGGCGCCGGTCCGATGCAGACCGCCTCATCCGCAAGCAGCGTGTGCAGGCTTTCCCTGTCCGCCTCCGAATACACCGCTACGCTGATGATCCCCAGCTCTCTGCAGGCCCTGATAATGCGCACCGCAATTTCTCCTCTGTTGGCAATTAAAAGTTTCCTTATCATATCAGTCAAATCCTCTTTTTGTTTACTGTCCTACCATGAAGGTGAGTTCCGCCGTCACCGCTGTTTTCCCGTCCACATAGGCGGTGGCTTTTCCTATGCCCACAGGGCCCTTCCGCCGGATAATCTCACATTCCAGCTTGAGCTTATCGCCCGGCCGCACCTTCTGCTTAAACTTCGCCTGATTGATGGCGCCGAAATAAGCTACCTTGCCTTTATTTTCCTCAAGGCTCAATATGGCCACGGCCCCTGTCTGTGCCAGCGCCTCTATAATGAGCACGCCGGGCATCACCGGTTCCTGGGGAAAATGTCCCCGAAAAAACTCTTCGTGATATGTCACACATTTATATCCCACAGCCCGCTCTCCCGGCACCAGCTCTTCGATCTGGTCCACCAGCAGGAACGGATGCCTGTGCGGAATGATTTCCTCTATTTCCTTAATTCCCAGCATCGTACCCCTCTTTTCATCTCTGTGCTATGCGAAACAGCGGCTGCCCGTATTCCACCATCTGTCCGTTGCCGATTAAAACAGCTTCCACAATGCCGTCATATTCGCTTTCAATCTCATTCATCAGCTTCATGGCTTCCACAATGCCCAGAACCTGCCCCTTTTTAACGGGATCCCCTGCCTTTACAAAGGGATCGCCGCCTTCTGAAGCCGACGCATAAAATGTGCCGACCAGCGGAGAAGTCACCACCAGATCCGACGCGCGTTCCGCCGGCATATTTACATCTGCAGCCGGTGAATGCTCTTCCCGGGCCATCGCCGGTTCCTGCTGCCCGCCGGCATGTTCGTTTTCTGCTCCGCCTTCAGTATGCGCGCATACCGTTTTTTCCACCTGCATATCGGTCGGTCCTGTGAGCTGTCCTTCCGCCTTAACCAGAATCCTCATGCCGTTTTCTTCCACTTCCACACAGCTGATATTTCCTTTTGAGGAAACCTTATCAATCAATGTCAATATATTATTAAAATCCATGATAACCTCTTTTCGCCCCTGCATTATCCGCGGTATCTGCCAAACAGGATACTCGCATTATGTCCGCCAAATCCCAGGGAATTGCTCATGGCATAGTGAACATCCATGTCCGCTCCATGTCCCATCACATAGTCCAGATCACAGCCTTCCCCGGGTTTTCTAAGGCCCACAGTTGGATGTACATACCCTTCTGTAATCGATTTCACACAGACAATCGCCTCTACGCCTCCGGCCGCTCCCAGCAGATGTCCCACCATGGATTTAGTGGAATTCACCTTCAGCCTGCCTGCAGCATCCCCGAACGCTTTGTGAATGGCCATGGTCTCAAACAGATCATTATGATGCGTGCTGGTGCCATGGGCATTTACATAGTCCACCTGTTCTGGCAGGACATTGCCGTCCTTCATGGCCAGTTCCATGGCTTTTGCCGCTCCGCTGCCATCCTCCGCAGGGGAAGTAATATGGTAAGCGTCACAGGTAGCGCCGTATCCCAGCACCTCGGCATAGATGGCAGCCCCGCGCTTAAGAGCGTGTTCCAGTGATTCCAGAACCAGGATGCCGGCTCCCTCTCCCATCACGAAGCCGCTCCTGTCTTCATCAAAGGGGATGGAAGCTCTTAACGGATCTTCAGAGGAGGTCAGCGCAGTCAGCGCCGCAAAACCGGCCACACCGATGGGGCTTATGGAGCTCTCAGTGCCGCCCGCCACCATGACATCCGCCTCTCCATACTGTATGGACCGGAATGCCTCCCCGATAGAGTGTGTCCCCGTGGCGCACGCCGTTACCACATTGATGCATTTTCCCATTAAGCCAAACTGGATGGCCACATTGCCCGCCGCCATATTGGTGATCATCAGCGGCACCAGCAGGGGATTCACCCGGTTAGGCCCTTTTTCCAGCAGTTTGGCGTGCTCTCTCTCCATCACCTGCAGGCTTCCGATTCCGGAGCCCACGCTGACGCCGACTCTGTAAGGGTCCTCCTGTTCCATGGAGATGCCGGAATCCTTCAGCGCTTCCGCTGAAGCTGCCACCGCGTACTGGCAAAAGGGTTCCATCCTCCTGGCCGCCTTTACGTCCATATAATTTCTGGGATCAAAACCCTTCACCTCCGCCGCCAGAGATGCCTTATATCCGGAGGCGTCAAACTTCGTGATCGGTCCGATCCCGACTTTCCCCTCTTTAATACTGTTCCAGAACTCCTCCACCATATTGCCCGTTGGCGTCACAGCTCCCATGCCCGTAATTACCACTCTATGCTTCATTCATATACCTCTCAAATATCTGATTTACATCACCATGCCGCCGTCAACCTGCAGAACCTGCCCGGTGATATAAGCCGCCCTGTCGGAGGCCAGAAACACCACCGCATCCGCCACCTCTTCAGCCCTGCCAAAACGCCGAAACGGAATCTGGGCGGACGCCGCATCCCTGGCCGCATCCGACAGCACTTCGGTCATTTCTGTTTCGATAAATCCCGGAGCCACCGCGTTGACAGTGATTCCCCTGGAGGCCAGCTCTCTGGCCGCCGCTTTAGTCAGCCCGATCACGCCCGCCTTGGAAGCTGCATAATTGGCCTGCCCCGCATTTCCCGTAATCCCTACTACGGAAGACAGATTGATAATCCTGCCGCTCTTCTGCTTTAACATCTGTCTTGCGACCATCTTCATACAATGGAATGTGCCTTTCAGGTTGATATCCAGAACTTTGTCAAAGTCTTCCTCCGACATCTTCATCAGCAGATTGTCTCTGGTGATGCCGGCGTTATTCACAAGAACATCCAGTCTTTTGTACCGGCCAATGATATCATCGAAAAAGGCCTTGCAGGCTGCCGGGTCCGATACGTCACAGCGCACCGCCTCCGCTTTTCCCCCCGCTTTCAGTATCTCCTCCGCAAGGTACCTGGCCTTATCTTCCGATCCGTTATAATTGATGATCACAGCGGCGCCTTCCTTTGCAAGGCCAAGGGCGATGGCGCGGCCAATGCCTCTGCCGGCCCCTGTTACCACACAAACTCTGTCCTTAAGCAATTCCTTCATGCCAGTTTCTCCATATCTTCCCACTTTTCAATGTTGACGGTAACCGCGTCCTTACAGATCTTCTTCACAAAAGAAGTGAGGGTTTTTCCCGGGCCGATCTCTATAAAGGTATCCACCCCGTTTTCCGCCATAGTTTCCACGCTCTGCTGCCACAGCACCGGGGAGGAGATCTGTTTCACCAGAGACTCCTTTATCCCGTCTGTCTCTTTTACATAATTCGCGTCCACATTGGTTAAATACGGAACGGACAGAGCTTTAAGCTCCACCGGTTCCAGCACCTTATAAAGCTCACTGCCGGCCTCTTCAAGCAGCCAGGAATGAAAGGGACCGCTCACCTTCAGCGGCAGCACCCTTCTGGCTCCGGCTTCCTTTAACGGCGCCGCAGCGGCCTCCACGGCTTCCCTGTAGCCGGATATCACAATCTGCCCCGGGCAGTTATAATTAGCGATTTCCACGCCTTTCAGGTCCCGCAGCACCGCCCGGACCTCTTCCGCCGTCATGCCAATCACGGCGGACATCGCCCCTATGCCAGCAGGCACGGCCTCCTGCATCAGTATTCCCCTTCTGCGGACCACGCAGACCGCATCCTCTATGCTCATGGCTCCTGCTGCCGCCAGCGCACAGTACTCGCCCAGGCTTAAACCCGCGGCAGCGTCAAACCGGATATTTTTTCTCTCTTTTATCGCTTCCAGCATGGCCAGACAGGTGGTAACCAGAGCAGCCTGCGTATACTCCGTCTGATCCAGCAGTTCATTCGGTTCAAAGCAAAGGGATTTCATATCCATCCCCAAAAGCTCTCCGGCACGGTCATATACACTTTTTGCAGCTTCGGAGGATTCGTAAAAATCTCTGCCCATGCCTGCTCTCTGCGCTCCCTGTCCGGGAAATATAAGCGCTGTCTTTCCCATACCAATCATCATCCTTTCATGCCGCCGCAGAGCAGCTATTTTATGCGCTCCTGCGCCTTCGCAAACAGCATATTTACCTGATCCATCATTTCCCGGATCATCTCCGCACAGGTCTGTTCCCTTGTCACCAGGCCGGCGATCTGTCCGGACATGACGCTGCCGCCCATAACATCGCCTTCCACCACAGCTTTCCTAAGCCCGCCCAGAGTCATGAGCTCCAGCTCTTCAAAAGAAGCACCTTCCGCCTCCAACTTCAGATATTTTCTGGTCATCTGGTTTCTTAGGCTGCGGATCGGATGCCCGACGCTTCTGCCGGTCACCTGGGTGTCAATGTCCTTTGCCGCCAGCACGCGGTGTTTATAATTCTCATGCACATTGGATTCCTTTGCCACGATGAACCTCGTGCCCATCTGCACAGCCTCGGCGCCCAGCATGAGAGCCGCCGCAATCCCCCGACCGTCCCCGATGCCGCCGGCCGCGATTACCGGTATATTCACCGCATCCACCACCTGTGGCACCAGAGACATCGTGGTGGTCTCTCCGATATGGCCGCCGGACTCGCAGCCTTCGGCTACCACCGCGTCCGCGCCGGACCTCTCCATGCGTTTGGCTAAAGCTACGGAAGCCACCACCGGGATCACTCTGATTCCTGCGGCCTTCCACTGTTCCATGTATTTCTCCGGATTGCCGGCACCGGTGGTTACAACGCTGACGCCCTCTTCAGCAACAACGGCGGCCACCTCTTCGGCATACGGGCTTAACAGCATGATATTCACGCCAAACGGCTTATCCGTCAGCTCCTTTACCCTGCGGATCTGCTCTCTGACCCAGGATGCAGGAGCGCTTGCCGCCCCGATCAGGCCGAGCCCTCCTGCTGCGGATACCGCCGCCGCCAGGTGATAGTCCGCAACCCATGCCATCCCGCCCTGTATGATCGGATATTCTATGTTTAATAGCGCTGTAATTCTGGTCTCCATACGACAGCCTCCGTTTATTCTTCCACACCTTTGTCCTTCAGATAGGATACCACATCGCCGACAGTGGCGAGATTTTCCAGATCTTCCGAAGGGATTTCCACGTTATACTCTTCTTCCAGCGCCATCACCAGTTCAAATAAATCCAGAGAGTCCGCTCCCAAATCATCCTTAAAGGAGGAATCCACCGTAATGTCCTCAGGCGCTGCTCCTAATTGTTCTGCGATTAATTCTTTCATTTTTTCAAACATTTTCTCATTCTCCTTATTCTTTTATTTTCACTTATGTATTACTTGAAACTGTGGCGGCGGCTACCATATCAGCAGAACAGCTCCCCATGTCAGGCCCGCTCCGAAACCGGACAATACCACCTTTTCCCCTCTAAGAAGCCTGCCCTCCCGATTCATCTCATCGATCAGGATCGGTATGCTGGCCGCTGAAGTGTTTCCACAATGATCCAGATTTACAGGGAACTTATCCACAGAAACCTTCAGTCTTTTCGCCACTGTCTGGATAATCCGCGCATTGGCCTGATGCAGCAGATAGTGATCCACCTCTTCCGCCCCCATGCGCGCTCTCTCCAACAGCGTGCGGATGGATTCCGGGACTTTTCTCACCGCAAACTCGAAGACCTCACGGCCGGACATCGTCATAGTTCCTCCGCTTTTCAGCTGCAGTACATCCCCGCCCCGGCCGTCGGAAAACATCACGAGATCCACAATGCCTGCATCGTCACGGCCTACCGCGGCGGCCCCGGCACCGTCCCCAAACAGCACGCAGGTGCTCCTGTCATTCCAGTCCAGCACTCCGGACAGCCTTTCCGCGCCTATCACCAGAGCCTTTGTGCAGATGCCGGACTGTATGTACGCATGTGCCGTAGCCAGCGCGTACAGAAAACCGGAGCAGGCCGCATTGATATCCATGCATACCGCGTTACCCGCATTGCACAGCTTCTGAACGCTGCAGGCCACGCTCGGATACAGCGTATCCGGTGTGGATGTGGCAACCAGAATCAGATCCACCTCTTCCGGTCTCCAGCCGCACTGCTGTAAAGCCCTGTCGGCGGCGGCCGCCGCCATCTGGCTGGTCGTCTCCTCTTTCGCAATATGTCTGCCCGCTATGCCGGTTCTCGTGCGGATCCATTCATCGCTGGTATCCACCTTAAGAGACAGGCTGTGATTATCCACATATTCCTCCGGCAGATAAGAGCCGGTTCCAAAAATTCTTGCAGTCATGTTTTCCACCAATTCCGTCTGTGTTTGATCTGATTGCATTATATAAAGCCAACTTTTACATAGGACGGACATCCAATGCTTTTTGACCGGCTTTTCTCGGTCAGGAAAATACATCCTCTGAGCGATTGTAATATATTTGCGTTCAAATCATTTGACTATCAAAGTATATGTCAGAAAGGCGATCCTGTCAATATTTTTTTAGTTACTTAATAAAACAAAAAATATCTCCCAAAGATACAAATCGCACTTCTTTGGAAGATTCCTCAACAAAATTTAACAAATATATGGTAAAATCAAATCAGAAAATAAATTTTGCTGTCGAAAAAGCAAAATTTTTCATAACTTTTTTCTCCATTAGTTGACATCAAATTCCACCTATGGTATGTTTAATATAATCGCAAAATTTGTTTAGACTAGGGGGCATGACTATTATGAAGTCTATTGGTGTTGTACGTCGTTTGGATGAACTTGGAAGAGTTACTCTTCCGATCGAGCTTAGAAGATCTTTTCAGTTGGAAGAAAGAGATCCGGTAGAAATTTTCGTAGATGGTGACTGCATCATCCTGAAGAAATATAACTGCCGCGATATCTTTACCGGCGAAACGGATGATCTGCTGGAGTATGAGGGGAAACTGGTATCCAGGGACTCTATCCGTGCTTTGGCAAATCTCGCAGGTTACAAGATCATCGAGTAATCATCTGAACAAACTCTTAAAGCTCTCTGTGGCGGGAGATATGAATCAGCGATTTTCATATCTCCCGTCACGGGGAGCTTTTTCATTACATAGGAACGTTCTCCGAACTCTCCTATGTAATAAAAATGCCCTCCGGGCAGGAACGCACTGCGGCGGAACGGAATAATGTCGCTAAAGCGACCCGCCGCAGGCGGGATTCTTTCTTGTTCAAACGGTTTCTATTGTTCAATCAGCGCCTGATAGACATCCCGTTTGCTGATTCCCCGGTCAGCCGCCACTTTTTTCATGGCTTCTTTCTTATCCGTTCCCTGATCCA
This sequence comes from Lachnotalea sp. AF33-28, assembly GCF_003477885.1. GTDB lineage: Bacteria > Bacillota > Clostridia > Lachnospirales > Lachnospiraceae > AF33-28. The sequence goes on from NZ_QUEE01000015.1 coordinate 136,738, forward strand.
GATAAATCCGCATATGTTCCGGTATACTCACCGTATCCCAGGACCGTTCCTTTTCCTCCTTCAATTCCTGAAAGGATCTTCCCTCTATAACCAGTACAAATTCGCCGCGGGGCTCTTCCTCACTGTAATAGCCGGCCGCTTCTCCCAGCGTCGTGCGCCTTTTCTCTTCATATTTCTTAGTCAGCTCTCGGCAGACGGTCACTGGCCGGCCTTCTCCCAGCACGGACACCAGCTCCTTTAATGTATCCTTCAAATGATGGGGCGCTTCATACAGGATGATCGTGCGCGTTTCCTCTCTAAGGCTCTCCAGAATCATTTTCCGTTCCTTTTTGTCCGGCGGAAGAAAGGCTTCGAAACAGAACCGCCTCGTGGACCGCCCTGAGACGGTCAGAGCGGTGATGCAGGCCGCCGGCCCGGGCAGGGAAGTGACTTCTATCCCCGCATCATGGCATCTCTTCACCAGTTCCTCTCCCGGATCGGATATACCCGGCGTACCGGCATCCGTTATCAGAGCAACGTTTGTCCCGGCCTTAATCTTATCGATCAGTTCCACGGCCTTATCCACTTTATTATATTCATGATAGCTGGTCATGGGGGTCTTTATCCCGTAATGGTTCAGCAGTTTTATGCTGTGCCTGGTATCCTCAGCGGCTATCAGATCCACCGTCTTCAAGGTATCCAGCACCCTGAGCGTGATATCTTCCAGATTGCCGATGGGGGTGGCACACAGATACAATATTCCCTGGCCCATACACGCCCTCCTTTCCTGTCACCAGCCGAAGGCTGATGACCTACGCACACTTCAGTGTGCTTCCTTTATTCCGATTCTTTAATAGCCGTATATATCATAAATCTCGTCGCTGTATACGCCCTGTTCCTTATATACAATCACAGGCGGCTCTATGCGCATCTCGGGCCGGCCTCCTTTAAATGCCTCAATCAATACCATATTGGCCTCCCTGCCCGCGAAGGGATGCACAAATTTCATTCTTTTGGCTTCCAGCTTCCATCTGCGCATCGTCTCCAGAAGCTCCAGAAGCCTGTGGGGTCTGTGCACCATATAAAAGCGTCCTCCGAATTTTAACACTCCGGACGCTTCCCTGGCGATATCCTCAAATGTGCACAGCACTTCATGCCTGGCTATAGCCTTGGGCAGCCCGGGATTTTTCAGCCCATGGTTGTTGCTCATGTATGGCGGATTGCAGGTCACCACATCAAAGGAGGCCCCGCCGAAGATGGCGGAAGCCTCCTTAATATCTCCGTTCACGATTGAGATCTTCTCTTCCAAACGGTTCAGACACACGCTTCTTGCAGCCATATCCGCCATATCCGGCTGAATCTCCAGGCCGGTAAACTGTCGGCCCTGTGTTTTTGCCTCGAGCAGAATGGGGATGATCCCTGTGCCGGTTCCCAGATCCAACACATTCTCCCCCTTTTTCACCGCGGCAAATCCAGACAGCAGCACCGCGTCTATGCCAAAACAGAACTTATCAGGATCCTGTAAAATCCTGTATCCATTTCTCTGAAGTTCGTCTATCCGTTCCATTACTGCAGCTTCGATTTCCCTTCTGATTTATCCTGTTTCTCCAGTTCTTCCAGGGCTTTGAGTTCGGCGGCGTTTAAACTCACCTTTTCCTTCTTGCGCCTGGGCTTGAACTTGAGCTGCTCCACCCTGTAATCCCGGATATCTTTTTCATCCTTTTCCAGGGTTACCACCACCTTTACGGTCTGGCGGAGCACATTCACGCTGTGCACTTCCCCCTTAAATCCGTCGTCGGTGGTTACATAGTCCCCCACATTGGGCAGCTTGCTGTTGAGATACTCATATGTGTCCTCCTCGTTTTTCAGGCAGCACATGAGTCTTCCGCAAACGCCGGAGATCTTAGTAGGATTCAGGGACAGGTTCTGTTCCTTCGCCATACGGATGGATACGGGAATGAACTCCGAAAGGTAGGTGTTACAGCACAGCGCTCTCCCGCAGATGCCCACCCCTCCCAGGATCTTTGTCTCGTCCCTGACTCCGATCTGGCGCAGCTCAATCCTGGTTTTAAACACTGAAGCCAGATCCTTGACCAGCTCCCTGAAATCGATGCGGCCGTCGGCCGTGAAGTAAAACAGCACCTTGTTGTTGTCAAAGGTATACTCTGCATCGATCAGTTTCATCTCCAGACCGTGTTTCTTTATCTTATCCAGACAGATCTGAAAAGCATCCTTTTCCTTCTGTTTGTTTTTTCTCTCAATCTCATCGTCCTTCTCCGTGGCGATGCGGATCACAGGCTTTAACGGCTGCACTACCCTGGAATCATCGACCTCGCGCACGCCCATGACCACATATCCGTATTCTACGCCTCTGGCGGTCTCCACAATTACATTCTGGCCCTTTTTGATCGTCAGATTTACAGGATCGAAGAAGTATATTTTGCCGGCGGCCCGGAATCTCACTCCTATTACTTTTGTCATTCTAATTCTCCTTTATCGTCAGCAGCATCAGTTCCATGGTCAGATCAAAGTTTACATTGGCGTCCAACCTGACCTTTGCCTTATCCATGCCTTCCAGTATCTTTTCAATGCCGGCAAAGGAACTCTTGTTGGCGATTTCGTTTATTGATTTAAATTCATCGCTGAATATCAGCAGATTCATATCGCAGGTTGCCTTGAACATCAGCACATCCCTGTACCACAGCTTCATAAAATCAATGCAGGTACGGATGTCAATGCCGCTGTCCTTTATATGTTTCAGGGTTTCCAGCATGTCCAGCACCGACATGCGGTATACCTGTTTGAGCAGGTCCGTAACTTCCTGACGCATGGTCATAAATTCTTCCGAAGACGCCAGACGGATGGCCTTACCGAGATTGCCTCTGGCAAAGCTGGTACAGATTCCGGCCTGCGTTTTATCTATTTGAAGATTCTTCTCCAGATATTCCTGTATCGCTTTATCATATAGTGGCTTCAGCTTCAGCGTGATACAGCGGGACAGAATGGTGGGAAGAAATCCTTCCGCGTTGGCGGTGACCAATAAAATAATCGCGTAGGACGGCGGTTCTTCGATGGTCTTTAACAGCGCGTTCTGTGCCTGTACGGTCATCTTTTCGGCTTCGTCCACTATATATATCTTGTACTGACTGCTGTACGGCTTTATCTGCACATCGTTTACAATCTGATCCCGCACGTCATCCACACCGATGCTGTTGGGCTTTTCATGATGTACGCGGATCACATCCGGATGGTTTCCTGTAAGAAATTGGCGGCAGGAATGGCAGGTGCTGCAGGGCCTCTCCTCTCCGCTTTCACACAGAAGGGTCATGGCAAAGGCATTTGCCATGGTCTTTCTGCCCATCCCGGGCTCTCCTGTCAGTATATAGGCATGGGAAATGTTGTGCTGGCGGATGGCACGCTGGAAGTATTCTTTTATTTGGTCCTGACCGATGATATCGTTTAATCCGGGCATAACGTTTCACCTCCTTGGGGGGTGGGGGGAGTATCGTTGTGGG
>NZ_QUEE01000016.1:0-45759 GCF_003477885.1 Lachnotalea sp. AF33-28
AAAGTGCGTAAGTTTGGTTACCGGTAACTTACACACTTTATTTTACACTCCCCGCTTTAAGTAACACGCGGGAGTTTTTGTATCGGTATCAGCCTTTTTCAATTCCGGTATCTGCGGCCTTTTGTGTATCCGCATTCTGTACCGGCTTGGATTTATGCTCGGGAAACTTGAGGATAGCTTTAAACAGGTCTCCGTCTATGATTACTTTAAAGCTGCCGCCGCAGTTTTCCGTAAAGCTTTTTGCGATAGCGAGCCCCAGGCCGTTTCCTTCGGTGGAGCGGTTTTCATCGCCTCTGGTAAAACGCTCAGTGATCACATCGGCCGAGAAGTTCATCTCATAACCGGCAGTATTTTTCAGCATTACATATACAATATGGTTTTCAATATAGAGATCCAAAAAGATCCGGGTGCCGCGCATGGAATACTTAAGCGCGTTTTCGATCAGATTCTGGATGACACGGTACATCTTTTTGCCGTCCGCATAAACCATCGCCGATTCTTCTGTCAGATTGACCTTAACCGGCATGCCGGAGGCCTGGATCTTATCATCCATATCCACCAGGGTCTGTTCCAGCAGCTTGCACATATCCAGCTCTTCCATTTCCAGAACTACATTGCCGCTGGTGGATTTGGCGAGATCAAATAAGTCCAGAACCATATCCCTAAGCCGGGATGCCTTCATCTTCAGGATATCCACATAGTCGGCGGCCTCGCCGGTCAGCGATTCATCCTTGCTAAGCAGATCAATATAGCTGATGATGGAGGTGAGCGGTGTCTTTAAGTCATGAGAAACATTGGTGATCAGATCCACCTTCATTTTTTCGCTCTTCATCTGTTTTTCCAAACTGATATTCAGACTGTTTCCGATATTCATCAGTTCCTGGCTGGCCGTATAGAAAGGAGAGGTCTCCGGTATCACGATCTGTGCGTTGATATTCACCGTTGAAATCTCGTGTATGCCCTCTAACAGGGTGTTAAGATCGATCCATACCTTGATCTCCCGGTAGGCCCAGGCGATCGCCATAATTTCCACCGCCATGGGGATGAAAAAGAAGGTAACGGCTCCGAAAAAGGACAGGCTGTAATAACTGGAGGATGCAATGGAAAAGGTGATCAGCGTGACCAGAAATACAGCCAGATATAGGCCAAGCACAACAAATTTTTTCTGCGCCAGCTTCTTTCCGAAAGGTGTTTCTTTCTGATAGACCACGGCCGCGCGTTTATAATCCTCCACCAGGCCGGGCCCCAGGCGTCTCCAGAGCCGGACAAAGAATCCGCCGAGAATATCCACAAAGAAATGGCGCAGGGCGCGGTAGATGCCGCCAATAACTCCGTGAGAGAATAATCTCCACAGCCATACAAAAGGGGCGAAGCTGATCCAGCGCCAGCGAAGCTGTCTGGACTTTAAATGCCGTATGCTGATCATATAAAAATAAAGAAAGAAACAGAAGATCGGCATCCAGATCAGCACATTCAGAAATGCCGGCAGCTCCGGGAAATCCCTGTTCATCAGGAAAGAGAAGTTATTGTAGTAAGGCTCTGCGATGATCATGAGGCAAAATGTGCCGGCGATGATGGCAAAGCACAGGATGATATCCGTATACCACCGGTCAAAGAGTTCAATTTTCATAATTCCCGGATGTTCCGCAGATTTCGCGGCGTTCGTGAGCACAATCACGCCCGCTCCGGCTAAGATCAAAAAGAGATAGGACAGCGTAATCATGATCATAGAAGCGCTGTCGGATGTTCCGCTTACATTATAAGCAAAGCCGCAGTAGTTTAAGCCGACATAGACGGACGCACTGATGCTGCTAAGCGGCAGAACAAATTTAGGGTCGAATAAAAACTTAGAGTTTTTCGATTTTGTATCCAATTCCCCACACCACCTTTAAATATTTGGGCATTTTCGGATTTATTTCTATTTTTTCACGTATCCGGCGGATATGCACCATAACCGTATTTTCCACCGCATATGCATCTTCATTCCAGACTCTGCTGTAGATTTCCTCAGAGGAGAATACGCGGCCGGGATTTCTCATCAACAGCTCCATGATTTTGTATTCTGTAGCAGTGAGCTTGACATTTTTTCCGTCCACAATAATTTCCTTGGAGTCTAAATCCAGAGTCAGCCCTCCGACAGTAATGGAGTTGGACTGAACATTGGCCGCAGCCGCTCCCAGTGTCAGATAGCGCCGCAGCTGCGATTTTACCCTCGCGATCAGCTCTGCCGTATTGAAGGGTTTGGCGATGTAATCGTCGGCTCCCATCGAGAGCCCTAAAACCATGTCGCTTTCTTCTGTTTTGGCGGACAGAATGATGATCGGTATATTTTTGCTTTCACGTATTTTCATCATGGTGGAAAGCCCGTTTAGCTTGGGCATCATGACGTCTAAAAGGATCAGGTGGATCTGGTTGCCCACCAGCAGATCCAGTGCCTCCAGTCCGTCATATGCCTTTAACACCTTGTAGCCTTCCATTTCCAGTAACTTCGCAATTGCGCGCACAATTTCCTTGTCATCGTCAACGACTAATATGGTTTGCTGTTCCATGAGTTCTCTCCATCTCTTTTATAGTTTTGGGCTCCCGGGCGACTCTTCACTATATCAGGCTTAGAATGGATTTGAATCAACCATGTGACAGTTTTGTCACGGTCTGCTGCCAGTATACAGAAAGAATCCTACGAGATATTTGATTAAAGTCTTTCGAAAATCTTACAAACTTGTAAGGCGGCGCATGATTTCCTGTGGAAACTGTCTGCTTTGCAGACGGAAATCAGCGCAGGTATAATGTCTGCCGACATTATACCATAGATACTGCGGTTGTGACAATTGATGCGGATATTTTCCTGTTGACAATGTAAAGAGATTGATGTATTATTGTACTAGATCATTAATACAATAGAACAATAATACAGGACGGAAGAGAACCGGAGAAAGGAGAGTGTATATGCCCTGGGAATTGAATAATGACAGACCCATCTATCTGCAGCTGATGGAACAGATCAAGCTGCGGATTATCACAGGCGAATACGGGCCGGGGGATAAACTGCCGGCGGTGCGGGAGCTGGCAATGGAAGCCGCTGTCAATCCCAACACGATGCAGAAAGCGCTCGCAGAGCTGGAACGGGAAGGGCTGGTCGCGGCACAGCGGACCAGCGGCAGACTGATCACGGATGATATCGAACGGATCCGTAAAATGAAACGGGAGATGGCGTCAGGCGAGCTGGAAACCTTTTTCCGCAGAATGTCGCGGTTAGGCTTCACAAAGGACGATATCATTGATATGATAGAGAAACAGGGAAAGGAGTGACACAATGTCCATACTTGAATGTCAAAATGTAACAAAGCTGTACGGCAGCAAGCCCGCGCTGAAAAATTTCAGCCTGACTTTGGAACGGGGGAGGATCGTAGGGCTTTTAGGACCGAACGGAAGCGGCAAGACTACGCTGATCAAGCTGATAGCCGGTCTGTTAACGCCCAATCAGGGAACTGTCACCTTATCGGGGATGCCCGTGGGGGTGGAGACGAAAAGCATCGTATCCTATCTGCCGGAGGTTACTTATCTGAATCCTTCCATGAAGATTAAGGATACAGTGAAGTTTTTCACGGAGTTCTATGAGGATTTCGATCAGGAGCGGGCCTACTCCATGCTGGAGCATTTAAGGATCAATCCTGCCGATACCATGAAGGTGCTTTCCAAGGGGACTAAGGAAAAGGTTCAGCTGATACTGGTGATGAGCCGCAGAGCACAGCTGTATGTGCTGGATGAGCCCATCGGCGGGGTGGATCCTGCCGCACGGGATTATATACTGAATACGATTATTTCGAATTACGATGAAAATGCGACAATTCTGATATCCACGCATCTCATCTATGATATTGAAAAAGTCCTGGATGAAGTGGTGTTTATCAAATATGGGGAACTGATGCTGCATTCCACGGTGGATAAGATCCGCAACCAGATGGGAAAATCGGTGGACGGTCTGTTCAGGGAGGTGTTCAGATGCTAAAGAAACTGTTGAAGTATGACATGAAAGCAAATCTTTTTCCTCTGGGGCTGACCTACATTATACTGCTGGGCTATGGGGTATTCAACCGCCTGCTGGCGGTCCTGGTCAAGTCGGATTACAGGGCGGCGTTTTCATTTGTGTTCAGCTCGGTGGGCTTCTTTTTCGCTGTTCTGGCCGCAGTGGTCATCACCATAATATTTATCATTCTGCGCTTTTATCGGAATATGATGGGCAATGAAGGGTATTTAAGCCATACCCTGCCGGTTACACCGTTTCAGCATATGATGTCAAAAACCATAAGCGGAGTGCTGTGGCTGTTTATCATGTCGGCGGTGATTTATCTGTCCGTCTGGATCTGGGGCGGCAGCATACCTTCGAAAATTGGCTTTTATTTTGACTTCACAGGTCTTATAAGAAGCATTATTGCAGGCATGGAACCGGTTCGTGCTGTGACAGAGGCGGTAAACCTGCTGGTATCCCCCCTATTGCTGGTGGTAACTTTTTACTTCAGTATCTGTCTGGGACATCTGGTTCCTAAGATGCGCGTGTTCGGAGCGATTTTGTTCTATATTGCCATCGCCCTGGTGAAGGCTGCACTCACCACAACGCTGGGCATTATGCTGATCATGATGAAGCTTGATTACAGTACGATGACCGATGTTACGCTGATAATGAATCTGGTTGTCAATGTCGGATGTCTGATCGGCTTCTTCTGGGGTTCCTGCCTGATTATGAAACACAGACTGAATCTGGAATAGTGATGGAAAAAAAGGTGCCGCAAATCCTGTTGAATGAACGGGATTTAAGGCACCTTTTTCGTTTTATATAGATAATCTTTCCAGATCGCTGAAAAATCCGGGATAGGAGATGGATACGCAGGAGCTGTCCTTAAGTTCTGTCGTCCCATCGGCGCACAGAGCGGCCACGGCAAAGCTCATGGCGATGCGGTGGTCCAGATGGGTGTTAATCCGCGCGCCGTGCAGAGGCTTTCCTCCGCGGATAATCAGGCCGTCTTCTGTTTCTTCCACGTCAGCGCCCATGGCGGTCAGATTTTCTGCCACAGCGGCGATGCGGTTGGATTCCTTGATTTTGAGCTCTTCGGCATCCCGGATGACGGTTGTACCGTCCGCGAAGCAGGCGATGACTGCAATGACCGGAAGTTCATCGATGAGGGTGGGGATCAGCTCTCCTCCAATGACCGTGCCGTGTAACGGGCTGGAACGCACCAGCAGATCGGCAGACGGTTCCGCTCCGGCATCCTTTCGCGGATACACCGTGATATCTGCGCCCATGGTGCGGCATACATTTAAGATACCGTCACGTGTGGGATTGATTCCTACATTTCGGATCATAATTTCAGAGTGCGGCACCAAAAGCCCGGCAGCGATAAAATAGGCGGCCGAAGAGATGTCCCCCGGAATTGTCAGCGCCCTGCCGTAAAGCTCGTCTGCGGGTTTTATGATGGCAGTGGTATCCTCCGTCTGCACTGAGGCGCCGAATTCACGGAGCATGAGCTCCGTGTGGTTGCGGGAGTGCGCAGGTTCCGTCACACGGGTTTCTCCGTCGGCATACAGGCCGGCCAGCAGAATGGCGGACTTAACCTGTGCAGAAGGTACCGGGGTATGGTAATGAATGCCGTGCAGCGATCCCCCTTCAATTTTCAGAGGCGCGCAGCCATTATTGTTCAGGCTCGTGATCCGGGCCCCCATCAAAGAGAGCGGGGTGATGATGCGCCCCATAGGCCGCTTCCGTATGGAGGCGTCACCGGTTAAGGTGCTGGTGAATGGCTGGGCGCTTAGGATGCCGGAGATCAGGCGGGTGGTGGTGCCGCTGTTGCCGCAGTCCAAGAGGCCGGAAGGCGCCATGAGCCTGCGCATGCCCCGGCTGTGAATGACCACCTCACTTTTATTCTGCTTAATATCGACTCCCATGCTGCGAAAGCAGCTGATGGTGGAGAGGCAGTCCGCTCCCTCAAGGAAGCCATGTATATGTGTAGTGCCTTTGGCAATAGAGCCGAACATGACACTGCGGTGAGATATGGATTTGTCTCCCGGCACCGTTAACTCGCCGGATAGCCTGTTTACTTTCTGAAGCTTCATGTAAGGTCCCCTTCCTGATCCGATTTCAGCGTTTATGAACGGTGTACTGGTACTGGGTCAGCAGCCCGGCCGCTTCCTGGGCGGCCGGTTCCTCATAAAACTCAATCTTTAGCACACCTTCTTCAAATTCACGGTTGTGTATGATGCCGATGTTGCGGATGCTGATCTGATGGGTGGCCAGTATGGTAGCGATCGTTGCGATGGCGCCGGCCTGGTCAATGATGTCGCAGTAAACGGAATATTCCTTTTTTAACGGCCCCATGGATGTATCCGGTATGGAATTGCGGTAGTCCCTGGAGGTCTCAAAAAGACGGTAGACGGCTGTTTCATCCCTGTTTTCCACTTCTTCGAGAATCTGCTCCATGGATTTGATGTAATCCTTTAAAATGCGCGCAATATTGCCGCTGTTTGTCATACAGATCTGCTGCCACATGACGGGGGAGGAGGAGGCGATTCTGGTGATATCTTTAAAACCGCCTGCGGCTACCTGCCGCATGGTGCCCTGCGGATTGTCGCTGTCTCTGATCAGATTGACGAGCCCGGATGCGATCAGATGCGGCAGATGGCTGATTGCCGCCACAATATAGTCATGCTCCTCACAGTCAAGGACCAGAGGCAGAGCGCCCAGTTCCTCCACGAGGCTGCGCAGGGCTTTGAGCTTATCGGGAGCAGTCTTTTTTGTCGGAGTCAGCACATACCAGGCATTTTCTACCAGATGGTCCGTGGAATTTGTAAATCCCGTTTTCTCCGAACCGGCCATCGGATGGCCGCCTATGAAATTCTCTTCCATATGTAAATCGGCTACGGCCCGGTGGATATCGCCCTTTGTGCTGCCCACATCGGTGATCAGGCAGTCATTTCCGCAGATTTCCTTCAGCTCTTTTAAGTATTCGATATTATAGGAAACCGGCGCACACAAAAAGATGAGATCGCATCCGGAAAACGCCTCGTTCAGACAGGGCACCGCTTCGTCGATCACACCGGCGCATAAAGCTTCCTCCAGGGTGGCGCTGGTGTGGGAGGTGGCGATCATGCGGTATTCAGGATGGATCTTTCGCAGCCCCCTGGCGATGGATCCGCCGATCAGGCCCAATCCGATAAATCCTATGGCAGTTATCTTCATACAAGCCTCCCTGTTCTTTAAAATGTTCTGCCGGCGAGAGCCGCGTAGGGGCGCAGCTCGTCGGTGAGCTTTTCAAAACCGTCAAAAGTGAGGGACTGCGGTCCGTCGGAGAGCGCGTGCTCAGGGCAGGGGTGCACTTCGATCATGAGACCGTCGGCCCCGGCGGCTACCGCGCATTTGGCCAGGGGCATGACATAATCCCGAACTCCGGTGGCGTGGCTGGGATCCACGATGATTGGAAGGTGGCTCTTGGCTTTGATGACCGGAACCGCACTGATATCCAGCGTGTTTCTGGTGGCTTTTTCGAAGGTGCGGATACCTCTCTCGCAGAGCACGATGTTTTCATTGCCTTCGGACATGACGTACTCCGCGGCATTGAGCCATTCTTCAATCGTGGCGGCCAGACCGCGCTTTAAGAGCACCGGTACGCCCGACTTGCCCGCCTCTTTTAACAGCTCAAAGTTCTGCATATTCCTGGCGCCGATCTGGAGCATATCCACATATTGGGAGGCCGCTTCGATGGCGCGGGCGCTGGTCACTTCACAGATCACGTTTAATCCGGTTTCTTCTTTTGCATGTTTCATGAATTTCAGCCCTTCCTCTTCCAGACCCTGGAAAGAATAGGGGCTGGTCCGCGGCTTATATGCCCCTCCGCGCAGGAATGTGGCGCCGGCCGCCTTCACCGCCCTGGCTGTGGTTAGAAGCTGCTCCTCATTTTCAATCGCGCAGGGACCGGCCATGATCGTCAGTGTGCCGGGGCCTATGACGGTGCTGCCCACACGGATCAGGCTGTCTGAAGGATGAAATTTTTTGTTGCTGAGTTTGTAAGATTCGGTAACCTGTACCACTTTATCCACTTCAGGGGCGATTTCTATATTGGAAGAGGACAGACGGCTCTTATCGCCGACGACCCCGATGATAGTTACTTCGTCGCCTTCAGAGAGATGAGCGCGAAGGCCTTTCTCTTCAATCATGTGGATTACATTTTGTATGGAAGATGTCTTGGCCTGTGGTTTCATTATAATGATCATGGGAGGGTTCTCCTTTTTTATTGGCCGCATGGCTGCGGCAGTGTTCTATCAGCTTATTTTAAAGCCTGGTGCCTGGTTTGTCAATGCTTTATTGCGTTAAACTTTGACGCTTTAACGCAATGAGTTGCCGCTTGCGCCTGCCATAAATTTCTTACAGAATAGTATACCGCGGGCGCCTGTGCAGGAGAAAAATGGGAGAAGACAAAGGGCTGGGGCACCTCTGAACATATGCTCGAGCAATATGTATATTTACCTTGCGTAATTGGAATAAATTTAGTACAATATACATAACTGAAATTATCATGCTAGGAGGAATGGTTTATGAACGTTTATGAAACGAATCAGGTTCGCAATATTGTGTTACTGGGACATGGCGGAGCAGGAAAGACTACGTTGGTTGAGAGCATGGCCTTTGTAAGCGGAGTCATCAGCCGCATGGGAAAGGTACCGGATGGCAACACCATCAGCGATTTCGATAAAGAAGAAATCAAACGGCATTTTTCTATTGGAACCAGCATTGTTCCGATTGAATGGGAAGGCGTTAAGGTGAACTTCCTGGATACACCCGGCTATTTTGACTTTGTCGGTGAGGTGGAGGAGGCTGCGAGTGCTGCCGATGCCGCTATTATTGTGATTAACGGAAAGGCCGGCATTGAAGTTGGCACCGAAAAAGCCTGGGAACTCTGCGAAAAATTGAATCTGCCCAGAATGTTCTTTGTAACCGGCATGGATGATGATAATGCGAGCTTTCGTACCGTAACACTTGCGCTGAATGAGAGATTCGGACGTAAAGTGGCACCATTCCACGTTCCTATGAGAGAAAATGAAAAGTTTGTAGGTTTCGTTAATGTAGTGAAGATGAAGGGCCGCCGGTTTGTTGGCAGCACCAGCCAGTACGAGGAATGCGATATCCCGGATTATCTGGAGCACCATCTGGCGGTCAGCCGCGAATCTTTGATGGAAGCTGTGGCGGAGACCAGCGAAGAATTCATGGAGAGATATTTCGACGGGGATGAGTTTACATATGAAGAGGTATCCAATGCTCTGCGCACGCATGTCATGGACGGAAGCATCGTTCCCGTGCTCATGGGTTCCGGCATTAACGCACAGGGTGCCAAGATGCTGCTGGATGCAATCCTTAAGTATTTCCCTTCACCGGAAGGGCGTACCGTGCTTGGCAAGGATATGAGCAACGGCGAGATCGTTCCTGTGGTGTATGACAGCAGCAAGTATATGAGTGCCAAGGTGTTTAAAACGCTGGTGGATCCGTTTATCGGTAAATATTCCTTCGTAAAGGTATGCACAGGTTCCCTGAAGGCCGACAGCATGATCTACAATGTCAATAAAGAAAGGGAAGAGAAGCTTTCCCGCGTGTATGTGCTGCGCGGCAAGGAAGCGATCGAAGTGCCGGAACTGAAGGCCGGAGACATCGGCGCGGTTGCCAAGATAAGCAGCCTGTCCACCGGTGATACCATCGCGCTTAAGGGCGCGCAGGTAATCTATGATAAACCAGAGGTATCAGTTCCCTATACATACATGTGCTATAAGGCAGTTAATAAAGGCGATGAAGATAAGATCGCGTCCGCTCTCGCGAAGATCATGGATGAAGACCTTACAGTCCGCTCTGTCAATGACAGCGAGAACCGCCAGACACTTTTATACGGTATCGGCGAGCAGCAGCTGGAAGTGGTGGTGAGCAAGCTGGCGGAAAGATACAAGGTAAACGTAGTGTTAAGCAAGCCGAAATTCGCATTCCGTGAAACCATCCGCAAGAAAGCTACGGTAACGGGCACTCATAAAAAACAGTCCGGAGGCCATGGACAGTATGGCGTGGTTGTGATGGAATTTGAGCCGTCCGGAGATCTGGAGAAGCCCTATGTGTTTGAAGAACGCGTTGTGGGCGGAGCTGTTCCGAAAAATTATTTCCCGGCTGTGGATAAGGGAATGCAGGAATCCGTGGTGAAGGGGCCGTTGGCAGGATATCCGGTTGTGGGTGTGAAGGGCACGCTGATCGACGGCAAATACCATCCGGTGGATTCTTCGGAAATGGCCTTTAAGACAGCCACCTGTTTAGCGTTTAAACAGGGCTTTATGGAGGCAGGACCGGTGCTTTTAGAGCCGATTGCCACCGTAAATGTTACGGTTCCCAATAAATTTGCAGGCGATGTGATGGGCGACATGAATAAGCGCCGCGGCAGAGTGCTGGGCATGGATCATATTGCCGGAGGCAAACAGGTGATCACCGCGGAGGTTCCCATGTCCGAGATGTTCGGATACGGTACGGATTTGCGCTCCATGACCGGAGGCATCGGCGATTTTTCCTATGAATTCACCCGTTATGAGCAGGCTCCGGTGGATGTACAGCAGAAGGAAGTGGCCGCAAGAGCCGAGGAGAAGGAGTCCTGAACCGCTTAAAATGCAGATTATTTAGAAAAAATTAAGACAATAGCTCTTAAAATACAGTATAATGTGTTTTAAGAGCTATTGTTTTATTATTGGAAAATGAGGCAACTACATATGACGAACTGGACAAGAGAATACAGTGGAATCGATATATCCTATGAGGATCGTATTGTGCGGGTCCGGGTGGATGGGAGTCTGACCGGATATCTGCATGAGAACCGCAGGCAGGCCTGTGTCAGACTGTCAGAGTATATACGCGGCCGATATAGGGAATTATTTCAAAAGGAACTGGAAATCACTCTGCACTCCCTGTCTGTGGAGATCCTGATCCATGTGCTGGCATACCGCGTATCCAAATTCCTGCATTGGAAAAAAATGATGGTGCATACTCAGGTGATTGACTGCGGGGAACGGGCGGTGGACAATAACAGGTTTGTGTTCGACTTTCTGGAGAAGTGCCATGGATTGGTATACCGCCTTGGAGGCCTATTTCTGTGAGAGTGGGATATTTTCCGAACGGTAACTATAATGAATGGAAAAGGGGGACAAGGTTTGAAACTGCTGGTTGTGGAAGATGATCAGGGGATTTTAGCCGGTCTTGAGTATTCTTTGACAGAAGAAGGATATGAAGCAGCGCTTTGCGGGACCAAAGCAGAGGCACTGGAAGCTCTTATGAAAGAACGTTTCGATCTGTGTCTTTTGGATTTGGGGCTGCCGGACGGCAGCGGCTACGATATATGCCGGGAAGCGAAAAAGCATTCGGATATTCCGGTCATATTCTTAACGGCCTGTGACGATGAGGTCAATGTGGTCATGGGGCTGGACATGGGAGCGGATGATTACATCACAAAGCCGTTTAGAATCCGTGAGCTGCTGTCGCGGATTCGGACGGTGCTTAGAAGATACGGCAATACATCTCGGGAGAAGCAGCTGTACCGGTATGGAGATCTCACGCTGTCATCCGCGGATGCAAAGGTATATAAAAAAGGCGATGAGGTCTTTCTGACGGCGCTGGAATACCGCCTTCTGCTGGTGCTGATGAACCATGAGGGCCAGGTCTTGACCAGGGAACAGCTGCTGATGGGTATCTGGGATATTGCGGGCAGCTATGTAAATGATAACACGCTGACCGTTTATATCAAGAGGCTGCGGGAAAAGCTGGAGGATGATCCGGCGAATCCGGCGATCATTAAGACGGTCCGCGGGATCGGTTATAAGGTGGGGTGAGAGAATGGTTCGCAATCGTGAGTTACGTTTTACCGCAGTCGCCGCAGCATGTATTACCGCAGCATGTTCTGCGGCGGCATTTCGGATTTCAGAGCAAGCAGGGTGGATCACCTTGACGGCGGCCGGGCTTTTAATCTTGCTATATGCCATATATACTCTGTGGAGATACCGTGAGATCAGCCGGTTATCCGATTATCTGAAGCGCATCGATAACGGAGACTATTCCCTGGATATCCGGGACAACCGGGAAGGGGAGCTAAGCATACTGAAAAATGAAATCTACAAAGTGACCAGCCGTCTGGCGGAACAGGCGGAGGCCTTAAATGCCGATAAGAAATATCTGGCGGATTCTTTGTCTGATATTTCACATCAGCTGAAGACTCCGCTGACCTCGATGTTCATGCTGGCGGATCTCCTAAGGCAGGACAATCTGCCGCAGGAAAAAAGAGAGGAGTTTACAGGAACCATCTGTTCCCAGCTGGATCGCATAGAATGGCTGGTGAGTTCGCTGCTGAAGATGTCAAAGCTGGACGCGGGAACGGTGGAGCTGAAAAAGGACAGGGTTTTTGTTATGGAAGTCATGGAAAAGGCATCGGAGCACCTCATGATTCCCATGGATATCAAAAATCAGCACTTTGTGCTGGACGGTGACGGGGATGCTTCCTATCGGGGAGATTTTTCCTGGAGCAGCGAGGCCTTTGCTAATATCCTGAAAAACTGTATGGAGCACACGCCGGCGGGCGGCACCATCACGGTCAGTTTTGAGGAGAACAATCTTTATACAATGATCCAAATACGGGATAACGGGGGCGGAATTGACAAAGAGGATCTGCCGCACATCTTTGAGCGTTTCTATAAAGGGAAAAACGCTTCCAGGGACAGCGTGGGAATCGGCCTTGCTATGGCAAAAAACATACTTATGCGGCAGGGCGGCATCATAGATGTGGAAAGTGAGCCCGGACAGGGAACGGCATTTATCATAAAGATGTACAAATGACTGCCGTGACAGCTTCTGTGACTATTTTGTCACCAAAGCTGTCACGGCATAGTCATTTAAGAGGGCTATACTAGAGTAAGACAAACAGACACAGGAGGGCTTTAAAGTGGAATTGTTAAAGGTGGATGGGATATCCAAAATTTACGGTGAGGGCGAAGCGGCAACCAAAGCGCTTGACGACGTTTCCTTTACCGTGGAAAAAGGTGAATTTGTGGCGATTATCGGACCATCGGGCTCCGGCAAATCCACGCTGCTGCATATCATCGGCGGAGTGGACCGTCCAAGCAAAGGGCGGGTGACCATAGACGGCACCAGCATTTATAATCTGAATGAAAATAAGCTGGCGATTTTCCGCAGGAGACAGATCGGGCTGGTTTACCAATTTTATAACCTGATACCGGTGTTGGATGTGGAAGAAAACATCACGCTTCCCCTGCTGTTAGACGGCCGCAAAGTGGATAAGGACTATCTGGAAGACGTAATCCGGACTTTAAAGCTGAAGGACCGGCTGCATCATCTGCCCAATCAGCTTTCCGGCGGGCAGCAGCAGAGGGTGTCTATCGGCAGGGCGCTGATCAATCACCCGGCGCTTCTTCTCGCGGATGAGCCCACCGGCAATCTGGACAGCAAAAACAGCGCCGAAATAGTGGAGTTATTAAAGCTGTCCAACAAGAAATACGGGCAGACGCTGATCGTGATTACGCATGATGAGAGAATCGCCCTGCAGGCGGACCGCATGATCACGCTGACCGACGGCCATATACTGAAGGATGAGCGGATACGAAAGAGCGGACACGTCGGCTTTGCGGAAGATGGGCGGTGAGCAAAATGAATATAATGCAGAAACTCACCTGGAACCAGATGAAAAAAAATAAGCGGCGGACGCTTGTCACAATCATCGGGGTGATTATGTCCGTGGCTCTGCTCACCGCGGTCACCACCACCGTCAATTCCTTCCTGGATGTGATGAGGCGGCATGCAGCGGCCAGGTCGGGCAGCTGGCATCTATGCTATTATGACGTTCCGGCGGAGAACCGCCATGTGATAGAGGACGATGCGGATACCAAAGAAGTGATCTACAGCACGGATGTGGGTTATGCGGTGCTTGAGGGAGGGAAGAACGCTTATAAGCCCTACCTGTTTATTAAGAGCTATGACGGCAGGGCGATGGAATACTTTCCTATTCAGATCCTGGAGGGCCGGTATCCGGAAAATTCATCCGAAATTATGGTGCCGGAACATGTGGAAACCAATGGCGGGGTAAAGATAAACATAGGGGATGTTCTCACCCTGGAAACAGGAAAACGCATGTCGGACGGGCAGGAGCTCACACAGAGTTACAGCTATCTGGACGGCAGCGATGGAAAGGCGGAACATCTGGAGCCGGAAACGGTTAGAACCTATACGGTGACGGGCATCATAGCGCGGCCAGACTTTGAAAACCGCTCTGCGCCTGGCTATACCTGCATCACCTACCTGGATGAGGTGCTGATGGCTGAGAGAAGTTCTGTGAATATGTCCGTTGTGTTAAAAGATCCCGGTTCCGGACTTTACGCCCACTCCAGAGACCTTGCCGAAAAGGCGGGCATGCAGCAGCTCTCGGACGATCCGTACGCCCCCAGGTATGATATAAGCTATAATTCGGATCTGCTGGAGTATTACGGCCTGCTTCCGGGCAGAGATGGCCTGATGCAGGTGATTTATATGACCATGGTGGTGATCATGATCATTTTGATGGTGGGTTCCGTTTCCCTGATCTACAATGCGTTTGCCATTTCCCTGTCGGAACGCAGCAGATATCTGGGCATGCTGGCCGGCGTCGGAGCTACCAGATGGCAGAAACGTTCTTCCGTCTACTTTGAAGCCTTTGTGGTGGGGATCATCAGCATTCCGGCCGGTGTGCTTTTGGGAACTGTGGGGATCGGCATCACACTGCATTTAGTACAGCCGCTCTTTCAGTCCATCACCGGATACGAGGAACCTTTCCGTATGGCGGTATCAGGATGGGCGGTTTTCCTCACTGTGATTTTTGCAGCAGCCACCCTGTTTTTAAGCGCATGGATTCCTGCGGGCAGGGCATCCAGGATCATGCCGATCGATGCAATCCGGCAGACCGGGGACGTGAAGCTGACCAGACGGAAGGTCCGGACGATGAAGCTGACCAGATGGCTGTTTGGAGTAGAAGCGGACATAGCGCTGAAAAACATGAAGCGGAATAAGGGACGGTACCGCACCACCTGCTTTGCCCTGGTCATAAGCATACTGCTGTTTTTGAGCGTATCCGCATATACGAGCTATATGAACGCCGCTTACGGCCTGACTTCCCGCAGCGAAGAAGGCACCTTTGATATCCAGGTAAAAGCCGACGGCGGCCTCACCAGCGATCAGGCGGTTAAGTTTCAAATGGCGGGCAAAGAGGTGGAGAGGCTCTATGGCGATGAGATACAGTCGGTGATCTACTCGCGTTCAATGTATATCAACGCAGTGATTCCATATGGGGAACTCACTAAAAAGCAGCAGGAAAAACAGGATGTTCTGCTGTATATGGATGAATACGGAAGCATGAATTACCTTTCGGAGCGCGAAGGGGAAATCGCCAGAGAGGATGAAGTGGTTTTCAGCACCTGTCTGGTATCCTATGATGAAAATTATCTGCGCGAATTTGCAAAACAGGCCGGAGTATCCTATGAGGAGATGACAGATCCTGACAACCCGGGTGTAATCGTGATGAGCACCAGCCGTTTCACGGATAACGGAAAATACGCGCTGATACCTGCCTTTGAGCGAAAGAAGGGTGAAGCCCTGGGGTTGACGGATGTGGAGTATTTCTCCACGGGAATGGAGGATTCGGCAGAGGAATACCGGAATGAACTTCAGTATCCTGTGCTGGCAATGGTGGAAGAACCGCCGGTGGGCTTCGGATTCACCCAGGATTCAACCCGGATTGTGGTGGTGATGTCCGAAGATACGATGCTTAAATTCTGCCGGCAGAGAGAGGCCGATATGCAGAAGAAGGGCTGGGAGAGCTATATGTCCGATATTATGATGATCGATACCCAGTCCGAGACTTTATCCGAAAGAATCAGGACCCAGTTCGACAAATATATGGAGGACAACAACTACTGGATTCAGGATGCGCTGGCGAGCAGGCGGGAGACTATGAATATGAATAATTTCATTTCCGTATTCCTGTACAGCTTTGTGATCCTGGTCACCGCAATCTGTGTGGCCAATATGTTCAATACCATCTCAACCAGCATATCCTTAAGGCGCAGGGAATTCGCCATGCTACGGTCCATGGGGATGACACCGCAGGGTTTCCGCAAGATGATGCTGTATGAAAGCCTGTTTTACGGTATGAAAGCGCTGATCTACGGGCTGCCGTTAAGCTTTGGGGTTATGATACTGCTTTTGGCCATATTTTCCGGAAGTTTTGCCATCAGAGTCTATTTTCCCTGGAAAAGTATTCTGCTCTGCATTGCCGGAGTATTCCTTCTGGTTTCAGTCATCATGCTTTATTCCAGTTCGAAAATGAAAAAGATGAATATCATTGACGGGCTGAAGGAAGAAAATTTATAGGAACGTAACAGAGGGCGGAACCGGTCAGGCTCCGCCTTTGTGTTACAGTTCACAGTTACCGAAAAATTCCCGCGTATGAGAGGGCAGGGTATGGTCCTCATTGGGACGCGCTCTCGCTCCGTGAAGCGCGCAGATCGTCACCAACCGCCAGGTTGATGACCTGCGCGCACATCAGTGCGCTTCCTTGTGCGGGCTTTGCGGGATCCCTATGAGGACCATACCCTGCCCTCTCATACGCTGCTTTATTGGCAACGTGTGAACAGTAACGCCTTTGTAATTACTTAGAATAGTCACTTGCATATTTGTATCGCTGTTAGTATTATGGATAGTATAAAATCTGTAATCCTTATCACTGTAGGAAGGTCGATGGAAGAAGGAGTTAGCAATGCGAAAAGAAGAGATTGACGAGTTCTGGTACAGGGAGTATTTTGGCTGTTCACTGACCGAATTTGAAGATGCGTCTGACAAGGTTTATCCTCATCATTATCTGCGGGGCTATAACGGATTGTTCATACTGAAGGTGAATGATAAGTACATAATCTCTGCGCCGGAAAACCAGATGCTGCTATGCGAGAAACTTATAAATCGCGGATATGATTTACTTGATGAAAGACTGTTAAGCGAACTGTTGAGTAACCGGTTTGAAAGAATAATCGGTCCGTCCTGGATTGGATATCCTTTTTGGCATACGGCCGCCCTTTCTGCTGAAAATATCCGTATATATAACCGCAGCTGCCCGGAACGAGAGATGCTTTTTAGCAAACTGCGGAATGCGTGCAGCAGCGGGGAGTGGTCGGATTGCGGAATTAACAGCAGTTCAGAGAATGTGGCGGCACTGATTGCTGACGGGGAAATTGTTTCTGCTGCATCCTATGAACTTTGGGGAGAACACATTGCGCATATCGGTATCATTACACATCCTCTTTTCAGAGGCAGAGGATATGCCGGTAAGGTGCTAAGTTATCTCACAAATTTTATATTCGACCAGGGCCTTATACCGCAGTACAGGACGCTTTGCTTGAATAAGCCGGCAATCAGCGTTGCCAGACAGTGCGGATACGGCCAGTATGCCGCTCATATATCAGTTCGGCTGAAAAGATAAGAATACTGAAGTGTGCGAAGGTCATCAACCTGCGGTTGATGACATAGGAGGTATCAAAATGATCATCAGCGCGAGCAGAAGGACAGATATCCCGTCCTATTATGCGGAATGGTTTTTCAACAGGCTTAAGGCCGGATATGCACTGACCAGAAATCCGATGAACCGCCGTCAGGTCAGCCGGATTTCCCTGGCCCGGGCGGATGTGGATGCATTTGTGTTCTGGACCAAAAATCCAAAGCCGATGTTACCGTATCTGGACAGGCTTAAGGGATATGCTTACTATTTTCAGTTTACGCTCAACGCCTATGACGGTGATGTGGAGCGCGGCCTGCCCGCTCTGAAAGAACGGGTGGATACCTTCCGTATGCTGGCGTCCGTGATTGGAAAAGAGCGGGTGCTGTGGCGCTATGACCCCATTCTTATAAACAGCAGATATACGCCAGAGTGGCATTGTGAGACGTTTGGGAGGCTGGCAGATCTGCTTGACGGTTCCACCGAGCGCTGTACGATAAGTTTTCTGGACTTTTACCGAAAGATAGAAAAGACAATGAACAGTCTGGGCGCATATGATCCTTCAGAAGAGGTGAAATATGCGCTGGCTGCCGCGTTTGCAAAGGATGCAGCCGCTCATGGAATGCAGCTTTGCACCTGTGCGGAAACTCTGGATCTGAAAACACTTGGTATAGCGCATGGCAGCTGCATTGACAGCGAACTGATCTCAAAACTGTCCCACACCGCCTTTATTGGAAAAAAAGACCGGAATCAGCGTCCGGAATGCGGCTGTGCGGCCAGCGTGGATATCGGGTGCTATAACACCTGCCGCAACGGCTGCGCATATTGTTATGCAAATTTCAGCCCGGGCGTTATTCATAAAAATGTGAGCAGCTACTGTGCGGACAGCGAATTGCTTTGTTCATCCCCGGAAGCAGGCGATATTGTCAAGGAGAGAAATATAGTCTATAATATATGAAGTGTTACTGTTCACGGTTGCCAATACAGCAGCGCATGGCGGACCATACTCTGTCCCACCATGCGCGGGAAGTTTACGACAGCTGTGAAGAATAACTATATGAAGGCAATGAGAGAGGATGTGTCATATGGATCTGAAGGTACAGCTTAAGACACTGGATTTGATTGTTAAGATAATAAACGGCAGCATGGACAGGATCAATCTGGTGGAGTACGCTCCACAGAAGGTCGTATTTGACCGGGAGTCCCCTTATGAGCAGGCTTTTTTAAGGGCAACACCGGAAAGCGTGGGAATTTCTTCCCGCTATCTGTCCCGGTTTTTAAAGGATGTATCCAAAGATCCGCTGATCAATATGCACGGGATCATGATTCTTAAGGACGGCCGTGTGATATCCGAAGCGGCTTTTGCCCCATTTCAGAAGGATTTGTGGCATATCACACATTCTATGTGCAAAAGTATCACCGGTCTGGCGGTAGGGCTGGCTGTGGAGGAAGGCTTTCTCTCTCTGGATGAAAAGCTGGTGGATATCTTCCGAAAGAAGACGAATGTGATATCCATGGTGCGCCTGAAAAATTTAACGGTAGAGCACCTGCTCAAGATGTCCAGCGGCATTATTTTTAATGAGACCGGCGCAGTGACGGAAAACGACTGGATCAAGGCATATATGGAGTCCGGAATTTCCTTTGAACCCGGAGCGGAGTTCGCCTATAACAGCATGAACACGTTCATGCTATCTGCCATCATCAAAGAAAAAACAGGAATGGGGCTCATGGACTATTTAAAGCCAAGGCTGTGGGAGCCTCTCGGCATCCGCAGGGTATATTGGGAACTCAATCCCAGGGGAATCGAAAAGGGCGGATGGGGCCTAAGCCTCTGCCTG
Source organism: Lachnotalea sp. AF33-28 (assembly GCF_003477885.1). Lineage (GTDB taxonomy): Bacteria > Bacillota > Clostridia > Lachnospirales > Lachnospiraceae > AF33-28. Next base: position 19,421 of record NZ_QUEE01000016.1, read on the forward strand.
GAGGATATGGCAAAGATCGGTCAGCTGTATCTGCAGAAGGGAATGTGGAACGGAGTGCAGCTGATTCCTGCCTGGTGGATCGAAGAGTCCGTTACGAAAAAAATGGATATGCCGGAAAATATGGGCAACGGTTACGGTTATCAGATCTGGATGGGCAAGCGTCCAGGTTCCTTCCAGTGTAACGGTATGCTGGGGCAGAATATTATCGTATATCCGGACCTGAATATGGTGATAGTAAATACGGCGGGCAATAACGAGCTTTTCCAGACCAGCCGGATGATGGATGTGATCGGCAGCTATTTTGAAACAGAAAAATTTCATCCTGATAAGGCGCTGGCGGAAGATGCCGGCGCATACAGGGAGCTGCAGTATGTGCAGGAGCATCTGAAGTGTTCCGTGCCTTATGAGGGAGCGCTGAATCAGCACGGCTATCTCGGCGGGTGGCCGGGAAAGAAAGAAAAAGTGAAGCGCCGCAGAACCAGGCCGGATAAAGCGGCCAGGCCGGAAGCGGATGCAATCCGACAGCTGGCCGGAAGGAAATATGTGTTGGAAAAAAACGCGGCCGGCATACTGCCGATTTTTCTGCAATGCTTCCACAATAATTATGCTAAAGGACTTGTATCCCTGGAATTTGCGAAGGAGCAGGACGGGCTCTTGATCCGTATGCGGGAAGGCGACAGCGATTTTACAGTGCCAATTGGATTTGGCAGCCCCGCTTATGGACGCTTCAATATAAACGGAGAGCCATATGAAATAGGGACTGTCGGTGAGTATACGGCGGATGAAGACGGCACTGCGGTATTAAAAACTGAGCTCTCTTTTATTGAAACATCCAATACCAGGACGATTAAATTCTTTTTCACAGAGGATGGAGTGCGGATGGTTCTGGATGAGATACCGGGCCTGAACCTGATCGTAGAGGGAGTCTCTTCCGTGATCGGCAAAGTGGGGGCGGCTATCGTGGATGTGGATTACTCCCAGTATAAAGTGAAGAAAGCGCTGGTGCCAGAAATAAAGGGTGTGATGGAAAGGCGGTGATCCCTTGGATTGCAGAGAGGCCTGTGCGAAAGTTCAGGATTATATACAAAACAGGCTGTCGCCGGATGAGCTGAAGCCGTTTCTGGAACATATAAAGTGCTGCGGTGAATGCAGGGAAGAACTGGAGATCTATTATATCCTGCAGATGGGCCTTAGACAGATGGATGAGGATAACGACCATTATGATCTGGCGGCTGCGCTGGAGAGGAAACTGCAGATATCGGAGCACAGAGTCAGGCGACGCCATGCGTTTCTGGTCTTTAAATATGCGGCGGGCACACTGGCTTTCTGGAGTGTGGCTTTTGTGCTGTTTATGTTTGTGCAGATGGAACTGTGAGCGCATATGTTTTCCACGCTGTTGTGAAACTGCACAGCATGGAGGAAATTAAATCAATAATAAAATGAAATATAGATTTGGAGAAACCAGATGAGTGAAAAAATAGTTTTAATGGACGGACACAGCATCTTAAACCGGGCTTTTTACGGGGTTCCGGAGCTGACGAACTCCGAAGGATGGCATACCAATGCGGTATACGGCTTCCTGAATATCCTGTTTAAAATACTGGAGGAAGAGAAGCCCGAGTATCTGACCGTGGCTTTTGATGTGAAGGAGCCGACCTTCCGCCATGAGATGTATGCGGACTATAAAGGGACCAGAAAGCCGATGCCTGCGGAACTGCACGAGCAGGTGCCGATCATGAAGGACGTCTTAAAAGCGATGGGAGTGGCCGTGGTAGAGCGTCCCGGTTATGAGGCGGATGACATTCTGGGCACCATCGCCAAAAGGAGCGAGGCGCAGGGGTTGGAGGTATCACTGGTGTCCGGTGACCGCGACCTGCTCCAGATCGCCAGCGATCATATCTGTGTCAGGATTCCCAAGACCAAAAAAGGAACCACCACCATTGAAAACTATTATGCGGCGGATGTAAAAGCTCTTTACCAGGTGACCCCGGAGGAATTTATAGACGTTAAGGCGCTGATGGGGGATTCTTCCGACAATATTCCCGGCGTGCCGAGCATCGGGGAAAAGACGGCGACCCTCATCATATCCCAGTATAAGAGCATAGAAAACGCTTATGCCCATGTGGATGAAATCAAGCCGCCCAGGGCGCAGAATGCCCTGCGGGAGCATTATGATATGGCTCAGATGAGCAAGGCGCTTGCCACGATAAAGACGGACTGCGAACTCCCCTGTGAACTAAAAGATGCGCGCATAGGCAATCTCTTTACCAAAGAAGCCTTTGAAATGATGAAACGGCTGGAGTTTAAGTCGCTCCTGGCCAAGTTTGACACGGTGGAAACCGGCGTGAACGAACGCCAGGAGACAGAGCGTTTTCAGCTCATTGAAGGCCTGGCGGAAGCGGAGGAACTTTTTGAACAGATCCGGACACTCTGCGGTGGAAACGAAGCAAAGACGGAGACGGTGCTCGGATTTAAGCTGATTGTCGAAGGCGATGAGCTGCTGGGAGTATCTCTGGCGGCAGGAAATAAGCATTGCGCGCTGATTAAGTGCGGAGGTTTTCTCACAGAGGAGTACCTGCTGGACGCCGTGCGCTCACTGATGCGGCTGCCGGCTGCAAAAGCGACCGTCGGTTTGAAGGAGCAGCTCTTTTTCCTTGGAGACATGGAGGGCGCGGCGGATATATGGGATGCCGGCATAGCCGCCTATCTGTTAAACCCGCTTAAGGACACCTATGATTATGACGATATCGCCAAGGATTATATGGGACTTTTGGTTCCGGCACGGACGGATTTACTGGAGAAGTTTTCTCTTGCCCGGGCAGCGGAGGAAAAAGAAGAGGAGTTTTTGAAATACTGCTGTTATTTCGCATTTGTGGCTGCCGGCAGCATGGATGTGCTGATGGCAAAACTAAGGGAAAGCGGCATGGATAAACTGTATCTGACCGTTGAGATGCCCTTGGTATACAGCCTCTATCATATGGAGAGAGAAGGCATCCGGCTGGACCGCGAAGCTTTAAAGGAGTATGGGGATAAGCTGGCGGTGCGCATAGAGCAGCTGGAAAAGGAAATTTATGAGTCGGCCGGAGGCGTCTTTAACATCAATTCCCCGAAACAGTTAGGGGAGGTGCTGTTTGACCGTCTGAAACTGCCCCATGCCAAAAAGACGAAGACAGGATATTCCACGGCCGCGGATGTGCTTGAAAAGCTGAAACCGGAACATCCGGTCATCGATATGATCCTGGAGTATAGGCAGCTGACTAAACTGAAGTCCACCTATGCGGACGGATTGGATAATTATATCGGTGGGGACGGACGCATTCACGGCAAATTCCACCAGACGATCACCGCCACCGGGCGTATCAGCAGCACGGAACCGAATCTGCAGAATATACCGGTCCGCATGGAACTGGGCAGAGCGATCCGCAAGGTTTTCGTGCCGGCAGACGGTCATGTCTTTCTGGATGCGGATTATTCGCAGATTGAACTTCGCGTGCTGGCGCATATGTCTGGGGATGAACGGCTGATTGAGGCCTATAAGCAGGCCCAGGATATACATGCGATCACCGCGTCACAGGTGTTTCATATCCCTCTTGATGAGGTGACACCTCTTCAGAGAAGGAATGCAAAAGCAGTGAATTTCGGCATCGTTTACGGCATCAGTGCATTTGGCTTGAGCGAAGGTTTAAGCATCAGCCGTAAGGAGGCCACCGAATATATCGAGCAGTATTTTAAAACTTATCCCAAGGTAAAGGAATTTCTGGATTCACTGGTGGCGGAGGGCAAAGAAAAGGGGTACGTGACCACCATGTTTGGAAGAATCCGTCCGATCCCCGAACTAAAATCCAGCAATTTCATGCAGAGGCAGTTCGGAGAGCGGGTGGCGATGAATTCTCCGATTCAGGGAACGGCCGCCGATATCATCAAGATCGCGATGAACCGCGTGGATGCCAGACTGGAAAGGGAAAAACTGGAATCCAGGATCGTGCTGCAGGTGCATGATGAGCTATTGATCGAAGTTAAGGCAGAGGAGCTTGCGCAGGTGAAGGCCATACTGTCGGAAGAGATGAGAGGGGCGGCGGATCTGGCGGTTCCGCTGGAGATCGGCATGGAGACCGGAGACAATTGGTTTGCGACGAAATAACAAGAAGGGAACGCATTGTATGAAACGAATTATCGGAGTAACCGGAGGGCTGGGAGCGGGCAAGTCCACCGTGCTTTCCATATTAAAAGAGGAGTACGGCGCCCGGGTAATCCTTGCGGATGAAGTCGGCAGAAGCCTGATGGAGCCCGGGCAGAGCTGCTATGAGGAGATCATAAGGACCTTTGGCGAAGACATGAGAAATGAGGATGGCAGCCTGAACCGTGAAAAGCTAGGCAGCGAAGTCTTTCAGAATGCGAAAGAGCTGTCTGCATTAAACAGGATCATTCACCCCGCCGTGAAACAAAAAATCCGGGAAGAAATCTTAAAACTAGACGAGGGGCTGATTGTAATAGAGGCGGCTCTTCTCGTGGAGGATCACTATGATGAAATCTGCGACGAGCTCTGGTATGTGTATGCGCCCACGCAGGAAAGGGTGAAACGGCTGTATGAAAACCGGGGCTATTCGGAAGTGAAATCCTACAGCATCATCCACAATCAGCTAAGCGTGACAGAATTCAAAAAAGCCTGCGATTATCTGATCGATAACGGAGGAAGTCTGGAGCACGTCAGAGAGCAGATTGCGGCCAGGCTTCATGCCGTCTAAAAAAAGGGTTGATGCATGGCGGGAATTTGTGATATAATTGGGAAACTGTGCGGATTGATGCAAAATCAGGTAGCATAGAGTTTGTAACCGGAGGATATGAGATATGCAGATGATGAGCATCGCCAGCGGAAGCAGCGGCAATTGCATTTACATAGGCAGCGAAGAGACACATATACTGATTGACGCGGGCATAGCGGCGAAGCGGATCGAGTCAGGGCTCAATGACATAGGGCTGAAGCTCGAGGATATCCATGCATTGTTTGTTACCCATGAGCATTCCGATCATATCGCGGGGCTTGGGGTGCTTTCACGCCGGCATGGGATTCCTGTTTATACGGCGCGTGAGACTATCACAGAGCTTAAAAAGATGAAAACGCTGGGCGCCGTACCGCCGGAGGTCTACCATGATGTTCAGGCCGATGAGGAGGTTCAGGTGGGAGATCTGACCGTTCATCCTTTTGCCATATCCCACGATGCGGCCAGACCGCTGGCATACCGGGTTTCCTGTGGGGAAAAATCCGTGGGTGTCGTAACGGACCTCGGCTATTACAGCGATTATATTGTGGAAAACATGAAAGGAATGCAGGCAGTCCTTCTGGAATCCAATCATGATATCAACATGCTGCAGACAGGCCCCTATCCCTATTATTTGAAACGCAGGATTATGGGAGATCACGGGCATCTGTCCAATGAAAGCGCGGGCCGGCTTTTGTGTGAAGTGCTGCATGATCAGATGAAATATATCATGCTGGGGCATTTGAGCAAGGAAAATAATTACGATGAGCTCGCTTATGAGACGGTGCGCCTTGAGATTACCATGGGGGATACCCCTTATCAGGGCAGCGATTTCCCGATTGCGGTAGCGAGAAGAGATACGCCTTCCGCATTGCTCACCATATAAAAAATGTGCAGATACGCAGGAAAAGAGGAGAATCATGAAAAAGACAATTATTACGGTGGTCGGCAAAGACTGTGTCGGCATCATTGCAAAGGTATGCACTTATCTGGCAAATAACCGGGTCAATATTCTGGATATCAGCCAGACCATTGTCCAGGAATACTTCAACATGATGATGATAGTGGATGCCAATGAGGCGCTGAAGTCATTTGATGTGCTGGTTACGGAGCTGGAGCAGATCGGCGATGAGATCGGCGTGAAGATCAGATGCCAGCATGAGGATATTTTCAATAAAATGCACCGTATTTAAAGCGCAGAGGGGAAAGTGAAAGTCCAATGATAAATATATTCGAAGTCAATGAGACGAACAAAATGATTGAGCAGGAGAAGCTGGATGTGCGCACGATCACGCTCGGCATCAGCCTGCTGGATTGCTGTGATTCCGATCTGGATGTCATGAACAGGAAAATATATGACAAGATCACAACGATGGCAAAGGACCTTGTGTCCACCGGCAACGATATAGAGAAACTCTACGGCATACCGATTGTGAATAAGAGGATATCCGTAACCCCGATCGCGCTGGTGGGAGGCCAGGCCTGCAAATGTCCGGAGGACTTTGTGACCATCGCCAAAACGCTGGATGAGGCGGCTAAGGCCTCCCATGTCAATTTTATCGGCGGCTATTCCGCTCTCGTATCCAAAGGTATGACCAGAGCGGATGAAAACCTGATCCGGTCCATACCGACTGCGCTTGCATGCACAGAGAGAGTATGCAGTTCCGTCAATGTGGGTTCCACCAAGACCGGCATCGATATGGATGCGGTGAAGCTGATGGGAGAGATCGTGAAGGCCACTGCCGAGGCCACCAAGGAGAAGGATTCCCTCGGATGTGCCAAGCTGGTGGTGTTCTGCAACGCGCCGGACGACAATCCGTTTATGGCGGGCGCTTTCCATGGCGTGACGGAAGGTGATGCGGTGATCAACGTAGGCGTCAGCGGTCCCGGCGTTGTGAAGACTGCGCTGGAAGCGGTGCGCGGCAAGAGCTTTGAGGAGCTCTGTGAGACTGTGAAGAAGACTGCCTTTAAGGTGACCCGTGTGGGCCAGCTGGTGGCGAAAGAGGCATCCAGCCGCCTGAATATCCCCTTTGGAATTGTGGATTTGTCCCTGGCGCCCACCCCGGCCGTAGGAGACAGCGTGGCTGAGATACTCGAAGAGATGGGACTTGAAAGTGTGGGTGCGCCCGGCACCACTGCGGCTCTTGCGCTGTTAAACGACCAGGTGAAAAAGGGCGGTGTCATGGCCAGCTCCTATGTCGGAGGATTAAGCGGAGCCTTCATCCCTGTCAGCGAAGATCAGGGCATGATCGATGCGGTAAACCGCGGCGCGCTGACTCTGGAAAAACTGGAAGCCATGACCTGTGTCTGCTCAGTGGGCCTGGATATGATCGCGATTCCCGGTGACACGCCTGCAACCACGATTGCCGGCATCATCGCGGATGAGGCCGCCATCGGCATGATCAACCAGAAGACCACAGCTGTCCGCCTGATCCCCGTGATCGGAAAAGGTGTGGGAGAGACCGTGGAATTCGGCGGCCTGTTGGGTTATGCGCCGATCCAGACCGTCAATCCCTTTGGCTGCGAAGACTTTGTAAACCGTGGAGGCAGAATCCCTGCCCCGATCCACAGCTTTAAAAATTAATTTTCGCTTTAAAAAAAGAGAAGGCCGCATGTCAGCGGATCACCACTCCAGAGGTGTATTCGTTTAACATGCGGCCTTCGTGTGGGTATTTTCCCTTAATTGCGGCATAATACAGGCTGCCGGCAAAAATCTCCTTCTGAAGCAGGGACTGCGCAGCTGCCGGCAGTTTATCCAGCGCATCCCCCAATTTGGAAAAAAGGGGGGCGGAAGCGTTCTTTTTCATGGCGGTGAGTAACGGCACCGCCTGCCGTGAAAAACCGAGAATCCGCAGATACGGGCAGTATCCCTCTTCTTTCCATTCCGAAACCTGTTCGGTCCGAATATCCAGCAGGATATGCAGGAGCGCCCGGTTGATTCTGGTGCGGGTATACTGACGGGTTTTCAAATGTCCGGCAAAGCTGTCGATATCCTGAAACCATGTCAGTTCATTGCGTATCCGATCCGCCAGTTCCCTGGATACATCCATGTAATCCGTAAGATCCTCATTGCAGGAAAACAGCTTATAGCAGAGCATGGAGGAAAAATCGTTGGGGACCATAGGCAGGATCTGATGCCATGCCGCGCCGACCAGGGCCAGAGCCTCGGGCGGCATGTGGCCCATTAGCAGTTCCGTCACCTTTTCCAGATTCTGATCCGGCAGATAATCCACTTTTTCCATTACCCGCCGGATTGCGGATGCGGAGCTTAAAGCATGTTCCAGGGAAAGATCGTGATAACCGCTGTCTTTGCGCCGCACAGTAACCGGCGCGATCTCACTTTTGGTTTTTAACAGCGCCTTGCAGTACTCCAGCCCCAGAATATTATTCGGCGAGCTTAGCAGCGCTTCCAGCGCCTCCGGTTCCATATCCGTCACAAGTCCCGACAGCGCGCGGCTTCGTGCGAGCGGCCATGAAACCCCGTTTTTCAGTTCCTGCTTCAGCGCCTTTTTATAGGGAGCAGGCTCCTTTACCAAAACAGAAGCAGCCTGTGTGAGCAGCCCTGTATCCCCGCACTCGCTTCCAAAGCACACCGCATCCACCACGCCGGTCTGATTGAGGACCGATATACCGGCCATAGCAAAGTCCTCCGCGCTTGCCGTCGCAAAAGGAACCGGCAGCTCCAGCACCACATCCGCACCGCCCATAAGGGCCATGCGGGTGCGCAGAAATTTATCCATCACAGCAGGCGCGCCCCGCTGCACAAAATTGCCGCTCATCACCGCCACCACATAATCCGCGCCGGTAAGTTTCCGAGTTTCTTCTATATGATAGGAATGTCCGTTATGAAACGGATTATATTCCGCAATAATTCCCGCTACTTTCACGCATTCACCTCCACACCAAACACAAGCATCCTTCTTTTTCATCCTTTTAATCATATACTCGTCCCCCCACCTTGTCAAGAAAGCACGCCCACATGCCGCCACATCCAACATTCCCGCATTACAATACACAGTACCACACTCTCTCCAGACATGTACTGCTTTATCAGCAACCATAAACAGTAATATTCCTACTTATTAAATCACACATAAACTTCATCGATTTACAAACCAGCACTGCGACACACATGAAGCGCGGTTAATTAAGTCCAACGGGAGGTGCCGTTCCTAGCTGCATCGATAAAGCAGCGGATGAGGGGGCTGGGTATGGTCCTCATCGGGATCCCTTGAAGCCCGTCGGTTCTTTCGCTGCGTAGTTTGCAGCGTTAGAACCGTTACGCGCTTCACGGAGCGAGAGCGCGTCCCGATGAGGACCATACCCAGCCCCCTCATCCGCGGAAACTATCCAACAACAAGTAACAGCGCCTCCCCCCCATGTATTTGAAAAAGCACAAATTTAAAGCTTGTCTGGGTGAGCGTGACGCGTTATAATAGCAGCAGAGTGCGGCGTGATACCGCAGCTATTGTTTGGAACAAAGGGAAAGAAAGGAGTCAAAAATCATGGGATTTATTGACAGTGTTAAAGAAAGAGCAAAAGCAGATAAGAAAACGATCGTATTGCCGGAGTCCATGGACAGAAGAACCTGGGAAGCGGTAGAGAAGGTTCTGGCAGAGGATATCGCGGACCTGATTGTGATCGGAACGCCGGCTGAAGTGGAAGCAAACAGCCAGGGACTGAACATATCCGGTGCAAAAGTGATCGATCCGAACACTTCTGACAAGCTTCAGGAGTATATAGATGCTCTTGTGGAATTAAGAAAAGCAAAGGGAATGACGCCGGAACAGGCTAAGACCCTTTTGACAACCGATTATATGTATTATGCATGTATGATGGTGAAGATGGGGGATGCGGACGGTGTTGTTTCCGGCGCCTGCCATTCCACAGCCAACACTTTAAGGCCGTCCCTGCAGATTCTGAAGACAAAACCGGGCGTTAAGCTGGTTTCCGCGTTTTTTGTAATGGTGGTGCCTAACTGCGATATGGGAAGCAACGGAACCTTTATCTTCGGCGATGCCGGCCTGGAGCAGAATCCGGATCCGGAGAAGCTGGCGGCCATCGCGATTTCTTCCGCCGAGTCCTTCAGCCTGCTGGTTCAGGATGAGCCGATTGTTGCGATGCTTTCTCATTCCACGAAGGGAAGTGCAAAACATGCGGATGTGGATAAGGTTGTGGAGGCTACCAGGATCGCCAAAGAGCTGCGTCCTGACCTGAAGCTGGACGGTGAACTGCAGGCGGATGCCGCCATGGTACCCAGCGTGGGCAGCTCTAAGGCTCCCGGCAGCGAAGTGGCCGGCAGGGCCAACGTGCTGGTATTCCCCGATCTGGATGCGGGAAATATCGGATATAAGCTGGTGCAGAGACTCGCGAAGGCAGAGGCATACGGCCCGGTTACCCAGGGCATCGCTAAGCCTGTAAACGATCTGTCCAGAGGCTGCAGCGCCGATGATATCGTGGGCGTGGTAGCAATCACAGCAGTTCAGGCGCAGGCACAGTAAAGATGCGCCGTCTGTGCTGCTACAAATTTCAGAAAACAATTGACATTTCATGGACACATATGTATAATGTTTAAAGTGCGTATTAGGAGATAGTGTATGTGGATTCATTTATCCGAGGTTTTATCGGCAGAAGGCAAAGAGAAAACTTATACCTGCGAGATCGGCTTTAATGCCTTTCAGACGGGAAACGGGAGTTATCCGGTAACAGAGAAGTCCCCGGTTTCTTTGAAGATCGTGAATCTGGGTGAGAAGCGCCTGCTGTTAAGCGGCAGATGTTCGCTGACCTTATCGATTCCGTGTGACCGCTGCCTGGAAGAGGTTCCGCAGAAGTTTGATATACCATTCGAAAGAGAAATCGATATGAATCAGACGGAAGAGGAGCGGATAGAGGATCTGGATGAACAGCCCTATATTGTGGGATTTCAGCTTGATGTGGATCGATTTGTGGAAACAGAGCTGTTCCTGCACATGCCGATGAAAGTTCTATGCAGTGATGACTGCAAGGGAATCTGTGATCGGTGTGGTGCCAATCTTAATCGCGAAACATGCGGCTGCAGCCAGGAGCCTAAGGATCCGAGGATGGCTGCCATATTGGATATTTTTCATTCGGCCGCTGATCAATAGGCAGTCATGAAACTTAAGGAGGTGTAACCATGTCCATCTGTCCCAAGAATAAATCTTCTAAAGCTAGAAGAGACAGCCGTAGAGCAAACTGGAAAATGAGCGCTCCCAATCTGGTGAAGTGCAGCAAGTGCGGCGCATTAACAATGCCCCACAGAGTTTGCAAGGCTTGTGGTTCTTATAACAAGAGAGAAATTGTTAAAGTTGAAGATTGATTTCGTAATTTGAATGAATCAGTGAAGCCGAGGGCTGCCATACTGTATGAGTGTGGCAGCCCTTATTTCCGCTTTGGAATATAAGATTACGGCTGCTATTTAAACATTTTTTACAAACCGGTAGAAAAAGCTGTAAAATAGGTTTACAATGGTAATGAGAATCACCCGATGATATATAATGCGGGATGCACAATGATACGGAGGCAGAAGATGGGTAAGAATGTATTTCTCGATGATATGAAAAAACCGGAATTATCGGATTATATAGGATACAACGAAAACGGCCGCGGCAATCTGGGCGATGAACTGCCGGTCATGGTATACCGGCTGATGGAATATTCGCTGCGCGAGCAGCTGACAGAAGAGTTTGGCAGTCAGGAGCAGATACGCATTTTCAGAAAAGCCGGATATCGGGCCGGCGTATATTTTGCGGAAAAACTGTTGGATCTGTCGCTGGAGCTGAATCCGTTCATCGCATCACTGCAGGCCCGCCTGGAGGAATTCAAGATAGGAGTGCTAAGAATCGAATCCTTCGATGAGGCCACGGGCAGGATTGTGCTCACCGTATCGGAGGATGCGGACTGCTCCGGCCTGCCGCTGCTCGGAGAAACAGTCTGCAATTATGATGAAGGCTTTATATCCGGTATTCTCTCCACCTATATGGGAAAAGCATATCTGGCTGTAGAGATCGACTGCTGGGCAACCGGTGACCGGGTGTGCAGATTCCGTGCAGAACCGGTGCAGTGAGAGGAAACGGACATGGAAAAAGACAATTGTGGGATGCTGTTTGAATATCTGAAAAGCATACTGTATGATACACCGATCAACAGACCGGATTTAGAGGATCTGGATGAACCTTACCGGAGGCTGGGGGAAGGGCTTAGCTATCTTCAGCAGGCGGTGGAGGAGATGCTGGCGTATACGGCGGATCTGTCCAAAGGAAATCTGTCCGGGCCGGTTCCCTCCAGGGAAAATTTCCTCTGTGTCAATCTGAAAAATCTGCACGCCAGCTTAAATCATCTCACCTGGCAGGCCAAACAGGTGGCCAGCGGTGATTATTCACAGCATGTATCCTATCAGCTATGGGGTGGTGGAAATCGAAGGCAGCGCCAACGGACGGACGCTGGATCAGACGGTGGAACTGGCGGATGCCGCCATGTATGAATGCAAAAGAAAAAATAAAAAAGAATATCCGAGGATATGATGCGCCGTCCGGACGGTTGATCCGTCATAAAGAATTTAAAAATACGGTTGATTTATAGAATAAACTTTAGTATATTTAAATGTGAAAATTGGCGGGCCATAAAAATACCGCCGGATTAAAGGAGATACGAAAAGAGCAGATGCAGAACGAAACTGTGGTTGCGGTAGACGCAATGGGCGGCGATAACGCGCCGGGAGAAATTGTGAAAGGTGCTGTGGATGCGGTAAACCAGTGCGGCAATGTGAAAGTGATGCTGGTTGGGCAGGAAAAAGTGGTAAATGAAGCGCTGGCGCAATATAAATACAACAAGGATCAGATATCTGTTGTAAATGCACAGGAGATCATCACCACGGAGGAAACACCTGTCACGGCAATCCGCAGGAAAAAGGATTCTTCCATTGTGGTTGGCCAGAAACTTGTAAAAGATAAAAAAGCAGATGCGTTTGTATCTGCCGGCAGTACGGGCGCAGTGCTGGTGGGCGGCACGCTGGTGGTTGGAAGAATCAAGGGAATCGAGAGAACTCCTCTGGGAACTCTGATTCCGACTACGGACGGCGTAGCGCTTCTGGTTGACAGCGGCGCCAATGTGGATACCAGGCCATCCCACCTGGTACAGTTTGCCAGAATGGGCTCCATCTATATGGAGAATGTTGTAGGGATCAAAAACCCAAGAGTGGCCATCGTTAACGTGGGAGTGGAAGAGGAGAAGGGAAATACCCTCGTAAAGGAAACATTCCCGCTGCTTAAGGAATGCGCCGGGCTGAATTTTACAGGCAGCATTGAGGCCAGAGAAATTCCCCATGGCGGTGCAGATGTAATTGTCTGCGATGGTTTTGTGGGCAATGTGATTCTAAAACTTTATGAAGGAGTAGGAGGTGCATTAATCAGCAAAGTAAAGCAGAGCCTTCTGACCAACCTGAAGACGAAGATCGGTGCGGTTTTAATCAAGCCTGCTTTAAAAGCTACGTTAAAAAGCTTTGATGCCAGCCAATACGGCGGAGCTCCGATGCTGGGACTGAACGGTCTGGTGGTAAAGACACACGGGAGCGCTAAGGCAAATGAAGTGTGTAATTCCATCATTCAATGTGTGACCTTTAAGGCGCAGAATATCAATGAAAAAATAAAAGAAAGCTTATCCACGGCGAAAACAGTGGAATAGAAAGGATGGTTATTATGGAATTTGAAAAATTACAAAGCATTATTGCGGAAGTATTAAGCGTTGATCCCGAGGATATTACAATGGATACTACATTTGTAGATGATCTGGGCGCAGATTCTCTGGATATTTTTCAAATTATTATGGCTATTGAAGAGGAATTTGAGATTGAGATTCCCAACGACGCGGCTGAGAACATCGTAACGGTAGGCGATGCGGTTGAACAGATTAAGAACGCGTGACTGACCTCCTTTTTGTGGGAAAAATTACTGGATTTTTTGGCATTGAAAACGGATTATATATATGTCAGGCGATACAACAATTCAGTGATTGGCAGCGGCCGTCACTGAATTGTTGTTTATGGCATACCATGAGAACGAGGAAGTACACGCAAGTGTGCGCAGGTCATCAATCTTCGGTTGGTGACAGTAAGGAGGATGAGATGGCGGAACAATATACTCTGTCAGTCCTGGAAGGTAAGATCGGCTACCGTTTTAAGGACAGGCATCTGCTGAAACAGGCGCTGACGCACAGCTCCTATACTAATGAGAAGAGGCTGACCAAGCTGGACTGCAATGAGAGGCTGGAGTTTTTAGGAGACGCGGTGCTTGAGACTGTCAGCAGCGAATTTTTGTATCTGACCTATCCGAGGCTGTCGGAAGGGGAAATGACCAAGCTTAGAGCCAGCATCGTCTGTGAACCTACACTGGCCTTCTGCACCAGAGAGATCGGACTGGGATCTTTCCTGCTGTTGGGCAAAGGGGAGGATGCCACCGGCGGCCGTTTTCGGGATTCTATTGTATCGGATGCCCTGGAGGCTTTGATCGGAGCTGTTTTTTTGGATGGTGGTTTTACTAATGCAAAAGAGTTTATCCTCAGGTTTGTGCTGGATGACATTGAGCATAAGAAGCTCTTTTTTGATAGCAAGACCATCCTTCAGGAAATGGTGCAGGGATACTATAAAGAACCGGTGACCTACGAGCTGACAGGCAGCGAGGGCCCGGACCATGCCAAGACCTTTCGGGTCAGAGTGCTGGTGGGGGACAAGCAGCTGGGCGACGGCGAGGGACGCACGAAAAAGCAGGCGGAACAGCATGCGGCCTATCGCGCAATCTTAAGATTGAAGAAGGAAACAGAATAATATGTATTTAAAGGCGATAGAGGTGCAGGGCTTCAAATCCTTCGCACATAAGATTGTATTTCAGTTTCAGAGCGGCATCACCGGCATTGTGGGTCCCAATGGCAGCGGTAAAAGCAATGTGGCGGATGCGGTGCGCTGGGTGCTTGGTGAGCAGAGTGCAAAACAGCTTAGAAGCTCCAACATGCAGGATGTTATTTTCTCCGGAACGGAAAACCGAAAACCTCAGGGGTTTGCGCATGTGGCTATCACCTTCGATAATTCCGATCATACGCTGCAGATTGAATATGATGAGGTGACCGTATCCAGACGGGTATACCGTTCCGGCGAGAGCGAGTACAGGATTAACAGCAGTATCTGCCGTTTGAAGGACATTCAGGAGCTGTTTTACGATACCGGTATCGGAAAGGAAGGCTATTCCATCATCGGGCAGGGCCAGATCGACAAGATCTTAAACGGTAAGCCGGAGGAGCGCAGGGAGCTGTTTGATGAAGCCGCCGGCATCGTCAAATTTAAAAAGCGCAAGGCCATTGCGGTTAAGAAGCTGGAAAGTGAAAAACAGAATCTGCTGCGTGTGAACGATATTTTAAATGAGCTGGAGAAGCAGGTGGGGCCTCTTGAAAAGCAGGCAGAAAAGGCCAGACAGTATCTGAAATATAAAGAACAGCTGAAGGTGCTGGATGTGAATATGTTTCTGCTGGACGGAGCATCCTTGAAGGAAAAGCTCACGAAGGTGGAGGAAGACACGTTTATTGTGGAAGGGGATCTGCTCGCTGCCAGGCAGGATGCAACGCGGATGAAAGAGCGCTATGACGCGCTGACAGAAAAAACGGAGGAGCTGGACCGGGAGATCGGAGAAAAGCGCCTGCTCTATAATGAACTGTCCGTGGCAAAAGAGAATCAGGAGGGCCGGATCGGCATACTCAAAGAACAGATCAATACGGACAGGATGAATGACGAGCACATCAAAAGACGGATCGCCGCGATAGAGGAAGAGACGAAGGGACGCGAGGCGGAAGCAGAAGAATATGCCGGTAAACGGGCAGAGCTTAAGGATAAGCTGGATGAGCTGATGCTAAACAGGGAAAGAACCCGGCAGGAAGCGAGCCAGGCGGAGGAAATGATCCGCGACCTGGAGCAGACAATTGCGGCCGGTAAGGAGCAGATGATCCGTGTCCTCAATGACAAAGCGTCTTTGGCTGCCGGCAAGCAGCGCTATGCCACAATGCTGGAGCAGAGCATGACCCGTAAAAGCGAAATCTCTGCGAGGCTGCTTCGGACCAAGACCGAGGAAGAATCACAGGCAGGCATATTAAACTCCTACAGACAGGAGAAGCAGGAGATTAAGGACAGCATCCGAAAGCTGGAAGAGGAGCAGAAGGAGGCGGCCGCTGCCTGTGAACAGGCAGGCGGTAAGGTCCGTGAGCTCACCCGGCTGTTAAATGAAAAGCAGCAGGAATACCATACGCTTCACACAAAGCTGGAATCCCTTAGAAATCTGGCGGAGCGTTATGAAGGCTACGGCAACAGCATCCGCCGGGTGATGGAGGCAAAGAAAAGCATGCCGGGAATCATCGGCGTGGTGGCGGATCTGATCCATGTGGAAAAAACATATGAGACAGCCATAGAAACAGCTCTCGGCGCTTCCATACAGAATGTGGTCACGGATTCCGAACAGACAGCGAAGCACTGCATCGAGTTTCTGAAGAAAAACAAATTCGGGCGGGCGACCTTTCTGCCGCTGTCCGCGGTCAAAAACAGGGGAGAGTTCGGCTGGAAACAGGTTTTAAAGGAGCCCGGTGTCCTGGGGCTTGCAAGTGAACTGGTGACTGCGGATGTTGAGTATGACGGGCTGATTAAGTATCTGCTGGGCCGCATTGTGGTGGCGGATACCATCGATCATGCCATGGTACTGGCCAGAAAGAACGGATATGCCTTCCGCATCGTAACTCTGGAGGGTGAGCTGTTTAATACAGGCGGTTCCATGACCGGAGGAGCATATAAAAACTCCAGCAATCTCCTGGGCAGAAAGCGTGAGCTGGAAGAGCTGGAAGCATCGATGAAAAAAGCACTGGCCCAGTATGAGCGGATGCAGGAAAACCTGAAAAATGAGGAGCATGCGCTAGCCTCTGCCCGCAGCCATCAGGAATCGCTTACGGGCGCTAAGCAGGAGGCCAGGCTGAAACTGCAGGCTGCATCGATGAATGAAGGCCAGGCTGCTGATAAGCTGTCCGAGATACGGGAAGGAAGCCGGGATCTTCTGCTGGAAAACAAACAGCTGGAAGAACAGATCGGGCAGATTCGGGAGAGCCAGGAAAAGCTGAATGAGGAAGAGAAGAGCTTAAAGCGGCGCAATCAGGGCTATGAGGATGAGATCGCCGAAAGCAGCGGCCTTCTTGCAGAGCAGAAGGCCGTGCAGGATCGGATTGCAGAGAGCCTGTCAAAGATTCAGATAGAGCTGTCCGGCCTGTCACAGCAGGACAGCTTCCTGCAGGAAAACATTCTGCGTATACAGAAAGAAGTGCTGAAGCTGGCGGCGGAAAAGAATGACCTCAAGCAGGGAATCCTCAATACGGGGACAAACATTGAGCAGAAAGAAAGCGAGATTGCCCAGATCCGGGCGCAGATAGAGGAAAACGCCGGACGGATGGGCGTGTTGGAGGAAGAAATCCGTGTGCGGATTGCGGGCAAGGAAGGATACCAGGCCGAACAGAAGGAATTTTTTGATAAGCGGGAAGAACTGACGAGGAGAACTGCGGATTTGGACAAGGAGTCCTTCCGCCTTTCCCAGCAGAAAGAAAAGATAGAGGATCAGATGGAACGCTATGTGGAATATCTGTGGACCGAATATGAACTCACTCCATCTGAAGCTGCGTCCATGAGAGATGAAAGCTGCCAGAGCATCCCGGAACTGAAAAAATCGGTCAATGAGCAGAAGATCCTGATCAAAAACCTTGGGAATGTCAATGTCAATGCCATAGAGGATTACAAGGAAATTTCCGAACGGTATGAATTCATGCGTACACAGCATGAGGATCTGGTGGAGGCTGCGGATAATTTAAGCCAGATCATAGAGGAGCTGGATGAGGGAATGCGCCGTCAGTTTGAGGAGAAATTCCGGGAGATCAAACAGGAATTTGACCGGGTGTTCAAGGAACTCTTCGGAGGCGGGCGCGCGGCGCTGGAACTGGTGGAGGAAGAGGAGAAGGATATACTGGAAGCGGGCATTGCGATTATCGCACAGCCTCCGGGCAAGAAACTGCAGAATATGATGCAGCTCTCCGGCGGGGAGAAAGCGCTGACAGCGATCAGCCTGCTCTTTGCGATACAGAACTTAAAGCCGTCCCCGTTCTGTCTGCTGGATGAGATTGAGGCAGCGCTGGATGATTCCAACGTGGGGCGTTTTGCAAATTATCTTAACAAGCTGAAATCCAATACGCAGTTCATCGTGATCACCCACAGGAGGGGCACGATGCTGATCGCGGATCAGCTCTACGGCATCACCATGCAGGAGAAGGGCGTATCCAGCCTGGTTTCTGTGGATTTAACCGACGAAGCGAAGGCGGTTTGATGGGATAGGAGGAGACAGGATGGCATCAGAGAAGAAAGGGCTGTTCCGCAAGCTGTTCGCGGGACTGGAAAAGACAAGAAACAGCATCATGTCGGGCATCGATTCTATATTCAGCGGTTTTTCGGCGATTGATGACGATTTCTATGAAGAGATAGAAGAGACGCTGATCATGGCGGATCTGGGGCTTAACACCACGATGAAGATTGTGGAGGAGCTGCGCGCACAGGTAAAAGAGCAGAAGATCAGAGATCCGCTGGCATGCAGGGAGCTGCTGATTAACAGCATCCGCCAGCAGATGGATGTGGGAGAAAACGCGTATGAGTTTGAAAACCGCAAATCCGTAGTTCTGGTGATCGGTGTAAACGGCGTGGGAAAGACCACATCGGTGGGCAAGATGGCAGGTATACTTAAGTCCCAGGGGAAACGCGTGATTGTGGCAGCGGCGGATACCTTCCGCGCGGCGGCCATAGAACAGCTGACAGAGTGGGCCAACCGGGCCGGAGTGGAAATCATCGCCCAAAGTGAAGGTTCCGATCCGGCGGCCGTCGTTTTTGACGCCATATCTGCGGCTAAGGCCAGACATGCGGATGTGCTGATCTGTGACACGGCAGGAAGGCTGCACAACAAGAAAAATCTGATGGAAGAGCTGAAAAAGATCAACCGCATCATTGACAAAGAATATCCGGACTGCTACCGGGAGACCCTGGTGGTGCTGGACGGAACCACCGGACAGAACGCGCTGGCTCAGGCCAGGCAGTTTATGGAAGTTGCCGATATCACCGGCATCATCCTCACAAAGCTGGACGGAACGGCCAAGGGCGGCATCGCTGTAGCGATCCAGTCTGAGCTTGGCATACCGGTAAAATACATCGGCATCGGCGAGCAGATCGACGATCTCCAGAAATTTGATGCGGATGAGTTTGTAAATGCACTTTTTCAGAAAAATACAGAGGATCAGGAACAGTAGTGCTGGACGTATTTAGCGAATAAAGGATCGAGGGAATGAAAATGAAAGAACTGACATTGGAGAAATTTGAGGAAGCGGCGGAGATCGTAAAAAATGTTACACTGGAAACAAAGCTGGTATACAGTGAGTACTTCAGTGGACAGTCCGGGAACAAAGTCTATATAAAACCGGAGAATATGCAGTATACGGGCGCGTACAAGGTCAGAGGCGCCTACTATAAGATCAGCACTCTGACCGAGGAAGAGCGCAGCAAGGGACTGATTACGGCTTCTGCCGGGAACCATGCCCAGGGTGTCGCCTATGCTGCGAAGCTTTACGGCGTCAAAGCTACGATTGTGATGCCCGTTTCCACCCCTCTGATGAAGGTGAACCGCACAAAGAGCTATGGGGCGGAGGTGGTGCTCTACGGCAATGTCTATGATGAGGCCTGTGCCTATGCCTATCAGCTGGCGGAGGAAAAAGGATATACCTTTATCCATCCGTTCAATGATCTGACGGTGGCGGCCGGACAGGGCAGCATCGCAATGGAGATCGTAAAGGAGCTGCCTACGGTGGATTACATACTGGTGCCCATCGGCGGCGGCGGGCTGTGCACCGGCGTGTCCACGCTTGCAAAGCTGCTCAATCCGAGCATCAAGGTGATCGGTGTGGAGCCTGCGGGAGCCGCCTGCATGAAGGAATCGCTGTTTCAGGGCAAGGTGGTGACTCTTCCGGGAGTCAATACCATCGCGGACGGCACCGCTGTAAAGACGCCGGGAGATCTGCTGTTCCCGTATATTCAGAAAAATGTGGATGAAATCATCACCGTGGAGGATGAAGAGCTGATCGTTGCCTTCCTGGATCTTATTGAGAATCATAAGATGGTGGCCGAGAATTCGGGGCTTTTGACCATCGCAGCCTTAAAGCATCTGAACGTGACCGGCAAGAAGGTGGTGCCGATCATCAGCGGCGGCAATATGGATGTGATCACCATGTCTTCCGTGGTACAGCACGGGCTGATCCAGAGAGACCGTATCTTCACCGTATCCGTGCTGCTGCCGGATACGCCCGGACAGCTGGTACACGTGGCTTCTGTGATCGCGGAGGCCAACGGCAATGTCATCAAGCTGGAGCACAACCAGTTCGTGAGCATCAACCGCAATGCCGCTGTGGAACTTAGGATCACCATAGAAGCATTCGGCACGGAGCATAAGGATGAAATCGTGCAGAAGCTGGCCGATGAAGGCTTCCGTCCGAAGGTAGTGCGTCAGAAGGGCATTATGATGAATTAAACTTATAAGAAGGAGATCCGCTCATGAGAGAGATCCTATTTTTAGAGCCGGTATTTAAAGAGATGATCTGGGGCGGCCGGCGCCTCAAGGATGTGTATGGCTATGATATTCCCGGAGACGACACGGGAGAATGCTGGGCGATCAGCGCTCATCCGTCCGGCGACTGCACGGTCAGGGAAGGGCGCTTTCAGGGCATGAGCTTAAGCGGTCTGTGGAACAGCCGAAGGGAGCTGTTCGGAGGCCTTTCGGGGGAAGTGTTTCCTCTTCTTATCAAGATCATCGATGCGAGGGATGACCTTAGCATTCAGGTGCATCCGGATGATACCTACGCCGGCCTTCATGAAAACGGCGCCCTTGGAAAGACGGAATGCTGGTACATTCTGGATGCCCCTTTGGGCGGAGAAATTGTGATCGGGCATCATGCAAAGGATCACGAACAGGTGGAAGAGATGATCCGCGGCAAAAAGTGGGATTCTTTTATCCGGAAGGTTCCGGTTAAAAAAGGCGATTTCTTCCAGATCAATCCGGGCTGTGTCCACGCGATCAAGGGCGGTACGCTGATACTGGAAACACAGCAGAACAGCGATATCACATACCGGGTTTACGATTATGACAGGCTTAGCGGCGGCAGTCCCAGACAGCTTCATGTTGAGCAGAGCATTGACGTGATTAAAGCGCCGTTTGTGCCAGCCGCCAATGATTTCTGTACAGATGAGGGGGACGGCTGGAATATCACGAGGCTGGTCAGCTGCCCGTATTATTCGGTGTATAAGCTTCATCTGGAGCAGTCATACGAATTTGAACAGGTTCATCCCTTTATAAATGTCAGTGTGATTGATGGGGAGGGAACGGTGGACGCCCATCCGGTTAGGAAGGGATGCCATTTCATCCTGCCTGCAGACTACGGCATCTGCCGTTTTGAAGGCAGCATGACGCTCATCTGTTCCATACCCGGTTTAGAAACGGCGGAGGATACTGCATGGCTTTAGATGGTATTGTAATAGCGAATCTGGTGCGGGATATGCAGCAGAAGCTGGTAAACGGGAGAATTTCCAAAATAGCCCAGCCGGAGAGCGATGAGCTTTTGGTTACAGTCAAGAGCGGCAGAGAACAGCTAAGACTTCTGATATCAGTCAATGCCAGTCTGCCGTTACTGTATTTTGCCGACAGCACGAAGCAGAGCCCGATGACCGCCCCCAATTTCTGCATGCTGCTTCGCAAGCATATCGGCAGCGCGCGGATTGTTTCCGTAACACAGCCGGGGCTGGAACGCATCGTAGATCTGGAGCTTGAGCATCTGGATGAGCTGGGAGATGTCTGCAGAAAACATCTGATCGTCGAACTGATGGGAAAACACAGCAATATTATATTCTGCAATGATGAGCATGTGATCATTGACAGTATTAAACATGTCAGCGCGCAGGTGAGTTCTGTGCGCGAGGTGCTGCCGGGACGTCCTTATTTTATACCGGAGACGGTGAAAAAATATGATCCGTTATCCGTCACGGACTCTGCATTTATGGAAGTTCTGTCCCGCCCGCTCGCGCTGTCAAAAGCGCTCTATACGGGCCTCACCGGCATCAGCCCGATCATAGCGGAAGAACTCTGTTTTCTGGCCAGCCTGGACGCGGATGTGCCTGCGGAAAATCTGGATGAAAACGGGCGCCTGCATCTGCTGCGCACATTCCGATATCTGATGGAAGATGTCCAGGAAGGAAGATTCTGCCCCAATATCCGTTACAGAGCCAAAGAACCGGTGGAATTTGCATCCGTGCCTCTGACCTGCCTCGGAAGTCTGGAAGAGAAGCGTTTTGAGAGCATCAGTGAGGTGCTGAAGGAATTTTATGCTGCGAAGGAAACCTATACCAGGATCCGTCAGAAATCTGCGGATTTACGTAAGATCGTACAGAACGCGCTGGAGCGCGGTATGAAGAAATACGATCTGCAGGCAAAACAGCTTAAAGATACACAGAAGCGCGAAAAATACAGAATATACGGTGAGCTGCTCAATACCTACGGCTATTCTCTGGAGGAAAACGCGGATCAGCTGACCTGCATGAATTATTATACAAACGAGGAGATCACCTTTCCGCTGGATCCTAACCTCACGGCGAAAGAGAACGCCAGAAAGTATTTTGACAGATACGCGAAGCTGAAGCGCACCTACGAGGCGCTAAGCGGTCATATACGGGAAACACAAGCGCAGATCGCTCATCTGGAGTCCATTTCCGCATCGCTGGATATGGCTGTTCTGGAAGAGGATCTGATGCAGATCAAACTGGAACTGCAGGAATACGGCTACATTAAAAAGCATGCTCAGGGCAGGAAACGGGAGAAAATAGTCAGCCGTCCCTACCATTATCTGTCCTCAGACGGGTTTCATATGTATGTGGGCAAGAACAATTATCAGAATGAGGAGCTCACATTTCAGACGGCCACGGGAAATGACTGGTGGTTTCACGCCAAAGGGATTCCCGGAAGCCACGTCATCGTGAAATCGGAAGGAAAAGAGCTGCCGGACCGCGTCTTTGAAGAGGCTGCCGCCCTGGCCGCCTACTATTCCAAGGGGCGGGATGCCAGCAAGGTGGAAATCGATTATATTGAGAAAAAGCATGTGAAGAAAACACCCGGAGGTGCGCCGGGCTTTGTAATCTATCATACCAATTATTCCATGATGGTCGAGCCTTCTGTGGAACATCTCAAACAGCTTTGAGTAAAAACTTCTGAAATAGATTATAAATATTTCAGAAGTTTTTTGTTTTATCATAAAATATGGTATTTACTAGATTAGCAGCCTATGCTATTATATGTAGTAATGAATACTATATAAGGCGGCGTTTTGAATTATACATGAAAAAAGTGTAAACCGGGCATAACTGTATTAATAACGGTATTGTTTTATAAGGCCTGATATGCCATAAAAACGGGCGCGGAAATGAGGATGAATATGAAGTATAAAATCATTGTGGACAGTTGCTGTGACTTGACAGAAGAATTGAAAATGGATCAACATTTTCAGGTGATTCCGCTCACTCTGCAGGTGGGTGATACTTATATGGTGGATGATGAGACCTTCGATCAGGCAAGGTTCCTCAAACTGGTGGATGAAAGTGCAGAATGTCCGAAATCGGCATGCCCCTCTCCTGAGAGTTTTAAGCTGGCTTATGAGGCGGCGGATGCGGAAGGGATTTTTGTGGTGACGCTTTCCCAGCATTTAAGCGGTACTTACAACAGCGCACAGCTTGCGAAAAACCTCTATGAAGAGGAACATGGCAAGGACAAGAAGATAGCGGTGTTCAGTTCGGATTCCGCGGCTTCCGGCGAGAGCCTGATCGCATTAAAGATTCAGGAACTCTGTGAAGCTGGTCTCTCCTTTGAGGAGGTGGTGGAGCAGATCTCCGGTTTCCGCGATCACATGCTCACTTATTTCGTGCTGGAAAATCTGGATACTCTCCGCAAAAACGGCAGGCTGTCCGGACTTCAGGCACTGTTTGCGACAGCACTGAACATTAAGCCGGTGATGGCGGGAGATCACGGTGTGATTGTTAAACTGGATCAGGCGAGGGGGATCAATAAAGCGCTGAATAAGATGATTGATCTGGCTGTAAAGAGTGCGGTGAATACTGAAAAGAAGATTTTGGGAATCACTCACTGCAACTGTCTGGAGAGGGCGCTTTACGTGAAAGATGAGATCTGCAGAAGGCTGAAGTTTAAAGACATCTATATTGTGGACGCAGCCGGAGTCAGCAGCATGTATGCCAACGAAGGCGGCATTGTGATGTGTCTGTAAAACGGTCAGACTATGTATGGGCGGCAGCTGATTGCCGCCTTTTTTCTGTTTAAAATTTCTTCTTTACCTTCTTCTCAAGCATCGTGATGAAGTAATACAGGATTGCGGAAAGAACACATAAAACGATGATGCTTAGCATTACCAGATCCATTTTAAACACCTGGCTGCCATAGATGATCAGATATCCCAGCCCTTTATTGGCGGCCAGGAATTCGCCGATGATGATGCCGACCAGGCAAAGCCCGATATTCACTTTCATCGTACTGATGATGATGGGGATGGAACTGGGAACCAGGACCTTGCTTAACACATCTTTTTTCTTTCCGCCAAGCGTATATATGAGCTTGATTTTATCCTGGTCCACGCCCAAAAACCCGGTAGTCAGCGTGATGATGGAACCGAAAACAGCAATGATGATGCCGACCACAATGATAGTTTTCAGGTTATTGCCCAGCCATACGATTAAAACCGGCGCCAGCGCCGATTTTGGCAGGCTGTTGAGTACCACGAGATACGGCTCCAGAGTCTCGGAAATCCCTTTATTGCTCCAGAGCAGGATGGCAAGCAGAAGGCCCAGCACGGTTACCAGAAGAAAGCTCGCCACCGTTTCCATCAGGGTGACACCGATATGATAGAATATGCTCCCGTCCTTGGCCATGGTAAGAAACAGACTTCCGATGCGGGAGGGACTGCTGAAGATAAAGTCGTTGATCAGGCCGCCTCTTGCGGCGGCTTCCCATACTGCGATGAACAGGATCAGGATCAGGATTCTAAGGAAAAATACCTTTTGTTTATGACGTTTCTCTTTCAGCAGAAACTTTGCTTGTGCTGCCGACAGCTTCTCCATCTCCTTTTAGCTCCTTCCATATTTGATTAAAATAGCTGTGAAACTCTTTGGTATTTCTGCGCTGCATAGGGGACAGGCCCTTTTCTTCAAAGGTGATGGGCATGATTTTTTTGATGGTGCCGGGACGATGGGAGAGGATGATGACGCGGTCTCCCATGCTGACCGCCTCCGAGAGGTCATGGGTGACGAGTATGGCTGTTTTTCCGGCATTTCGGATGATGCTGCCGATATCGTCGCCCACCTCCAGCCTTGTCTGATAGTCAAGGGCGGAAAACGGTTCATCTAATAAAAGAATATCCGGCTCTAAGGCCAGGGTGCGGATCAGTGCCGCGCGCTGCCTCATACCTCCGGATAATTCAGAAGGGGCGCTCCGTTTAAAATGCTCCAGGCCATAGGTCTTTAGCATTTTTAAAACTTTTTCTTTATTTTCCGGTGTCAGTTTATGCTGAATTTCCAAGCCTAAGGTTACGTTGTCATATACTGTACGCCATTCCAGAAGATGATCCTTCTGCAGCATATAGCCAACGGAGGCGCCATCTACCCGGATTGTTCCGCTTTCCGGCTCGATCAGCCCGCAGATCAGCGACAGCAGTGTGGACTTTCCGCATCCGGACGGCCCTACGATCGCTACGAATTCCCCTTTCATGACCTGAAAATTGATGTTTTCCAAAGCGGCAGTTTCCCCGTCCAGGGAATGGTAGGAGAAACTGATCTGGTCTAAAGTTAATATTGGGTTCATGTACGGTCCTCCAAAACATCTATATTGTATTGTATGGAAAAATCCGCCGGTGGTGATGAAAAAATACTGCCGAATCAGAGGCTTTCGGCAGCGCAGTACAATCCGATGCTGAACCGCCTGTGAAATGAAAAAGAATCCCGCGAACAGGATGCTCTTTAATTCACAGTACTTACTTTCACACGAAAAAAAGCCCTGAAATCTCAAGGCTTTTTCAAAAGCTCCCTGCCGGATTCGAACCGGCGACCTACGCATTACGAATGCGTCGCTCTACCAGCTGAGCCAAGGAAGCTTGCTGACTCACAGCAAATATAATTATACTAAAAAAATAAAAATATGCAAGCACTTTTTTCGGAAATTTGTTTTAATAATTTGTAACAGTTCAGACGGCGGGAAAAATAGTGCAAAAGCAGGCGTTGAGCTTGCTCATAAGACTGTTTTTGTGCTATTTGTCACATCGGATGGACATCCGATGCTTCTTGACCGGTTTTTTCGGTCAAGAAGATGAGCCGTCTGAACTGTTACAATAATTTTGATAGAGTTTTTTAAGAAAGAAAGCGGA
>NZ_QUEE01000016.1:45769-139726 GCF_003477885.1 Lachnotalea sp. AF33-28
AATTTTGATAGAGTTTTTTAAGAAAGAAAGCGGAGAGCCGGATTGACGAACCGATGTAATCATGCTAGAATTTCTTGTATGAAAAGAGGAAAGAAAATGTCTGTTATGAAATGGATTGTCCGTATCCTGCTGGTCTTTCTGTTATATGTGATTGCAGGAGCGCTGCTCCCCTTCGCTTTCCCTAAAAAGGTAAGCGAGGACTACAGCAGCAAGGTGGATCCCTCCGCCTTTTACGGGACGGGAACCGGTGTGGATCGGGCGGCGATCGTGGAGACCAATAAGGAAGCCCTGGATGTTCGGATACAGATGAT
This sequence comes from Lachnotalea sp. AF33-28, assembly GCF_003477885.1. Classification (GTDB taxonomy): domain Bacteria; phylum Bacillota; class Clostridia; order Lachnospirales; family Lachnospiraceae; genus AF33-28. Next base: position 46,081 of record NZ_QUEE01000016.1, read on the forward strand.
ACAGGAAGCGAAGGAGCGCATTATCCTGACCACATTCGATATACGTCCTGGGGACAGCTGCAACGACGTATTTGCGGCGCTTCTGGCGGCAGCCGACCGCGGGGTGAAGGTACAGGTGATGGTGGACGGATTGTACGGCACAGTGCATATGTCGGGCGATCCGCTGTTTTATGCCGCCGGCAGCCACCCGAATTTTGAAATCAAGTTTTATAATGTGCCGAATCTTCTGATGCCCTGGACAGCGAACGGCCGCATGCACGACAAGTATGTAATCGTGGACGATAAACTTCTGCTGGCAGGCGGGAGAAATACTTTCGATTACTTTCTGGGGGAAAATCAGACATCAAACCCCAGCTACGACAGGGAAGTGCTGATCTACAATACCGCCTATGAGGATGCCGCGAACCGCGAAAGCGTCCTGTTTGAGGTAAAGGATTATTTTGACGCGCTCTGGGAGGAAGATTCCTGTCAATATGTGTTTGACAGCGTTCCCGGCCGCCTTAAGGCGAAAACAGAATCCTCCGCCGAGTGGCTGCGCAGCCATTATCAGGAGATGGCGGATCAACAGCCGGAGCTGTTTGCCGAGTCCTTTGACTATGAGGCCGTGACAATGGAAACGCATAAGATCTCCTTTATCCATAACCCCACGCATATTATGGCGAAGGAACCCTATGTATGGTATGAACTGGAGCAGCTGATGAAGCAGGCAAAGAGCGGTGTCTACATACAGACCCCCTATGCGGTTTTCAGCAAGGATATGTATCAGGGGATGAAGGACATAGACCGAGCGGTGGGACAATTTTCCATGCAGGTCAATTCCGTTGCCGTGGGAGATAATTTCATGGCATCATCGGACTATGTCCACAACCGCGGTAAGATATTGGATACGGGTGTGGATCTGTATGAATTTCAGGGAGACCATTCCTCCCACGGCAAATCCATACTCGTGGACGATGATATCGCGGTGATCGGATCCTTCAACCTGGATATGCGCAGTGTTTATATTGATACGGAAGTGATGTTTGTCATTCACAGCGAAGAGATTAACCGGGATTTGAATGGAAAGATTGCCGCCATGCATGCGCAGGCGTTAAAGGTGGGACAGGACGGAAATTATGAAGAGAATCCGGATGTGCCTGCGGTACAGCTGCCCGGGCCGAAGAAGTTCCTCTTCGGTATCACCTCATGGGTGTTCCAGCTGTTCCGATATTTGATCTGAAAAAAGCTCCGGCGCCAATGTGCTGTATACGCATTGACGCCGGAGCTTTTTATTTCAGACAGGGCATTATGCCGCTAAAGCGATCCGCAGCAGCAAAGAATCCTGTTTGCAGCTTTTATTTAACAGGGCGGTTATATCGTGAGGTCGTTTTCCTGCTTCATCTGCCAGGCCTTTTCGATCAGATGGGACAGGACGGCGGCAATGACTGCAATAGCGATACCTGCGGCTATGATGAACAGGGCTGCGATAAAGAGAAAGATATGCAGCGAGTTGGCCAAAAGCAGCACCAGTATACCGATCAAACAATATGCGGTATCGATCAGGGCAAGGCGGCCGATGTTCTGCAGCGATTTTGCATTTTCATGGCTGAAGGAATTGTCCTTTCCGATCTGGACGCAGACCTTCCAGAACTGGTAGAGCGCCAGATAGCAGGGGATGGCGCCGATCCAGATCATGATCAGGTATAGATAGAACAGTGAAGAAAATTCCGGATAGAGCGTCAGCATATTCCTGCCATAGGTGGGAACGAATAAAAAGAAGAACAGCCCTCCGATGATTCCTACAAATATGGTAACGCCCTTTAGCCATTGTGATAATTTTAACTGCTGCATAATGTGTTTTCTGCTCCTCCCGCTCCGTCCGTTCTGCCGGATATTTGTTACTTGAATTATATAAGAAGAAAAACTGAAAGTCAACATCTATTTATCGAAAAACGATAACTTACCCTGTCTTGCGCGGGAACTTTACGGTAACTGTGAACGGTTACTTACCTGCCTTTGCATCGGTTTTCCCGCTGCCGAAACTGTTATATACAATAAATTATGGTTGCCGGAACGTTTTTATTTCGCTATAATTTAGATCAGATACAGACGGTGAAGGAAGGAGAGCTATGATTGAAAAAAATATATTAGAAAAAGTGCTTGCCAGGGCTATGGCCACCGGTGCGGATTTCGCAGAAGTGTTTGTGGAACGGACAAAAGAAAACGAAATCGTGATGACCGGAGGAAAACTGGATTCCATACATGACGGACTGTTGTCCGGAGCCGGTATCCGTGTATTCAATGGCCTGCGTTCTGTCCATGTTTCCACCACGGATATCACGCAAAGCGGTCTCATGGCATGTGCGGCGAAAGCAGCGGATGTGATCGGACAGAGCCGTTCAGAGAGGATGATCCGCTTGACGGAACGCTTAAACGGCGACCGGCATCCGATTAAAACAGTGCCGTCCAGCGTGTCAAATGCGGTAAAACTGGAGATTGTAAAGGAGGCTGATGCGGCGGCCCGGGGGTATGACAGCGCCATCGCACAGGTTAAGACCAGACTGATGGATTTTGACCACAATATACTGATTGCCAACAGCGAGGGGCTTTATACGGCTGACCGGCAGATACGGACCAGACTCATGGTGGTCTCCACGGCCAGCGACGGCATGTCCAACCAGCAGGGCTTTAGTTCACCGGGCCGGCGCATGGGTCTGGAGATGTTTGAAACCATATTGCCTTCTGAGGTTGGAAGGGCCGCGTCGGCGCAGGCAATGACCATGCTTAAGGCCGGATACTGCCCGGCTGGCAGGATGGCGGTGGCCATTGAAAACGGTTTTGGCGGTGTTATCTTTCATGAGGCATGCGGGCATTCGCTGGAAGCCTCGTCGGTGGCCTACGGCCAGTCTGAATTTGCCGGGAAACTGGGCTTACGGGTGGCCTGTCCCAAGGTGACAGCGGTAGATGACGGCACGATCCCAGGGGCATGGGGCTCGGTCAATATCGATGATGAAGGCACTCCCTCCCGGCGCAATGTACTGATTGAAAACGGCATCTTAAAATCCTACCTGGTGGATCGCTTTAACGGCCGGCGTATGGGCATGCCGTCTACCGGCAGCGCAAGGCGCCAGAGTTATTTGTTTGAGCCGACTTCACGCATGACAAACACATTTCTCCTAAATGGGCCGGATCGCAATGAGGATATTATAGCTTCTATAGAATACGGTCTTTACGCAAAAAGTATGGGCGGAGGATCTGTGAACCCTGTGACAGGAGCGTTTAATTTCAGCGTCAGGGAAGGGTATCTGATCAGAAACGGAAAAGTATGCGAACCTGTCCGTGGAGCGAGCCTGATCGGCAATGGGGCAGAGGTGCTGTCCGCAATCGATATGGTGGGGCAGAATCTGGCAACGGCACAGGGAATGTGCGGGTCATCCAGCGGAAGTATCCCGACAGATGTGGGGCAGCCGCTGATCCGTGTGTCTTCTATAACCGTGGGCGGAAGATAGGAGGGGTCAATATGGATTTTAATAGATGGAAAGAGCTGGCAGTTAAGGAAGCGAAAAGGCGAAACCTTACAGATTACGAACTATATTATGTGGAAGAAGAAATGGCAAAGATCAGCGCCTTTCGGGAGGATGTGAAGGGGTTTTCCAGCCAGAAGCAGGGAGGAATCTGTTTAAGGCTGACTGCGGACGGTCGGACCGGCTATGCGTCCACAGAGCTGCCGGATGAGAGTCAGATCGGAATGCTGTTCGACCGGGCGCTGGAAAATGCATCGCTCTTTGAGACGGCATCGGCGGAAGGGCTGCGTGCCGATGAAGAAATATATGGAGAGAAAACGGTGGAAGCATATGACATTCCCGATGTTGCAAGCCTTACGGAAGAAGTCCTTGCGCTCCAGAAAGCGGCCTATGCCGCGGATGCGCGGGTATCGGACGGCACAGAGAGCTGCGTGATCAGCCGCAGGCGTACAGTCAGGCTGTATAATCCCCTCGGACTGGATCTGGAAAATAGCACCGGCTATTCCGTGGCGTTTATTGAGGCGCTGGTAAGGCAAGGGGATGAGACCAATGTGGGCCGGTCTTTGGCAGTCGGTGATATGGCGCAGTTTGATCCGGATGGGATGGCAAAGGAAGCGGCCGGTGACGGATGCGCTAAGCTGGGCGCAGTTTTGGTGCCATCCGGAAGCTATCCTGTGATCTTTGACAGCCGACAGATGATTACATTTTTAGAGGCGTTTAGCGCAGTGTTTTCGGCAGAGAATGCGCAGAAGGGCTTATCGCTGCTTTCGGGACTGGAAGGACAGCAGACAGCAGCAAAGTGCGTTACCCTCATAGAGGACCCGCTGTGCCGTTATAGTCCGGTGCAGACGCCTTTTGATGATGAGGGAACAGCGGTTCGGGAAAAGAAGATCATAGACGGAGGAATACTGACCACACTTTTGTATGACCGAAAGACAGCCGGGGTGGCAGGCACGGTGAGCACAGGAAACGGAATAAAGGGAAGATATGACCAGACCGTCTCGCCGGGATATTTCTGTCTGTATCTGAAACCGGGAGTGAAAAGCCGTGAGCTGCTGTGTGCAGGAATCAAAGAGGGCGTACTTGTGAATGAAATTAAGGGGCTGCATGCGGGAACCAATGAGGTGACCGGAGATTTCTCTATTGAAAGCGCGGGATTTTTTATCAGAGACGGCAAAGTATCACACCCGATCAAGTCTTTTACGGTAGCCGGCAATTTCTTTGACCTGCTGAAAGATATTCTGGCGGTGGGTTCCGATCTGCATTTCGGCATGCCCAAAGGGGCATCCGTGGTCGGATCCCCCTCTGTTTTGATTTCGCATTTGTCCGTGGCAGGAAAATAACCGAACCGATCAGAGCCGCAGAAACGAAAAGCAGGATCATGTAAGCGGATGCTGCTCCAATAAGCTGTCAAAATCCGTCCGGTTTTTTAGAAATTCCATATCCTCATCGCTCTTAATGGAAGCTAAAAGACCTGGCAGTATTTCTGAAAGATCAGATTTATTCTGCGGGATCTTCTGCGGGACATGGCGGTAGAGCCTGGATTGGGAAAACAACCATGGCTTCTTTAATGCATCAGCCATCCCTGTCAGCATCTCCATACAGGTATCGCCGTCTTTTTTGGCGGCGGCCAGTTCGAATGCTGCCACATAGGAGTTGTATTCCCAGCTCTCCAGCAAACGTGAGGATTTTTGTGAAACCTCCGCGAGATAACCGGCGGTTTCCATATCATTTTCATTTAATGCCAGCGTCATGAGCGCCAGCAGGGCAGACTGAACATCGCTTGCCGCCGCCATCAGCTTGCGTTCCAGTATCTGCGCGGCCTCATCCAGCCGCCCCAGCTTGACGAACAGATTGGCCTTCATGTGGTTCTTGTCCACGGCCGGCTTATCGGTCAGCTGATCTAACAGTTCCTCGGCTCTGTCATAGTCGCCGTGCTGCATGCAGCGGGCAGCCAGCATATAATTGGCAAAGTCCCTGGTCGCCATATCGTCACACAGCGCGGCCCGCTCATAAAGCTGTTCAAGCTGTTCGGAATAGCTTTCCCTGGAGGCAGGAGCGAACATGAACAGCGCGCCGTCCAGCGTAGATGCGGTCATGCCAATCAGCGGACCGCAGTCCGGGTACTCCTGCAGCTTTTCCATTGCCACAGCATAACCTTTTTCAAAACCGTCCTGTTTTATGATGCTGCTAAGCTCTTCGCAGAACAGGCCGATTTCCTGTTCGGTCAGTTCTTCTCTGAAGGAGAACAGCGTATTCAGATCGGTTTTCAGGAGGCGGGCCAGCGCCGGAAGTACGGCAATATCCGGACAGGCGTTTCCCTTTTCCCATTTGTTAAAAGCTGAAGCGGATACGCCGAGCCGTTTGGCGGCCTCCTCCTGTGTCAGGTTTTGTTCTTTACGTTTTATTCGTATGATTTCGTTTAGTTTCATTTCTATCCTTTCCGCGCGCTCTAATATCATCGATCGATGTATTCATGTAGCTGCTTAGACGGCGCATCTTCTTGACCGAGAAAGCCCCGCCCTCCGAAACTGCTACATATTTATCATACCAGATACGGTCTGCGCATACAATGGAGCAGCATTCAAGAATCTCCGGCAAAAATTTACTGTACAGAAAGTTTGTTTCCAGCAGATCAGATCCCACCGTTTACGTCCGTAGTTCGCGCGTGGTCAGTGGCTGCCTGTAGTTCATGCGAGGTTCGTGGCTGCCCGCTGCTTGACAGCCGGCAGGGAAACATCTATACTAAACAGAGCTGATTTGGGCCGCATAGGGTGCGGCCGCACCTTACCGGCAATAAGGAGAAGTAAATAGAAATGGAAAAGGAATATCTGATACATAAAAAACCGATAAAAGCGCTCTTTCTGTTTGCGCTGCCGATGATCATCGGCAATCTGTTCCAGCAGTTCTATACCATGGCGGATTCAGTGGTGGTGGGCCGTTTTGTAAATGAAAATGCCCTGGCGGCGGTAGGCGCATCTTACTCGCTGACAACAGTATTCATATCTGTCGCCATCGGAGGCGGCATGGGCGCTTCCGTGATCACCAGCAGGTATTTTGGCGCCAGGGAGTACGGAAAGATGAAACGGTCTGTTTCCACCGCTCTGCTGTCGTTTCTGGTTCTGAGCATTATTCTGGGGATCGTAGGAGCGCTGTGCGGAAAGTCGATCATGCGGGCTTTAAATACGCCGGCACAAGTGCTGGATATGGCGTCGGAATACTTGAATATTTATTTTCTGGGCCTGCCCTTTTTGTTCATGTATAATGTGCTGTCGGCGATGTTTAATGCGCTGGGGCGTTCACGCATACCGCTGTATCTGTTGATCTTTTCTTCTATATTTAATATCCTTCTGGATATTTATATGGTGTGCTCTCTGCATATGGGAGTGGCAGGGGTGGCATGGGCTACGCTGATCGCACAGGGAATTTCCGCAGTGGCGGCTTTCCTGCTCTTCCTGAAGGAAATGTCCACTTATCCGGCCGACCGGCAACCTCTCTTTGACGCTGCAGAATTGGGCAGCATGGTCCGCATTGCGCTTCCGTCTATACTGCAGCAGTCCACGGTGTCCATCGGCATGATGCTGGTGCAGTCAGTGGTAAACAGCTTTGGCGCGGAGATGCTGGCAGGCTTTTCGGCCGCTATGCGGGTGGAAAGCATTTGCGTTGTGCCGATGGCGGCCATGGGCAATGCAATTTCCTCCTACACTTCGCAGAATATCGGAGCCGGAGAGATGGAGCGTGTTCCAAAAGGATATCACTCCGGTTTATGTCTGATTGGGGGATTTGCCATGGTGATCTGCGCGGCACTGGAGCTCTTTTACAGGCCGATCATCACCATGTTTCTGGGGGCGGACGGCACACAGCTCGCTATGCAGACGGGCATAGGCTACCTTAAGTTTATGGGCTGGTTTTTCGCTCTGATCGGATGTAAGATGCTGACGGACGGGCTGCTGCGCGGAGCGGGTGATATGAAGATGTTCACTGTGGCTAATCTGGTAAACCTGGCGATCCGCGTCATTATCGCTGTTACGCTGGCACCTGCCTTTGGTATACAGATGGTATGGTTTGCGGTTCCGATCGGCTGGCTTGCGAACTTCGTCATATCTTATCTGGAATACCGTACCGGGAAGTGGAAGAGGACGGGCAAAGCGATATCATAAAATAATTCATGTTTGGACGTTTTCGGGTACAGGGCTGTTTCTAGCGGATGGCTTGTCCGGAGGACCGATAAAGCAGCAAGTGCCAAGCAGAGAGATTGGCACTTGCTGTTATTAAAAAAGATCAAAGGTCCTTCTCTATTTTTATTCCGTACTCATGATATAGACGATTTCGAAATATCTCATCACCGGCTGCACGAAGAAGATCATCTGAACGGGAGTCTTGCAGCAGACGTGAGGTCAATTGGGCGAAATAGTCTTCGCCCTTTTTCACACCCTTTTTCACACCGAGTTCTGTATAGTATTCTCTGACGGTAGCTTCATCCGATTCCCGCATTTCACGGCGCGAGAGCGTGTCCCAATGAGGACCATGCTCTCTTCTGTCATATGCGGGAAGTTAACGGCAACAGTTTACGGCAACAGCAAAAAAACTGTTGAATTATTTCCAAACCTATGCTATTTTAGAGTAACAACCAATCAGATCGGGCATTTCTGCCCCTCCCAATCCCCAATAAGAGAACTGAAATAACAACAGCAGGCAGTCAGGAGACACCTGATGATAGTTTGTACAATTAAGGAGATCAATCCATGAGAAGACCTTATTTTTCTGCGCGCTCATTTTGGATAAGAGCGCTGGCTTATGTCTGTGCCTTGATTGCCGCATTCGGCATGTTTTGGGCACATCCTCTGACCGCGGAGGCGGAGGATTCATTTTACTCTTCAAAGGTGGGGACGCATTACATATCGGACAGCGATCCTGTCTACAGCCATGGCATGGCCTATGGGGTATACAACGCGTATTATCATAACGGAGTCCGCTGCTTCTGCTTAAACGGGGGGCTGGACGATCCGAAGGCATCCGATGCCTATGCTCCGGTGGACTCAGGGCAGATTCATTCAAGCGGGGGGATCCGGACCATACTGGAAAACGGCTTTCCGTACAACAGCGCCTATTGGTCGGCGCGGGGGCTTAGTGAGGAGGCACAGTGGCAGGCTACACAGCTTGCGATCTGGATGTATGTGCAGATTAACGATTCCTCCTACCATGGCAAGAACTACAATGCCAACCACCATACTCGCTATGGGAATCTGACCGGTGAAGACGCGGCCGGGATGGCGGATACCCTTTACCGTATTGCCCATTACGGAGATGCGTCTGTAAAAATTCCTCACAGCGTGGGGGTACAGGAAAAGAGTGTGGAGGGGGACCGGCTGACTTTCGTGATTCAGGCAGAAAATCTAAGCGGTTATGACGGGATCATAACTGGAATAGACGGCGGTGACAGCCTGTGGCTCAATGGGGAACCGATTACCCTGACGAACGGACAGTTTCACTCGGAAACCGGTAACGGAACAGACAGGCTTACCGTACAGCTTAAAAAGTCTGCCTCGGTACAGCTGGATCTGACCGGGTATTATGGGGAATACAACGCGGAGCTGGTGTGGTTTGAGAGCGGGAAATCCACCACCCAGGATATGCTGGAACTTCGCAGCCTTACATTTGGCACAGGACAGACAAACGCATCCGGACAGGAAAATGTGCAGGTTTACGGCTTTGGCAAGATAAAGAAGGTATGCTCGGAAACCGGTCGGGAGCTTGACGGCGCGCTGCTGGGATTTTATCGGGATAAAGGCTGCAGCGAATTGGCCGCACAATCGGCAGGCGGCCAGGAGGTACAGCTGGAACCGGGTATTTATTATGTAAGAGAGATTACAGCACCGCCCGGCTATTATAACGGACGTTCGGTGATTCAGATCGAGGTGAAGAGCGGTGAAACGGCAGAGATCACCTTGAAAAATGACCGCATAAAGGGCAGGATCGAGCTTGTAAAGAGAGATCTGGAGACGGGACAGCCGGTACCGCAGGGGGACGCGGCATTGTCCGGTGCAGTATACGGCCTGTATGCGGCAGAGCCGATCCTGCATCCGGATCAGAAGACGGGGCAGCTCTATGAAAAGGACCGGCTGGTTGCCGAGATGACCACCGACGGTCAGGCAAGAGCGGTATTGGAGGATCTGTATCTTGGCAGCTACTATATCCGTGAGTTACACAGAAGCACGGGATATGAGCTCTGCGCCAAAACTTATCCGGTAACGATCGCGGATCCGGGCCAGGACACGCCGGTAGTGACCGTAGAGGCCTCTGTGGAGGAACAGGTGATCCGCCAGGCGGTGGAGCTGCATAAAACTACCGATGAGGGAACACTGCTGGATCATTCGGGATTCTGCTTTTATCTGCGCAGTGATCTGGTGAAGCAGGGGCTAGGGCAGAACCCGGACGGCAGCTATGATTACAGACATTTTGACTTTTCGCTGGCAGAGCCTCTGAAAGCGGGAGAAAATGGGGAGACGGTGATCTATACAAACACCGATCATTTAAATCAGAGCATTGTGAGGACCGGGCTGCTTCCTTATGGTGTTTATACTGTGGCGGAACAGCAGCCCACGGAGCTTCCCAACAAGGAATATGAAACTGCGGCGCCCATAGAGATTGAGATACCCTTTGACGGTGTCCATAGGATGGAAGATATCGAGTGGAGCATGCTGCCGGAGCCGGGGAACCTGGCTGACCCGGATAAATCGGAAGGGTATCAGCATGTAAATGTCATGAATAAAGTTTACCGCTGCAGGCTGAAGCTGGTGAAAAAGGATAAAGAGAATAAAGAGCCGCTTTTGAAAGCAGGCGTTCTGTTTGAGCTTTACGACAGCGATAATCATAAGGTGATCCAGTATCAGGAGACCGGCAGCAGGCGCATCGGATATGAGGTTTACGAGACATCCGCAGACGGCAGCCTGCGCACCTATGAACCGCTTAGAGCGGGAGTATACCTGTTGAAAGAAATACAGCCTCCGGAAGGATACCTGCCGGCAAAGGATATCCTCATTGAAATCTATTCCGACCAGGTGAGCTTTACGGAGGAGGGAGAGCGCGTGCAGGAAGCGGAGGTGATTTCGGGAAGCGGAGGGGATACAGCTGTTGTGGAGGTATTGGATCAGCCGATACGGGTGTGTGTCCATAAAGTGGAAACCGGTTCAGAGGGAGAAATCCATGTCCCGGACGCCAGATTATGCCTGTACAAAGCGGAAAAGGTCGATCCGGAGCTGATTGAGATAAGTGAAACGGATGGCGAAATGGCAGCACTGTATCCGGCCGTGCGGGAACGTTTTGTCTGGAAGGAGAGAACGTTAGCTGATCAGACGGTGGTGCGCTATGTGGAAAAAGAAAATGTCACGGAAACCGTCCGCCTCTATTGTGATACAAAGTTAAAGGAACCGACGCTCATCGAAACGGATGAAGGGGATCTGCTGGCCTATCTTACCGATGAAACAGGAGCAAAGGAAGCCGTGCCAGGCGCGGCCTGGACTACGGAGGATGCCGGCCGCAGCCTGATGAGAATCCCTTGCGGCCATTATATACTGGAGGAGCTTCAGGCACCGTGCCATCTCGGATATGTGGCTTCTTTGCCCATGGGAATTTATGTTCCGGCGCTTGAAGAAGAACTTAATGTGTATTTTGAAGACAGCTATACCACCCTGGAGGTACACAAACTGGATGCAGAGAACGCAAAACCGCTCTCCGGAGCCTCTTTTGCCATTTACTGCTCAGATAAATCCGGCGGCAGAGGAGAGCTGTATGAAGAATTTGTTACAGACGGGACGCCGGTCGAGTTCACCCACATCCCTCCAGGTTTTTATATAATGGAAGAGACAAAAGCTCCGGACGGATATCAAAAAGCAAAGCCCATGCATTTTGAGATAATGGAAACCGTCGACAGGCAGAAGCTCATTGTTTATAACAGGACGGTTACAGAAAGCGTGCCAGAAACTCCGGTGGAGACAACACCTGCCCCGGAAACGGTGCCGGCTCCCACAACACAGGCTCCGGTTCAGACAACGCCGGCACCTTCGGATGCGTCATTGGTGCCGAGTCCTTCCGCCGATACCGGAGACGCTTTCGCGGCTCTCGTCTGGATTGCTATTTTTTGCTCATCTTTTGGCCTGATCTTATTCATATCGCATAAACTTTCAAAAAAACACCGTTAATCGGTTGCATTTTTCGTCAAAATGGGGTACGATACTTTCCAATAAAGTATGATCGCAAAAGACAAGTGTGCGCAAAGCGCATACGCACTGCGGAGGCGGTGCCGAAAATGGCAGCTTTTTTCCGCGGCGGATTTCCTGCGGTAATACCGAATGAGTAAGAAAAAGGAGAGTACGTTATGAGTGAAAAGCTTAAGGTAGGTATCCTTGGCGGTACCGGAATGGTGGGACAGAGATTCGTGTCCTTATTGGAGAATCATCCCTGGTTTGAGGTCGCGGCGATTGCTGCCAGCCCCAGAAGCGCGGGTAAGACATATGAGGAGGCTGTCGGTGGACGTTGGAAAATGAGCACTCCGATGCCGGAAGCTGTGAAACATATCATCGTTAAAAATGTAAACGAAGTGGAAGAGGTAGCTTCCTGCGTGGATTTCGTATTCAGCGCGGTGGACATGACCAAAGATGAGATAAAGGCCATTGAGGAAGCTTATGCGAAAGCGGAAATCCCCGTAGTCTCCAACAACAGCGCCCACAGATGGACGCCCGATGTGCCGATGGTGATCCCGGAGATCAATCCGGAACATCTGGAGGTAATCCCGTTCCAGAAAAAGCGTCTGGGAACTTTGCGCGGATTTATTGCCGTTAAACCCAACTGCTCCATACAGAGCTATACGCCCGCCCTCCACGCGTTAAAACAGTTCGGACCCAAGGTGGTGGTTGCTACCACCTATCAGGCGATCTCAGGCGCGGGTAAGACCTTTAAAGACTGGCCGGAGATGGTGGACAATGTTATTCCCTTCATCGGCGGAGAAGAGGAAAAGAGCGAGCAGGAGCCTTTAAGAATCTGGGGCAAGGTGGAAGACGGCGTGATTAAGAAGGCGGATGCGCCTTTAATCACCACACAGTGCATCCGTGTGCCGGTTTCTGACGGACATACGGCCGCCGTGTTCGTATCTTTTGAAAAAAAACCAACAAAAGAAGAAATCCTGAAATGCTGGGCCGAGTATAAGGGGGAACCGCAGGAACTGGGACTTCCCAGCGCTCCGAAGCAGTTCATCAAATATTTTGAGGAAGACAACCGCCCACAGGCAAAACTGGATCGCGATTACGAAAAGGGCATGGGCGTCTGCCTGGGCCGTTTGAGAGAGGACACGGTATACGATTATAAATTCGTGGGTCTGTCCCACAATACCTTGAGAGGCGCGGCAGGCGGGGCCGTTCTGGTAGCGGAGCTGCTGACAGCAAAAGGATATATAAAAGCAAAATAAGACAGGCGGAGGATGGTATGGCGATTACAGTCAGGGAGTTCGGGGTTACAAAAAGCGGGGAAAAGGCATCCCTTTACACGATGACAAATGAAAACGGCATGCGTGTCAGTGTCAGCGATTATGGCGCTACGCTGGTATCCGTATTGGTTCCGGATAAGGCTGGACAGATGGCGGATGTAGTTTTGGGTTATGACGATGTGGCTGAATATGAGGAGAAAGCCGGGCATTTTGGCGCTACGGTGGGAAGAAATGCCAACCGCATCGCGGGCGCGGCGTTCTTACTCGGCGGCAGACGGATTCAGCTTTCCACAGCCGGCGGTATAAATAATCTGCACAGCGGTCCGGACTATTACGGCAAGCGCTTCTGGGAGGCGCAGGCGGAGGAAGGAAGTCTTGGTTCTTCCGTGGAATTTTCTCTTTTCAGTCCGGATGGGGATCAAGGTTTTCCTGGCAATGCGGACATTACGGTCGTCTATACGCTGACGGCAGATAATGCGCTTATGATTTCCTATCATGGCGTCTGCGATCAGGACACGGTCATGAATATGACAAACCACAGCTATTTCAATCTGGCGGGACATGATTCCGGAACCGTGCTGGATCAGGAGATATGGCTGGATTCGGATTATTTTACGGCGGCTGACGAGGCGTCCATTCCTACAGGAGAGATCCGCCCTGTTAAGGGTACGCCGATGGATTTCACGGTTCCTAAGCCGATCGGCAGAGATATCGGTGCTGAGTATGACGCGCTGATTTTCGGCAAGGGTTATGATCATAACTGGGTGCTGAAAACAGACGGGGAACAGAAGCTGGTGGCCAGGCTGACAGACCCTGTATCCGGCCGCGTCATGGAGGTATATACGGATCTTCCGGGCGTACAGATCTATACCGGCAATTTCGTGGATACCGTCGGAAAGAACGGTGCGAAATACGATGCCAGAAGTGGAGTCTGCTTTGAAACACAGTACTATCCGGACAGTGTGAACAAGCCGGAATTTCCTTCACCGGTCGTTAAGGCGGGAGAAGAGTATGACACTGTGACAGTCTATAAGTTTTTATAATGTATGAAAATAAATAATCTGGGAGCTGGCGCACGGAGTGATTCGCGCGTCAGCTCCCAGATTATTTAAGCATGTCGTTAAAGCGGCCCGCCGCAGGCGGAAAGTCCCGAAAGAAGATTTTTACATATCTATGTATTTGCTGTTTACCATATACCGAGGACATGCTGCATCCCCAGGCTGACCAGCGCGATTCCGATCCAGCAGCACATGCCCATGAAGATGGGCTTGCCGCCGGTCTTTACCAGCTTGACAAGATTGGTGTTCAGGCCGATGGCCGCCATGGCCATGATGATAAAGAACTTGCTCAAATCCTTTAACGGGCCGGTTACGGAAGCGGGCAGAGAGAACACTGTGGTCACAACGGATGCCAGCAGAAAGAACAGTACAAAATAAGGAAATATTTTTTTAAGGCTCACATGATTCGCGGTCTGGCCGGCTTCTTTTTGGGTGCGGATAAAAGCCAGAACCAGCGTGATCGGTATGATGGCCAGCGTGCGGGTCAACTTGACGATAGCGGCTGAATCCAGCGTATTGCTCCCATGGATGCCGTCCCAGGCGGTAGCTGCAGCAGTGACGGAGGAGGTGTCATTGATAGCCGTGCCTGCAAAAAGGCCGAATCCTTCATTGGACAGGCCCAGCATGCTGCCAAGCGTCGGAAAGATCAGCGCTGCCGCCACATTGAACAGGAAGATTACGGATATGGCCTGAGCGATTTCCTCATCGTCCGCTCCGATGACAGGAGCGGTCGCGGCGATAGCGGAGCCGCCGCAGATAGAGGAGCCTACGCCGATCAGCGTGGAGATCCGTGAGGGTATTTTCATCAGTCGGCAGACCACAAACGCGATAATCAGTGACGTGGAGATCGTGGATAAAATGATCGGCAGAGACTGCCTGCCTTTGGAGAGTATATCGGTCAGATTCATGCCAAAACCCAGCAGTATCACCGCATACTGGAGGATCTTTTTGGAAGTAAAGGTGATGCCGGGCTGCAGCGTATCCCTGGATTTCAGAAACAGCGTGATAACCATACCGAGAAGAATGGCGAAAACCGGACCGCCCACCACCGGGAGCAGATGCCCCAGATACCAGGAAGGAACAGCGATGCAGAGACACAGAAGAAGACCCTTCCAGTTTTTCTTGATAAAGTTCATAATAAACTCCTTTCACCGATGCGTACATTATTGCCGCCCATTTTCAGCACAGACAGCGTGGACAATTATATCATTTTCTAAAGATAAAATGAAATTATAATTATTTATTTATAAATAAGATTATGTTATTATATTATACGATCCTAAGCGGCGTGTTGAACGCAGGCGGGTTGCTGGGCGGCTAAGCTGACTGCTGCTATATTTTAGTTTATTTCCATAGGAAATGTTTACGGAGGAAGAAAAATATGCTGGATTTTCGGATCGACACTTTTCTGGCGGTGTGCGCCCATATGAATTATACAAAAGCGGCAGAGGAATTAAACATCACACAGCCCGCCGTTTCACAGCACATACGGTATCTGGAGGAAACATACCGGACAAGGCTGTTTCAGCACAGGGGAAAGAAGATCGAACTGACAGCTGCCGGACGCCTGTTCCTAAGTTCCGCCATCACGATGAAGCACGATGATCTGCGCCTTAGGGAAAAGCTTGCCGAGGTGAGCCGCAAGAAAAACCGGCTGAATTTCGGAGTGACGCTGACCATCGGAGAATATGTAATGCCTGGGCCCATCGCTTCCTATCTGCAGAAATATCCGGATACCGCCATACGGATGCTGACGGCGAATACATCCGAGCTTTTAAAGCGGATGAATTCCAGTGAAATTGATTTTGCTCTGGTCGAGGGATATTTTCCAAAGGAGGAGTATGATTCATTGGTTTATTCCAGAGAGCGCTATATCGGCGTATGCAGGAAGGACTATCCTTTTCATAAAAAGGTACGCAGGATTGAGGATCTGCTGCCGGAACGGGTGATCATACGGGAACCCGGATCGGGCACAAGGGAGATTTGGGAGAACGTGCTGGAGAGCAAGAACCTCGGTGTTCACGATTTTCGGAATGTGGTGGAGATCGGCAATATCAATGCGATCAAGCAGCTGGTGGGAGACGGGCTTGGAATCACCTTCCTGTACCAGGCCGCAGTGCAGAAAGAGCTGGAAGAAGGACTGCTTGCAGAGATCTCATTGGAGGATTTTCATATAACGCATGATTTCACATTTATCTGGAGAAAGAACAGCATATTCGCAGAGGATTACCATGAACTGTTCGAACTGCTGGCCGGACGCGATGCCGTAACGGTTAACTAATAGAGCTGCTGTTCACAGTTACTGAAAAATTCCCGCGTGTGAACAGTAACAAACTGTTACTGAAATAGCGAATCAAAAACAGAATTTGCTGGAAAATTTCGATAATTTATATTATAATAAGGTATAGTTACATAAATAAGATGACAGTAATCGGAGGCCGGAGCATGAGATGCAGATCAGTCACGGATATAAGGATGGCATGCCGCGGCAGATGAACGGAAAGGCAGGGATTTTGTTATGAAGATGATTTATGCGATTGTACGCGCTGAAGACGGCAGTATTGTAATTGAAGAACTGAACAGGCAGGGGTTTAGCGTTACAAGGCTTTCAACCACCGGCGGTTTCCTGCGTAAAGGCAACAGCACCCTGTTAATTGGAACGGAAGACGAAAAGGTTGACGAGGCGATCGACATCATACGGAAAGAGTGCGGCAAGCGGCAGCAGATCGTATATAATATGCCTTATACCGCGGAGGGAGTTCCGATGAACACCAGCCAGGCAATCCCGGTCAATGTGGATGCGGGCGGAGCTACCATATTCGTTCTGGATGTGGACCGGTATGAGAAGGTATAAGCGATGGCTGTCATGCAGAAAAATCACATCTATCTGTTGAATGGACAGCAGATACTAAAGACAGATACTTTAGAGGCGGCAGAGGACGGTTTCACTGCCGCCTTTTATGATATGGAAGAACTTGAGAAACTCTGCCTGCAGGGAAGGTATCCGCAACAATTGTTTAATGAGGGGAAAAATCTGCGGATTACGAAACTGGAGGAGTACGAAGAGTCCGTTCTTTGCGCACTCTGTGTGCCCATAAAAAGCGATATATTGAAGAGCCATGCGAAGTTTACCATACTGATCCGTAAAGATCAGATGATTTTTGCGCTTTACAACCGGGAAGCGGAGGAACTTCTGGAGACATTTACGCCGTCCCGCCCTGCTAAGGGGATGACGCCGGAGCGGTTTTTATACGAGTACTTGGGCAGCCTGCTGGAAAGCGATCTTGCATTTCTGGGTGAACTTGAAAATCAGATTACACGGCTGGAAGAGCGCACTCTGAATAATATGCTGGACAATTTCAACCGTAAGATCGTTAAGGTACGCAAGGAACTGATGTATCTCCACAGCTTCTATGCCCAGCTTCTGGATCTGGCGGAAGGGCTGGAGGCAAATGAATATGACTATTTTGAATCCGGCAGGTATTTTGACCATCTATCCAAACGGGTGGAGAGGCTTTGCCAGTATGCGGAGCTGCTTCGGGAATATTCGGTGCAAATCCGTGAGATCTATCAGGCTCAGATCGATGTCAGGCAGAATCAGACCATGAAGCTTCTGACCGTGGTATCCACGATCTTTCTGCCTCTGTCGCTGATTGCGGGCTGGTACGGGATGAATTTTGTCAACATGCCGGAACTGGAGTGGAAGTACGGATATCCGGCCGTAGCGGTGATCAGCATAGCGGTGGCGCTCATATGCATCTGGTATTTTAAAAAGAAAAAGATGTTTTAAGGCGTTTTAAAAGGGATGGGGGTATAACAGGATGGGATTGATGACAAGATGGGGGCGGCAGCTGTCAGAAGAGCCGGAAGAGCAGGCCCTGGATGAGTATCCGCGCCCAGCCATGGTCCGGTCCGGCTGGAAGAACCTGAACGGATATTGGGACTACTGTTTTACAAAAGCCCGGTCATGTCCGGAGCGTTTTGACGGACGGATCCGTGTGCCGTTCTCCCCGGAAACGGAGCTGTCCGGTGTGCAAAGACAGCTGCAGCCCGGAGAATGCCTGTGGTATCACCGCACGGTGGACTGTGACGCCGACCTGTCAAAAGAGCGGGTGCTGCTGCATTTCGGCGCGGTGGACCAGTACTGTGAGATCTTTCTCAACGGGAGTCTGGCAGGAAGTCATATGGGCGGCTATCTGCCCTTTGATATCGATATCACTTCTTACCTGCATGAGGGAAAGAATGATCTATTGGTGATGGCGGAAGATGAGACGGACGCTTCCTATCACAGCAGAGGAAAACAGAAGCTTAAGCCCGGAGGAATGTACTACAGCGCCCAAAGCGGCATCTGGCAGACTGTCTGGATGGAAAATGTCCCGGCAGGCTATATACATAAACTGCGGATCGTTCCCGACCTGGACAGACAGGAAATCCGCATAAGTGCAGAATGCAGTGAGCGCATGCAGGTAAAAGCTGTCGTTTATGAGGGCGATCTTGCGGTGGGGAAGGCTGAATTTCTGTCGGGCAGCGAAGGGATGTGCCTTGCCATACCGTCTCCGAAGCTGTGGAGTCCAAAAGATCCCTACCTGTACCGGGTTGTGCTGTGTGCGGGAAAGGATCGGGTGGAGAGCTATTTTGCCATGCGCAAATGTTCCGTTCTGCCGGATAAACGGGGAATCCTGCGGTTTTACCTCAACAACCGCCCCTATTTATTTATCGGACTGCTGGATCAGGGATACTGGCCGGAAAGCCTGTACACGCCGCCTTCAGATCAGGCGATGGTTCAGGATATCCTCATGGCCAGACAACTGGGCTTTAATCTGCTTAGAAAACATGCAAAGGTGGAGCCGGAGCGCTGGTACTACCACTGTGACCGCCTGGGCATGCTGGTATGGCAGGATATGGTGAATGGCGGGAGCCCCTATAAGGACTGGTTTGTCACCTATCTGGGCACGGTGCTGTCCTGGACGCCCATCCGTGTTTCCGACCGCTTCCGCGGGCTTCTGTCCAGAAAAGATGTGGAAGGAAGGGACGAGTACAGGAGAGAGCTGGCGGATATGACAGAGCGCCTGGGAAATCATCCCTGCATCATAGCATGGGTGCCCTTTAATGAAGGGTGGGGGCAGTTTGATGCAGAGAAGATAACGGAGCTTCTCGTGCATCTGGATCCGGGCCGTCTGGTGGATCAGGCCAGCGGCTGGTTTGACCAGGGCGGAGGCGATGTAAAGAGCATCCATAACTATTTCAGAAAGCTTAAGGTTAAGCCCGGAAAGCGAGCGGTAGCCCTGACGGAATACGGCGGCTATTCGTGGCTGGTGAAGGGGCACAGCAGCAAAGAAAAGGTATACGGTTACCGCTGTTATGAGAGCGGCGAAGCGCTGACGCATGGGTATGCCGGCCTGATGCGTGACCAGATACTGCCCGCGCTCAAGAAGGGGCTCTCCGCGCTGGTGTATACTCAGCTGTCCGACATAGAAGAAGAGGTGAACGGACTTATCACCTATGACCGGGAGGTGATGAAGATGGATGCCGATACCGTGAGACAGTTAAACAGGCAGCTTTGGGAGGAATTTAAGAGAGTGACCGGAAAGGAAGACGCGTAAGGCTTATAACAGGATGTTCCAAAACACTCCGCAAAGTGAAGGCGATATGCCTTTGTTCTGCGGAGTGTTTTCTATCTTAAAGTTCCGGCCTCTATAGGTAGGGAACGGTGGCGCCGATTGCGGTGGCAAAGACGGCATTGTGGGGTATGATGAAATTCACGCTGTGCATATGGCTTAATTCGTTAAATACCGTTTTGGCCTGTGGGACATGGGCCAGGGAGCCGGTCAGAACGATGTCCTTTACAGGAGTATCCAGGCACGCGAAAACAGCCAGCATACCGACGGTCTGGTACAGCATGTTGAGAAGTCCCAGGGCAAAGTCTGCGCTGTCGGCGGTGTTTTCTATCTTGCCGAAGTTGGATGCCGTCGCGTGAGGGGGCAGCGACGGAATGATCGCATTGCTGATATCCTGTATGGAGAGATCCACCTTCTGCAGGTTGCCCTTAGAGGCCAGATCGGTGATGACGGAGAAGTCGTTCTCCTTAACCAGACGGGAGGCGAGGCCCATCAGCGTGCCGCCTCCCACGCCGCTGCCGCCGATATGCTTCATGCCGTCTTTTCCGGCCCTGACATAGGCGGTTCCGGTTCCCATGCTGACCACCAGCGCATCTGTAAGGCCGGACAGCTTCAGGCCGCCATAGCCGATTGCCTGGAATTCTTCCATTTTCACCGTGGGGATATCATAGATATCCTCCTGAAAATAGGAGGCACCCACCCCGGTCAGCACAATTTTGGAGACCTCCTTCAGCGACAGACGTGCCTTGCGTAAAAAGCTGCCGATGGCCCCATACATGGAGGTGATCTGATCCCCCGCTTTGACCTGAACTGTGTCCACCAGTGACTTATCGGATTGGAAGCCCACAATCTTAGTTGTGGAGCCGCCCACATCAATGCCCAATATAATACTCATAGATGATTCCTCCTAACTTTCCTGTCACCAACCGAAGGCCGATGACCGCTTCCACTCTAAGTGGTACTTATTAGTTTATCCTCCGCGCAAATCCTTGTCAAGCGCTGTTCAGGGCGAGGTTACTGTTCACGCTGCCGCAAACGCCCCACGCATAGTGGGGCAGCCGTGAGCAGTAACGCGGCGGGAGTTGCTGCCGACAGCGATTGTGCGTGAGAAAGATTTCTGATATAATGTCATCATCCGAAGATGAATATACGGAGGGCTATACGGCATGAAGAAAGTATTGTTCTGGGATTTTGACGGCACCCTGGTTTATTCCAATCATCTGTGGAGCGGATCCGTTTACCGGGTATTAAAACACAATATGCCGGAGAATCAAACCTCGTTCGACCGGGTGAGGGCATTTATGCGCACGGGCTTTCCGTGGCATACCCCTGACTGTGATTTTACCCGATGTCTGGACGGGCTGTGGTGGGAATATATGTATGCGAAGCTGGAGGCGGATTATGTGGGCATGGGCGTTGAACAAACACAGGCGCAGCAGTTTGCCCGACAGGTCAGAGAGGAGATCTTAAATCCCGAAAATTATCTGCTGTATGAGGATACTCTGGAGACGCTTACACGCTGCATGCAGAAAGGGTATCACAATTATGTGCTGTCCAATAATTATCCCGAGCTTGTGCAGGTCATGGAGCAGTTAGGGTTGATGTCCTATTTTGAAGAGGTGGTGGTTTCAGCCAGGGTGGGGTATGACAAGCCCCGCAGAGAGATCTTTGACTATGCAAGAAGGCTGGCCGGGATGCCGGAGGTCTGCTATATGATCGGAGATAATCCGGCGGCGGATATACTGGGAGCCGCCCGCGCGGGCATACCCTCCGTGCTGGTGCACAGAAAATTCGGTTCCGGAAGAATTTCCGATGCAGCCTATGAGTTTGAACGGCTTGAGAGCATACTTCTCATTCTGTAGAACGCAGGATTACTCTTGTCAGTAAATGTAAAAGGAAGATCCGCAGCGGATCTTCCTTTATACGTACGCCTGGCGGCGCACATCGCTATAACGTTTTATTATACATAATACAGGTTGGATGACTGATACTCCGGATCACAGGTGATATCCACGCCCAGCTTTCGAAACAGCTGCTCTTCAGGCTGTCCCAGCATGGCGCTGGAATGGGCCTGACACCCTCTTAAGCCCTTCAGATTGTCCACAGCCAGCTTTGCCACGGGGTTGGTCGCACAGCAGACACACAGGGCGTTTAAGATCTCCTGCGCGGTGAGAATGCCGTCCTTGCCTTCCAGGACCTCGATTTTTAATGTTACAATCGGCTTTATTACAACCGGAGAGATCATATGGATTTCATCGGCTATATTGCTTAAATACTTGATCGCATTGAGGATACAGGCCGCGCTGGCCGTCATCAGGCCGGATTTTTTGCCGGTGACAATGGTGTGATCATGCAGTTCTAAAGCCACAACCGGTGTCAGCTCACCGTTTTCTTCCGCCAGGGTCTCTGCGCGCATTCTTGCGGGCATTACCGTGCGGCGGTCGGTCACCTTCAGCCCCAGTTCGTCCATCAAAAGGCTTACGCGTTCAAATGTTTCCTTATCGACATACCCTTTTTTATATTCGCAGGCCGTTTTGAAATAGCGGCGGATGATCTCCTGTCGGGAAGCTTCTTTCACCACGTCATCGTTGATGATGCCGCAGCTGATGCGGTTAACACCCATATCCGTAGGAGACTGGTACATGGATTCTCTGCCGGTAATCTTTTCAATGATCCGTTTGATGACCGGAAACATTTCCATATCGCGGTTATAGTTTACCGCCATAATGCCGTAGGCATCAAAATGAAAGGAGTCGATCATGTTGACATCCTTTAAATCGGCGGTGGCGGCTTCATATGCAATATTCAGCGGATGCTTCAGGGGCACGTCCCACACCGGGAAGGTTTCAAACTTGGAATACCATGCTTCATTGCCCATTTTTTGTTCATGATACAGCTGGCTTAGACAGGTAGCGAGCTTTCCGCTGCCCGGGCCGGGGCCTGTTACGACCACGATTGGCTTGGTGGTTACAATATATGGATTGGCGCCGTATCCTTCGTCACTTACGATGGTCTCCACATCGGTGGGGTACCCCTTGGTGGCCTTATGGGTATAGGTGCGGATACCGCGGCGGTTCAGCTTATTGATAAATACTTTGGTGGCCGGCTGTTCTTCATAGCGGGTGATCACCACGCTGTTGACATCCAGATTGTATTCACGGAAATTATCGATGAGGCGGAACACTTCCAGATCATAGGTGATCCCATAATCGTCCCTCATCTTGTTGCGTTCAATATCCCCGGCGTAAACACAGATGATGATCTCTGCCTGATCTTTCAGCTTCTGCAGAAGCTTCAGCTTTACATTTTCATCATAACCGGGCAGAACACGCTTGGCATGCAGATCATTCATGAGCTTTCCGCCGAATTCCAGATACAGCTTCTGGCAGTTATTGACCCGTTCCAGGATATACTTGGACTGGTCAGTCAAATACTTTTCAGAGTCGAATCCTAATTCCATCTCTCTTTCCCCGCTTCTCATTCATTCGTCATTCCTGTTGTGCATGGGAGATCCCCCAGGCACACACATCATCCTATTATAGCATTGACGATACAGCAAGTAAACTAGAAAATCGACAAGATTTGTCATTGGAATTTGGTGAAATCACAGAAAATAATCGGGAACATGCGCACTTGACAGAAAGGCAGAAATAAACTATACTGATCACGTAAAAATCTGGGGAGCTTGCCATTTAAGCAGGCTGAGAGGAAACGTTAGCCGTTTCGACCCATAACCTGATGCGGATAATGCCGACGTAGGAAGATTGCAGCAGAAGCTTATTTTTTGTGAAATCTTGTGAGAGGATATATCCGGCCGGATGTATGCTCTTTTTTTGTTTGGCAGATAAGGATGTCTTTCTGAACAAACGCTCCACGAAGAATACTGCGGCCCTTCTCTTTAGCCGTGCATGCTCCGTATCCGCAGATCCGCCGTCCTCTATCCGCCGTTTTTTTTTCGACAGACGGCCGGGACATGGTAGAGCGTGTTTTGAAATTCATTTCCGCAATCTGCACGCCCCACATTGCGGTATATTACGGAAAGCAATTTTCAAACACGCTCTAGCGCAGGTACGGCCGCACAGGAGAAAGGAAGGGTATGGAATATAAGACACAGATGGAAGCTGCCAGAAAGGGTATTCTGACAGCGCAGATGAAAAAGGTTGCTTTAAAGGAGGCTTATGAGCCGGAAGAGCTTCGTAAGCTGGTAGCTTGTGGTAAGGTGGCAATTCCCTGCAACATACGCCACAAATGCTTAAGTCCCAACGGAATCGGCTCCATGCTAAAGACAAAGATCAATGTAAATCTGGGCATATCGCGGGACTGCAGGGATTTGGATGCGGAATATGAGAAAGTGGAGGCCGCGGTAGCGATGGGCGCGGAATCCATCATGGACTTAAGCAATTTTGGGAGAACCAGGGATTTTCGAACTAAGCTCATAAAAGAATGCCCGGCGATCATCGGAACGGTGCCGGTCTATGACGCCGTGGTCTATTATCACAAGGCGCTGAAAGAAATCACCGCCAGGGAGTGGCTGGATGCTGCGCGGATGCATGCGGAGGACGGGGTGGATTTCATGACGATCCACTGCGGTTTGAACCGGTCGCTTGCCCAGCGCTTTAAGGAGAACCGGAGGCTGACCAACATTGTATCCAGAGGCGGCTCCATGCTGTTTGCCTGGATGGAAATGACCGGAAATGAAAATCCCTTTTATGAGTATTATGATGAACTGCTTGCCATCTGCCGGGAATATGACGTGACATTAAGCCTGGGGGATGCCTGCCGGCCGGGATGCATCGCGGATGCCACCGATGCGGTCCAGGTGGAAGAACTGATCACTTTGGGTAAACTCACGAAAAGGGCATGGGAGAAGGATGTACAGGTGATCATTGAAGGGCCGGGACACATGCCTTTAGATCAGATTGAAGCCAATATGAAGCTGCAGCAGTCAGTCTGCCACGGGGCTCCCTTTTATGTGCTGGGGCCGCTGGTAACCGATGTGGCGCCCGGATACGATCATATCACAGCGGCGATCGGCGGAGCCATGGCCGCAGCCAGCGGGGCAGCATTTTTATGCTATGTAACGCCGGCCGAGCATCTTAGGCTGCCGGATTTAAACGATATGAAGGAGGGGATCATCGCGTCACGCATCGCCGCCCATGCGGCGGATATCGCTAAAGGAGTGAAGGGCGCGGCGGATTGGGATCATGAGATGAGCCTGGCCAGAAAGAATCTGGACTGGGACGGCATGTTCCGGCTGTGCATTGATCCGGACAAAGCGAAAGCATATCGGGCGTCATCCCGTCCGGAGAAAGAGGATACCTGCACCATGTGCGGAAACATGTGCGCATTAAAGAATATGAACAGAATACTGGACGGCGAAACCGTCAGCATCTTTGATGAGTGAAAAAATAGGCAGCACACTGAAGTGTGCATATGTCATCAGCCTTCAGCTGGTGACAGGAAAAGGAGAAAAAGATATGAACAGACTGAATCTGAAAAAACTGGCGGCCGCCGGGATGCTTACCGCCATTGCGGTGGTATTATCTTCGATTTCCATTCCTGTGGGAGCTTCCAGATGCTATCCGGTCCAGCATCTGATCAATGTGATGGCAGGGGTATTTCTGGGACCGCTCTACGGAGTTTCCATGGCATTTTGTACCTCGCTGATCCGAAACCTGATGGGCACCGGCAGCCTGCTGGCTTTTCCAGGAAGCATGGTGGGCGCTTTTCTGTGCGGCATGCTGTATAAAAAGACGGGGCACTTAAGCCTGGCGTATCTGGGAGAAATACTCGGCACAGGAGTGCTCGGGGCCCTTCTGTGTTATCCTGTCGCCGTGTTCTTTATGGGGAAGGAAACCGCGGTATTCGCCTATGTGATTCCGTTTTTGATGAGCACGGCCGCTGGGACCTGCATAGCGGCAGTGCTGACAGGAGCGCTGAACAGATCCGGCGCCATGGACTATATGAAACGTGCGCTTGAGGTGCACGCCGTATGAAACGGGCGCTTAGCATAGCCGGTTCCGACTGCAGCGGAGGAGCCGGCATACAGGCGGATTTAAAGACGTTTCTGTCCTGCGGAGTCTACGGCATGAGCGTTCTGACCGCCGTGACTGCGCAGAACACTGTGCATGCGGGCAGTATACTGTTGGTACCGGCAGAGCTGGTTGCCGAGCAGCTGGACGCTGTGTTTCAGGATATCGGAGCGGACTGTGTTAAGATTGGAATGCCGGGAACGGCCGGGACCGTCCGTGCCATCAGCGAAAAGCTTAACCTATACCGTGCGTGCAATGTGGTGGTGGATACGCCGGTCTGCGCCAGCACCGGGCGGATTCTCGCAGAGCCGTCCGCTGTTTTGGCGGTCAGGGAATATCTGTTTCCGCTGGCGGATCTGATCACACCCAACCTCTCGGAGGCCGGGCTGTTTACCGGCCGGCCCGTGGAGAAGAAGGCGGATATGGTAAGAGCGGCCGAAGAGCTAAAGAAGCTGGTGAAGGGTGCGGTGCTGGTAAAAGGCGGGCATCTGCCGGACTGTGCGGACGATCTGCTGTTTGACGGGGAGAATATGCTGTGGCTTGCCGGCGTGCGCTATGAAAATCCAAATACCCATGGCAGCGGATGCACGCTGTCCGCAGCGGCCGCCGCAGGAATGGCAAAAGGATTGTATGTCCGGGAAGCGGCAGAGGAAGCCAAGCGTTATATCACGGGAGCGATTGAAAGCGGTTTAAACCTTGGAAGAGGCTGCGGTCCGCTGAATCACGGATGGAGGATGAAGCTATGAGCGGGATCGGAGAAAGGGCCGTTTCTGCGGCAGCAAAAGGGCTTGCGGCAATCCGGATGCGGCGGCCGCTCATCCATGTGATTCCCAACAATGTATCAGCCGCATTCATGGCGGATGTGCTGTGTGCGGTGCGGGCCAGGCCGCTGATGGCAGTTGCGCCGGATGAAATGGAGGAGATCGTGTCGGGCGCCGATGCGCTGGCGGTCAATCTGGGACAGCCGGTGCCTGAAAAGTTTGAGGCCTGTAAGAAAGCCCTGTGGGCTGCGGCCTTGACGGACACTCCGGCGGTACTGGATCCTGTGGGAGCTGGCGCTTCCTCGTACCGGCTGTTTATGGCCCTTGCACTTAAGGAGATTCCCTGGAAAGGGATCATCAAGGGGAACCGGACGGAGCACCTGGCCCTGGAGGAAAACCGCCTAAGCTATACCGGAGTGGATTGCGTGGATGATGGCGTGGATTGTATGGACGCTCCTGATAGAGCCGCAGATAGGATAAAACCCTGGAGGCCCGCCGCAAAAGAGGCCGGGGGCCGGACTCTAGTCTTCACCGGCAGGGAAGATACGGTGCTTTCCGACCGTATGGAACTCACGCTGCTTCATACAGGAGACCTTCCCTATGATCTGACCGGCACCGGCTGTGCGGCCGGCGCACTCTGCGGAGCCTTTCTGGCAGTGCTGAACGAGCCTGAATTTGCGGCGGCGGCCGCACTGTCGCTGTTAGGCCTCGCCATGGAAAAAGCGGATGGCGCTGCAGGATATGGCAGTTATCGGATCCGTCTTTTGGATATGCTGTCAGATACGGGACCGGAGGAGCTGGCAGCCTTTACGAGCCGGTGTTTGTCCTATAAAACAAAAGAACCGGAACAGGAGTTAAGATGAACCTATTGAAAAGAGACCATGACATTCTATATCTGATTGCCAGCCTGGAGGCTGGCGAAGACCGCATAAATGAGGCGCTGAAGGCGGGAGTGGATGTGATCCAGCTTCGTGAAAAAGGCATCAGTTCTGCAGAATATCTTAAACGGGCCCGACTGATCCGCAGGATGGCATCCCTGTATGATGTGACCTTCATTATAAACGACAGGGTGGATATCGCTGTCCTTTCCGATGCGGACGGCGTGCACCTGGGACGGTCCGATCTTCCGGTAAGCGAAGCCCGTAAACTGATGGGGGAACACCGCCTGATCGGAGCCACGGCCCGCACTCCGAAAGAGGCACAGAAAGCACAGGCAGACGGTGCGGATTATATTGGAAGCGGAGCCTGGTTCAGCACCCGGACAAAATCGGATGCTGTATTTCTCTCCAGAGAGACCTACGGGAAAATACGGCGAAGCCTTGTTATCCCGAGTCTTGCGGTGGGCGGAATCACCGCGGAAAACTGCAGGGAACCCATAGCGATGGGCGCGGACGGCGTGGCGGTATCCGCCGGCCTGCTTGGCGAATCGGATATTCAAAATGCTGTGCTCCTGTTCCGGGCTAATATGCAGCAGTAAACTTATTGCTCCAATTTAACATGTGCTCATTCCCGTAAGAATAAATTAATATTTTTACCTCCAACAGCGACAGGGATTTATGTTACAATGTCGTTAGACATTGTTGCGCTGATTTTCGTCTGCAAAGCAGACAACTACTCTTGAAAATCATGCGCATCCCCCGGAGGGGCATGTCAGCTTGCTGACATGCGGCAATGTCGTTAGACATTGCTGCGCTGAATAGATCTATCCTATTTAGCCCACATTAGATATAGGTATGAATATAGAGGAGGAGCGGGATGAGCCTGACTGAGATAAACGGTCTGGTGCTGCGCTGTTTTGCTACCGGTGCGGCTGTGACCCTGTTGTTAATTCCCTTCTTTTTGATCGGATATTTTTTTGTTTACCGCAGGCTGTTTGGCGGGAAAAAACGGATTGGCAGGAAGCAGGCGGCAGCCTGGATGATTCTGTGCATTTATTTTATAATGGTCCTCGGGGTGACTTTTTTTAACCGGGACGGTGAGAGCGGAGGTGGGACAAACCTGCATCTGTTCAGCTCCTACCGGAATGCCTGGAACAGCTTTACGCTGAAAAACTGGCAGTATGTCACGCTCAATATCGTCATGTTTGTACCTCTGGGCATGCTGCTTCCGGTCTGTCATAAGAATTTCAGAAAAGGTTATATGACCGTGCTGGCCGGAGCACTGTTTACCGTCGGCATTGAGTGTACACAGTTGATGACGGGCTATGGGGTATTTGAATACGATGACATTCTGAACAATCTCATCGGAACTGTTGCAGGATATGGGCTGGTTATGGCATTTATGCCTCCTGCCGGGAAACGGCGCAGGATTCTTAGATCGGCGTTGTATCTCATGCTGCCGCTGTCGGTGCTGGCGTTGTTTGCGGGGATTTTTATCAAATACAGGAGACAGCCGTTCGGAAATCTTCCCGGCGATTATATCTACCGCATGGAGGTGGACGGCGCGAGGATATTTCTCAATACGGATTTAAACGAGCAGGAAGCGGAGGTTTTCGTGTACGGCCCAAAAGAACGGTCAGAGCAGGAAGGGACAGAGGAGGCATTGCGGTTGTTTGCCCTTTTGGGAGCGCCCAAGGAGAACCCGGCATCGGTGAAGCGCCAGGACGGAAACGTGATCGTAAGGTCAGCTTCGACGGATGAGTCCCTGGAATTTTGTTTGTCGGACGGAACCTTTATATATAGGAATTCCAGTAAAACACAGGCTGGGACGGGAAATGGAGATGGGGAGTACCTTCAGGATCTCTTAAGGAAGCTCGGGATATTTGGAAGCCGCATACCGGATCCGGAACAGCGCGCGGATGGGGGATACAGCTATAAGGCTGAGGATGAGCCCGGAGGGGATGAGTTCCGTAAAGGAGATCTGGAGGTGTGGCTTAACGCGGACGGAACGATAAGAACGCTGGCAAACGGGATCACAGTCTACCGTCCGGCCGCAGAGGTCCCGATCATCAGTGAAAAAGAGGCTTTTGAACGGATGGCCGGGGGATATTTCAGAATCTATCAGGAAGGCGACCGCATATCGTCTCTGGAGGTAAACCGTGTCCGGCTGGATTACCGCAGGGATACCAAGGGGTATTACCAGCCTGTTTATCTGTTTTCCACTAGAGCAAATGAGGTTGGCACCACGGTCATGATACCGGCGCTTCGTCGTTAACTGTGTGCAGGATGACGTTAGGGGGAGCATATGATGAAGAAAATGTTAAAACCGGCCATACCGGATGGGCTGCTGGAAGGCATGCCGTTTGAGGAGGCCGCGGCGACAGAAAAGATGGAAGAATACCATTTTTGCGGCGAATATGTGGAGGAATGCAGCATCCCTTCCCTGCTTGCGGGCGCCTGCCGCTTTACCAATATGACGTTTGCGGACTGCCGGTTTGAGAAAGCATCCTTTACCGATGTGATTTTTGAAAAATGCGATCTGTCTAACAGCAATTTTACAGGGAGCTATTTTGCCCGGGTGGAATTTAAAGACTGCCGCATGATCGGAACGAATTTCAGCGAATCGTCCATGCACTATGTGAGGATGGACGGCTGCAGCGGTTCTTACCTGAATGCTTCTTATGCCATGCTTAAAAATGCCATATTTCAAAACTGCAAGCTGGATCACAGCTTTTTCCAATACGTGAAATTACAGAACCTGGAATTTGAAGGGATCGACTTCACCGGTGCCAGTTTCGCGGAAACGCCGATGAATGGGCTGGATCTTAGCAGCTGCAAGCTGGATAGGATGTCTGTGTCCATGGATAAGCTGAAAGGTCTGACGGTGACCACGGAGCAGGCGCTGGATTTTATAGCGCTGCTGGGACTGAAGCTGAAGTAGCGAAAGCTCCGCTTTTTCTCAAGGAACTGAATAGTTATAACAAAACTACAGATATTAGTAACAGTGAGCAGTAAATTTCTGTAGGAGGGCGGGTCGATGGAAGCTCCCATTATACGGATTCAGCAAATTGAGATTGAAAACCTGAAAAATGTTTCCTGGGGCAGGATCAACATGTCAAAATACGGGAAACGCCGCTTTTATGACGGTGAAAGCAGTGTCATCGGGCTCTATGGCCAGAACGGATCGGGAAAGACTGTGGCCATAGAGGCTTTTTCTATTGTGCGGACAATGCTTTTGGGTGAAGCGCTGCCTAAAAATTTTGCCCGATGCATCCGTAACGGGGAGAGCTGCGCTTCCATAAAAGTGTGTTTTTATATAGAAGAGCCTGGCGTGCAGTGCCTGGCGGACTATCAGTTCGTGTGGGAGAGGGACGGAGAAGAGAAGACCGCTTTAAAGAGTGAACGTTTATCCGCCTCTGTAGGAAAGGACGGCCAATGGAAGCCCCGGCGGGATCTGTTTTACTGTGAACGGGCTGAGGGCGGTCTCTCCTTCGCGCCCAAATACCGTTTTGAACAATATGCGAAGCGGCCGGGCGCAGGGGACCTGCTTGAGCGCGCGGCCGGCAGAGCTCTGGGATGGAACGGGACGGGCTGTGAAACCGGCAGCTGCCTGTTTTCCGGCAGCATGCAGAAGCTGCTTGGCACGGAAGCGGATGAGGAGCTCGCACAGCTGACAGAGACGCTGAAAAACTACGCGGCGGAGAAGTTTACGGTACAAAAAAGTGGATGCGGTTTTGCCATGACAGTACCGTTTTCGGACTCGAATGTTTCATTGGACCTTTATGGTGTAAACATGCTCCCGCAGGCACAGGCGAAGGCTCTAACAGAGGCGGTGAAGGCTTTGGATACCGTGATGCAGTCGCTGGTTCCGGGCATCGGCCTTAGACTGCATACGGTATCTAGCGGCGGGAAAGAAAGCGAAGGGATGAGAGAGTGCCGGCTGGAGACTGTGAGAGAAGGAAGTCCCATACCGATGGCCCAGGAATCGGCGGGGATTTGTAAGATGATCACCCTGATCCTGATGTTTGCGGCCTGTTATCACGATCCGTCCTGCTGTGCGGTGATCGATGAGCTGGACTGCGGCATTTACGAATATCTGCTTGGAGAACTTCTGGTGCTCATGAAAAACGACGCGAAAGGTCAGCTGTTTTTCACCTCCCACAATCTGCGCCCGTTGGAGGTGCTGGAAAACGATTCCCTCACTTTTACCACCGCCAATCCAAAGAACCGTTATCTGCGCCCTTTTTCCGTGAAAAATACCAGAAATACCAGGCTCTGTTATTTGAGAGCGGTGGTGCTTGGCGGCAAGCAGGAAAATCTGTATGAGGAGACCAGCCTGTATGATATCAGCGCTGCGCTGCGCAGGATCCGGAGGGCCTTTGATGGAACGGAAAGCTGAAAAGAAGATACTTCTGTTTCTGGTGGAGGGGCTGACGGATATGCAGGCGTTAAGCCTGCCGGTTTCCCATATTTTCAGAGACTACAATGTGCGATTCCAGGTGATTCGGACGGATGTGACCAGCGATGAGAGCGTGACGCCCAAGACAATTGAAAAAGAACTGACGGGACGGGTGGACAGATTCCTGGCTGAATACCCGTTTGTCCGCAAGGGGGACATCGGGCGGATCATCCAGCTCATAGATACGGACGGCGCATTTGTCGGGCCGCAGTATATCAAACAGGCCGGTGACAGGAGAACTGCCTATTCGGAAGAGGAGATTCTGGCTAAGGATAAGGAACGCCTGCTCCTTAGAAATATGCGCAAACGCACGATCGTCTACAAGCTGGTGCACACGCAGGCGCTAAAGAGCACCATACCCTATGAAGTATATTATTTTTCCAGAAATATGGAACATGTGCTGCAAAAAGATGCATCCGACCGCCTCACCAAGCAGGAGAAGGAAGCCTATGCCTTCTCTTTTGCCGACCGTTATGACGGAAATGAGCAGGGGTTTTTAAGTCTGCTTGGATCGGACGAGCTGAATGTGCCGGGCACTTATGAGGAAACCTGGCATTTTATCATGGAGGGAACCGCCTCCTTAAGGAGATATTCGAATTTTTACCATCTGTTCCGGCAATTGCTTTAAAATATGCTTGTCCCTTTTCCCACGTTTGTGTATAATTAGATGCAGCGGGCTTATAAGCTCTTAGCCAATAAGATTAAGCCGCACAAGCGGCAGAGATTTGAAAGGATGAACATAGTGAAAAAAAACAGATGGAAAAAATGGGCTGCGGTCTTATCAGCCGCTGCCATTGCAGTTACTCTTACCGCATGTATGCCCAACATGATGGGGATGCAGAACAACAAAGAACCTGAATCTCTGGCTTTGGATAAAAACGCGCTGCAGGAGATGGATCTGAATGCGTTCTATTCAGAGGAAAACGGCTATTCTTTTCATGGGGTGAAATGGCACAGCACACCGGATGAGGTGGAGAAACAGCTGGGATATCCCATGGGAGAGCCGGTTGACCTGAAAAATTCCAGCATCACCTGCTACCGCCCGGAAGCAGCGGCGGAGCTGATTTTAGGACGGGTCTGTTCGGTTGTGGAGCTGGCGTTTAATGAAGAGGACAAGCTCTATAATGTCAGCTTTCAGTACAGCGCCGGGCACGATATGGATTCCGCTGGCCTGGATGCGTTTGTTACGGAGCTGGTAGCGGAGTTTGAGAAGCTTTACGGAGAATATACGGTAGCTTCGGAGACTTCGCAGCTGCCGACGGTGGAGATGCATTCCACCACTTATAAATGGGAACTGCCCATCGGAAACGATATGTATTCCAGCCTTCAGGTAGCGTTTGCCAATACCACAACGGAGGACACGGATATTGTGGTGGTCGGCGTGGTTGGTTATACCGCCGAGGAACGCGCCAAGGAAATGGACAAAGAATAATAATGGAATAAAAACTGACTGCAGTAGAAATGGTGCCGCCGGGCTGTGATTTTGAAATTCACAGCCCGGCGGCTTTTTTACCCGGATTTTACAAAGTTTTGACATTACCATGCTGTTTTCATACTCTGATTCATGTTATTTTCATTTCGTAGAGATGAGAGAATGATGACGATATGAAGGAGAGGAGAACGCATGGAAGAAAATAAGAGTTTTTCCATCGCAGGAAGCCACAAAACAAAATCGGCGGTGGAGAAGACCGCACAGGCTGTGTTTGTGGTCTGCGGCTTTGCCGCCGTACTGGCTGTGGCTTCTATCACACTGTATATGATTATCAGTGGTGCGCCGGCACTGTTTGAGGTGGGCCCGCTTGAGATTCTGTTCGGCCATGTCTGGAAACCTGCGGCGGCCGACCCGAGCTATGGCATACTTTATGTAATACTCACATCCATTGTGGGCACTTCACTCGCCTTACTGATCGGCGTGCCCATCGGCGTGGGAACGGCTATATTTCTGGCGGAAACCGGCCCCAAGATGCTTGTTAGGATCGTGAAGCCCGCGGTGGAACTGCTGGCGGGAATTCCCTCGGTGATATATGGCCTTCTGGGCCTGCTGATCTTAAATCCGTTTATGTATAAACTGGAACTGGCAGTCTTTAAAGACTCCGCCACCCATCAGTTTACAGGAGGCGCAAATCTGATTTCCGCCGTGCTGGTGCTGGCGGTCATGATACTGCCCACCGTGATCAATATCAGTGAATCCGCTATCAGAGCGGTTCCGCAGCATTATAAACAGACATCGCTGGCCATGGGAGCCACCCATATGCAGACTATTTTTAAGGTGATTCTGCCGGCCGCCAAATCGGGGATCGTCACGGCGATCGTTTTGGGAGTGGGCAGGGCCATCGGAGAAGCTATGGCAATCAGCCTGGTAGCCGGAAGTTCCGTGAATCTGCCGCTGCCGTTTAATTCCGTGCGTTTCCTGACCACCGCGCTTGTGAGCGAGATGGCTTATTCCTCGGGAACCCATAAGAAAGTGCTGTTTACGATCGGACTGGTGCTGTTTGTGTTTATCATCGTGATCAACCTGGTGCTGACCAAGGTGCTGAAAAAGGAGGATGCCGCAAATGACTGACACTTGTACATACAGTATCTGCCAGAAGAAGAGAAGGCCGGCAGACGACCTGCAGAAGGCATTGATCTATCTGGCGGCGGCTTTTTCCATCTTTATTCTGGCGGGCATCATGATCTATGTATTTTACCGGGGGATTACCTCCATCAGCATATCCTTCCTTACCACTGCTCCCAGCGCGCTGAACAATACCTTCGGCATTTTAGGCAACATTATCAATACACTGTATATCGTGGTGATTACGCTGCTCATCGCTACGCCCATCGGAGTCGGGTCAGCGATTTACCTCAATGAATATGCAAAACCGGGACGGATCGTCCGGCTGATTGAATTTACGACCGAGACGTTAGCGGGCATCCCATCCATCATATTCGGCCTGTTCGGCTATGTATTCTTCGGCACGACACTGAAGCTGGGATATTCCATTCTGACCGGTGCGCTGACGCTTTCACTCATGGTGCTTCCGCTGATCACCAGAAATACGCAGGAAGCTCTGAAAACCGTGCCCTTAAGTTACCGGAGCGGTGCGCTTAGCATCGGGGCGACCAAGTGGTACATGATACGTACAATTCTGCTTCCCAGCGCCATGCCCGGCATCATCACCGGAATCATACTGGCTGTGGGGCGGATCGTCGGCGAGTCGGCAGCACTTTTATTTACCGCTGGCAGCGGATACCTGCTTCCCAATCTGTCAAACGGAGCCGGAGCGCTGATAAGCAAGATCATGGAACCGGGCGGAACGCTGACGATACAGATGTATCTGTGCATGTCCAAGGCACAGTATGATTATGCCTTTGCTATCGCGCTGGTGCTGCTTGTTATCGTACTGAGCATTAATTTTTTGACCAAATACCTGTCGCATAAATTTGATGTTAACAGGGAGAAGAGGTGAACACATGTTAAGAGATAAAATAGTGACAAAGGATCTGGATCTGTATTACGGAAACAACCATGCCTTAAAAAAGGTGACCATGAGCATGAAGGAAAATGCGATCACAGCGTTTATCGGTCCGTCGGGATGCGGCAAGTCCACATTCCTTAAAACACTGAACCGGATGAATGACCTGGTTGAGAATGTGAGCATAAAGGGAACCGTATTGCTGGACGGCGAAAACATATACGATCCGAAGGTGGATACCACGCTGCTTAGAAAGAAAGTGGGCATGGTATTCCAGCAGCCCAACCCGTTTCCGATGAGCATTTATGACAATGTGGCCTACGGTCCGAGGATCCACGGGATCAGGAATAAGGCCAGGCTGGACGAAATCGTGGAAACGAGCCTGAAAGGCGCGGCGCTGTGGGATGAGGTGGGAGACCGCCTGAAAAAATCAGGCTTGAGCCTGTCCGGCGGCCAGCAGCAGAGGCTCTGTATCGCAAGGGCGCTGGCCGTGGAACCGGAAGTGCTTCTGATGGATGAGCCCACTTCTGCGCTGGATCCGATCTCCACTCTCAAGATTGAGGATCTGATGGAGGAACTTAAGAAAAAATATACGGTGGTCATTGTTACGCACAATATGCAGCAGGCTGCCAGAATATCGGATTATACCGCATTTTTCCTGGTGGGGGAGGTGGTGGAATTCGCGCCTGCCAATCAGATGTTTTCCGATCCTAAGGATAAGCGGACTGAGGATTATATCACGGGAAGATTCGGATGAGTACTGCGGCCGGCGCCGCGGCCCAAAGCATAATAATCTAATTTTGCGGCGCAGAAATGAGGAAATGATGACAGCGAGAATTACGTTTGAGCATGAGCTTCAAGTCCTGCATAATGATCTTAAGAAGATGGGAATCATGATCGAAGGCGCCATAGACTGCTGCATGGAGGCCTTTGAAAACCAGGATGAGGTTCTGGCAAGAGAAGTGATAGCAGGTGACCGCATGATCAACGACATGGAAAAGACGATCGAAACCGAATGCCTGTCCCTGATTTTAAAGCAGCAGCCGGTGGCCAGGGACCTGAGGGCCGTTTCCACGGCGCTGAAGGTGGTTACGGATATGGAGAGAATCGGTGACCATGCGGCGGATATTGCCGACCTGATCCAGAGGATGAAGGGAAAACCGCCTGTTTACCGCCTGGTGCAGCATATCCCGGAGATGGCCAGGGTGGCAAAGCAGATGGTAAAGGAGGCTTTGGAGGCGTTTGTAACGGGTGATATAGATGCTGCGAAGGATATCATCCCCAGGGATGATGTGGTGGATGAACTGTTTAATAATGTGAAACTGGAAGTGGTTCATCTGCTGCAGGATAGCAGTGAGCATGCGGATGAATGCGTGGATGTGCTGATGATCGCAAAATATATGGAAAGAATCGGCGATCACGCCGTGAACATCTGTGAATGGACAGAATTCGGTAAGACTGGCGTGCTGCAGGATGTGCGTATTTTGTAACTGCGCCGGTGAAAAGATGTAAAAAAGACACGCCGTACCTCCGGTTGAACCGGCAGTACGCGTGTCTTTTCTGGTGAGAGATATAACAAGTTTATCGGATAAATAACTGAACCCAGTAGGGAGTGCCTGAAGGGCTCTGCACATAGGCCACACCGATGGAACTGAAATTGCTGTTTAAGATATTTGCGCGGTGTCCCTGGCTGTTCATCCAGGCATTCATAACCTGCTTAGGCGTTCTCTGTCCCCAGGCGATGTTTTCACCGGCGCTTCTGAAAGAGATGCCATTATCCTTCAGAACGGTGCTGAAGCTGGTGCCGTTAGGACGGGTATGAGAGAAGCTCGTCTGGATTTCCTGCGCGCGCACCATGGCAGCAGAAGAGACCTCTTTGTTAAAGGCGAGTTCAGAGAGCCCGGCGTTTTTACGCTGTTCATTCACAAGGCTCACGACCTGCTCCGCATAAGAAAGGTTTTCATTCTGATCCGGCGCCGGAGTGGTTTCCTGCTCAGGTGTTTCCGGCTGATTCTGGTCCGGAACGGTCGGTATATCCGGAAGCGTCGGGAGATCAGGCACGGAAGGATTCGTTGGCTTTTCTTCCGGGATCACAGGCTTATCGGAATCGGGGGCTTCTGTTTCCGGCTGATTCTGTTCAGGCGTTTCCGGTGTATTGCTGCTCGGCGGTTTCGGCACAGAAGGCTTGTTGCCGGGTTTGATAATGATCGCACAATTCTTATCGTTTTCGACTTCCAGACCGAGAGCTTCCAGTTTTTCTTTCACAGCTTTGGTCAGTTCTGCCTTATTCTGCCAGACAGTCACTTTGCAGTTATCATCGCGCAGCTGTGAAGCAGTCTGCTGTGCGCCGTTTCCATTTGCTGAAAACGGGGTGAATGAGATTGCAGCTACAGCGGCAAGCGTCAGTATAGGTAATCGAGTCATAAAAAACCTCCTTCATATGTTACAAATTAATTATGTAAATGTTACATAATTGTTACGTTTGATATCTTAACATAAAAAGAGGCAGTTGTGAACTGGGAATTGCTGGAGAATAAATCCCGTCAGAGCAGCGTCTGCCCGTTGATATTGAGGCGGAAGTGCAGGCCCAGCTTTTCTGCAGCTTTACGGCATAGGATCATGCGGTCCAGAAAGATTTCAAAGTAATCCATAACGGAGCAGAAGCTGGTATCGATTTTCAGCTTCAGTTCAATATTGGTATGTGTGCTGTCGATGATCGTGGAAGATTCCTTTACGGAGTAGTTGACCCGGTCGTGGATGTCAAAGGTTGAGACATCGCTGTTGCGGACCCGTGTATGGCGCACATCTGTTTTGTCGGCCAGTATGAGTGCGGCGGCCACAGGATTGACCGCCTCGGCGGTATGTTCGTCATGGTTGCCGATCGCAGTGATGATGGTGGCGATATCGCAGTCATCCGCCCCCATTTTATCCAGAATACGGAACGCCATGACGGCTCCGCTCTGCGCATGGTCGATGCGGTTGACCACATTGCCGATGTCATGCATGTAGCCGGCGATCTGCGCCAGTTCCGCCTCCCGCTCGCTGTAGCCCATAGTCAGCAGGATATAGCGGGATACCGCCGCCACATGGCTGACATGGGCAAAGCTGTGCTCCGTATAGCCCAATGCGGTCAGAGACTCATCCGCTTTCTGAATATAGGTTTGAATGGCCGGGTTCTCTTTTACATCCTGAAATGTTATCATACGCTTTTTCTTCTTTCCTTAATAGATGTTGTATGTAAACATTATAACAACGTAATGTATAGAAAGATAGGGATTGAGGTAAAATTTAAGTAAACGATCATAAAATTTGTACTATTTTTCACATCGGATGGACATCCGATGCTTCTTGACCGGTTCCTTCGGTCAAGAAGATGAGCCGTCTGAACTGATACCAAAATTTGTAAGGAGGCGCTTGCTATGATGAATCAGGATTGGGTGAACGTACGGAAACGCTGTCCTTACTGCGGCAGCTTAAGAATGAAGCAGGAATCGGAAGAAGTGAAGGGATCGGCGCCGTCGGATGAAAGCGGCCGGACCGGGGATGATAAAATCTGGATTTGTCAGGACTGCCACAGCCAGTTTGGTGAACGCAGGTATAATAAGAAGTTCTTTTAAATGATAAAAATTTATCAATTATTAAATAACTATAAACAATGAGGTCCGGATATTGACTTTTGGCCCCAAAGACGCTAAACTTTAAATCACTAAAAGGGAGTAGCTTACATCGCATATTTCAGAGATGTTCTATATTGCGTCAGTACGATTAGGAGACTAATCCGCAAATAGCTTAAGAGCAAGACTTTTAACACAGATGGTGTTAAAAGTCTTTTTTTTATAGGAAGTACATCAGACTTAAGAAGCTGCTGCCACAAAAAGGCATTTATATCAGGAGGAAAAGAAATGAGCAATGCAGTGAAAAATGCAAAGGCGATTATCATTACTGTAATCGTGGTGCTCGGATTATTGATTGTGGGTTTAAATTCATTTTACACAATAACCGAGCAGGAAAAGGCGGTGATCACCACATTTGGAGTTGCCAGAGCCGAGGGGGAACCGGGGCTTCACTTTAAGGTCCCTTTTGTACAGAGTGTCCAGAAGGTGAGCACCACGAGCCAGGGATTTACGGTCGGCTATAACGACAATAAGGAAACGATTGAAGAAGAGGGTGTGATGATCACCTCGGATTACAATTTTGTCAATGTGGATTTCTATGTGGGCTACAAAGTAGTGGATCCGATCAAGTATGTGTATGCCTCACAGCAGCCGGTAACGATATTAAAGAACATATCGCAGAGCTGTATCCGCACGGTGATCGGAAATTACGATGTGGACAGCGTATTGACCACCGGCAAAAATGAGATACAGAATCAGATTAAAGAGATGATCGAAGCCAAGCTGCAGCAGCATGATGTGGGGCTGTTCCTGGAAACTATATCGATTCAGGATTCACAGCCGCCCACACAGGAAGTTTTGTCGGCGTTTAAGGATGTGGAAAATGCGAAGCAGAATATGGACACCTTGTTAAACAATGCGAAACAGTACCAGAGTGAACAGATGCTTTCAGCGGAAGCCACTGTCGATCAGATCCTGCAGGAAGCGCAGTCCAAGAAGACTCAGAGGATTAATGAGGCTAAGGCGGAAGTGGCCGTGTTTAATGCGATGTATGATGAGTTTATCAAAAATCCCATCGTTACCAAACAGCGGATGTTCTATGAGACGATGGAAGAGGTTCTGCCGAACTTAAAGGTAATTATTGACGGTACTAATCAGGCGGATACGCTGATCATCGACCAGCTGAACAACGGCGGCATGTCAGGCGCTGAAACAGGAGCGGTGGCACAGAACGGGACGGGAGCGGAGGAATAAAATATGAAGATATTAAAAAGAGTTATAATCGGAGCGGTCGCGCTGTTTGCGCTGCTCACCGTGGTATCATCTGTCGTTGTGACGAAAGAAAATGAATACAGCCTGATCCGCCGTTTCGGCAAGGTGGACCGCGTAATTACAGATGCCGGACTGACCTTTAAAGTGCCGTTTATTGAGCAGGTGGATTCCCTTCCGGACAAAATACTGATTTATGACCTGGATGCATCGGACGTGATCACGAAGGATAAAAAGACGATGATCACAGACAGCTATGTGCTCTGGCAGATCTCCGATCCATTAAAATTTGCGCAGACCATGAATTTCTCCATGGAAGCGGCGGGGGTCCGCATCGGCACCTCTGTCTACAATGCGATAAAGAATGTGATCAGCAACATGGAACAGAATGAGGTGATTGACAGCCGTGATGGGGAACTGACCGATATGGTGATGGAGAATATCGGAAACAATATGGACCAGTACGGCATACGGCTTCTGACGGTGGAGACCAAGCGTCTGGATCTGCCAGAAGACAATAAAACCTCCGTTTACGAGAGGATGATTTCCGAGCGTCAGAAGATTGCGAAGACCTATCAGGCGGATGGCGAGGCCCAGGCGAAGATGATCCGCAACAGCACCGATAAGGAGGTCGCCATCAGCATATCAAACGCCAGGGCGGAAGCTGCCAATATCGAAGCCGAGGCTGAGGCTGAATACATGAGGATCATGGCGGAGGCCTATTCCGATCCCCAGAA
The DNA here is from genome assembly GCF_003477885.1 of Lachnotalea sp. AF33-28. GTDB lineage: Bacteria > Bacillota > Clostridia > Lachnospirales > Lachnospiraceae > AF33-28. Next base: position 86,949 of record NZ_QUEE01000016.1, read on the forward strand.
AGCGGAATTCTATACGTTTGTCCGTTCTCTGGAAGCGGCGAAATCCTCCCTTAAAAATGGCGGCAACACGCTGATCCTGCCGTCAGATTCCCCGATCGCGGAGATTTTTATGAATAGGTAATATGCAGTATTTATGGCTGCTGATAAAGGCAGCACTGAATAGTTACTGTTTACACACTGCCGATAAAGCAGCATATGAGAGGGCAGGGTATGGTCCTCATAGGGATCCCTTGAAGCCCGCCGGTACTTATTGCTGTGTATTTTACAGCATTAGTACCGCTGCGCGCTTCACGGAGCGAGAGCGGGTCCCAATGAGGACCATACCCTGCCCTCTCATACGCGGGAATTTTTCGGTAACTGTGAACAGTAACACTGAATAGCAATGCATAAATAATGCGGATAACTCCTATTGGAATTTGCGGTTTAACATGCTATAATATCGTCAGATATTTATTCCGTTCAGCAAAAGAGGAGGAACAACATGGAAAACTATTTCAAACCGGAGACAATCTGCATACAGGGCGGTTATGAGCCCAAAAAGGGAGAGCCCCGTATACTGCCGATTTATCAGAGCACGACATTCCGTTATGAGAACAGCGATGAAATGGGCAAACTGTTTGATCTGGAAGCGGAAGGATACTTTTATTCCAGACTGCAGAATCCCACCTGTGATATGGTGGCGAAGAAGATCTGCCAGCTGGAAGGCGGCACAGCGGCGCTTTTGACCGCGTCCGGCCAGGCCGCCAACTTTTATGCGGTATTTAATATCGCATCTGCCGGCGACCATATCGTAAGCTCCGCCACATTGTATGGAGGAACCTCCAACCTGTTTACGGTCACGATGAAAAAGATGGGCATCGAGTTCACGCTGGTGGATCCGGATGCGCCTGAGGAAGAGATCGAAAAGGCATTCCGTCCCAACACTAAGGCGGTGTTTGGAGAGACCATCTCCAACCCGTCCCTGGTGGTGCTGGACATTGAAAAATTTGCCCGCCTGGCCCACAGACACGGTGTGCCTCTGATTGTGGACAATACCTTTGCGACGCCGATTAACTGCCGTCCCTTTGAATGGGGCGCCGATATTGTGACGCATTCCACCACCAAATATATGGACGGCCATGCGATGACCGTAGGCGGATGCATCGTGGACAGCGGTAATTTTGACTGGATGGCCCATGCGGATAAATTCCCGGGCTTAACTACTCCGGATGACTCCTATCACGGCCTGGTATATGCCGAGGAGTTCGGCAAGACGGCATATGTGCAGAAGGCCGTGGCGCAGATCATGCGCGATCTGGGCTCCTGTCAGTCCCCGCAGAACGCGTTTCTGCTGAATATGGGGCTGGAGACACTGCATCTTCGCATGGAACGCCATTGCTCCAACGCATTGGCGGTTGCCAGATATCTGAAATCCAATGAAAATGTAGCGTGGGTGGAATATCCGGATCTGGAAGGTGACAAATATAATGGGCTTGCCAAAAAGTATATGCCCAAGGGCACCTGCGGTGTGGTAGCATTCGGCTTAAAGGGCGGAAGAGAAACCAGCATCCGCTTCATAGATAATCTGAAGCTGGCTGCGATAGTGACCCATGTGGCCGACTCCAGGACTTCGGTGCTGCATCCTGCCAGCCATACCCACAGGCAGCTCTGCGAGGAACAGCTGATCGAGGCCGGCGTAAAGCCGGATCTGATCCGTTTTTCCGTCGGCACGGAAAATGAAGAGGATATCATCGCGGATATCGAACAGGCGATAGCGGCAGCGGTGAGATGAGCCGTCTGGGACCGTACCCCGCCATGCCACGCGAGGGAAGTGTGCGGTAACTGTGATTAATAAAGAGCTATGATATAAAAAAGCGTCAGCGGCTGAAAAAAATCCGCTTGACGCTTTTTTATGGAGGGAATCTTTTAAAAAAGGTATTGACAATACTTAGTAGTTAATATATACTAAGCACAAGAAAGTAGCAAACTGCTACTAAGATAGGAGCTGATGAGGATGGAAAGCAACCTGCCAAGAAACCGGAAAGGTCAGACCGAAGAAGAATTTCTGGCCGCTTATCATCCCGGCAACTATGAGCGCCCCTCGGTAACGGCGGATATCCTGCTATTCACCGTTGATGATATGAAAGATGGGACAGCGCTGGTTCCGGATAAGGAATTAAAGCTGCTGCTGGTAAAGCGCAGGGATCACCCATTCATATACCGCTGGGCCATACCGGGAGGTTTTGTGGATATCAGTGAATCCATTGAGGAGGCCGCATACCGGGAGCTTAAGGAAGAAACCAATGTGGAGAATGTTTATGTTGAGCAGCTTTTCACATGGGGGGACGTGGACCGGGACCCGCGCATGCGTGTGATCTCCGTTTCCTATATGGCGCTGATCCCTAAGAATTCGGTTCACCCCAGGGCTGGGGATGATGCTGCCGAAACTGCGTGGTTCACCGTGCGCAAGAATAAGCTGATGGACTTAAGTGAAACGAAGTCGGCATGGATGCTCTCACTGGAGAGCGAGGATAAGCAGGTTAAAATCGCCTACCATGTGACACAGGAAGGAAACGAGGTAACGCTGACTCCCTTTGATGGCTGCGAGGAGGGGCTGGCATTTGATCACGCTAAAATCGTCAATCTGGCTCTTGACCGGATACGCAACAAGGTCGAGTATACTACCATTGCCTTCCATCTGATACCGGAGAAGTTTACGCTGACGCAGCTGCAGAAGGTATATGAAACACTGTTGGGAAAGACGCTTTATAAAGCCAACTTCCGTAAGAAAATCGCCCCGATGGTTTTAAAAACAGAGGAGTATATGGATGAGGCCAGGCACCGGCCCAGCCAGTATTACCGGTTTAATCCGGGATATAAGGAAACGTATTACTGATCCCCGCCAAAACGGCGGACAACAAAATAAAGAAACATAGCGAGGAGGAATTTCTGTGAACAGGCGACTGATCGTAATTGATATGCAGAATGACTTTGTGAGCGGAAGTCTTGGCAGTGAAGCTGCGGTGGATATTCTGCCAAAGGTGGAGAAGAGAGTCGAAAGCTTTGACGGTGAGGTATTGTTTACCAAGGATACCCATGATGCGGATTATCTGAATACACAGGAGGGAAAAAAGCTTCCGGTGGCGCACTGCATCCGTGGCAGCGAAGGCTGGATGTTAGCGGGAAAGCTGGAAGAGCTTGCAGAAAAAAACGGCGCGGCCGTTTGTGAAAAGGAAACTTTTGGAAGCCTGAAGCTGGGGGAGCGCCTGATGGAAGAAAACCGCAAAGAGCCGATCGACAGCATTGAGCTCATGGGCGTATGCACAGATATCTGTGTGATATCCAATGCACTGATATTAAAGGCTTGTCTGCCGGAGACAGAGATTATTGTGAACGCGTCCTGCTGTGCCGGCGTGACCGCAAAAAGCCATGAAAATGCGCTGGATGCCATGAGGGCATGCCAGGTCACTGTGGTCTGAACCGACGGCAAAACGGATGCCGGATGTTGGAAAATGCATCCTGGACGGTTGTGAAAGGTTGAATAAAATATGCGTGTTCAACCGGTATAGATGAGCGCGTCGCAGCGCGCGGACAGGTAATGAAAATGGAAGAGAACAGAAATCTGACAATGCTGATGGACTTTTATGAACTGACGATGGCCAATGGCTATTACGTGAAAGGACTTAAGGATGTCAATGTGGTGTTTGATATGTTTTACCGCAAGAATCCGGATGACGGGGGATATGTGATCTGCGCAGGTCTCGAACAGGTGGTCCGTTATATTGAAAATATGCATTTTACAAAAGGCGATATCGAATACCTGCGCGGCAGAAACATGTTTGACGAGGGCTTTTTGAAATATCTGGAGGACTTTAAGTTTAAGGGAACCATCGAAGCCGTTGCGGAGGGGACGATCGTGTATCCTGGAACACCTCTTTTAACAGTGACCGCGCCTTTGATCGATGCGCAGATGATTGAGACCATGATCCTTCTCACAATCAATCATGAGTCACTGATTGCAACGAAAACGAACCGTATCTGCCGTGCTGCGGCCGGAGCCGCCATTATGGAATTCGGAGCGCGCAGGGCTCAGGGACCGGATGCCGCCGTATACGGCGCGCGGGCCGCATATATCGGAGGAGCCGGTGCGACGGCGACCACCATTGCCGATGAGATGTTCGGAATTCCTGCGGTGGGCACGATGGCGCATTCCTGGGTACAGTTTTTCCCCACGGAATATGAAGCCTTCAAGGCTTATGCTGAGGTATATCCGGATTCCTGCACGCTGTTAATCGATACCTACGATATAATGGACGGCGTGGAAAATGCCATACGCGTGGCGAAGGATGTGCTGGAGCCCATGGGCAAACGCTTGAAAGGCGTGCGGATTGACAGCGGAGACCTGGCGTATTTTTCCAAGAAGGTCCGGGCGGCGCTGGATAAAGCGGGGCTGAAGGACTGCAGCGTCGTAGTCTCTAATAGCGTGGATGAATATCTCATCCATTCGCTGAATACGCAGAAAGCCAGAATCGACTCTTATGGGGTGGGTGAGCGGCTGATCACAGCCAAATCGGATCCGGTATTCGGCGGAGTATATAAGCTGGCGGCCATTCAGAAGGCGGACGGGACTTATGAACCTAAGATCAAGATATCTGAAAATGTGGAGAAGATCACGAACCCCGGCAAAAAAGCTCTATGGAGACTTTACGATCCTGAGACCGGATATGGCGTGGCGGATCTGATCACGCTCTATGATGAAGAAGTGAATGAGGAGGAACCGTTTCCGTTTGTAGATCCGATGAAGCCATGGAAGAAGATGGCCTTTCACCACATGAGGGCGGAACGGCTGCATAAGACTATTTTTAAGGATGGTGAGCTGGTATATGAGCTGCCTTCGCTCAACGAAATCAGAGACTATGTAAAAGCACAGATGGATACCACGGTATGGGAAGAGGAAACGCGTTTCGAAAATCCTCATATCCATTATGTGGATCTTTCTAAGAAGCTCTATGAATTAAAAGAGGAACTTTTAAACCAGAAGCACTGAAGGTTTCCCAGAATTATACTTGCTGAAACGTTAGGAGAAACAATGGCACTTAGACAGTTAAGGTATAATGACGACCCGATATTAAGAAAGAGAAGCAAGGAAGTACCTGTGGTGGACGATAAGATACGCAGCCTTTTGGAAGATATGGCGGATACGATGTATCATACGGAAAATGGAGCGGGGCTTTCCGCATGCCAGGTGGGAATACTCAAAAGACTGGTGGTGATCGATATGGGAACCGGGCTTTATAAGCTTGTAAACCCTGTAATCGTTCAAACCTGGGGACAGCAGGAATGCGTGGAGGGCTGCCTAAGCTTCCCAAACCGTTACGGAAAAACACGCAGGCCCCAAAAAGTGACCATAAAGGCTTTGGATGAAGAGGGGAATGAGATGGAGCTGACCGGCGAGGATGATATGGCGAAATGTATCTGCCACGAGCTCGATCATCTGGACGGCGTAGTATTTTTGGATAAGGTTTATGAATTTCTGGAGATTACAGATTGAGCGTTAAGATTTCTTAATATCGCTTCAAATCCGTGGCGCGCTCTGTTATAATTAATATGGATAGTGCGCCGGAAAGGCCGGATCGTGGGACAGTCATCTGCCCTGACCCTCCGGCCTTTCTGATTTCCGGACGCATATGAATATATTAAGAAAGAAGAGGTGGTGCAATGGCTCCTGCATTAAAGAACAAGATCATGGAATCCCTCTCCTCGGTGCTTCCGATCACCGCGATCGTCGTGCTGTTAAGCTTTACTGTGGCCCCGATGCCCATTGGAACGCTGATGCTGTTTTTAACAGGTGCGTTTCTGCTGATCGTGGGGATGGGATTCTTCTCATTGGGAGTGGACATGGCCATGCTTCCCCTGGGAGAGGGAATCGGTGTGGCAATGACCAAAACCAAAAAGATCGTAAGCGCTACGGCGCTGTGCCTGCTGATCGGCATTGTGATCACGGTAGCGGAGCCCGATCTTCAGGTCCTGGCGACTCAGGTGCCGGTGCCCAATCAGGTTCTGGTACTTACAGTGGCCTGTGGTGTCGGTATATTTCTGGTGGTGGCGATGCTGCGCATCATATTTCATATCCCGCTCACCTGTCTGCTGATCGGATTTTATGGACTGGTATTCCTGCTGGCCGCTTTTGCGCCAAAGGATTTTATCGCCGTCGCCTTTGATTCCGGCGGGGTGACCACCGGTCCTATTACAGTTCCATTTATCATGGCTCTCGGCATCGGTATGGCGAGGCTTAGGGGAGATAAGTCCTCACATGAAGACAGTTTCGGTCTGATTGCCTTATGCAGTATAGGACCCATCCTTTCGGTAATCCTGTTAAGTATCTTTTATCATCTTTCACAGGCTTCTTACACTCCGGTAACGATACCGGAAATAGCTGTTTCCAGCGAAGTCCCGTCACAGTTTGCCGCAGGACTGCCTGTCTATCTCAAAGAGGTAACGGTTGCTCTGTTGCCAATCCTTTTGCTGTTTTTAATTTTTCAATTGATTTCCCGCCGGTTTCATGGCAGCGGGCTGCTTCGTGTGGCTGTGGGCATGGGGTATACGTTTATCGGTCTGGTTACGTTTCTTACCGGAGTAAATATCGGATTTATGCCTGCGGGAAGTTATCTGGGCAGAGCCCTGGCGGGATCTTCCAGCCAGTGGCTGATGATTCCGCTGGGCATGGTGATCGGATTTTTTATCGTAACCGCTGAACCTGCGGTGCATGTTCTGGCAAAGCAGGTGGAAGAGGTCTCCAACGGTTCCATATCCTCCAAATCGCTGTATTCGGCTCTGTCCGTGGGCGTTGCTTGTTCGGTAGGCATTGCCATGCTTCGGGTGCTCACAGGGATTTCAATTTTCTGGTTTCTGATCCCGGGCTATCTGCTGGCACTGGCGCTTTCTTTTGCTGTCCCCCATATTTATACTGCGATTGCATTTGACTCCGGCGGAGTGGCAAGCGGACCGATGACCGCCACATTTCTGCTCCCGTTTGCGATGGGCGCCTGTGAGGGGCTGGGAGGGAACATGCTGACCGATGCCTTCGGCATAGTGGCTATGGTGGCAATGACACCTTTAATCGCGATTCAGGTCCTAAGCTTTATTTCACAGTTAAGGACAAAGACCCAGGCCGACGGCAGAACGGCGCCGGATTGGGAAAACCTGGCCGATACGATCGTATATTACGAATGAACGGCCGGAGAATAGGAAGGTGATAGTATGAGCGATGCTGCGGAAAGAATCAAATGTATGGTTTCTATTGTGGATAGGGGAAGCGGCATTATCATTAAAGATATGTGTGAGAAAAACAATATCAGATTCTGCTATATCTGTTTTGGAAAAGGAACCGCGAGTTCGGAGCTCCTTGATATGCTCGGCATCGGCAGCAGTGAAAAGGATGTGGTGTTAAGTCTGGTACCCGAAGGCAGAATACCGCTGGTCCTTTCATCGGTCAGCCGGCGCATGAATATGAGAAATCCCGGCAGAGGGATCGCTTTTGCGGTTTCCTTATCCGGAATCAATGCGCTGGCAGCCCGGCTGGTAACGGAGAACGGCGCAGAAAAGCCAGAATACGAGGCTTTAAGAAAGGTGGATGATTTTGTGAAATTCAGTTTAGTGCTCGCGGTCTATAACGCAGGATACTCGGAGGATATCATGGAAGCGGCAAAGCAGGCCGGCGCCACGGGAGGAACAATTTTAAATGCCAGAGGAGTTTCAAAGGAGAAGAACGAAACCTTTTTCGGATTCCCTCTGCAGGAAGAAAAAGAGATCGTGGCAATTTTGACTCCGGAAGACCAGAAAAAAGAGATTATGGAAAATATAAACCGCAAATGCGGTTTAAAAAGCGCTGCACAGGCAGTGGTTCTGTCCATGCCGGTAGAGGATGTAGCGGGGCTGTAGATAATTCCCACATCCCGGACTTGGGGAAAATGCTGTTATTTTTTACAGAGTGGTGGTATAATGTCGTATGATATTATACCGGTGCGGATTTTGTCTGCGCCAGAACACAAGTACTGTGGATAGGAGCTATAACGTGACCGATCGAATTAGAAAAGCAATACAGGACCTTAAGACGCCCCCGTTCGGGAAGGAAATGCAGCACAGTTTTCTGTGTGAAAGAATACGGTCCCTGTCGGATGTTTGGATTCTGCTGCTGGCCTTCATAGTTTGCAGCCAGATGTTTAATATGGTTATGATGGCCTGGGTACGGGAAGGCGGTCTGGCAGTTTATTCGCACAAAGTCTATTTTGGTCTCTATATTGTCCTATGCATCGCTGCCCTTTCCAGCATGGTCCTGCTGTTGGTCTGGAAACGGAATGTCCAGGCAAATGCAAAGCGGATACAGACTGCGTTGTTTATATTCGGCCTTATTGCGAGCTTATGGAGCGTCGCAGTCACCCTCTATGACCAGCGGGTTACGGAGAACGTTACCGTATATACATATATGGTTTTAACTATCTCCATACTGGCATTTTTAAAGCCCTGGCAGGCCCTTGCGATTTTTGGAGGCAGCCAGCTGCTACTTGTGGTATTGTTTCCAACCTTTCAGCCTGTGCCGACGAATAATATGGGAAATATCATGAATACCACTTTTTGTGCGATTATGTCTGTCATAATCGCCTGTTCCAGATATCTGACCGCTGTCAGGGAGTACTGGTCCAGGGATATTATTAAACGGCAGACAGAGGAAATACAGAGGATTAATGCTGGCCTGAATGTGCAGGTGATTACAGATGAGCTGACCGGACTTTACAACCGGAGGTTTCTGGATGAGAGACTGCCCAGTCTGTGGGAAAGCTATGCGGGCAACAATGTGCGGGCGGCGGTTATGATGCTGGATATAGATGATTTTAAGCGTTTTAATGACCGTTATGGCCATCAGGCCGGAGATCGGTGTATTCAGCAGATTTCGGATCTGATCAAAAAATATTTCAGTGAAAGCACCAGCACTGTCATACGGTACGGCGGCGAAGAATTTTTGGTGATTGATGCTGCCAACAGCGTGGATGAGCACATCCGGACCAATGCTGACGGGTTGCGCAGGGCGGTGGAACAGCTTCATATCGAAAATACTGCTGTGGGCAGATATGTGACGATCAGTGCCGGCGTCTGCATTGGAAATGTAATGTCAGGAGATATCATCGATTTTATTGCGGCCGCCGATGAGGCGCTGTACACGGCAAAAAAGTCCGGAAAAAACCGGATAGAGATTTCAGAACAGGGCACCCGTTGAACGGGTGCCCTATAGTTTGCAGCGTTAGAACCGCTGCACGCTTCACGGAGCGAGAGCGTGTCCCAGTGAAGATCATACACCGCTTTGACATGCGCGGGAAGTTTACAGCAACTGTGAATAGCAACTATCCAATTGTAACAGTTCAGACGGCTCATCTTCTTGACCGAAAAAACCGGTCAAGAAGCATCGGATGTCCATCCGATGTGAAAAATAGTGCAAAAACAGTCTTATGAGCAAGCTCAACGCCTGCTTTTGCACTATTTTTCCCGCCGTCTGAACTGTTACATCCAATTTCTGGAAGATGGAAAGCTTAGCGAAATCTGTATGGACTTTCTGGGCAGATGGGCTTATAATGTATCTCAATTGTCTCTGAAGAGATAATCTTTTATGGGGACAAAGAGAGGAGAACTGTCATGAGACTGGTTTTACATGATCTTGAAGCAAACGATTACCATGCGATGTTTCCGGATCATAATGATGACACCCGGGTGATGGAAGAATACGCAGCTGCAAGGGCTGTTACGGCTGCTGGACCGGAGCATCCCTTATCTTCATCCTTACTTTGTGATAAAAAATGGTGAGATGCACCATAAAAAGCGTTATAACCATCAGTTTTGTCTTAAGGTCTGGTTTTATGGTGAGGAAATAGATGAAGCCGATAAACAGACAGCACAGAAACTTGTGAAGGCGAATGCAGTGAATCTGTACTGCAGCGAGGTGCAGATCCGATTTATGGAGACTGCTGGTCTTAGCGGATAAGTTAACTTTGATAATAGTCTGAAAATTGTTAATTATAATTTGAAGAGAGGTATAGTATGAAAGCGGCATTGATCAATGGAAGCCCAAAACAGGAGAACAGTGCTTCCGCTGTGATTGTAGACGAACTAAAAAGTATACTGCATGAGGATATGCGGTTGACGGAATATTCATTCCGGGAGCCAGTGGTTACGATGGAACGCATGCGGGAGATGTCGGAGTGTGATGTATGGATTTTTGCTTTTCCTCTATATGTGGACAGCATTCCTTCCCACTTACTTAGCTGCCTCATGCAGTTGGAGGATTATCTCACGGAACTGGAGGACAAGGAGATTACGGTCTATACTGTGGTAAACTGCGGCTTTTATGAAGCGAGACAAAATGCTCCTGCGCTTGATATCATGAAAAACTGGTGCAGAAAGTGCGGGCTGATCTGGGGGATCGGCGTAGGTGTCGGAGGAGGCGGTATGCTGCCCATGCTAAGGGAGATACCATCCGGCCGCGGACCGAGAAAGAGGCTTAGCCGCGCGCTGGCGGAGCTTGCCGATGATATAAAGAGCAGGACTGCCGCACCCGATCTCATGGTAAAGCCGGGTATTCCGCGTTTCCTCTATAAAATCGCCGCCGAAATGGGTTGGAGGCAGCAGATTAAAAAGAACGGGAAAGATGTAAAGGATTTATCTATAATGGTATGAGAATGAGGTGTCAGGAGTACTTCCTGGCACCTCAAGCTATTATGGGTTGAAGCCGCCCATAATGAGAGGTAAAAATATGTCCGAAAAACAATCATATGGATGATTGACATATATGGGCGGAGAGGTTAAAATTTCATCAAGATCAGCGAAAAAAGACGGGAGAAAGAATATGGACAACAGCAAAACTTATTTTCAAATGGCTGAACCGGTTTGGGCTGCGGGGATGGAAACTGAAAAAAACATGACACTGGGATTTACCTGTCATTTTATCCGCAGTGAGCTGACGGATGAAGCCCCGCTAAGACTGTGTATCACAGGCTCTACGATATACCGAGTGTTTCTGAACGGCAAATTCCTGGCTCATGGTCCGGCGCGTGCCGCCCACGGTTATTACCGCGTGGACTGCCTCAATTTGCCCGAGGAGCTTCTGGCAGAGGAAAATACGCTGGCCGTAGAAGCGGTGGGGTTTAACGTAAACAGCTTTTATACGCTGGATCAGCCATCTTTTCTGCAGGCTGAGCTCACTGCCGGCGGCAGAGTGGCGGCGGCGACGCTGGAGGATGCCAATGCGGCATCTTTTGAGGCGCATACTTTTGCTGCAGTAAGGCTGACAGACAGGATACAGAAGGTACAGCGTTACAGTTTCCAGCGTCCGTTCATTGAAGCATACAGCCTGGCGCCGGGGTATGACAGCTGGAGGATGGAAAGCAAACAGACGGTCAGCCTTGCAAGGACAGAGGACAAACGGCTGCTGGATCGCAGAACCCCCTATAACACCTATCCTGTAACGAAGAGCAAAGAAATCATATCTGACGGCACTTTTACGGCGGGGCATACGGACCGGCCTTTGTGGAAGGACCGGGCGCTCTGTGAAATCAGCCCTATATTAAAGGGGTATCCGAAGGAGGAGCTTAAGCTGTGCGTATCCGAGGAGCTGGATGGCATCCAAACGGAATCCCTTGCGGTAAGAGGAGATGATACGGACAGGCCGCTGTGCCGGGAAGAGGAGACACTGGAAGCCGGCCGCTTTGTGATCCATGATTTCGGCAGGAACCTGACCGGATTTCTGCGGGCGGAGTTCACCTGTAAAGAGGATACCAGGATATATCTTGTATTTGATGAAGTGCTGACTGAGGAAGGCGATGTGTCCTATAACCGGATGTCCTGCGTAAATGCCATCAGTATCCAATGCCTGGCAGGAAGCTACTGCGTGGAAACCATACAGCCTTATACGTTCCGATACCTGAAGGTGATGGTGCAGGAGGGAAGTGCTGATTTTAAACCCTTCTCTGTGCGGGAACTGAAAAATCCGCAGGACAGTCTGGCAGAGTTTTCCTGTGATGACCCTGTAATCTGCCGTATCTTTGAGGCCGGCAGGGAAACCTTTCTGCAGAACGCGGTGGATATCTACATGGACTGTCCGTCCAGGGAGCGGGCAGGGTGGCTGTGCGACAGCTTTTTCACCTCCAGGGTGGAGATGGATCTGACCGGAAAAACAGTGGTGGAAGACGCCTTTCTGGAAAATTACCTGCTGCCGGAGCGCTTTTTATATCTGCCGGAGGGTATGGTGGCGATGTGCTATCCTTCCGACCATAATGACGGAGTATTCATCCCTAACTGGGCCATGTGGCTGATCATGGAGTTGGAAGAGTATCAGAAACGGAATCCGAATCAGCAGATTGCGGCCGGAATGGAAAAAAGGGTGGAAGGGATACTGAATTATTTCAGACCGTTTGAAAACGAAGACGGACTGCTGGAGGATCTGAAGGGATGGATTTTCGTGGAATGGTCCCGGGCCAACCAGCTGGTGGACGGTGTGAACTATCCTTCCAATATGCTCTATGCGGCGGCCCTGATGGCTGCGGGGCGTCTCTACGGCCGGCCGGAATGGATCGCAAAGGGCGAAAGGACAGTGAAGGCTGTCAGAGAACAGTCCTATAACGGGAAATTTTTTGAAGATCATGCGGTCAGAGAAAACGGCTGTCTTAAGAGAACCGGCGATGCGACCGAAGTCTGTCAGTACTATGCCTTCATGCTGGGGATTGCGGACCGCGATACATATCCGGAACTCTTTGAAGTGCTTCTTACAAAGTTCGGGCCTTCCAGAAATCCGGAGACCACCTACCCGGAGATAGCCGCCGCCAATGCATTTATCGGCAACTACTTAAGGGTGGAGATACTCTCACGTTACGGTCTGGCAAAGCAGATCCTGGCGGAGACCAAGGATTTCTTTGATTACATGGCGGTGCGCACCGGCACACTGTGGGAAAATACCGGCGCGTATGCCAGCTGTAATCACGGATTCGCTTCCCATGTCATCCACAGCTACTACCGGGATCTGCTGGGAGTAAAGGAAATTGATATCAAAAACGCGGTTATAAAGCTCTCCATCCCGGATTCCGGGCTGAAGCGCTGCAGCGGTAAGCTTCCGGTCGGCAGCGGATTTCTGGAGGTGAACTGGGAGTTTAAAAACGGCCGCCGGCAGACCCGGGTGAAGGTGCCGGATGGCTATGCGCTCGTACTTGAGGAAGAGAACCCGTGACAAACCGCCGATAACTGTATCCTGACGGTAATTAACCGCGGATGAGCCTGCGGGCATGGCCTGATAAAAAGGCGCCTTACACACAGCAGAACGCTGCTGCAGTAAGGCGCCTTTTTATCAGGATGACAATATGCACGGGCTCTTATGCTCGCCCGTAAAATACATAATTTCCTTTTTTAACGGAATGCTCCCGGCCGTCTATGATAATCCGGGCGGGGACAGGGGTGGAGATCTCATAGCGGACAGAACCACCCTGATAAGACCATTTAGAGCGGATCGTACCGTGCGCGGTTTTCAGAGACACGTCCAGCCAGTTCAGCCTTTTGCCGGGAACCGGAGCGATGAGGGCGCGTTCAAAGCCGGGACAGTCAGCGTCCGTCCGGATGCCGCCCGCGACACTGTAAATCCAGTCCATCACGGATCCGTAGGCATAATGGTTATAGGAATTCATATCGCTGCTCCAGAGCGTTTGGTCGTCGCGGATGCCGTCCCAGTGTTCCCAGATGGTGGTGGCACCGTGATTCACCTCATAGAGCCAGGAGGGGTATGCCTCCTGTAAGAGCAGGTCGTAGGCCACTTCCGGATATCCGTTTTCGCTTAGCACATGCAGCAGATACGGCGTTCCTACAAAGCCGGTCTCAAGCCTGTTCCCATTGTCACGGATCATCCTGACCAGGTTTTGTGCGGTGGTTTCCCTGTCATCCGTCAAATGAAAATGCAGAGCCAGCACATGTTCCGTCTGTGTGGTCAATACGGAAAAACGCTCTTTAAAAGCGGCGGCGATCTTTTCATAAAGCGCTTCGTATTCCGACATATCCCTGCCCAGGACCCTGCCGGCCGCAATTAACAGGGAAACGGAGTGCGAGTAGAACGCGCTGGCGATAAAGTCGTCGTTTGTGCGCCCTTTGTAGCTGCCCTGCGGGGCGTCCAGCGCCAGCCAGTCCCCGTAGTGTTTGCCCCACAGCTTCTTTTCGCTGTCCGGACAGGTCCACAGATAAGGATCCAGACTGTCCTCCGTGATGAAATCAACCCATTTTTTCATGGCATCGAAATTATCCGCCAGTATATCCGGGTCTCCATACATCTGATATACCTGCCAGGGGATGATGGCGATCACGTCTCCCCATGCTGTGCTGGAGCGGTTCATCTTCCAGAAATTCGGCACGGTATCCGTAATCCCGCCGCTTTCCAGCTGCTCTGCGCAGACATCGCGCATCCATTTGCGGAAAAATTTCCGGACATCATAGTTATAGCAGGCGGTCTTTGCGAATACCTGAGCGTCCCCCGTCCATCCCATGCGCTCGTCTCTCTGCGGACAGTCGGTGGGGATATCTATAAAGTTGGACCTTTGAGACCATAGTGTGTTGGAATAGAGCTGATTGACTAGGGGGCTTGCACAGTTCATATATCCGGTGCGCTCCATATCGGAATACAGTGCGATGCCTGTGAAATCATCCAGATTCACCTCATCGGGATATTCATCCAGCCGTATATAGCGGAATCCGTAGAACGTAAAGTGGGGCTTGTAACTCTGACGACCCTCCCTGCATATATAAGTCAGCTTCGCGCAGGCTTTACGGTAGTTCTCGGTATAGAAGTTACCGTCTTTGTCCAGTATCTCCGCATGGGAGAGCACGATTCTGGTCTTGGCGGGCGCGTCTACAGACAGCTCGACGTATCCTGCAAAGTTCTGACCGAAATCGATAATCCGCTCGCCATTGGGCGAAACGATCAGCGACAGAGGTTTCAGACGTTCCTGTTCACAGATGATTTCACCTTCCTGCGGTATGAGCGTATCTTTGGAAAATGCGATTTGCCGAACCTCATAAACCTCACTGCCGGAAAGGGAGGCATCGTAGACCTCACCGTCATAGATATCGGAAAACAGTATGCGGCTTTTCCGGACAGACCAGCTTTCGTCTGTACGGACCGTCTCTTCTGTACCGTCCTCATAGCGGACGGAGAGTTCAGCGATCAGGGCGCAGGGCGCGGACTGAAGATCCTCGCTGGATGCGCTGATATGTCCTCTGTACCATCCGGTGCCAACGGTTACGGACAATTCGTTGCTTTCACTTAGAAGACTTGTGATGTCGTAGCTTTGTACCTGAAGACGCTCCCTGTATACGGTGCACCCGGGCGCCAGAATAAAATCTCCGATACGCACTCCGTTGATGCGCGCCTCATAGACGCCGATGGCGGTAACCGTTAAAATGGCGGATACGGCTTTTTTGACAATTGGAACTGCTCTGATGAATTCGGGGCAGATGTCACCGAAGTCCTCTTTGCAGCCGATCCAAAACGCTTTTTCTAACATATTGTTCCTCCCTGTAAATTAAGTATGGCGCAGATACACATGATATGATATCATCGGGTATATACACCGCAGTATACGGATATCATTGTAGCGCGGATGCGGGAATTGTCCATCAATTACGGTATGATATCTATAAAAAGGTACGATAAATTGTAACTGTTCAGACAGCCGCCAAAGCGGCTGCGGATACAGAAAAGAGATGACAGAAATGGAAAGAGAAATCAGCTTTCATGAGATTCAGCCCTATATCAGGTTTGTCAATAACTATAAGCCCGGATACTCCTATACCGAGCAGGAACGCATCCTGTTTGACCACGAGCTGATGCATATTATGGAGGGTGAAGTGGATATGTTTTATGACGGCAGAAAATACAGCCTTCATAAAGGGGACACCTTTTATCTGAAGCCCTTTGTTAAAAATCATATTGTCGTGGAGGAAAGCAGCGGGTTTCGGACCCACTGCGTGCATTTTGACTGGATGATGCCGAAGCCGGAGGAAAATTTTACAGCAGAAGAGTACTATATGCATTCGGTGATATCGAGCGACCATAACGAGAAGACAATACGTCTTATGGAACGCACGGTTTTTGTTCCAGCTGGCATCCGGCTGCCGGATTTTATAGCCAGGGGATCTGACGATGGCCTTTCCGGCCTTTTTGCACAGTGCTACAGCGCTTTCTGCGAATCCGGCCCGGCTTCCGTGCTTAAGATGAAAGGCCTTTTTTTTGAAATTGTCGCCCTGCTGCTTGAACGGTCGGGCCTGGGACATAGAGGTCAGCCCATGCATCCGGGCATACGTCATGGGCTGAAGTATATTAAAGACCATTATACCGAGGATATTTCCGTGGTACAGCTTGCCGGAAAATGCAATTTATCGCCCAAATATTTCGGAGCTCTGTTTAAAGCATCCGCCGGCAAGTCTGTCGGTGAATATATCCTGGATCTGCGCATGTATGATGCGAAGGAAATGCTGATCGGCACGGATTTGAGCGTGGAAGAAATTGCAGAAAGGGTCGGTTTTCATAACTCATTTTATTTTTCGAAATGTTTCCGTTTAAAAGAGAAGGTAACACCTACGAAGTACAGAAGCATAATGCGGCTTCAAATATAAAAAGAATAGATTGGCTTATAAATTTGCCGCTCTATGCGATCGAAAAGATTGCTGAAACATAGTAACTCAATGAAGTATTTAGAACGATTATGGAGATTTGATTATGGCAAAAAATATTGAACCCAAACTTAAAAAGATTGGCGACTATCTGAAACTTGAAGAAGATACTGTTTTTACCATACCAGAATACCAGCGCGCGTATTCCTGGGGTATTGATCATTGCGATAAGCTGTGGCAAGACATAAATGACTTTGTTGAAAGCGAAAGCAGGGACAGATACTTCTTCGGAACAATTATTATCAACTGTCAGGATGATGACACAAAGTACGGACTTATTGACGGTCAGCAGAGAACTACCACATTTTTGCTGTTATTAAAAGCGCTGCTTTTCAGAATTAATATTGCAATTGAGAGAACCGCAAGCGATGAGGACTCTGCAAGCCTCTGCCGCGGTTTGCAGGAACGCAGAAGAAGAATTATGGGCATTCTGTACAAGGCAGAAACAGAAGATATTTCAGACAAGCCCGATGCAGCTAAAGATGCTGAAATATGCCGCCGTGGAATCATCCTTGAGAACTTTTCTATAAACGAGCAGTACAAGACAGAATTGGCAGCAATTCTTCAGGCTACGGATTACGCTTCAGCAGAAGCAAGAGTGATCAAGATCAAGTACAAGCAAAAAGACAACAGATATACGAACTTCTTTAGAAATTTTAAATTCTTCTATGGAATGATCCGTGAGCTGTCAGATTCTCAATTGAACAGTATTGCAAAATCCATTACGGATAACTGCGAAGTAATTGAAATTAAGAGCTGGCAGGTTGAACAAGCTATCACTATGTTTAACTCCCTCAACTCCGATGGGCTTCCTCTTTACGACTCTGATATCATCTCAGCAAAGCTATATGCGGAAGCAGAAAAAAGAGGCAAAGAAAAAGAGTTTGCGGATTTGTGGAAACAACTGAACAACTGCATAAACGAGTTGGAAAGTATTCGTTTAGCAGATATCAATTCGATTTTGATGCAGTACATGTATTACATACGAACTGTTAACAAAGAAACGATAAGCGAAACAGGTGCAGTCAATGTAACCACACCTGGCTTGAGAAGGTATTTTACCGAGATTAATAAAATGCCAATTACTAATCCGATCGGTATGTGTTCTGATATGATGAAACTGGCTAAGGTTTGGAAAAAGGTTTCTGAATATCCTCAAATGAAAGTTCTGCTGAAGTTCAACGAGAACACAAAGCTGTTTTTGGCAAGTTACTTTTTTAGATTCGATGAGAATCATATCACAGAAGAAATCGTAGAGCCGATTCTTACGTGTTTGCTTCGGCTGTTTTCTCTTCTCGAACTTGTCGATGTTGGTTATTCCAGTAAGTATTTTAAGACATTTTTGTTTGGAGAAGAAGCCAAGTTCGTTAGCAAAAGCACCGCTATCGATGAAATCATACATGATTTTAACGAACATATTCATTCTAATTGGGATAAAGAAACTGTTCGGGCAGCATTACATGACTATGATGGCAATGTGCTGGTATATCTGAACGAGTACCTTTTTGCAAAAGAAAAAGGGCTGGATTTCACACTTGGAACAAAATACGACATTGAACACATTATGCCATATAGCGGCAACAATCTTCAGGAGATCAGAAAGGATGCCGAAATTGACAGCGAAGAAGAATTCTACGGCATTGTAAACAAATTAGGCAACAAGATTCTTCTTGAAGAAAAGATTAACCGGGCAATCGGAAATGAATGGTTTAGAACAAAGGTTTCGACTAAGCTCGAAAACAGGACAGGATATATCGACAGCCAATATCCTATAGCTCGTGCCTTAGTTTCCAAATATCAGAATGCTGACAAGCCTTATTGGAAGAAAGAGGATATTATATCCGCTGCAGACAAAGCAAGTGACCGAATCGTTGGATTTATCTTTGGCGAGTAAATTCATCTTCCATTAGCGCAAACGGGACATCAGCTACAACTATATCGGCATACTTCCCACCAACTTACTCTATGACATTCAAAACGGAGAAACGGCATGACCGAAATCATGCCGTTTTTAGAAAACTAATACACTGTTTTATTGAGCCGCCTCTTGCGGCGGATCGTTTCAGCGGCATACTGCCTTCCAGCCGCAGTGCGAATTTTACATAGCGGCATTAATGGCTGCTACCGCCCCGTCTGCAACAGCAGTTGCGGCCTGACGAACCTGCTTGACGCAGATATCGCCGGCGGCATATACGCCTGGAATCGATGTTTCCATCTTATCATTCACTGCGATATAACCGTCCTTTAAGCTTAATCCCGCATAAAGCCCAGTGTTGGGAGTGGAGCCTGCATAGATGAATATGCCGCAGCCACTGTCATTTACGGTACGGACCTCGCCGGTTCTTATATCTGTAAGTGTAAGGCTTTCCACCCGGTCTTCCCCGCTGACGGCGGTCAGCCTTGTATTCAGGAGCACTTCAATATTGTCTGCGGCTTCGACTTTTCTTAAAAATTCCGGAATTGTACCCAGTTTCTCCTCAAAATGTATGATGGTGAGCTTATCGGCAAAACGAGCCAGATAGAGCGCTTCCTTCACCGCGCCGTCCGCTCCTCCGACCACATAGATATGTTTGCCCGTAAAGGCTGCCCCATCCTTCGTTGCATTGCCGCCCACGCCTTTTTTAAACAGCTTCTCCTCACCGGGTATGCCCAGCTTTCTGGGCGTGGTACCGTTTGCGAGAATCAGACGGCGGGCTTTATAGGTCTGACCTCCTGCGGTCACCTCTTTACACTCGCCCTCCAGGCTGACCGCAGTCACTTCTGCAAATAAAAATTCAACACCCGCGCCCCTTGCCTGCGCCTCCAGCCTGGCGGCAAAGGTCCCGCCGGTTTCCTCTTCCATAATCGCGCTGTAATGAGTTACTGTAGAAACCTTGCCGATCAGGCCGCCGATTCTGTCCTTTTCAATGACCAGAGTGCTTTTCCCTCTGCTCACCGCATAGATGGAAGCGCTGATCCCGGCCGGGCCTGCGCCTATAATAATGATATCATATTCTTTCATGTACATCCTCCTGTATACTCCCGAACTGTTGCATATTGCCTGTTGCGTGTTAGAAATACTCATAAAATTATAACAGACATTAAGTATAATGTTAAATTATTTATATTAATATATCAATAAATTGTATTTATTATATTTTTATTGCTGCCGAAACAATCACTCATGACTAAGTATGGTTCTCTCATGCGTGGGAGGTCTACACGGCAGCATGCGGCAGTTCTGATCTGCCAGTAAAGCAGCGTATGATGCGGCGGGCTTAAGGCAGCTGTGGACAGCGCTGTGTATTGTTACACTTTATTTGACATACCCCCCGCCAGATATTAAACTATATAGGAACAAACACAATCTATAAAACAGGAGAGAAGTGAAGCGCTATGAAATCATCCGAAATCAGAATCAGAGATCCCTTTATACTAAGCGATGCCAAGAGCGGAACCTATTACCTCTACGGAACCACAGACAAACTGCCGTGGGGCGGTCCGGGAGAGGGGTTTGATGTCTATGCAGGCCGGGATCTTGTAAACTGGGAAGGGCCGTATCCGGCATTTCGAAAGTCGAAAGATTTCTGGGCCGAAGAA
This sequence comes from Lachnotalea sp. AF33-28, assembly GCF_003477885.1. Lineage (GTDB taxonomy): Bacteria > Bacillota > Clostridia > Lachnospirales > Lachnospiraceae > AF33-28. The sequence continues at coordinate 107,256 of NZ_QUEE01000016.1, forward strand.
AATTTCTGGGCTCCCGAGGTACATAAAGTTGACGGCACTTATTATATGTTTGCCAGCTTTAAAGCCAAAGGTAAAAGCCGGGGAACGCAGATCTTAAAGTCAGAGAGCCCTCTGGGCCCATTTGTCCCGATCTCGGAAGGGCCTGTGACGCCTGAGACTTGGGAATGCCTGGACGGCACCTTTTATGAACAGGACGGTGAGCCCTGGATCATATTCTGCCATGAATGGACACAGATCAGAAACGGCGCGGTATGCGCCATGAGGCTGTCCGCAGGGCTTAAGGAGGCAGCAGGTGAACCGCAGGTGCTCTTTCACGCTAAAGATGCGCCCTGGGTGCGCGCCGCCGGGGAGGGGGATAACTATGTGACGGACGGCCCGTTTCTTTTTAACGAAGGAGGGCGGCTCTATATGCTCTGGTCAAGCTTTGCCGCTACAGGGTATGCCATGGGGCTGGCGGTGAGTGAGAGCGGCAGAGTGGACGGCCCCTGGAGACAGATGGAGCGGCCGCTGGATGTGAAAGACGGCGGGCATGGAATGATCTTTGAATCCTTTGAAGGGAAAAAATATTTGATCTACCATGCGCCCAATAAGACCCCGCTTGAGAGGCCGGTCATGGTGGATTTTAGTTTTTAGTGCTGATCCTGTTCCTTGTCTCATAAGTATGTAAGAGTAAAGGAAACAGGAGGATTACTATGGATCAGGAAACGTTTATCTATCAGGACAGCGCTCCGTACCCGCCCATAGAGGTGTGCGGGCCGAATTTAGTATATGCGGCGGAGATGCTAAGCAACATCGGCTCCTGTAATTCGGAGATGTCGGCGGTCAGCCTGTATTTTTATAACAGCCTGATATCAAAAGAGCCGTATGCGCAGATCGCGGAGTGCTTCCAGCACATCATGATCGTGGAAATGCATCATCTGGATATGTACGGGCAGCTGGCGTACCGGCTGGGCGCGGATCCCAGGCTGTGGAGCTATTCCGGCCGGCGGGCTTCATACTGGTCGCCGGGCTGCAATCAGTATCCGTGCCAGCTGGAGCCGCTGCTTAGGAATGCGATCAAGGGAGAAAATGAAGCGATAATGAAATACCGGCGTCAGGCGGAGCGGATTAAGGACGAGAATATAGTGGCGATTCTGAACCGGATCATACTGGATGAAAAGTGCCATATCCACATATTCGACCAGCTCTACCGGACCTATGTGCTGGACAGGGGCGGTCAGGAGTCCTGACAGAGGGCTGTATCCGAGGTGTGCGCGCAGAATCCGCGTGCACCTTGGATCCGCCGCAGGAGAACTAGTGTACTGACATATTTACATAAATTGTCTATTGACTGTTAGCAAGGATCAAGGCGCGTGCAAATGGATGTTCAGTCAGGGAGATAAAAATATTATGAGTAAGCTATCAGAGAAAAAAACAGCTAAAAAAGCCAGGCAGAATACGGCGGCAGGATATCTGGGACTGTTGTGCACCGGCTTTTTAGCCGGGATTTTAGGCGGCCCGGGAGCATTCGCGTGCATTGAAAGAGCTGCGCGGCCGGCGCAGTATCTGATTGTGCTGGCGCTGATGCTGTTTATTGCGGTACTGGCGTTTCAGATGCAGGTGATTGTGCATGAGGGTGGACATCTGCTGTTCGGACTGCTGTGCGGATACCGTTTTCTTTCCTTCAGGATCGGAAGCCTTATGTTAATAAAAACCGGAGAGGGGTTTCGGATCAGAAGGTTTACTCTGAAGGGAACGGGGGGACAGTGTCTGATGATTCCCCCGGAAAGAAAACGGTACAGAAACGGTGCAGTTTGCTACAACCTGGGCGGAATTGTTTTAAACGGGATGCTCTCCGTTCTGTTTTTGATCCTGTATCTTTTATATCCGGACATGCCTTTTCTGTCCTTTTTCCTATTTACTATGGCGTTTACCGGTCTGTTTATCGCATGGACGAACGGGGTGCCGAAACTTAGAATGGGACTTCCCAATGACGGCAGCAACGCAGTCTCCGTCAAGCGGGATGAAGCAGCCGACCGGGCTTTAAACCTGCAGCTTACGGTAAGCGCGGAGCTGGCGGAAGGGTTTAGAATCAGGGATTTGCCAAAGGAATGGTTTCTCCTTCCAGAGGATGCGGATCTGTCCGACCCTCTGATCTGCGGCACTCTATATTTGGAATGCTGCCGATACGGCGATCTGCATGAATTTCAGGAAGCGTCCGGCAGGATACGTCAGTATCTAAGGGAAGCGCCCGGACTGACGGAAATCCATAAGTATGAGATGCGCTGCGATCTTTTGTATTACGAACTGCTGGGCGAGTGCCGCAAAGAGGAGATAGAGGCGCTCTGCACAGAGGGGCTGAATAAATACCGTAAGATGACCTCCTCCTATCTGTCGAGAATCCGTCTGGCATATGCGTATGCCCTTCTGGCAGAGGAGGATGAGCAAACGGCGCTGGGCCTAAAGGAGCGGTTTGATAAACAGGCATTAAAGTATCCTTATTCCGGAGAGGCTCAAAGTGAACGGGAGTATATGGATGCCGCACTGGAAGCTTACAGGTGCAGAAGCGGGGCCGGAAGGACGGTGTGACTCATTTGTGCATATATGTTTCCATTGCAGGCAGGCTGCGGCGTAAGTACAATAGATCAATAAGGAGGCAGGCAGGTGGTAACCAGAGAAGATGTGGCGAAGAGAGCCGGCGTGTCCGTAAGCGCGGTGTCCAGAACCATGAATGGCAGAGGCTATGTGGCGGAGGATAAGAAAAAGGCAGTTTTACAGGCGGTCAGGGAATTGGGATACCGTCCCAATCCTGCCGGTGCCGTCAGTGAGAGCGCACAGACAAATCAGCTGTGTTTTTTGTGCCGCGATACCGCCAACCCCTTTTATATGGAACTGTTCAGCCATATGACAGGGTATGCGGATGAACTGGGATATACGATGTTTCTGTTCAGCAAGTTCAATGCAGATAGGTTCTGCCGATGCCGGATGGACGGAGTCATTGTGGAAAACGAAGACGATGCTCTTATGATACAGGAGCAGATCGGAGAGAATGCTCCTGTACCCATCGTCAGCGCGGCTTACGGCATACCGGTAGTTCATACGAAGCGCATTCCGTATGTCAATGCGGATACCTATGACGCGATGGAGATCGGCCTTCATTATCTGATGAAAAAGGGACACAGAAAAATTGCGTACGCGGCTCCCGGATTAAAATCGGGCACCGGACTCGTGCATTCCAGATATGCGGCCTATGAAAATATCATGCGCCCTCTCCTGGGAAAGCGTTACGAGCGGTATCTTTTTACCGGAGGCCGCAGCCAATCCGCCGACCGGTCAATTTTTGGGGATCCGTATTTTGAAAGCGGAAAAAGAGCTGCGCAAACGTTTCTTGAGAGCGGATGCGACGCTACGGCGGTGATCGGCTTTAACGATTCGTTTTCGCTTGGAATGTTGAACCGCTTTGCCCAGGCCGGCCGGAAGATCCCGGAGGAGCTCTCCGTAATGGGGATTGACGGGATCAGCAGCAGACAGTATGTAAGCCCTCTGCTCACCACGGTTTCCCTGTGCATAGAAGAACAGGCCCGGCGGTGTGTGGATGTGCTGCTGGATCGGATTGCCGGCAAAAAGGTCGGCATGGTCACTTCGGTGAGGCCGCATCTGCTGGAAGGGGAATCGGTGAACATCTGCCGCTGAATGAAAAAACAGGAGGGAGACAGAGATGAAGATTCATTTTGGAGTGGATTATTATCCGGAGCACTGGCCCGAAGAGCGCTGGGAGACCGATGCCCGGCTGATGCGGGAGATGGGGATACAGGTTGTGAGGATGGCGGAATTTTCCTGGCACAAGCTGGAACCGGAGGAAGGCAGATATGATTTTTCCTGGCTGGACCGTGCGGTCAGCCTGCTTGCAGACTATGGGATCAAGACTGTGCTCGGGACGCCCAGTGCGGCTCCGCCGGCCTGGATGATCAACCGTTATCCGGATATTCTGCCGGTGGACCGGGAGGGAAAAGTGAGAGGCTTCGGCGGCCGTCACCATGACTGCCAGTCCAATCCGGTATACAGGGCCATGATCCGCAGGATGGTTACCGCAATGGCGGAGCATTATGGCGGTAATACAAATGTGATCGGCTGGCAGCCGGACAATGAGCTGGGCAACAGCCATCAGGATCTGTGTATGTGTGACCACTGCAGGAGCGCCTTTCAGAGCTGGCTGAAGAGAAAATATCAGACGGTGGACAGGCTCAATGAGGCCTGGGGAACTGCTTTCTGGAGCCAGGAGTATAATGATTTTGCGGAAGTATTTACACCAAAGGTTACGGTGACCGGAGAAAACCCGTCCGCCATGCTGGACTGGAAGTGCTTTTGCTCGGATCTGATTGTGGACTTTTTAGAGGAGCAGACTAAGATTATCCGGAAGCTGTGCCCGAACCAGTTTATCACACATAACTATATGGGGTTTGCCAACAAGGTGGATTATTACGACCTGTCGGTTCCTCTGGATTTTGTCAGCCATGACCAGTATCCGGGAGGGTTTTCCACATCGGATACCAAAGCGAATGGCTGGAAATCGGCGGCAAATCTGGACGTTGTCCGCAGCTATAAAAATAAAAATTTCTGGATTATGGAACAGAAATCCGGCATAACCGGCTGGCAGCTGATGGGACGCGCTCCGGCGCCCGGGCAGCTGTCCGCCTGGGCGCTTCAGTCGGTGGCCCACGGTGCTGACTGCATTGTATTCTTTAGGTGGCGCGTATGCGCGATGGGCACGGAACAGTATTGGCACGGCATCCTGCCGCACAGCGGCAATCCCGGACGGCGTTACTATGAACTGCAGGCTACGGTAAAGGAAATGACACCAATCATGGAGCGCATCCAGGGAAGCATGCCGAGGCCGGAGACCGGCATTGTTTTTTCTTTCAGACAGGAATACGCTCTGCAGATTCAGCCCCATCATCCGGATCTGTCCTATACCGGCCAGGTGCAGAAGTATTACAAGGCGCTGTATGAGAAGAATATCCCCGTGGATTTTGTCCCGGAGGACGGTGATTTTGGCAGGTATAAGCTGCTGATTGCACCGCTGCAGTACCTGATGAATCCAAACCTTGAGGAAAAGTATTTTGACTATGTAAGAAAAGGCGGCCGGCTGGTGCTGACCATGCGCACCGGCGTGAAGGATGAGCACAATATCTGCATGACGGACAGGGAGCTGCCCGGCAGACTGACGGAACTGACCGGCACCGAAGTGCTGGATTATGACTGTCTGCGGGGAACGGATGTGCCGGTGCGCATCGATGGCAGGGAGTATACGGCGGCGCTCTGGAGCGATCTGATGAGGGTGACAAAGGATTCCGTCAGCGTGCTGGCGGAGTACGCAGGCGAGTTCTACAGCGGTACGCCCTGTATCACGGTGAATTCCTATGGGGACGGCATATGCTATTACGTCGGAACAGAGCCGGGCGAGGAACTGATGAACGTTCTGATGGAACGCATGACCAAAGAGGCGGGCGTAGAATGCCTCGGAGATACCGAATACGGGGTCGAGCTTTCAGCCAGAGAAAATGAGCATACGAGATGGCTCTTTGCGGTGAACCATACCAACCGGACAAAGACCTATCATATAGATCCCTCCTATCACATGATCAGGGGACGGGAGAAAGATGTGCTGGAGGGCTTTGAGGTTCAGATACTGGAAAAGAGTCTTTAAAGTTTCTTACTGTCATACGCTGCTTTATCGGCCGTAAACAGTAAGTAAAGTTTCAGCCCGTGACAGGGGGCATTCGCCTCCCGCCGCGGGCTGAATTTTTAATAAGATGGTCTTACAGATCAAAATGAATGGCGCCATATTTGCGGATATTCATTACATAGGCCGTGTCTTTGCCCAGCTTGGATTCCATATATTCCATGTAATCCGCAGTGTGTTCCTTAGGGATTACCGCCATGATCACTCCCGCAAATCCGCCGCCGTGGACGCGGCAGGCACCCCGGGACAGCTTTTTCAGATAAAGTTCTGTCAGCGCCAGAGCGACCGTGATGGACTGCTCTTTATAGCTGTCGATGCAGTAGCAGTTCTGCAGCCACTTCCAGGAGGAGTTGCCGGAATCGCTGATCATGGTAAGGAATGCGTCATAACGCCCCTCCTCCAGAGCCTTCACCTCTTCATCCACACGGCTGTTTTCCTCCAGAAAATGCATGGCGCGCAGCACCGCGCGGTCCCCTGCCTCCCGGCGCACGCGGGGCAGGTCGCTAAGCAGCTCCTCCATCGTAATTTCAGCCAGCACTTCTCTGCCAAAGCAGGCGGCTACTTCCTTCATTTCAATCGGGATGGAAGAGTATTCGGCGCTTAAATCCGCATGGCCTTTACCGGTGTTGACGATCACCAGGTCACAGCCGATCTGATTGAAGCTGAAATCCATCTTTTTTACAACCGGATGCGAGGTGTCCTTAAAATCGATGGAGATTACGCCGCCCACCGCGCAGGCCATCTGATCCAGCAGCCCTGACTGCTTGTTCCAATAAACATTTTCGGAATACTGACCGATCTGGGCACAGGTTACCGCGTCCAGCCTGCCGTCATTAAAGAAATAGTTGACGATGCAGCAGATCAGCATCTCAAAGGAAGCGGAGGAGCTGACGCCGGCAGCGCTGATCACATTGCTGGTGATATAGGCATCAAATCCCCCCACAGCATATCCTTTTTGCAGAAATCCGTTCAAAATGCCCTTGAGCAGAGGGAGGGTTCCTCCTGTTTCTTCGCCGGCCTCCAGCTCATCGAGCCGTATGCGGATATCCTGATGATAGGTTTCGCTTACAATATGTACCGTATCCTGACCGTTTTTCGCGGCGGCGGCCACACAGTCCAGATTGATGCTGCCGGTCAGGACCTTTCCGTGATTGTGATCCGTGTGATTCCCGCCGATCTCCGTACGGCCGGGGGAGGTAAAAAATTCAAAATCCTTCTGACCGAATACACGGCAGAAGCCTTCCGCCACATGCAGGTAGCGTTCCTGATTGGTAACTGCGCCGGCTTCGGTATAGAGTTCCTTTAAAAGAGTCTGCGCCTTGCTGCCGGACAGAGCCTGGCTTACATGATCCAAGTTCATGAGTGTTCTTCCTCTCTGTTTCGTGATCGATATTGCTTGACCCATATGATGAATATAATTATAATGAGATTATCATTATAAAACAACAACTATATTCTCAATTATGATAACGATATTGAGATATGGCCCATAAAATACAGGAGTACCCATGCAGCTTAGGATCAATGAAGAAAGAAAAGAACTGAAAAGCCATGGAAGCGCAGAGTTTCCGGTGAATGTCAGTCTGGAAATGCTGTCGCGTTATGAGAGAGGCGCCTTTTTATGGCACTGGCATCCGGAGGTGGAACTGACTTATGTGATGCAGGGAGAGATCGATTATCAGGTCAATGACGTGCTCTATCATCTGAAAGCCGGGGAAGGTCTGCTAGGCAACGCCAATACGCTTCATACAGGTCATATGCATGAGAATCAGGACTGCCTCTATCTCTCCGTCACTTTTCATCCGCGGGTGCTGGGCGGATTTGAAAACAGCCTGATTCAAAAGAAATATGTGGATCCGCTGATAGGCGATCCGGGATTTTCGTCATTGCATTTCGATGGAAGCAGCATTTGGCACGGACAGGTGCTGTTGGATCTGCAGGAAATCTACCGCTGCCACAGCCGCCGGGACCGGGCGTATGCATTAGAAATCATTCTTCTGATCGGGCGGATCTGGCTCGCCGTCACCCAAAATGCAAAGATCAGCGGGGATTCTACGGATCTGGCCAGTGAGAAGAACCTGGACAGGCTTAGGGCAATCCTTTCCTATATACATTTCCACTACGCGGATCGGATTACGCTGGAAGATATCGCTGCTGCCGCGAACATCTGCAAAAGCGAGTGCTGCCGTTTCTTCAAAAAATATATGAAGGAGTCGCTGTTTGAATATCTTCTGCACTACCGGATTGAGCAGAGCCTGCCCTTATTGTCCGGACAGGAGGAAAGCATTACGGAAATTGCAGGCAGATCCGGTTTTTCCAACCCCTGCTATTTCGCAAAGGTCTTTAAACGGGAGATGGGCTGTTCACCCACAGAATACAGGTCTTCTTTTTTGTAAAAAGAGTACATAAGAGAAGCAATTTTCATTGCAGGGCTGGTAAAAAGGAAGAAAAACTACAAATTCAGAAAAAATACTTGCTATTCCGGATAAAAAAGTGTATTTTAAAAGAACCGATGTTTTTATAGCAAGGACATGTGTTTATGTCGAAAGAACAACAGGAGGAATCAGAAGATGAAAAAGGTAGTGAAATTCGGAGGAAGCTCTCTGGCCAGCGCGAAGCAGTTTCAAAAGGTGGCGGATATTATACATGAGGATGATTCCAGGAGATATGTAGTGCCTTCTGCTCCCGGAAAGCGGTTTTCCGATGATACCAAAGTGACCGATATGCTGTATCAGTGCTACGATCTGGCTGTGGAAGGAAAAGACTTTCTGCCGCTGTTGAAAAAAATACAGGCGAGATATGAGGAAATTATCCAGGGGCTGGGCTTAAAGCTTTGCCTGAATGAAGAATTTGTGAACATTAAGGATAATTTTGAGAAAAAAGCCGGATGTCAGTATGCGGCATCCAGAGGGGAATATTTAAACGGAATCATAATGGCGGCCTATCTGGGATACGAATTTGTGGATGCGGCCGAGGTAATCTTCTTTGATGAGGACGGGTCTTTTGATGCGGAACAGACAAACGCTGCATTGGCGGAAAGGCTTAAAGGTACGGAGCGCGCGGTGATCCCGGGTTTTTACGGGGCGGCTGCGGACGGCACTGTGAGAACCTTTTCCAGAGGCGGTTCCGACATCACAGGTTCTCTGGTGGCCAAGGCAATCAACGCGGATCTCTATGAAAACTGGACGGACGTGCCGGGTTTTCTGGTTGCGGATCCCAGAATCATCAACAATCCGGAAGTGATTGAAACCATTACATACCGTGAGCTGCGCGAGCTGTCCTATATGGGAGCCACCGTGCTGCATGAGGACGCGATCTTCCCTGTCAGAAAAGAGGGCATTCCCATCAATATCCGCAATACCAATGCTCCGGAGCAGAAGGGAACCATGATAGTGGAGAGCACCTGCCGCAGTCCGAGATATACAATTACCGGAATTGCGGGTAAGAAGGGATTTGCTTCCATCAATATAGATAAGGCCATGATGAACTCGGAGATCGGTTTCGGCAGGAAGGTGCTGGAGGTGTTTGAGAAAAACGGCATTTCTTTCGAGCACATGCCTTCGGGTATTGATACGATGACGATCTTCGTGCATCAGTCCGAATTTGTAGAAAAGGAGCAGCAGGTGATCGCCGGCATCCATCGGGCGGTGCAGCCGGATTTCGTGGATCTGGAATCGGATCTGGCTCTGATCGCGGTGGTGGGCCGCGGCATGAGGGCAACGCGGGGCACCGCGGGCAGGATCTTCTCAGCGCTGGCCCATGCCCATGTCAACGTGAAGATGATCGACCAGGGATCCAGCGAGCTGAACATCATCATCGGCGTGAAGAACAGTGATTTTGAGACGGCGATACGGGCAATCTATGATATTTTTGTGACATCACAGCTATAAATTTGCGCTGTTATCCCCTGTCTTTCTCTCCACCGCCTGTACCGGACAATGCTCAAAGCAGCTTCCGCAGTGCAGGCAGTGCTCCTGTATGATCCGATAGGGGCTGCCCGCTTCAATACACTGCTGCGGACAGCCCCTTACGCATGTCCCGCACCCGATGCACCGGTCGCTGATTTCGTAACCCTTCTGCCTTATCTTACCTTTTCCCATACTGTACTGCTCCCTAAAAATCGGATTGCTCCCTAAGTTAAAATATTCAATCCGCATATCGCGGACAGCGAAAACAATTCCGATATCCCGTGTGGAACCGGGGTATACATTGGCAAGGTAAGGCTGCTCCTCAAAAATCATATCTATATATTTTTTCTGCTCATGCTCTGATACCGCGGCAGCCGTTGCAAAGACACGGATCATTTCCTTGTAACGGGTATATGCCAGAATTTGCACCTGGCCGTCTAAAAGCAGCTCTCTGCAGAAATCCTTTCCTCTCGCGGTGAAAAAATAGAATGCATCCGGTTCAAAGTGAACCGCGCTGATACAGCGCAGCTGGGGCGTCCGATCAAGGCCTACGGTGGCAAAATATAAAACGCCTGTATAGCTCAACTTTTTTAAACATATCTCTGCATTCATTATATGACCTCTTTCCAGCACTGCGGGTCCGCTGCATAAAAGTTACCGCTTTTTCCGCCTGCCACAGCCGGACAGCCCCGGCAGTAGGCTAATAATTCGCATTTGGCGCATTTTTCAAATTTGGTGTAATCCCGGTACTGTTCCATCTGGCAGACCCACACATCTGCTATGCGGTCCTGATACACATTGCCGACCTTGCTGTTTTGTACGCGGCGGCAGGCGTAAAGATCACCGTTAGGGAGAATGGTCATGTGACAGTTCCCGCAGTTGCAGCCGCCGTACATTATGCCGTCTTTTGCGTCCTCCGGGATTTTGAAAATCCCTTTTTCATACTCATACAGCGTCCATAGATGATCTTTTTTGTTGAAATAAGTGGAGCAGCCTTCCGCTTCATATTTCTTAAATATGTGATAACAGGTGTCCAAAAGTTCACGGTATTCCTTGGGGCTTATGCCAGTGTCTTTTTCCTCACTGGTGGGACAATAGCGGGCAAAGGCAAATACATCGGCGCCATACGCGGTAACCGTGTCGATGACCGCGGGTATTTCTTTGATATTCATTCCGGATACCGTTGTCATAATCACGGAGCGGATGCCGGCTCTTTTGATACAGCCGATTTTTTCAAGGGTGCAGTCAAACGAACCCGGCTTTCGGAACCAGTCATGTGTCTCCCTCATTCCGTCAAGAGACAGCTGATATTTTTGGCAGCCATACATTTTTAATCTGCGGCAGACCGCATCATTTAGATGGAACGGATTTCCTAAAATCGTAAACGGTAGTTCGTGCGACTTTAACAGGGAGAGAAGCCGCCAGAAGTCCGGATGCAGGATCGGATCGCCGCCCGTGATATAAAAATAAGGCAGACGGCCGTATACCTTGCAGAAGTCAAGACAGTTGTAAAAGGTATCCCGCATTTGATTCCAATTCATGGCGTCCGTGTTCCTGCTGCTGTCCTCAGAAAATATGTAGCAGTGCTTGCAGCGCTGATCGCATTCGTCAGTGATATGCCATTGGAAGGCAAAATATTCTTTCATATCGTTCCTCTCTTTGATATCGTCTTTTCGATAAAAGCCGATGCGGACTGTTCTGAACCTGTTCCCGGTAAAGAGTAATCATTTACCGGGAACACTTTGCCGCCGGGCTGTTTATTTATCGCCTGCCCCACATGCAGAACCGCAGGCTGCAGGTTTCTCCTTCGGCGTATCGCCCGCCCCGCATGCAGAACCGCAGGCTGCAGGTTTCTCTTTTGGTGTATCGCCTGCCCCGCATGCAGTGCCGCAGGCAGAAGCTGCTGTTTCCTCATTCTCCTTTGTCCATCCAATCAGATTTGAAAGTGCCATGATACTTGCCTCCATTTTATTATTTGGAGCATTTGCTGTTCCATGAATCCATTGTACGTCTCGGCAGAGTAGAAAAAAAGTACGCACCTTTTTATTACTTAGTTACCTTTTGGTAACCCGTTCTTGTTGTTTTGCTGCCTTTATATTATAATCTGAATGTAACATTCTTTTTTGAACCTTTGGAAAGGAGCGCTCCTATGCTGACAAAAGAGGAAATGCCGGCTTGTCCTGTGGCAACTACGGTACGGCTGATCGGAAGCAAATGGAAACTGCTGATTATGCGGAACTTATTACAGCGATCCTGGCGATTTAACGAACTGCGCAAAGACCTGGAGGGGATCAGCCAGAAAGTGCTGACCGACAGCCTCCGTTCTATGGAAGACGACGGAATCATTACACGCACGGTTTATCCCGAAGTACCGCCCCGCGTGGAATATGCCTTAAGCGATTTAGGGGAATCCATGCGCCCCATTATTGACGCGATGGAAGTATGGGGAAGGAACTATATGAACTCAAAGATATAGTACAAAGAGAAAACTCACTGATGTGTGCGCAGGTCATCAGCCTTCGGCTGGTGACAGAAAAGGTAGCACACTGATGTGTGCGTAGGTCATCAGCCTTCGGCTGGTGACAGAAGGAGTAGCGAAATGAAAACTCTGTTAATGCATAAAGATGTGCCGGTACTCGAGGTGGCGGAGGACGGTACCTGCCGCATCCTGGAACCGAAACTGCTTCCGGTGGGCATCAGAAAGCCGGACGTTACGCTGGCTGATTATTATGGCGTATGGCTGTCCAACCGGGCGATCCAGCTTGGCAGAACCAATGCAAAGCTGATCTTAAATTCCCTAAGGCTGCCGCAGACCAATTCCATCGCTGTCTGTGAGGCCTGCCATGCCCTGAATCTGACCGACTGTTACTGGATTCGGAACGAAGAGGAGGCGCTGAACTGGCACGACATCAATCTGTACTGCAATACCATCTCCAAATCCCTGGCAGTCACCGCGCTTTTGGGGGAATCGCTTACGGAGCATGAAAAGATTCGGACACCGGAGCTTACCACACAGGGAATCAGCGCCAAGGCGTGGATCCGTAAGGAGAATGATCTGTACCTGTATAAAATCGGGCGGAGGGAGGTTCCTGCATCCCAGATATTGGATGCACTTGGGATTGAACATGTAAATTATTATGTGGTGGAGGGTGAGGAACTAAAGGAAGTCGCTTCCGATGATAAGCAGGAGCAGATAGAGCTGTGGAACGAAAAGGTCGTGAAGTCCGGCCTGATCACATCGGAGGAACGCTCCCTGGTCACCTTTGAGGATTATAAATATTACTGTGAGAGCCAGGGCAGGGATCCTTTCGATGAGATCCTGAAGCTGGACCGCACACATTACCTGCAGATGCAGGTGGCGGATTACATTCTGAACAATATGGACCGGCATACCGGCAATTGGGGGCTGTTTATGGATAACCGCACCGGTGCGCTGATGAGGCTTCATCCGCTGATGGACCATGACCATGCATTTGCGAAGATGAATAAGATTTATTCACAGACCACTGGCCGTCACATGACGCTGCAGGAGGCCGCGGTCATAGCTCAAAGCGAACTGCACCTGGATGTCTCAGGGCTGTTTGACATGGAAAAGCCGGAGCTGTTGACGCAGGAGGAATGGGATCAGGTACAGGCCCGGGGGGCCGCATTGCAGCGGCTGGTTCCTATTTACGAGGAATTCCTTCGCGAAGGCAGTGACGTGAATATAGAAATGCTGGAGAAGATGGACCGGTGGACGAAGCTCTTACACAGGAAGATAAAGGTTTCCGAATTTCAGGAGCTTTCTGCCGCTGAAACGGCAGAAAGCATAGGAACAGGCCTGTGCTAGTTCTGTGTTTCCTGACAGTAAACTTTGTATAGAAAAATCAACTGCCGTTCCTTTGTAAATTCACCGCAGATCCGGTATATTGTAAATATATCTCCTGCCGTATCAGCCGCAGCTTTCAATTACTGTTTACGGCTGCGGATATGCGCGGGAAGTTTACGGTACTATAAGCAGCAACAATTTACCAGGTATCAGATATCTTAGAGGACGGTGAAAAGCTATGAAAGAAATCAACATTGCCAGGACGATCTGGCAGAAACGTCGGGAGAAAAAGATAACTCAGGAAGAACTGGCATCCCATATCGGTGTGACCAAGGCATCCATATCCAAGTGGGAGAGCGGAGTTTCCCATAGTTAAAGATACCACACCCAATATCACAAACTCACGCTTAAACAATATTCCTTAGTCAACCACATACAATAACAAATACAAAAAAGCTGGAAGCAGACTTAATTTTGCTCCCGGCTTTTCTTTATTGTTTTGATGAAGTCGTTCAATGATACTTGTTTTTGCTATCTGCTTACATAATGTGCATACTTGTCACTTGTGTTCTGATATATCTGTCCCTCTTATTGCCTAAACTCATATTAAGGGTGTGATATATCCAAGTGCAATAGCCTTGTTATAGGCTTCGATAGCATTTTTAGCCCCCAGCTTATCATAGATGCTTTGGATATGGTTGTAAAGTGTCCGTTCACTGATATACAGTTCTTGCGCTATTTCATGCTTTGTTTTCCCTGTTCCAATCGCCTTAATAATTTCCGCTTCACGATCTGTCAGGGGATCTAATAAAGGGGGCGTAGTGGACTTGTGACCTTTACTAATAGCTGTGAGTTTTTTTACCAACTCGTCAGCAGAAGCAGACTTATCAATATAACTTACGGCGCCTTTTTTAAGTGCCTCCTGTCTATAAACTGGCATATCATAAGAGGATAGCATAACCACCTTTATTTTTGGCTTTTTACTATATATCGTTTCTATCAGATCAATGCCAGAACTTTTTGACTGCTCTCTTAGGTTGACATCAAGTAATACAATGTCCCATTCGTCTACGGAAAGAATATTCCAAAACTCTGTTTCATTACTTACATAGCGACAGATAGAGATTTCATCCCAATCTTCCAGAAGTTTGCTTAAACTCTCTCCAAATATCCTGTGATCATCAAATAGTAATATCTTCATTTTTTCTCCCCAAAACTGCCGTTGCAGTTAAAATACCATCTTTCTCTAAATACTGAATGTTACCACCATTCCCATTTATCAACACCGTCAAGAACAGCATACCACCTTTGGAAGAAAGAATATTTTCAATGTCATTTGGTTTCGCTCCATCATTTTGACAGGTAATTACGAATCTACTTTCTTCATTTAGCGCGATTTCCAAATGAATAAAAGTAGCGGCAGCGTGTTTATAAACATTGTTGACAAGTTCTTTGATTATCTGCATAGTCTGTTCCAAACTGTTATCTTTTTTCAAAGCAATCCTTGCTTCGCTGTCAATCGTGAAATCTACAAGTATATTCTTCTTTGGGTACAGCTTCTTAATCGCGTCAAGCATATATCCGATATGTTCCCATGAAGCATACCCCGAAAAGATATTAGAGGAATAGAAATTCATCATATTTCTTACCCGCAATTCCAAATCAGACAATATCCTTTTTGTTTCATCAACATCTGGTGAGCGAAGCGACAGGAGATTTTTGGCACCTCCAATGTCTTGAAGCACATCGTTATGAAGCAGTCTTGAGAAATCTTCCCTCTCATTTGCAATATAGTTCGTTAATTCATAATACTTTGTCAACTCCTTGTAACGGGCCTCCATGTCGCCAAGATGAATGACAGCAAAGGCCTCAAATAAAAGCATTATAAGCTGAAAAAACACATTGACTTGCAGGGTGGACAAATCAAAGCAATAAAGTACGATTGTAAGCAAAGGAATCATGAAAACAAGGACATATCTTGCTTTCCTCTGGGCAATCGGAAGAATATTAACCTGTTTCAAATTTATATATTTATAATCAAGGAAAATTCCCACGAACATTCCAATTAACATAGTTATCGCAGGTAGAATTCGGAAATTGAAAAACGACAGTATGATAGACGCAATTCCAAACAGCAAGCGAACCATTTTTCCCCGGCTTGCGTCAGTTCTTACCAGCATTATTCCGATAATCAATGCAAAAACCAGAAATGCACCCGTGTATAAGGTGGAAAATCCATCATACATCAGCGCCGCAATAAAGGAAACAGAAAGCAGGTTCCAGCCACATTCGGATATTGTTGCTTCTCGCCGTGATGTCATTACATGAAGATAGAGCAGATTGAAATAACAAAGCAAGACGGCAATCGACAATAAGTTGATGACTCCATCATTCGCAATCCCTTTATGTATTCTATCCAATATAACCCATAAAGTCACAATACCCGCATGAAGAAACAGATACGGATAGAAGCGTTTATCCTGCATAGCCCCCCCTCCTTTCAGCTAAAATTCATTATGTTAGTAATATGATGATACGATCCGTTCTTTAGTCATCAGACATAAACCACACGCAGTCAAAACTATTATACTCACTGGAGAAAATAGTAGCAACACCCACACATTATTCGTTTTCATAAATATCCCACATTTTAAGACAACCAGCAAAATATGAAGCAGTGTTGCAAAGATAGGAATACTCTTAAACCAGTTCATATTTCTAATCCAGAGAATCAAAACATTTATAAATGCCGAATACAATATGCTAAGGATCAGAAAATAGGTGCTTAATAACAAGATAAGGTTTGGCAGACGAATGGAAATCATCAAAAGTAGAGGAAACAAAAGGATCAGCGTTCCAATCCATAGTGATAGCAGATTCTCCTTAACAATACTTGAGATTTTAATACCATTAGCAAGTTTCCATTCTATTCTCTTTGTGATTTTTTCTTGCTGCAACATATCCTTGCTTATTTCTCCGGCAAAAAAGATAAATAAGCACAGGTATCCATCAAGCATAAAATACTTTATATCAACGCCAAATACAATGTTCTCTGAAATATCCCCAAAGTTCATCAGAGAGATCATGCCGAAGATAGCTGCTACCGCACTCATAAATATAAAATTCCAGTTCAATACCCTTTTAAGGTTTAATGTTATCAAACCCATTCGCCATCCCTCCTGATGACTGTTTCGTTGCTCATGTGCCGAGCCTTAAAGAAACTTAATAGTGCAAACATCATGCAAAGTGCAACATCAACCACAATAATCAAATAGTCAATTCCTATATGATGTTGATTCACAAACTCTGTAATCTGTTCTGCCGACATCGCAATCAAATAAACCAGTGCAAAATTACCAAAGAACAGAACATTTTTGAACAGTTTTACTCGTTTTACATCCAGTACAATGATATTCAAAGCGACAATCTCACAAAAACTAAGTACAAGAATACTAAGATAAACGCATACGATCCGCCCAAAGCTCATTGTCCAGTCGGTAAAGTAATAGCAACTCATAAAAACAAAGAACGGGATAATACCAGAAAATCGGAAAATCTGTATCGAATACTGTTTTATAATCTCTTTTACCGCAATTCCAGAAGCTGCAAAAAATTCAACTCTCCGGCTTAACTTATCCTTTGCTGTCAAATCTACAATCATAGCACCGGATTGCAGGGAGGTAAGACCAAAAATAACCGCATAGAGCATTAGGACTAAATAATCTTCTCCCTTAGACTGCAAGGCGTCCATCTGCATTGCAAAGCTCATAAAAATCGCCAGAATGGCAACAATCGCAGTATCAATTAGGAGGCTTTTACTTCTGGTAAGATAGTAGCCTGCGCCTTTTCCCATGTTACTCATGCCGATTGCCCTCCTTAATAAAGATTTCTTCCAATGATTGTCCTTGCATTTCTTGAATACCCTTATCAAACAGCAATCTGCCATTTTTAATCATAGATACATCATCAGCGCACTTTTCAATCTCGCTAAGGTCATGTGAAGTGATAATAACCGTTTTTCCGTCAGCTTTTAGAGCCTCTATCAAACTACGGATTTCTACTCTGGATATGGGGTCTACACCCGATGTTGGTTCATCCATGAGCAGAATATCCCGTCCCATCATAATCACAATCAAAAGGGACAGTTTTCTTTTCATTCCTTTAGAATAAGTGCTAACACGCTTTCCTAAATGCTCGGTCAATCCTAATTGCGTACAATAACTGTCTGAACGATCATTTATTTCAAATCCAAAGTATTTCCCAAAAATTCTCAAATTTTCAAGACCAGTCTGTTCTTCATACAGATAGTCATTTTCAAGCTCCATTGCATATTTCCCTGCAATGTTGATTGTCCCTGCATTTGGCTGGTATACCCCTGTAATCAAGCGTAGCAGTGTTGTCTTTCCAGAACCGTTCGGGCCAATAATCGCATGGATTGTATTTGCTTTTACATTCAGGCTAAAATTCTCAAACAAAACTCTGCCACCAAAACCTTTTTTTAAGTTCTTTACTTCAATCGCATTTTGAATCTCAGACATATTTTTTGCTCCTTTCATTTGGTGCTCCACCATATAGGTATAGTGTATAAAACGAAGAAGCATTTTGCATGAGTAATTACTGCAATTTCGATACTGCCATCAGGCAAATGTCACAGAAACCTCACAACGAGAAAAAAATTTAGTATTCTGTCAGTTCCACAATTACATTACTTTGCAGATACAGCCAGTCCGTAAATTCTTTCGGGCTGGCTGTTCCTGTTTTTACAGCCTTTTTTCTCTGCAAGGCTTCTTTCTTAAAGTCGGAAAAGGCAACCTGTATTTTTTCCAGACGGTCAGCCGGAAAGCCTGCGGTATTCTTTACTCGGTTTATTTTGTTGCGCCAGTTCTGGCATTCATTTTTATAAAGCAGGTCATAGTTGTTTTCTCTTGCCCTCTCGTCAAATTCCCGCTTGTTTTGAAGCGCCTGTACTTTTCGGCACTTGTCGCTGCACAGCTCATACCGCTGGCTCTTTGCCAGAAAATATTTCCCGCAGACCTTGCACTGCCGGAAGCAAAGCCCCCAGTCATTCAGCCTGTTCAGATAATAGGTAATCAAGGGGTAGAGGGACGCATAGGCAGACACACATTCTTCTGTGCGCCGGTTGTCCGGGAACCAGAGGTCAAGCCGGGTATCTTCTGACGGTGCGCCTTTGAAATAAAGGCTGCCAGTTTGAAAATGTTTCGGTTTTCCTGTTTCTCTGTCAAAGATCATGGTTTCGTTATGGAATACCCCGGTCAGGCTGCTCATTTTATCCATGAAGCGGTCACAGGCAGCGTTACGGTCACGAGGTTCTCTGGCAAGCAGATAGCTGTTCCAGATACGGAACGCCACATACATTTTCAGAGGGTCGTTGCTAAGATATTTCTCCCAAAGAAATTCGCTTGCCGCCTGCTCCAGCTCCGGCTGTTTCCATCGGTTGGAGTGGAGAGCTTGCCGCAGCGGAGAAAGCCCGTATAAGTTCCAGTCTCTGTCCGTGTCACGCTCAAAGTTTATCAAAAAAGTTCCCAGTGGGCGTGTCATATCACAAAGCACCTCTGCGTTTTGGCCCCCGTTCAGACGGAAGCGGATCTGCTGTTCTTCCCCAATCAAAATCCGCTCTTTCATTTTCTTCCTGTCCAGCGTCAGGACAAACAAAATCCTCTCAAAACATGGCTCATGCCGTATAAACTGATTCTCCATCCCTATCCCCTGCCTTTGTTTATGGTAATTATATAATTCAGTTATATCCGTTACACTCATGGTATCGCAGAAGTATTGTTTTGTCAAGGATAGTCCGCTATGATGATTGCAGTTGGTAATTTCGTACCGCACAGTACCTTGACAAGTGAATGACCGTCCAAAAGGGATATGACCGGCAGGAGAAGTGACGCATTCGGCGCACCAATGCAGGGAAACACCGCAGGAATGGGGCAGGAAAACGGCTTTTGGGGAGAACGGCAACAGGAAGCATTTTAACCTATTTGATTTATGGGAGGAACAGAATGAACGATAAAAAGAGATTGAACAGCTACGAGGATTTACCGCTGGTTCTGGATGTGGCGGACATTCAGCGGATTATGGGAATTTCAAGAGCGAGCGCCTATGAGCTGGTACACACACCCGGCTTTCCAGCGTTCCGCAGGGGCAGACTTATCAAGGTCAGCAAAATTGCTTTCTTTGAATGGATGGCAAAAGGCTCCGAAACCGTACCGGGAAGCGACAAATAAGCGTGAGGTATCATTCCCTGACTTGCAATACTGCCGCACTTTCCAAAGGGGCATACAGAGGAAAAAAACTTAAAAATGATACCGAGACGCTACATCAAAACAGCCTATCTGCGTACATCAGATAGAAACGGAGAAAGGAGCCGGTTATGGCAAGAATGAGTAACAAGCGGCGGTTGGAATGGTCTTTTTTCTTAAATGACCGCAGCCGTATCACTTACAACGAACTGTGCCGGAAATGCCAGCACGAATGTAAACAGAGCTTCCGGGCGGTTGTGGTTGACTGCCCGAAGTATCTTTCCAAGCGTTCCAAGAAAAAGGACAAGACTGCCGGAAACGGCAAAATCCCTTAGGAACTAAGGGCGCACTTCTATACATAGTCTAAAGACCATGTATCGTGCGTCCTGCGGAGCTTACCTCTGCCGCTGATAAAATCAACAGTCCGAGGTCTGCGTTCGCTTCGCTCCGACAAGGTGGCTGCACCCCCCCCTTGCGCCGCTAAAGCGGCTATCCCCTGTGTACCCGATGGAAAGGGAAATCCGCTCTGCGGTTTTCCCTTTCCATCGGGTTTTATAGAAGCACTGACACACAGACTGTCTGCGGATGGTCTTTCTTTATCTTATCGGCAAAGGATGTGAGAATATGGAAAAATCTTTGGAACAGTTGAAGCAGGAATATGAAAAAACCACTGTCCTGCTGGAACGGGAAAAACGGAAAATGCAGCGTTTGAAAAACCGGCAGGCGTATCTGGAAAGCGGTTCCCGAAAACAGAGGACGCACCGGCTGATTACCCGTGGGGCAGCCGTTGAGAGCATTGCACCACAGACAAAGGGGCTGACCGAAACGGAATTTTATTCCCTCATGGAAAACATTTTGAATCTGCCGCAGGCGGAGCATTTCATCCGGTCTGCCGCAGAGAACCACGCCCGTATTTCCGGGCAGGAGAAAGGCGGTGACTAAGGATAGCACTTTATCATTTTTCAATCGCACAGATCAAGCGCAGCGCCGGTCAGAGCGCCATTGCCAGCGCAGCCTACCGAGCCGGGGAGCGTCTTTACAGCAGCTACTATGGAGAAGTTAGCGACTACACCAAAAAGGGCGGCGTGATCGCTTCGGAAATCATGCTGCCGCCCCATGCGCCGGAAATATATCTTGACCGGGCGACCCTCTGGAATGCTGTGGAGAGCTGCGAGAAACATCCAAAAGCACAGCTTGCCTATTCCTTTGATATTGCCATGCAGAATGAATTGACGCTGGAAGAAAACATGGAGCTGGCGAGGAAGTTCGTGCAGGAGCAGTTTGTGGCAAAAGGCATGATTGCCGACCTTGCTTTTCACAGCCCGGAGAAAGAGGACGGCGGCATCCCTAACCCGCATTTCCATGTGATGACAACCATGCGCCCCTTGAACCCGGATGGCACATGGGGACAAAAACAGCGGCGGGAATATCTTCTTGATGAAGATGGGAACCAAATCCGGGATAAAAACGGCGATTATATGTTTAACGCTGTCCATACAACAGACTGGCATGAACCGGAAACGCTGGAACACTGGCGGGAGCAGTGGGCGGCTGCCGTTAATACAAAATTTGAGGAAAAAGGGCTGGATGTGCGTATCGACCACCGTTCCTATGTGCGGCAGGGACTTGACCTGATACCTACTGTCCACGAGGGAGCTAATGTCCGGCAGATGGAAGCAAAGGGCATCCGCACCGAGAAAGGGGAACTGAACCGCTGGATTAAAGCCACCAACCGGCTCATGCAGGATGTGAGGAAGAAGATCAAAGCCCTGTTTGTCTGGATGGCAGAGGTAAAAGAAGAACTTTCCAAACCCCAGACACCGAGCCTTGCCGACCTGCTGATCGCTTATTACAACCAGCGCAACGCAGGGGCATGGAGCAATAAAGCCAGAACCGGAAACTTAAAGCAGTTTGCCGAAGCCGTCAATTATCTGACGGAAAACAAGCTGCTCACATTAGAGGATTTGCAGGAGCGTCTTTCCTCTGTCAGTGAAGAATTTGAAGCATTAAGCGGCTCCATGAAAAAGAAATCTGCCCGGATAAAGGAATTGCAGGAATTGATACGGGAGGGCGAGAATTACCAGCGGCTAAAACCTGTCCATACGGAATTGAACAATATCAAGTTTAAGAAACAGAGGGAGAAATTTGAAACATCCCACGATGCGGAGTTACGGCTGTTTTATGCCGCCCGCCGTATTCTGAAAGAAAAACTGGACGGAAAACCCATTGCCCTGAAAGCATGGAAACAGGAATATGCACAGTTAAAAACAGAGTATGCCGAACTGTCTCCGCAGCACAAGCCACTCCGGGAGGAAGTCATACGGCTGCGGCAGGTGCAGAACGCCGTAGATACCGCACTGCGCCGGAGGGAGCAGCCACAGGCAGTACAGAGAAAGAAACATGAGATGGAGCTATGATATAACCGGCAGCTTTACCGCTACCGGTATTTTTATGGAGGGAGTATTTGAATGTATTTGAAGCGGTGAAACAGTCTGTTACCACCCGGCAGGCTGCTTCATTCTATGGAATCCGGGTGGGAAGAAACGGCATGGTCTGCTGTCCATTCCACAATGACCGCACGCCCAGCATGAAAGTGGACAGCCGCTTTTACTGCTTCGGCTGCGGGGCTTCCGGGGATGTGATCGACTTTGCCGCTTTGCTGCATGGATTGGGGAAACGGGAAGCTGCGGTCAGGCTTGCGGAGGACTTCGGCGTTTCCTATGAGAAATCCGGCAATGCGCCGCCAGATAGGAAGCGTCACAACAGGTCACAGCCCCGACAAAAATCAGCGGAGCAGAGATTTCAGGAAACGGAACGGTATTGTTTCCGGGTGCTATGCGATTATCTGCGCCTGCTGGAGCATTGGAAAACAGCACACGCCCCACAGCCGCAGGATGCCATCTGGCATCCTCTTTTTGTGGAAGCGTTGCAGAGGATAAGCTACACAGAATACCTTTTGGATATTTTGTTATACGGAGAAATAGAAGAAAAAGCGGCATTGATCGCCGCACAGGGAAAGGAGGTGTTGCGGCTTGAACAGCGAATTTCAGAACTTGCCGCCGGAAACGCAGGAAGCGGTCAAAAGGACGATGGACACAATGGAACCGGCGCAGACTCCAGCAGAAATCCGGGAGACGTTAGAGGGGACGCAGAAAGGCGGCGTGAAGAACAGCATCCGAAACTGCCTGACGGTGTTCCAGCGTGACCCTCTGTTTCGCGGGGCGCTGCGCCTGAACCTTTTGACGGAGCAGATTGACATTGTGAAGCCGCTGGGCTGGGAGCGCACCAGTACCACGCTGACCGACATGGACATGAACTACCTGCTTTTGTATCTGGAAGAAAACTACGGGCTTACCAGCGAGAAAAAGGTGCAGAGCGCCATCAAG
The DNA here is from genome assembly GCF_003477885.1 of Lachnotalea sp. AF33-28. Classification (GTDB taxonomy): domain Bacteria; phylum Bacillota; class Clostridia; order Lachnospirales; family Lachnospiraceae; genus AF33-28. The sequence goes on from NZ_QUEE01000016.1 coordinate 130,340, forward strand.
ATTGTTGCCAATGAAAACCGCTACCATCCGGTCAGGGATTACCTGAACAGCCTGCAATGGGACGGCACAGAGCGCATCCGTTACGCCCTGCATCACTTTCTGGGAGCCGATACGGACGAATACACCTATGAAGCCTTGAAACTGTTCCTGATGGGAGCCATCCGGCGGGTATTCAGACCGGGGAGCAAGTTTGAGGTCATGCTCTGTCTGGTTGGTGGTCAGGGAGCCGGGAAATCTACCTTTTTCCGGCTGCTGGCAGGCAGGGACGAATGGTTTTCAGACGATTTGAAAAAGCTGGACGATGAAAATGTGTACCGCAAGCTGCAAGGGCATTGGATTATCGAGATGTCGGAGATGATTGCCACAGCCAATGCCAAGAGTATTGAGGAAATCAAGTCATTCTTAAGCCGCCAGAAAGAAACCTACAAAGTGCCGTATGAGACACACCCGGCAGACCGGCTGCGGCAATGTGTATTTGGAGGGACGACCAACCGGCAGGACTTTTTACCTCGTGACCGCACCGGCAACCGGCGCTTTCTCCCCGTGACGGTGTACCCGGAACGGGCGGAGGTTCACATACTGGATGATGAAGCGGCGGCGAGGGCGTATATCGAACAGATGTGGGCGGAAGCCATGACGGTTTACCGCAGCGGGAAGTATAAGCTATCATTCAGTATGGAAATGAACCGATATCTGAACGCCCACCAGCAGGACTTCATGCAGGAAGACACACAGGCCGGCATGATCTACGCCTATTTGGAGGACTACACCGGCGACAGGGTATGCTCCAAGCAGCTTTATGAGGAAGCATTGGGGAACTTAAATTCCCCGGCAGACTGGGAGACACGGGCAATCTGCGAGATTATGAATACCGGCATTGCGGGCGGCATCATACAGGGCTGGGTAGCCTACAAAAGCCCGAAGCGGTATAAGAAATACGGTTCTCAAAAAGGCTGGGAGCGTGTCAACCAAGCTCCGCCGGAGGGGGACGGTTTTCAGGAAATCACGGAAGAAGAAGCCCGGCAAATGGAACTGCCATTCTGAAAAGCCACCGGTTGACAGTTTGGTTGACGCTTTGGTTGACAGCCGGTTGACGGGGAAAAGCCTGATATTTGGGGCATTTCTCCCCTTTGTCAACCATGTCAACCAAGAAATTAAAGAAAAAGTAAAAAGTAATCATAGAGCGCCTATGGATTGTTTTCAAAGTCTTTTCTGCCGGTTGACACGGTTCGGTTGACATGGAGACAGTCTGCGGCTGTACACCTGCCTGACATTCCCTTGTCGGGCATATTTCATTTATGGAGGTAACTGCCTATGGCAAAAAGCAAAAACGAGAGCAATAACAAAAACAGCGGCACCCTGCTTACCGAAAAAGACGGCACCCAGTATTTTGTCATGGGGAAAGTCCGTATCAAGGTATCGGAGCATTTCGCACAGGATGGGAAGCCGCTTGACAGCCTACTGGAAGATGTGATCCAGCACGCTGCCGCCGCTTCCTGAAAAAAATACGGAATAACGACTGTCAATCAGCCCACGCTTATGATATACTTGTACCAGCGAGTATTGTATAAGCGTGGGTTGTTTCTTTTAGAAGGAGGATTTTTAACCGTGAAACAACCATACAATACAACGATTTATAACACTGCACTATATTTGAGATTGAGCCGTGACGATGAATTACAGGGGGAAAGCGGCAGTATCCAGACCCAGCGCATGATGCTTAGGCAGTATGCCGCAGAGCATGGGCTGACTGTTGTAGACGAGTACATTGACGACGGATGGAGCGGGACAAATTTCGAGCGTCCAAGTTTCCAAAGGATGATTGATGACATCGAGGACGGGAAAATCAACTGCGTTGTCACAAAGGACTTATCCCGTCTGGGAAGAAACTATATCCTGACCGGTCAGTACACGGAAATCTATTTCCCCAGCAAAGGAGTACGCTACATTGCCATCAATGACAATGTGGACACCATCAACGGAGAAAGCGAGCTTGCCCCATTCTTAAACATCCTGAATGAAATGCACGCCCGACAGACCAGCAAAAAGGTCAAGGCTGCCATGCGCACAAGATTTGCCAATGGCGCACACTATGGAGCCTATGCACCGCTGGGGTATGTAAAAGACCCGGACAAAAAAGGTCATCTTCTGATCGACCCGGAAACACGCTGGATTGTAGAGAAGATTTTTGACCTTGCAGTACACGGGAGGGGTGCCGCCAGCATTACACGGATTCTGGTGGAAGAAAAAGTACCTACCCCCGGCTGGCTGAACTATGAAAGATACGGGACTTTCGCTAATATCTACGCCGGTGCGCCCGCAGAAAAAGCCTATGCGTGGACGATTGCACAGGTCAAGAGCATTTTGAAAGAGGAAACCTACATCGGTCACAGCGTTCACAACAAGCAGAGCAACATTTCATTCAAGAACAAGAAAAAGGTGCGGAAGCCGCAGGAAGAATGGTATCGTGTGGAAAATACCCACGAAGCCATCATTTCCGAAGAAGTGTTCCAAAAAGTTCAGGAGCTGATTGCAAGCAGACGCAGGAAACGCAGAAACGGTACGACACAGATTTTCGCAGGATTGATAAAATGTGCAGACTGCGGATGGTCTTTAGCCTATGGGGAAAACAAGCAGAACAAAAACCCATACGGGTACTACCATTGCAGCAAAAACGGACAGGGATTACGCCAGTGTTCCATGCACTATATCCGCTATGATGTACTGTATGCCTATGTGCTTGCAAGACTGCAATACTGGTCTATGATGGTACAGAAAGACGAGGACAAGCTGCTGAAACGGCTACTCAATGCCAGCGACAGGGAAAGAAACTCTGCGAAGAAAAAGCAGGCTGCGGAGCTGAAAAAGGCAGAGAAGCGTAAAGCCGAGGTTGACGGGCTGTTTGCTAAAATGTATGAGGACTGGTCTGCCGGACGCATAACCGAGTATAACTTCAATATGCTGTCCGAGAAGTACCAGAACGAGCAAAAGGAACTTGAAACAAAAATAAGACAGCTTCACGAAACGATGGAAGCCGCCGTACAGACCGCAGCGGATGCTGAAAAGTGGATTGCCCTAATGAAACAGTATGTCAACCCTGTGGAGCTGACCGCCGAACTTCTGAACACTCTAATTGAAAAAATAACCGTCCACGAAGCTGTCAAGGGCGAGGACGGAAGTCGTGAGCAGGAAGTAGAAATCTACTACCGCTTCATCGGCAAAATCGACTGACCTTTCTTTTTTACCCAACAATATCTTTAATTAAGGGAAACGGGACAGAGTTACCCGGATATTACACTCCTGCCGGTGCTGGCCTCTTATTTCGATATATCCATCGATGAACTGGTGGATTATCAGCCTCAGATGAGCCGGGAGGAGCTTCGGAAAACCTACCTGCGCCTGTCAGATGCCTTTGCTGAAAGCGGGTGGGATGCGGTATATCCGGAATGCAGAGAGATCGTTCACAAATATTATTCCTGCTTTCCGCTGCTTTTGCAGATGGGGATACTGTATATTAACCACATGGAGCTGATTACGGACAGTACCAAAAGGGAGAGGCTGACGGAGGAGTGCGGGCAGCTGTTTCTGCGTGTTGAAAATGCCTGTGAGGAGCCGGACCTCGTAAAGCAGGCGCGGTGCATGCGCGCATTTCTCTTTCTTATGTCAGGAAAACCGGAGGAGGTAATTGATCTGTTGGAAGGGGAGACGGTACCCACGGACGGTTCTGCGGAACTTTTAGCCGGAGCATATCAGCAGAGAGGCCAGCCGGATCAGGCCAGAGCGGTGCTGCAGAGCCGGATCTACGCCTCACTGGTGGCAGTTCTCGGAGCCGGCTGCCAGCTGCTGGGGCTGTATATGGGCGATAATGAAAAACTGGATGGCTGGATGAAAGAATTTCAGGAATTTATCCATGCGTTTGCGCTGGAACAGCTGCATCCGGCCGCTGTTTTGAATATATACCTGCAGGCAGCATATCTCTATCAGCAGTGCGGTGAGACGGATCAGGCGCTGGATTATCTGGAGGCATATGTGCAAACCGCATGCGAGGAAGGCTTTGACGATCCGAAGCTGAAAGGCGACGGCCTGTTCGATCATCTGGAAGGTTATCTGGACACCTTTGTGCTGGGAAGCAGCGCCCCTAGAAACGCATCTCTGATCCGCCGGTCGATCCGCGATGCGGTGCTGCAAAACCCTGCTTTTACGGCGTTAGAGAGCAGCGAACGCTTTCGCCGCCTGAAGCACAGACTGGAACTTCTGGCGGAAAGCAGCCGCTAAAGCGGCCGGCCGCAGGCAAAGAGCCGTGCCTGCTATTAACTTTCATAATTATATGCACGCTTTTCGTGCGGACAGGAGGCTTTATGGATACCATCACCGAATATCTTCCGTTCTTACTACCGATAGTGCTGGTGGAGCTTGCGCTTGGCATTACCGCGTTCGTTCATGTGCAGCGACACAGACAGTACCGTTTTGGAAACCGCTTGCTATGGAGCATTGCGGTGCTGATTTTACAGATCATCGGACCGGTAATATACTTTACGGTCGGAAGAGGAGACCGATAATGGAAATTCTTAAGCTCACAAATGTGACAAAAAGTTTTGGCGCAAGGACGGTCGTAAAAGACTTGAGCCTTTCTGTTGAAGAACACAGCATCTACGGCTTCATCGGCAAGAACGGCGCGGGCAAAACGACGACCATGAAGCTGATTCTCGGACTTTTAAAGCCGGATTCGGGAGAAATCCGCGTCTGTGGGGAAACAGTGACCTACGGAAATACAAAGACCAACCGCTTTATCGGATATCTGCCGGATGTGCCGGAGTTTTACGGTTACATGAAGCCATCCGAATATCTGGAACTGTGCGGAGGCATAAGCGGCATGGAGAAAGAAGCCGTTCACAGGAGATCGGAAGAATTGCTGCAGATGGTGGGGCTGTCCGGCGAAGACCGGAGAATCAGCGGATTTTCACGGGGCATGAAGCAGCGGCTGGGCATTGCCCAGGCCCTGTTGGGCAAACCCAGACTCTTTATCTGTGATGAACCCACATCCGCCCTGGATCCTCTGGGACGCAGAGATATCCTGGACATATTGAAACAGGTGAGCGCCCATACCACCGTTTTATTTTCCACCCATGTGCTCGCAGATGTGGAACGGATCTGCGACCATGTCGGATTGCTTGACGGAGGCCGTCTCATACTGGATGGGGAGCTGGAGAGGCTAAGGGAGCAGGAGAGAAGAGACAGCGTGTCCGTAGAGGTCATGCCGGAGTATGATCACATGGAGGAGCTAAAGGCTGCCTTTAAAGAGCTGCCGGTTGTGACCGATGTGCTTTTAAAGGAACACCATCTCACGGTACAGCTGCGAAATGCCGCAGGAGCAGGCAGTCAGATAATAAAGTATCTGACCGATCATCAGGTTCCAGTTAGAAAATATGAGGTGGAGGAACCCACCCTTGAAAATCTGTTCATGGAGGCGGTAGAAGAATGAAACCATATACAGCATTTCTGAAAAAGGAATTTATAGAAGCCATCCGGACCTACCGCATTCTGATTCTGGCGGCTGTCTTTCTGCTGCTGGGCATGATGAGCCCGCTGACAGCGAAGCTGTTACCGGAGCTTTTGCCCTCGCTGATGGAGTCCATGCCGGAAGGAGGCGTTACGATCACCGTCCCCGATCCCACCGCGATGGATGCATACACTCAGATGTTTAAAAATCTGACCCAGATGGGGCTGATTGTCCTGCTGTTTGTCTATGCGGGAATGCTGTCCGGTGAAATCGGAAAAGGGACGCTGATCAACCTTCTGACCAAAGGGCTCAACAGAAACGCGGTGATTCTGACAAAGTATTTCAGCTCACTTCTAATCTGGACCGCATCGGCGGCCCTGATGACAGGCGTGTCCATAGGATACACCTGGGTTCTGTTCCCCGCAGACGCCGCGGTGCCCCATCTTTTTTTATCCGTCGCATGTGTCTGGCTGTTCGGCGCATGGCTGCTTTCCCTGATTCTGTTTTCCTCGTCAGTTATTCCAGGCTACATCGGCGGCCTGGCTCTCCCGGTCCTCTGCTTTTTCGCCCTGATGTTTCTGGATATCCTGCCTTCGTTTCAGCCCTTAAGCCCGATCCGCCTGGTAACCGATAACCTGGCGCTTCTGAAAGACGGCCCTGTTTTCGACACGGTCATACGCCCCCTATCGAGTACTCTGTTACTCACAATCCTGAACCTGTTTACCGCTGCAGCCATATTTAACCGAAAACCGCTGTAACGCTTTTACGGCCCCGCAGCCAGTAACCGAAATCCTCTTTCGCTCTCTGGTAAATTGTGCTATAATAAGAAAACATAACGGAAACGCCATTTGACGGGAGGATTTATGAAAAACAGTAAATATCTTGAAACCAACGGCGATTTTGCCATGCGCCAGCTGACGGAGGAGGATCTGGATCAGTTCAACGCATTGCTAAGGTACGCGTTTCAAGTGACAACGGACGAATTATTAAAGACGGGATGGACGGAGGACGAAATCAAATACGCGAAAGCGCCGGTACTTGGGTCATCTTATGTGCTGGGCTGGTTCTATAAGGGCAACCTGGCATCTATGATTGTTGTTTATCCTATGAAGGTGAATATACATGACAATATCTGTGATATGGGCGGAATAACCGGAGTGGCCACTTACCCCGAATATTCCGGCCGGGGCCTGATTCATTCGCTGATGAAGCACATATTGGAATATATGCGGGAAGAGGGCCAGACCATTTCCTTTTTATATCCTTATTCAATTCCTTTCTATCGCAAGCAGGGCTGGGAAATCGCATCCGATAAAATCACATTTACGATCAAAGACGTACAGCTGCCCAAACATCACCCGGTCTCCGGCATGGTGGAGCGGGTGAGCCTGGACTGTGAGGACTTTCACAATGTCCATGAATATTTTGCGCTGCAGCGCCACGGAGCCCTGATCAGGGATGAACTGGCCTGGGAAGAGTACTGGCGCTGGGACAATGAGGATATGATTGCCGCTGTCTATTACAGTAGCGAGCATAAACCTCTGGGGTATGTGGTTTACTATATAGAAAACGAAATCTTCTATATTAAAGAGATGGTATACCTCAATAATGAGGCCAACCATGGGCTGTGGAATTATATCAGCGCTCACTGCTCCATGGTGGAGCTTGTAAAAGGCGCTAATTACAGCGGGGAGCCCATGGCCTTTCTGTTTGAGGACAGCGAAATCATGGAGACCATTGAACCCTATATTATGGCCAGAATTGTGGATGTGAAAGAATTTCTGCTGGAATACCCGTTCCAGATCACGCCGGAAGATTTAAGGATTCATTTCAAGGTGAACGATGGCATGGCACCGTGGAACAACGGCGATTTTCTGGTGTACTGGAAGGATGAGGAGACGCTCTGTGAACAGGTGGCCAACAACCAGTCCATCAATGTGGTGGAGCTGGATATACAGACCCTGACCACAATGCTGATGGGATATAAGAGACCGACCTTTCTGTATGAGCATGAAAGGCTGAAGACAGAATATTATATGCTTCAGATCCTGGAGCGTCTGATACCGGTGGAGAAACCGTATTTCTCGGACTATTTTTGATAATGTCATCAACCTACGGTTGGTGACATAGATAAGGAGAAGCAGGTATGGAAAGAACATTTATGACACACGAAATAAGAAAATCGCAGGAGATCTGCGGTCTGTGGGATTTTTATCCCGCCATAAGCCCGGATGAAAAGAGAAGAGTAACGGTTCCGAGCTGCTGGGAGACATATCCCGGACTGGAATCCTATCAGGGAATGGGAATTTATGAGAAAGAGCTATATCTGGACGGGAGGGCGCGCTTCCTGTTTAAAGGCGTCAGCCATACCGCTCAGGTTTATCTGGACGGGAAGCTGATTGCGCGCCATTACAATGCGTACACCCCGTTTGAGGCGGAGGCAGAGGCCGCGCCTGGCATGCATACCCTAAGGGTGGAGGTGGATAATTCCTTTAATGAGGAATCCGCACTGCATGTGCCGAATGACTACTACACCTACGGAGGGATCACCCGGCCGGTGATTGTGGAGTCCGCAGGGGATCTTTCCATCGGGAAACTGCATTTTACACCATATACCAGGGATGAAAAGTGGTATGCCAGGATATCCGCGGAAATCAAAAACAGCAGGACAGAGGCTGTGGGCGTAACGCTGAAAGTATTTTTAGGAGAAGAGACCTGTGCAGAGTTCTGCCTGGCTGTCCCCGCCGGAAACTCCGTCCTGCAGCAGGATACCGCTTTTCCCAATGCCGTTTCCTATGAGCCGGACAAGCCCATATTATACCGCCTTCAGGCAGTGCTCTATATAGACGGGGAGCCGGTGGACGATCTGATCGACCGGGTCGGATTCCGCGAGATAAAGATAAACGGCACGGATATACTCTATAACGGAAACAAATTAAAAATCAGGGGCTTTAACCGCCATGAGGATCACGGGCAGTTTGGCTGTGCCATACCGGTGGAAGCGATGGCCGCGGATCTGCGCCTGATCATGGATACCGGAGCCAACGCGGTGCGTACCTGCCATTATCCCAATGATGAACGGTTTTTGGACCTGTGCGACGAGCTGGGTCTGCTGGTATGGGAAGAGGCTCATGCCAGAGGGCTTAGCGAGGAACAGATGCGCCATAGAAATTTCCGCAGGCAGAGCCTTGACTGCATCGATGAAATGGTGGAAAATCATTACAACCATCCCTGCATCTTTACCTGGGGGATTTTAAATGAATGCGCCAGCATGACGAAATACGGGCGTGAGGTGTACAGCGAACAGTTTGAACGGATCCGCAGCCTGGATACCTCCAGGCCGCTCACCTTTGCCAGCTGCCACATCGATAAGGACATATGCCTGGATCTGCCGGATATTGTTTCAATGAATATCTATCCTCTATGGTATATTGATGAATCGCCGGAAGCATTTCTGGATCATGTATACCGCTGGGTACAGGAAACACCTGGCAAAGGAAAGCCCTTTATCATCAGTGAGATCGGCGCGGGTGCGATTTACGGCTGCCACGCATCGCATAACCCCAAGTGGTCGGAAGAGCGCCAGGCACAGATCCTGAAAGAGCAGCTTACCTCTGTTTTGTCCCATGAGAAGACATCAGGCGTATTTATCTGGCAGTTCTGCGACTGCCGTGTGTCCGAGGAATGGTTTGCCAGACGGCCCCGGGGCATGAACAACAAGGGAATTGTGGACGAGTACCGCAGGAAAAAGATGGCATATGAAACCGTTAAGGAGATCTACCATCAGATGTGAACACATAAATGTCATAAGAAATAGAGTAGGAGGCGGTGATTAACGGGTTTGTCAAGTAAAGTGTGTAAATTTTTTTGATTTTTTATCGGCGGTC
>NZ_QUEE01000017.1:0-51208 GCF_003477885.1 Lachnotalea sp. AF33-28
ATATCCGTATTTAGTTGACTAACCACCGTCATATCCGCCGCATAACCGGCTTCCGTCGTCTCCAAATCAGTGGATATACCTTTCAATCCCCCAATTTTATCCTCGACAGTAGTTCCATCAGCGCATTCTACAGTCTGTGCGCTGGTCCAGAGTGACTGGAGACTGTATGTTCCGTCCCCATTCTTAATATGATTCTTGAATTTTTTAAATCCTGAAGTAATAGACATAATTAAAATCCTCCTTAAATTTTGATTTATACATATTCCTGCATCCAGTATACGTTCCCTTCCATAGCGGCCTCACTGGGCTCGGTGGGGGAAGTATAATAATAACTGGGTGCGTGTTTACTTGTGAGATATTCCTGTGTTTCTTTGATTGTTTCTTCCATTGCCCGGAAGGTTTTGGCCCGGAAGCCGTCGATCTGCGGATTCTGATTCAGCAGAGCAACAGCGCTGTTGTACTGCTCTTTTTCAATCCGTGCATCATGTTCTTTTATAACGGGCAGCTGCTCCATATCAAGATCGTTTAAAATGGCGATACGGCGGATATCCGCGGTTGTATCTTCAAACGGGATGTAGACGGTGAAGTAGATATGTTCCGCGAAGTCGTAATCACCGGCGCCTTTTAGCAGCAGGACTCCGATGCCGGGCTGGATATTGTTATAATAGTGTTCGGTGTAATCAGTATCCCTGACCAGCGGAGTGTCCTTATAGGTGACCTGTAGGTCGGGAAAGGTAACCGGGAGCCCGGTGTATTCCCGGACCCGGCTGCCAATGCCTGTGATGGTTATATTTTGATTCATAAACTGCCTCCTGTGATCAGTATTCCTGTTGCCAGAAGCTGCCCTCGGGGACATCCACTGCCGGCTCTGCATCGGAAATGAATATCTGCTGTGAACTTCCTAAGGCATAGAGCTGTGTGTTATAAATTTCCTCGATGATCCTGTTCAGAGCGGACATGTCGACCGAATAGGGCTTAAGCAGTTCCCTGTTTTCCTCGATCAGGTCATTGGCTCCTGTATAATCTCCGTTGCTCTGAAGCTGATAGATACGGCTGATAATCGGGGCCACCGTACTGTCTATATCCATATAATTTGTCAATTCTATGGTGGCAGACGGAAAGTTACTGTATTCGTGAGAGTAATTCTGTGCCAAATCTGCGTCCTCCTTTCTGAGGTTGAACTATTTATTTTATATACTGCACTGCATACCGCAGGCAGATTTTGGTGCCGGTATTCCCGCAGTCTGAACCGTTACAATTTCAGTCATACAAAGGATAAAACCGGTGCAGCGTGATGCTTGATGTGCCGCTGTCATAGTCATTGGTGATGGCCTTTACCACATATATCTGCGCCTGCTTTTCATTGCTTTTGCGGTATTCCACCTTTTGCTGAACGTCCAGAAACGGAATGCATTTGGTGGTGATCGTGACCGTATCGGTCATGATGGCGGATTTTGCGTTATAGTATTTTGCATTCTCCAATGCTACGGAATCGGATTTGATGTTGTCAAAATTGTCCCCGGTCTTAACCTCCAGAATGGGGCCGAGCCGCTGCACGGTGAACGGACTTTCGGGAATTTCGCGCAGATGAATATTTTCACAGTTATATCTGCTGCGGAAATAATCCTGCGTATATACCGGGTCCTCTGCATTTCCCGTGAGCGCGCAGACGGCATGAGGCTGGGTCTGGCCGAGAAAATAGAAGCACTGATTGTCCCCATCACGCTTTTTATACTGGAGGACATAGACTTTACCGGCGATCATTGTATCCGCGGGTATGAAGGTGTCGGTTACCTCATCATAGATGGGCAGGGCCTCCAGATCGTTGATCCGGGCATACATGCTGTCCGTATTATCGGAATCCGGTTTAAAGGCGATATAGTCGCTGTTTATGTACTTCTCATAGTCCGGCAGGTTCATGCGGTAGGTATTATCCGCTGTCTGGCAGATGTCAGCCATACGGTCGATATCATAAGTCTGACCGAAGACTTCGGTTACATTTTTAATTGAGGAAATGTCGTAGCTGACATTTTCTGTCCCTTCAGATACCAGGATCTGACGGAGATAGCGGTCGGAGAGCAGTATGGGATCCTGCTTCGAAGAAGGGATCATGTCGCAGCAAAAATTGCGGTATACATCGATATAGGTCTGATAGTTGGGGTATAAATCCCGGATTTTATTGATCATTTCCAGCACGGTTGCACCTACGTTAAATGTAAGGTCATAAGGCAGTACGTTCCAGTCCGGGTGTTCGCTGCGGTAGTTTTCATAATTGCTGTTGTATTCCGGCAGGCCTCTGTAGGCGCCGATATCTCCGATGATGTGATCGGGAATGCCTCCCTGCTGTGTGACGATGCCGGTGAGCACATCCCGGATGATATTTTTAGTGCCGTCTTCATTTTCTACCGGGATCAGGATGGTGGGGGCTCCGCCGATCTGCCCGTTGCGGGCGCCGTTTAATTCCGCCATCAGATCGCTTAGGTTCAGCGTGAGTGTGTTGGTTACGGCATCATAAACGGTGCTGGATTCCGTGATTGTGAAGTAGCCGCAGGGATAATAGAGATATTCCTGTGTGCGCAGGCTGTAAATGCCCACCTGCAGATTAAAATGATAACCGAGCCAGCCTGTGATGCGGTCTTCGATGCCGTCCGTAAGTCCGTCCAGCTTAACCGTAACCGAAAATGTACGCCTGATATCGGAATCGGAGTCAATGGCGGAGCTGCCTCCGCCTATGACGCCGCTCACCTCATCCAGAATGTTTTTGTTCCTGTCTGTGATATAGAGCCGGATTTTAAAATTGAGTGAATTTTGCAGCAGGGTTTCTTTGTCGATTTCCTGAATATTATATTTCATGCGTTTCCTCCGTTTGCCTGGCCGTCTGCTGTTACCACCACTCGGAGGTGACGTCGGTCAGGCCGTTTTGATAGAGATCCTTTACCGAGTTTACATCGCCGATTTCTGCCCAGCTGAAGGTGATCTGCCGCAGATCCGGATGTCCGTTCTGGGTGTCGGAGGGAGTGTCGGTGATTCGCACCAGCCAGATCCTTCCGTCAAATAATTTCAGCACCTTGGGTTTCTGATTGCAGAGGAAATCTATAAATTCTCTGCGCAGTCCGATGCCGCCCGCTTCGTCGGCCAGACCGCTGTCAGGATCCAGCTTCAGAAATGTTCCTGTCACCGAACCGCTGTCATAATTGGAAATGCCGTTGGAATAGACGGATGCATACCGGTTATTTAGCAGGTTTACGATGGAGGCAGTGGTATTTCTGGTTGTGTCGCAGCCGTCCAGGTCATAGACGGTTCCGAAGAGACCGTCATTGCCGATCAGGTACATGCCGTCAAACTCAGAGCGAACTTCACGCACCACATAGGAATTTTCTATGCCAGCGATGGTGGACAGGAGCATCAGCTCATAATCCGTATTATTTCTGGCAAAACGGTATATGCCGTAGAAGTTGAAATCCTCCACGTTTTTCACCCTTTTGGTCTCGATGGTTTTCCAATCCATGGTGCCCTTTTCGCGTATCTTAATTACCATGGTATCTGTATTTTTCAGGCTGAAGCCGGAATTGCCCGCTTCCAGATTGTCATTGAAATCGGCATTTAAGACAGTGTGTTCGTCCCATTCGTCGTGTATGTTGGCCGGTCCCTTTTCAGGATTCGCGCTGATAAAGAGATGGTCATAGGTTCCGTCGGTCATCTGTATCTGGCTGATGCCGTCAATATTGGCATTCAGCGGGGATAATGTATATTTTCCGCTGAAAAATGTAGTTCCTAAAAAAATCATGTTACGCCTCCTCTTCTTCAAATGACAGAGTCAGGCTGTACAGGCCGCCCTTTCTGCGCAGTGTAAAAGTAACCAGGTCCTCGGCATTGTAGGTCAGATTCACGATGGAGATCGGTATGCCGGATGCGGTCGTCAGCCTGTGCCCGCCGGCATCGGCCAGTTCGGCCTTGGGCAGTTCTCTGTAAAATACATAGTCTCCCAAACCGTAAGGAACGGTCAGGCGGCAGTAATACAGGCCGCCGATCTCAAGCATGCGCATGGAGATCTCATAGGGGCAGTCATCCGCTTTCATTCGGAAAAAGGTTTCCAGCGGAAGCTTGCGCGCTTTGAGCACGACGGTGAAATCACCGGTTATGCAAAACTGATCGTTATAGGTGAGCATGTTGTCCCAGAGAGTGACCTCGCCTCCCGCAAAAGAGTAATGATCGTTTTGCGTTTCATAACCGATGGATTTGATCCCGGTATAGTAGGAGAGATAGCCGCCTTCCCGGTGGTTCTGGGCACTGAAGAGAATGTTGGCGGGCTTAATCTGATACTGTACGATGATTTGCAGATAACCCGTATCCAGCTCCATGCCATGCACGGTTCTTCCAACCGCCCGGAGATAGTAAATGCTGTCATTGTGGAATCCGTATATGGTGTGGGTCAGGTTTGATCCGTCGTAGAAAACGTCGGAGCTGTAAAGCAAAGTCCGGTCCTGTCCGTACAGATAATACTGAAATTGCTGTAAAGGCTCGGATTCAGTCTGTGAGTAGGACAGCAGCACGGTGAAATTGGCGCTGGACAGCACCATCTTGTCCTCGGCATTGGAGAAATAAAACTCCGGCGAGGTAAAGCACTGGAAGACCACGGGAGCGGACAGTGCGCTGCTCGCTCCGGCGGCGTCGAAGACTTGTATCTGTATCACATAGGTTCTGCCGGACGCCAGTGTATTGGAGGGCAGAACATGGTCCAGCTTCAGCCCTTCCTGGATCCGGTCATATACGTTTTCATAGGTGTCATTGTCATAGATCACAGCCCTGTTTTTCACCGCCTGGTTTCCGGTATAGGAAAATGTAAAGGTATGGCTGAAAGCCGGATCAAAGGCAGGGCTCCAGTTGACAATGGGTGTATTGAGTTGATTTGCCATAGCGGTGCCTCCTGTATTAATATTCTTTGGACCAGATGTCGCTGGCAGCCTGACCGGTCGGTTCGGTGTCACTTACGACTGTATACTTTGGAACGGTAACAGTCTTGGTGTTGACCTTGGTCACATGTCCGAAAGTATCCTTAGTGACGCTGTCGATGGCCGAAAATGATACGGACGACGCGCTGGAAGTCGTGTTGGATGCCATGGTTACGGCCGGATGGGCGGTCAGAAAAGTGCTCCCTTTTGTTGCGGTGATCGTATTGCCGCTCTGAGAGACTGCGGTGACCGCGTTGCCGGAGCCGGTTACGGTAACTGCCGAAGCATAATTGGAGTGCGTATGGGAGGCTTGTGACTTGCCGTCCAGCGCGGCCTGAAGGCCGGTGACATTGGCGACGGTATGGCTGTGGCTGTTGTCCTTAACGCTCACATTGCCTGCGGTATCCACTGCGATATCCGTGCCGGATTTAATCAGCCCGGGCGTGGATTCTGTAGCGATTCCATATTCTCCGCCGTGCCCCGGGACATATCCCAGCGCATCTGTGACATCCTGCGAGGTCAGAGCGCTCCATGCGGAGGCGGTGCCGTTGGATTTGAGCACTTTTCCGCTGCTTGCGGTATCAATGGCCGGGACATGGTTGCCGTGGGAAGCGGCCGCTTTTCCGTTTAACTGCGTCTGGATGGCGGAGGTCACTCCCTTCACATAGTTCAGCTCGGCTGTGCTGGCCGTGATTCCGTCCAGTTTATTCAGTTCAGCTGCTGTGGCTGTGAGACCGAGATTGCTCAAGGCCGCCGCTGCAGTTGTTGCACCTGTGCCGCCCCGTGATACGGGAATAGTGGGATTTGTGCCCGCTGTGATATGCCCCTGTGAATCCACAGTGACGGAAGTATAGGTGCCAGCCGTGGCACCGCTTGCAGGATGTGCATAGACTTTGGTATCCGTGCCGTTGATTTTGATGCTGCCATTGGTGGTAGAAGCTTCGGTTTTTGTCGCATCGGTTCTGGCATGTGCGGAGTCTGCGTGTGTCTTGGCCAGGTTCCAGTTGGTTCTCTCTGCAGCGGTTATGTGAACGGTTGTATTGCCGGTATGGCCGGTTAAAGAGGTGGAAGCTGCTTTTCCATCCATCTGGGACTGAAGGTCTTGCGCAGCGGTTTTCAAATTGTCCAGTTCTTCCGCAGTGTCCTTCAGGCTGTTGAGTTCTTCCGCTGTGGCGGTAGTGCCGCTTAAAATGTTAATCTCAGCGGACGTCGCAGTGATTCCAAGGTTTTTAATAGCCGCTGCGGCCGTAGCGGCGCCTGTGCCGCCCCGTGATACGGGAACCGTGGGATTTGTGCCTGCCGTGATATGTCCCTGTGAATCCACGGTGACGGAAGTATAGGTGCCTGCTGTAGCACCGCTTGCTGGATGAGCATAGACCTTGGTATCCGTGCCGTTGATTTTGATGCTGCCATTGGTGGCGGAAGCTTCGGTTTTTGTCGCGTCGGTTCTGGCATGTGCGGTGTCCGCGTGTGTCTTGGCCAGATTCCAGTTGGTTCTCTCTGCGGTTGATATATGTACAGCAGTATTTCCGGTATGGCTGTTTAAGGAAGCGGCGGAGGCTTTCTCATCCAGCTGTGACTGGATGCCGTCCGTGGCATCTTTCAGGCTGTTGAGCTCCTCCGCGGTGACTGTGGCGCCGCTTAGGATGTTGAGCTCCTCTGCGGATGCAGTGATGCCCAGATTTTTCAGGGCGGCTGCGGCTGTGGCAGCGCCGGTGCCGCCTTTGGTTACAGGGACTGTGGGATTTGTGCCTGCTGTGATATGCCCCTGTGAATCTACGGTGACGGAAGTATAAGTGCCTGCTGTGGCGCCGCTTGCAGGATGTGCATAAACCTTGGTATCCGTGCCGTTGATCTTAATGTTTCCGTTGGTGGCGGAAGCTTCGGTTTTTGTCGCATCGGATCTGGCATGGGTGGAATCCGCATGTGCTTTGGCCAGATTCCAGCCGGTTCTTTCTGCAGCGGTTATATGAACGGCTGCGTTGCCGGTATGGCCGGTTAAAGACTCGGCGGATGCTTTTCCATCCAGTTGTGTCTGTACGTTTTCAGTAGTATCCTTCAGATGATTCAGCTCTTTGGCAGTGACCGCCGCACCGCTTAAAATATTGAGCTCTGCAGCGGAGGCGCTGATGCCCAGATTCTTAAGAGCAGCCGCGGCCGTAGTGGCGCCGGTGCCGCCCTGTGTAACGGGAACTGTGGGATTTGTGCCCGCGGTGATGTGCCCCTGTACATTAACAGTGACGGAGGTATAAGTGCCTGCCGCGGCACCGCTGGCAGGATGCGTATACACACCGGTATCCGTGCCGTTGATTTTGATATTTCCATTGGTGGCAGAAGCTTCGGTCTTAGTCGCGTCAGCTCTGGCATGCGTGGAATCCGCATGTGTTTTGGCTAGATTCCATGCGGTTCTTTCTGAATCCTTTATATGAATTGCAGTGCTATTGGCGTGGCTGCTTAAGGACGCGGTGGAAGCCTTATCATCCAGCTGCTGCTGTACATTATCTGAAATGTTTTCAAGACTGTTCAGCTCATCTGTGGTGATTGCTGCACCGCTTAAAAGGTTTACTTCTGCGGCGGAGGCGCTGACGCCCAGATTCTTAAGAGCGGCCGCGGCTGTAGTGGCGCCGGTACCGCCTTGTGTTACGGGAACCGTGGGATTGCTGCCCGCTGTTATATGTCCCCTTGTATCTACGGTGACGGAAGTATATGTGCCTGCCGCCGCACCGCTGTCGGGATGTGTGTAGACTTTGGTATCCGCGCCGTTGATTTTAATGCTGCCGTTGGCAGCAGAGGACTCAGTTTTAGTTGCGTCGGTTCTGGCATGCAGAGAGTCCGCATGTGCTTTTGCGGCATTCCATGCAGCTTTTTCTTCTGCGGAAATATGAATACCGGTATTCTGTGTATGGGCGTTTAATACAGAGGCATCTGCCTTTGTATCTAAACTTTCAGCAGCCGAAGCGACAGCATCTTCCAGTTTTTCCCCTTCAGAGCCTTCATAGACTGTGCCTGCAGCCTTGCCGAAATTGAGATAATCGGAAGAGAGCTTGCCGGTCCCATCCAAGGGCGCGGCTTCTCCGGCAGCACCTAAGCTGTCCCTGGTTAAAAAACGGTTGTTGATATCAGGGTGATTTCCGACATAATGGATGAGAGTCTGTCCCGCGGCTTTGCGGGTCGTATCGGCATCTTCTAAAATGACCAGGTCGGAGTCGGAGATTTGATTCGCCTCCGGGAGGTCTTTGATTTTAATGGTTGCCATGAAAATGTACCACCTTTCTTTGATGAGTGAGTTACTGAATAAATAAACCTGGTTTAACTGCGGACAGTTTATCGGATTCCGCAGATATGCATGAACTCCAGCTTATTCATAGGCAGCTTCACCCAGACATGCTGTCCGGGTGAGAGCGCGGTGCCCAGGGCATTTTTGACTTTGTAGTCCTGGCCGTCTTTTTTGATTGTGTAGGTTCCGTCGCAATGCGCTTCATATACGACGGACGGAAACGTCATATCTGCTTTGAGTCCTACGGCGGCTTTATTGATGCCGCAGGAAATCGCTTTTAATATTTCTGTATCGAGATGAAGCATGGTTACCTCCTGTTAAAGTACTGATTGGCTTTCAGAGAAAGATTGCTAAGCTGGTTGATGATCTGGTTTGCATCTGTCCCTGTCTTCACATTGGGCAGTTCAATGCGGATGTTCTGGGTGAAATCCATATTGCGGTTTGCGTTATTAGTGAGATAGGAGGGAAGGGAGGGCACAGAGTCGGCTGAAAAGCTGGAGAGAACGAGACTGCGGGACATCTCTGTGAAACGGTCATAATTCCAGAGCGATGCCGCGGTGCGCTGCTGCTGATCCTTTGTCAGGACAACTTCACCCACCTTGAGCTTGGCTAAGAGCTCATCGGAGTGAATGGGGTCGCCTGTGGCGTGGGTATAGAGCGTGTTCAGGGTTTCCTGATCGCTTAACAGACGTTCGCCTACCCGGCCTTTTTTGATGCCGGAATGGTACAGGGCGGCGCCGGGGGGGATCTTTGCACCTTTGATATTGAAGGTGATGCCAGCCTGCGCAGCAAGCCTGTTATATGCTGCGGTCAGTCTGTCTGCTGCCGTTTCCGCAGTGGAGGCTGCGTTGTCCATAGCAGTTTCTATTTTAGCCGATATCTCGTCTATTTCGATCTGAACGCCCAGGTAGCTTTCCGCAAATGCATCCCATGCCATGGTCCTGCCGTCCAGGAGGAGCTTCTCATAATCTGTTCCGAAGGTTTCCATCAGCAGCTGGATATTCTGCTGTGCCTGGTACTGGCCTGTCAGTTCTTCCCACTGAGATTTAAGGGACTCATAATAGGCGATTTTCTCATTATAGGAATCAATCAGCCCCTGGTTGTCGTTGATCTGTGTCTGGATGGAGATGTAGTTATCCTTAAATGCCTCTACGTCGGCTGTCCGATTCTGCAGCACCATGTTCTGATATTCATTTCCAAGCACCATTTTAGCCAGCAGATCATTCTGCGAAATCTCATAGGTACTGCTTAGGTCTCCCCACATGGATTTGTATTTCTCCAGCTGATCAATGGAGGACTGCAGGGATTCCTTCTCCTTTTCCAGCTCGGATGTTTTGATCTCCAGCCGGGCGTCATCAAATGAATCTCGGGCGCTTGTGATGGCCTCCTTATCCGTCTCGTAGACAAATTCACGGCCGTTAAACAGATATTTAGACCGCTGCATCTGGGCCTGCTCCAGGGCATACTGTGCTTTCTCCAGAGCGGTCTGGCGTTCCTGCTCATCGTTGGCGTCCCGCAGTGCGTCGATCTTATCCTGAATGGCGTCCTGCTGTGCCTGCAGAGATTCGATTTCTTTATCGTAGACTGCTTCAACCGCTTTTAGTACGGAATCATATACGCTCTGCTGTTTTTCCAGCTGTTCGTTCTGCTTTTCAAGACTGTCAATGGAATTCTGTTCCGCCTGAATCTTCTGATCGTAAAACCAGCTGACGGCAGAACTGACCTGTTCGTAGCGGGATTTGACTTGCTCCAGGGCAGATTTCTGGTTTTCCAGGCTATCGGTGAGGGAATCCACATGATCGGTCAGGTTACTGACGCTTTGAGAAGCCTTCGATGCACCGGTATCCAGCTTTTTAAAGCTGGCATCGATATTGCTATATGTTATATCTTCCAGCTCCTGCATCGCTTTCTTATGAATGTCTGCCTGTTCTTTGATCGCTTTTGCTTTATCATACTCTTTCTGAGTCAGCTGATAAATTTTGGTATGGGACAGGCCTTGGGCTCCCATTTCTTCCAGCTTGTCTTTCAGACGGGTATATTCATCCGTCATAGTTCCTGACTCTGCATTATAGTATTTGGACCACATGCTGGAGACAGAGCCCAATGTCTGAGCTTCGATCTGAAGCTTCGCCATGTTATAGGAGCGGCAGTTAGAGAGGTCTATACCATAATTTTCATTCATGGAATCAATGAAGGAGGAATTGTTTTCCATCAGTGTATTCCAGAACGGCTCATCGGCGCCGTATTTTTCAAGAAGATAGAGGCGGTAGTTCTCCAGATCCGTGTTATAGACTTCGTTTAAATGCTCCAGATAGTAGGAATCGGTAAAGCCACCTGCCATATACTGTATAGTCAGCTTTTCATATTCACCGCCGAGGGCGCTGATTGCTTTTAAGGAATCCTGCGTGATAAGGCCGGTTTCATCGTAAGCGGACGTAATGTCGGCTACACTCTGATATGCGGTTGACATGTGGTCAAGAGCATCGGACACGGAATTAAATGTATCTGATGTAATAGCAGCTTTTTCAGCCATGTCGTCAAATAATTCGAGGATATTTGGCGGGATGTTTTCACCAAGACGCGCATAGAGTTCCTGCAGTTCGTTCTGAATCAGATCCTGAATGGCTGCGGATAAGTCACCGGTCTCTTCTTGCAGCTCCGGAAACTGTTTCATTGCTTCCATCATGGAATCGGGATCATCAGTATTCTGCAATGCGGAGTGTAGAACGGAAAGGCGGTTTTGAAAATCATCAATAGCCTGAATGGAGTTTTCAGAGGAAATATCAAAAGGTGTATTGGCTATCTGCGTCATTCGGTCTAAATATAGCTTAGAGGCAGACTGTCCGTTTTCCAAAAGCAGATTACTTTCCTCTAATGCGGCATTCAGCTGCGTGTAATCCTGCAGATCCGATTCGGTAAAACTGCCTTCCTGGATTCGCGCAATTATTTCTGCATTGTCGGATTTGAAGTCGCCGGACCGTATCAGGTCATTTAACTGGAGATCATTCCAGATGTCACTTTCTCCAAGAGTTTGGAAGATGGAATGTATGTCACTTTCCAGTTGGGCAGATAGCTGCTGCTGCTCTTCAGTCAGGGGATGGGAAGCCTGTAAAGCGGTTATATTACTTTGATAATCCTGATAGGTTGAGAGATCTTCTACCAGCGCTTTTTTTGTGTCGGCTAATAAGTCCTCATAGTACTCTTTCGAATCCTGCAGTTCTGGATCGTTAAGATATTCATTGAGCTGGTATATGGCAGCTGACTTATCAAGGGCGTTTCCTTTTGCAAGTAAATCGATGCCGGGTCCCTGGTCAGCGCGTGCTTTGATATTCTCCGGGGTAAGCGGGCCTCCATTGGACTCAAGCTCATAAGCTTCTTTATTCGTTTTATAGAGATCTTCCGCCGCCGTTTGTTCTTCAAGTTGTTTTATAGCCAGCTGTCTTTCAAGCTCTTTGGTGGCATCCTGTAGATCATTCAGCTGATTTTCTTCAACGTAACTTAGTTTTCCTTTGGAATTCAGCTCATTTATCAGCAGATTGTTAGCTTCCAGCTGTTCGTTAAGATCCGCTATTTCCGAGGTGATGGTTTCGTATCCTTCTTTGCTTTCTGCGAGCTTTTGTTTCGCATAATCAAGTTTATGAATGTATTTGTCCCATGCGTCCAGAGCCTTTTGTATAACCGTGGAGATAAGATACATAAATAACATGTGGCTTGCTGTTATTAACAGATTTACACCAACACTGGCAGCACGGGCAGCGATCCCCTGCGCTTCGATGGCCTTGTTCTCCATTTCTATGGATTTACGGGCCTTTTCGTTGGCTTCCATATAGCTTTCCGCGGTTCGGACTTGGCCTTTGGTGCTTTCTAACCATTCTGCGGTATACTTCCGTTCCTTTTCATTTAAATCATTGATATTGAATTTTGAATCTTTTTTTTTACTGTTAATTTTATTAATTCGTGCTTGAGCTTCTTCTTTTGAAAGAACTGGAATTGTTGAATCAACATCTAAGATATCCTTTTTCTGTTTATCCGAAAAAAAGTAGTTTAAATCTCCTGGTATATTCGAAAGTTTCTTCGCTGTGATATCTTTTCGCAGTTGTTTCCAGTTGTTTCTAAGTGTGCTCAAAGACGTATTAAAAACTGTAAGTTCTTTGTTTTGATATGAAAATATCAGCAATGTTAAAACAGGATGGGACTGTTTTATATCAAAACATGTTAAAATCTAGACGGTAAGTACATACAATTCTTCCCAACTTACGGCTTGTATGAAGCCCATCTAAGACAGCAGCTATTTTTCATACCACTAGCTGCCGCGTGCAGATAGCACACTTTGCAATTATGCTCCTGGTTAGGGAGATGGATTGCTCCACGCCGGACTGTCTTTTACATGCCTGTAATATTTCAGACACGATATCGTTTACAGTCTCTGAACACTTCCTGTAACAGCCTGCGATATAAAGCATGGTTGTACAGGAGTCCGCTGCTGATTTACACGTCTTGCCGAGATGGCTGCCACTTAGCGTTTATCCGGCATTACAGCCGGATGACTGACATATGGCCAATTCTTTGTTTTTTTACGGTTTCGGTTCCCATATCCTTTCGGAGTGCATTCACGCCCGCCGTTTCCGGCCACGTTGTAGCCAAAGAATATTATGTATTCCAGCACTGGCCTATGGTAATAGCCAATTACGATATGTTTAACGAGCATCTCTATAGAACCGCTATAGAACATACCCGACCTTGAATCGCCTTTCAGGCGCACTTGGCCAGGCTGGGCATATTATTAGAGTGAGACCCGCCTTTGAGTCTACCGATGCTCTTTTTATTCAACAGATTATCCATGAGATCTTTCACTACGACGGAAGTCATTGTTTTAACATTCACTAGGTTTTTAACAAAATCCGCATAGGTCTCTTCCGTGGAAGTAATACCATCTGTCAGGCTGCCGAACTCATGGGAAAGCGAAGCAAGAGGCTTTGGAACATCAAAGGCTTTAAATTCCGATCGAAGTTCCTTTAGCTGCTGTGACAGGCTGATTGCTGATTTGTTGATGGATTCAATGGGCTTAGTCAGCGAATCCGGTATGACGGAAACTGTATTAAAATCCAGATTAAGTGTTATGTCTAAGGAAGTCTGTTGGGCCAGTGAATTTTGAACACGTTCCATTAAACGGGGAATATCCTTCTTTGCCTGTGAAAGAAATGTATTTGTGTCAATAGATAATTCCAGATTTATTGGTTGGCTGGCCATTTTTGTGCGAAACTCGTCAAATACTTTTTTCGCTTTTTGAGTATCTAACTGGACATTTAGTTTTGGTGTATTTAGATCAGCCATTTAGATAGACTCCTTTCTTTCACGAATGGAATAGTTCCATTCCGTGTATATATTTGTTAAGTATTAAAAGGGAAAGGAGCTGTGTCCCTGCCATGGCACAGCTCCTTAATATAAAGAGAAATCAGACATTACCACGGTTAGAAAGGCTGGTAAAAAATTCTTTATTGGCAGGTTCACTCACTATGCGGTTCAGATTTTCATCAAATCCCTCTTTTTTCATAATTTCCATAAACTCTGAAAGCAGCTGTACCTGCTGTTTCTGTTCTTCCGGCGTAAACGCCTCATTCATCGCCTTCTGCTGCTCTAAGAGCTCGATCTGCAGATCATTGCTGCCGATTTCTTTTTCAAGCAACTCCACCACTTTATCCCTCACAGAGTGGTCCCTTAGTATCAGGTCCTTGCGCATGGCGATCCTCTTGGCGGTCAGCACCTCCAGTTCATGCAAAAACGGGATGTTGAATTCTTCTGCGTCGATCAGCTGGCCGATGGGAGAGAGGAGGATGGCGTACATTTCCTCTTCATCAAATTCATCCAACCTGAATCCGCAGGATTCTTTGAGGATATGATAGAGCTTGATGAGCTTTTCATATTCCGGATTGTAGCTGCCGTCATCGGTCACTACGATTTCGGCGGTTTTGTTGGCGATGGCCGCGGTGGTCATCAGATCCAGAGGTTTGATGGTCAGTTTGGGCAGACCTTCTGTGTCGGCATAGGCCTGACGGGGCAGAAAGGCGTTTTCGTCCTCGTCGTAATAATAGTCATAGCTTTTGCTTTTATGTACGATTTTCTTTAAATCAGTTTTATTCATTGCATATCTCCTCCGCGTTTATTGAGTTGTTCAGTTGCTGCCGGACCGGTTACCAGCTGATGGCCGGTATGATCTGGGAGAGCAGCCAGGCGGCCGCGCCTCCGATCAAAAGCCACAAAAGCTTGTCCATCATGCCGTTTAAGCGTTCTCTGGTCTCCTGGGCCGGTTTGTTTTCCAGGATGGTAACTTTTTCAGTCAGTTCGGACTGACCCGCTTTGACATCTTTGATGTCTTCTTTTATGTTTACCATTTCGTTTGCAATTTTGTCCACTCCGTTGGCCAGTATGATGATCGCTTTCTGGTCCTCCCGGAGCTCTTTGATGGCAGCCTCGCAATGGTCCAGACGGTTCTGGTTGGACTTGCTGCGGCTGTCCACATTTTCCAGCTTTACAGCCAGATCAGTATATTTTTCATCCATTGGTTCCTCCGTTTAGTTGATAAATCCCACCTTATAATTGCGGTCCGCCGGATAGTACTGTGCGCCGGAGGTGACCTCATAGAGAACGATCATAGAATTGCCGCAGGTGCCCATGAGACGGCAGGTTTCATCAGGGTTCAGGGAGCCGATGGCGCTGGTGCGGTTGGCGTCAGCATATACCGGCTTGACCCCACTGCCGTTTTTGTAAAGGGCAAGGCGTTTCAGGGCAGCGTTTGCAATGCTGCGGGCACATTTTCTGGCGAAACCGTCGGTGAGTATAACCGGCGTATCCACGGTGCTGTCCATAAAGCCGCACTCACAGAGGAGGGCGGGCATGGACGCATGTTTTAATATGGTAAGGTTTGCATAGGACAGGGGGTGGCAGCGGTTGCCGCGAAGTCCCGTTTCAGCTACTGTCTGCCGCCAGGTATCCTCCTGCCATTCTTTGGTGGACTGGCTGGCATTGGGCAGCGCGTAAACCATAATACCTCCCCCGGACCCGCCGTTGATGCCTGCGTTTGCATGGATGGAGATCAGCAGATCTGCCCCGAATGCGTTGGCTTTCCGACAGCGGCCTGAGAGGGAGACATCGATTTCTCCCGTGATATCATCGGTTCGCAGCGTCTGCACTCCGGCAGCCTTCAGGTGCTCGGTTACATAGCCGGCGATGCGGCTGTTTAGCTGCCATTCCCCGGTTTCATTGGGATCGATGCTTTTTAAGCATCTTCTGCCGGCGGCAGACAGACCGTGGCCGGCATCCACCGCGATTTTATATGCCATAATTGTTCCTCCTCGTGTTTATTTATTTTTCAGATCGTACAGAGCTGTGCCTACCAGGGAATCCAGCCAGGCGGAAAAATCGTTGTTGGCGGCTTTCAGGATCTGATAAGCGCTGTTGGACAGAGCCTGAATGGCTTTTGTTTTGGCGAGCTCTTTGACTTCATTCTGCTTTTCGGGAGTCCAGTCTTCGGTTCCCTTGATGTCCTTAACTGTGGTTTCGTATACATCCTTCACAGCCGCGGTCACATTTTTGTAAAGGATATCGCTGTATTTGTCGATCTTTTTGGCCTTGGTCCATTCGTGTATCTGCTTACCGATATAGGTCAGCAGCGGCAGTATGACGATGGCCCACAGGGCGTTTATAAGTTCCATCCAATCGATGGACTGCATGATTTCCTGCATGGGATTACCTCTTTTCTATAGGGAAGTTTCGCCTGACTGCGGGCGGTTGTCCTTCCATTTCTTATAGGCCAGGCATGTTTCCTGTTTCAGATAGTAGCAGACGATGTGGCCTTTGTTTTCCGTGCTTTCATCGATCCATTTGGGCTGAAGGCCGAAACGGCGGACGTAAAACAGGATCTGCTGCAGATTGGTAACAGGTACCAGATTCTCCATGCCATAGCATTCTGCTACCTCTTTCAGGCTGGAAAATAATTTCATTCCGTTTCTATCCTCCTAGTGAACAAAAAAAAGGGGATAAGCACTCTGCTTTTTGCATTGCAGGCGTGCTTATCCCCGAAAGAAAAGAACGGACAGCATTGGTCCGTTCCGGTTCATTATTCCCCCGAGACAGCGAGCCAGGCAGATATGCCTGTATGGATCATTGGCTGCTGCCCCGAGGGTCAAATACCCCGCTGATTGCGGCAGGGTGTTTGATTTTACACAAACTACAATACAATTACGTTTAGATTCACTGTTACAATGGCGATTACTCTTCCAGCAGCACCAGATCCAGGATGTTGTCTTCATCGTCAGCCATCAGGTCGCAGACCAGAGAGATGCTTCCGGGATCTCCGTTGTTGGAGAAGCTTAAGGACATGTTGGACTGCGGCGCGGCCTTGTAAGCGATCAGGCGGTAAGGAAGCAGTTCGTCTTCCTCTGTCTTCATGACGGTGTCGCCGTATACAACAAAGTTTTTGGGAAAGCTGGTGGCTTTGATGGAGATGCGTTCCACTTTGTCCGTCACCTCTGCCATGTAATAAACAACGACTTTTGTTCCTTCGGCAACCGGCGCCGTAAGTGTGATTACCTTATCGGAAACAGTGCATGCCATCTCTTCTCCGCAGTCGTCAGCCGCCGCAAATACGTTGACAGATCCGGCAACCGGAGCTTCATCCAGAGTGATGGTGGAGCTGTCTGCACCTACGGTAACCGCTTCCACTCGCTTGACAAATTTAGCATTCTTGTTCAGCTCGCCGCCGGTGATCAGCTGCCACAGCTTTACGGACTGCATCTGTGTTTCGATGGTCAGTGTGCCGCCGCGTTCGCCGGAGAACTGTACTTTCTTGGGATGTCCCTTGCCGCCGTAGGCGAATAAGGATTCACCTGTCAGTTCCGTTGTGGTTACGTTCGCGTAATCCAGGTTTAAAAAAGGTTTCTTTGTGGCGTAGTCCACAAAGATCAGATCGCAGACTTCTCTGCTTGCCATGTTTGAGTTGATACCCATGTTTAAATTCCTCACTTTCTTTTTTGAAATTATATATATATAAAAAGATCCGGGAGGGGGGACGCTGTGGGAGCGCCGCGGTCCTTTCCGGATCTGATTATCGGGTTATGGATTTTTTCTTTTAGTTTCATAATAAGGTTAAAATAAAAAGTGCCGGAAACCCTTGTAAATCATGGGGTTGGGCACTTTTTCTAAAGCGTGACAATGGTTTGTACCATGCGGCTAATCCGCAAGAATTGCGCTGTATTTTAAAATATTGCCTGTAAGAGCATCCACCCATACATAAAATGCGCCGGTTGATCCTTCAAAGCCATAATCCAGCCGCCAGGTCATTTTTGGTTCCTGACATAATACGACCGTTAGGTTGTCCAGACCGTGATCATTATCATGCGGATAGCATAAAACTGCGTCCGTATAGATATAGGTTTCTTCGTCAAACTTAGGGAAATATAATTCGTTTCTTTCAGTTTCACCAAAATACGGAAGCGCAATAGAAGAGAAATAATCGGCAGCATACTTCCGCGCCTCGTCCTGGGTAACCATATCCGTACTAATGTTTACTCCGTATAGGGATATCCAGCATTCTTTTGTATAAGGAAACAATGGGGCGATATCCGTGATCGGATTATTGTTTAGGTATATGCTGCTTAGATTTTCCGGAAGTATGATGTCGGACAGGTTCGTTATCTGATTGTTATTTAAGCAAAGCTCAGTAAGCTTATTAAAACCGTTGTTAAGTCCGGCTATAGGAAATTCAGTAAGGCCGCAATTTGTACATTCGATAAGTTGAGTGGGGAGACTAGCTAATGATTCCCATCCTCTGATCGTCATATCTAAATCCGCAAGATCGGAGATATGTAGAAAATGCAGATTGGAACATTCGTTAAGCTGGCTTAAATCCAAAATCTTTTGCTCCCCCAGCTTGAATATAACATCATTAATCCGCAACTCATTCTCTGTTGCTTCAATGTGGAGAGAACTGATT
Organism: Lachnotalea sp. AF33-28; assembly: GCF_003477885.1. GTDB lineage: Bacteria > Bacillota > Clostridia > Lachnospirales > Lachnospiraceae > AF33-28. The sequence continues at coordinate 18,221 of NZ_QUEE01000017.1, forward strand.
TTTGAAGGATTCTTTGAAAAATTATGAAGCCAGTTATCATCAAGAGCATAGAAAAGCGGAGCGGGGGAGGTGGTTGTTTCAGATTCTATATATTGCGCAGTTGTACTCTCAGGAGAGTGGATTTCTGTCTCATTTATGATAGGGACTGTGTCAGATTCGGGCAATGTTTGAACAGAACCCTGTTTGCTGTCCAAAGGAGAGCAGGCTGATAATAATAGAACGAAAAGTAAGAATATATTTAGTATATGTTTTTCCATAAATCCTCTCCCTGACTCAAAATGAAAATGGCAGGTTTAATCGTAATTTGCTATAATATATTAGTAAATCACAGTTTTCTGCATCTATCCAAAATAAAATTTCAAAAACGCTACAATTTGCATCATGCAACTAATCCGCAAGAATAGCACTGTATTTTAAAACTTCACCTGTAAGAGCATCCACCCATACAAAGAATGCGCCTGTTGATCCTTCAAAGCGGTAATCCAGCATCCATGCCATCTTTGATTCTGAACATAGATCAACCGTCCTCTTGGGATTACCAGGAGCATAATCACGAGAATAGCACAGGACTGCATCCGTATAAATATAGATGTCTTCATCAAATTTTGGAAAATATAGTTCTGCGTCTTTATTTTCATCAAAATATGGAAGCATAACAGTGGAGAAATAATCAGCAGCTGAATTTCGTGCCTCATCTAAAGTAATCATACGCGTATTAAAGTCGACACCATATAGGGAGGTCCGACATTTTTTTGAATACGGAAACAAAGGAGCGATATCCGAGATAGGATTATTGTTTAAATATATTCTGTTTAGATTTTCCGGTAGTATAATGCCGGACAGGTCCGATATCTGATTGTTATTTAAATAAAGAGTAGTAAGCTTATTAAAACTGTTGTCAAGTCCGGATATAGGAAATTCGGTAAGGTTACAATTTGTACATTCAATAATTTGAGTGGGAAGGTTGGCCAATGCGTCCCATCCTGTAACCGCTATATCCAAATCCGCAAGATCGTTAATATGCAGAAACTGTAGATTGGAACATTCTCTCAGATGGGCTAAATCCAAAATCTTTAGCTCCCCCGGCTTGAATATAATATCATTAATCCACAGTTCATTCTCCCCTGCTTCGATGTAGAGAGAATTGATTTTTGACGGATTTGGGGAAAAATTATAAAGCCAGTTATCATCAAGAGTATAGAAAGGCGGAGCGGGAGTGGTGGTGGTTTCAGTTTCTGTAAATAGCGTAACAGTACTCTCGGAAGAGGGGATTTCTGTCTCGTTTGTGACAGGAACTGTGTCAGATTCAGGCAAAGTATGAACAGAACCCTGTATGCTGTCCGAAGGAGAGCAGGCTGATAAAATTAGAACGATAAATAAAAATATTTTAAATAACTGTTTTTTCATAATGCTCTCCTTCACAAATACAAACAGAATAATGTCAAAGTATATTGCTCTGCGTTTCTTTACTATGAAAGATTCCTACATTTAATGTGCATCACCATAGTGTACTCAATATATCATAGCAGTTTTACAAATGCAAGCTGTAGTATTATTTAAGAGTTAAACCGACAAAACTTAGGGCCCTGTTCAAGAATGAACTGTAATACTTTTTATTCTCGAACAGGGCATTAAGAAAATACTTAGCTGTTGTTAGATGCAGGTACAACAATATTATGTATGCTGGCAATAAATCTGGTGTCATATCCTTTATGCGAGACATCCCCCAGTGCTTTGACAGTTGCGGGAAATTCAAATAAACAACTATTAAAGCCGATACTTTCTGCATAGGTCCCTATATAACCTTTAGCAATTGTAAGTGTTCTGCTTTTATCATAAATTCCATAGTCACTGTCGTCGTCATAAAATTTAGATGAGAAACTATTCAGTAATTTTTCATTCGATGTTATAATTTGCTGTGTCCACCCATGTACATCAACAAAGTATTTATTCGCGTTGGGATTATTATCTCTAATATCATCCAGAAACTTTGCCAAATACAGGGCTTCTTTTGCCATCAGCGGTTTATTCCCTGTGCGATTGCGGCCGGATGCATTTGCCACAAAGTTTACAGGAAAGCAGCGGTTCATATCGATATGTCCATCAGGCACAAAAAAGCCCTGCGCCAGTTTGGCATCATAATTCCCGCTTCCATTTAGTTCATCAGGCCAATCCCATTGGGTTGTGGTATGACGCCCTTTTCCATCGCAATCTCCTGAAGGCGTTCCACCACGGTATAACAGCCCATCAGGATTCGCGCAGGGAATTATATATATAAGCCAATCATTAAATGGACTCGAAGTGGAAGCATATTCATCGGAGAGACGGCTCATTAATTTAACAGCAACATTAAACAATTCGATGCCGTCTTGAGCCCAGGCATCTTCATATCCATGTATCGCAAAGTTTAGCACCAGTATATTATTATAATCAGAATTTCCAAATCGATAACACCACAGCGGATTTCCTTCCCCGCTTGTTCCGATCATATAGTTTGTTGAGTTGGGGATTGTTGGATATGGAATCTCCTTTACAGATTCATAATGGCTTAAGGTCACAGTGGGCACATAACCGCGTTTATTTCCGTAACTAGTGAAATACTGTATATATGTATAGTCATTTTCAGTGCAGAGTTTCCAAACGATTTCTGTTAATCCAATGGAGCCAACTGATGCGTAAACAGAAGAAGGTCCGGCGTAAACATCCTGCTGCTGATTGGACTGGCATAAAGTTCTCAGCGGATATGCAGAGTCAATGATATCACCGCCAATCGCTGTACTGGCTGTTACAAAGTTGCGGAGAACATATCCGCGTTTTCTTCCTTTGGAAGAATTGTATTCAATATAATAATAGTCATAATCCAGGTCACCGCTTTTTTCTGTTTTGCACTTGTCTAATATAACGACATATTCGTTAGCATATACGCTGCCAATAGATAAAGCATTAGGAACGTAGTAGCAATCGCAATCAGAAGTAATCAAGGCAACAGTGCCTTTGCCGGAGTCCGCAAAATTGCTGTTTGCGATATAACCGCGTTTGGTCCCGGAAGATGTGCTGTATTCAACCCAGGTAAATCCGTTTTCCATCAGATCGAATGCAGTAACCGTTTCATTAGCGGATACAGACCCAACTGTTGCGGAAGATGTATCCGGTGCGGAGTATGCGGTACACTTGGCAGACACCGTCTTGAGAGAGCCGCCCAGAGTACCAAAAGCTTCCGGATTGCCGGAGAAAGCAGAAACAGAGGAAACAGACACATAACCGCGCTTATAAGTTTTGGAAGTGAGGTATTTAATGTAATAGAAAGCATCTTCTTTATGAAGAATAGAAATTACCTCTCCGGCACTAACGCTGCCGATGCTGGCATATATCTTACTGCTGGGGCCGCTGTAAACGGATGCAGCTTCGGCCATTGCAGCCTCGATTCCCTCTTCAGGAGTTATATCAATCGCACCATTTCCTATTTTGGTAATGTCGCTTATTTTTGCATAGGCTTTCTTTCGGCCGGAGGTTGTATTATATTCAATCTGATAATAATTGGACACCTTAGATAGAATGGTCATATACTCTTCTTCTTTTAAGGAACCGGATATGCCGCCTCCAGGTGCCTGATATGTGGTGATATCCGCATTGGCCTTTCCCAGTGCAGTATTTTGACTTAAATTCACGGATAATTTCAGAACATATCCGCGTTTAGTTCCAGTGGAGGTAAAGTATTCAACAAAATAGAAATTATCATCGGTTGTTGATAATACGGTGACCCATTCGACCTGGTCCAAAGAACCGGTTTTTGCGTAATTATCTATATTAGGCCCTCCATATACATTAGCTTTTACTTTTGTATAGCCGCCGCAACCGGTCGAAAAAGAGCTCGGAGCCTTGGAGGCTGCCGATCCGCCAGTGATATAACCCCGTTTTTTCTGTGATGTGCCTGTTACATTATACTCAATATACTTATATCCATATTCATTCCATAATGTGGAATAGGACTCAGCAATCGCAATAGACCCTGTCTGGGCATAAGCTGAATCCCCCGGGCCGCCATAAACTGGTATTGTTAATAATGACATAATTATTCTCCTTCTTTCTTTGAAGGTCATCTAAAGAATGACCTGTGTGCACTTCAGTACATGTTAGTTTTTAATGCATATAATAGTTTGGTCAGTTACTCCTCCAGCAGCACCAGATCCAGGATATGATCCTCGTCATCAGCCATCAGATCACAGACCAGGGAAATGCTGCCGGGATCACCGTTATTGGAGAAGCTTAAAGACATGCTGGACTGCGGTGCGGCCTTGTAAGCGATCAGGCGGTAAGGAAGCAGTTCATCCTCCTCTGTCTTCATGACTGTATCGCCGTATACGATGAAATTTTTCGGGAAGCTGGTGGATTTGATAGAGATTCTTTCCACCTTATCCGTCACCTCAGTCATATAGTAGATAACTACTTTTGTACCGGCAGCCACGGGTGTTGTAAGCGTAACTGTTTTTTCCGCAACAGTGCAAGCCAGCTCTTCACCGCAGTCATCAGCTGCCGCATATACATTGACAGTTCCGGTGATCGGTGTTTCATCCAGAGTGATAACGGAACTTTCCGTACCTGCGGTAATCTTTTCCGCTCTCTTAACAAATTTAGCATTTTTGTTCAGTTCACCGCCGGTGATCAGCTGCCACAGCTTTACGGACTGCATCTGCGTTTCGATGGTCAATGTGCCGCCGCGCTCGCCGGAGAACTGTACTTTCTTGGGATGTCCTTTGCCGCCGTAAGCGAATAAGGACTCACCTGTCAGTTCAGTTGTGGTTACGTTCGCGTAATCCAGGTTTAAAAAAGGTTTCTTTGTGGCGTAGTCCACAAAAATCAGGTCGCAGACTTCTCTGCTTGCCATGTTTGAGTTGATTCCCATGTTTAAATTCCTCTCTTTCTTTTTTTAAGTGTTTTGATATATAAAAAGATCCGGGAGAGGGGGGCTGTGAGAGAGCCGCGGTCCTTTCCGGATCTGATTATCAGGTTATGGATTTTTTCTTTTTGTTTCATAATAAGGATAAAATAAAAAGTGCCGAAACCCCTTGTAAAACCGTGGATTTAGCACTTTTTCTAAACCGTGACCTTAACTTGGTTCATGCGGTATGCAACGTTAACTGATGCCACCAAGCCATTTCACAAATCCGATTTTTTCTGTGTCCTCTTTACCGTTTATCTTATACCGTACAATGGCCATTTCGTCTACTATTCCCATACAGGAACACTTTTCGTGGGGATCGAGACTGCCGATTCTGGTTTGTCCGCTGTTGTCGGCATATACCGGTTCCCTGGAGGAACCGTTCTGGTAGATTTTGTCCTTATAGGAGTTTGTGGCCTGTTTGCAACCACCAAGCCATTTTACAAAGCCGACTTTTTCATACCCGGTACCGTTTACCGTATACAGCACGACCGCCCTGTTCTCAAATATACCCATGGTTTCACAGCGTTCATGTGGATCGAGACAGCCGATTTTTACAGTGCACGCAGAATCCTCATAAACTTTTTCCGGGGTGGAGCCATTCTGATATTCTGCAATTTCACAGAAGATTTCGCGTTCCTTGATGGAAGAGAGTATTTCGGAGAGAATTTCATTTTCCATGCTATCTTCGGCTTCTGAATCGGATGCTCCAATGTGATGCTCCAAATACATGTTATTCAGGTCAACGTTGCCTCTGATACCTGGTATTCTGCCGATACTGGTGTATTGCCACAGTGCGATGCTCGACGTATGTTCCCCGAGATCTGGAAAATATTTGCAGTCATCCGTTATGCCGGTATATCCGCCGGCATAACGGGCACACCAGATCGGAAAATCTTTTAACTGTGACAGATCGTATTTACTGCGGATAATGCCTTTAGAACCGTAAACGAGAGTGGTATATCCATAGTTAGTTATTGTTTCACAAAAGGCCCTGCACATGGCAGTGCGCAGGGCCTGTGTTGTCTTATTGTATGTACGGTATCTGCTGTCATTATACCCCTCATAATCAAATACGACAGGCAGGGTAACGTCATAATTCCTTATTAAGCGATTCGTAAATTCTGCTTCTTCCCTGGCTTCTGCTGTGGAAAGTGCTGTGGAGTAGAAATAGATACCTACAGGAATACCGTTGTTTAGGGCACCCGTTATGTTATTTTGAAACTGCGTATCTTTCATTAGAGTCCCCGTGGCATAGCCGCGGTATCCACAGCGGATGATGGCGGCATCTACAAGTCCGGATTCCTTCACTTTTTTCCAGTCGATAATTCCCTGATGATAAGATACATCAATTACTTTTTTTATTGTATTCATAGTTTGTCACGTATAATCCAATGATATTAGAAAGTGATTGGATTTTTCCTTTCTCCCAGGTTCTACTGGGTAATTCGCCTCATAATTATTGTCCCGCTCGCGGGATTTTTTGCTTGTTGAGAATTTTGGCAGCGTATGTATACAGTGCCAGTTAAGCTCGGTTTCCGTCTTTTTGTTTCATAATAAGGATAAAATAAAAAGTGCCGAAAAGCCTTTAAAATCAAGAGGCTCGGCACTTTTTCTAAAGCGTGACTCACAAAAAGATAAATATGAATGGTATCAAGGTGAGCTTTGTCCACATTTGGGCGCATCCTGCCGTAAAGCGCAGCGCAGGAGGGCCATTAGAAAAGGAATTACAGGGGGACTTTCTTCCTATTGAATAAAAGCCCGGCAATTACAAAAGCAAATTGCTGGACTCCATTTTCTAAAATGTACTTGAGCAATGCTTCCCTTCATTCCCTTTAATCCGGCAGAACATCCCCATACATCAAAACATACCCATATTCCGCATCCACCCATACATCAAAACTGCCTGTCCAGTCGAATGTATAGGAAAGCATCCACGCCAGCCTCGGCTCCACACAGTAATCAATGGAGTTGTAATAATGCCGAAAATGTGTGCTTCCCGGCGGATGGGTGCAGCAAAGACGCGCGCTGTTGAATGTATAATTTTCTTCATTAAAGTCCGGAACATATTCCTCGTCTCCGTAGAAGAAAGGCGGGTTATTCTCTGCGAAATATTCAAGCACATATTTCTGTGCCTGTACAGGGGATATGGAAGGAGAAGTCAGTTCGGCGCCGTCAAAATCAACGGTCAGCCTGTCTATATAAGGAATGAACGGTGACAGATCCGTTACAGGGTTGCCGTTTAGGTCAATGAAGCGTATCTTGGCAGGAAGTGATATGCCGGAAAGATCTGCGATGTGATTTCCAGGCAGGTCAAGGGAGATCAGATCTTTAAAGGCGCCGTCCTCTCCGGATATCGGAAATTCTTCCAGCCCGCAGTTAATGCAGTCAATAAACTCAAGCGGCAGAGATGTAAGCGACTCCCAGCCGACGGTTGTGACTCCCAGCGCATCCAGATCAGTGAGTTCCAGCTTAGACAGCGCGCTGCATGCGGCCAGCGGTTCTAAGTCCAGCACTGTGCAATCGCCGACTGTAAAGGTATAGCGGCTCCCGGCAGAGACGGATGCCATCAGTTTCCCTTCTTCTACCGCAAGCTCTAAGGCTGTGATGGCAGAAATATCGTTGATACCGGCGTGTTTGACGCCTGTGCGAAACCAGTCCGCTTCGGATGCGGAGAAGCTCTCCGTTTCACCGGATAATAGGGTTTCCGGCACGGACGGCGTTTCAGTTTCTGTTGCCGCATACGCTTCGGTCTGTGTATATTCATCCTCATCCGACGCCGAGGAGTGCGCCTCTGTCTCAACCGCAGCAGCGGATGAAACGAAACTTGCCGTGCTGTCTGCCGGATCCGCCGCAGCTTGGCGGCAGGCGGTGAACAAAAAAACTATTATAATAACAGGAATATAACCGTATTTTTTCATGTTGTTCCACCTTATTGTGAATTGCTGATATTATACTATCACATCCAAACAGTGCCTTGCAACCTAAAACAACCGATATACCTTACACCTGTTTCTGTTACTGTTCACACGCTGCCGATCAAGCAGCGTATGAGAGGGCAGGGTATGGTCCTCATAGGGATCCCTTGAAGCCCGCCGGTACTTATTGCTGTGTATTTTACAGCATTAGTACCGCTGCGCGCTTCACGGAGCGAGAGCGGGTCCCTATGAGGACCATACCCTGCCCTCTCATACGCGGGAATTTTTCGGTAACGGTGAACAGTAACTCTCACACCGGCCCGTCACTTGCGGGGACGATAAGCGGCGCTGTCATCCCATCCGCTGAAACCATCCGGAGGCGTCAAACTGCTTCTCCTTATCCCCCCAGGCTGCCACGCTCATGGACTGTATGGCCAGGATGTTGTTGCTGCAGAGCCGGTAAAAGGTATCCCAGAGCTGGTAGACGGTGATATCCCAGATATTTAGGGGATTTAGGGATTCATGCTTGGCGGCCACGGCCGATATGATGTTGCCAAGCTCCATATTCTGGTTAGAACGGGCCTTTGTCTGTTTGGCCTCCCGCCCGCGCTGCAGCTTCATAGCGATGGACAGGGCGCGTTTGCTTTTGATTTCAGAGAGATCTTCTTCTTTTTTCTGTATGTAGTTTTGCTGAAGGATCAGATCACAGACCTGGCCATAGATCTCCCGATGGATAATGCCTGTGGGAAGGGGGTCTCCGTCCGGCCCGGCAGCGCCGTTATAGGTAAAGAACATCCGGTGTTCGGGCTGGTAGACCACCTTTTCGCAGAAGAAAAAATCCAAGGCGGACTCCACCGCTTTATACATGGTTTCATCTGCGGCAATCAGATCGTAGACAGACAGATCCGGCGGCACTTCTTCTTTTTTCCCCGACATTTCATAATACATTTTAGGCGTCAGCAAAAGCAGGCTGATATAGGACTGATAGGTGCTGCAGCGGATTTTGGCGATGTCCCTAAGCAGCGGGGAGCGGATGCTCCCCACATTGGACAGGACGGCAGGTTCAAATGAAAGCAGATCAAATAGTTCAAGTTTCATAGTATCACCTACCTGTAGGAAGGAATGGAATATTCCATGATGATGCCGTAATATCCGGTATCGCTTTTGTACATGCCGGTATTTTCCAGCGTCAGACTGCCGATTCCGATTGAACGGGAAAGGGCGCTGCTGCCGCAGAGCACCTCATCCGCGGCCTTACATAGCCTGTCAATTAAGGTCCCCGCGCCTCCCGCCGGCGCTGTATCCACCAAAGAATGGTGGCAGACGGCATAGAGCATGATCCGGCAGTTTTTAGTTGTGCGGGTGGTGCCGGTGATCAGCGCTTCGATACACAGATACACCTGGGGATCCGCCGCCGCTTCATCAGGGGTAAAGGATTTCAGCAGATGACGGGAGAGCTGGACCTCTGTGGATTCCTCCCTGTTTTCATATCCGCTCCCCAGAAGCAGCAGCCGGATGGATTCTGAATCGCTTAAAGCACGGTAGATCACTTCTTTCATGCTTCCGATATCATATAACATAATTTTTCTCCTTTCTTTTGTCACCAGCCGAAGGCTGATGACCTACGCACACTTCAGTGTGCTTCCGATTTTTTTGTCACCAGCCGAAGGCTGATGAGCTGCGCACACAACAGTGTGCTTCGACCTGTTTAAGTGATGCTGTTTCATATTTAAGAGAAAACCGTCCCACACTCCAAACCCTTAAGCAGCGGGGGCTGGACGGTTATTTCAAAACCGTGACAGGAGCCGGTCGTGGAATCGGCGGGTACAAGGAGGCTATCGCCTGCCGGAACCGCCATCCCCCTGTGTTTTCTTGCCCGTATTTTCCAGCGTTCCCTCTCCATCTCTTCTGTGCAGCCGGGACAGTAGAGCTGGCGGTTTCCGGAGGCTTTAAACGGCGAGCCGCAATGTCTGCAGAGCTTCATACGGGGAAGCCGGTTATAATAGTCGTAATACCATCCTGCATTGTTAAAATGACTGATAGAAAAGGCCGGTTCAAACGTGGGTGAACATGAAACACACTCTGCGGCACGGTCCGCCTCTTCCATAAAGTCCAGGCGGAGCAGACCGTCATGCATGGGTGTAACCGCGCCGGCAGCGGCCAGATGATAGATCAGACCGCTGTGCAGATCCTGTGAGGAAGGCAGTTTGGCTTCCTGTTTTAATTCGCGGTATTCCCGTCCCCCTCCTTTGAAATACAGGCAGAGGTTTTCACCGTAATTCTTCTGGAGGGAGATCAGGCGCCTAAGCCGGGTCCGAACCAGCAGTGTAAACATCAGCTTGCGGCAGTTGTATTCCAGGGCAGCCGTCATCTGTTCCTGCGGACACAGCGGATAAGCCGTAAGGAAGTCCAGTTCCCACTGATAAATGGGAAGCTCTTTTATGTGCAGGAGAGAAGCCCCCTTTTGTCCGGCCTGGCGCAAAGCCTTATTGATGGCGGGGTAGTGGACGGCCGGCTGGTAGCCGGGCAGCCGGTCCTGGCAGAAAGCGGTCAGCTCTGCCCGCAGCTGCCTGGGTTTATAGCCGAGTTCCGTTTTCATATAAATTGCCAGGAGCCGCAGCTGCGTTGGCAGGTAATTGCTTTGAAAGCCGTTTTGATAAATATTTCTGGCGTATTCCAGCTCGTCATATTGATTATACATATACACAACATCCTTTCTAATAAAATTGCATTTTGACATATTTGAAAGAAAAAAATATGGCATACATGCCTTTTCATATTCAATTAGGAAAAATAGCCAATTGATTTAGAACGTTCCTTTTAGGATCGCACTACAGCGGTATTTCCCGGAGACTGTAGCGGTATCCGAGATACTCAATATCCCCTTCCTCATCCGGCAGAGGAAAATGAACGGCGGTGACATCGCCGTTTCTGACGATGTTTTTATAAATATATTTCCCATAAGCTGCCCACAGAAAATCTTTATTGGATGAAGGTCTTTCCTTATAGAAGTAATCAATGAGACAGTTGGTGATCACATAGGGATTGCTGCAGATCTTTTCCATACGCAGAGCAAACAGATCCGCTTTGCTGCAATAGTCCTCATACCGTTCCGGTTGAAATCCTGTGCTGTCATCCTCATATGGGCACAGCACGGTTTCAACAGTTTCCTTTTTTAAGAAAGCTTTTGTTTCAGCAGCTACGGCCTTGTAATACTGTTCGTAAGGCACTGGACTCTTGTAACGGAGAAAGATCTCCTCATCCGTCCGGATTTTCGTATGCCTGGATATCTCAAAATCCACATTTTCTATGTAATGGCAAAGCAGGTTCATCGGGCTATCACTGAAGGTCACCGGAGCATACCGGTAAACGCGGTTCAGAAATTCATCCTGTTCGGCGCTGCGCTCCGGCAGTTCTTTAAGCTGCTGCAGGGTGAAACGGTATTTTTGGCGGCAGGAGATGTCGGCCGACTCCAGGTATTCACGGCATTGTTTGTCCACATCTTTGTAGACATACCTGAAAAAGTAGGGGTAGCGGTCCAGCAGGGTTTCATTATACAGCTGTCTGCGGTTAGGATGCCTTCCGGTGAGCCGGCCTTTTTTATCCCTGCGCACGGCGTTGCGGTGGATCCAGACTTTCGGTATGCCCTTGACCTCCCGTCCGATCTTGGCTTTATCGATCTGCGCCGACTGGGCTTTACAGCACTGTTTAAGCCGCGATTTTACCAGCTGGTACTGGGCGCTGTCCCGGCCGTATTCCTGTTCCAGCAGCGGCAGCAGGGCATAGGCGTTGCTGGATTTGTTGGTGATGGAGCCGATGATGGAGCCGAAGGAAAATGTGTCCGCCCGGTACAGATCGTCCTCGGTAAATAAGATCTTCTCCGGCTTAGGCGCGTCATATACCACGGGCAGTTCATCCGGCCAGATGCCCTTTTTCATGATGGGATTGGGGGTGGTTGCCAGTATATCCATATCAAAATCAGCGCCGGCGAAATTGACCGTCTCATGCCCGTGGTAATTGAGTATGATTCCCTGGCGGCAGTAACGGTACCATTTCCCTGTAAGGTCATCATCCCGGAGCGGCAGCAGCACGTGTTCTGAAAGGTAAGTCAGGGGAGAACGCATCGCATCCACCTCCCGGACACCGCGTTCATTCCAGTAGCCGGAGTAAAATTCTCCCTCTTTAAGAAGGCCGGTGACCGGAAGCCCGCAGACATGCTGCATGTAGCCATACGGATCGGAGACCAGCACCTGAAAATTCCCCTCCACATAGATATCCCCCTTGCAGGCATTGCGGATCTTCTGACGGATCAGTTCCCGGATTTTGGTGCGGATATATTTATCATTTTTCACCGCGGGGTCCGCGATCAGGGCTTTCACCCAGTAGCGGTCGCTGCCGGATAGAAAACTGCGGATTTTTTCTTCCGTATTGTTGACTCCCAGCAGAAAGAGCAGCATGTAAGCGGCGTCATCATAGGATACGCCGCGGATCCAGCGCACAAATGGCTCAGCCAGGCCACGCACATCCTCCGGGGATAAATCCAGCGTCTGGATGAACTGGTAATTCAGCTTGAGCATATGTTTGGGCTCCTTGGGCGATGTCAGAGCAACGCCCCAGAAAAGGCGGTTGCTGCGGCAGTTTTGGATATAGGTCTCAAGGTTTTGAAAACTGTCCCACAGCTTAAACTGGGATTCCGAAAGTATGATGTCATACTCCCTAAGATCGGCTTTCACAGGGCTGCCGTCGGCATTTCGGTACACGGTGTCCACGAGATAGCTGCCGTGATTGACCTCTTCGCAGAACTCATGGATGGGAAACGTGCAGAGCATCCCTTTTATAAAGTTCTGGCGGATACAGAACTGGGAGGGCACATAGTCCAGCCCCAGCTCCTCTGCCCACCGGGCCGCCTGTCTCGGTGAGATCAGCCCCATGCCGTCTGTGCGGTTCATCGGCACATCACGCATGAACCTCTGCACCATGGTATCGTCCACCTTCGGCCCGTTTTCTATGCAGTAATTGGCCCAAAAGGAGGCTGTGTTGATGAAATCGCGTACGACGATGAATTTAGGTTCGCTCACCGTCCTGGTGGCGGAGCCTGCCAGCCCGAAATAGGCGTTGAATTTACTGGGAGAAAGTTTCTTTGTTTCATCCCTGCCGTTATTCAGCCTTTTTTTCACTTCATACGCGATGTCTGTGCAGCAGAAGACCACGGTGGAGACCCTGGCCTGCCCGGCAGAACAGCTGAAACGGCGGTAGGTACGGCCATTGATCTGAAAGCCGCTGCGGTACAGGTATTCGTAATGCTTCATATGATCCATGACGACCACCACATAATCTTCCACGAACAGCGTGCGGTCGATTTTATCCTGTATCCGTCTGGCTTCATCTGCATAAACCGTGTCGGAACAGTATTTCTGCTTCATGCGTCGGATCAGGGCACTGTCTTTTTTGACCGCGGCCAGCTTTCTGCGGATGGCCTGGGCTTTTGCATAGCCGGCGGGAGACTGCCTGAAGGTACAGCTGTCCCTGTAATGATCGCGCAGCTTATACAAAATCTCCAGTTTTTCGCGGCAGACAGTGCGTCGGCGGACGTCCCTGACGGTGCGGAGTATCTGATTATCGGCAAGGGTGATCACCTCTCCCAGCTGCCGGGATTCCTCCAGCGTATTTTCAACAGCCCAACCAAATTCTTTCAGGCGTGAGGAATGGTATTTGCGTACATATAAAAGACGGTTTTTCATGCTTCATTGCCCCTTTTCGGTAAAGTATCAATTAAATAAAATTGCATTGTGACGTTATAATAGCACTGATGTTCGATAAAGTCAATAATTAAATTGCATTTTGACATAATAAAGTTTAACTTGGATTTAAAGCCTGCTTTTGCACCTGTTTTCACATTGGACGTCTGAACTGTTATATTTCCTTATATTTCTAAATGCGTCATAATACAACTGCACATTGACAAATAAAAAAAATTATGGTACGATAAACTACATATAGGTGTGTTCATCATGCGGACATACAATGAATTGCGGACAGAGAGGCACTGAACATAAACGGAAGCCGATAGGTTTCCGGACAGAGGGGCAGAACGCGCAGGCGTATCGGTTCATGTGAGCGCACAAAAAAGCGCACGTAGGTCATCAGCATTCGGTTGATGTGAATGGAGGAAATATGTATCAGGCAGAACGGAAGTTAGCTTATTTGGAATACACCACAGAAGACAAAACAAACGCTAAGAATACATTTGCCGCCACGGAGAAGTTTGAGAGAGACGCAGGCAAGGATCTGTGCGAGATGTCGACGGAGGAGCTGGTTGGGATCCTTCTGTCCTTTAAGGCCAAGACCACGATCCGGCAGAAACGCACCATAATCACTAATTACATCAACTGGTGCAGAGCGCTGGGCTACTGTAAGGTGAACTGGCTGGATTATAAACTGTATCCGAATGAGAAGATATTCGCCGCGATTGACGAATCCCAGGAAAGATATTATCTGACGCCGGAGAAGTATGAGGAGTATTATCAGAAGATTCTGGCCGCCAATGACGGGGTATATAATGCATCCATATTTGTGGCTCTTTATGAGGGGATTGCCGGCAATTACTACATTAATCTGACGCATCTTACGACTGCCGACATCGATCCAAAGACGCGGACAGTCCGCCTCTATGAGGGCAACACCCGCACGGTCAGCGAAAGGCTGATAAAGCTGCTGCTGGAGACATCCCAGATCCGCACGCTTCAGAACAAGAGCCAGCCTTCCCATCTGACGGAATCGCTGTATCCGGACAGCGTCTGGTATTCCACCAAGGCGATGGCTCCGGAGTCCATGTGGCGCCGGTTCCGCGACCGTTTGAAGATGATGAAGGAAATCGTGGGGGACGACCGGCTGACCGCTTCCACCGTGACCAGTTCCGGGTTTTTTAATTATGTCTGTTCCTCTGCGGTAAGAGACGGGCTGGATATCAAGGCGGATCTGCTGGACACATCCACCAAGGTGGATAAACGCGTGGCCGGCAGGGTGCCTTCCGAATATAAATATAAAAAATACATCGAAGAATTCGGCTCCAATATGAGCTTTGCTTATTTTAAATATTCATTCAGTGCATTCGCAAAATATCTGTAACGGCGGTTACTGCTTCCGATTGCGGAGAATACAGCGGGTAAACAGCGGAGGACTTAATGCGGGATAAGGTATATTCGCTTAAGTTTGCCGCTGTATTTTTATCCGACAATATAGTCAAAATACAATTAAAATAAAAACAGAACAAATGTTTGAAAAATGGTTGACCTTTCCATTTGATAGTAGTAAAATATACTTAGCTCTTCGGATGGCGAACGGGATTTTTTTCATCGGTGATGAAGGAAGCTGAATGCAAAGAAAGCAGGAGAGGAGGTCATGCGGCGCATCGCTGTAAGGCGGCAGTGCGGTCCGGCAGTTTTGGACAGGCATAAACGCTTTAGGTGCCGCGGCAGGATTTACAGCACAGAATCGGGGGGAACATGGATATCATGGAGGTTATGGAATGAGAGTGATCAGCAGGGAATATTTCAGGCAAATGCTTAAATGCGGAAAACCGTGTCCGTTCTACTGTGAGGTGAATCTGGAAAATGGTGAGATAGAGGAGAAGGAAATCAGTTCGGTGGAGCATGCGCTGGCACACTCCTGCCGCATAGAGGCGGATGAGGAGCATGTAAACCGGTATTTTATGGTGGATATCCATTATCATGAGGATGCGGCCAGAGCCTCGGCGGAGCGCATGGCCAGAGTTTTTTTCTATTATCTGCATGCGCCCGCACAGTGAGGCTATTTATCCGCGGTTTTCACACCGGCGCGTGTTTCAAAACGCCGAATGGTTTTAAACAGTCCCGCATTCTCAAAGAATCTGGCCAGCGTATAGAAAAGAAGGGAGTCGATGGGCCACATGATTATATTCTTCAGGGCCCGCATGGGCAGGAGCACCATAAATGCTTTTCCGTACAGCATGGACAGCCAGAGCGTGTTCAGCAGGATGTTGCAGATTACGACAACGGTGAGTTTGGCGGCGGCGACCCGCACAAGCCGGATCGGCCGTTTGTAAAGCAGCATTCCGTACAGGATGCCGCCTAAGATGGCGTTGACGGTGAAGCCGGGGAAGAAAGCGCCGGTGGGTTTGATGATGTATTTCAGCAGATCGATGAATCCGCCGAAACATCCCCCGACCACAGGCCCGAACAGGTAATACACAAATTCATTGGAGATACTGGAAAATCCGATTTTGATGTAGTCGCCGATCTGAATGGTGAAATATCCCAGCGCTACGGAGATGGCGGCAAACATGGCAGCCACGGTGATTGTTCTGATATTCTTTACTTCACGGTAAGAATCGGCGAACAAAGTTGCTAATCTTTTCATAAAAAAATTACCTCCTTTGCAGACCTCTTACTACAATAGGAGATAATTACAGCATAGGAAAAGCCTATGCGCTTTTATCTTCGGATTGCAGCGGGATGCGAAATGTGTACCGCAAGGCTTCCGCCTTTTCGTCCGATTGACAACTCCCTGTTCAGCCGGCACTTAACGCACACAAATCTACTCTGCGAATGATATTTAATTGTTGTAAAAGAAACAGCCGGGGCGGCGCCTGCGGTGGGACGTCACGCCTCATTTATTTCTTACGACAGTGAGTATAGCACACTTTTTAGAAATTGCAACCCTTTTTTCATAGAGGCAGAGCCCGGATTTACGAAAAAAATGGAATTCTATCCGTATTTCTTAATAAATTTCTCATAAAAACTACACAAATATTTTGTATTATGATAGAATGTCGGAAGACATTGGAAAGGAGCATCCCATATGTTCGGATACGTCATCGCAAACAGACCGGAGATGAAGATCAAGGATTTCGATACATATCGCGGTTTTTACTGCGGGTTATGCAAAGAACTGAAGAAGCGCTACGGCCGTGCCGGACAGATGACCCTGTCCTATGACATGACTTTTCTGGTGCTGCTTTTAACCGGGCTGTACGAACCGGATACGCTTAAGGAATACCGGCGGTGTATGCTGCATCCCTGCAGCAAGCATCTCTGCATCCATAACGAATACACGGTTTATGCTGCGGATATGAATATAGTGTTTGGCTATTACAAGATGATGGATGACTGGCAGGACGAGCGCCGCTTAAACCGCCGGATGATGGCGGCACTGCTGAAACGCAGGTGCAGGCGGGTAACCGCCGCTTATCCGTACAAGGCTGAAAAGATTCTGGATGCCCTTAAGGGCATACGGGACTGTGAAGAGCGCGGGGAAGAGAACATGGATAAGGCGGCCGGATATTTTGGAGATATCCTGGCAGAATTATTCGTATACAGGCAGGATGAGTGGGAAGAACCGCTAAGAAAGATGGGATATTTTCTCGGCAAATTCATCTACTTAATGGATGCCTATGAAGATCTGGAAAAGGACGCGGAAAGCGGCGGATACAATCCGTTCCTCCCCTTATATGGCAGCGAAGGCTGCGAGGAAACCTGCCGGGGGATCTTGACAGCCATGATGGCGGAGAGCGCCAGGGCGTTTGAACGGCTGCCGATACTGGAATGTGCGGATGTGCTGCGCAATATTCTGTATTCCGGAGTTTGGACGCGTTATGAGATGGTGGCCGCAAAGCGACGGCAGCAGGAAGAAAAAACGCCCTAAGATATACGAAGTTCGTCGGCTGGCGGCCGGTGCCGGTACAACGGCACTCACGGCTGCACCGGGTCAGCATCCTGACGGCCGGTGACAGGAGATAAGATACAGCAGAAAGAAAGGAAAAATTCTATGATTTCGGACCCCTATAAAACCCTTGGAGTGTCCAGGGACGCTTCTGACGATGAGATTAAGAAGGCCTATCGGAAGTTAAGCCGCATGTACCATCCGGATGCCAATATCAACAATCCCAACAAAGATGCGATAGAAGAAAAATTTAAAGAGGTACAGCAGGCCTACGATCAAATCATGAAGGAGCGTCAGTACGGCACCGGCGGCCAGGACAGCTACGGTGAGTACGGAGGGTTCGGCGGATTCGGAGGTTTTGGCGGGTTCGGAGGCGCGCGGGGAGCGGGCGGCGGTCAGGGTCATGATGAGTATACGGTCCATATGCAGGCCGCCGCCAACTATATCCAGAGCGGCCATTACCAGGAAGCAGTCAACGTGCTTTCCGGCATATCGGACAGGACCGCACAGTGGTATTATTACAGCGCCATCGCTAATTCCGGCCTGGGTAATCAGGCCAATGCCCTGACGCATGCCAGACAGGCCGCTTCCATGGAGCCGGGCAATGCCCAGTATCAGAATCTGGTCCGTCAGCTGGAGTCCGGCGGACAGTGGTATGGCAGCATGGGAAGTCCCTTCGGAGGCATGCCGTCCATGAGCGGCAATTCCTACTGCACAAGGCTCTGCATTGCCTGGACAGTCTGCAGCTGCTGTTTTGGCGGGCGGGGAATGTATTTCTGTATATGATGAAGACCGGCCGGCATCTGGGGAGGATGGCAGCCAATGTGTAAACCGCGGCACAATACGGTCATAGCTTCAGCTCTGTCGAAGGATAGAGCTGTTTGTATGGGGAAAATTTCATGAAAAAACTTACCGCACTGCTTAATCCCAAATCAGTTACCTTTCGTCTCTTTCTGTGGATATTTGCCCTGTGGCTTCCGTTTTCTGTTGTAGTGATAGGAAGCCTCTGGGTGATCAGCATGAAACAGCTGGATAATACGATCCGCAATCAAAAGGAAAATATCTCCTATTTCTCAGCTATTGTCAATGATGATCTGGACCGGGTAACACGTCTGCTCTATACCCTGTGCGGAGATGCAGATGTACAGAACTTTGTGAATCAAAGGGATGACACCTTTGATTATCAGGATTATCTGGCTTATTACGATGCCTATTCCAAGCTGAAGGATTACCGTCAGACCAGCATGTACATCGATGATATCTTCATACTTCTGCCCGGCACAGAGGAGCTTCTTACGGCGAATTACAGCATCATCTCGATGGATGATACGTATCAGAGGATGATCGACAGCTATCTGGAAAGCAAAAAGTCTTTCTTTAACAACAGGGATGAGATGGTTTATCTCCTGCAGGGAGCAAACGGAATTATGTGCGGTATCACTGTTTCCGTCCGGCATATCAAAAACACACTGCGTTCATATAGCGATAACAGCTATGATTTCTATCTGGTGGATTCAGAGAGCGGTGAGATGCTGGGAGAGGGCAGCGCAAGTGAGCTGGGCAAACAGATTTTTCAGCGCATGAGCGGGAAAAGTGAGCTTCCGGAGGAGACTGAGATCGAAGGCCGGACGTATCTGCTGGAAAGAGTGCGTACACCTAACAATCATTTTGACATCATACTCTATTCAGAGAAGGATGATATTTATAGAGATGTCTATTACATCCAGCGGGTCTGGATATTTTTGACTGTGATGGCGTTGCTGCTGCCGCTTGTGATCGCCTGGCTGCTGCGGCGCATGCTCTCCAGGCCCATGAATAAGCTGGTCACGGCCATGCAGAAGGTGGAGCAGGAAGTTTACAATTATAAGCTCCCGGAGGATGAGTCGCAGGAATTTAACTATGTATTCTGCCAGTATAATTCCATGGCGGCCAAGGTGGAGAACCTGATTCAGGAAGTGTATGAGAAACAGCTCCAGGTAGAACAGGCCAAGCTTAAGCAGCTGCAGGCCCAGATCAATCCGCATTTTCTGTTCAACAGTTTTTATATGGGATACCGCATGGCCAAATCCGGCGATTCAGAGAAAGTGGCGCAGCTCTGCCTGTATCTGGGGGATTATTTCAAGGTTCTCACCTATGTGTCCAACGATTACATATCTCTGCAGGAGGAGATGAAGTTTACAGAGACCTATCTGCTGCTGAATCAGATGAGGTTTGAGGAAAAGCTTTTTTATGAGATCGATCAGGAGGAGGGCCTCAACCAGGAGATGATCCCGCCTCTGCTTCTGCAGCCGATCATCGAGAATTCCATCCGCCACGGCGTGGAGAAAACCAGCAGAGCCTGCCGGATACAGATCACGGTGGTAAAAAAGGAAGAACAGCTCGGTTTTCTGGTTGAGGATGACTGCCGTGCGATCACGCCGGAACAAATGGAAAGGCTCAAAATGACATTGGATAATCCGGTCTGCCCTAACCAAAGTTTCGGGCTATGGAATATCCAGCAGAGGCTAAAGGCGATCCATCCCCAGTCCGGCGGGCTGCAGCTGCGGATCACAGATGACGGATGTTTCCAGGTCGGTTTTTTGATATAAACGATTATGCGGGGGATATGATATGTACAGCATATTAATTGTGGATGATGAATCCATTATATTAGAAGGGCTGTCTGAGGTGATACTGGCTTCGGATCTGCCATTTAAAGAGGTGAAGACCGCCGGTTCCGCAAAGTCTGCGTTAGAGCTGTTCTCGAAAACTCCTTTTGACATCATCTTATCGGATATCAGCATGCCGGAGATGGACGGCCTTTCTATGGTAGAAGAAACGCGGAAGATATGGCCGGGTACCAGCGTAATTTTTTTGACCGGATATCAGGACTTTGAATATGCCCGCAGGGCCATTAAGCTGGGAAGCGTGGACTATCTGTTAAAGCCGATTATGGACGAACAGCTGATCAGCGTGCTTAGGGGATTGGTGGACCGGCTGGATACGGAATGGTTTAACCGCTTTCATGCCGGAGGGAACCGCTGGGAAATGGACTGCACCGGCCTGGAGCGCCTGAACAGTTATTTTTATGATCTTCTGGCCGGTGATGCATCTTTTTGCAGGCAGGACAGCTTAAGCCGGGCGGAAATCCCTTTGAATGCGGATCTGAAGGTACGCATGCTGGTGATCCGCTATGGCGGAAGAGTAGGGGAGAAGATTGAGAACAGAACTCATCTTTGGCTGATGAATATACTTCAGAAGGTAGTTTATGGTATGGGGTGGATTACCGGATTTCAGTATGAGACAAACTGTTCCGTTTTTCTGCTTCAGCCGGAGGCTAATCGAGAGATCGACACTGTGTCTCTGTTAAAGGAAGTGGAAGAGATGCAGAGTTATTTTTATGAGCAGCTGGACATGTCTATGTCCATATGCCTGACAGAATCCTTTGCATTGCCGGACTTAAAAAGTGTACTGGAACATGTGCTTTCCCACCGCGAGATCAAAAATGCTGACGGAACGCTGTTTCTCTGTCAGGTGGATGAGAATCCGGACACGCAGGAGGAGAACGGCAATTATATCGTGCAGAGAGTGGAGCGCTATATCCGGGAAAATCCGGGAGAGGATCTGTCGCTTGGAGCCCTGTCATCCAGATTCCGCATCAATCCGTCATACTTGTCGAGGATCTTTCACCAGACGCTGGGGGTGCAGCTGTCCGCATTTATCACTGAGGTGAGAATCGAAGAATCCAAGCGCCTGCTTAGGGAAACGGATGACAGGATCTATGAGATCTCACATAAAGTGGGTTTTGAGACCCCTGGCTATTTTACGAAGGTTTTTAACCGTATGGTGAAAATGTCGCCAAAGGAATACCGTACAAACATATAAGTCAAGATAGTTCCACAAAGTAAAAACCTTTCTATTTTCCCTTTTTAGCCGCTATGGTAGAATTTTGTTATCGGTAAGGAACACATACATGGCCATGGTGAATGTTCACTGAAACGAAACAAATGGAGGAAGTTCTATGAAAAAGATCAAAGCGGTAGTAGCAGTTTTACTTTGTTTTGTGATGCTGTTGTCGATGGCGGGATGCGGCACAAAGGAAAAAGACGCCGGCGGCAGCACGACCACTGTCGAGAAGCCTAAAAATGAAGAAGACAAGATGAAAGCCTATGATCCGGCTATCACCATGACCTTTAATAAATCCGAAGTGGTTACGGCTTATCCGGAAGGCATGGACGCACAGAACAACGCGCTGTATCAGATGTGGGAAGACATCATGGGAATTAAAGTGGAAAATTCCATTCTCTGTCCATCCAGCTCCATGACTGAGAAAATGCAGCTGGCTATTGGCAGCAACGAAATCCCGGATTTCGGTATTGTGGATGCAACGATGATGGCAACACTGATCAAGAATGATATGGTTGAAGATATGACCGATGTTTATAATGACTGGGCAACCGACAACTTAAAAACGGTGACCGGACAGAGTGACAACGCATTATTCGCACCGGTTACGAGAGACGGCAGATATATGGCAATTCCTGTAGCTAACACCCTTGGTGACAGCTATCCGATTATGTGGATGCGTTCTGACTGGCTGGCGGCTTTAGGCTTAGAAGAACCGAAGACCATGGATGAAGCTCTGGATATAGCGATGAAATTTGCTACCGACGATCCGGACGGAAACGGACAGAAGGATACTTACGGCCTGTATCTGGACAAGGATTTAAACGGTCTGGATCACATCATGTCGGCTTATGAAGTATATAGCAAGGACGAGTACTGGGTAAAGAAGGACGACGGCTCCTTCATGGCGGGCTGCACGGATGAAAAGGCGAAAGTGCCGCTTGCAAAGCTGGCTGAACTGTATGCGGCCGGAGCGATTGATCCGGAATTTGCAGTTAAGGATACTACAAAGGAAGAGGAACTGATCGCGGCAGGAAAGATCGGTATCTATATCGGATACTTCTTTAATCCGCTGGGCGTTATGAAAGACTGCGTTAAGAATGTGGAGGGTGCTGACTGGGTTGCTGTCAAGATGCCTCCTGCAGAAGGCGTTGCATCGTATAAACCGGGTGTTGCCCTGAACGTATACGGATACATGTATGCCAAGAAAGGCATTGAACATCCGGAAGCAGTAGTAAAAATGATGAACCAGGTATGCGACGGATTCGCAGCTCCTGATCTGGCAAAAGAGCCTACGGAATTCTATACTAAATTCAATGAGCTGGCACTGGATGATGCGATCAGAACCGCAGGACCCAATAACCTGATGCCATTTCAGATGCAGAGCAATATCAACTGGGGCGAGAAGTTTACAGCGGCTGTGGAAGCTGGGGAAGAGCATGTGGAAGGCAAGGACGCCGATTATCAGAACGTGATCAGCACCGAACTGCCGGAAGAGATGTCTTGGGCATGGAAGAAGGTATACCTGGAAGGCTATCTCGCTATTGACTTTTCCAATGTCCGTTACAGCGATTATGCCGGAGCTCCTACGGATACTGCTGTAAAGACACAGTCCCTTCTGAACAAGCAGAAACTGACAGATTATATCTCCATCATCATGGGCGACCAGCCGGTGGATTATTTTGACACATTTGTTGAGACCTTTAACAGCATCGGTGGAAGCAAAGTTGCCGAAGAGATAAAGGCTGCAGCAGAATAAGCTGGAACTGTCGCGGGGGTCTGTTGCAAAATAGCGCAAGTAGGTGTCTATTTTGCGGCAGCCCTCCGTTTTTTATTCCTCCGCACGTCCTGTGCCGGAGGATGGAAAACGACCGCGGGCGGATTCTCTTTCAACCCGAAAACCGCGCTTAGCAGCGTTTATGATCATAAAACGGTACGGTTTAGATGCACTTGTTTGTCTGAACTGTTACCACAAAACAGGTGGTGCACGAAATGAAAACAACGAAAAAAGCAACAACCGGCCTGATGCCGGTGAAAAAAACCCTGGGCAGCCGTATTGCATCTGATCTGCGCAACAACTGGCAGCTGCATCTGATGATTCTGCCCGGCATTATACTTGTTCTGATATTTAAGTATGCGCCTCTGGCCGGCATAACCATCGCTTTTAAGGATTTTTACCCTGCCAGAGGCATCTTTGGATCGGATTGGGTCGGACTGGAAAATTTCCAGTATATGTTTGATCTGCCGGATACGGCCAGAGTGCTCTGGAACACATTAAAGATAGCGGTGTTAAAGATTATTATCAATTTCCCCATACCGATTATTGTGGCAATTCTCTTAAATGAAGTGCGCTCCAATTTCTTTAAGCGCAGCGTGCAGACCATCGTATATCTGCCCTATTTCATTTCCTGGGTAATCCTGGCGGGCATCATACTCGATATCTTTTCGCTGGAGGGCATTGTAAATAAGACATTAAATGCCATGGGACTCTCATCCGTATTTTTCCTGGGTGACAACAGCAAATTTGTCGGGCTTTTGGTGGGAACCGATG
The DNA here is from genome assembly GCF_003477885.1 of Lachnotalea sp. AF33-28. Lineage (GTDB taxonomy): Bacteria > Bacillota > Clostridia > Lachnospirales > Lachnospiraceae > AF33-28. Next base: position 42,213 of record NZ_QUEE01000017.1, read on the forward strand.
TCTGGAAGAATTTCGGATACGGAACGGTCGTCTATCTGGCGGCGATCACCGGAGTGGATGAATCGCTGTTCGAAGCGGCCAGGATCGACGGTGCCAACCGTTTCAAACAGATCCTTCATGTAACAATTCCCAGCATCGCCCCGATTATCATGCTGATGATGATCCTGAATCTGGGTAATGTGCTCAACGCGGGATTCGAACAGGTATTTAACCTCTATAATCCTCTGGTGTACGAATCAGCGGATATTATCGATACCTTTGTGTACCGCATTTCCCTGGTGGAGGCCAATTACAGCCTGGGTACGGCGGTGGGCCTGCTGAAATCGGTGGTCAGTTTTATACTGATCGTATCCAGTTATGCGCTGGCCAACAAATACAGCGATTACACGATCTTTTAATCTCGAAATAAGAGGAGCACATATTATGAATAGTGGATTAAAATCGAAAGGGATAGGGCATAGAGCTTTTACGGTGATAAACACCCTGCTCATGCTGGCGCTTTCCGCGGTCTGCCTGTTTCCCGTGATACATATACTTTCAGTTTCATTGAGCGATCAGGCGGCAGTTGCCGCCAATGAGGTAAATCTGCTGCCGGTAGGCTTTACGCTGGCATCCTATAAGGTTGTGGCTAAAAGGGCTGCGTTTTGGAACGCGTTCGGCGTTTCCGTGGAACGGGTGATTCTGGGTGTGCTGATCAATACGGTGCTGACCGTGCTGATGGCTTATCCGCTGTCAAAATCGGAGATGAAGTTCAGAGCCAGAAGATACTATGTATGGATTCTGATCTTTGTCATGGTATTTGACGGAGGGCTGATCCCGAACTATATTCTGGTAAAGGATCTGGGACTGTTTGATACGATCTGGGCGCTGGTGCTTCCAGGGGCGGTTCCGATCTACAACATCATACTCTGCATGAATTTTATGAAGCAGCTGCCCGATACGATCGAGGAGGCGGCCATGGTGGACGGGGCCAGCTATTTCCAGCGCTTTATCCGCATCGTCCTGCCGCTTTCCAAGCCGGTGATCGCGACTGTTACACTGTTTAGCTTTTTAAGCCATTGGAACTCATGGTTTGACGGCAAGATCTACAACAATAAATCCGTTCACTATCCCCTGCAGACCTATCTGCAGAACCTCATATCCAACAGCGATATGACCAATGCCAGCGATGCCATCGAAAATGCGCTGTCCAATGTGAAGACGCTGCAGGCCGCGCAGCTGTTTCTGACACTGCTTCCGATCCTTCTGATCTATCCGTTTTTACAGAAGTATTTTACAAAGGGACTGACGATTGGGGCGGTAAAGGGTTGACTGTGGGAGCGGCGGAAAGAAAATAACACTGGACGTTGCCCTGGCAGAAGGGTAATATTAGAGTATAGCCGCGCTGCCTGATTTAACGGGCGGTGCGGTGGGCTTTATTTGGACTTGAGTGAAGGAGAACGAGTGTATGGAGAGAAGACTGAAGGAATTGCTGGAGGGCGGGGGAGATAATTATATACTTCCTTTTTTCTGGCAGCATGGGGAAGATGAGACTCTGCTTAGAGAAGGCATGAGGAAAATCCGGGAATCCGAAATCCGCGCGGTGTGTGTGGAATCCAGACCCCATCCGGATTTCGTCGGCGAGAGCTGGTGGCGGGATATGGATGTGATCATGGATGAGGCCGACCGGCTGGATATGCGCGTATGGGTGTTGGACGATGCCCATTTCCCCAGCGGGTATGCCAACGGAAAGGTGGAGGAAAATTCACCCTATGCTAAGACTTTTCTGGACTATTATCATATCGACGCGTTTGGACCGGCCTCCCGCAGCAGCTTTTTAATTAAGGTGGAAGCCGGAGAGACGCTGGAAGCGGTGACTGCAGGAATCAGGGATCCTAAGGATCCGGAAAAGCTTTCTGAAGTGAGGGAGCTGACCGGCCTGGTGCGGGATGGGATTCTTTATTGGGATGTGCCGGAGGGAGACTGGGGGCTGACCGTGTTTAAGACGACCAGGAAGGCCAAGGTGCGCCCCGGCTATATCAATATCATTGACAGAGATGCGGTGCGCTTTTTTATCGATACGGTTTATGAGCCTCATTATGCCCATTATAAGGAACAGTTTGGCAGGCGGTTTGCGGGATTTTTCTCGGATGAGCCGGAGATCGGCAATGTGGTGGCACATCACCTGATCGGACATTCGGATGCACCTCTTCCCTGGTGCGAAGAGCTGGAAAGCCGGCTGAAAGAATTATGGGGCCCGGCTTACGGGGAGAATCTGACGGCTCTTTTCTGTAAGATGGACGGAATCTCGCCGAGGGCCAGGGTGGAGTTTATGGATGAGGTGACTCGTCTGTATGACGTGAATTTCTGCGGACAGATCGGACAGTGGTGCCGTGACCGCGGGGTGGAATACATCGGCCATGTGATCGAGGATAACGGCTGTCACGCCATGATGGGGCTGGGAACCGGACACTTTTTCAGGGCCCTGTGGGGACAGGATATGTCCGGCATCGACGTGGTGCTCCAGCAGATCCGTCCCGGATATGAGGACAGAAAGTTCCACCACATCGGCGGGAAGGGACTTTATGACGGCCGTTTCTTCCAGTTCGGTCTGGCAAAGATGGGCGCAAGCCTTGGCCATCTGGATGAGAAAAAACACGGCAGGACGATGTGCGAGATGTACGGAGCCTACGGCTGGTCCGAAGGCTTAAAATTGATGAAATGGCTGACCGATCACATGCTGGTGCGCGGCGTCAATCATTTTGTTCCACACGCATTTACGATGAAAGATTTTCCCGATCCGGACTGCCCGCCCCATTTTTATGCCAGGGGAAATAACCCGCAGTATCCGTATTTCAGATATCTGATGCAGTATATGAACCGGGTGAGCCATCTGATAAACGGCGGCATCCATGTGCCCTGTGTGGGACTGTTTTACAATGCCTGCGCGGAGTGGGCAGGTGAGTACGAGCCGTTTGAAGAGGCGGGCATGATTTTATCGAGGGAGCAGATCGACTATGAAGTGCTGCCGGAGGATGTGCTGAAGGAGTGCCGGTGTGAGAACGGCAGGCTGATCGCCGGCAGAGAGCCGTTAAACGCGCTGATCTTTCCGTACTGTGAATATCTCCCTCAATATCTGCTGGACTGGTGTACGGATGCATCGGCGAAGGGACTGGAGATCATATTCCTTGAAAAATCGCCAAAGGTGCTGGAAACAGGAGAAACCTTCGACTGCGCGGGCTCCATTGTGCTCTCTAAGGAGATCCTCGCGCCGTATCTTAGAAAGACCGGAGCCGCCGAGCTCATGTGCGCGCCGAAAGCGCCCGATCTTCGCTATTACCATTACCGGCAGCAGGACGGGGAGTTCTATCTCTTCTTTAATGAGTCCGCGAACCGCGCGGTGGAGACGGAAGTCTGGCTGCCCTTGTCCGGCAGGAACTGCTGCCGCTATGACGCATTTGACAACTGTCTGTATGTGGCGGAGCATGAGGATAACCGCTTGAAGCTGCGCTTAAGCCCGTACGAAGCGTACATACTCTATGTGGGTGATGTTGACGAAGGATGCGTTCCTGCAGCAGAAGGCTGGGAAGAGAAGGCTGCATTTGAGCCCCAGAGCCCCTGGACTGTGACGCTTAAGGACTATCGGAAGGACAGAAGCGACGAGACGCTGCGCCTGGAGAAACTGGAGGATATGACCGCCCCGGATAGAAAGCCGGAATTCTCCGGCGTGATGGAATACGAGACCGTATTTGATCTGCCCGAAGGTCTGAATGCAGAGGTGCAGAAAGTGAAGTTGGATTTCGGAGAAGTCTATGAGACCATGGAAGTCTGGCTCAACGGAGAGGATCTGGGTGTGCGTATAGCGCCTCCGTACTGTGTAACAGGCGGGACGGTGCTGAAAGAAAAGGGCAATGTGCTGAAGGTGCGGGTGGTCAATACCCTGGTGCACAATCAGAGGGATCCTCTCTCCATGACGATGCCGGTGGAGCCTTCAGGGCTGCTTGGGCCTGTTAAGGTCAGTCTGCTCGACTAAGAAAGTAAAAAGCAGAAGCACACTGAAGTGTGCGTAGGTCATCAACCTGCGGTTGGTGACAGAGGAGGATAAATCATGTATTATACAAGCTTGGAAGCGATGGCCAGAAAATATGAGCGCACCGAGAGGCAGTATGCGTTTCATCCTGTAGATCAGGCGGCTCATGAGGCGTGGCGGAAAGAGGCAGCCGCCCGTTTGAAGGAGATTTCCGGAATTGATCAGTGTGAGGCAGCGGATCTGCGGCCTGTGAAGCACTCCGAAGTGCCTATGGACGGGTTTGTGAAAGAGTACTGGACCATACAGACCGAACCGGATATCTATATGCCGTTTTATCTGTTAAGGCCGGGCAGCCCCAACGGGGCCGCTGTGATCGTTCCTCACGGACACGGCTCCGGCAAAGAGGGTACCGTGAGCGATTTTGATAATCCGGGCGTAGCCGCGATGAGACAGTGGTTTGACAAGGGGTGCTTCGCCCATGACCTGGCAAGAGCCGGCTATACGGTGGCCTGCCCCGATGAACGGGGATCCGGCGAACGCAGGGAAGCAGGGCAGCAGGGGGATTCCCCTGAAGCGTGGACTTCCAACTCCCACAGAGAGCTTCTGCAGGTGGCGATCGGTTTCGGACAGTCCGTCATCGGCCTGGCAGTATGGGATCTGATGCGCCTGGTGGATTTTCTGGCAGAACAGCCGGATATTGATGAAACCCGCATCGGCTGCGCCGGCATGTCCGGCGGCGGGCAGCAGACGCTGTGGCTTGCGGCTGTCGATGAGAGGATAAGCGCTGCCGTGACCAGCGGATATTTCTATGGAATGAAAGAGTCCCTGGTGGTTCTGGCAGCCAACTGCCCCTGCAATTTTGTGCCCAATATGTGGCGCACCATGGACATGGGAGATATGGGTGCCATGATCGCTCCCCGCCCGCTGTTTATCGAAAGCGGGGAGAAAGACGGCTTAAACGGCCCTTCCGGCCTTTTAAATGTCTATCCGCAGGTGGAAACGGCCAGAAGCGCTTTCCGGCTGTACGGCGCGCAGGACCGACTGCAGCATTCTATACATCCGGGCGGACATCAGTGGGTCGGCGCAGGGGTGATCGAGTTTTTTGATAAATGGCTGCTGAGGAAATAGCATTTGGGGCAGCAATTCGCGGTTGATTAATGGACTGCAAATAAGGACACTATTTCAATCAAATAGCGTCCTTATTTTTCATTTGCAATTCCATTATAATACAAATAAATGGACAACCGCGGACAGACCGGTTCGGGCTGTCCCATACGAATGGAGGTATGAAAATGAGCCAGTACTATTTGGCAGTGGACATCGGCGCATCCAGCGGCCGTCATATCCTTGGCTCCATAGAGGATGGCAGGATCACATTGGAAGAGGTTTACCGTTTTGAAAACGGCCTGGTAAAAAAGGACGGCGAGCTCTGCTGGGAACTGGACCGCCTGTTTCAGGAGATCCTAAACGGTATGAAGAAGTGTAAAGAGCTTGGTAAGATACCGGTGAGCATGGGCATTGACACCTGGGGTGTGGACTATGTTCTGCTGGATGAAAATGAGCAGGTTCTTGGAAACACCGTGGGTTACCGCGACAGAAGAACCACGGGGATGGACGAAAAGGTGTATGAGATCATCTCCCCGGAGGATCTGTATGCCAGAACAGGAATTCAGAAACAGATATTTAACACGATCTATCAGCTCATGGCGGTGAAGGAGAATCATCCCGAATATATGAAGGCCGCCAAAGACTTCATCATGGTGCCTGATTATTTCCACTATCTGCTGACAGGCAATAAAGTTAATGAATACACCAACGCCACCACGGCACAGCTGGTAAACCCTGTGACCAAAGACTGGGATTATGAGCTGATTGAAATGCTGGGATATAACAAAGAAATGTTCAGACCCCTTTCCATGCCGGGCACTGTGGTCGGCAGCCTGAAAGAAGAAATCGCAAATGAGGTTGGTTTCCAGCTTCAGGTAGTGCTTCCGGCCACACATGATACAGGATCGGCGGTGCTGTCCGTACCGGCCAATGACGACGATTTCATGTACATCAGCTCCGGCACATGGTCACTGATGGGCCTGGAAAGAAAAGAAGCTGACTGCTCCATGGCGAGCATGAAGGCAAATCTGACCAATGAGGGCGGCTATGACTACCGTTTCCGCTATCTGAAAAATATCATGGGCCTCTGGATGATTCAGTCCGTGCGCCATGAATTAAACGATGCATATTCCTTTGCACAGCTCTGTGAGATGGCGGAGAAGGAGAATGACTTCCCCTCCCGCGTAGATGTCAATGACGACTGTTTCCTGTCTCCCGACAATATGACCGAGGAGATCAAAGATTACTGCCGCAGAACCGGCCAGAAGGTGCCTGAAACTATCGGTCAGCTGGCTACGGTGATCTATCAGAGCCTTGCCGACAGCTACGGCGAAACGGTTAAGGAGATGGAGGCGCTGTCCGGCAGGACATACTCCAGGATACATATCGTGGGCGGCGGCTGCAACGCGGACTATTTAAACCGCCTGACGGCCAAAGCGACCGGCAAGAGCGTGCACGCAGGCCCTACGGAAGCGACAGCCATCGGAAATCTGGTGGCACAGATGTTAAAAGACGACGTATTCGCATCTGTGGAAGAGGCCAGGGACACGATTTACCATTCCTTCAATATTAAGGAATATAACTAGAGGACACAGGAGTCCGTTAAACGGACCGCTGATAGATTTAATACAATATGGAGGTGTCAAAAATGACAATCAAAGAAAGATACGAAGAAGCAAAAGCCCGCTATGCGGCAATCGGCGTTGATACCGACGCTGCTCTGGAAACACTGAAAAATGTACCCATTTCCATGCACTGCTGGCAGGGCGATGATGTTGGCGGATTTGACCAGAAGGGTGCGTTATCCGGCGGTATTCAGGCAACCGGCAACTATCCGGGCAAGGCAAGAACACCGGAAGAACTGATGGCGGATATCGATGAAGCGTTAAAGCTGATCCCCGGAAAGCACAAAATCAACCTGCATGCCAGCTATGCTATATTTGAAGACGGCGAATGGGCCGACAGAGACGCTTTAGAGCCGAAGCACTTTAAGAAATGGGTGGAATTTGCGAAAGAGAGAGGTCTGGGACTGGATTTCAACCCTACATACTTCTCCCATCCGAAGTCAGAGCCCTTCACACTGTCCAGCCCTGACGAAGAAATCCGTACGTTCTGGATCAACCATGGCAAGGCCTGCCTGCGCATCGCTGAGTATTTTGCAACCGAACTGGGACAGCCCTGTCTGGTAAATATCTGGATTCCGGACGGATTAAAGGATGTTCCGGCTGACAGAATGGCCCCCAGAGCCCGTCTGAAAGATTCTCTGGACCAGATCCTTTCCATCGATTACGATAAGGAAAAAGTTCTGGTAGCGGTAGAATCCAAGGTATTCGGCATCGGTATGGAGAGCTACACCGTAGGTTCCCATGAGTTTTATATGAATTACGCAGCGAAGAATGATATTCTGTGCCTGATGGATAACGGACATTATCATCCTACCGAGGTGGTTTCCGACAAGATTTCTTCCATGCTGTTATTCTACGATAAACTGGCGCTGCATGTAACCAGGCCGGTTCGCTGGGACAGCGATCATGTAGTCCTGTTTGACGATGAGACCAAGGAAATCGCCAAAGAAGTGGTAAGAAACAATGCTCTTGACAGGGTGATGCTTGCTACCGATTTCTTTGACGCCGGCATTAACCGCATCTCTGCATGGGTAGTCGGCATGCGCAGCCTGCAGAAAGCTCTGCTGTATGCGCTGGTATCCCCCAATGCAAAGCTTAGAGAGCTGCAGGAAAGCGGCCAGATGAGCGAGCTGATGATGATGCAGGAAGAATTAAAACTGTATCCTTACGGCGATGTATGGAATTATTTCTGCGAATTAAACGGCGTTCCCGCAAAGGAAGACTGGTTTGCAGAAGTAAAGAGATACGAGAAAGAAGTTCTTTCCAACAGAGCTTAATTATATCAGGTTCCTGGATGTGTTTGGAAGCTGCCTTCCGTAAGATATGCGTCACACTTTACGAAAATGAAGTTTCAAACACGCTCTGAAACGGTAAGAAAAATGAATGCGGCCCCGATGCTGTGAACGATTCACAGCATCGGGGCCGCATTTATGTACGCGCAGATTTATTTTTCAGTCGGAATCCATGTATCCACATACTTTTCAGATGCTTCTTTGGACAGTGAAAACCTAACGCTTACTTTTTCGGTAATATCCGGCCTTGAAAGACCAAGCTCTGCGCAGGTCACTATTAATGCTTGGATACCCTGTTCCTTCCCCAGTTCCAGACCTTGCCTTAAGCCCTCCTGCCTGCTCTCTTCCTTCTCACAGGCGATATGAAACTGTTCATCGTATTCTGTAAGGACCACTTCATTCACCTCCGCTCTGTGTGCGATCAGAAATTCCGCGAGAATCCCCTTTTCAATACAGCTGTTCACTGCGCCGTCCGCCGCATCTTCCAGACGTGCGCCCTCATCCAGCCTCTTTCGCACCTCGTCCACAAACTGCGCATATTCCTTCAGCTTCTGACAGTGCTCCATCAGCTCCTGGTTGTGCCCTATGTTGATATTGAGCATCGTGGCTTTAAACTCCAGGCAAGGTACTAAATCCGGGTATTTCTTTGAATAGGCATCCGAGATCTTAAGCTCCGTCCGGTCCGGCTCCTCCTTAAGCCCGTTATAGAACACATAATACTGTGGCAGCGGAAGGCGGATCAGGCTGTTTCCGTAGACATTCAGTCTGTATTTGTCAATATACCTGCGGTATTCATCGGCCATATAAAATACGCCTCGCAGGGGCATATTGGGATTTTGAGTGCTCTGATGTTCGTACAGATTTAAAATATCGTCAATCAGAAACGCGGCATCGTTTTTGGTGCCCATATAGATCACATCGTCCAATGTGACGATTTCAACCTCGTCCGGATCCGTGAAGGAA
>NZ_QUEE01000017.1:51218-139322 GCF_003477885.1 Lachnotalea sp. AF33-28
CACATCGTCCAATGTGACGATTTCAACCTCGTCCGGATCCGTGAAGGAACTGCCGGAAACAGCGTTATAAAGCGCAAGCAGCGCCTCCTTTTCGTGAAACACCATGCGGAATAACCGATCTTTATACTTTTTGTTCACTTTGATCATCTGTAGTCTCTCCTTTATTTTACCTGAAATGTGGGCATGAAGCAAGGGTGCAGCTGATTAAACTGCTAAAAATTAAAATGTAAGTAACAGTACAGATTGTGGAAAGGTTGATGCAAAAGCAGGCGTTAAGCTTGCTTATAAGAAAGTCCGCTTCTGCGCCATTTGTCCACATCGCATGGACTGCTTCTTGAACGGCTTTTAAAGATGCGCTGTTTGAACTGTAACAACATAAGGATTCATGGATGAATCACGATCACCCCCAGCTTACCGGATGATATCCGGTATACGTGTATTCTGAGTGCCGCAATACAAGGCAGAAGGCTAAATAAGGTCAGAGAAATCCCCCCTGTCAGTATTGCAAGTTCAATGGGAATCAAGCGGCTGAAACTGCCGCACGGTTCAGGAGAAAACTCCTGATAAGAAATGTGAATTAACAATACCACACATTGATCCAAATGGCAAGCAGTTATTAATCACATTACTATTCACGGCTGCCGATACTGCCCCGACATGTGCGGAAAATTTACAGCAGCCATGAACAGTAACTTCCTCACCGCTGTTTCAACAGAGTTTTACTTGACAGCTCTTTACACCGGGATTAAACTGTAGAAAATATAACATTTATATAAGAGGAGGTGAAGGAGTGGAACAGAATCTGCTGCATACGCTGGAGCAAATAACTGAAGAAGAACAGGAGATACTAAATGGCAGCAGGGAAGTGAAAAAGGCAATTTACACCACCGGCAGCGGTTTTACCATAGACAGCCGGAAGATGCTCGAGAGCGGCAACGTGATCGCTCTTAGGACTCATACCCGGTTCATCCGTTTTCCGCTCCACACCCATAACTATGTGGAGCTGATGTATGTCTGCAAAGGCTCCATCACCCACATTATCGAAGGGAAAAAGGTGGTGGTGGATAAGGGCGAGCTGCTGTTTTTGAACCAGCACACCACCCATGAAATTCTGCCTGCCGGAATTGATGATATCGGGATTAATTTCATCATCCTGCCGGAATTTTTTGACGTGACTTTTTCCATGGTCGGGCGGGATAATGTGCTGGCGAATTTCCTGGTAGGCATGTTAAAGCATGACAGCAGCCAGGGGCAGTACCTGCATTTTAAGGTGTCCGACAGCCTTCAGATCCAAAACCTGATGGAAAATATGATCCATTCCCTGATCCACCGGCAGGGGAATGAAGGGCGAATCAACCAGACCACCATGGGCCTTCTGTTTCTGCATCTGCTGAATGAGACCAGGCATATCGAAGAAAGCATGCCCAACCAGTATGAGAACATGATCCTGATGTCCACGCTGCGCTACATCGAGCAAAATTACACCACAGCCAGCCTGACAGAGCTCTGTGACAATTTAAACCAATCCATCTACAGCTTAAGCCGCCTGATCAAGAGCGGCACCGGTTTTAATTTCAAAGAGCTGCTTCAGCGCAAGCGCATGAACAAAGCGGTTGAGCTGCTCTGTGACACAGCGCTGCCGGTGGACGATATTATAAACGCTGTGGGATACGAAAATAACAGCTATTTTTACCGCAAATTTAAGGAACGGTACGGCATGACCCCAAGGGATTACCGCCTGCTCCACCGCGGTGAACAGCTGATCCGCCTCTGAACAGGGGATATGTAAAGGAGCATCAGTCATCCTGACACTCCTTTTCGCAGGTGCATTTTTCAAACACCAGTCCCAGTATAAACCAGGCCGGGGCGAAGTCCAGACGGACGAGACCGTCGATGTTATATTTGGCGTCACTGTAATCCCAGGGACACATGGAAAAGCGGCGTAATAACCAGCCTGTAGCGTATTCGGTCAAAAAGATTAGAACGGTATAGACACCTCCCCTTATAAATGTATTCATCCCACGAAGCTTTTTGGCGAGAGGGCAGAAAACCGCCCCCATGCCGTAGATCGGAAACATCAGGAGGGAAGTCCTGCCGATCATACGTTTATCGTGCTTGGTAGTCAGATCGTGAATACTGCTAAAGGCCAATTCCATAGTCCAGCCAATCATTCCGCATTTAAAAAAGTTTTGATTCATGGTCTATATTGTGGCAGGTACGTCAGAAATTATTCGCCCACCCCGCAAACTTGATTTTGTGGGAAAAGATGGTATAATGTCGACAGACATTATACCGCGCTGATTTCCGTCTGCGAAGCAGACAATTTCCTTAGGAAATCATGCGCATCCCCCCGGAGGGGCATGTCAGCTTGCTGACATGGTATAATGTCGACAGACATTATACCGCGCTGATTTCCGTCTGCGAAGCAGGCAATTTCCACAGGAAATCATGCGCATCCCCCGGAGGGGCATGTCAGCTTGCTGACATGGTATAATGTCGACAGACATTATATAATCCCAACAATGGCATGATTTCTGTTTTGGTGAGCAATTATGGGGATAATGTATGGGGAGAAATGAGAAAGATCAGAAGAAAATTTTATATATAGTATTACATAGTTTGTCTATAAAAACAATCGCAGAAATGAGGAGATACCATGACATATGAGGAAGCCAGAGAATACATAAAGGCTGCCGGCAAAGAGCAGCCCGATTTTCTGGAACACAGAAATTTAAAAAAGCTGTTGTTCGCTCTGGGCAGCCCTGAGGAACGCCTGCGTTTTGTTTATATAGCGGGGAGTCGGGGGAGAAGGGCCGTGCAGCGCTTTATCAGCGCAATTCTTGGGCAGGCAGGATACTGCACGGGAACAGTGCGCCTGCCTCTTACAGAGCAGCCTGAAATGGCTGTTTGCGCGGATGGAGAGCATATTTCCTGTAAACGGTATGCGGAAGCGGTGGAGCGGATCCGTCAGGCATCGGACAAACTGGAACAGGAAGGATATGACCGGCCCACAGAAGCACAGCTGGAGGCGGCAGTCATATTCCTGTGTCTGGACAGGGAACGCTGTGAGATCACTGTTGTGGAAGCATTCGACGATCCTGTCTCCGAGGTGCTTGCTGTCATGATAAATGCGGTTTGCAGTGTTTTTGTTCCCATCCTGCCGGAGGAGGAACATGCCGGAGCCACTGATCGGGAGGAGCCGGCCGTCCGGGCGGCGGCTGCCATAAGGCCCGGCGTGCCCATTGTGACGGGCCGCCAGCCGGAGAGTGTCATGCGTGTGCTCGCAGAGGAGGCTGACCATAATAATTCCAACCTGCGCAATGTTTCCCTGGACAGGATCGTGATGGTGGATGACACACAGCAGCCGAACCTTTTTGAATATAAATATCATAAGAACCTGAAGGTATGGCCTGATGAGCAATGGCAGGCGGAAAATGCGGCGGTTGCCGTGGAAACGGCAGAGCTTTTAGGTGACTGGGGTTTTGATATTTCAGAAAATGCGATCAGATGCGGTCTGGAGGAGGTACGTACCCTTACCGCTGATGTAACTGCGCAATGATGCGGCAGCATGCAGGCAGGTGAACAGGACAGAAAGTCATATTCGTGGTACATAAATAATACAGGCCGTTAAGAGAGAGGAAGATATGGACAATCAGGCAAGAGATCTGGGAGAAATTAGGAAGGAGCTGGACCACATCGACCGCAGCATGGTGGAGCTGTTTCAGGAGAGAATGAAACTCTGCGGCCAGGTGGCAAAGACCAAGATATCCTCAAACCGTCCGGTGCGGGATCTTGAGAGGGAAAAGAGCAAGCTGGAGACCTTAAAGGAAATGGCCGAAGGCGATTTTAATAAACGCGGAGTGGAAGAGCTGTTCATACAGATCATGGCGATGAGCAGAAAGCTGCAGTACGGCATGATGACAAAACACGGCGTCATCCGCCGCCTTCCGTTCATGCCGGTAAAAAAGCTTGTAACCGAGAATGCGCGGATACTGTATCAGGGCGTGGAAGGCGCTTACAGCCAGGCGGCAGCGATTCAGTTCTTCGGTGAAGATGCGGATTTTGCCAATGTGAAAACCTGGGAGGATGCGATGAACGCCTTGAGCGGCGGCAGAGCGGATTATGCGGTGCTTCCTATCGAGAACAGCTCAGCGGGTATGGTGGGAGATGTATATGACCTGCTGGTAAAATACGACAATTATATCGTGGGAGAGACAGAGGTAAAGGTGGAGCATGCTCTGCTTGGGCTCCCCGAATCCGGCATGGAGGATATCCGCGTGGTATATTCCCATCCGCAGGGACTCATGCAGTGCTCCAAATTTTTAAGCGAGCACAAAGACTGGGAGAAAATCAGCACGGATAATACGGCCGGCAGCGCAAAGAAGGTGCTGGAGGACCAGGATATCTCCCAGGCGGCCATTGCCAGCGAAAGGGCGGGAAAGCTCTATGGGCTTAAGGTGCTTAAGGCCCCGATTAATTTTAACGCGGCCAACACCACCCGCTTTGTCATCCTCTCCAGCCAGAAGATTTACCGGGAGGATGCGGGCAAGGTGAGCATCTGTTTTGAGACCGCTCATGAGAGCGGCGCGCTCTATAACATGCTGTCACATTTTATCTATAATAATCTCAATATGACCAAAATCGAATCCAGGCCGATGCCCGGAAGAACCTGGGAATATCGGTTCTTTGTGGATTTTGAGGGGAATTTAAGCGATCCCGGTGTACAGAATGCCATCATGGGCATTTCCGAAGAGGCGGCCAGTCTGAAGATATTGGGCAATTACTAAAAGGAGCTGCTAGTAGCTATGAACACAGAAGAATTACTGTTATACCGCGATGCCAGGATGCTGGGCATCATGAAAAATATGGTTGCGCTGATGGAAGGACCGGAAGAGGCTTCCTCCCATCTCGCCTGCAGGACGGCCGGAGATCTGCTGGAACTGGCGGTTTCCCACGGATTTTACGGAAATCTCTGGCACTGCTATCTGGCCTATGTGCTGGCTAACCATGAGAATACCTTCAGCAAGACCTGCGAGATCCGTGGCAGGGTGGAAGGAAGCATCAACCTGTTTGCCAGACATGATCTGGAACTGTTTCTGGAGCTGTTTCATTATGATATCGCTTCCCTGGACAGCAAATACCGTACAAACCTGTTTGCAGGTCTCGCGGACTACAAAGACAGCGGACAGAACAGCCGCATCTTCAACAAAAGGATACGGCAGAGCATCTGCCGCCTCGGAGAAGAGCTGGCGCAGGCCCGGGATGTGGAGCAGAGTCTCTCCACCGTGACGGAATTCTACCGGGAATGCGGTGTGGGAAAGCTCGGTCTTCATAAGGCTTTTCGCATCGGGCGGGAGGATGAAACCGGCATTGTACAGCCGATTACCAATATTGAGCACATCTATCTGAAGGATCTGGTGGGCTATGAGATGCAGAAAAAGAAGCTGATCGCCAACACGGAGGCGTTTGTGGAAGGCAGAAAGGCCAATAACTGCCTGCTCTTCGGCGACAGCGGCACGGGCAAGTCCTCCAGCATAAAGGCGCTGCTCAATGAATATTATGACAGAGGCCTGCGGATGATCGAGGTGTATAAGCATCAGTTCCATCAGCTTCCGGCGGTAATTTCAGAGATCAAGGACAGAAATTACAGGTTCATAATCCTGATGGACGATTTATCCTTTGAGGATTTTGAGATAGAGTATAAATATCTGAAAGCGGTCATCGAAGGCGGCCTTGAAAAGAAGCCTGACAATGTGCTGATCTATGCCACCTCCAACCGCCGCCATCTGATCCGTGAGAAATTCAGCGACAAACGGGAACTGTCCGATGATCTGCATGAGAATGATACGGTTCAGGAGAAGCTGTCCCTGGTATCTCGTTTCGGTGTACAGATCTATTATGGGGCTCCGGAAAAGAAAGAATTCCAGGAAATTGTTCGGGTGCTGGCGGACCGTTACGGAATCGATATGCCGGAGGAAGAACTGCTGCTTGAGGCCAACCGGTGGGAGCTTTCCCACGGCGGCCTGTCCGGCCGGACCGCGACCCAGTTCATCCATCATCTGGCAGGGCGGAGCAGCGCCGCCAGATGAACGGATATGTAAACTGCAGCTTACAGCAATCTATAATAGTGATTACTGTTTACGGCTGCCGATAAAGCAGCGTATAGCGGGGCAGAGTATAGTCCCCATAGGGATCCCTTGAAGCCCGCCGGTTCTTTCGCTGCGTGGTTTGCAGCGTTAGAACCGCTGCGCGCTTCACGGAGCGAAAGCGTGTCCCTATGGGGACTATACTCTGCCCCGCTATACGCGGGACGTTTATGACAGCCGTGAACTGTAATCAATATTGAGGTGTCACCCGAAAAAGCGGGCAGGCACCTTGTTTTTTTGTGCAAAAAAGGGTAGAATGAAACAAAACTTATAAAGGGGACGGCAGCTATGGCAGTTACAACATTTGCGGCTATTGACGTGGGATCCTATGACCTTGAGCTCACCATATATGAGCTGAGCGCAAAATGCGGCATACAGGTTGTGGATCATATCCGTCAGGCGGCGGCAGCAGGCAAGGATACCTACCGTCAGGGCAAGATCGGCTATGCCCTGATTGATGAGATGTGCCAGATCCTGAAGGGATTCGCGGATGTGATGCAGGTTTACCGCATCAGCGCATACAGGGCGTATGCGACGAGCGCGCTTCGGGAGGCCAGAAACAATAAAATTGTGTTGGATCAGATCAGGGTCAGAACCGGCATAGAGGTAAAGATATTAAGCAATTCGGAACAGCGTTTTCTCTGTTACAAGGCCATCGCCTCCAAAGAGAACGAGTTTCAGAAAATCATCCAAAAGGGAACCGCCATTGCGGACGTGGGCTCCGGCAGCGTACAGCTGTCTCTGTTTGACAAGGACGCTCTGGTGACAACACAGTATCTGCGCCTTGGCGCGCTTCGGATCAGGGAGACCCTGGGAAGCGCCGATGCGGACGATACCAGCATGAACCAGCTGATCGAGGAGCTGGCGGACAATGATATCCAGACCTTTAAGAAGCTGTTTCTTAAGGACAGGGATATCCGCAACATCATAGCGACGGGCATCTGCGCGCTGTATTTAAACCGGAGGGCCTCGGCCGCCGGTCATTCGGACCGGATAAACGTCCAGGAATTCACGGAATTTTATGCCTCCATACGGACCATGACGCCGGAGCAGATCGGAGAGCGCTACGATATACCGCTGGAATACGCCTATCTGATGCTGCCTTCGATGACTGTGTACAGCAAGATGTTTGAGATCACCGGCGCCGAAATGCTTTGGGTGCCGGGCGTAAACCTCTGCGACGGCATCGCGGCGGAATACGCCGAGCAGAAAAAGCTCATGAAATTCACCCATGATTTCAGTGAGGACATCCTGGTGGCCGCCAGGAATATTGCCAAACGCTATATGGGCAATAAGCGCCACACGGCCATGCTGGAAAAAACGGTGTTAAGCATATTTGACTGCATGAAGAAATATCATGGTTTGGGGAAACGGGAGCGCCTGCTGCTGCAGATATCCGCGATCCTGCATGACTGCGGCAAGTATATCAGCATGAGGACGCCGGCGGACTGCGCGTTTCATATCATCATGTCCACGGAGATCATAGGAATCTCCCATGAGGAACGTGAAATCGTGGCCAACGTGGTGAAGTACAACACCGTGGATTTCAGCTATGAGGAGGATCCGGAGAGCAACCGCGACCCGTATACCAATGTGCTGATCGCTAAACTGACCGCAATCCTAAGGATTGCCAATGCCATGGACCGCAGCCATAAACAGAAGTTCGACAATATCAGGACCACATTTAAAAATCAGCAGCTGATCATCACCACGGAGTCACTGGAGGATATCACGCTGGAAAAGGCGCTGTTTGAGAAGAAGGCGGACTTCTTCGAGGAAGTATACGGCATTCGGCCGATTTTAAAGCAGAGAAAGGGCGTGTGACACTGTGGAAGAGAAGAAAAAGGATTTTCTGAATCCGGATTATTACAGAAACCGTGAGCTTAGCTGGCTTGCGTTCAATTACCGGGTGTTAAGCGAGGCCAGGGACAAGACGATTCCGCTGCTGGAGCGGGTGAAATTTTTAGGCATCACAGCATCCAATCTGGATGAATTTGTGATGGTTCGGGTAGCCTCATTAAAGGATATGGTTCATGCGGATTATACCAAGCCTGATATCGCCGGGCTGAAGGCAGGCGCACAGCTGGCCTTAATCGGCGAGGAATGCCACAGACTGGTGGATATGCAGTATAACACCTATAACCGGTCGCTGCTGCCCCTTCTGGAAAAACAGGGAATACGGATCATTACGAAGCATGAGGCCATGACGGAGAAGGAAAGAGAATTTGCGGACCGTTATTTTGATGAGACGGTCTATCCGGTGCTGACTCCCATGGCAGTGGACCCTTCCAGGCCCTTTCCGCTGATCCGCAATAAAACCCTCAATATTGCGGCTCTCCTGCAGAAGAAAAAGGGCAGCCAGGAACTGGAGTTTGCCACTGTACAGGTACCCAGTGTGCTTCCACGGCTTTTAAGGGTGCCTTCAGAGAGCGGCACCAGCCTGATCCTTTTAGAAGAGGTCATCGAGCGCAACATCGCCCGGCTGTTCCTCAATTACGATGTGATTTGCGCCCACCCCTACAGGATCATGAGAAACGCGGATCTGACCATCGATGAGGAAGAGGCGGAGGATTTGCTGGAAGCCATCGAAAAGCAGCTCAAGCAGCGCCAGTGGGGTGAAGTGATCAAGCTGGAAGTGGAAGAGGGCATGGATAAACGGCTGCTTAAGATTCTGAAAAAGGAGTTTTCCATCAAAGAGGAGGATATCTATGCCATAAGCGGACCGTTGGATCTGACTTTTCTATCCAAGCTTTACGGCCTGGAAGGCTATGAGCATCTCAAGACAGAACGCTATGTGCCTCAGCCGGTGATGGCCCTGCAGAATGAGGATGATATTTTTGCTAATATACGGAAAGGGGATATCCTGCTGCACCATCCCTACCAGACATTTGAACCGGTGGTGGATTTTATCCGCAGATCCGCCAAGGACCCCAACGTCCTGGCGATCAAACAGACTCTGTACCGCGTCAGCGGGAATTCTCCGATCATCGCTTCTCTGGCACAGGCCGCCGAGAATGGGAAGCAGGTTACCGTGCTGGTGGAACTGAAAGCCAGATTTGATGAAGAAAACAATATCAACTGGGCGAAGATGCTGGAGAAGGCTGGCTGCCATGTCATCTACGGGCTGCTGGGCTTAAAGACCCACTGCAAGATTACGCTGGTGGTGCGCAGGGAAGACGAAGGCATCCGGCGCTATGTGCATCTGGGCACCGGCAATTATAACGATACCACGGCCAAGCTCTATACCGACTGCGGCCTGATGACCTGTCAGAAAAGCATCGGCGAAGACGCCACCGCCGTATTCAACATGCTCTCCGGCTATTCAGAACCGCTGTCCTGGAACAAGCTGGCCGTGGCTCCGATCTGGCTGAAAAATAAGTTCTTAAGGCTGATCCACCGGGAGACTGACAATGCGCTGGAGGGAAGGCCTGCCCATATTATCGCCAAGATGAACTCCCTTTGCGATCAGACCATGATCGCTGCGCTTTATGAGGCCAGCGCGGCAGGGGTTAAGATCGAACTGATCATCCGCGGCATCTGCGGGCTTAAGGTGGGAATCCCCGGCATCAGCGACAATATTTCCGTGCGCTCCATCGTCGGCAACTTCCTGGAACACAGCCGCATCTTCTATTTCTATAACAACGGGCAGGAAGACGTCTATATGGGCAGCGCGGACTGGATGCCGAGAAATCTGGACCGCCGTGTGGAAATCACTTTCCCGGTGGAAAATCCGGACCTAAAATTGCAGGTTATCCATATCCTGACCACGGAACTGGAGGATAATGTGAAGGCCCATGTGCTGCAGCCGGACGGCACATATGAAAAGGTGGATAAGAGAGGAAAAACCCTCGTAAATTCACAGCAGCAGTTCTGTGAGGAGGCCGTACAGGCCGCCAGACCGAAACACAGAGAGCCGATGCCGCGCAAGTTTACCCCATTAAGCTAAAACGGCTCTTTTTGGACTGCGGCCAGTGCCGCCTGCCGGGATATCTCATGTTTTGCGGCGGCCAGTACGTTCTGTTTCCCTCTTCGGTCTAAATGCCGGTAGCAGGCCAGCAGCTCCGCTTCTCCGTCTCCGGGTGCGCCCGGCAGAAAGGGGAAATCGCAGCGCCCGAGCAGATAGTCCACATTTACTCCATAGTAATCGGCCAGCGCCGCCAGCACATCGCATCCGGGAAGACGCTGCCCGCTTTCATACATGGTATAGGCTTCCCGGCTCAAATGCAGCGCGCCGGCAGCCTCCCTCTGACTTATGTTGCGGTTTTTTCGAAGTTCTCTCAAACGGTCTTTGAGCATACTGACTCCTTCCCATACAGCTGCTGCACGGTGCTATTCACAGTTACCGTACTCTGCCCCGCCATGTGCTGCTTGATCGGCAGCCGTGCATAGTGATGCTGCATGCTATATAATGCAAGAAAATTTAAAAAAAAAATTGATTTTAGAAAAAACATAATATATACTGTAGTAGGATTTTTTGCAGCTAAGCATAATAGTAAAAGGAAGCATATTGAAGTGTGCGCAGGTCATCGGCCTTTGGCTGTTGACAGTATAAGGAGGAAATACTATGGTTAGAGCGATCGTTGGAGCCAACTGGGGTGATGAGGGAAAGGGCAAGATAACGGATATGCTGGCTAAGGAATCGGATATCATCGTCCGCTTTCAGGGCGGCAGCAATGCCGGCCATACCATCATCAATGATTATGGCAGATTTGCGCTGCATCTGCTGCCGTCAGGCGTATTTTACAGCCATACCACCAGTGTGATCGGCAACGGTGTGGCACTGAACATTCCGTATCTGTTCCAGGAAATCAAATCTCTGGAAGAAAAGGGTGTGCCGGCTCCCAGGATACTTGTGTCTGACCGCGCACAGATTCTGATGCCCTATCATATTCTGCTGGATACCTATGAGGAAGAGCGCCTTGCGGGCAGATCCTTCGGATCCACAAAATCAGGTATTGCTCCGTTTTATTCCGATAAATACGCTAAGATCGGCTTTCAGGTCAGTGAGCTGTTTGACGAGGATGTTTTAAAGGCCAAACTGGAAAATGTATGCGAGCTGAAAAATGTGCTGTTGGAGCATTTCTATCATAAACCTCTGCTGGATCCGGACGAACTGTTCCGCGAACTGATGGACTACCGTGAAATGGTGGCGCCCTATGTATGCGATGTTTCGCTGTATCTGCATGAAGCGCTGAAGGAGGGGAAAAACATCCTGCTGGAGGGGCAGCTGGGGTCTTTAAAGGATCCTGATCACGGAATCTATCCCATGGTAACCTCTTCGTCAACACTTGCGGCTTACGGTGCCATTGGGGCTGGCATACCTCCCTACGAGATCCAAAATATTACCGCGGTGGTGAAAGCATACTCCAGCGCTGTGGGCGCGGGAGCGTTTGTCAGCGAAATCTTTGGGGAGGAAGCCGATGAGCTGCGCAGGCGCGGCGGAGATTCGGGAGAATTCGGAGCAACAACGGGACGCCCGCGGCGCATGGGCTGGTTTGATGCTGTGGCAACGCGCTACGGATGCCGCGTACAGGGAGCTACCGAGGCGGCTCTGACGGTGCTGGATGTGCTGGGTTATCTGGATCAGATCCCGATCTGCGTGGGATATGAGATTGACGGCGAGGTGACAAAGGACTTCCCCACCACCGTGAAACTGGATAAAGCGAAACCGGTGTACAGGGTGATGCCGGGCTGGAAGACGGATATCCGCGGCATTAAAAACTATGAGGAGCTTCCGAAAAACTGCCGGGATTATATCGATGCGGTGGAACAGGAAATCGGAGTGCCGGTCACCATGGTATCCAACGGACCCGGACGGGATGAAATCATCGTCAGAAAACAGGTGTGAGCATGATAAAAAATGTGGTATTTGATATAGGAAATGTCCTGGCGCGGTTTGGCTGGCAGGAATATATGGACAGTTTTCATTTCTCTGAAGAGGCTTATGAAATCATTGCGGATGCCACATTCCGCAGCCCGCTTTGGATGGAGCGGGATCGCGGAGTGATTGCCGAAGAAGAAATACTGCAGCAGTTTATCGCCTGTGCGCCCCAGTATGAGAGGGAAATCACGCTGCTGGCAGAGCATATCCAGGACTGGATTATTGAATATGACTATTCGGAAAATCTGGTACAGGAACTGAAAAACGCCGGATACCGTGTATATTATCTGTCTAACTACAATCGGAAGGGGTTTGAAAAGGCATATGCTTCCTACCGGTTTTTCCGGCATATGGACGGCGGCGTGGTTTCCTGGCAGGAAAAGCTGGTAAAGCCAGGCGCCGAAATCTACCGGTGCCTGTTAGACCGCTATCATCTGAAAGCGGAGGAAACGCTGTTTCTGGACGATACGCTGCCCAATATAGAGACTGCCGAAAATCTGGGATTTAAAACCGTACATGTGACAGGACGGGAAGCGCTGTTTGAGGGATTGAAGAACATGCTGGGATTTGAACTTAAGACTAGATAATCAGGAATGTATATGAGGATGAGGGATGAACCGTATAGATCAGGGTTCATCCTTTTTTTCTGCGGAATCACCTTTCAGGTGTTTGACGACCATATTGAATACATAAAGAAGAATCGGAATAAAGATAGTAGCGAAGACGGAAGCCTTCAGCATGCTGATTGCAAACGGTGTTCCGATGATGGCGAACACCAGGGTGGAAATATAGAGACCCGCCAGCAGTATGACACCGATGACGGCAAGGATTCTTTTTAATTTCATTGTATTGGAAAAGTCCTTCCTTTTCTGATTTATGATTTTCATTATATATGCGGCGGAGGAAATTAGCAAGCATTTTTACATTTTCAGAATTGTTTGACAAATAGTGTCGAAATGGTAGAATAGAGACAGAGGTAGCAGCCGATATTGAGGAGGCTTTCCATGAAAAAAAATAAAGGTTTTACGCTGGTGGAGCTGATCGTAGTCCTGGTGATCCTGGCTATATTGGCCGCAATCCTGATTCCCACGCTGACCGGCTACATACAGAAAGCGCGGGAGACGGTCTGCCAGACGCAGAGAAAATCCCTGGAACGCTATTTTAAAACGATGTATGTAGCTGAGGATGAGATCCGCGGCGCCAAGGATCTGCTGGAGATCAAGGCCGTGTTGGGGGGACAGGATGTATTGGACTATATGGTCGGGCAGCGCTACTGCGAAGAGAAAGAAACGGTCTGTCCTGTCTATCATGTGCAATATCAGATGGATTTCCGGCTGAACGCGTCCGGACAGGTGGAAGTGGAGTTTGCCTGCCCCTGTGTAAAGGAATCGGTGCTGGGGTATGTGTCGCTGGCAGAGAAGATTTACGGAGATAAGTGGGCATCCGGAGAATATAAAAAAGGACAGGGAAGAGATGTCCTTATAAAGGACTTGTTTAATGAGAGGGGCAGTCTGCTGGAAGTATCTTCTTCTTTCACTTCCGGCACAGTGTTTGAAGGAAAAAAGCTCTACTGGCGTCCCTATTGGTTAAGCGACGGATCGATGATTCTTTATGCCGGGGAAGATTCCGGCAGCGGCACGAACCAATGGAAGGCAAATCTGGTCTATGCGGACGGCGTGGTTTATGTGAGCCAGGCGAAATCATGGAGCGGAGCGGCATCGCCCGCGGGAATTGCCGGCATACATGCCAGCGGCAGTTATGATGCTGCGGATGAGTGGCTGCGTGCCAACAATTTTGGGGTAAAATAAGATCGGAACAAGATGACAGACAATACCAGCTGTAACTGGCAAATTTGGTTTACGGCCGTCACAGATTGTGATAAGATTATAACATTATAACAAATCATAGAGAAGCCAGGGCTGAAAATGAGAAAACGGATCGGAAGATCAGATAAAGGCTTTACTCTGGTGGAGTGCATTGTAGTGCTCGCTATCCTGGCCATATTGGTCACGGTTTCGGTGCTTGGACTGTCCGCGTATACCAGACATTCCAGATTTGTGAAAAATAACAGCTACGCGGAGACCGTATTTTATGCGGCACAGTCATCACTCAACCATTATGCCTCCTCCGGGCAGATGCAGGAACTTAAGGAATACATGCTCACAGGGGAAGGAAAAGAGAATAAGGTGGACAGCAGTATGGTGGAAGGCCTGCCGGAGGCGTATGACGGCAGGCTCTATTACCTGACCCTTATTCCGGGCGCTTCTGATACAGAAATGCTTTATCGCATACTGGACGATTATATTTATGATAAATCCATATTGGACGCCGCTATCACTGTGGAGTTTGACCCGGCTGAAGGGCTGGTCTATTCCGTCTGCTACAGCGATATGGCGTCCGCCTTTTATTACGGGTCCGCAGAGGGCGGCGGGGAAACAGGCGCGGTCAGTATCAGCAGCAGGGAGCTTTCCGTGCGCAGGGAGCGCATGGTCGGCTATTACTGCGTGGATGAGCTGTCCAGCCAGTCCCCTGCCTCCCTGGGCAAGCCTTCCTTAAAGGAAGTGGAGCTGGTCAATGGCGAAGAGCTGTACCTGCGCTGGTCTTTAAAGGAGAGCTTTGCCGCGCTGGCCCAGCACCTGAACTATGCGATCAAATTATATGATAAGGATACAAAGAACCTGCTGCTCTCCATGCAGGTAAATACCGATGAGAACAATGAGATCCTGGCTGCGGGCGCTTCCCGCGGCAACCGGATACTCTGCGATCTTACCGTATATCAATACGATGACGGGGGCACGCCGCAGACCGTTACTCTGAAGGAGTATCCGTTTTATGCTTACGGAGAAAACGGCAGCCTGTATCTGGTATTGGATGCCCTGGACCTGCAGGCGGCTGCGGATCTGAAAGGTGTGACAGATGCTGCGGGCATGCCGGCCGCAGGTAAGGATACATACAGCATCACCAGGCTGGGGATCGGACCCGGCAGCATTTATGCAAGGGTGCAGGCATCCGGCACCAATTATAAGACCAGTTCGTGGAAACAGAGCAATATCGCCCACAGCTATTTTGCCGGGGAAACATGGCAGGGCACCGGGGTGAGCTATTCATTGAAAAATGCCCGGCACCTGTTCAACATCCGTTTTTCGGAGGCGGCCAGGGAGAGCACGGATATCCGTTCCGTCACCTATACCCAGGCTTCCGACATTACTTGGCAGGGAGAACAGGGAATGCCCGCATTTGGCAAGGTCTATGATAAGACGGAAAAGGTTGAGCTGAAAGCCGGGGCGGATGCGGCGGCATTTCCCGCCATAGACCGTCTCGGAGAATACTCCGCATATACGGGTAAAAACGGCGGCACCTCCTATGCCATAACCGGGCTGGTGCTGCGTGAGGAAAATAGTAATGAACCGCTCGGCCTTTTTGCGGTGAATGAAGGCAGCATTGATCATGCGGATCTGCGCGGTGTCTCTGTGAACGGCGTGGATTTTGTCGGCGCGCTGTGCGGGTGGAATAAGGGCAATGTAACAGACGGCACGGTGAGCGGCACAGTATTCGGACAGCACTATGTGGGCGGTGTGATCGGCGTGGAGAAAGCCACCGATCAGGCGGCCGGTCTGCATGGGGCCGGAACCTATTTATATACGGACAGCGGCCTGGTAAATAAGGCGGATGTCACCGGATTCAGTCATGTGGGCGGCATTATAGGGAGCCAGGAGAAATCTGAAGCGGTGGACTGCAGAAACTATGGCGTCATACAGGGCCTTGCGGATGAAGGCGGGGAGGAGAGCCGTTACATCGGAGGCATAGCCGGTTACAGCAGCCAAAGCCGCATAGCGGACAGCATCAGCACACCTCTGGCGGAGCCCGTATATGACAGCCAGGGCAGGCTCACCGATCTGTACGGAAGCTATGTGGGCGGCATTGTGGGGTTTCTGGATGAGGGAATTGTGGAAAACTGCGGCACGGGGGACCGTGACAGCGAAAACCGGCTGACAGCCGCCTGGGTGACGGGACGTAAATATGTGGGAGGCATCGCAGGGTATGTGCAGTCAGGGGCGGTGGAAGCAGGCGGATACAGCAATAAGGCCAATGTGGCAGGCGAATCCTATGTGGGCGGCATTGTAGGGATCAATGCCGATCTGGAAGCGGATGGGACGGCGGAGGATACATACAGCGCTGCCCGGGTCGTTTCAGGCTGGACCAATGAGGGGCTGACCATTGCAACTGTGGAATATGCCGGCGGTATCACGGGCTATAATGCCGGACGGCTGGAAAACTGCACCACTGTGATCAATATTGCATCGAAGGACGGAATGTCACTGTTGGAGCTGGTAAAAAAGGCCGGAAGTGAAGGCGATTACATAGGGGGCATTGCGGGATTAAACTGCGGCGTGATATACAGTGAAACACCGGCGGATGTGGTGGCCGTGGCTGCCGGCAGAAATTATGTGGGTGGCATTGCCGGATGCAATAGGTACAAAGGCAAGGCACCTAATGAAAGAAGTATTGAAAATTATGAGCTCACCGGGGGGTATCTGTCCGGAAACTGCTTCGTGGGAGGCTATGTGGGCCTGAATACAGCGGCAGACCTTTTTGCAAAAAACAAGAAGGAGCAGCCGGTGTTTGTCTCCAACCCGAATCTGGTGGAAGGAAATTATTTTGCAGGCGGGGCTTTTGGAGGCAATATCCTGCAGACAAACGGCGGCAGCATTAAGGCTGACTGCTCGGTCAGCAACTTCCTTGGAACTGTCCGGGCGGACGGAGCGTTTGCAGGAGGTTATTTCGGATATGTTCAGCTGTTTGGCAATGGGGGCGGCAGTGAGAATACCCCGGATAAACTCGCAGAGAAGCTGGCGGCAGCAGTAGAAGGCCGCTTAGTGCCGGAAGCGGCGGCGGAAGTGGTTCGGATTGCTAAAGAACAGAGCAAGGCCAGCAATACGGAATTTCTGATCTCACATGAGGGCGCCGATAAAGGCGAGGTGAGGCTTAACGGGCTTGAGGCGGGGCTGTATGCGGGCGGTGTGCTGGGTTACGGCGCGCCAGGAACCGACCTCACCATATCTAACATTGCGAATGCATCGCCGGTAACGGCAGAGCTGGCGGTAAAGAATGCCGATTTGTCCGCGTCGGCGGAGTTCTCCTATGCGGGAGGGATCACCGGAATCGTGAATGAGAACATCACGGTCACCGGATGCGCGAATACTCAGAAAGGGGTGATCCGCAGTTTAAGCACCTATATGGGTGGGCTTGCCGAGGTCAATGAGGGGATCATTGAGGCCTCGGAGGGCGGCACGATGGACGGTGTATCCGGACTGGGCGGCATCGCCGGCCTCAATACGCGAAACGGAGTGATAAAGGAATGCAGCTTTACGGGACAGATTTACGGCCAGTCCTATCTGGGCGGAATTGTCTCAAGAAATGAGGGGGAGATCAATCAATGCCGCATTGAGCCCGCAGCAGGAATCAGCATGGCTGTCAGAGGAAGCGGCAGCTATCTGGGCGGCATCGCCGCGGTGAACGCGGGAGAGAAAGCGCAGATCTATGGCTGTGTCATAAACGGCGCGGTGGGCGGCACAGGAACCGATGTGGGCGGAGCTGCCGGCTGGAACACAGACGGCGCCTCTGTGATCGGCCTGTCCGGGGAATACAGCGTCAGCGGAACGGACTGGGTAGGCGGAGTCATCGGATATAATGAAGCAGCGTTGGAATCCGTGGAGACCGGCGCGCGTGTGACCGTGACGGCTTTGGAGGGCAGTGCGGGCGGCATCGCAGGCTGCAACGGAAGCGGCGCCAGTATTCTTAGGAGCAGAAACCTGGGAGAAGTGCGCTCTTCCAACGGGAATGCAGCCGGGATTGCCGCACTCAATGAAGGTGAGATAAAAGACTGTGAGAACGGCGGCGATATCATGGCCAGCGGCGGCGGGGCCGGGGGAATTGCGTCTGTGAACCGCGGAAGTGTCCTTACATGCCGGATGCCTGAAGGCGGTGTGAAGGGGCAGGAATATACTGGCGGCATCGCAGCAGAAAATCATGGCATAATCAGAGAATGCGCAGTTTACGGTATGACGGTGATTGAGGATATACCGCGCGAAGGGACAGAGAGTTATGTGGGCGGTATCACCGGTGGTAATTTCGGCAGCATTGACAGCGCCTCCGTGGGAAAGGACGGTAAAGGCATTTCTCTGACGGCGGCAGCGTCCCGTGTCAATCTGGGCGGCGTAGCCGGATGGAACGGAAACAGTGCGGCAATCCGTTCATGCGGGGACGTGAATGCCAATCTGAATATTGAGTCCAGCGTCAGCGGCAATCTGGGCGGTATCGCCGGAGTCAACCAGGGCACGTTGAAGGACTGTGCTTTTGTTGGATGGGTGTCCGGAAACCAGGGAGCGGAGTACGGAATCGGCGGTGTGGCGGGCATCAACGGCGGCGGAGACGGGCAGGCTCTGATCGAACAGTGCTCATTTCAGGGCAGTGTGCAGGGCGGAGGCACCGCGGATAACAGTGAGTCCATGTCCAATACCGGCGGAATCACCGGCATAAACCGGGAAAACGGGCGCATCACGCGATGCGCACTGGCGGGTTCATCATGGATTGAGGCCGCCTACAGCTATCTTGGCGGAGTGGCGGGCATGAACAGGGGAGAGATCAGCGGAAATGATATGCAGGACACTTCCGGCATAGAAATCTCTGCAAAAAACAGCAGCTGTGTGGGCGGTCTGGTGGGATATAATGACACGGCAGGACGCATCAGCGATTCCTCCACAGGAGACTGGACCGTTAAAAACGATAAAAATGCCGCCCATGAGTTCGGCACCGGCGGAATCATCGGCAATAACGCGGGCAGGTATGATCTGGAAGGCCTGACCAACAATGCGGATGTGACCGGCAGCTGGTATTATGTGGGAGGAATTATCGGGGTGCAGATGAATACCTCTTCGGGGGGATTCAGGATAACCGGCTGCACAAACAACGGCGATATCACTACGCAGAAATACAGCGCGGGCGGTATCATAGGATTTTGGAGAGATTATGGCGGCACTGTGTCGGAATGCTATAATAACGGAAACATACTGACTAAGGAAAGCGGAGCCTATCACGGAAGAGTGGCAGGCATTGCGGCGGACATTTGGACCAGCACGCAGGATATGCAGGTGAATATCGAACACTGCGGCAACAACGGACAGATTATTACCAATGATTATTACGGCAAGTGCGCCGGCGGTATCTTCGGATATGTCAACGCTGCAAAAGATTCGCAGCTGAACATCAGCGACTGCTATAACGCGGGTGTGTTATCTAACAGCGGAACCTGTGCGGGAATTGCCGGGCAGGTGGGCGGCAGCGGAAATATGGCGGTTACTATCTTTCGCTGCGTCAACTATGGCACGGGCGTGAATTTAAACGATGTATTCAACGGCATTTACGGAAACGGCTCCAACAAACCGGCGGCGGTGATCCATAATTTTAACGTCGCAAAAACTAACAGGGCCATAACGGAAAAGGGGCTGGCAACGGATACCCTGAATTATTATTTCCAGTACTTTAATGACTGGGATATGCGGGGGATCGGAAAAGCAGTCCGGCTGGCAAAGAACGGAACATGGGACAGCAGAAACTTCAATAACAGGACATTAAATGGCTGCGATCTGGTTTTCCCTGTGACACCCGGACCGATTTATACAGGTACAGCCGGGACGCTCACCCAGGCGAAAAAGCTGAAGGACAATTATGCCGGGCCGCTGGATAGTTATTACCGGCAGTATTACGGAACTGTGAAACTGGGAACTCCCGGCGGGCTTGCACTGAATAAAACCGGGGAGATGTATACATTGTCCTGGAAATCGGGGGCAAATGCGGACCGTGTCTATTATTATGAGGTTACCATACAGAAAAAAGGGGACACACAGCCCTGCAAGGTTTTGACGGTCCCCCCCACAAGGCAGAGTGTAAACTTTACCCTCATTGACTTTGCGCCCGGTACGGAATTTGACGTAACCCTGCAGGCGGTCAGCGGGACGCAAAAAAACAGTTCACAGATCGCGTCATTGGACACACAGCAGACAGCAGAACAGCTGCCAAACCCCAGGGTCAGCTATGTAATCGGATACAGGAACCAGAATGAGGTGTACGGCACGCTCATGCTGGATAACGCGGATGAACTGGATGCCTGTGCAGGAGCCGACTGGCAGGTGACGGCTGAACTCTCCAACGGAACTTCCTATACGTTTAACAGGAACGATTTGGAGAGGAAAATCGGTTTCGGCAAAGAGATCAATCTAACCTGCGTGTCCCAGGCTGTGGATAAAAACGGCGTTTATCAGGATTCCGCAAAGATCATGGAGATGGCATATCTGCGCGGGCCGTCCAACACCATGCGCGCGGAGGTGATTGCGGGCAGCGCTTCGCTGACAGGGTCTTCTGCGGAGGATCTGACCTATCAGTTCCGTTTGCGAAATGCTGAAAATAATTCCTACAGCATGCTTTACAGAGTGGAGCTGCTCTATGGCGGCACTCTGATTGCGGAGACGAGCGCGCCTCTGCAGAAAGAACTGGCCATTTCAGCCGTAGCACTTAATTTCTCTTCTCTCACAAATGAGCAGCTTGCGCAGCTGGCGGGCCAAAAGCTGACCGTGCGGTACTATCCCTGGGAGGCTGGGAATGCCAGGTATTATCAGAATGTAGAGAGCGGAGGCAACGGAGTCCGGCTTGACGGCAGCCAGTTTGAGAGCATAGTGCTGGCATATCCGGATGCATTTGCCAAAAACGGAACCTCTGTCTGTGAAGAGATGACGTTCGTGCTCCCTCCCGCGGCGGATACTCCGGTGATCGGAGATATGTCCCTCACTGACGAAACATACACATTTGTATGGGATCAGAAGGCCGCCGGATCGGGAATTTACGATGTCGTACTGACAGGGTATACGGAGGATGGCGGCAGCGGGCAGATCATCGCGTCGGAAAGAAACGTGACCGGCAGGTCTCTCACCGTCGACGGCAGCGGATGGAAGTACACAAGGGTGAAACTGACCGTAACCAGACACGGCGAAGACGGAAAGCTGCTTTCATCCTCTTCGGAAAAAGAATTTTCGATTTCTTCCAGACTGCAGAGCGTGACGGGAGTCAGCGCTGCGCTGAAGACAAAGAATGACCTTATTTATACCGTCCGGTGGAATCCCTCTCCGGATGAGGCGGTGGCCGGCAGCTTTGCAGGATACCGCGTGACGGCCTCCTGCAGGGATCAGCAGACGGATGTAACAACCGAAACGGGCATCTGGTCCGCACAGATCGATCTGGAGGATTTTCCGCCGGGAGAGCAGGTCACGGTGCTTGTGACAGCGCTGTCTGCGGATCAGACCAAATACCGTGATTCACAGCCCAGCGTGCCGTATACCTTTGCGTTGGAGACGAGAATGACTCCTCCTGACCGGACGGAAGGATTTTTAGTTTCCCTTGACCGCGTATATGATGAGACCTATGGAAGCGCGCTTACGGAGGCAGAGTTCAGGGATCAGGGAATGAAGCTGACGCTGGTATCTTCGTCCGCAGAGACCGGCAATTATCTGGGCGAGGCATTTATCGCAGACACGCCTGACGGCGTCCCGGAATCTGCGCTGCTGATGCTGGAGAGTTTCCATACCCAGGGCGGCCTGCAGAGCGCGGAATATAATCTGATCGGACTGCCGGCGGATGCTGCGGGGCAGTATCTAAAGGTGAGATTCCGGGCATATTCCGATGTGCAGGTGAGTTCGGTATGGACGGATTGGTATACCTTCCGGCTGCCCAGGGTAAAAGCTGCGGCGCCTGATTTAAGGCAGGGAGATAACAAAGCGGTTATACGGACTGAGTATATAGAAAACGGAGGCCCGGTAGAAGAAACAAAGATTCAGGCGGAGCACAAGACGCTGGCCTGGGAAAGCGTTTCCTATGGGGACGGTTATCTGATCCGGACGGAAACGGATTCCGGCATTACGGATGCACAAGGACAGCCGGTTTATCAGGAATACAGGCTGTTTGTCCGGGAGACCGGCCTGGCGCAGGAACCCTTTGAGGTATATATGCCGTTGGGAGATCTGGATGAAGAATACCGGACAGGGCTGCAGAGTATCACCGACGGCCTGGCGGAACCCGTCTATGTAAAGCTTCTCTGTACAGAGAGCGATACGGACGCAGGAATATTCCGCTTTTATATCCCTCACAGCGACATACTGGAGGGCGGGGATGATACCGGCTTTCGCTATAAGCTGCGTGTGAATCCTGTTCTGCAGTGCAGTGTGGGAGATGCGGGCGCGGCGTATGTGCTGGAACTGCCGGACTGCACCGCGAATGAAACGGAGTATGTGCTGACACAGCGCCTGTCCGTGCTGGCTTTCTCCTGGCTGGACAGCGGCAATTATGAAGCGTCCGTGGAGAAACGGTGGCAGAGGAATGCAGACACCGGGGAATATGATATATCGGAGTATGACAATGCGGATACCGGGGCGAATCCGGGTATGCCTGAAGGCAGCAGCCTGGCCGCTCTGAATGAGGAGATCAGCCGTCTGGCGCAGGAAGCCCAGGAGAAACATGTAAAAGAGCTTTTCGGGACAGCGGCATACACGGCTGCGGTAATGCCGGACAGCGGCCCATCGCTTTCAGAATCGGCAGGCCTGCCTGCAGAAACAGAGCTGTCCGGTACCGCGCAGCCGGATAAAACGGAAGAAACAGAGGAAACAGCGGATGCTGTAAAGACGGAATCCGGAGGAGAAACGGGTACAGGAACAGATGAGGATTTAACGGAAGCGGGTACGCCGGCAGAAACCAAGGCCGCGCAGCCGCAGACGGAAAAATCCAGATATCAGGAGCCCCAGACATCCAATGCGGCGGAAACGAAGGCCGCACAGTCCAGCGCGGCGGAGATTGGAAAGATCGTCCCGCAGCAGGGCGGGGAGGGGGCGGAAGATGAATAGCAGAATAAAGAAACGCGGCTCTGCCTGTTTAAAGGGCAGCGAGGGCTATACCATGATCGTGGTGCTCTGTCTGATGAGCCTCTTTCTGGTGCTGGCGCTTTCACTGATCCTGGCCGCTTCACAGTCTGTGAATAAAGCGGGGCAGCGGTATTACCAGGAGCAGAGCCGCATCCTGGCCATATCGTTCAGCAAACAGGTAGAACGGGAACTGGGAAATGCAGACAGCACGGCCTGCATTTATGTAAAAGATCAGTTGGAGAAGGGCTGGCCTTATTACGACTCGGAAGATGTCACAGGGTCCCATAACAAGGTAAGAGCTGTTAAAACACTGCCCGTGACCGTGGAGTCTTCGGGCGGAAATGCCGTAAAAGAGGCCGGGACACTGACGGCGGTGATGTACTGGCAGACCAAGGATGAGCTTGAGGATTCTGACGAGGAACGGGAGCTTGTCATCGTCATCACGGCCGAAACAGCCGGCGAGAAATACAGCATAACTACCAGATATGATCCGACGCTGGAAGACGATGAGGCAGGCGGCGGTTTCAAAGTCTGGAACGGCAGCTGGAACCGGGCAGGGAGGGAGCAATGATGTTAAAGGACAGCAGCGGCACAACGCTGGTCAGCGTAATTGTATCCTTTGCGGTGCTGATGATCGTGATACTGATTTTCACACAGGCCGTAAATCTTTCATTAAATTTGTCCCGAAAGACAGATGAAATATTGGAGGACACGTTACAGGCGGTCAATCTTTATTATACGGAAGACGTGCCGGAAAAGAAGCTGCCGGTCACCGTCCGGATTGGCAGTGATGCGGCGGGCGGATGGACGATGGAGGGTAATCTTTGCCAGAATGGGGAGAGTCCCATGGGAAAGATCATTTATTATTTCAGCCCCTGACCGTCTGCGGCGGGCGGCATCGCAGTATAAAAGCATATTTATAGAACAGCGCCCCGCCGCATGAGCAAGGTATGGGTGCGGCAGAGCAGGGGAGGTGGCAGCATGGCCGGCAGCCGGCAAAAGAGAATAGAAGAAATGCTGGGAAAATGCCGCGGCGCGTCATGGCCGCGGGGAGGACTTAGAACACACCGGCACATCCTGGCCGGCAGACAGGGAGTTACCCTGGTGGAGCTGATCGTATCCTTTGCGCTGGCAGCCATATTCATGACAGCCGCGCTTGCGCTGGTGCCTTCGTTTACCAATGTATATCTGCGGATCATCAATATGAACCGCATACACGACATCAGCAGCGTGGTGCTGGAAAAGGTTGTGGATGAGCTTAGCTATGCATCGGGCTATGAGGGCGGGGATCTGATTTTATCCGATCCCATTCCCGGTCAGGAAGGCGTCTATAGCAGCGTGGAATACAGTGACGATACTGGCAACCGTGTCAGGATGAACGCCGATGAAGAAAGAGGTCTGCTGCTCACTTATCAGGAAATACGCAGCGATGATGAAGATTCCGAAATCCTTTACCCTAAGACCGAATGGTATCTGGGCGCCGGGATGTATAAAGGGAACCGGATCAGCCTCGCCTTTGAACGGGTGGAAAACACCAGCCTGATAAAAATATATCTGGAGGTATTTTCCGCGGAGGGCGTGTATTCGCAGAAGGTGGAAACCTATGCGGAGTGCATCGACCTGGACGCGGATGACATAAAATGCGGAGCGGATAGCCCGTAACATGGGGCTTACATCCGCCGGCATGCGGGCTGTGCGTCAGCAAGAGATGTGGCGGCGGCCTTGCTGAAAGAGAGGTCAAACGGCAGATGGGAGAATAGGCAGGCGCAGCTTTCGTATCTGCTTTGACATAATAAATATGGCCGGATATCCGTGCATTTACTAAGCATGGCGAAACGGCAGTACACATCAGAACTAACGCGGCAATGACCGCATTAGATAAAAGAAAAGGAGAATCTATTATGAAGTTAATGGAAAGAATCAAAAAGGCAAAAGAAAACAAGAAAGGTTTTACACTTGTTGAGCTGATCGTCGTGCTGGTTATTTTGGCGATTCTGGCGGCAATCCTGATCCCTACACTGACAGGGTATATCGATAAGGCGAATGAGAAAAAGGTGATCGCTGAGGCGAGAATGACGTTGATGGCGGCACAGAGTACACTGTCGGAGTATTATGGCAAAACGATTGATGAGGCCACAGCAATTGCTCAGATCGATAAGCTCGCGGAAATCGGTACTGTATCAGGCAGTGGAGTGATAAAATATGGTATCAAGTTCGATGCATCCAATAAGATTACAGATTTTGCTTATAAAAATGGCAGTTACGGTGTGACTTATACTAACGGTGTTTGGAATGAGGTAGTGAAGGCTGATTCGGTAACAATTGAAACTCCGACATACGATATTGTCCGCTAATAGCCGATGTGTGCCCGTACAGTACGAAGACATTTAAAGCATAATGCAGGCTACACCCTCATCGAACTCCTCCTCACCTGCCTCGTCCTTCTGATCCTGACCGCAGTGATTGCGCCCACTGCGTGGTATTACATAAACAAAGCCGATGCCCGGGCGGTTCTGACGGAAGCCAAGACCGCCAGGCTGGCGGCTTATGTGACCTCATTGGACTGCTATGCCAATGGCAGCCCTTTTCAGGATCAGTCCATGCCCAATGGATTTGCGAAGGGTGTGGAGGAAAAGGTGGCCGAACTGGCGGAATGTCCGGGAGAAATCTATCTCCTGCAGTACGGTCCGGCGGCCGGCGAGATCCGGAGCATGGCTTACAGGGAGAAATCCTTTGTGGCGGTATATACTCTGGATGAGGACGGGGAGCATTGGAATGTATACAAGACAAATCATATGATTGTACACTGACTGGCAGCGGGCTCCGGATGCATCGCTTCGGCGGCATCGGTACAAAAGGAGCCCGCGCAGTTTAGTGCGGACATCGGGAGAATGCATGATTCAAATACTCGTAATTTTACTCTGGATTCTGCTTTTCATATTCGGAATGTGTTTTTTTTCATTTTTAAACGTGGTGATCTACCGCGTTCCGAAAAAAATATCCTTTGCGGGCGGCCGCAGCTTTTGTCCGTCCTGTAAAAATCCGCTGAAGGGCCGGGATATGGTACCGGTATTCAGCTATCTGTTCCTGCGCGGCAGATGCAGGTACTGCGGGGCTAAGATTTCACCGCGCTACCCTCTGGTGGAATTGCTGGGAGGCATATCCGCCGTTTTCTGCATGTACTGTTTTGGAAATGTCACCGACGGGGTGTTTCATTTTTCCGTACAGCCGGTTCTGATTTTTTTGTTTCTGGCAGTTCTAACGGCGGTGGCTTTTATCGATCTGGATACGATGGAGATCCCTAACGGCCTGGTGCTGGCCGCGGCAGTATGCGGGCTTGCATCCATCCCTTTCTTTCCGGAGATCTCATTGACTTCGAGAATAATCGGAATATTTTCCGTTAGCGTACCGCTGCTTGTGATGACCCTGCTTATTCCGGGGGCATTTGGCGGCGGCGATATAAAACTGATGGCGGCCTGCGGTCTTATATTGGGCTGGCAGTTAAGCTATCTGGCCGCTTTCCTCGCGATTGTGACCGGAGGCATATACGGCATCTATCTGCTTGCGGCCAGGAAAAAGGACAGAAAAGACCACTTTGCCTTCGGCCCCTTTCTATGTGTGGGGATGGCTGTTTCCGTTTTCTGGGGGCAGGCGATTCTAAAATGGTATTTCAGCTTCATTATCTGAAAGAGGTGAATGGCTTGGCATTATATAAGTATACGGCAAAGGCAGAAAACGGGAAATCCGTCAGAGGGATGGCGGAAGCCGCCGATGAAAATGAACTCTATGAGAAGCTTCGGGCAGGGGGCCAGTTTTTGATTACCAGTTCGCTGAAACAGGACGCCCGGTCTGTGAGAAAGATGAAGCCGGCGCAGCTGTCCGATTTCTGCAGGCAGCTCGGAACACTGCTGGGGGCAGGAGTTTCCCTCGTGCGTGCGCTGAATATCATCGCTCAGGATCAGAACCTGAAGCCTGGTCCGAAAAAAGTGTATGAGGATGTGCTGCGGCTGATCCGCCAGGGCATCCCGCTGTCCGATGCGATGGAACAGCAGCAGGGCGCGTTTCCGGAGCTTTTGATCAACATGATCCGTTCCGCCGAGGCCAGCGGAAGCCTGGATCAGACTTCCAAGCGCATGGCGGAGCATTTTGACAAGGATCACCGTCTCAACAGCAAGGTGAAAAATGCGATGGTGTATCCGGCAATTCTGATCTGTATGATCATTGTGGTGCTGATCTTTGTAGTGGTTTATATTATCCCGCAGTTTGCCGATATATTTGCTTCGCTGGAAGAACTGCCGCTTCCTACCGTGGTTGTGCTTGGGATCAGCGATGCGCTGACGAATCACTGGCCTGTGATCCTGGCGGCGGTGGCCGCTGCGGCCGTCTTTTTTTCCGTGGTGTTCCGCATACCGGATGTGGCCCTCCAAAAGGACAGGATGAAGCTGAAGATTCCTGTGATCGGCAAGCTTTTAAAAGTGGTTTATACAGCCAGGTTTGCCCGGACTTTAAGCTCTCTCTACAGCAGCGGTATCCCGATCGTCACCGCTTTGCAGATCGGAAAGCATACGGTGGGCAACAAATACATAGAATCACAGTTTGATGAAGTGATTTACTCCGTGCGCACCGGAGAATCCCTCTCCAAGTCGCTGGCGGCGGTGGACGGATTTGTGAATAAGCTGGCATCCTCCATCATGGTGGGGGAGGAGACCGGCAGCCTGGATGAAATGCTCAATGTCATCGCGGATGCGCTGGAGTACGATTCGGAGATGGCGATCGCCAGGATGACCGCGATGCTGGAGCCGGTCCTGATCATCGTGATGGGCGTGATTATCGGCTTTGTAATTATTGCGGTTATGATGCCGGTATTCGACGGATATTCCACTATAGAGAACGGCGCGAACTACTAAACTATGATTCGGGAGGCAATCGATGATCACATCAGTCTATCTATCCAACAATAATATACAGATCCTGACCGGAACGGGCGGCAGCAGCAAAGCTGCTGTAAAGAAGCTCTATAGCAGGGAGCTGGGGGAGGGATGCCTGATCAACGGCGTCATTACCGGTGAACCGGAGCTTTTGGATGCGGTCGGCCGGATCTGGGACGAACATCATCTGCCCAGAAAACAGGTATCGCTGGTGATCGACAGCACCCAGTTCATGACCAGGGTATTTTCCATCCCCATACTTGGCGATAAAAAGGCCCGCGAAGTGGTGCAGAAGGAATTCGCGGATCTGCGTGACCGCCAGGATCTGATCTACGATTATATGGAGCTGGAAAAAGACAGCGGAAACAAGATGATGAAGGTGCTGGGAACAGCGGCCGAGAGGAGCTTTGTGGACGGCTATGTAAAGCTGTTTGAACAGCTGGGGATACAGATCGTATCCGTAGTTCCGGCCCTCTACAGCCAGATCCGTCTGCTGCAGGCTCATCCTGCTATAAAGGGCAGGACCTGTATCGTGCAGCTTTTAGACGGCGATAACCTGGTCAGCACCCTTATGGTGAATGGCAGCTATGTGCATTCAAACAGGTCCCGTATATTCAGCGAGCACGGCAGTCCGGAATTTGCGATGGAAACGGCCAGAAATATCAGCGCCATGGTACAGTTCAATCTGTCTGAAAAGAGCGGCTTCGCGATTACGGATGTCTATATGGGCGGATTTACCGAACAGGATCTAAGCATCTGTATGGAGAGCGCACGCGTGCTGAACCTGCAGGGCGCCGGTTCTACTCCGGTAAAGCTCAATGTCGGGATATTGCCGCAGGCGGATAACATCAGCCTTCCCTCAGCCTCCAACGCATGGATCGAGAACAGGGCCGAGGCACAGCCGGTCCTCTGTGATTTTGTGTATCCGGCCGGAAACCTGCTGTCTGACCGGAAGGCGATGAACCTCTACAGCCGTTACCGGGAAAACCCGAAGGCCAGGGCATCCAGGAAAAAGGCCGCCATAGCCGCGGTGCCGTATCTCATACTCATAGCGGTGCTGGGCGGTGTGACCGCATTTTTATATCTGCAGAACTATTCTCTCGGAAAGAAACTGGATGAGATCAACGCGTACCTGAACGACGCACAGAATCTGGCCGGCTATGAGAAAGCGCAGGAGCTTAGGCAGACCAACAGCCTGCTGGCCGCTTATATTGCGGCAGACAGGGATGCCTGGGAATCCATTCAGTCTTATCCCAGGGCTAACAGCCAGGTGGTGAATGCGATCCGGGACTGCGGCACAGATCAGGTGGGCATTACCATCACCAGTTATCAGGCGGAGACCGGCAGCTTCCAGTTTATGGCTAACGCCGCGGATGCGGCCCGCATCAATGAGTTCATCGATAAGCTGCGGGTGCTGGACATATTCGCCAATGTGGAATATTCGGGATACGGTTATCAGAATGAAGAGGAAGGATACCGCATCCACGTGAGCTGTTATCTGGATGAGTCGGCGGGAAAGTGAGGGAAACCATGACTATAACAACAAAACTGACAGACCGGGATAAGGCTCTGCTGAAGATACTGGCCGTATTTCTGATTGTGATGGGATTTATTATGCTGGGAATCCTTCCGTTGCTGGATAAAAAAAGCGAGCTGGAGGAGTCGATCGCATTTGCCGAAGCGGACAGGGACGCGATGGAGATGGAACTTACCATGCTGCTATCCTATGAAAAGACCGCAGTCCTTTACGAAGAGGAACGGGCCGGTCTGGTGGCGGATTTCTATCCGATGACCGAAAACCAGGAGATCGATAAGATGATTACGGGGATGGTATTTGACTATGGTCTGACGGCAAGGGACTTTACCGTATCCGTCACGCCGTCCCTGCGCGGTATAACGCCGTATTTCGCATCGGACAAGGCGCTCTTAAACGCGGCTGCAGGAGAAGAAGGAGCAAAGACCTATGCCGGAGATGTCTATACGGCGGATATTTCGGTAAAGGCCATCGGCAGCGCGGAGGATATCCGCCGCCTGCTTGACAGCGTGATCGACGGCTACCCGGCGCTGCGGGTGACCGCCTACAGCATAGCGGAGGGGGAGAAGATCTATCTTGGAGAAGATCAGGAAGCATATACAGCCTCCACGCTGACGCTGAATATGGAGATGTATATGTGTTATAAATAAACAGAAAATAGAAACGAGGCTAACCGTGAAAAATATTCCGATAGGTGAAGTATTAAAAGAATATGGTTATATAACAGAGGCGCAGCTTCAGAAGGCGCTGGAATACCAGCGTGAAAACAGAGGAAAACGTCTTGGCAGCATCCTGATCGAGCTGGGTTTTATCACGGAAAAACAGATGCTGGAGGCGCTGGCCCAGAGGCTGGGCCAAAAACAGGTGGACTTAACCCAGTATCAGGTAAATGTGGAGGCTGTGGAGAAGATACCAAGGCAGCTGGCTGTGAAATACAATATCCTGGCCATCGGAATAGAGGGCAGGGTGCTGACTGTCGCCACCAATGATCCGCTGAATTTTTACGGCCTGGAGGATATCCGACAGCTGACCGGCATGGAACTGCAGGTGCTTTTATCGGAGCTGGCTCCGCTGACCCGCGCTATGGACTATTATTATTCAGAGGTGGGCGCCAGGGCAGCAGCTAAAAACGCCAACCAGAGCAGCCAGTCAGAGGTGGAAGAGCTGGCGCTGGAGGTGGAGGAAGGCGACGGCGACGCGCCGATCATCAAGCTGTTAAACAGCCTGTTGGACCGCGGTTACAACACCAATGCCAGCGATATCCATATCGAACCTTTTGAGGACAAGACGCTGGTTCGCATGCGTATCGACGGCACCATCGTGGATTATGTGACGCTGCAGCGCTCGCTGCATCCGTCTCTGATCGCCCGCATTAAGATCATGTCCAATTTAGATATCGCGGAGAAGCGCATCCCTCAGGACGGCCATTTCCGGATCCGCCTGGAGGGAGAGAACGTAAACGTCCGTGTTTCTGTCATTCCCACCGTATTCGGTGAGAAGGCGGTGCTCCGGCTTCTCTCCAGCAACTCGGTGATCGCCCATGCCGATCAGTACGGCATGGATATAAAGACCTACCGAAGGTTCCAGGAAATGCTGCGCTCGCCCAACGGCATCATCTATCTGACCGGGCCGACCGGTTCCGGCAAGACCACGACGCTTTACATGATTCTGGAGCACTTAGCCAAGCGCCAGGTCAACATCTCCACCATCGAGGACCCGGTGGAGAAAAACCTGGCCAGAGTGAATCAGATGCAGGTAAACAACACTGCCGGGCTGACCTTTGACAGCGGACTGCGCGCCCTGCTGCGCCAGGATCCTGATATCATCATGGTGGGTGAAACCCGTGATGCGGAGACAGCCGCCATTTCCGTGCGCGCTGCGATCACCGGCCATCTGGTATTTTCCACCCTTCATACCAACAATGCGGTGTCCTCCATCGTCCGTCTGGTGGATATGGGGCTGGAGCCCTATCTGATCGCCAATTCCCTGGTGGGTGTGGTGGCCCAGCGCCTTGTGCGCCGCTTATGTCCCCACTGCTGTGCGGAGGAGGAAACAAGTGAAGAAGAGAGGCGCATGCTGGGGCTGGATATCAAAACCGTGCACCGTGCCAAAGGCTGTCCGCGCTGCAACAATACCGGCTACAGCGGCCGTCTTGCCATTCACGAGATCGTGACCGTCGATAAAGAAATCCGGAAAATGATCACAAGCCGCGCCACCATGGAGGAAATCACTGAGTACGCCGTGCGGACTCAGGAAATGAAGAGCCTGAAGGAGCTGGCGGAGGATCTGCTGATCCAGGGAGTGACAACGGTGGAAGAGCTGGTCAAGGTGGCGTTCTATTCCTGATCATTCGGAACAATAACGCTCAATAACTGTATCCTGACAGAAAGGCAAATTATGAATACGATAGATCAGATTATATTGACAGCCAGGGATCGGAACTGTTCCGATATCCATATCACTGCGGGAATGTCCGTGATATTCCGCATCGACGGAAGGCTGGCCGACAGCGGCATTCTCCTCGGAGAAGGGGAGGGCGAGCGGCTGATTTTGTCCATGGCGGATGAGTCCATGCAGCAGAGGCTGTCTGCCGGTTCGGATCTGGATTTTGCGCTCCAGGCATCCGACGGAGGAAGGCAGCGTGTGAATGTCTTCCGTCAGCAGGGAAAGCTGGCGGCCACCATCCGTTTGTTAAGCGATCATATCCCATCCCTTGAAGAGCTGAATCTGCCCCCGGTGCTCAAGAACCTGGCGGACCAGCCCAGAGGCCTGATCCTGGTGACCGGGCCCACAGGAAGCGGAAAGTCCACAACGCTCGCAGCCATGATCGATTACATCAATGGCAGCAGGGCTGAGCACATCATCACCATCGAAGACCCGGTGGAGTATGTATACAGGCCGAAGCTTTCCCTGATCCACCAGCGCGAGGTCGGTCAGGATGTGCATAACTTTGCGGAAGCGCTGCGTTCCTCCCTGCGGGAGGACCCTGACGTGATCCTGGTGGGGGAGATGCGCGATTATGAAACGATTTCCGCCGCTTTAACTGCGGCTGAGACCGGCCATCTGGTGCTGTCCACACTGCACACCACCGGCGCGGCCCAGACCATCGACCGCATCATAGACGCCTGCCCTCCGGCCGCCCAAAACCAGGTGAGGACCCAGTTAGCCGGCATCTTAAAAGGCGTGATCACCCAGTGCCTGATACCGCTGGCCCATGAGAGCGGCCGCTGCGCCGCCACCGAGGTGCTCTTAGGCACAGACGCCGCCCTGAATCTGATACGGGAAAATAAATGCCACCAGCTCAACACCACCATGCAGTCCGGCGCAGCCTCCGGCATGCACACCCTAAACGGAAATCTCTCCGAGCTGGTCCGCAAAGGCAGAATTACCAGAGAAAACGCCTTCCGCTACTCCAACGACCGCAGGGACCTGGAGCAGTATCTCTAAAGCGGCGTAACTTGTTGTTATTCATGGTTACCGATTTTCCCGCGCAAGGCAGGGCAGGGTATGATCCTCATCGGGACGCGCTCTCGCTCCGTGAAGCGCGCAGACTGTCACCAACCGCTAGGTTGATGACCTGCGC
This sequence comes from Lachnotalea sp. AF33-28, assembly GCF_003477885.1. Lineage (GTDB taxonomy): Bacteria > Bacillota > Clostridia > Lachnospirales > Lachnospiraceae > AF33-28. Next base: position 84,255 of record NZ_QUEE01000017.1, read on the forward strand.
GCACATCAGTGCGCTTCCTTGCAGCGGGCTTCAAGGGATCCCGATGAGGACCATACCCTGCCCTGCCTTGCGCTGCGTTATCGCTAGCCATGAATGACAATTTAGCTGCTCCCACCGCTTTATTGATGCTGTTTTATTTTACCTAATAACGCATCTGAAAAATCTTACCATGCCTGGAGCTGCCCGGTTATTATAAATTACAAATTACAGCCCCCCATGAAAGCCGCACATGTTAATTGAGCCGTTAAAGCAGCAAGAGGCAGGCGGGGGGAGGGGCTTATTGGGATCCCTTGAAGCCCGCCGGTACTTACGTCACGTATTTTGTGACGTTAGCACCGCTGCGCGCTTCAAGGGATCCCAATAAGCCCCTCCCCCCGCCTGCCTCTTGCGGAAACAGCCATACTGATGCGCCGCTTCCATCCTTTTCTCTTGACGCGGGGTGGGGTTGTGTGATACCCTGTCGGTAAATGAGAAGTCTATAACTACCGGAAAAGGGAGGCTTGCGGTCACATGCATGAAGGTAACGGGTTATCCACATTATTTGTATTAAACGATTATAAGAACAGGAGATGCTCCAGCTATGACGTGAATGGGGGCAATCATGACTGGTGGGATTTTGAGCCGGGGGAGACGAAGACACTGGCGGACATTCGGGGATGTGGAGTGATCCGCCATATCTGGTGCACGCATCTGGCACAGGATGAGGGAGCCCAGGAAGAGGAGAAGTATTCTCTGTCCAAGCTGGTGATCCGGATGTACTGGGATGGGGAAGAGGCTCCCAGCGTCCAGGCGCCCCTGGGGGATTTTTTCGGGCTGGGATGTTCGCTGAGGAAGAATTTTTTTAATGCTGCCTTCTCCTTCAGCCCCCAGGACGGAAGGGGGATGAACTGCTATCTGCCCATGCCGTTTCGCAAAGGGGCCAGGATTACGCTGGAGAACGGCTGTGATTCCCATGTAAACTTTTATTTCTATATCGACTATGAAGAGCACGATCCGTCGGGCATGGGAGAGGATACCGGCTATTTTCATGCCCAGTACCACAGGGTGCGCCGCACAGAGCCGACCATGGAGAGAAATCCCGGGATACTGGACCGTGAGAAGGCCGGAAGGCCCGAACATCCGAAGTGGTATCCGAAAGCCTGGCTTAAGAATAATCTGACCGGAGAGGACAATTATGTGATTCTGGAAGCGGAGGGCAGGGGCAAATATGTGGGCTGCAACCTGAATATCGATGTTTTTGAGCGCCAGTCCAACGACTGGTACGGGGAAGGCGACGATATGATCTTCATCGACGGGGATGAACTGCCCACCTTAAACGGCACCGGAACCGAGGACTATTTTAACACAGCCTTTGGTCCATCACAGGAGTTCTGTGCGCCATACTATGGCATCACACATTTTGACGGGGATAAGTATGATTTCCCATACGGCGGGAAAAACTGTATGTATCGCCTGCATATCCAGGACCCGATTTATTTTCAGAAATCCATCCGCGTGACCATCGAACACGGCCACAGCAACATGCTGGCCAATGACTACTCCAGCACCGCATACTGGTATCAGAGCGAACCGCACCGGCCGTTCGGTGAGATTGCGGATGCGGCAGAGCGGATGCCAAGAGATAATCCGGAGTGATGAAAAGATGCGTTTTATCATAAACAATGAAAACGGAAGAATCCGCTATGTATCCGGCGGGCTGTTTGTATCGAACGGAGTATGGACTCATCCCAGGTTTGTGCTGGATGACTATGAACTCATGGTGTGTATCAAGGGAAAATTTCACTTGAGTGTACACGGAGAAAAGACTGAGATAAAAGCCGGTGACGCGCTGTTTCTGCTGCCGGGAGAGGAGCACTTCGGCCTGGACGAACAGGAAGAGGTTTCCTTTTACTGGTTTCATTTTCTGTTTCAGGACAAGGCGGTGGTCAGCGCCAGCGAAAACAGTGTGCGTTCCGTCCTGATTGATATCATGGAAGGCGGAATTTTTGACGGTATCTTTTTAGAAGAGCAGTTTCGCTGTGAGGGGTTGGAGCGCCTGGTGATTCTGTTTAAACAGCTCATGGACTATGACAGGACAGCCGTGCGCAGCAGAAAAAACTGCGATCTTTTAATGGAACTGATCCTGCATGAGCTGACGGACGGAGCCATACGGCGCAGGATGCGCAGGTACGGGCAGATTGACCCCAATTATGTGATGGAAAAGGTTCGGGATTATATACGGGCAAACCTGTATAAAAATATCCAGGTATACGATCTGGCGGAGCGGTTCGGCTACAGCCCGGAGTATTTTGTCCGCCTGTTCCATCAGGAGATGGGCATTACGCCAAAACAGTATATCCTCAATACCCAGATGGAGAGGGCGAAGTTTTTGATGACTACCACCAATTTTAAGATCAAGGAGATCGCGCCCCAGATCGGCTTTGAGGATGAAAAGCGTTTCATGAAGATGTTTAAAAAGCAGGAGGGCATGTCCGCTGTGCAGTATAAAAAGATGTTTTCCAAACTGCACTACAATTCCAAATGATTTTTGGGTATCTACGTTGACTGCATGGAAATTCTGCCTGATAACGGACGGAATATTGCGGGATTATTTGTTTTAAATGTATATGTAAACAGGCGGCCAGGTATGCACCGCCTGTTATTTTTTTGAAAGCGGCATAAATGAGCAAAAAAGATGTCAGGAAACGCCACCTTTTATCAGGAAACGCCATTTTTTTATTTGTGGAATTGTTATATACTTATGACAGGTCGAGAGAGAACGATATATAAATTGCACAAAGCCCTGACAGGGTCGGGCTGCAAATCCGGCAAGAAAGGCGAGGTTATAGGAAAATGGCGGGGAAAAAATCGGCGGTAAGCGTAAACGGAAAATTAAGCTTCCGGTATTCCATTCACAGATATAAGGGCCTTTACCTGATGCTGGTCCTTCCGCTTATATGGTATGTGGTGTTCTGTTATATGCCGATGTTCGGAGTGGTGATCGGTTTTCAGAACTACCATCCGGGAGACAATTTCTTCATTGGAGCGGATTGGGTGGGACTGAAGCATATAAAGAATTTTATAGCCAGCCCCTACTTTTTCAGATTGGTCCGCAACACGTTTGTTCTGGCGTTCTGGGGCATTGTGGTAGGTTTCCCGGCGCCGATCATACTGGCGCTGATGCTCAATGAGGTGCGGAATAAATATTTCAAGAAGACGGTGCAGACCATTACATATCTGCCGCATTTCATATCGATCATCATCATCTGCGGTATTGTAATTGATTTCGCGTCCACAGACGGAGCGATCAACGGCCTGCGTGCGATGTTCGGGGCAGATCCGATCAACTTCCTGAATGAAACAAAGTATTACAGATTTATCTATGTGCTGTCCGATGTATGGGCAGGCATCGGCTGGGGTTCCATCATATACCTGTCCGCGCTGACGGCCGTGTCGCCGGCCCTGTATGAGGCGGCGGAACTGGACGGAGCCAGCAGGCTGCAGAAGATGTGGCACATCGCGCTGCCTACGATCCGGCCCACGATAACAATTATGTTCATCCTTGCCATGGGCGGCATTATGTCGGGCAACCTGGATAAGACGATGAACTTGGCAAGACCGATTACTTACGAAGTTTCCGATAATATCGTTTATTACGTATACCGCAAGGGCGTCGAGGAGGCGCAGTTCTCCTTCTCCACAGCGGTCGGCCTGTTCAGCTCGGTGATCAACTTCATCTTCCTGCTGGGGGCAAACTTCATCAGCAGAAAGCTAAGCGACGGCGAAAACAGCCTGTTCTAGGAAAGGGGTAAAAGACGATGGTTGGCAGAAATAGAAAGAAAAGATCTGCAGAAGATATGGTGCTGGACAGCTCCATAGGCGTAATATTGATTCTGCTCTGCGTTGCGACATTATATCCTTTCTGGTACGTGGTGGTGGTGTCGCTGTCCAGTCCGGCAGGGATTGCAAAATCCGGAGGTTTCATGCTGTGGCCCCAGGGCTTCAACCTGGATGCATATAAGGCGGTCATCGCCAGCAGTGATATCTGGATCGGCTTCCGCAACTCCATCATATATGTGGTGGCGGGAACAACACTGTCCGTAGTGCTTACGGTGCTTCTGGCATATCCGCTGTCCAAGTCACAGCTGTGGGGCAGGAAACCATTGATGCTTCTGATCAGTGTAACGATGTTTTTCAGCGGCGGCCTGATGCCGAGTTACATATTGATTTCCAAGATTTTGGATATAGACGGAACCATGCTGGTCATGATCCTGCCCGGCGCGATCTCCACCTACAACATGCTGATGATGCGCACCTATTTCCAGGGCCTTCCGAAGGAACTGGAGGAATCGGCCCAGATTGATGGGGCCAGCTCCATGAAGGTGCTCATAAAGATTATTTTGCCTCTTTCCCTGCCATCGGTGGCGGTTATCGCCCTGTTTTATGCGGTGGGACTCTGGAACGCATGGTTCAGCGCGAACCTGTATCTGTCCCAGCAGAGAGATCTGTGGCCGCTGGCGCTGTATATGAGAGAGGTTCTGGTTCAGGGCAATGTCAATTCCGTGCAGTCACAGATGTCCGGAGCAGCCGGCGGAGCCGGTGCGGTCCAGATTGCGAAGTCGCTGAAGATGGCGACGACGGTTGTTTCCACAGTGCCGATCCTGGTAGTATATCCGTTTGTACAGAGATACTTCACCCAGGGCGTCGTGATGGGAGCAATCAAAGAATAAGGGAATCCGTGGGGGATATCCACACAAATTATAAAATTTCCAGGAGGAAAAGCTATGAAGAAAAAATTATTGTCACTGTTACTGATCATGGCCATGGCAGTTGTTATGCTGGCCGGATGCTCCAAAGGCGGAGACAAGGAAACACAGGCAGCAGGTACCACCGCTGGCGGTGAGACCACAAAAGGCGCTGATGAGCAGACCACAGCCGGCGCCGGTACTGAGGCACAGACTGTTACCATGTGGACATGGAAGGGCACAGAAGAGCTGATGAAGATGGACACCAAGGACGTAATGGCGGTTCAGGAAATCTCCAAACGCACCGGCGTGCCTACGGAATGGATCAATCCGGCCGATTCCACAACAGAGTTTCAGATGCTGATGACTTCTGGCGAGAACATGCCTGATGCGATGTATTATAAGTATACGCCTCAGGATGTTATGAACTATGCCGCCAATGGCAACATCATCGATCTGTCCAAGTACATTGAAGAAAAGATCCCGAACCTTAAAAAGCTGCTGGATGAGAATCCCCGCTTAAAGGCTCAGGTAACCAGCGAAGACGGAGCAATCTACTATCTGCCCTGGATCACCCTGGACAAATATTACTATGAAGGCCTGATGATCCGTAAGGATTGGCTGGAAGCAACCGGTCTGGATGTTCCGACTAACAATGAAGAGCTGTATCAGGTACTGAAAGCGGAAAAAGAACTGTTTGATAAAGGCGAGCTTCCCAACGCAGGCGAGAAATTCTATGGCCTGGGCGGATACCCCACGCAGCTGATCAAACTGGCATACGGATTTGACGCAACCAATGATTTCATGCTGAAAGACGGCAAGGTTGTATACGGCCCCACCACAGAGGAATTCCGTGAGGCGATGAAATGGTTTAACAAACTGGCCACCGAAGGACTGCTTGATCCCGATGTGCTTTCCATGGACCGTGATGTTTATATGCAGCATCACGTAAATAACATGACTTCCGGTTTTGTGGATGGCTACGGCGCATTCCAGGAAGTTGAGCAGCAGGCTGAAAACATCGAATATGTTCCCGTTGGATATATGGCAAACGCAGCAGGAAAGATTATGGAATACAACTCCACCGCAAAACGTATCGCACAGCCTTACGGATGGGCGATTACAAAGGCCGGTGAAGAAAAGATCGACGAAATCTGCAAGCTGTTTGACTACTCTTACTCTGAAGAAGGACAGATCTTAATGAGCTGGGGAATCGAAGGGGATACCTTTGAAGTAGTGGACGGCAAGAAAGTTTACACAGATAAGATCATGAAGGATCCTGAGTATGTACCCGGCACAGCGGTTGCAAAATATGTAAAGCCTGATTTCGGCTTAACTGATGTACAGACCAACTTCGCTCTGATCGATGAAAGAGGACAGACCACATTCTCTATGTGGGCAAATACGGATCCGAGCAATGCTATGGAGCCCTTCTTATGGACATCGGCAGACGAGAATGACACAATTTCACAGATCAAGACTGACCTTGTAACAGGTGCAGATGAGTACAGAGAGAAATTTATGACAGGTGCAGCTGATCCGGCCGATGACGCGGTATGGGCTGAATTCCAGAAAACATTGACAGCATTACGCGTGGATGAGATCTGCAGCGTATACGACGCAGCATATCAGCGTTTTGCACAGCGCGCTAAGTAAGACAGGAATATCATGCGGAAGAACAGGTACGGACTGCACCGTATTATCAGATAAGTTGCAATTTCGTACCAGCCTCCCTTAGGGGAGGCTGGTTCTTCCTGTTAAAACGGAGGGAAAGTATGAGGCAGTTAAAAACAGTAAAGCCTTATCCGGGGATGGTCATTGAGGAATCTGTAATTTTTCAGCCCGGAGTTTATAATTTTTTCGGCAAAGAGGGCATCACCGTCCGGGGCGAGCAGATCGAGATTGACGGAAACGACTGTGTATTTATCGGTGGACAGAAGAAACGGAACAAAGAAGAGGAAGCCTACAGCAGCGAGTTCTCTTACGGATACGGTGATATGGCGGATGACAGCCTGGGCTATCGCGGCACGGGATTCCTTTTGGAAAACTGCAAAAATGTGCATTTGCACAATGTTACGGCAAAAGGCTTTGAGATCGGCCTTCATATGAAGGAATGCGAGAACTGCCTGATTACCGATAATGACTTTTCCTATAACTATCATAATCCTGACTGGGGATGGGATGAGCACAGGGATATGGGCGGCATGGTGCTGGAGAAATGCATTGGTAATGAGATCGGCAGAAACCGCGCCACCGATGTGTGGTCCGCCCTGGTACTAAGAGAGAGCAGCAGGAACTATGTGCATCACAATAACTGTTCCCACACTTCCAATGTGGGCCTTCGGATGTGGCTGGCCTGCCACAACCGGATCGAGGAAAACAACTTCAGCTGGGGACTTAGGAAAAATCCGGACGAGGTTCATGCCAGGGACAGCTCCTGTGTGCTGATTGAATCCGGCTCCTGCCATAATGTGCTCCGCAAAAATGACATGCGCTACGGCGGAGACGGACTGTTTATCCGCTCCCTGAACAACATGATGTCAATGCATAACCTGATTGAGGAGAATGACACCTCCTATGCCAACAACAATGCCATTGAAGCCTGGGATGCCTATAATACTTATATCAGAAATAAGGTCAACTATTCCAGCTACGGATTCTGGCTCGGATGCAGCGATCACACTGTGCTGATCGGCAATGAAGTGGTTGGAAACGGCACGACCTTTAACAACGCTCCGGAGGCTTTCGGCAATGCCGGCATTTCTGTTGTAAACGGCAGCGGCAACGGATTTTACCTGGAGGGCAACCGCATTGAAAACAACAGCGGTCCCGGATTGGCCATCCGTTATAAAATGGCGGATCCGATCAGAAACTGGGTGATTAAAAATAACAGTATATGCCATAACTGCAACGATGAGAGAGGGTATAAGGGTTACGGCGTCTATATGAAGCATTGCTTCAATATACATTTTATCGGCAATACCATAGAGGATAACGGAGCTGAGGATATATTCCGGGATGAGGATGTGTCTCTGGTACAGTTTTATGAGCCTGATACAGCCTATGAACAGCTCAAAATTACCTGCGAGAAAGAGTTTGTCACGGCGGGAGATGTATGCCGTTTCAGCGCAGCGCCGGGGTACGATAGGTATGAGTATTTCGTGAATGACGGCAATGTCTGCCGCGAATGCTGCCCTGTAATTGCATTCCCGAAGCCGGGGAGATACAGCATCAGCGTCAACGCCTATAAGGACGGCTGCATCGCTGTGGGCACAGCTGATATCTGTGTGCGGCCAAACGGTGAGAAGATCTTGCAGGCGGAGAATAGCAGCTGCTGGAAGGCAGAGCTTGCAGGCTGTCGGATTGAGGGAATTAAAAAAGAAGTGAGAGACGAGTCTGTAGCGCTCATAAATGAGGGCAGCAGCCAGTCCCGTTTCAGCCTGGAATGCGGCGGGCTGGACCTTACCGGAAAGACTCATCTGACGTTCCTCTATCAGTATCAGAACGATTATATTGACTGGGAAAAAGAGGCGCAGGTACCCACCGTTATATTCACAGACGGCGAGGGAAAGCGATTGACCATAAAACCTGTCCGCAATCTGCTTGTGGACAAATGCCAGATATGTAATCAAGCGAAATACAGTTGGGAAGTGCTTTCTGTTCCCCTTACGGAAAACCCGGATTATACTCTGGAAATGGAAGACGGGTTTACATGGAAGGCGGAGAGGATTTCACTTGAGTTCGTGTATCCGATGAACAGCGTGGGCAGGTTCGTTGTGGGGGATATGCGGCTTGAGAACAGGCCGGCTGCGGAGTATGACGATGTCTGCCGGATGAATGAGATACCTGTGGAGTGCCGGAAGAAATGCACGTCCGCCAGCAGCGGCACAGAAAGCTATGATGACATTTTCGGCAGCAATCCCTACTGCTACATGGCCACACGCAGATGGGAAAGCGGGACCGCAGGAGAGCGGGAACAATTCAAAATATCTTTTACAGCTTCAAGCGCGGTATCCGGCATGATCATTAGATTTTACAGGGATGAGCTGGAATGTGTGCTGCCGCAGAGCGTGTCTCTCTATGACGGAGAACACCGCCTGATTCGGCAGGAAACGCCGGTGAAGTCCTCTTATCTGGAGTGGAAAGATCTGGATCTTGTTACAGAAGAACTGATACTGGAATTTACAAAAATGCCGGGCAAGAGCATCGCTATGTATCAGTGCAGAGTGCTGAAGGAAAAACGGCAGATGCCCTGCCTGCGCATACAGGAAAAGCAGCCCTTAAGCGTTTGTGCGAGTGACGCTGTGGTGAAGCTGAACATAGAAAGAAACCCCAAAGAGTCAACTCTTAGCAGCTTAGAATACGCGGTTTACGACAGCAATGAAAAGGATATACTGGCATCGCGCATTCTGGTGAGGGGAAGCATTGCGGCGGATCAGGTGAGATCGGGCAGCAAGGTCAGCCTGGATTTAAAACAGATAGAACTTATGAGAGAGAAGACCTACCATCTGCTGCTGTGGCAGACCCATATGGCGGCGGGCATACAAAACGGAGCTTATTACCGGTGGGTGGGCGACGGCATCGCGGAAATGGATACCACTTACGGATATATCAACCAGCTGGAAGTTGTGGATAAGGGACGTACCGGATGGGGCAGAAACTATCTTAGGATAAACTGCGACGAGCTGGTGTACGACCGCTCCTGCGTGAGCGAGGGACTCGGAAACCGCTTCGGCCTGACGGGAATGGATAAGCTGTACCAGAAATTCAGGATACCCGGATATGCGGACACGCTGATGCATCCCAATTATTTCAGCCGGGATGGGTATCCCGTGGACAACACCGCCGTGCTGGAACTTACCTGTCCGGAAGAAAACATGCAGATCACGCTGGTTCTTGCGGAGGGCGGCAGCATGACGGCACAGTACGGCGGCAGGCAGGCCGTACAGGAAGGCAACCGCCTCATCTTAAGAGACCTTCCCAAGGGAGACAGCTGTGTGACGCTTGAAGGAACAGGCAGAATTCTATATATTGAGTGATGAAGGAGACATAAAAATGAAGGCTTATCAGAACTATCTGGTGGAATCTTTGGGCATCGGCTGTCTGAAACCACGTGGCTGGCTGGCCCGCGAACTCAAACTGCAGATGGAAGGCATTACCGGTGAGCTGGATGAGAATTGGGGCTCCATCAATCGGTTTTCCGACTGGCTGGGGGGCACGAATATAGGCTGGGAACGCCCCCCGTACTGGCTGGACGGCCTCGTGCCGTTAGCCTGGCTGCTGGGAGATGAAAAGAGAATTGAAAAGGCCCGCAGCTGGATGGAGTGGACATTAAATTCACAGCGGGAAAACGGGGACTTCGGCCCGCATTACTGGACACAGGAGTTTGACGATACGCTGTTCTGGCCCAAATTCGTGATGTTAAAAGCGCTGGTCAGCTACTATGAGGCGGAAAACAACCCGAAGGTGCTGGAATTTATGAGCCGCTATTACCGCTTCTGTGATACACTGCTGGACACCTATCACATGAGCGGATGGGATGAGGCCAGGGCCGGGGATTTCGCGTGGTCGGTATGCTGGCTGTATGAGAAGACCCATGAAGAATTTCTCACGGGCCTGCTGGATAAAATCAATTCGCAGTCCTTAAATTGGACCGAGTGTCTGGAGAACTGCCCCTTTACCCATCCTACGGCATACTATTATAACTGGAAAGAGCTGACGGACAAGAGCAGCCGCAGCGGCTGGTATACGATCATGAAATACCATGCCACCCATATTGTCAATGTGACCATGGGCTTAAAGCAGCCGGTCATGGCTTATAAGGCGGGGGGCGAGAAGAAGTATCTGGATGCTCTTTATGCCGGCATGAAATCCTATATGAAATACCATGGACAGGTGACCGGGGTTTACTCAGGGGATGAACACTTAAGCGGCCCCAATCCCACCCAGGGTACGGAGCTCTGTTCGGTGGTGGAGTTCCTGTTTTCGCTCAACGCCATATTCCAGCAGACCGGGGACGCCAGATTTATGGACCTTCTGGAGCGGATCGCCTACAATGCGCTGCCAGGCACGATCACCGAGGACTTCACCGGACATCAGTACGATCAGCAGGCGAACCAGGTGAAGGTTTCTATGGAGTCCAGGAACTGGTATAACAACGGCGACAGGGCGAACCTGTTCGGGTTTGAGCCCAATTTCGGCTGCTGCCTGGCCAACATGCATCAGGGCTGGCCGAAGCTGATAAGAAATGCATTTTTCATGAACGGGCAGGAGGAGCTGGTGTTCGGCGCCTATATGCCGGTCAGCGCCCTGTGGCAGCGTGAGGACGGAGATATAAGGATCACGGAAGAGACGGAATATCCGTTCAGGGATACGGTTACAATAGCCTTTGAGATGGATGAGCCCAGGGAATTTACCTGTCGCATCCGGATTCCCGGCTGGTGTTCGTCCGCTAGGATCGAATATAACGGAGAAGTGATCGGCAGTGAGGCAGAGGACGGGTATGTCAGCCTGCATCGGGTGTTTGAAAACGGCAGCAGGATTGTCCTTCATTTTCCCATGGAGATCACCTTAAAGACCGGGTGGTATCATAACGGCATGAGTGTGGAGCGCGGCCCGCTGGTATATGCGCTGAATATAAAGGAAAGATGGGAAAAACTCGGCCAGGGACATCCTAAGTTCCCGGACTGTGAGATCTATCCGGAGAGCAGATGGAATTATGCGCTGGATACGTCGGTGCCCATGGAGGCGGTGCTTTCGGAATGCTTAAGTGAGCAGCCTTTTTCCAAAGAAAATCCTCCGGTCAGGATCCTGGCGGCAGGACGGCCGGTTGAGAGCTGGCAGATGGAAAACAATTCCGCAGGCGATCTGCCGGAATCGCCGGTGGCTTTAGATGCGGCGCCGGAAACGGTGGAGCTGGTGCCCTATGCCTGCACAAAACTTAGAATTTCGTTATTTCCCTGGCTGTAGAGGCGGGAGGATAGCAGCAGGGCGGTAAGGCGTGAGTGGGAAGATACGGTAAACAGGGTATTTGGGACAGAGGAAGTGACAGAATGAAAATCAGTAAAAAAATCATACCCATAGCCTGCCTTGTGCTGTTTGTGGCAGCGGCGGTATTTGTTTTGATGGATCACGGAAAGACGGAGGAACCGGAGGCTTCGGATATCTGTATCTGGTATCCCAGCGGCTATGAGCTGCTGCATAAACAGACCTTAAACGATGTGGAAGTCATCCGGCAGATCGAAGAGAAGCTGGATGTGCCGCTGTATTTTACCGGCACCAGCGGGGACCTGGACAGCGCTTTTTCTGTGGTTATGGGGGATTTGGAGGGTACGGATGCCGTATTTTACCGGTTTGACGCCGGGCAGCTTAGGTCCAGCTATGAAAACGGCCAGATCCTGGACTACCGTGAGTATCTGGATCGGATGCCCAATCTGTCGCGCCTGTTTGAGGAAAATCCGCTGCTGTATCAGTATGCCTGTGTGGACGGACATTGTCTTTTGTTTCCGTCCACACTGGAGAATGCCTATGAAGATGTGCTGCTTGCTGTCCGCAGCGACTGGAAGGAACAGGCGGGTTATACCTGGGGGGGGGTATACGCCTGGAGCCTTGCCGAGCTGGAACAGATGTTTTTAAAGCAAAAACTGCTGTTTGAAGAAAAAAGACTGGCTCCCATGGATGAATACTTCGTGGGGCTGTCTTCTTATAACGGATTTATCGAACATCTTCTTCCTCTCTACAAAACATCCGTCGGCCTGTACTGGAATCAGGACAGGGACGGCCTGATCTACGGACCTTCGACAGAAGAATACCGCCGTTTCCTTACGGATATGAAACGCATGTATCAGGAAGGGCTGCTGGACAGCCATATCTATGACAGCAGCGATACGAATTTTGAGAAATATCTTCTCAACAGCACCAGCAGCGCCGTATTGGCCACCAGCGGCCAGATAGAAAAGCTGGAAGGTTACGCCGCGGAAAACGGGGATTCGCTGCCTCTGGAGTATATCAACCTGTACAGCATGGCCGGTGAAGAGGCGGTTTTGTATGATGCAAAAGGCCGGAAGGACAGGGTGCTGGAATTCGGCTTTGTGATCAACAGCGATATCGGAGAGGAGAAGCTGGAAAAGCTGCTGCGCTTTATCGACTATCTGTATTCCGATGAAGGTATGGAATATACGAACTGGGGAGAGCCCGGACGGCATTATGAGGAGCAGGACGGCCTTAGAGTGTACAGCCCAAAACTGTTAAAAGACGGCGAATACTATGGGATCAGCATGGCGCCGTATGTGAAACAGGACCTGCTTAGGACGGACCGGAGCGTCAACTTGAATATGTCTTCCGAAAAAAGCCGTAAGTGCATCCTTTTAAGAAGCTATGAAGCGGACAGGAGCTTTACGGAGCCTAAGGGCTACTACAGTGAGGAGGGCGCATTTAGCCGGTCTGATCTGAAAACTGCGCTGGAATCGTTTACGGAGGAGACCTCCATGAATTTCATATTCCAGAGTATAGATCCGTCGGATGATCTGCAGTGGCAGGAGTACTTAGACGCGCTTTACGGGCTGGGTCTTGAGCAGTATCTGGATATGGAGCTTCAGGCGTCGGAGAGGATGGAGGCGGTTACCTATGAAAAATAATGCGGGGATGTCGGGTATCGGATATAAAAACGAGCGGATATTGGAATTCGGACTGGATGCGCTGGCAGTGTCCCTGGTTCTGGTCATCACATGGCTGCTGTTTGGGTACCCGCATATCTTTAACTACTTTCAGGAGATGGAAGAGGCAAAAGTGATCATCAGCCCGGAGAAATATATGCTGGCCATGGAGGACATCAACGCCCGGCTGGAACGGGTGATCATGGAGGTCTTTATGGCTTATTTCCTGTATGAATCCCTGTTTCTGATTTTCTTTAAGCAGACGCCCGGCAGACGGGTATTCGGCAGGAAGATGGAGCTGAATCTGGAGACAAAGCATGAATTTCTGATGCGCTGTCTGATCATACCCACCAGGACCTTTGCAAAGCTTTTCTGCATCTATACCGTGATTCCGCTGGTGGTGATAGGGGTGGTGTTCCTGTTTTCCAGAAAGGATAAAACCCTGTTAGACTATGTTTTTCTTACTGAATGAGGTCAGCATTAAATCCCGGAGGTATTTATGAATAGAATAGAGTTGAATGGAGCCTGGCAGTGTAGTTTTCCGGATGGACAGCACCTGGAAGTTATGGTGCCGGGCTGTTTTGATGTATACAGAAAAGAAAAGGACATCGCAGATGCCGTGACGCTGTCACGCACGTTTTGCGCAGAGATAGGGGAAGGAAAGCGGGCGCTGCTGTATTTTGGCGGCGTGAGCTATTACTGCGATATCTATGTAAACGGACGTCTTGCGGGAAGCCATGAGGGCATGTGGGATAATTTCAGCACGGACGTGAGCGGACTGTTAAAAAACGGTGAAAACGAGCTGACGCTTACGGTCTGGAAGCCCGGCTACCATAAAGAGGACCGTTTTCCCCTGCGGGAGGTGCTGTCCGGTTTTATTCCGGATGTGCTCTGCACCTTCGGCGGCATCTGGGATGATGTGTATCTTTTGTCGGCGGATACCTATTTCATCGGCCGCCACTGCGCTTCGGCTTCTTTAGACGGCGCAGGGAAACTGACCGTTGATATAAACTGTGCGGATCAGATCCCGGTGAAGATCACCGGTGCGGTGTACGGGCCGGACGGCAGAAAAGCCGCTGCAATCTGTGCACAAAGGGAAGCTGGTCCGGGGGAAAACCGCCTGGAAATCCCGTTTGAGCTGTCCGAGCCGGACTGCTGGAGCCCGAACCGTCCCCAGATGTACCGCTACGATCTGGAGATCACCGCGGGAGGACAGACCGAGCGCGTTGAGAATGCCTTCGGATGCCGCAGCATACAGGCGGACGACAGCAGGATCCTTTTAAACGGCGAGCCTGTTTACCCCAGGGGCATCCTGCACTGGGGGTATTACAGCGGACTGACGCCCCGGCCCGGCGCGGGTGTGATCCGCGATGAAATCGCAAAATGCAGGCAGTACGGTTTTAATATGATCAAACACTGCCTTTACATACCGAGAGAAGAGTACCTAAGACAGGCGGACGAGGCCGGCATGCTTTTATGGATCGAACTTCCGCTCTGGCTTCCGGATGTTTCGGAGGAGCTGGAACCCCGCATCCTGCGGGAATTTCCGAGGCTGCTCAACCAGATCAAAGGCCATCCATCCGTCGTGATGGCAAGCCTTGGCTGTGAGTTGGATGACAAGGTGGGAGGCGCGGTGCTGGAGGAGATGTACCGGCTGGCAAAACGTGAGTTAAACTGCCTGGTGCGGGATAATTCCGGTTCCGGCGAGTGCTATGGCGGCCTGGCGGTGGACTATGCGGATTTCTCAGATTATCATTTTTACGGGGAACTCCAGAATATGGAAAATCTGATGGAGAATTTCACCCCGGTTTGGAAACGGAACCGCCCCTGGATCTACGGCGAGTTCTGCGACAGCGATACCATGAGGGATCTGGCAGAGGTGCGCGGGCGCATGGGCAAAGAGGAGCTGTTCTGGGAAAAGGCGGACCCTGTGGAAAATCCCATCAGCATATTAAAGCCGGATTTCTACCTGGGAAGCCACGAGGAGCGCATGAAAGAAAGCGGCATCCGGACGGACTTCTCCCTGATAAAGGAGCTGTCTTTCAACCACTCCATGGTGCACAGAAAGACGACGCTGGAGGAGACCAGGGCTTTTGAAGAGATCTCGGGCTATAATATCACCAGCATCCGTGACGTGCCCATCGCTACCAGCGGCATATTCGACGATTTCATGGAACCGAAGTTTGACAGGAAGCTTTTTTGCAGCTTCAACAGCGACGTGATGCTGATTCCGGCATGGGATCTTGGCAGGACCTGGATCGGCGCGGATCGCGTGCTCCCAAGAGAGCGCTATAATTTCATCGGCGGCAGCACCCTTACACGGCATATCCTGGTGTCCAACTATTCCGGAAGCGCGCTTGTGGATCCTGTGCTTTCCTGGAGCCTGGAAACAGACGGCCATGCATGGGCCGGCGGAAAAGAGACGGGCAGAACCGTTTTGTCCGGGACAGTGAGGGAATGTGCATATCTGTCCTTTGCGCTGCCCAAGGCGGGCCGTCCCTCCACCGCTGTTTTAAAGGTGAAACTTAGCAGCGGCGCCGTCGAATGCGAGAACCGGTGGCCGGTATTTCTGTATCCGGAGCTGTCCTGTGCGGATGTGCGGGTGGGACTTTACGATCCCTGCCATATATTTGACCGGACAGAACCGCTGTTTCAGAGTATGACACGGATTGCGGATGAGCAGGAGATTGCCTTGGATGAAATAGATGCGGTGCTGACCTCACGGCTGACCCCTGCGGTGCTTCGTTATGTGGAGCGGGGCGGAAAGGCTGTCTGCGTGCAGAGAGGCACGGGTCCCCTGCCCACAGTGCCTGTGGCGTTCTGGAGAGAGGGGATGGTCCGCTACGGTTCCCATCCCGCTCTGGGCGGTATCCGCTATGAGAACTGGATGGATGACCTGCGCTTTTTCGGCGTGGGCACGGATACTTCCCTGGATCTTACCGATCCGTATTACAGCCATTTTACATCTGCAGAACCTGTGATCCTCCGGTATGACTGCAGGGAATGGAAGAAGAGCGCTTATATGGCCGAGCTTCGCCTGGGCCGCGGCCGCATTCTCGCCACAACCCTGCGCCTGGAGGGCGGCATGGGCAAGCAGCCCCTCTTTATCACAAACAACACATTGGGCCGGCACCTGCTCATGAGCGCTGTACTGGATCTTACCGGCAGAAACGGCGGGCAGGCTTTTTGAGACTTTATACAACACTTTGGAGGAATATATGTCCCAGTCTTTTGAAATCAGAGAAGAAAGTTTTTATATAAACGGCAAAAAGACACCGCTGCTCTGCGGTGAAATCCACTATTTCCGCATGCCCAAATCATCCTGGGCGAATGCACTGGACCGCCTGGCGGAATGCGGCTGCAATGCGGTGGCTTATTATGTGCCCTGGTTTGTACACGAGTACGAAGAAGGGAAGTTTGATTTTCACGGCGATGTTCACCCGGATAACGACCTGCATACCTGGATCCGCATGACCATGGAGCGGGGGCTGATCGGTTATCTGCGTCCGGGCCCATATGTTTATGCGGAGACTAAGGATCTGGGTCTGCCGGTGTGGTTTACGCGCAAATACAAAGATGCCATCATCAAAGGCTATCAGGACGGCGGGTATGTGGATACCGCATTTGCCAACGGCGCTTCCCATAACCATCCGGAATTTCTGGAAGCGGTGAGAAAGTGGTACCGGGCGCTGTGCGGCGAGGTGGAGCAGTACCTGTATCCCGAGGGCAATGTGGCGCTGTTCCAGCTTTGCAACGAGATTCCGGGAGACGACTGTGATGACAGGAATCCCAGGAATCTTGGCATAGGGGATCCGAACGGGCTCTGGCCTTCCTGGCTTAGGGATAAGTACCAATCGGTGGAAAATCTGAACAGGCGTTACGGCAGCAGCTTTCAGATGCTGGAGCTGGTGGAGCCGCATCAGCTGGAGGCCTGCAGTGGAAAGCTCTATTTTGAGGATCATCTGGACTTTTATTATACCCGCTATTTCCCGGAGTATTTCCGGAGGCTTAAGGAGATGGTCTGCCTGAAAAAAGAGCATCCTATCACCTTTGTCCATAATGCGTATAACCCCAGGGCGATTTCTCTGCATTACCATAACCGGCGGCAGAATCCCTGGCTGAACGTGGGCGTGGACTGCTACTACTCCCTAAGCGGCAGGATCGGCATGAAGGAGGCCACCTATTACTGTGAGTACGGCGCCGAGTACGCCAGGCGGTTCCTTAACAATGTGCCGTGGGTGATCGAGCAGGAATGCGGCTATTGGACGGATTATCCGGCTGTCTACGGGCCGGAGCTGTATATCTTTAATATCTGGACTATGGCGGCGGGCTATCAGGGGATGAACATGTATCTGTTCGCTTCCGGCATCAACCGTCCGGGCATGGGCTTTTACGGGACGGAACACAACTGGCAGGCCCCGGTGGACGCTTCCGGCCGGGCGGCGGAGAATTATCCTTACATAGAGCGGTCGATCCGCGATATATTAAAACATCAGGACGCTCTGCTTTGCGGAATGCACTACGATATCGGGCTGGGAGTCCGGCATGCGCCGGGACTGATTTGGAAAGCGGTAGCCAAGCCTTCCAACGAGGCATATTTCGCGCTGAAATCGGCCGGATTTACCCCAAGGATCTATGATTATGAGGCCATGAGCCCGGAAGAGCTGCTTAAGTGCCCCGTATTGTTTGTCGTTTCGGATGAATGCATGGAACCTGAAGTACAGGAAAATTTGGCAGAATATGTGCGCCTGGGAGGCCGGCTCATCATAAACGGGATCTTCCCATATCTGGCATGCTGCGGCAGTCCCTGTACGCTGCTTGGCGACGCATTTGGGCTTACGGCAGGGGAAGGGCAGATCCGGGAAGAGGTACAGGGTAAGCTGATACTGGACGGAGTGGAGTATTTTATAGGAAAACAGGTACAGCAGGTCACGCCGGCCGGCGAGAGCGGCTGGAAGATCGCGGCGGCATCGGAGAGCGGAGCTGCAAAAGATGAGGCCGCGGTCTGCGGCGCAGGAACACCGTGCACGGCAGCAGGCGGCGAAGATGCGGCGGATGACCGGTCGGCATGCGGCAGGCCAGGCGCCCTCTGGCGGGAATATGGCAAAGGCAGCGTGATGGTTCTGCCGTTTCCGCTGGAGATGCAGTTTTACGGCATGGCGGATATGCTGGTGAAGCTTCTGTCGCTCATCGGAGCCCGTCCGGGCATCCGCGGGGCCAGACGGCTGCGTATCCTGCCCAAAGAGGACGGCAGCATCATCGCCCTGAACCTGCATCCTATGGCGGTGCGGGAGACGGTATCGGTCGATACTCCCGGGGGAGAGAAGACGGAGACGGTGGATCTTGAACCCCATTCCTTCCGGATCATTCACTGAAACACCGGAATGGGGCACTAATTGTACTAAGAGGAGATAATAAGAAGCTATGGGATCATTATTCAGGACCGATGTAATTGCGGAAGAAGGGATTCAGATGCAGTCCTCAAAGCATTATGAGGGTGTATTTGCGCAGGGATCGGGGTATCTCCATATCAGAGGGAGCTTTGAGGAAGGGCTTAAGGCAGCGGACCAGAACGAGGAATACATGCGGCTGCCAGCCAATGTGACAATTGAAAAGCCCCGCCACCCGCGTTCCAAATGCGGAACCTACGTGCCCGGCATAACCGGCAGCCATCCGCTGCTTAGAGAAGAGCTGGTAAACCTGCCCAATCCGCTTGCTTTTTATGTGGCGGCTGACGGCGAGGACCTCGATATGGATGAAAGCCGGATCAGCGGCTACGTAAGGCAGCTGGATCTGAACCGTGCACTGCTTTCCAGGGAGTTTATCTGGGAGACAAAAGGCGGCGCCAAACTGTCCTGCAGCTACCGGCGCTATGTCTCCATGGACTGCCGGAATCTGATCGTGCAGAAGATGCGCTTTTGTCCGGAGGACGGCAGCCTGCTTCTGTCCATGAAGGGCACCGTGGATGAGAAAGTGAAGACAAACGGGTACAATCATTTCACCCATGTGGAAAAACAGGCTCTGGGCGGGCTGGTCTGCGTCTATCTGAAGACGGATACTGGCGACGAGGTTCGCGTGGCCGCTCTGACCGTGTCGCCCCAGGCCGAATTTACGCCGGAGGCGGATATGAGCGCCGCCGAAGTAAGGCTCGCAAAAGGGCAGGAAGCCGAGGTGATCCGCCTGTCCATGGTTTCCACCTCCAGAGACCCGGAAGGGCTGTTAAGCCTGGAGGCGATCCGGAAGCGGCTGCAGACAGCTGTTTCCAGGCAGGAGGAGCTGTGGGAGGAACACTGCCGGGCCTGGAAACGGCTGTGGGACATGAGCCGGGTCACCATTGAAGGGGATGAAAAGGCGCAGCTTGCCGTTAATTTCTCCGTATATCATCTGCTTCGCAGCTGCAATGACCGGGATGACAGGATCGCTGTCTGCGCCAAGGGCTTTGCGGGGGAGGCTTATTTCGGACACTACTTCTGGGATACGGAAGTCTATCTGCTCCCCTTTTTCCTCTACACCAGGCCGGAGGCGGCGAAGATGCTGGAACGGTTTCGGATACGGACGCTTGAGGGCGCTAAGAAAAATGCCGCAGCGTACGGATACGCGGGGGCCAGATACCCCTGGGAATCCGGCCTGACCGGCGAGGAGCAGTGCCCCAACTGGCAGTACGGGGATCATGAGGTGCATATCACGGCGGATGTGGCCTTTGGCCTGTGGCACTATTTCTGTGCCACAAAGGATGAGGAGTTTCTGGAACAGGCAGCGCCGGTATTTGTGGAAACGGCCAGATACTGGCTGGAGCGCAGCTACGAGGGGGAGGACGGCTGTGTTCATATCAACGGCGTCATGGGCCCTGACGAATATGTCTGCCTGTGCAGCGACAACGCCTATACAAACTATATGGTGCGTCAGTCCCTGCTGCACACCGTCCGGATTGTTGAGATGCTTCAGGAGAAAAATCCGGAGGCTGCCAAAGCCCTGGGGGCGGATGAAGCGTTTCTTCAAAAGATTCAAAGCGCGGCGGACCGGCTTACAATCCGCCGCAGGGATGATAAAGTGATCCTGCAGTGCGCGGAGTTTGAACAGCTGGAGGAGCCGGATTTTGACCGCCTGTGGCCGGATAAAACCAAAGCCTTCGGAAGTTTTGTATCCCAGGAGCGCAATTACCGGACTAAGGCGCTGAAGCAGGCAGACGTGCTGATGCTGTTTTATCTGTTCCCGAAAGCCTTTGACCGGGAGGCGCTGGAAGAAAATTACCGGTATTATCTGCCCTATACCACGCACGATTCTTCCCTTTCGTGCATCATTCATTCCATTTTATGCTGCCTTAGAGGCAAACCGGAGGAAGCATGCGAATTCTTTGAGAGGGCGCTGGACATCGATCTGGATGAGACGAAGGGCGGTGCGGCGGAGGGCATCCATATCGCCAACTGCGGCGGCATCTGGCAGGCTGTGATCTTCGGATTCTGCGGCATGAGCAGAGCCTATGAGACGGATGAGCTGACCTTTGCGCCGATGCTGCCCAAATCCTGGCGCGCGGTGAGATTTCCGGTTTGCTTTAAGGGCGGCATGCATCAGGTGGAAATCACCCATGAGAAGGTCTGCATAGACGAAACGCCAACCGTCGGATAACGTATTGGACATACGGATCAGGAGGAGCTATGAAATATAAAGAGGATATCGATAAGGTGAGGGAGCGCCTGTACGCGTTCTGGAACCGGGAAATCGTGGACCGGGCCTGTGTCTGCGTACTGGCGCCGAAGAAAAAGGGAGACCACATCTCCATGTTTGAGAATCCGCATGACCTGAGGAAAGATCCGGCGGCCCTTAAGGCGTATTGGACGGACCCGGAGACCATCTACAGGGAGAATATCGCGAGGCTTGAGCGCACCTGGATGGGCGGCGATGTGCTGCCGGTCATTTTCCAGAACTACGGAACTTCGGGCCATTGCAATTATTACGGAGCGAGGCCTGTGTACGGCAACGACACGATCTGGTTCGATCCGGTCTGGGACAGCCTGGAGGATGCGGACAATGCCTATACGGAAACCTTGCTTAAGGAACATCTGGAAATCGCCCGCTATCTGACGGAGAGAGGGAAGGATCAATATTTTGTGGGCATGCCGGACAGCACCGGCACCATCGACGCGCTGGGCCACCTTTATGGGACGGAAAATGTGCTGATCGATATGCTGGAGGAGTCGGAGCAGGTGAAACACGCCATCGATATAGTGAACCGTGGATGGATCAGTACTAATGAGATGTTCTATCAGATCAGCAGAGAGTTAAACGGCGGCGGGGCTCATGCGTGGATGCACCTTCTGGCGCCGGGCAGGCTGACCCATATGCAGTGCGACATGTCGGTGATGTTTTCGGCCGATATGTATGAGGAATTTGCGGTGGATGAGCTGAAGCAGCAGATGGAGTGGCTGGAATATCCGGTCTATCATTTTGACGGCATCGAGCAGGAAAAGCATCTGGTGCATATCCTGGCGTTAGAAAAGCTGCGGGCTATCCAGTGGACCCATGTGGCCGGGCAGAAATCGGCCGGGCACTATATCCCTGTGTTAAAACGTATCCAGGAGGCTGGCAAGGGCCTGATCATCATGGCGCCGCCTTCGGATGTGCCCATACTCATGTCGGAGCTTTCCTCAAAAGGGCTCTACATACACACAGAAGCCGAGGATGCCGGGCAGGCGGAAGAGATTGTCCGCTATGTGGAAACACATACCAGAGAATAGCGGCCGTTACTTGGGAAGGAGACCGTATGACGTTCGGGGAACAGTGCAGGTATTTAAGAGAACTGGCGGACCGCCTGTCTGAGCTGGCAGCCGCGCCGGAAAATGAAGTGAAGCGCCAAAGATGGGCGGATCACAATGAGTTAAATAAAGATGTGCCTCCGCTCATCTGGGTCTGTCCGGACGAGGACGGCGCATGGCTGGAGCTGGTGCCGGAGGAGAGCCTGGTCTGTGAGGATAAAGATCTTAGACTGCTGGAAAGAAAGCTGAAGCAGTATCTGTATCAGGGGGAGTGGCTGAAGGATGACTTCGCCTTCGAGCCGGCTGTCTATTTTGATATCCCGGGAGAATATACCGGATATCTGTACGGCCACAGAGACCAGAAAAGCGCGTGGGGAATTCCGATCAACAAGAAGGAAGTCGGAAAGAACGCCTATCATCTGGACAATTATTTGAAAACCGATCAGGATTATGAACGCCTGCTTATGCATCGGGTGGATTTTATCGAGGATGTGAACGAGAGAAAAAGGCTTGAGGAGCTGTATGATGAGGCGCTGGACGGCAGAATCCGGGCGGAATTTCATCTGCCCTACAGCGTGCTGGTGCAGAGCCTGCTGATTGAACTGGTGCATCTTAGAGGACTGCAGGAGCTCTTGTTTGATCTGTATGATGAACCGGAGCGGCTGCATCAGGTGCTGAACCATATGGCAGAGAGCAAGGCGGATCTGCTGGACCGCCTGGAAAGGGAGCACCGCCTGTTTGATAACCGGACCAATGTATATACCGGTTCCGGGGGTCTGGGATATCTGAACGTGGAACGAAAGCCTCCCCAGGAGGTACTGCTTAAGGATATGTGGGGCTTTGCGGATGCCCAGGAATTTTCCTGCGTATCCGGCGAGATGTTCGAGGAATTCGCGCTGCGAAACCAGAAGATCGGCTTAAACCGGTTCGGCCTCGGCTGCTATGGCTGCTGCGAACCCATGGACCGCAAGTATGACGCCGTATTCCGCCATATAACCAACCTGCGCCGCATAAGCGTCAGCCCCTGGTCGGATGTGGAGCTTGCGGCAGAAAATATCCGGGACCGGGCGATATTCTCATGGAAACCGGATCCGGCGAGGCTGTGCGCCGGATTTGACGAGGCGGAAATATATGACTGGCTCTGCCGGGTGGCCGGACAGACCCGGGGATGTATAGTGGAAATCATACTGAAGGATATCCGGACATGCGGGGGAACGAACGCGAATCTGGTCAAATTTATTGAACTGGCTAAGAAGGCGTTTGGCAGAGAAGAACTGTAAAAAGAATCCCGCAAGTGGAGCTATTGAACGAAAAATACCCCATCTGCCGTTTCGACCGGCAGATGGGGTATTAAAAAGGGGAGGATAAGTATTTCTTTTGTCTTTGGTGGTCAATCTGCCAAATGACAACCTTTGGGGGGAAGTTTCGTTCGTCATCACTCAACAGATTAATTATAGTATGACCGGTTTTTTGGCGTTTATACAGTTCATTCGGATTTTTTAGTATTTTTTTGTCCGCTTATACTGATCGGAAAAAACGGCCGGTATATGAATTATGTCTGATGATAATGATCCAAAAATACACCCAGTCTTTTCACGGCATTGCGGAGAACTTCCTTTTCAGGGAGCATTACAATGCGGAAATGATCCGGCATCTGCCAATCGAAACCGCTTCCAGGCACTAACAGAATGTTTGCAGCATGCAATAAATCTTTTGCAAACTTTCTGTCATCCGTAATGTTGAATCGTTGGATATCCAGTTTTGGAAACAGATAAAACGCACTGTTGTTTTTAACAAAAGAAATTCCGTCTATTTTTTTCAATTCCGCAACAGCAGCTTCTCTCTGCTCATATAAACGGCCGCCTGGCATCACCATGGAGTTTGGAGTTTCTGTATCCTTTAACGCGGCCGGAATAACTAACTGCGCTAAAGTATTTGCACACAACCGCATGGATGTCAGCTGTCTTATGCCCTGTTTATACTCCTCCGTCAGATTATGCGGACCGCTGATCACCATCCAGCCGCAGCGGTAACCGCACAGGCAATGGGACTTGGACAGTCCGTTCATTGTTACGACCGGTAAGTCCGGAGCCAGTGATGCAATGGATGTATGCTTTAAACCGTCCATTACCAATCGGTCATATATTTCATCTGAAAAAATCAATAAATTATGTTCTTCTGCAATTTCTGCAATCCGTATTAATATCTCTTTCGGATAGAACACACCCGTCGGATTATTCGGATTAATTAAGATGAGAGCCTTAGTCCTGGGACTGATCTTTGATCTGATATCCTGAATATCCGGATACCAATCAGCTTTCTCATCGCATATATAAAACACCGGACGGCCGCCTGCCAGATAAACCGAATTGCTCCAAAGAGAATAGCCGGGTGCAGGGACCAGCACTTCGTCACCATCATTTAAGAGCGGCGTAAGAGCAAAAGAAGCCACTTCACTGACACCGTTACCAATAAATACATCATCAGATGTAAATCCGGATATCCCTTTGCCGGCTTCATAGTCATAAATTGCCTCCCTGGCCTGCGGCATACCTTTAAAGTCGCAATAACCGAGTCCCAATGCCTCCTGCCCGTCTAAAGCGGCTCTAACGCTTTCCGGCAATTCAAATCCGAAGGCTGCCGGATTTCCTGTATTTAATTTTAATACATCGATACCCTGTTCTTCCATTCGCATGGCTTCCATAAATAAGGAGCCGCGTATATCTGAATGCACATAGCTCAGTTTTTTTGCGCTTTCAATTTTTCTCATTGTAGTTTTCCATCCTTTCCCCTGCAATATTTTATTTACAAAATGATAACAAAGACTTATAATATAATCAAATACTTATAATGATATACATATTATATTAATTTAACTATGATATTGCGGGGAATCTCATGTTCACATGGAAAAAATATGTTTATGAAGTCTATAAAGAGAAAAGCTTCTCCAAGGCAGCGCAAAATCTGTATATTAGCCAGCCATCTCTAAGCGCGCGAATTAAGAAAATTGAACAGAGGCTGGGATCGCCGCTTTTTGACCGCAGCACTACGCCTATACGGCTTACGGAAGTTGGAGAAGCATATATAAAGGCGGCAGAAGAGATCTCACAGATTGAGCAGCAGATGGAAAATTATATCAACAATTTAAACACTTTAAGATCAGGCCATTTATCAATGGGCGGCAGCAACCTCTTTGCCGCATATGTTCTGACACCGATGATTACCAGATTTAAGCAGACGTACCCGGAGGTAACGATCAAGCTTACAGAGGGCAATACCGATCAGTTAGAGCTGCTGTTAAGTAACAATACGCTGGATTTTGTTATTGATTATTATCATTATGACAACGCTTTGTTCAGCAGAGAATTCTATTGTGATGAAGATATTTTGCTGGCGGTGCCAAAACATTTCGGTGAGAATGTCCGGTTGGCTCGATACCAGCTTTCATACAAAGAGATTAAGCAGAAGCGCTATCTTCGGCCGGACTGTCCCGCTGTCCCGCTGAAGAACTTTTCTGACATTCCGTTTATTATGCTGACGCCGGGAAACGATACCCGCATTCGCGGTGATAAACTCTGTAAAGAAGCTGGATTCCATCCGAATATTGTTCTGGAATTAAATCAGCAGGCAACTGCTTATATGGCGGCTTCCACACAGCTAGGCGCCGCCTTTATCAGTGATATTCTTGTTTCACAGTTACCTTCTTTTGAGAATCTTGTATATTATAAGCTTGGGGGAGATGCATCCAGGCGCCAGATTTTTTTCTATTATAAAAGGCACAAGTATATCACTCGTGCCATGCAGGAATTCATTACTATGGTGCATATGTAACGCCTGTATTAATACTTTTTACGGTGGGATTTGGCCATTAACTTTTTTGCGTCTGCTTTATTCTGGTCGGAAAAACCGATCAACACGTCTGGATAGCGTCCGGCGATTGCTGTCATGACAGTCTCTGTCTCTTCTTTGGTGAATCTCATACATTCGTAGGTTTTTCCGTTTTTGAGGACAAAAATCAGATGGTAGCTCGGTTTAAAACGGAACCGTAAAAACTTATGCAGTATGGTATGCCGATAAACCCAGATGAGGGAGTCTAACGGCAGGATCAGTGTGCGGATATTTTCCAGCACTGTGCAGTAGTGGGGCGTGAGATACAGGGTATTGGTCTGTGCGATACAGCCCTCTTTCATCTCTTTTTCCACATCCGCTAATATGTTAGAACTTTTGCCATAGCGCCGCAGCCGCAGTATGGCCATCGTGAGCTGCGGAAAGCCAAGAAGCAAAAAGGCATGCAGAAAGCCCAGACAGGCCGCGGCGAAACCTGTGGCCAGCACCGCATAGAGGACGATCATCTTGCTTGTGGTATAATCCACTGTGGAGAAAAAATAAGGTTCACTGATGGACGCCAGCCCCTGATAGGTCCAGTCCAGGCTCTGCGACATGGAAGTGACCAGCTGCGTGTACAGATCCTGCTTATAGATCAGCTTGCCTTTCAGTATAGCGGGCTCCAGGATGCTTTCCGGCCCGTCTGCGTCGGCCTTCAGCAGATAAAAGCGGCATCGGCCGTCGCTTAAACTGTAATAATAATGCCCCTCCACCCGCTTGCCACGGACAAAATCGTAGCCGGAGTAATAGAGGGTATCGGACTGAATCTGTGCGTATGCAGCGCCGGCTGCAAATGCTTCCTTAAAGTCTGCTTTGGACTCCAGCTTAACGGGAAACAACTGATCACGGAACGGAAGGTCCAGAAATAAAAGTATGCAGATCACTAACAGGATGATCGGAAGAATCATTCTCTGCAGCTGGTTCTTACGTATATGCCTTAGTATCACTCTTTTGTGCATGGGTGCTCCTTGTAATGGATTTAATGCGGTCTCGTACTTTCCACAGATGCCGTAAGCCTTCCGCGCATGACAGGCACTGTCATGCGCGGCTTTACCGGCATCTCTGAACAGTAACTCTTTTTAAGTATACGGGAAACAGAGGAAATAATCAAGGTTGCTTTTCATCTGTAAACTTGCTAAAATGTTACTGTTCGTTACTATTCACAGTCGCTGCTATATCGGCGGGCGCAAATAATAACGCTAAAAATAGGGGCGGGTTACCGTGAACAGCGCGCTTACGCGCCTGCGTGCGATGAAAAATTGCGGATAAAGTACAGGTGGTGAAAAGATGGATACTTACAGCGGTTTTGCTTCGGTTTACGATGAATTTATGGACAGCGTTCCCTATGAGGAATGGTGTGAGTATATTGTGAAGCTATTGAATCAATATGGCTGCTGCGGCGGGCTTTTGCTCGAGCTTGGCTGCGGCACGGGAACGGTGACCGAACTGCTGGCGCGAAAAGGGTATGATATGATCGGGGTGGACGGCTCCGGCGATATGCTGGCGGAGGCGATACAAAAGCGGGAAAAATCCGGGCTGGATATCCTCTACCTGCAGCAGGACATGCGGGAATTTGAGCTGTACGGCACGGTGGCGGGCGCGGTCTGTGTGTTCGATTCGATCAATTATATGCTGAAAGAGGAAGAGCTGGTATCGGTATTCCGGCTTGTGAATAATTATCTGGACCCGGGCGGCATTTTTCTGTTTGATTTTACCACAGCTCATGCGTACAGGGAAGCCGCGAGTCAGGCGGTGGCTGTGGATAACCGGGAGGATCGATATTTCCTGTGGGAGGATGTGTTCGATGAGGAGACGCAGATCAACGAACACGAAATCACCGTATTTCTGGAAGGGGAAGACGGGAGATACGGCAGACTGGAGGAGACCCATTATCAGAGAGCCTATACGCTGGAACAGATGAAGGCGGCGCTTTTAAAGGCGGGCATGGAGTTTGTGGCTGCCTACGAGGCATTTACCGAAGAGGTGCCGGGCCCCTTTACGGACCGCATCTATGTGGCGGCAAGAGAGCGCGGCAAATCCGGACAGGGACGAATGGAGGAATGAAACGATGACAGATTATATAGTAAGGGCGGCTGCTGCGGACTATCAGATCCGCGCGTTTGCCGCGACGACTAAGGGGGTGGCGGAAACTGCCAGAAAGGCCCATAACACCAGTCCGGTGGCCACGGCTGCCCTGGGAAGGCTGCTGACGGCAGGAGCCATGATGGGCAGCATGATGAAGGGCGCCGATGATGTGCTGACGCTGAAGATCAAGGGCAGCGGCCCCCTTGGCGGCATCACGGTGACGGCGGATTCCTCCGCCGATGTGAAGGGATATGTGAATAATCCCATGGTGCTGATCCACGCGAAGCCCAACGGCAAGCTGGACGTCTCCGGCGCGGTTGGAAAGGGCGAGCTGACCGTTATCCGCGATATCGGGATGAAGGAACCCTATGTGGGGCAGACCGCCCTGGTCAGCGGGGAGATCGCGGAGGATCTCACCTATTATTATGCGGTTTCCGAGCAGACGCCCTCTTCGGTGGCGCTGGGGGTTTTAATGGATAAAGACACCAATACCGTGCGCCAGGCCGGGGGGTTTATCATACAGCTGATGCCGGATGCGTCGGAGGAGGTGATTTCCGCTCTGGAAAAGCGGCTGGGTGAGATTACGTCCGTGACGGCGCTGCTGGAGTCGGGCATGACGCCTGAGGATATACTTAAGAGCCTGCTGGGGGATATGGGGCTTCAGATTCTGGACCGGATGCCCGCCAGGTTTCATTGTAACTGCAGCAAGGAGCGGGTGAGGAAGGCTGTGGTCAGCGTGGGCCGAAAGGAGCTTGAGAACATGATTGCGGAGGGTAAGCCCATCGAAGTGAACTGCCATTTCTGCAATACAAATTACGAATTTGCTGTGGAAGAGCTGCGAGAAATTCTGACAGAGTGCGATCATTGAGCCGGAATGCCGGAAGGTATCTTTCCGGCATCCCATTCATAAGAGGAGGATGCCTGGGGAAAGCCACAGCATCCATGCAAAACAAAAAGGAGGCTGTCACACGACAATCTCCTTTTTGCTAATCTCATAATCACATATTACTGCTTAATTCAAAATATAAACAAAATTTATATTTAATGAATAAAGGCACAATACTAATTCTTTGATTATAATTTTGTTACGTTAGTAGCCTGAGGGCCCTTAGCGCCGTTAACTACTTCGAACTCTACAGCCTGGCCTTCTTCAAGAGACTTGAAGCCTTCCATGTTCAGACCTGAGTAGTGAACGAATACATCATTTCCATCTTCGTCGGAAATAAATCCGTAACCTTTTTGGTTGTTAAACCACTTAACTGTACCCTTGCTCATCGTGATACCTCCGAAAAAATTAAAAAAAATTATTTGTTGTGGCTGCCTTCTGCAACCTAGATCAGCATAGCATAATTTGCGAAAACTGTCAAATGTTTTTGCCCATTTTCATGGTTAAATTCTGAAAAATTTTCCAGCCGAACCGCCCAAATCGCTGAATATTCTTAATCTTTTTTTTACTTTTAAATGGAAGGCAGTTATGGTATCATTATAGAATGACGAAAAACGTCGCGTACGTATAAGTAGGAGGATGAAATGTTTTCAACAAATATCTTGATGGATGCTTCAATTGATTATGATCTGACGCGGAAAATTCCGACCAGCAGCATTGTGTTTCTGGGCCTGGGACTGATCCTGATGATCGCTCTGGCTGTGGTGCTGTATAAGGTGATCAAGCATTTCGGACCCAGCATGATCCGTTCCATGCTGTTTGGCGTGGTGGCTTATCTGCTGCTGGGCGGCATGCTGGTGCAGATTCTCACACAGCTTCCGCTGATGATTAAACCGGTGGCGGATTTTCTTCTGGCAAACAGGCCTGCAGCCATGATCTACTCGTTTATGATGGTCTGTATCATAGAGGAAGGCGGCCGCTTTTTTGTGGTGAAATATATGGACAGGCGCCATGCAAAGCTCGGAGATATGCTCTTAATGGGTCTGGGATACGGCATCGGCGCCACCATACTGGCGAACGGCACGGCCATCGTTTCCAATATCGGCCTGATGGCCAGCATCAACAGCGCGGGCATGACGGAGCTCACGGCGGGCATGACCGGAACCGATCTGGAAAACGCGGTGCAGGTGTTCCGTGACTTTGTGGAGACTCCGTTCATCGATTATATCTGTATGTCCATTGAACAGTGCGCCCAGATGGTGTTCCATATCTGCATGACTTATATCGTTTACCGCATATTTACGGAGAAGCGCCCTGTAATGCTTTTGGCTGCAATGGGCATCCATGCCGTATTTGTTGTGCCCAGCGTGCTCTATCAGCTGAATGTAATTAAGATCATCTATATCACCACCCCGATCATGCTGATTCTGACAGGCCTTCTGGTGAAATGGACCTATGGCCAGATCAAGCCTTTTAAGACGGAAGTGGTGAAGCAGCCCAAGGCGGCGAAGACAGAGAAAAATATAGCGAAGAACGCCACAACGGTACCGGGCAAGAAGAGCATGCCCAAATACGATAACAGCGCCAGCGCAAATGACGAGGAATAAGGGGGAAACAGCATGGATATCAAAGAGGAGTCTCTGAAAAAGCATTATGAATGGAACGGCAAGATCGAAGTGGTGCCCCGCGTGAGCATCGAATCCATGAAGGATCTGTCGTTAGCATATACGCCGGGAGTGGCGCAGCCCTGTCTGGAAATCGAGAAGGATCCGGAGCTGTCCTATAAACTGACACGCCGCAGCAACCTGGTGGCCGTGATCACCGACGGTTCCGCCGTGCTTGGCCTCGGTAACATCGGGCCGGAGGCCGGGATGCCTGTGATGGAGGGCAAATGTGTGCTCTTTAAGGAGTTCGGCGATGTGGATGCGTTTCCGCTCTGCGTGGATTCCCAGGATGTGGACACCATCGTGGATACCATCGCCAGGATCTCCAAGAGTTTCGGCGGCATCAATCTGGAAGACATCGCCGCCCCCAGATGCTTTGAGGTGGAAGAAAAATTAAAAGCGCGGGTGGACATCCCCGTCTTTCACGATGACCAGCACGGTACGGCCATCGTGGTGGCGGCGGCGCTGCTCAACGCGATGAAGCTGACAGGCAGGAAGATGGGCACGGCGAAGATTGTGATCAACGGCGCCGGAGCGGCGGGCACGGCTATCGCCAAGCTGCTGCTTCAGATGGATTTCGGCACGGTCACGATGGTGGACCGTTTCGGGATCCTCTGTGAGGGAGAGGACTGGATGACGGATGCCCAGGCGCAGATGGCGAAAGTGACAAATCCCGAGGGGCTTAAGGGAACTCTGGCCGACGCTTTAAAGGGCGCGGATATCTTCGTCGGAGTGTCCAAACCGGGACTTGTGACCGCAGAGATGGTCTCAACCATGGCAAAGGACAGCATCGTGCTGGCCATGGCGAACCCGACGCCGGAAATCATGCCCGACGAGGCAAAGCGCGGCGGCGCTGCCGTGGTGGGCACAGGCCGCAGCGATTTCCCTAACCAGATCAACAACGTGCTGGTATTCCCGGGCATATTTAAAGGTGCGCTGTCCGTCCGGGCAAAGCAGATCACGGAGGCCATGAAGATCCGCGCAGCCTATGCGCTGGCCAATCTGGTGTCCGATGAAGAGCTGAATCCCGACTGCATCATCCCTAATGCCCTCAACAAGAAGGTCGCGCAGGCGGTTGCCAGCGCGGTGGCTGAAGTGGCGGCGGAGGAAAACTGAAGGAAAACCGTATGAGAGAGCAAGGAGAACGTTCATGAAAGTCTGGGAACATTTCCGTACCATAACGGCGCACAAGCTGAAAGTAATGCTGTTATGCTTCCGGGTGGGTCTGTTTAAACAGGGGCTGCTCCACGACATGAGCAAATATACTCCCACAGAGTTTCTGACGGGCTGCCGTTACTATCAGGGCACCAGGAGCCCCAACGCCAGGGAGCGCGAGGTGGTGGGCTACTCCACGGCCTGGATGCATCACAAGGGGAGAAATAAACATCACTTTGAATACTGGACGGATTTTTCCATCCAAAGCGGCAGGATGGCCGGCGTGAAGATGCCGGTAAACTATTTTGTGGAGATGGTCATGGACCGGATCGCGGCATCCAAGACCTATAAGGGAAACGCATATAAAGACAGCGATTCGTTGATTTATTTTCAGAACAGCACGGAAACGGATCTGATGCATCCCGAAACCAGAGCACAGCTTTTGTATGTGCTGAAGATGCTGGCGGCCAGAGGAGAACGCTATACGTTCCGATACCTGCGGCATCTGTTGAAAAAGGGAAGCTATTGATGCGGCTGTGTCCGCATAAATGTGAAAAAGGGGGCTGTTGCAAAATAGCTGAGAAATCAGTTATGGAGCATCAGCTCCATTTGCATATATTCCCTGGGTATGTACCTTTAGGAGGTCTTTATGAAACTTACGAATAAACAGCCGTTATTCATTATCACGGGAGCTTCTTGTGTTGGAAAATCAACTCTTTGTAACGAACTATTTATTAACGAAAAAGAATATATTGTAATGGAAAGCGACTTATTATGGAATAACATCTACAACACTCCTGATAATGATTATTACGAGTATAACCGCTTATGGCTAAGGGTATGCGCAAACATTTCGCAGATAGGAAAGCCAGTTGTTTTATGCGGCTGCAGAATACCTAAGCAGCTTGAAAATCTGCCGGAAAGAGAACTGTTTACCAATATTTACTATCTCGCCGTTGTCTGTGATGATGAAATCTTGATAAATCGAATGCGTGAAGGCCGCGGAGTGAGTGATGAAAATTGGATAAATAATTCCATTGACTTCAATAGATGGTTGAAACGACAATCGAATGAAGCCATGTCTTGCATTACTTTAATTGATACTTCTAACACTTCACCTGCTCAAGCTGCTAAAATAGCAGATGACTGGATTATGGAAAAATTATAGGTTCTGCAGGGCGGTATTTGGTATATTTGCTTTTTATGAACAAAGAGCGAGACAGCCGCTCCATGACCGATTCATCAGTCATGGAGCGGCTGTCTTAGGATTCCTGATCTGTTACTGCTTCGCGGCTTTGACGGAGTACTCGGTGGTCACCAGATCCGAGTAGGGAACCTTCTGATCCAGCTCACCTGCTTCTTCCAGAATATTCTGCAGCAGGTCAAAGCTGTCTTCATTAAAGATAGTGTCCCCTTTCCATGTGTCCTGATCCTTATATCTGCCCACGATGGTTGCGATCGTATCCAGATTGGTCTCTTTGAACTGGGGCTGAATGGTTTTTGCAATCTCCTCGGCGCTGTGGGAGTTCACATAATCCAGGCCCTTCTGTATCGCGTTCGTAAATCCCTGAATGAGCTCCTTATGGTTTTCATAATAGCTTTTCTTAGCACAGTAAGCTGTATAGGGCACGTATCCGGAATCCACTCCGACGGAAGCCACGACGTAGCCGGATCCCTCTTCCTCCAGTTTGGTGGCGAAAGGCTCAAATTCGATGGTATAGTCCGCGTCGTTGCTGGTAAACGCCGCAGCGGTCAGACCGAAATCAATGCTCTGGTCGATGGTCAGGTCCGTGACCGGGTCGATGCCGTTCTTCTTAAGCACATACTCGAAGACCATTTGAGGCATCCCGCCTTTACGTCCGCCCAACACCTTTTTATCTTTTAAGCTGGACCAGGTGAAATTCTCCTCGGGCTGTCTTCCCACAACGAAATTGCCGGCCCGCTGCGTCAGCTGTGCGAAGTTGACGGCGTAGTCTTCATTGCCTTCCTTGTAGACATAGATGCTGGCTTCAGAGCCCATAAAACCGATATCCGCGTCGCCGGAGATCAGGGCGGTCATCACCTTGTCGGCGCCGGCGCCGTTAACCAGAGTCAGATCGATGCCCTCTTCCTCAAAATACCCCAGCTCGATCGCCGCGTACTGGGGAGCGTAAAATATGGAATGTGCGACTTCGTTAAGAGTAACCGGTGTCAGACCTCCCTCGGATTTTTTGCTGCATCCGGTAAAGAGGCAGGCAGTGCATAAAAGCAGCGCCGTACCAAGTGCCAATAATTTTTTCATAGTATCCTCCTGAAGAATAAATATATTATATAATATTGGCGGCTCTGGGATGTGTGCCGGAAATTTGAAAAAAAGAATGGCTGATTTTACATAAAATTTGTCCGCTATGCGGGCAAAGAGTGCTATAATAATGTGGTCGGTGCACTTGAAATTGTGAATCATAATGGGGAATAGGGGGATTTGTGTGATGTGGATTCTGTTTGCATTAGGCTCCGCGCTGTTTGCGGGCATCACGGCTATACTGGCTAAAATCGGGATTAAAAATACGGATTCTAATCTGGCGACAGCGCTGCGCACGGTCATCGTGCTGGCGTTTTCCTGGCTCATGGTATTTGTGGTCGGAAGCTTTGGGACCGTCCGAACGATTTCCGCGAGAAACATGCTCTTTTTAGTGCTGTCGGGCCTGGCGACCGGCGCTTCCTGGATCTGTTATTTCAGGGCGCTGCAGCTGGGGACGGTCAACAAGGTGACTCCCATCGATAAGAGCAGCACTGTGCTGACCATGCTTTTGTCGTTCATTTTCTTAGGTGAGGCGATTTCCTTTCCCATGCTGGCCGGCATGGTGCTGATCGGGACGGGGACGTTTTTCATGATTCAGAAAAAGGAAGAGGAGAAGAAAGAGGTTAAAAGCAGAGCGTGGCTCGTCTATGCGTTTCTGTCCGCGGTGTTCGCCAGCCTGACGGCGATACTGGGAAAGGTGGGTGTGCAGGGGATCGATTCCACCCTGGGCACGGCAATCCGAACCGTCTTCGTGCTGATCATGGCCTGGGTGATTGTATTTATGCAGAAAAAACAGAGCCTGATCAAAAAGATCGATAAAAAGAGCTGGCTCTTTATCGGCCTGTCAGGCCTGACCACAGGCCTTTCCTGGCTTTGCTATTACAGGGCTCTGCAGGACGGAAAGGCCAGCATCGTGGTGCCCATAGACAAGCTTAGCATCGTGCCCACCATTCTTTTTTCCTATTTATTCCTAAAGGAAAAGCTCTCCAGAGCGCAGTTGATCGGACTCGCGGCAATCGTGGGAGGGACGTTGGTGTTACTGATAAAGTGAGATCTGTGCGTGCAATGAGGACAGGCTTAGAGCGTGTTTTGAAATTCATTTCCGCAATCTGCACGCCTCACATTGCGGTATATTACCTCCAAATTCGGTCAACGTAGCCCGCTACGCCTCCCTCATTTGGAGGCAATCTCCCACAATGTGTGACGCACATCTTACGGAAAGCAATTTTCAAACACGCTCTAGTATCGTTACTATTTACAGCAGCTGATAAAGCAGCTATGGAATAGTAACTTTGTATCCGCAATCGTAAGGAATTTTACATAAATCCCTCTGGACTTTAGAACTTTAACATGTTAAAATATCACTGTGTGCATTTTTATAGAACTTGGGAGGCATTGGCTCATGAATAAGAAAATCAAAACAGAAGCGGTGGACCATCTGTTTCAGGCGATTCTGACTTTGAAATCTGTGGAGGACTGTTACAGTTTTTTTGAAGATGTATGTACGGTGAATGAATTACTGTCTTTGTCACAGAGATATGAGGTGGCTAAGATGTTAAGAGAACATAAAACGTATCTGGAGATCGCGGAGAAAACCGGCGCTTCCACGGCTACAATCAGCAGAGTTAACCGGTCGCTGAATTACGGCAATGACGGATATGACATGGTGTTTGACAGGCTGGATCTTCCGGCAGAATGAGTGCGGCAGCCTGACAGTGCTGTACGCGCCGGCAGCAGTAAAAACACAGCGGCAGATATTAGACCTGCGCTGACAGGCATCCGTTATACGGAATGCTCATCAGTGCAGGTCCTTTTATGCGCTTATCTGTCTTTGGGGACGGAACCGTCCTTATTCTGCCTTTTTGCCGCTTTCTGCGCCATATTGTCGATCATGGCTTCGATCATCTGCTTCTTTAAGTAGACATCGAAGCTTAGGGCGCAGATGAAGGAAAAGCTCTGCAGAGCCTCGCGCTCTTCTTCCGGCACATTTTCAAAGGTTTTAGCTGAAGACTTAAATTTATTTTTCACATCTCTGGTGAAGGTATCCAGCTGCTCGTTCTGCAGAGAAAAGACCTCGCGGTAGATATCCTCCAGATTCAGCTGGCCATCACCGGAAAAGTATTCGCTGGTGAGCGGATGAAGCAGAGTCTGTATATCGCTGATGGAAAGAATGCTCTTGAAATAGTAAATGAATATCAGCAGGAGCATGTGTTCCTTGGAATACTTTTTCTTAACCGGCGGCGGAAGCAGATCATTTTTGGCGTAATTATTGATCATGGTCTTGGTGAGAATTTTATCCTCGGGATGCCGTTTGGAAGCTTCCATATGGTGGTCCATAAAAGTGGTGACCTGGTCCATGTACAGATCGATATTCGGCACGTCTTCAGGCCGGATATAATCAAGCTTGGACAATCGTTTAAATAATTTGCTGAGCTCTTCTAAATTGTTCATTTCCCCTCCATTTCCTGCAGCTGATTCTCTGCAGCGCCGGGGACGGCGCTGCGCGTTTCATTCTGCCCGGAAAACATCAGAGTGCAAGACGGTCCGCAGCCATCAAACAGCATCGGTAATATACCTGACTGACAGGACAAAGGCCGGACGGACTCCGGCATTGAGGCTGAATAGTTACGGCGGGTTATCTTTCGCTCATGAATCTTTTACATGTTATTATATAGTAATGAGAACTATATGACAAGTTTTTTCGACAGAAGGGGCACGAAATCACCTGAAATCATCTCGGAGGTTAGAGAAACTTAATCATTTTTTCTCATTTTTTAGATGACAGGGCAGGTATTAATTGCTATAATTAACGGTAAGATTATTTACGCAAAACACAAGCGGAAGCACGCTGATGCGTGCGCAGGTCATCAACCTGCGGTTGGTGACATGAAAAGGAGGGAAATACTATGGGAATCATTCAAAGATTTGCCGATATTATGTCTGCAAACATCAATGCGCTGCTGGATAAGGCAGAGGATCCTGCAAAAATGATCGATCAGTATCTTCGCAATCTGGAGAGCGATCTGGGCAAAGTAAAGGCGGAGACGGCTGCGGTGATGGCAGAGGAGACCAGATCCAAGAGAGAGCTGCAGGAGTGTGAAGAAGAGATCGCCAAGATGCAGACCTATGCGGAGAAGGCCGTTATGGCTGGCAACGACAGCGATGCGAAGACATTTTTAGAGAAGAAAGCTTCTCTGACAGAGAAAAAAGCCTCCTTGGAGCAGACTTATCAGGTGGCGGCGGCCAATGCTGCCAAGATGAAACAGATGCATGACAAGCTGGTATCCGACATTGCTTCTCTCAACTCCAGGAGAGACGCGATCAAAGCTAAGGTTCAGGTAGCCAAAACGCAGGAGAGGCTGAATAAGCTGGGCTCCAGCATCAACGGCGCGGCGGATAACTTAAACGCTTTTGACCGCATGGAGGCAAAGGCGAACAAGATGCTGGACGAAGCCAACGCTATGGCGGAGCTGAATCAGTCCGCAGAGGAAAGCGACATAGACAATCTGGCTGCCAAATACGACAGTGAACCCAGCAGCGAGGTCGATGACGAACTGGCTGCTTTGAAAGCAAAATTAGGGAAATAATAACAGGAGCGTAATACGATGGGATTATTCGGAGGACAATTTGCCAATGTCGTTGAGTGGGAAGAATACAGAGACGACGTGATCTTTTGGAAATGGCAGAACCGGGAGATCAAAAAGGGCAGCAGGCTGATTATTCATCAGGGACAGGATGCCATTTTCCTGTATAACGGCAAGGTGGAAGGCATATTTACCGATGAAGGGAGCTTTGACATCGAGTCCGACATCATACCGTTTTTATCCACATTAAAAGGCTTTAAATTTGGTTTTAACAGCGGCCTTCGGGCGGAAGTGCTGTTCATCAATACGAAAGAATTTACGGTGAAGTGGGGCACAAAGAATGCCATCAACCTGCCCGCGCAGGGTATGCCCGGCGGGCTTCCGATCCGTGCCTTCGGCACCTTCAACATGAAAGTGTCCGACTATCTGAACCTGATTGAGAAGATAGCCGGCGTGAAGCAGATGTACACTGTGGACAATGTGAAGGAACGGGTAATGTCCATGCTGGATCAGCTGCTGATGAAGTGGATCGTGAAGGAAGGAAAGGATATGTTCAACCTGCAGGCCAATGCCTTTGATATTTCCAGAGGCATCTGTGAGGATCTGGACATGGAGATGAGCAAGATCGGCCTGACGATCACGGGATTCTCCATCCAGAGCGTTTCCTATCCCGACAACATCCAGAAAATGGTGGAAAAGAACGCGGCCAACAGCATGATCGGCGATATGGACACCTATCAGAGGGTGGCGATGACCGATGCCATGGCCAAAGGCGGCAGAGGTTCCAGCGTGGCGGCCGATATGGCAGGCCTGCAGATGGGCATGGCCATGGGCCAGCAGATGGTGAACCAGATGCAGAACGGCGGCAATGCGCAGAATGCGGGCGGCTCACAAAACGGCGGCGCGGCAGCTTCCGGCGGGACCGTGAATTTCTGTCCAAACTGTGGAGCGAAAGCCGAGGGGGCGAATTTCTGCCCTGCCTGCGGACAGAAGCTTAAATAAGCCTGCAGCATAAGAACCTGTTAGTTGTTTACAAACATAAATCCAACCGGAGTGCGGGGGAAGGTTACAGAATGTCCGCCGGCTCCGATTGGATTTTTTGGCGGAAAAGAGACGGGCCGTTCATTTGGCGAATCAGCACACCGGATAAAAGTCAGGCCGTCCATGCCGGCATACAGATGGGAGAAGTAAAATGAGTATATATGATACCTTAAATCCGATGCAGAGAGAGGCCGTATTTACAACGGAAGGCCCGGTGCTGATTCTGGCCGGCGCCGGTTCCGGCAAGACCAGAGCCTTAACGCACCGGATCGCTTATTTAATAGAAGAAAAGAAGGTGAATCCCTGGAACATTCTGGCCATCACCTTTACGAATAAGGCCGCCGGCGAGATGAGGGAGAGGGTGGACAGCCTGGTGGGCTTCGGCTCCGAGAGCATCTGGGTGGCGACCTTTCACTCCACCTGTGTGCGGATGCTCCGCCGTCACATCGAATATCTGGGCTACAGCACCAATTTCACCATCTATGACGCGGACGATCAGAAGACCCTGATCCGCCAGGTCATGAAAAAGCTGGATATCGATCCCAAGATGTACAAGGAAAAATCCATGCTAAGCTACATATCTTCAGCGAAAGACCAACTGATCTCCCCGGAGGAGTTCTCCGTCAAGGCTGCGGGAGACTTCCGCAAGACCAAGATCGCCGACATCTACTGCGAGTATCAGGACCAGCTGAAGAAAAATAACGCGCTGGACTTTGACGATCTGATCATAAAGACCGTGGAACTGCTGAAAAGCAATCCGGATGTCCTGGACTATTATCAGAACCGCTTCCGCTACATCATGGTGGATGAGTATCAGGATACCAACACGGCCCAGTTTGAGCTGGTGCGCCTTCTGGCGTCCCGGGAAAAGAACCTGTGCGTGGTGGGCGACGACGATCAGTCCATATACAAGTTCCGCGGAGCCAACATAGAGAATATACTGAATTTTGAGGAAAGCTTCCCGGGGGCCAAGGTCATCAAGCTGGAGCAGAACTACCGCTCCTCCCAGAATATCCTGGATGCCGCCAACGGAGTGATCAGGCACAATATAGGCAGAAAAGAGAAAAAACTGTGGACGGAAAACGGCGAAGGAACCCTGGTGAAACTGCGCCAGTTCGACACTGCCGAGCTTGAAGCCGCGGCGGTGATAAACGAATTACAGGCCGCACGCGATCAGGGGCTGCCCTATAAGGATATGGCGGTGCTCTACCGCACTAACGCCCAGTCCCGTCTCCTGGAAGAGCGCTGCGTCAACACCGGCATCCCCTACCGATTGGTGGGCGGTGTAAACTTCTATCAGAGAAAAGAAATCAAAGATATTCTCTGCTATCTGAAAACAGTGGATAACGGCATGGATGATCTGGCCGTACAGAGGATCATCAACGTGCCCAAACGCGGCATCGGGGCCACCTCGATCAGCAAGGTGATCGCATTTGCCGCTGCCAATGAGATGAGCTTTTACGATGCGCTCAAAGAGGCACAGATCATACCGGGCCTTGGAAGGGCATCCGCAAAGATCGAGGGCTTCGTATCCCAGATTCAGTCTTTCCGCAGCAAGGTGGAATACTTAAGCATCGCGGATCTGATTCGGGATATTCTTGAAACCACGGGCTATCAGAAGGAACTCACTGACGAAGATACCGTAGAGGCCCAGGCCCGCATCGAAAACATCGACGAACTGGTAAACAAAGCGGTGGATTACGAAAAAACCACCGAGGACAGCAGCTTAAGCAGCTTTCTGGAAGAGGTGGCTCTGGTTGCGGATATCGACAGCCTGGACGAATCCGATGACCGTGTGGTCTTAATGACGCTGCACAGCGCCAAGGGCCTGGAGTTTGAAAAGGTAATCCTAAGCGGCATGGAGGACGGCCTGTTCCCCAGCAGCATGTCCATCAATTCCGATGATCCCACGGATCTGGAAGAGGAGCGCCGCCTGGCCTATGTGGGGATCACCCGTGCCAAAAAGGAGCTGACTATCACCGCCGCCAGGCAGCGCATGGTAAACGGCGAGACCAGATGGTCGAGACTGTCCCGGTTCATCGATGAGATACCGCCGCATCTTTTAAAGGAACAGGATGAGTCTTCAGTCTTTAAGATCAAAAGCTTAAGCGGCTTATCCCGGGAAGAGCTCGAAAAGAGAAAGCGTCAGGCGTATGAGGACAGTCTGTTTGAGTCTTACTTCGGATCCGTCCCGGATGACGCCTTCGATCTGGATGGCGGCAGAGATCCGGTTTCTGGAGATAGTTCAAAGAAGAAACAGTCCCGCTGGGCCGCCGTGCCGCCCGATGAGTCCTGGTGGCCGCAAGAGGAGGAATCCTCACTGAAACGCAGAAAATCGGGATTTGGAGAGTCACGGTTTGCAGCGGGTGAGGGGGGAGAAGCCCAGGAAACGGCATTTGGTAAAACTGGGTTTTCAAAATCTCCGTTTTCGAGAAATACGTTTGGCGGCGATGATTCAGATGAAAATCCGTTTTTGGATGATCCTTCATCGGGAGATCCGGCAACGGGAGATCCGTCGTCGGAGAGGGTACCGGGTTCATTCAGCCGTATGGGAGCTTCCGGCCAGGCGTTTTCCGGTTCTTTTGCCGCGGGTGCGGGAAGAGGTGTAGGTGCAGGAAGGGGCGTCGGTGCGGGAAGGGGTGCCGGTGCAGAAAGGGGTGCCGGTGGGCGCGGCAGCGCGGCAGCGAGTCCCTATGCGGCTCCGGGGGCTAATTTCGGAGGCGCCTATATCGGCAAGCAGTTTACCGTGAACCGCGAGAGCAGCCTGGATTACGGAGTGGGAGACCGGGTGCGCCATGTGAAATTCGGAGAGGGCATGGTGACGGATATCCTGGACGGTGAACGTGATTATGAGGTGACCGTGGATTTCGATAAGGTGGGGACGAAGAGGATGTTCGCTTCATTTGCGAAATTGAAAAAGGTCGAGGAGTAGAGACGGGAAACATTGTCGTAAGAGCAGCCGACGGAACTGATGCCGGGAGAATAAAATCATGTGGAAACAGGATACTAATACTGTGGATAGCAGGGGTTAATTCGGGCGGTTGTGTGGGTAAGGGTATTCGGTATACGCTCTGTATGGAAGAAAAAGGTTCGCTTAGCGCCAAGTTTCACATCGGATGGATCTACGGTGCTTCCTGACCGGCTGTTACGGTCAAAATCGGTCACAAAGATGCACGGTCTTAGCTGCTATGATAAATTATTTGGGCAGAGAATGTATGACTAAATGGGAGTGGAATTTAAATTTTCATTTGAGACGATAGTTACTGTATCCCTTGAAGCCCGCCGGTACTTATGCTGTGTATTTTACAGCATTAGTACCGTTGTGCGCTTCACGGAGCGAGAGTGCGTCCCCGTGAGGAATATACCCTGCCCTGTCTTGCGCGGGAATTTTACGGTAACTGTGAACAGGCGATAAATTTTTGTGGCTAAGTTTTATGGATAGATATAGTAAATTCCGTTAAAGGATGATATAATAATACCTATCTGGAAACGATATAGGAAGTGATGCCGTTTTTGACAGACATTTCATTTTCATAGAGTGTGTTTCCGCTGGATAAAATATTCATAGTCATTCCCCATAAGCCTGAGGGACTATATCAGGCGGCGGGATATGCACAGGAGCGCATGGCAGGCATTTGAAATCGGTAAGAGGATTTTATAAAATGAAAATGTGCACTTCTGTTCTAAAGCATACAGATATTGTTGTTATGCTGTAACGGCATAAGAGACGGCAGTATTTTAAAACACGGAGCAGTTCAGGCAGCATGTACTCAATGAAACTGCGGAAAGGGGTATCGATGCTGGATCAGATTCAGAAAGGATGGAAGACAGAAATGGGTAAATTAGAAGAATTGATAAGCGCAACAAAGCTGAACGACTTTTTAAAGAAAAATGAAGAGCAGGAAAAGAAGAAAACCGTCATTTTATGGGTTTTCGCAATCGTTGGTGCCGTAGCGGCCGTAGCGGCTATCGCATATGCCGTATACCGCTTCCTGACACCGGATTATCTGGAAGACTTTGAAGACGATTTCGATGATGATTTTGACGATGACTTTTTTGAAGACGACGATGATGAACTCTTCGAAGACGAGGACGAATAATCATCGGATGAGTTTCCCATGAGACTGATGTTTCAGCGATAGAACACAGGGGCAGACCCCATGTGCCGCCAGGAGGGGCACATGGGGTCTGCTTTTGCGTTTTTGTGTTCGGAATTAGGCGGTCAATGTTCATGGCGTTCACGGCTATACTCTGCCCCGCACTGCGCTGCTTGACCGGCAGCCGCCAACAGTAACATAAGGCGGTGGGGATTATGAGGATTATAATGTATATTGTCGATATAGGTTGAAAGATGTAAGGAATGTATGGTATAATTTGTAAATAGATTCCATAGCAATAGGCGGTATTAGAAGAATGAGGGACAAAGATAAGCAAATGAGGTACAAATTGATTGTTTGAAAAAATATAATGGAGAAATGAATATATTTAAGAATATTTTAGATATGCGGTATTACGAGGCGGCGACACTAATTTTTATGACTTTCCCTCCAGTAAAATTTCAATCCACGTTACCGCGTGATAGCAACAATCAATAGATGATATGAACTCAAGACAGCAACAATTTCGGTCCACTTCGACCCAATCTATCATGAGGCCGTGACAGATTGCCACAGATGTCTCATGGGAACGTTAGAGATATTCAATCATATATGCAAATAGATGATAAGCAGTATATTTGTATACAGTATTAAAATATTACATTTTTTGTGCTATATTTCCTCTGTATTATGTCCCCTCTGTATTATATCCCCTCAATAGGGAAGAGGCAGATCTGCCAAACGGATGCTTGATCATTA
This sequence comes from Lachnotalea sp. AF33-28, assembly GCF_003477885.1. Classification (GTDB taxonomy): domain Bacteria; phylum Bacillota; class Clostridia; order Lachnospirales; family Lachnospiraceae; genus AF33-28. The sequence continues at coordinate 127,826 of NZ_QUEE01000017.1, forward strand.
TACAGCTTTAGAAACAAGAGGATAAAGTCTCAACTGGCTGTTGGGCGCTGAAACCCTCCACTTATATATTAGGAGCAGAAAGGAAAAGTTATGAAAAAAGGTGAAGTTTTTGAAGGTATTATAGAGAAAACAGAATTTCCGAATAAGGGAATTTTACATATAGAGGATCGCAAAATTTTGATTAAGAATACCCTTCCAGGCCAGAAGATCCGTTTTTCGGTCTTCAAAATACGAAAGGACAGAGCGGAAGGCCGTATACTGGAGATAATCGAGAAATCTTCTACGGAAACCGTACAGGATGTCTGCCAGCATTTTGGCAGCTGCGGAGGATGTTTGTACCGCACACTGCCCTATGATCAGCAGCTAAAGCTAAAGGAAACTCAGGTAAAAGAACTTTTAGAGGCGGTTGTACCGAATCTGGATTTTGAAGGAATATCCGGAAGTCCCTGTGAATGCGGTTATCGGAATAAGATGGAATTTTCTTTTGGAGATGAGTTTAAGGATGGGCCGCTGGCGCTGGGCATGCATAAACGGGGAAGCTTTTATGATATCGTAACGGTGTCCGACTGTCGGATTGTGGACGAAGATTACAGAAAAATACTGAATTACACAAGAGAATATTTTCAGAGCACTGGCCTGCCCTTTTATAAAAAGCTGCAGCATACCGGCTATCTGCGTCACCTTCTGGTCCGCAAGGCGGCGAAAACCGGCGAGATTATGGTGGTTCTGGTGACAACCAGCCAGTGGGAAGAGGAGAAATACGGCGGGCAAAGTCAACTGCTGGAAGCCTATGCCACCGGATTAAGAGAACTCGAATTGCAGGGAATCTTAACAGGGATCCTCCATACGGTAAACGACAGTCTGGCTGATGTTGTCCAGAGCGACAGCACCGAGATCCTATGGGGCAGGGATTACATCATAGAAGAACTGCTGGGACTGTCCTTTAAAATCACGCCATTTTCCTTCTTTCAAACCAATTCACTGGGTGCGGAAGTTCTGTACAGTAAAGTCAGAGAGTATATCGGTGATACAAAAGGGCGCCTGGTCTACGATTTGTACAGCGGTACGGGAACGATAGCTCAGATTCTGGCCCCGGTGGCCGATAAGGTGATCGGAGTAGAGATCGTTGAAGAGGCTGTAGCAGCGGCAAGAGAAAATGCCGGACTCAACGGTCTTGCTAACTGCCGCTTCATTGCCGGCGATGTTTTGAAAGTACTCGATGAGATAGAGGAAAAACCGGATCTGATCATACTGGATCCACCGAGGGAAGGGATCCATCCGAAGGCCCTGCCAAAGATTATTGGGTACCAGGTGGAGCGGATTGTGTATGTGTCGTGCAAGCCGACTAGTCTGGTGAGAGATTTGGAAGTGCTGCAGGCGAATGGGTATGAAGTGGTGAAGGGGTGTGCGGTGGATATGTTTCCGGGGGCGGGGCATGTGGAGACAGTAATACAGATGCGGAATTGTGGTTTGAAGGAAAAATAAAAGGTTAAACCACAAGATATAGTGGTTTTTGGCGAAAAACGGGGGGGGGGAAACGGGCAGAAATTGGCCGATTATGGAGGCTGCTGAAAAAGTACGTCTCTAACGAAGAGGCTGATAAACCATTTATATCAACCTCTTCAGTTTTTTATATTCATCGTCGAATACAGTGGGTTAAACCTACATTTTTTAGCTTTTTCCTTTCCTAAGACTTTGTTTCGTTTGTAGTTAGTGAAAAAGAGCGTACTTGCCCCTTGGATGGTTATTCCCAGCTTTCCATATCCGCTCGCTATTTTATATCCATGTTGACTTTTTAGTTCCCAATTTTTCGCTTTTGGGACTTTTCAGCAGCCTCCGATTATGACCCTATTTTTTGCCTTTCTATAGATGTGAGAGGTATTGGGTAGAAAGAATGCTAAAATTATGAGTGTAAATTTTCTTTATAAACTGGCGTTATATTAGGCTTATGGAAGGGCAAATAAAGTCTTTATTAAAGTATTGGCTTGCGGGCATTCATCCACTGTCATTTTGGCGGACAATGTGGTGATGTGGAGCACGTGCTTTTACTTTGGAAATTTAATTTATAGCCCCCAAATCTATCACAACTAATCCTAACTAATCCAAAAAATAACATCTATTTGGTAATGCGGTGATTATGTTTGCGATCCCATACAGAAAATTGATTGTTGTAAAGGATTCTGTTATGATAGATAAGTATATCTAAATCGTGTCGATTATCATTTCCTTTGCTAGCTAGTTTACTAGGTTTGATAATTAAGGGTACGATAATATAACAATATTTTAATATATTTCCCATTGTAGGGTTAGACAGGAGGTTGGTGAATGAATTTTGCCTATAATAAATTATGGAAGCTGTTAATTGATAAAAATATGAATAAACAAGGACTAAAGAAGATAAGTGGAATAAGTTCCGCCTCCATTGCTAAATTAGGAAAGGGTGGAAATATTATAACCGATGTGTTACTGAAAATCTGTGAAGCACTTGAGTGCGGTATATCTGATATTATGGAAGTAGTAAGAGAAAGTTCGGAGTCTACTACTAGCAAAAGAGGTACTGCTAATTGCATAAAGAAGAGTGCCAGATATAAAATGGTGAGGTAGAGTTGACAAATGATTAAAGAACAGAATGATAAAAAAGTAGCAATAGATTTGTTTGATGGATATTTGTCATATGCAACTGAATATGGTAAGTGCCTTTGCGGTGATAGTTTGGAGATTTTAGATAAGTTTGAAGATAATAGTATAGACTTATTGATTACTTCTCCACCATTTGCACTTCAAAGGCAAAAAGAGTATGGAAATCAAGCTCAAAATGAGTATGTAGATTGGTTTTTGCAATTTGCTTCAGTTGCTAGGCATAAGTTGAAAGATGCAGGAAGTATGGTTATTGATTTAGGTGGATCCTATTGTAAAGGTAGGCCTGTAAGATCTTTATATCAGTATAGGCTTTTAATAAAAATGTGTGATGATTTACAGTTTAATTTGGCTGAAGAGTTTTTTTGGTACAACCCATCAAAGCTACCTTCACCTATTGAGTGGGTCAACAAGAGAAAAATACGTGCAAAAGATAGCGTAAATACAAATTGGTGGTTTTCAAAAACAGATTATCCAAAAGCTGATGTAAAAAAAGTGTTAAACCCTTATTCAAAATCTATGAAAAAGTTATTAAGTAGTGAGGGGACTTATTATATTCCAAATACTGATCGCCCCTCAGGTCATAGAATGAGTGATAAATTTAATATAGATAATGGCGGGGCGATACCATCAAATTTATTACAAATATCGAATACAGAAAGCAATGGTCATTATTTGAACTTTTGTAAAAAAATAGGTACAAAAGGCCATCCAGCTCGTTTTCCGATAGCTTTACCTGGATTTTATATTGATTTTTTGACAGATGAAGGGGATTTAGTTGTGGATATCTTTTCTGGATCTAATACTACAGGATTAGCTGCAGAGCAACGTAAAAGAAAATGGATTACAATAGAATTGAATCAGGAATATATGGCTACAAGTGTATTACGTTTTTCGGATACTGAAACTCAAGCAAAAGAAAGATATGAAAGTCTTATGAATGGGCAAAGCCTTGTATTGTAAAATATAAATAATGGAGGTTTATATGAGTCAAAAACTAAGTCCGACAGTATTACATAAAAAGTTTATTGACTCGTTGGGGCAATATGTAAAGTATTATAGTAATATTGAAGACAAGCCTCTTATTGTGACATTAAAGTCTCCCTATAATATTACTCTTAAAGTCTATTTATATAATTGTACTAACCCTTCGGGTGCTAAACAGGCTGGAGAATATAAGAGTCAGCTTATTTTGCCAGGACAAAAACGTCATACACGTGGTAAATTTGAACTTGAATTAGGAAAGAAAACTTTACTTGTCGGGTTTGCCACAATTACAGGAGATATTGATGATGGGGTTTTTGTGATATGGGATTTGCGAAAGCATATGGAATTTGCATATAGCACAAATGTGCAAGTTAGCCTTAAAACCTTACTCCGCGCATATACAGAACATATGTTTTGCATGAAAAAACGAGGAAACGCGGAATGGATTGTAGTATCACGTCCAGATAAGTTGATTTTTGCTATTCAGGAACGTATAAATCTTGATATTAAATTGTTGTTAGAGGGATGATATGACACTTTCAAATTATGATTTTAAGAGTTCATATAATCGTATTGATGATGATATTGCTGAGGAGTTTTATTTGCCTTGTATGCGAAGTTCAGTTAAGTATGATAGAATATCTGGATTTTATGGCAGTACAGTTTATATCATAGCATGGAAGGCGCTTAAAGAGTTTATTAATAATCAAGGAGAAATGAGAATTGTATGTTCTCCGGTACTATCCGATGATGATAGAAAAGCAATGGAAGAGGGAGAACAGGCCAAACAAGATGAAATATTAGAGGAATCTCTAAAAAAAGAATTACAAGATATGCTTGATGACGAAAATTTAAAGCTACCAGCGAGATTATTGGCGTGTATGATCGCGAGTGGTATAATTAAACTGAAAATCTGTATTATTAAAGATATAATCCACCCTTCAATTAGGAGCATGCTTCATGATAAGACTGGTATTTTTTATGACGCTGATGGTAATGCAGTTGGTTTTAGAGGTTCTTTTAATGAGACTTATAAGGGCTTGTCAAATGACGGTAATATTGAGTCCACAGATGTTTTTCAAAGTTGGGATGGTGGAAAAGAAGCAATAAGAGTATCAGATGCTATTGATTTGTTCAGTCGTATTTGGGATGGAGAAGCAGGAGAGAATGTAAAAGTATATGATATTCCAAATGCAATTAAAGAGGCTATTTTTCAACAAGCCAGTCAATCTGACTTTGAATTATTGCTGGATGAAATTCAAACACAAATTTCAAATGAAGAAAAATGGAAACCTGGTTTGAAAGGACGAACACCTCGAAAACACCAAATTGTAGCTCTTGATCACTGGATTGCAGCAGGTAGAAGAGGAATACTTAAGCATGCAACCGGTAGCGGAAAAACATTTACAGCTATATGTGCTATAAGAGATTCTCTTGTAAGAGGTGAAACGATAATTGTCTTTGTACCATCTAAGGAATTGTTATATCATTGGAAGAAAGAAATAAAGACAAGTATTCCTGATTTAGATATTTTCTTTTTGTTATGCGGTGATAATAATAATTCATGGCGGAACTTGAATGAACTCGACAAATGGACGAATAAAAATAATAGAGTATATAAGATTGTTATTGCAATGATGACCACAGCAGCAAGCGTTGATTTTATATCTAATGTACATGGTGGTGAACATCTTTTTGTTATTGCTGATGAGGTACATAGACTTGGTAGTAGGCAGAGGCGTAACGTTTTTAACATTATTTCAGGACCTAGATTAGGTTTATCAGCAACACCTGAAAGGTATGGTGATCCAGAAGGAACGAATGCAATATTTGAATACTTTGGTGATATTATACAACCAGAATATTCTCTTGAAGATGCAATTAAAGATCATGTGTTAACTAGATATTTCTATCATCCACAACAAGTTTATTTGAGTCCTCCAGAGCAAGATGAATGGAATTCGGTATCAGCAGAAATATCAAAATTATTTGCTAGACAGGCTACTAATGATAAATCAATGACTGATATAATGTTAAGCAATCCACATATTAGTCAATTATTAATAAAGCGTGCGAGGATATTAAAGAATGCGGAGAATAAAGTAACATTAGCAATAAATATCTTAAAGCAACATTTTAAAGTCGGACAAAGATGGATAATTTATTGCGATAATCAAAATCAGCTTAAAACTATAAGGAAAATTGCGGAAGCAGAAGGATTTGATGCATTTGAGTATTTTTCAGAGATGGAAGGAGATCGAGATGAAACTTTGAAATATTTTTTGCGTCATGGTGGAGTGTTAATTTCTATTAAGTGCTTAGATGAAGGCGTTGACGTCCCATCTACCACACATGCACTTATACTAGCATCTTCAAAGAATCCCAGAGAGTTTATTCAAAGAAGAGGACGAGTTTTGAGGCAGAGTCCTGGAAAAACATTTGCTCATTTATATGATGCGATAACTCTTCCGAATGGAAAAATCGAAGAGTTTGATAAAAGTAACAATATTGTAACGGGAGAGTTGTCTCGTGCAATTCAATTTGGTGCTTGGGCTGAGAATCCGAGTTGTATTACAGATCTTAAACTAATAGCTATTGATTATGGAATAAACTATATGGATTATGTGTATGGGGGAATAGAAAATGATGAACACGAATGATAACTTGCAAAAAATAATGTTAACGTTGGAACGGATTCGAAGTGAGAAATATCCTCATGTTTCAAAAGAAATAGTTGAAAATATTATAAATATTCAATTTGAAAATCAGGAAATGGATAGTCGCCATACTGGTCGTGCAACAACACATCAAGTTATTAGAAAATATATTGAAGAACAAAGTCAGGGGGTGAAAAAATGTTAAGGTTTGAGCAACTTATGATTAATAATTTTGGTCCGTTTAAAGGAGTACAAGAACTTAGCTTTGGTGATAAAGATGGTGTGACTATAATTTGGGGAGACAATGGTCAAGGTAAAACCACTTTGCTGAATGCATTTAGGTATGCGCTATATGGGCATATAAAAGATCGTCGAGGCTCCTCTACTGATTTTCTTATTCTTTCAAATATTGAAGCAGTTGAAGAAGGCATTTATGGTTTTTCTATTGTTTTGAAAATGAGTAATGGTTCCGATAAATATATTCTTACAAGAGATGTACATCCAAGGGATGGAGTTATAAAGCCTAAAACTAATGAGGATTTTGTTGAGGATTGCTTCTTAAAGAAGAATGGAAATATTCTCTCTGTATCTGATAGGGAGCATGAATTAGCACTTATTATGCCAACTGATATTTCAAGGTTTTTTTTGTTTGATGGTGAGCTATTACAGGAATATGAGGCCTTACTTGATGAAAATTCCAATGATGGAGTTTTAATTAAAACAAGTATAGAAAAAATACTAGGGATGCCAATTTTGACAAATAGCGCAAAAGATTTATCTGAACTTGTTTCAGAGTATATTACTGCCAAAAATAAAGCAGCTCAGAATGATAAAAATACATCTGAGTATGCTCATGCTATGGAAACTCTAATTGATCAAATTGAAGGCCATAAACTTGAGGTTGATAGACTTGAAGAACTTTTAGAAAAAGAAGTTGATAAACTTGAAGCTGTAAAGAAAAAAATGTCCAATACTGAGAAACTTAGGAACTTATTATCCAGTGAAGCAATAGAAATTCAAGCTATTGAGAGTTCGAAAAAGAGACGAGATGAGATAAAGGCAGATATTAATGTAAAAATGAAGAATGCGTGGCAAGGTATGTTGCAGCCTGTTATATCCACTATGGTTGTTGATATTAGAAACAAACTGGGAGAATATAATAAGAAAAAGGCTACCATACAAGCAAGCCAAACTACAATTAGAGAAATAGAATATGCAATAAAGTTGCATAAGTGTAGAATATGCGAACGGAAGGTTTCAGATGAGTTAGAAACATTTTTAAGAGAAAAGTTGGAATTAATTAGGAATGAAACGATGCTGCTCTCTGATGAAGAAAAAAATGAATTAAATTCTTTACAAATTAGACTTAATGCTTTTCAATCGATTAATTTACAAAATGATGGCCCATTAATTAAGAGTAAAATTGAGGATTTAAATAAAGCAGAAATAGAAATTACTGATGCAGAGGGACGTTTGAGCGATATAAAAAAAGAACTTAAAACATATGGTGATTATGACCCAGATACACCAACATTAGCAAATGATTATTCTATCTGTCAAGCAAGGATAACAGAATTAAAAACTGGTATAAAAAATGAGAAAAAGGCTATAGCAGAAGCGATTATTACAAGCGATAAGCTTGATAAAAAGATAAGCAGCTTATCCAAAAACAAAGATGTTTTAGCTGCTAATGAAAAATTAATACTGTGCCAAGACATAGAAAGAGTTTTTGAGTTGGGTATAAACCAGTATCGTAATAGTCTTAAGTGTAATGTGGAATCAGATGCTTCAAAGCTTTTTGCGAAAATGAGTTTAGATGAAGATTATGAGAAATTGGAAATTGATGACAACTACGGATTAGAGATAATACATAAGAAAGGAATTAAAGTACCAAACAGGTCAGCTGGATTTGAACATGTTGTTGCACTTTCTTTAATAGGTGCACTTCATAAAAATGCACCGTTACAAGGACCAGTTATTATGGATTCGCCATTTGGCCGATTAGGTATAAAACATAAGGAGAATGTTACAGTTAACCTTCCTGCTCTTTCAGGTCAAGTTATCTTATTAGTTTATGATGGGGAAATTGATCCAGCTAAGTCTAGGGAACTATTGGGAGGAAATTTATTGAAGGAATATAGATTGGAAAGGGTATCATCGTTCCATAAACGAATATGTTGAGAGAAGGAGAAAGGTATAATGGCTGATATTGTTGATATTGCATTATCTACTGAAGCTTCAAGGATAGCAGATAGCATACTTGAAAAAGAGTTATTTAAAAATAAGTCGGATGTGATGACATTTGCGGCAGCATATATGATAAAGCATTATTTTGATGAATTTGATCCCTCTACATATTATCAATCTGATAATGATGGGTCGAATTATAGTTATAGTACATTTGATTCTGATGGAAAATGGTCAACATTAATAAAAGCACTATATCCTAATGCGGATACTCCGTACTTGTTTTTGCGTGCACTAATGAATCAAGGACTTATTTCATTGAGCCAAAGGATGAGAGAAGAACCTGAATTCTCTCTGTTAAGCGAGATTAATTAAGAGTTCATGGAAGAAATACAGTGTTAATAATAAAGCTCTTGAAGGGTTGAGACTCAAAGGTTTTATTGTAATAACATTTTTTTGTAAGTAGGTAATCACTCGTACCTTGATTTTTCGTTCTGAAGCCTTCCGGTAGGTTGTCCGACCACGGAAGCAGCCGGTCCAGCTCCTTCAGCTTCGGAAAGGGTCCCATCTGCCGTATCTGATCCAGTATGTCAGGTACACTGTGAGACAGCACATTCAACTAACTTCGGAAAGAACCCACTTGGTGCTTACAACAAACAGGGTTATGAACAGTAGCATAAGTAATGAAACGAAATGAGCGGTTTGACACTTCCATGTGCTCATATTAAAATAAAAAAAACTGGTTATGGATTTGTACGCCTTAGGCAGAGAAGGCGTACCCGGCAAATCGAAATTTCAGGAGGTACATAAGTTTGAAGAACATGATTGCATACTGTGGGCTGGACTGTGAAAAATGCGACGCATATCTTGCAACAATCAATGACGACCAGGCGTTGCGTGAGAAAACTGTAAAACTATGGGCGGAGTTAAATAATGCCCCCATTCTGCCTGAACATATCAACTGTGAAGGTTGTCGTGTCGATGGGGCTAAAACGGTATACTGCGATAGTCTCTGCGCGATTCGTCAGTGCGCGCTGAAAAAAAGTGTGGCTACATGCGGCGATTGCCCGGAGCTGGAAAAATGTCAGACTGTTGGAATGATTTTCTCAAACAATCCTGACGCGCTGAAAAACCTCAAAAGATAGACTGCATAGTTCTTACTTGACCTTGAAAGCAGAAAAACAATATGTTTGAAAGAATTGATTCCTGATTGGTGGGGTGCCGAACGATTTCATGTTGTCTGACAAATCTAATTCGAAGATTAAGAGAAATTATTTTGATATTGAGGAGAAACAGCGAATGGAGATTAAGAGATATGACAGAAATTTTTCAGTGTGTAAGGTATCTGATTTTAGCGGAGTGAATCTAAATTGATGAATTTGTCTTTATCGGGAAAACCGATGACGAATTATCGGTAGTATGCTGCACAGAAAACATACCGTAAAATGCCGTGGCCAGAGATGACGGATGGAAAATGATGAGGATTAAGGGCGTTCTATGCCCAATACAAAATTATTAAATGATACAATCCCCGTTACCAAACATAAATGTCTCAATTTATTGAGATGTGGAAGACCGTGCCGGGCGAGGGATGCTTTTTGACCGTTAAGTCAAGAAGATGGTGAGTGAAATAAATCAGGAGTTGCGGAGGTAATTATGAAAAAGACAGCAGTGTTAGTGTATGATTCGTTTTGCAATTTTGAGGTTAGTACAGCACTTGAAATTTTGGCTTTAGCTCAAAAAGAAATAACAGTCTTTGCAGCAACAAATTTACCGGTTAAGAGTGAAGATGGTCTAACTATTGTTCCGGATATGGTATTGGCCGATTTGAATGTTGATGAATATGATAGTTTGTTACTTCCAGGAGCATCGGATATTCGAGAAGCGATTGAAAATCCCGATATCATTAAATTCATAAAAAAATTTAGCGGCAAGATAATTGGCGCAATTTCTATTGGTCCGATTATGCTTGTCAAAGCAGGACTGTTAAATGGCAAATCGTTTATGGCAGGAACAAACAAAGAAGACATTATAGAAGAAGGTTTTTCAGAAGAAGAATTGCAGGGAATGATTGGTTGGGATGACAATTTAGAAAATCCGATAGAAGAAGGATATATTGTCACCGATAAAATAATAACATCCATATCATATAATTTTGTAAAGTGGGGATTAGCCTTTGGAAAAATGGTAGGAATTGATGTCAATCCAAAGACATTTGGTATTTGACAGCTTCCAGTTTGCCGGGTTGATTTAACTTCGCCTTATTGGGTATAAGGCGTACTCTCTCTTTAGCTGTTTTTAATAGTGGCAAGCAGTGATAACGGTACACACCGTTGAGCGTTTGCCCATTTTCCGCTACGCGATAACTGATCCAACCGCCTGTCGGGCGCTGTCTTTAATCCCTCGGCAAGGGCCGTCGACACTGCCTTGCGAACGCTTCATAGGTGGAGCGGCTACGCGCCCTTTCGGGCGCTGAATACGGGAGGTTTAACCGGTTGGAAAAAGGGGAGTATCACTCACGTTTGGAAGCGTCCGTAGGATGTGCAACCGCCCCGTTAGGGATGATGAAAATCACTGCCGCTGGCTTTTTTGGGGATCTGGGTTCCAGTACCCAATAAGCATTTTGTAGGAGTGTATATATTCCTGCTCTGTTACCACGATTGTTTTGAGTAGGATTGGGATTCCCGCCACGCATAAAGACGGCCTTGGCGTGAGATTGTGACCAAGTGGTATACCAACAGATGTCAGCAGGCCACACAAGGGCTTGCTGTTATTTTGTTTTGTGGTGCCCAACTTTACAAAGCTATGATGTTACAGATTATGCCGCCTTATTCGCTGGATTTGAGGAAATGTCCATTTCATGTTGCCGGGGAGTGGAAACAATTTGGCAACCCCATACTTTTTTGAAGAAGGGATACTTCGGGGCAAAAGAGGAAAGTTGTTTAAATTCTAATAGCTGTATGATATACTTATGAAGTAAGCGCCAAATGTTAGGGTACCCCAACACATCTACCCTGACACCAACATGT
>NZ_QUEE01000018.1:0-39001 GCF_003477885.1 Lachnotalea sp. AF33-28
AAAAACATATCAAAATCTTTTTCAAAAAACTCTTGACATATCACCAGAATGCTCAAAGGCGAAATGTATTAGTGACTTTTATCATAACGCATTGATTTTTACAACTCAATGATTTAGAATATTATTAACTGATCGATTCTGCTATTTTGATCGAAGAAATTGAGTCGGAAAGGCTGCTGAATATGATAAGGGTCAATCACTGCGGCTGTGATTCGAAGCATATGCCGCCGTTTGAAATGCTGCGCAGGGATGGCAGCAGGGATTATACAATTTTGCTGGTTAAAACAGAGGCCTGCTTCTGGCTGGACGGAACGCTTCATGAGACCGGGCCGAATATGGCGATTTTATACGATAAAGATGTCCCGGTGCGATACGGATGTGCGGATAGCATGTACAGCGACGACTGGCTGCATTTTGACCTGACGCTTGATGAGGATATCCTGGATCAGCTTCAGATTCCGTTTCAGACCCCTTTGTATCCTGCTGATTTTCCGATGCTGTCGGGTTATCTGCGGATGCTGGTCTGGCAGACACATGCAAAGGGTCTGCACAGCGATGAGATTACGGACGCGATGATGCGCATACTGCTGTATTCTCTGGATTCACAGATCCTAGGACTGCCAAAAAAGCAGGTGCTGCATAAACACTATGCAACAATGCAGCATTTAAAGGCCAGAATCTATAATTCACCCGAGCTTATATGGAGTGTGGAGCAGATGGCGGAACTGGTGCATATGTCACCTTCTTATTTTCAGCATCTATATAAAGAAATATTCGGCATTTCATGCAGACAGGATGTAATTCTTGCCAGAATGGAGCGCGCAAAGTTTTTTTTAAACAGCACGGATATGCCGGTTTTGATGATTGCAGAAGCCTGCGGCTATGAAAATGCTGTGCATTTTATGAGACAGTTTAAAAAATCAGAAGGTATGACACCCACAGAGTACCGCGCATTTTTCTCATCCGGACGAAGCCGCTGAAAAATTGCAGAAAAAAATTGCAGAAAAAAATTTAAAAAATTACTTGACAAAAGTTTATAGGGATGATATCATAACCATGCTGTTTGAGACAGCAGAACAAAGAAGAGTATCCACTCTCACCTCAGCACATCAGTGACTCGGGTTAATATGAGCAAGTGATCGAAATATGCATTGGCATTACATATTTCTTTAGATGCTTATTCAGTGGATAGTCTGTCTGTCCACTTTTTTTATGCGGATGACATAGATCAAGCCATGGGGGTGCACAACAATTAGCGATTTAATGATTAACGAACAGATCAGAGATAAAGAGGTACGTCTGGTCGGTGAAGATGGAGAGCAGTTAGGTATCATGTCCGCCAGGGATGCGATGAAGATGGCGATGGAAGCAGAGCTGGATCTGGTAAAGATCGCTCCGAATGCAAAACCGCCGGTATGCAAGATCATCGATTACGGTAAATACCGTTATGAATTGGCCAGAAAAGAAAAAGAAGCGAAGAAAAAGCAGAAAACCATCGAAATCAAAGAAGTTCGTCTGTCTCCGAATATTGATGATAATGATTTGAATACTAAAGTAAATGCAGCCAGGAAGTTCATCGAAAAAGGTGATAAAGTGAAGGTCACTCTGCGGTTCCGCGGAAGAGAGATGAGCCATATGCAGAGTTCCAGGCATATTTTGGATGATTTTGCTGAGAAGTTAGCCGATATCGCAGTTGTGGATAAGCCGTCGAAAGTGGAAGGCAGAAGTTTAGTCATGTTTTTGAGTGAAAAACGATAATTAAGAATCTAAGGAGGACATTACTATGCCAAAAATGAAAACCAGCAGAGCGGCTGCTAAGCGTTTTAAATCCACCGGTACCGGGAAATTAAAAAGAATGAAAGCTTATAAAAGCCATATCTTGACCAAAAAGTCTACCAAGAGAAAAAGAAACCTTAGAAAAGCTACAATGACCGCAGCTTCCAACGCTAAGGTAATGAAGAAGATTTTACCATACGGTTAAGGATCAGTAGAGGAAAAGGAGGAAGACGATAATGGCAAGAATTAAAGGCGGCATGGGCGCTAAAAAAAGACATAATAGAGTGTTGAAGCTTGCAAAAGGTTACAGAGGTGCAAGATCTAAACAGTATAGAGTAGCAAAGCAGTCCGTAATGAGGGCTCTGACTTCATCTTACGCAGGCAGAAAAGAGAGAAAGAGACAGTTCAGACAGTTGTGGATTGCTCGTATCAACGCAGCGGCAAGAATGAACGGACTTTCTTACAGTAAATTCATGTATGGTCTGAAGCAGGCCGGCGTGGATATGAACAGAAAGATGCTTGCAGAACTTGCAGTAAACGATGCAGCAGGATTTTCTAAGCTTGCAGAGGTTGCAAAATCTAAGATTGCGTAATATAATAGATATAACAGGTACCGTATGAGGGATTATCCCCATACGGAGCCTGATATCAGATAGACTGTTTCGGAGCGTGGCTCAGTTTGGTAGAGCGTCCGGTTAGGGACCGGGAGGTCGCAGGTTCGAATCCTGTCGCCCCGACGAATTATCCGCCGTCCATAGGACGGCGGTTAATGATGAAAAGTGTGTCTGTAGCTCAGTTGGATAGAGCAACGGCCTTCTAAGCCGTGGGTCGAGGGTTCGAATCCCCCCAGGCACGTTGATGAATTTACGGTTCTTTTTACAGGATGAGTTGAAAAACCTTGATTTTATTGGGTTTTTTGACTCTTTTCTTTTTTCTCATTGTGTGGTATGATATTAAAAGAGAAGAACAGATGTTCGAATATTGTCAGATAATTCCCCTTTTGTACCCTTTGATTTTAATTGAAGTGGTGTAAAAAAGTGGTGTAAAATTGGTGTAGAAACTGATGTAAAACTGGTGTAAAAACTGGTGTCTGATGAAATTCCAATCCATTCTGACTTAAATATCTCAAATTATAATTATGCATATCTTTAATAATATGCATTTCTATATCGCGATGGAAGATTTTTGAAAGGTTTCTCTTTCCACCAGCCGGGCGGATACAGTGACGAGGCCTGCGGCTTCTTTGCCGTCTGCCAGATTCATCATGGTGTCAACAGCCATGGAACAGATAATGTTCATCTGGTTGTCCACACTTGAGAGGGCGGGAGTGCAGCAGAGCGCGAATTCGGAATTATTATAGCCCACGACCGGAATGCTGATCCCCTTATTCTGCAATGCCTGCATCGCGCCAATCGCCAGGATATCGTCAGTGGCAATAACCGCATCCACATTTGAGCCGCCCTCAAGCAGTGCAAAGACTGCTGCTCTGGTTTCTGACAAGGCTTCCATATGTTTCTGCGGAGGAATTGCAATCTGAAGATCTGGAGATTTCCCGGAGGAACGTATGTAATCCAGATATCCCTTACGTTTTCTGGAAGCACTGTAGGTGTTGCTGTCCTCTATGAACAGAAGGTTCCTGGATCCGGCCTGTTCAAGATCCTGGCATACTTCATATATGGCTTTGTAATCATCACAGTTGATATTGTAGATACCGGGCAGATCTATAAAACCGTTCAGAACGAGAACGGGCGCCTGGCGCGCGGCTTCTTTGTACACTGCATAATTTTTTCGTTCATCCAGATCGGATCCGATCATGAAGATGGCGTCCACTCGTTTTTCTGTGAGTAGACGGACGCAGGTGGATTTTGCGGGATTCAGCCCCCCAACACAGCATAAAAGAGAATCAAAGCCTTTCGCACGCAGCTGCGCTTCCAGGATGGACACTGCCGCTGCGTGGTTGATATCGGATATCTCCGGGCACAGTATACCGACGGTTTTGATCGAATTAGTATTCAGACCCTGGGCGAAGACGTTTGGCGTGTAATGGTATTCTTCCATAACAGAGAGCACCTTTTCGCGGCTTTCTTCGCTGACCTTTGGGCTGTGGTTGATGACGCGGGATACGGTGGCGACGGATACGCCGGCCAGCTGGGCTATTTCACGAATATTCATGATAGAAGCCTCCAATCTACAGTTCTGATTCACTCATACTATCTGACGATATTATGCCATGTCGTCAAGCCGACATGCCCCTCCGGGAGGATGCGCATGATTTTTAGTGGAAATTGTCTGCTATGCAGACAAAAATCAGCGCGTTATAATATCTGACGATATTATAACATGAATACCGTCTTATGTCAAAAATAATGTAATTAGTTACATGTAATATTTTACAGAAGTGTGATCACAGAATTGTGAATAAGAACCAAAAATGAAAAGATTATATATAAATTCTTGACAAATTGAGAGGATGGCATTAATATAAATGTAACCAGTTACACACATAACAAAATGTAACTAGTACCACTAACAAAAACGGATAATACCGAAAGAAGGCGCCCTGGAGGTAGGAGATTTTGGAGTGGCATACAAATCAATTAAAAAGGAGAAAAATATATGGCTATCGATATCATAAAAGAAGAGGAAATCAAAAAAAATTTGAACTTTGTGGACGGTTACGCGCAGCTGGAAGTATTGCCGGGAGTATATCCGATGGTAAAGGCTTATAAGTGTGAGCTGAAGGCAGGATGCAGCGTCTCTCCAAAGCTTTACGCGGATAAGATTCAGGTGTTCAGCTTTGTGGCGGGCAAGGGCTTTCTGTATGACTCAAAGCGGGCGTATAATGTGGATGAAATGAGCTTCTATATTCCGGATTTTGATAAACAGTCTCTGACCATCCATGCGGTGGACGAAGATCTTCAGATTATGCTGATGGTGGTGGATATGCTGGAATCCGACTGGCTGGCTTATGAGGACACTCATATGACGCTTCCCTCCTTCAAAAAATTCTCTGAATGTGAACCTTATGACCAGAGCTGCAAAGGACCCCATACGAAAAGCTGGTCGGTGATCCATGACGGTAATCTGGCCAGGGTGCTGATGGGAGTTGTATGCGCTGAAGGGGAGGGAACGAAAGAAAAAGGACACCCTTCCGTATGCCAGTATAACTATACGCTTCCCGGATCGGAGTTTAAGCTGACGGTGGACGGTGAAAGCACGATGCACGGCGAGCATGATTTCAGCTATGTGACTGCAGGACTGGATCATTCACTGGTGGCAGCACCCGGTAAAAAGGTATTTTACATATGGTTTGAACACGATGTTGCAGAGCTTAAGACAAATGTGCAGTCCTATAGCTCCTATGAGGAATAAAAAATCGTAGGCCTTACATTTCTATGAAATAAAACAAACAAATACCGGCATGATCCAGGTTGCGTGAAGCAGGACCATGCCGGTATTTGTTTGCTTTCCAAATTCTTTTATTTCATTACCGGAATCCCAAACCGGGCTTTTCTGTAAAATTTCCAAATGATCACCACGGGCAGACTGAACAACAGATATACTGTAGAAAACAGTCCGGCTGCACCGCCGATCAATGCGATGAGTATCAGTCCGATATTCAAGTTAGATTCATCCCCTTCCTTAAGCTATGGCATTATATGCCGGTCAACGCTATTTTAGCAGGGCTGCCGCGGGCTTGGAAGAGATTCTGCGTTTTCTTAACAGGATTTTAGCGGTCTTTTTTTCCTTTCCTGCGAAGGAGCAGGAGAAGAATCAGGATCATCAATATCAGTGCTGTCAGGATCGCAGCGAATAACGGCCATGAGAAATTTTGTTCTGTGACCGGAGCTTCTTCCGGCATGGATGTATGTTCCTGCGCATCTGTCTCGGAAACGTTGGCCTTCGTTTCTCCTGCCAGGCTCTCTGCGCCCGTTGTCACCGTTTCTGCCATGGATGCAGATGAAGTGCGGACGGAACCGTCGAAGCTGCTGTCAGACGTATCGGAAGACGTGGGCTTACTTTGACCTCGAAAACCGGCTGTCCCTGTGCCTGGCTTGCTGCCGGCGCTGTCAGAGGAAGGGGTATTGTCCTGTGCATCTGAAGTTTGAGCGGAAGCGGTTGTATCGGTTACATGTGTATCAGCGGCCGGAGAGGAGGAAGGTGCTGCCGGGGAGGTGCTGCTTTCGGTAGCTTTTTCGGTTTCGGATCCGCCATTCTGCTTTTGATCCCGATAAATCAGAGAGTAAACGGAGAAACGGTCGCTCTTAATAGTGACCGTATCCGGGCTGCTGTCAAGATCGGGCAGGATCTGGGCCTGAAGCGTTCCGTCCTCACCGGTATGCAGGCGGAGTATGGAAAAACTCCTTGTATAGCCGGCAGGAACGCTGCGCAGAACTGCCGGGATCTCCAGGGACAGTTCAATTTCACGGTCCAGTGCGGTTACGGGGGTCGACTGCGCAGTACCGTTTGTTATCAGCTCTTTGACGATGCTGATCTCATAGTGTGTACCCGCGGTATAGCCGTTTAAGGTACTGTTTATCAGTTCGGACGCATCGGGATCGGGGATGGCATCTGTTATCTGCAGGCGGACAAGACAGGAAACGTCCGTGTTTTCTTTTAGCGCTTTCGCATCCTCTGCGGTCATGCTCTGAAGGAGGGCGGCAGGATTGGCGGCAGTGATACCGCCGGAGGTTTGGACATCGGTCTGCGGCAGCGCGGCCAGCGCATTGTACAGGCTGTCCAGCGCCTGATCCGCGACCGCATCTTTCTCCGCTTCTTCTAATTTATCCAGAGCGATACGGGTATCCAGTATATTCTGAACCTGCTCCGGCGTAGGGGCTGTACCTGGATCGGGCAGGTTAGAGATTACCTCTTCCACATCCTTTGCGGTCATTTTAATAAAACATACGGTGAGCGTATGATCACTCTGAATATCGGTTAGGGTATAGGAAACATCTGTCAGATCCGCCGTGATGTCTGTTCCGTCGAGAGAGACGCTCTCAAGTTTATAGCCGCTGTCCGCGGGGAAGGTGACGGTCAGAGTCTCGCCTTTTTGTGCCTCGAGAGGGCCGGCCGGCAGGATGCTGCCGCCGCCTGTCACCGAGGCTGTGACAAGATAATAGCTGCGTCCGGTGATCAGGGCGGTACCAGTAAGCGGGGTATAGTTGTCGGAATCCGGTGTAAAGGTCCAGGAACAGATGTTTTCACCTTCTGTCAGCGTCTGTCCCTCATCCCAGAGGAGGGTGCCCTGTGTGTCGTCCGCGGAGAGTTCGATGGCCGGCAGACCATCCCCGATATAAACGGAGTCCGATGAGAGGACCGGATGCACAAAAGACGGCGCCTGAAGGATGAGCACCGGGAATTCGTGACGTTCGGTATAAAATACCTTTGCCTTACCGCCTTCCACCAGACAGGCCTGTACGGTGACCATGCACCAGCGGTCACAGGAATCGGTCACTTCCAGGCTTGTAAGATCGAATCCCTTTTGTATGCTTCCGTCTCCGGAGATCGTTTCCCACTTCCAGGTATAATAGAAGACAACATCGCCGTCCTCTGCCTGACCGATTTCCACCGCTTTGGGATGGGAAGCATTGACGGTGAGCACGAAAGGCTGGCCGTCATAGGTTTTTGAAACGCCTTCTCCGAATGTGATGACAGGATCCGCCAGGGATTTTACGGCATATACAGTATCGTAAGAGAGTAAGGATGTCTCAGAGACCGGCTTTAAACCTGCCTGATCGGAACACCATTTATACTGGTAGACACCATCGCCGGCGGGAAGGGATGGCAGCCGGTAGCTGCTGTCCGCAGACCATGACAGATCGGCGTCTTTTATATAATTGATCGGACGGTTGAACAGGCACTCCCGATCCGGATAGCTGTTTCCCGAATCATCCTGGAAATGAAGCATGACCGGATAGGAGAGTTTTCCTTTCCCTGAACTGCTTAATGAACTGTAAAGTGTGGAGTACTGCTCCTTTGACGTGCAGACTATAGCTGTGAGCAGGCTGCACTCGTCAAATACACCTGTGCCTCCGAGTGTGACTGAAGACGGCAGATAAACGGTCTTTAATCCGGTTCCCCGAAATGCACCGTTTCCGATGCTTGATATGCCTTCGGACAGAATCAGAGTGCCGCTTATGCCTGTATATTTAAATGCGCTCTCCGGTATGGAACTTAGAGCGGCGGATAGAGTGAGCGAGGAAAAGCCCTTCTGATTGAGAAATGCGGCAGTCTGAATAGAGGTCACGCTGTCCGGAATGCGCAGCTCACCGGTAAATCCTACAGCGGCTGAATCCAGGCGGAATGCGGAAGCGCCGATGGAGGTCACGGAGGAAGGGATGGTCAGTGTTCCGGTAAACATACATTTATAAAACGCATAGTCCGGTATCTTGGTAAACGCGGCATTGTCGGGAAGGCGGAGGCTTCCGTTTAATCCGCTGCATCCGTTAAATGCATGGATGCCCAGACTTGTGAGGCTGTCAGGAAGAAGCAGGTCTCCGGTCAATCCAGAACAGCCTTCAAATGCCTGCTGACCTATGCTTATGAGCCCATCCGGTAATGTGAGCGGGCCTGTCAGCCCCTGACACTGATAAAATGCGTAATTTTGGATGGATGTCAGATAGATTGCCTGGGAGAGATCCAGTGCGGTAAAGGTGCAGCCGCTGTAGTTGGAAGGTCGGAAAGCATACTGCGCGATGGAGGTGACCTTCTGACCGTTTATTTCTCCTGGTATAACCAGACGGATATTCTGTTTTTGGTCCTCCGTCAGGCCGTTTATGTAATCCGCGTTCAGCTTTTGAATCGTGCCTCCCGAAATTACATAATCCCCTGGGGCGGGAACTGGGTCGGAGGAGGCATAGGCGGACATCCGGGACATGGAGCTGACGCCGGTGCTGGTTTCAGACTCTGATTCTGCAGCAACCGATGTTTCATCTGCCGCAGATCCGCTTTCGGATCCCGTGGGGATGGGGGATTCTGAAGGAGCGGAGGACTGCGTGGTGGCAGAGGATTCTGATTCAGAAGGCTGGCTCTCTAAACTGCTTTCCTGTGCATCCGTATCTGTTGTGGCATTTGGCGAGTCTTCGCCTGTAGATGCGGTGCCCTGTACGTCAGTGGCCGGTTCATCGCCGTCTTCTTCCTGCGTCGGGAGATTTTCATCTGCGATGGAGCCGCTTTCCATGGGCGTTTCCCCGTCGGCCGCACTGTCTGCTGCGGCCGTGAGGGCCGGTACTTCGTTGCCGCTTAAGCTGTCCGCTCCGGCAAAACCGTTGGTGAGCGCAGTTAATCCTGTGAGCACTGCGGCCAGAAGGATGCCGGATACAGCACATAAGCGCTTCTTTGTTTTTCTGTTCATAATACATCTCCTTTTACTGTCATCAACCGCAGGGGGATGACATGCGCACATCAGTGTGCTACCTTTATTAATATAAAATACATAGGTCGTAGTTTTCTATTGAATAAAAAGAGCTGGGCATTGCTCACCCAGCTGCTTGCAGATGCAACTGGCTGGCATTTGACCGGTTATGCAGATCAGGTAGCCCCTTTAGCTTTGCGCCGCTGCCTTTCGGCAGGTTTGCCCCATATTCTATTGCTTTCATTATGTACCTAATGGCATAAAAAGGCAAGCTGAAAAACATGGAAAAGAACAATCGTTACTGTTCACAGTCACCAAAAACTTCCCGCGTATGAGAGGGCAGGGTATGGTCCTCTCATACGCTGCTTTATCGGCAGCGTGTGAACAGTAACGAACAATCCGCAAATTGAACGTTATCAATTGACAATCCGCCGGATAAGTTGGAAAATAGATAAGAGTTTAAAACGGAGGCATTTCAGATGGGAATATATAAAAAATACTTCAACCGTTATAAAATTCCGTTTATCGTTGCGGTGATCTGTGTCACCTGCGAGGCCGTATGCGATCTGATGGGACCGACCCTGATGGCCAGGATCATCGATATGGGGATTGAAAAGAGCGATATGGACAGCGTGCTCCACTGGGGGCTCATCATGCTGGCGGTCACAGCGGCCGGTGCGTGCTTTGCCGTGGCGAGAAATATTCTGGCCAGCAATGTATCGCAGCGCATGGGCGCAGACCTGCGCTATGATCTGTTTGCCAAAATCATGAATTTTTCCGAGGCGGGAGCGGACCGGATTGAGAGCGGCTCCCTGATCACGCGGCTGACGAACGACACCTCCCAGGTGGTGCAGTTCGTAAACGGTATCATGAGAGTCTTTCTGAAGGCTCCGGTCACCTGTATCGGAAGCATCGTGCTGGCCTCCATGCTGAATCTGCGGCTGAGCCTGGTGATCTATGGGGTCGTTGCCGTAGTGGCGTTTTTGATTGCAATCAGCATGAAACTTAGCTATCCACGATTTTCCATGCTGCAGAAATCCATGGACAAAGTCAATTCCGTGGTGCAGGAGTACCTGATCGGCGTGCGCCTTGTCAAGGCGTTCGGCACCTACGATGAAGAGCGGGGGCGGTTCAAAACGGCCAACGAGGATCTGATGGAGAAAGGAATCGCTTCTCAGATCATCATCACCTATATCGCGCCTCTACTGAATCTGACCGTGGGTGTGGGAACGGTTCTGGTGATCTATATCGGCAGCAGGATGTTCGGGTCATCCATGGCCGGAACCGGCGATATCTCCGCGTTTACCATATATATGGCACAGATTCTGAATGCGCTGTTGATCATAACCAATGTGTTCAATACGTTTGTCAGGACCAAAGCGTCAACAGCGCGTATACGGGAAGTTCTGGACGCCGAAGAGGATTTTTCTCACATGGGTGATGTAAAGACGCTTAAGGGGGACATCCGTTTCGAACATGTTTCCTTCGCTTATCCGGGCGGCAGCGGTGACCCTGTGCTTAAGGATCTTTCTTTCTCCGTGAAAAGGGGGGAGAATCTGGCCGTCATCGGACCGACCGGCAGTGGAAAATCAACCATCGCCTGGCTGCTCATGCGTTTTTATGATGTGGATGATGGCAGGATACTGCTGGATGAAACGGATATCCGGGAACTGGATACGGATGCGGTCAGAGGGAATGTGGCGCTGGTTCCGCAGAAGTCCATGCTGTTTTCCGGCACGGTAGCGGATAATATCAGATGGGGGAACAGCGAAGCGGACGACGCAGCTGTCCGCGATGCGGCGAAAAAGGCACAGGCGGATTTTATCGAACGGATGCCCTATGGGTTTGACAGCATGCTTGGCAGCGCTGGCGTCAATATATCCGGAGGACAGAAACAGAGGATTTCCATAGCACGCGGGCTGATAAAAGCCGCGCCGATCCTGGTGCTGGACGATGCGACCAGTGCGCTGGATGCGGTGACAGAGGCCAGGGTGAGGCAGCAGCTGGCAGCGATGGCAGGAAAGCATACGGTTGTGATGGTGACCCAGCGCTGTACCACAGCTATGTTCGCGGATCATATCCTGGTGCTGGAGGACGGCGTGAACATGGGATACGGAACGCATGAGGAGCTGCTTAACACATGCGAGATCTACCGGGAGATTTACAGGTCCCAGGTAGAGAGCGAGAAGGAGGCATAGGGATATGGCAGAGGGACAGCAGATACATTCGGAGACGAAACTTCCTTCCATGCGGGGCCCGGGAGGCGGAGGCGCGAAACGTTTCGCGCCGGGAGCGAAGCCCAAAAATGCCAGGGGGACATTGAGGCGCATTATAAAGATCTATCTGCGCTGGGGAAAAACCATATTTGCCGCCATGCTGCTGACTGCCGCAGCCTCCGGCATATCGGTGGCGATACCGTATTTCGTCGGAAAAACCTTTAACACGTTTCATCTGGAGACCAGGACGGTGGACGACGGTCTGCTGTTTGGACTTCTGGCAGCTGTGGCGGCTCTCTATGCAGCCAATTATGTGATCAATACGGTCAGCGGAGTCATCATGCTGAAAGTATCCCAGAAACTCGTTTTTACGCTGCGGGCGGAGTTTTTTGACAAGATGCAGAGGCTGCCGCTGGAATTTTATGACACCAGATCCCACGGAGATACGATGAGCAGGCTGACAAACGATGTGGACAATATCAGTTCCACCATCGCACAGGCCACCACTCAGTTAATATCCAGCCTTTTAACCATCACCGGTTCCCTGGCGGTAATGATTTCTCTGAATATTCCGCTGACATTGGTGGTGCTGCTGTGCATCCCGCTGGTGGCGGCCCTTACAAAGATGATCGCCAGCCACAGCAGGAGCTGCTTCATGGCGCAGCAGAGAAGCCTTGGTGAATTAAACGGCATGATTGAGGAAAATATCCTGGGACTCAAGATGGTGAAGGCCTTTGGGCGCCAGCAGAAGATGGTGGAAGAGTTTGCCGGCATAAATGAAAGGCTCTATGACAGCAGCCGGAAGGCGCAGATCTGGTCCGGATTTATGATGCCTCTGATGAACGTGATCAATAATCTGATCTTTACCCTGACCGCGATTGCGGGGGGCGTCCTGTCCACCGGGTACGGGCTGGCAGTGGGCACCGTGATCAGCTTCCTAAGCTATTCCAAACAGTTCGCACAGCCATTAAATTCCGTGGCAGGCATGTTCAATACGATACAGCAGGCGTTAGCGGGAGCGGAAAGAGTGTTTGAAATTATGGATCGGCAGGAAGAACCGGAAGACGTGACAGACGCGGTGGATCTTGAGAACCCCAGGGGAGATGTGCGTTTTGAGAATGTAAACTTCTCCTATGACCCTGCGGCACCGGTGCTGCGCGATGTGAGTTTTGATGTAAAAGCCGGAGAGACCGTGGCTCTGGTCGGAGAGACCGGGGCGGGCAAAACCACGGTGGTCAATCTGCTGACCAGATTTTATGATGCGGACAGCGGACGGATACTGATCGACGGGCATGATATCCGTGATGTGAAGCGGGACAGCCTGCGGCGCTGTTTTTCCGTAGTGCTGCAGGAGACCTGCCTCTTTGGCGGAACGATCATGGATAATATCCGCTATTCCAGAGTGGACGCGACGGATGAGCAGGTAATTGCTGCGGCAAAAACCGCCCGGGCCCATTCCTTTATAAAAAGGCTGCCCCAGGGCTATCAGACCAGAGTATCCGGCAGTACCGATAATCTGAGCCAAGGCCAGAGGCAGCTGCTGGCCATCGCCCGGGCTGTTTTATGTGACTGCCCCATACTGATCCTGGATGAGGCCACGAGCTCCGTGGACACCAAAACTGAAAAGGATATACAGAGAGCGCTGCTGGGCCTTATGAAAGATCATACGAGCTTTCTGATCGCCCACCGGCTTTCCACCATCAGGGACGCGGACCGGATCATGGTGATCGGAAACGGCCGGATATTGGAGAGCGGCAGCCATGACGATCTGATGGCTCAAAAAGGAGTTTACTATAATATGGTGGTCAGCCAGATGCGTCCGGTCGGTCCGGCCTGATAAACGGTCCGGCCCGCATCAGCGCTTCTGAATGAATTCCATCAGCTCTTCAAACGGAATTGGACGGCTGTAGAAGTATCCCTGGAAGAGATCACAGCCCAGCCGGTGAAGAATTTCCATCTGTTCCTCTGTCTCCACCTGCTCCCCCAGGACCTCAAAGCTAAGTGAACGGGAGAGATAGAGGATGGAAGAGACGATATCGCGGCTGCGGCTGTTGCCTGCTATATCCCTTACCAGGGCGCCGTCCAGTTTCACCAGATCAAACTGGCTCTTTTGCATGTGCATCATAGAACTGTGTCCCATGCCGAAATCATCGATGATGATGCTGATATGATGCGCCCGTACTTTTTCCAGCAGTTTTTCGGTGGACGGGGTGATGTTAAACATCGCCTGCTCGGTGATCTCCAGCCCCAGACGGCTCTGCGCATAGGGGTAGTTGGACAGCTCTTTTAAGATTCTGTCGATGTTGGAGGGCGAGGAAAACTGCTCGGGTGTGAGGTTAAAGGACACCGTGAAATCATCGTCCGTAACCGCTGCCAGCCGGCTGATATCCGCACAGGTCTGCTGGATGATATAGGAATCCAGTTCGTCCATCAGACCCGCTTCCGTAGCCAGTGCAATCACAAGGGGAGGATACAGGAAGCCTTCCGCATCATCAATTTTCCAGCGCAGCAGCGCTTCTGCACCGGCGACTGTCCTGTCGTAGCGGACCTGAGGCTGATAATACAGCTGGAGCTTATGTTCCTGTATGGCTTTCTGCAGCTCATTGACCAGCGCGCGGGCCGTCTGACCGAGGCGGCCGTCATGGGCGGTGAGCGCGGGCGGCCTCCCGCGATTTTCTGCCTCCTGTACCAGAGCGGTCAGCCTGGCGATAGAAGCGGCGGTCTGCTTTTTCTGAAGAACCTGTGCCAGATGCACAAAGGGAAGATAGACGCAGGTGCCCAAAGCTAAATTAAAGAGCTGGAGCAGGCTGCCGGCGGCCGAACCGGTTGCCGTATATCCGCTTAAGAAGATCGGTGTTGTCCATTCAACAGAATGAATAGCACACGGTACCAGGCCGGCGGCGGTCGCCAGGTAGCTGACCAGTGTCAGCAGCAGGGGCGTTGCCAAAAACGGGATAAAATAGACCGGATGGAACACCACCGGTATCCCGAACATCAGCAGTTCATTGATATTGAACAGAGCCGGCAGAATGGCAGCCTTTGTGAGGCTGCGCACATTATCCCTTCTGTCACCGATCAGGATGGCCAAAACCAGGCAGAGCAGAGAACCGCAGCCGCCAAACAGGACAAACGCATCAAAAAACGTTTTGCTGATGATACCGTCCGGAATGCCTCCGGCAAGCAGAACCTGCATGTTGGCGGCAACTGTGGGCTCAAAGATATTATGTGCCACGCCGTCTAACACATTGCTGCCATGGATGCCAAAAAACCACATAAAATGCATATCAAATATGAAAAAAAGACCGTTAAACAATGTCGGACCTTTTTTCAGAAACAGGTATTCTGTAAAAGCGGTGAGTGCGGTTTGCAGATCCATGCCGCCTAACGCCAGGGTGATCAGTCTGTTAATGACTGCGAAAACAGAGACGGTAGCTATGGCCGGAAGTACATTGGCGAGCATGTTTTCGATCAGTATATCGTTTCCTCCCGCATATCTTGTGTGACGCCGGGTGAAAAAACGGTACAGCATATGAAACAGCGCGGGCGAGATCTGTGAGATAAGGATGGCATAGAACATCCAGGTGCTCTGAAACACATTTCCTGTAAGTTCGAAATCAGGCCCCATGGTAAATGCAATATAGGAGCACAGGCTGACTAACAGGGTGACGCCCTGATTCAGGCCGCTCTTATTCCGGGCATAGCTGTAGCTGACCGCCAGGAGAATGATCAGCGATATGATTCCGAGAGTGGAGTTTTGCACTATGTTCAGCAGGTTGGCAAATACGGCACCCGCCTTCGTTGTAAGCAGCTCCTGATAGGCAGGAATCGGGATGCTTTTTAAAAGCAGAGCAGTGGAACCTGCCATAACAGCGGGAATGGTCAGCACCATTCCGTTGCGTATTGAAAGAAGCAGAGAATTCTCTTCAGTTTTTTCGTAAAAAGTCCGGCACCAGGTAATGAATCTGTTCATAATCGCCTCCATACATATTTTATAGTATACTATGGAATCATCGAATAAGTAAAGCACAACAGGGTAAGCTAAGTCCATAACAGTAACTAACGGCTGCGGAAAACGTTCCGCGCATGGCGGAGCAGTAACAACTAACGGCGAAGCAGCAGTGCAGCATAATTGAAATGTTACGGACGGTGGGTGAGAAAATGGATTTGGAACTGGATCCGGTGACGGGCGGAGGGCAGGAGGGCTGGCTGAAACAGAAATTTGAGGAAATCAGAGCGCGCGGCATAGAATGCGCGCTGGTCTGGGTGAATATAAAGCGTTTTCTGTATTACCGCTGCCGTTACGGCAAGGCAGGGTCGGATGAGATTTTAAAAACTGTGTATGACATCATATGGGATACTCTAGAGGACGGGGAATGCGCGGCCAGAATTTATGCGGATAACTTCGTTCTGCTTCTTCGCTGTCATGGGCGCGAGGACGTGACTAAGCGCATTGAACTGTTGGATTGGGCCGTCTATCGGCATCCAGATGACAGAATTCATAGGGATATTTTTCTTTCCATGGGTATCTATCCGGATGCGGGAAGAGTCGCGGATTATTATGAGGCTTCTATCCGGGCGGATCTGGCCAGACGGTGCTGTCCGCAGATCCGGCTTAGAAATTCCTCTTATGAGCTGTACGATCAGAAGGCATGCCGGGACTTTCTGAAAAGCTATGAGATTGAACGAAAGACGGTCCGGGCACACAGGGACGGCAGGTTTTCATTTTATATTCAGCCCAAGGTGCGCCTGAGCGATCAGAAAGTTGCAGGGGCAGAGCTGCTGCTGCGCTGGATCGGGAAGGACGGAGCGCCGGCGGAAAATGATTTTATACCGGTGATCGATCAGAACGGTTATATGCGGGAGGTGGATTTGTGCCTGTTTGAGGATATGTGCCGCATGATGCAGCAGAGGCTTGAACAGGGGTTATTTATGGTACCGGTCAGCTTCAACCTGTCAGGGGCGTGTTATGAAACGGAGAATTTTATGGAGGCATATCTGGATATCTACAGGCAGTACCGCATCCCTGCCTCCTTTATTGAGTTTGAGCTGCTGGAAACCGGCTCCCTGTATGATACGGATCTTTTGATCCGTGCGGCCGGGCAGATCAAAAAGGCAGGTTTTGCCTGTCTTCTGGACGATTTTGGAAGCGGGTTTTCGACATTGGGAGTGCTGTCCCATATATCCGCTGACGGTCTGAAAATCGACCGGAGTTTTTTTAAACGGGGATTTCAGGAAAAAGACAGGTTGATTGTTAAAACCATAATAGATCTGGCGAAAGAACTGGGGATGAAGACAACAGCGGAAGGGATTGAATCAATGGAATACGCCGGATATCTGCGCAGCATTGGATGTGATATGGTACAGGGCTATTGCTACTATAGGCCGATGGCTCTGCAGGATTTTTTTCTGCTGCTGGATGGGGCAGCATGCAGCCGATGAAATGGAGTGTTTAATCCTTAAATAGAATAAATTTGTCCAATAGACCGTCTATAATCTTTTTCAAATATTCAATGGAGGACAGCAATTCGCTGTTTTCCTCCTTTAGCTTCAGGTTTTCTTCCTTGATTTGAATGAGTTCTTCGTTCATAATAACCTCTCGAATTTAAAAGCTTGTGCAACAAAATAAATTTATACTATTTATGAAAATTTGTCAATTAAATAAAATATTTTTTGCATAAAATTAACGACATAATTATGGTGAAAAGACGAAAAAGGGCAGCAAAATGCTGAAAAGTGGGCGTTTAATAAAGGGTTTTGTCGAATGGAGTCATAAAACGAATGTTCGTAAGTGAATAAATGGTAAAGAATTAAGAGACCATTATAATAAAGGTTTGATATCCAAACAAGAAAAAACCAACTTCTTTTTGATTTATTTGGAAGTTATGCTATAATTTATTTACTCGAATTGATTATAAAAATCAGAGGAACATTGTATTAAGAGGTGGGACAATTGGAGTGGGGCGTCGATCTATATGAGTATGTGTATGAACAGATTCAATACAGAATCTACAGTGGAGAATATCGCAGAGGAGACATGTTCCCGGCAATCTCTGAGCTGGTCAGCCGCTATAATATAGGAGCAAACACGATTAAGAAAGCATACCGTTCCCTGCAGGCAGAGGGGTTGGTATCCACCTTTGGAAAGGGTGGCACGGTGGTGCAGACAGGCGCAGAGGAACTGTATCTGGCCCGGAGATACCACGGGTTTCTTGCAGAGCATTCCGATCTGATCTTTGAGATAGTGTCTTTGGCTCATCATTTCATACCGGCCGCTGCTGTGCTGGGGTCCAGAAGAGCCTCCGGGGAAGATCTTTCAGAGTTGGCCGAATTGTTAAGAATTGCTCGGGAAAATGAAAATCCGTTTCAGACGGTGAATGCTCTGGAACGTTTTACGGAGCGAATGTTTCAGCCGCTTCAGAACGAACTTTTGAAGTATTATAGCAAAACAATTTCCAGCATCCTTAAAATCATCGACCCATATGTCATAGAGCGCGGATGCTTTATTCCGGAGCTGAAGGACAGGGTTATGCGGTTATATCAGGATATATATACAGGGTTTGCAACAGGGGATGAAGAACATCTGTACTGCCTGCTGTTTCAATTTTATGGGATGCTTAAAGAGCGGCTTGAACCGCTGATGGCGAATCTGCCGGTAAAGGCGGAACAGCAGAGGGAATATCAGTGGCTTCCTGACAGCCGGATGACCAAACAATACCAGATGGTGGCATTCGATCTGATCAGCAGAATTTCGGAAGGCAGCATCCTGTGCGGTGAGTATCTGCCGCCGGAGGGAGAATTGCAGAAATATTATCAAACATCGCTGACGACAGTAAGGAAAGCTCTGGAGATTCTGCAGTTATTAAATATTGTGGATAAACAAAACGGCAGGGGCTCTGTCGTAAAGCCTCTGGTGATGCCCAGAGGGAAGAAAAAATATCAGTCAGAAGCTGATAAATATTTGCAGAACCGCTTTTTTGAAGCGGAACAGATGCTTCTCATCATAGCGGAATACGCCGCGCAGCTGGCTGCTCCCGTCATAACGGACGGGGATATCAGCCGGATTTCTGCTAAAATGAATCAGCTTAAGGGCGTCAGCGAGGGACTGCGCTACATACCAGCTATGGAACTTACCAGCCTGATTGCCGACAGATGTCCGATCAAAGCGGTTCATACAATGCTATGCTGCCTGAAGATTTTTTTTTATCTCAATCTTCGCCTGGATAAAATCAATCAGCCTGTTTATAACCGCTTTACGGCTCTAAGTTATGAGGGTACACACAATGCTCTGCAACTATTAGTCTGTGGAGAATACCGCCGTTTCAGCAGAGCTTATGCCGAACTGATGCGGGATTTGGCGCTTAATCTTAAGGAAATCTATGACACGGAGCTGTTGTTAGAGCTCATGCCGGAAGGCGGATTTTGCGGCGCGGCAGTCTGCCAGGCCCCGGTTTTATAGTTGAGATCCCGATATTTCTTCGGTGAGATTTTACAGCTTTTTTTGAATGCGCTGATAAAATGGCTCTGTGAACAAAAACCGAGGTACTGGCTGATATCAGATATGGAGAAGTCTGAAAAACGCAGCAGGTTTTTAGCTTCTTCGATCTTTTTACAGAGGATGGTTTCTTTAATGGTATGACCTGTTTCACGGCGGAATTTTGCAGAGAGATAATTCGGAGAAAGTCCGGTAAGCTCCGCCAGAGCTTTGACGGTCAGCCGGCTGTGATTATGGCTGTATATGTAGTCAAGGCACATTGCTGTCTCCCGGGAGAGGGATGAGGTCCTTCCGGCATTCTGTATCTTGTGCATGAAGTCGGTGATCATGGGGATGTACAGGCCGGCAATCAGCTGCGTGCTTTTGAGCCTGTCCATTTTCTGGATGTAGCAGTCGCTTAAGTTGTAGGCAATCTGCTCTTCCACGCCGGCTTCCACCGCCATGCGGGTGATCAGGGTGATCAGAGCCACAAAGTTATAGCGGGACTGCTGCAGCGCGCTCTGTGACATGGTGCCGACCTCTTCTGTGGGGACGATAGGAAGATAATCCCGGACTTTATCAGGATCTCCGTATCGGATATTATATAGAAGGGTCTGCTCGCGTTCGTAATAGCTTAAAGCGTTGTGATGGCATTCCTGATCTTCGAAGACTGTTTTGGTTATGGCTTTTTCAATGGGTTCCATGGCTCCTCCCTGAACCGTTTTTTCTAAGGGGAGTATAACATAAACGGACCTGTTTTGCCTAAGGTTTTTGTTTTTTATTTGAGAGGAGGGGCGGAATGCATTTTGTTGATGCTAAGGGAATACTGTCAGCTAAAAACGGCATGAATATCTATAGGGGATGCACGCATGGATGCATTTACTGCGACAGCCGCAGTTCCTGCTATCAGATGAAGCATCCGTTTGAAGACATCGAGGTCAAGCGGAATGCGCCGGAACTTTTAGAGATCGCTTTGAGGCGCAAACGCAGCAAATGCATGATCGGCACAGGGGCGATGTGTGATCCGTATATGCACTGTGAGAAGGAGCTGGGGCTTACCGGTCAGTGCCTGAAGATTATCAGCCGCTATGGCTTCGGCCTTGCAATACAGACCAAATCAGACATGATTCTGCGAGACCTGGATCTGCTGAAATGCATCCACGAAGAGTCTAAATGCGTTGTTCAGATGACGCTTACGACTTATAACGAATCACTGTGTAAAATCCTGGAACCCAATGTCTGCACTACGAAACGGCGGTATGAGGTTCTGAAAATCATGCAGAAGCATACTATTCCGACAGTGGTATGGTTTTCGCCGGTGCTGCCCTTTATCAACGACACAGAGGAAAACCTTAGGGGAATTTTAAATTATTGTTTTGACGCAGGGGTGAAGGGCATCCTGTGCTTCGGTATTGGAACCACGATGCGGGACGGAGACCGGGAATATTTCTACGCAGCGTTAGACCGCCATTTTCCCGGTTTGAAACAGAAGTATATAAAACGGTACGGCTATGCCTATGAGTGTTTCAGTGACCGCAGCGGGGAGCTGATGAAACTGTTTCATTCGGAATGTGAAGCGCATGGTGTTATGCATGACGTGGAGCAGATTTTTAGATATATGCATGAGTATGAACAGAAGGACGGGCAGCTTTGTCTGTTCTGATGTCCTTAAGCGACTGCTTTTGTAAAAGTAGTTGCCATAAATATGTGAAATGATATAATAAAAGTGGAATAGAAATTTGGTAATATTGAATAAAATTATAAGAACTTATATATGTCCATAATTGGTTGGACGTTTCTACAAACTACCGTAATAGTTGTCTATAAGTTCACCTTGACGGGAGGTGGCTTTGACTTTTGCGGTGGTTATTTTTTTAAACGGTGAACGGAATTAAGAAAGGAGGTATGGGTTTGGGACGGGGATCATTTCGGTTAAAAGGACAGATATGTTACAGTCTGGATAAGGATCATATCCGGACGGTGAAAGAGGGAACCGTGGTATGTGTGGACGGGATATCACAGGGAGTTTTCGAAACGGTGCCGGAGATTTATGAGGGGCTGCCTAAGGAGGATTTCGGTGACTGCCTGATCGTGCCGGGTCTTACGGATCTGCATATTCATGCCCCGCAGTATGCGTTTCGCGGGCTGGGGATGGATCTGGAGCTTTTGGAATGGCTGGAGACGAGGACCTTTCCGGAAGAGGCGAAATATTCGGATCTGGACTATGCAAAGAGGGCGTATACGCTGTTTGCAGAAGAACTTAAAAGGGGAGGCACGGCCAGCGCCTGCGTGTTTGCAACGCTGCATGTGCCCGCCACGGAACTGTTGATGGAACTGCTTGATGAGGCGGGAATCCGCGCCTTTGTGGGAAAGGTCAATATGGACCGCAATTCGCCGGATTTTCTGCGGGAGGAAAGCGCCAGACGGTCAGAAGAGGATACACTTTTGTGGCTGAAGGATACGGCGGATAAATACGCACTGGTGAAACCGATTCTGACCCCGCGCTTTATTCCCACCTGTTCGGATGAACTGATGGATAGGCTCTGTGGGATCAGTGAAGCTTACGGACTGCCGCTTCAATCCCATCTGTCGGAAAACCGGGGAGAGATTGACTGGGTGAAGGAGCTTTGCCCGGACAGCTTATTTTATGGGGATGCGTATGACAAAAGGGGCGCATTGAAAAGCCCGTCCCGCACGGTTATGGCTCACTGCGTCTGGTCGGGAGACGAGGAGATCAGGCTCATGAAGGAGCGGGGAACCTTTATCGCCCACTGCCCGCAGTCCAATACGAATCTTTCTTCCGGCATCGCGCCGGTCCGGCGGTTTATCGATGAGGGCATATCCGTGGGGCTTGGCAGCGATGTAGCCGGAGGCGCCTGCACCGGCATCTTCCGCGCGATGGCGGATGCCATACAGGTATCCAAGCTTCGGTGGCGTCTTGTGGATGAATCACAGAAGCCGCTGACAGTAGAAGAAGCCTTTTATCTGGGAACGCTGGGGGGCGGAGCGTTCTTTGGAAATGTGGGGAGCTTTGAAGAAGGTTATGAGCTGGATGCGCTTGTGCTGGATGACAGCCGGTGCCCGCATCCTTTGGAGCTGTCCTTAAAGGAGCGTTTGGAACGTTTTATCTATCTGGGTTATGACCGGTGCATTGTGGGAAAATATGTGGCCGGCCGGAAAATATTTTAATTAAGGAAGGTGAGAGTATGGCTGTTGGGGACAAAATGAAGCGTGTGGATGCGTATGAAAAGGTTACCTGCGGCGCGAAGTACACATCGGATCTGGCGCCACAGGGCACTCTGATCGCGAAGGTGGTCAGAAGTACAATCGCCAACGGGCTGGTGAAGAGCTTTGATCTTGCGGAAGCGCTGAAGGTGCCCGGTGTGGTTAAGATTGTGACCTGCTTTGATGTGCCGGATATCTGTTTTCCGACGTCCGGGCATCCGTGGTCTGTGGAAGAGGCACATCAGGATGTGGCGGACCGGAAGCTGTTAAACCGGCGGGTGAGGATATATGGGGACGATATCGCCGCTGTGGTGGCGGAAGATGAGGTGGCCGCGGCCAAAGCCGCCAGACTGATCCGGGTGGAGTATGAGGAATATGAACCCGTGATCACCGTGGAGCAGGCTATGGCTGAAGGCGCTCCCGCCATACATGAGGAAAAGCCGGATAATGTGCTGGCCCATTCCTCTTTTAAAGTGGGCAGCGGAGAGTTTTCTAAGGCGGCAGAAGAGCCCGGGTTATGTGTGCTGGATACGTATTATGATACACAGACCGTGCAGCACTGCCATATCGAGGTGCCGGTTTCCTTCGCCTATATGGAGCATGATAAAATCGTTGTGGTATCCTCGACTCAGATTCCGCACATCGTGCGCCGTGTGACCGGGCAGGCCCTGGGGGTTCCCTGGGGAAAGGTGAGGGTGATAAAGCCCTATATCGGCGGGGGCTTCGGCAACAAGCAGGAGGTGCTCTTTGAGCCGCTGAATGCGTTTCTTACAACTCAGGTGGGCGGTCGTCCGGTGAAGCTGGAGCTGACCAGGGAAGAGACGCTTGCCTGCACGCGCGTCCGCCACGCGATCCGATTTCATATACAGGCCGCGGTGCGAAAGGACGGCCGCCTGGTGGCGAGAAAATTTACCGCCTGGTCCAATCAGGGCGGCTACGCCTCCCATGGCCATGCCATTGTTGCCAACGCTGCGAATATGTTCAAACAGCTCTATCAGGATGAAAAGGTCCTGGAATCGGAAGCCTATACCGTATATACCAACATTGCCTCCGGCGGCGCCATGAGGGGGTACGGCATCCCGCAGTCGGATTTCGCCACTGAGTGCATGATTGACGACCTGGCGGCGATGATCGGCATGGACCCGCTGGAATTCCGGCTGAAGAACTGTATGCAGGAGGGATATGAGGATCCTCACACCCATGTGGTATTTTTAAGCTATGGGCTGAAACAGTGCATGGAAAAGGGCAGGGATGCTATCCGTTGGGAAGAGAAGAGGCGCGCGTATGAAAATCAGACCGGTCCTGTGCGCCGAGGCGTCGGCATGGCTATCTTCTGCTATAAGACCGGTGTATATCCGATTTCTTTGGAAACCGCTTCCTGCCGCATGATTTTAAACCAGGACGGTTCCATACAGGTGCAGATGGGCGCTACGGAGATCGGGCAGGGAGCCGATACGGTATTTACTCAGATGGCCGCCCAGTCCACAGGCATCACGGAAGATAGGATCTACATACAGACTGTTCAGGATACGGATGTCACCCCTTTTGATACGGGCGCTTACGCGTCCCGCCAGACATATGTCAGCGGCAAAGCGCTTAAGAAGACAGGGACTCTGCTTAAGGAACGGATTCTAAGCTACGCTTCCTATCTGCTGAATATGTCGGCACAGGTGCTAGACATCGAGAACAACCTTGTGGTGGAGGCAGAGAGCAGAAAGCCTCTGCTTAGCATGGAAGAGCTGGCGACAGAAGCGTTTTACAGCC
This sequence comes from Lachnotalea sp. AF33-28, assembly GCF_003477885.1. Classification (GTDB taxonomy): domain Bacteria; phylum Bacillota; class Clostridia; order Lachnospirales; family Lachnospiraceae; genus AF33-28. The sequence goes on from NZ_QUEE01000018.1 coordinate 23,810, forward strand.
TGGATCAGGCGGTGCATATCACAGCAGAGGTCAGCAACCAGTGCAAGGAAAACACATTTTCCAGCGGCGCCTGCTTTGCGGAGATCGAGGTGGATATCCCTCTGGGCAAAATACGAGTGCTCAATATCATAAATGTGCATGACAGCGGAACCCTGATCAACCCCAAGCTGGCGGAAGCACAGGTGCACGGCGGGATGAGCATGGGACTGGGCTATGCATTAAGTGAGCAGCTGCTGTACGATAAGAGCGGCAGGCCGTTAAATGACAACCTGCTGGATTATAAGCTGCCGACCGCTATGGATACGCCGGATCTGCATGTGGATTTCGTGGAGATCGCGGATCCTACGGGGCCTTTCGGCAACAAAGCGCTGGGAGAGCCGCCCGCAATTCCGGTAGCGCCTGCGATCCGCAACGCGCTGCTTCACGCAACCGGGGTGGCGGTGAATTCCCTGCCGCTGGAACCGCAGAAGCTGGTGGAGCATTTCAAAAAAGCAGGTCTCATATAAAGAAGAAGCGCGCTGAAGCGTGCGCATGTCATCAACCTGCGGTTGGTGAAAAGAAAGGGAGGTGCGGACTATGTATGACATAGATAAATATGTACAGGCAGCCGATGTGGACGACGCGGTCCGGGCCCTGACAGCGGATCCGAAGGCCGTAATCATATCAGGCGGCAGCGATGTGCTGATTAAGATCAGGGAAGGAAAGCTGGCCGGCTGCTCGCTGGTGAGCATTCACGGGATACGGGAACTTGATGGGGTGAAGATGGAAGAGGACGGCACCGTGGTGATCGGACCCTGCACTGTTTTTTCACATATCACCAATAATGAAATCGTACGGAAGCATATTCCGATCCTGGGTGATGCGGTGGATCAGGCCGGCGGGCCGCAGCTGCGCAACATCGGAACGATCGGGGGGAACGTCTGCAATGGCGTGACCAGCGCGGACAGCGCATCCAGCCTTCTGACTTTAAACGCGGTGTTAAAGCTTTGCGGGCCTTCCGGCAGCAGGCTGGTTCCCTTGGAGGAATTTTATGCGGGGCCGGGACGCACGGTGCGGGAGCACGATGAGGTCCTGACCGAGATCCGCATCACAAAAGATAATTACGAAGGTTTTGGCGGTCACTATATCAAGTACGGCAAGCGTCAGGCCATGGAAATCGCCACTTTGGGCTGTGCGGTACAGGTGAAGCTTGGTGAGGAGAAAAACACGGTGGAAGATCTGCGGCTGGCCTACGGTGTGGCGGCCCCGACCCCGATCCGCTGCCGCAGGACAGAGGAAACGGTGAAAGGAATGCCGCTGACGCCCAAGCTGGCGGATATGCTCGCCGAAGGAGCACTGAAAGAGGTCATGCCGCGCTCCAGCTGGAGAGCATCCAGGGAGTTTCGGCTGCAGCTGGTGGAAGAGCTGGCACGCCGGGCACTGGCGCAGGCAGTATGCAATGCGGGAGGTGAAATCCATGCTTAACGTGATCAAAATGAAGGTGAACGGCAAAGAGGTGGAGCTGGCGGTGGACCCCAGAGAATCCCTGTTGGACACCCTGCGGGACCGTCTGGGCTTAACCAGCGTAAAGAGAGGCTGTGAGGTGGGGGAATGCGGTGCCTGCACTGTCCTTGTGGACGGAGAAGCGATCGATTCCTGCATCTATCTGACCATGTGGGCACAGGGCCGCAGCGTGCTGACCGTGGAAGGGCTGAAAGGGCCAAACGGAGAGTTAAGCCCCATACAGCAGGCGTTTATCGATGAGGCGGCGGTACAGTGCGGGTTCTGTACTCCCGGCCTAATCATGTCGGCGGTTGAAATCGTAGGTACCGGAAAACGCTACAACCGGGAGGAGCTTCGTAAGCTGATCTCGGGGCATTTGTGCCGATGTACGGGATATGAAAATATATTAAATGCCATGGAGAGAATTGTGGAAGAAACCTACCGCGCGGTTGGGAAAGAATAGAGTTTTGTAACAACATCTGACGGGTCACGCATAGACTATAATAAGAACATGCGGCGGATGCCTGCCGGGATTATCCGCGGCAGTGAACCCAGGAGGTACTATGCGGATCTGTGAGCTGAAGCAGAAGGAAGTCATCAATATCTGTGACTGCAAACGGTTGGGATTCATTACGGATGTAGAGTTCGACTGCAATACCGGCTGTATCTATGAGCTGATTGTGCCCGGCCCGGCAAAGATATGCGGTTGTCTGGGAAGGGATACGGAATACATAATTCCATTTAAGAGGGTCAAGCAGATCGGAGACGATATCGTGCTGGTGGATATCAACGTGGAGGAAGCGCTTAGAAAGTGCAAACTTTAAAATGGCAGCAGCGGGAGAAATGGTACAGGTATTTCTCCCGCTGCTGCTACTTTATACTGCCGGTTATGTCTTCGGTTTGCGACAGATAATTGCTGGGCAGACACTGAAAAAGCTTTTTAAAAGCCTTTAGAAATACGGAATAGTCCCCAAAGCCGCTTTCAGCAGCAGCCTGCGTGCTGGGGCAGCCGCCCCGGATCAGATCGGCGGCCATAAACAGCCGCTTCTGCAGGATATACTGGTGCAGTGAATAACCGGTTTCTGATTTGAATTTGCGCATCAGATAGGATTTGCTGAAGTAAAACCGGGAGGCCAGAAGATCCGCTGTGAGAGAATCGGATAGATGGCTGTTGATGTAGCGGATGATCGCTTCGATCCGTTTGTCGGAATGGAGGGCCTGACGGTCTTTGATATAGGTATTGCCCAGATAAATGCGGTTTAACTGTATTAAAAACTGAATCAGAAGGGATTCGGTCAACAGATGGGCGCCATAACTTCCGGACGGTTCTTCCAGAGCCTTTTCCAGCCCAGTAAGGAGCATAAAGAGGCTGTCCCGTATATCTTTCTTAAGACGAAGCAGATGAAACCGTTTTTCCCTGGCGGAGCCGAAGCAGGAGGCCAGGTCACATCCGCGGTTTCTGTAGTTCTGTATAAAATCCAGCCTAAGCCACAGGATAATCCTCTCGTAGGGCTCGCTGCCGTCGACTGAGAGCCTGTGAAGATCATAGCGGTTGACCAGCAGTATGTCCCCGGGTTTTAGAAAATAGGATTTCCCTTCAATGGTGTAGGTGACGCTGCCGGAGAGAAAGACAACTATTTTATAGAAATCGTGGTAGTGGCTGGAAAATTCGCTGGATTTCTGTTCCCTCAAATGAAAATACCGGAAATCCTGGTACAGATATCCCTTTTTCTGGTCTTCCCGAAAGGTGGTGGGTTCCATTTCATGTGAATCCATATAGTTCTCCTTCTGTCAGTTTTTGCTCCCTATTCCTATAATAAGATACTATTTGCAATATATCAAGATTGATTTACTATATATTTTGCAAAAAGTATTTAGTATACTATCGGTAGATCCTCGGCCATCGGCAAAAGTCAGCAAATTGCGGAAGCACGCTGATGCGTGCGCAGCTCATCAACCTGCGGTTGGTGACATGATAAGGAGAAACGTTTATGGAGATTATGCTTGAGAAATATCAGGGATGCGGGAATGATTATTTCATATTGGATCCGAACAAACAGCAGTGTGAACTGACACAGAAGATGATACAGCAGATCTGCAACCGGAACTATGGATTCGGTTCGGACGGCATATTATACGGTCCTATCTTTGAAGGGGATAAACCGATTGTGAAAATACTCAATCCTGACGGCAGCGAAGCGGAAAAGAGCGGCAACGGCGTTAGGATTTTCGCCAAATACTTAAAAGACGCCGGTTATGTGCAGAAGAAATCGGCGGTGGTGCATACGCTGGACGGAGAGGTGGAAGTAAAATATCTGGATGAGTCCGGCAACCGGATCCGGGCCAATATGGGTAAAGCCAGTTTTAAAAGCAGCGAGATACCGGTGACAGGGCCGGAGCGCGAGGTGATCGATGAAGAGATGATCTTTGGCGGCAAGAAGTATTACGCCACCTGTGTATCGGTGGGGAATCCCCACTGCATCCTGCAGGTAAATGAGCTCTCAAAGGAGAGGATCGAAAAGATCGGCCCGTTCATCGAAACCTCCTCATATTTCCCTAACCGCATCAACGTTCATCTGATGAAGGTGTTAGACCGTAAGAACCTGCAGATTGAAATCTATGAACGCGGTGCCGGCTACACGCTTTCCTCCGGCACCAGCGCATGCGCGGTGGCCGCGGCAGCTTACCGGCTGGGCCTTGCGGATACCAAGGTAAATGTCCATATGCAGGGCGGCAGCATGGTTGCGGAGATCGCGGACAGCGGGGATATCTACCTGACCGGCGATGTGGAGAGAATCGGACGGTTGATCTGGGAATACTAAATAGAAACTCCGCCATGAAGAACAGGCGCTCTGCGCCCGGACATTTTTCATGGCGGTTTTTTCGTCCATATGCTGCTTGCGTCGCAGAACGCGGTGCGTTATAATGGAAAGAAGAGCACACGGATGTGCGCACAGGTCATCAACCTGACGGTTGGTGACAGTAAAACCGATACGTCGATGTTTCTGAAAAGGAGAATCAGTTTATGGATATGGAAACGGTATTAAGAAATATAGATTTTGATGAGGCGGCGGTTCTAAACCGGTTTTCCGGCAACAGAGGGCTGATGGAACGCTTTATCCGTAAATTTCCGCAGGATAAGACCTTTGAGCAGCTGCGCAGTGCGGTGGAAGAGAAGAACAGTGAGATGATGCTGGTGGAATCCCATACGCTGAAAGGAATTTCCGCTAATCTGGGATTTAATGCGCTGTATGAGGCCTGCTCCAGGATGGTGAGTCATCTTAGGGGAGAAGAGGTGGAAGCGGCACTGAATGATTATGAGGATCTGGAGAGGGAATACCAAAAGATCACGGAATGGCTTTCCAAACTGGATGCTTAACTAAATCGGTTAGCGGAGGGAGCTTATGCGGACAATCAGTATGAAGAGCCGGGTGCGGCATGTCTGGCAGAATCCGATCGGCAGGGATATCATCCATAAACTGCTGCTGCAGATGAACGTGAACAAAAAGTGGATTACGAATCCTCTGGTGGGCAGCTTAAGCCTAAGGACACTTTCACATTTTACCGGGTCCGTGGTGGATAAAGATTTTTATCAGACGTTTATTCAGCTGCTAAACTACGCAGAGGACCCGCCGGAGCCAAAGAAAGACGGGATCACCCGTGCATGGTGGAAGGAATCGGTGGTCTATCAGATCTATCCGCGCAGCTTCCGGGATTCAAACGGGGATGGGATCGGGGATCTGGGCGGCATTATCAGCCGGCTGGATTATCTGAAAGAGCTGGGGGTGGATGTGATCTGGCTGTCGCCGGTTTACGATTCTCCCAATGACGATAACGGATACGATATAAGAAATTACTATCAGATACTGGCGGAGTTTGGAACCATGGAGGATTTTGACCTGCTGCTGGATGAGGTGCATCAAAGAGGAATGCGGCTGATTATGGATCTGGTGGTGAATCACACCTCGGATGAGCATCCGTGGTTTCAGGATGTGCTTTGCGATCCTAAATCCCCTTACAGGGATTATTATCTGCTGCAAAAGTCCGGCGATGGGAATCCGCCCAATAACTGGACTTCTTTTTTTGGTGGGTCCGCTTGGAATTATTATGAGGAGAGGGATCTGTGGGGGCTTCATCTTTTTTCCAAAAAGCAGATGGATTTAAACTGGGAGAATGAATATTTGAGGGAGGAAATCCATGCCATGATCCGGTGGTGGCTGGAGAAGGGCATAGACGGTTTCCGCCTGGATGTGATCAATTATATTTCCAAGGATCCGGGTCTGCCCATGGGCAATAAAAGCGTGGGAAAGCTGATGGGATACTATGGGATCGAGCACTATTTTTATGGCCCCAGACTGCATCAGTATCTGAAAGAGATGCGCAGGGAGGCCTTTGATCACTACGATGTGTTTACGGTGGGCGAAACGCCGGGCGTGGGCATGCAGATGAGCAGGCTTTTAACGGCCGAGGAGCGGAAGGAACTGGATATGGTTTTTTCCTTTGACCAGCTGGAGACGCCCGGACATGTGAGGTTTGACGATTACGCTTACGATCTGAATTATCTGAAAAGTTATCTGTGCGACTGGATGGAAAATTACGGGGATAACTGCTGGATGTCGCTGTTTTATGAAAACCACGATAATCCCAGGATGATCTCTAAGGTGGATAAAAGCGGCAGATACCGTGAGCAGATCGCGAAACTTTTGGCCGTGATCCAGATGACGCTTAAGGGTACGCCTTTTTTGTATCAGGGGCAGGAGCTGGGCAGAGTGAACCAGAAGTTCACATCCGTATCACAGCTTAAGGATGTGGAGAGCATCAACCTGTATGAGGAGCTTAAGGAAACCGTGGGAGAGGATGCTGCGTTTGCGAAAGTGCTGGCGGGAAGCCGCGATCATGCCAGGACGCCTATGCCCTGGAGCGCCGATACGTATGGAGGGTTTTCCGATCATGAACCCTGGATCGGACAGGATGAGGACTATCGGACCTGCAATGTGGAGGCAGAGCTGGAGGATCCGGATTCCGTATGGCATTTTTACCGGAAACTGATCGGGCTTCGCAGGGAGCATAAAACGTTGGTTTACGGAAGCTTCCGGGTGTTTGACCGGAAGGTGCCGGACCTGTTCTGTTATGAGAGAGAACTGGACGGCCAGGTATTTTATGTGGAATGCTGCCTGAAAGACGGGCAGTTAAAAAGACGCAGGAGTGTGGAAGGCTATCAGCTTGTGGCTGGCGTGTACGGCGGTACGGCCGATGTGCTGCGGCCCTACGAGGCGAATATTTATATCGCCGCACGGTCCCTGCAATAGTATAGACAAGAGGTTAGACAGATGTTAAGAGATGACATGATCATGAAAAAAGCGATCGTACATATCCTGGATTCCAGGATGAGCATGCCGGTGCTCTCGGACTGTGAGCTGGATCTGGGATCGGATCTGTGCGATTTTTTTAAGGCGCATATTGAAAAGTTTACGGAAAGCGACGAGGTGAAGCGCTGCCAGTTCTCCGGAGATTCCGAAGTGATGGAGGCGGTCAGAAGCTGCGGCCCGGAGAACTTTGTGGAGGTGAGCAAACAGCTGGCGGGCACTCTGTTTGCGATCATGAATGAGAATATCGATATTCCGCCTGCGGACATAGCGGTCGTGGTATTTGGCTGTGAAGGCGTGGATTATTTCGGACTGCTGAAGATGAATTATAAGTCTTCCTATACCCACATTACCAAAGCGATGGAGGAGGGCAACAGCAATGACATCATACTTCAGAAAGCGATTCTCCCCTCGGAGGGACAGAAGCTTTCAGAAGCCTTTGTCGTGAATCTGGAGAACGGGGAGATCCTGCTGACAGAGAAAAAGTATGAAGTGAACGGCGCCAAGGAATACTATTTTTCGGAACGCTTTATCAAATGCCATGCCCCGATGTCCCAGAAGGCCAAGCTGGACATTGTGACCAAAGCGGTGGAGCAGGTGAATAAGAAATATTACGGGGACGATGACGTGGACCGCAAGATGGAGATCAAAAGCACGATCTATCAGGAGCTGGAGGAGCAGGGCAACCTGAACGTGGAAACGGTAAAGGAAAAGCTGTTTTCAGAGAATCCACAGATGCAGGAGGAATTTCAGGAGAAGCTGGAGAAATATAACATGGCGGAGGAGGTCATCGAACCGAAGGCGCAGCAGACCGTGCGTAAATTCCAGAAACAGCATCTCACCACGGATACCGGCATCGAGATCACGATCCCTATGGAACAGTATCAAAATGCGGAGTGCGTGGAGTTTATCACCAATGAGGACGGGACGGTTTCGGTGCTCATTAAAAATATCGGCAAGCTCACGGCGAAGTAAGCGGCCTTCGGGTGGAGGCCCTTGGGGGAGGATCAAGATTTTGAAAAGATACGGTGATGTGGCGGATAAAACATCTATAAAGGATCGGAAGAAAGCAGCTATTGCTGTTCTTATGGCTGCGGCGCTTCTTTTTATTTATATGACCGGATGTAAGGGTTTTTATAAAGAAAAGGCTTTCCTCTCTGCAATACTGATGGACGTGTCAGTAAATAAAGAACAGATGAAAGAACTGGAAAGCGACCTGAAAACTGATTATCTGGGAGATCCGGATGCCGGCTGTATAGAATGGGCCAGATGTGATGGCTTAGATAACCTGCAGAGGACGGTCAATATCAGAATCGTAGCCCGTGATATGGATTTCCTTGTGGCAGATTTGACTGCAAAGCAGCTGTTTCCATCCAAACCGGACGAGGAAAGCCCATATGAAAACCTGGAGGAGCTATTGCCGGAAGAACTGTGGGAACTGGTGGAGCCGCAGGTGATATATTCCAATAGCCCGTTCAGAGATAAAGAAGCGACCGCGGTCTATGTGGGGAACACAAAACTGAACGGAGCGCTAAAAATGTCAAATGGCGGAAGTTTTCTGTATGTGTTTCGGAATGCCCCGCATATAGACGAGGTGATCTCCCTGCTGACATATTTATTTACAGAGGAATAGACACTATTGAGGGAATAATTTGAAGGAGGATACTGTGCACAGGATTGAAGCGTATATAACCCTTGGACTGATCTTTATCGGGATTATAGCGATATTATACCTGCCGGTTTTATTCTGGTTGAAAAAACGCGGACTAAGTATCGTCAGGCAAATCAGCTATCTGGGATTCATCAGTTCTATATTTCTTGTGATTTTTGCGACTATTTTATTTGTACCGATCACTTTTGTGCCGGAACGGCATGTTTTAAACTTAAAGCCGTTCGCCTGGATTGGAACCGTCGACACGTTTCAGGCGTTCGTAGTCGAAAAAATCCCCAATATATTGTTGTTTGTCCCTGTTGGAATTTTCCTCCCCATCGTGTTTCAGCGTATGAGAAAGCTGTACAAAACTGCTTTGGTATCTTTCGCAATGACGTTTGGAATCGAATTCTTCCAGTATTTTATAGGGCGGTCGTCCGATATTGACGATGTTATAACGAATGTGCTGGGAGCGGTCATCGGCTATCTGCTGTTTTGGCTGCTTAACAGAACTTTTGACAGTAAGAGATGGTGGCATATATTTATGGGATGCAAATAAATGCGTTCCGAAGCTTACAAGTATCTGTCCCGCACAGGCGGGCAGGATTATAAGCTTCGGGGCGCATTGCTGTTATTTGCTGCCGATCATGCAGCGGAGGACAGGGCACTGTGAACAGTAGCGGACGCGTTACTATTCACAGCTAGCCGATAAAGCAGCATATGTCTGGACAGAGTATGGTCCTCATAGGGATCCCTTGAAGCCCGTACGAGGAAGCGCACTGATGTGCGCGCAGGTCATCAACCTGGCGGTTGGTGACAGTTGCTGCGCGCTTCACGGAGCGAGAGCGTGTCCCAATGAGGACCATACTCTGTCCAGACATGTGCGGGAAGTTTACAGGGCACTGTGAAGACTAACATGGGGCTCTTTTTTTAGTTCGCGATAACACTTGACATTCAACCGTATCACTCGTATAATACAGTTAGAAACTGTACTATACGAGTGATACGGTTTAGAGGTGCATTTTTATGATCCTGGATTTTGGCGGCTTAAGGCTTGTGGACGGAGTGCCGATCTATCTTCAGATTATCCGCTATGTGAAAGCGAATATCATATCGGGCCGGACGGTAAATGGGGACGAGATGCCATCCAGGCGCGTTCTTTCCGCTCTGCTGGGCGTCAATCCGAATACGATCCAGAAGGCCTGCCGGCAGCTGGAGGAGGAAGGGCTGATCGTTTCCTATGCAGGTGCGAAGAGCCTGATCAGCGTTGACGAGCGAAAAAAACAGGAGATTTTAAAGGAAATGGGTGAAGAGGAAGCGAGAAATTTTATCCGTCTGATGAAGGCCATGGGGCTTTCTCTTGAAGACGCGGTAAAGCTGTTAAATGGACTCTGGGAGAACACGGACTAGCGCCTCGTTTGCTGGCCTGTTTTTCCGATAACACAGATCAAAAAACCTTAGCGCAGCCCGATAGCCCGGCATGCCGGCTTTGACAGCCAGCGCATATATAAAGAGGGGGTACATTATGAAAAGATATAGCCGTTATATCAGCATACTGAATCTGCAGTGGAAATACAGCTTTAAGGAACTGATCCTGATCATTGCCGGGATGGCCGCAGCACAGCTGCTCCTGCTGTACCGAACCGTAGAAAAAACAGTTGCCCAATATGTTCCGGGGGCGGTTCTGACAGAGCTTGATGAGGCGCTTGGCGCGGAGAATCTGCAGGGAATCCGGTTTGAGGATCTGATGGATAAAAGCTATTGGGCAATCATCTTCGGCGTGGCGCTGATGCTGGTTGTGGGCCTGATCTACGCGGCGCCCATAAGGCAGAGCAGAGGAGCGGATTCCTGGTCTACCTGGAGGAGGCTGCCGGTCGCCCGGGCCGGGCTCATCGCTGCAGTCACATTTCAGGGGATGTGCTGTATCCTGATGCTGTGGGCTGCGCAGCTGGGCACCGTTTTTGCAGGATATTTGATCTATCTGGACAGGATTCCCACAGCAAATCGGATGTATTCAGCGCTGTTTCTGGCTTTTGTGCGGTTGGATTTTCTTAGGGGAATATTTCCGGTCACCAGTCCCGAAAGGATGGCCGGGCTCTGGGTGCTGATGCTGGTGCTGTGTCTGGCGGCAGTCTGCTCGTCCTGGGGTGTGGATAGAAAACTCCGCTGGGGAGAGGTGTTCCCCCTGTTTTATGGAGTGTTTCTTAGCATGACTGTTTTAACGGCTCCTTCGGACGGAATTGTGATTGTCGGCGTGCTGATGCTGGCGCTGGGGATGGGCTGGATTACGGTTAGGCTTTATCATATCCTGAAAGGGCAGGAAAGAACGGAGGATGGCATTGAAAAACAAGATGCGGCTGCTGATTAAAACTTTTATGTTGGAAGACTGGAGAAAAACCGTTCTTTCCGGCTGCGCCTGCATGGGACTTCTGGAAGTGATGGCGTTCGCAGCAGGAATGTCCCGCACGGTGAACGACCTTTATGACCGCAATTGGGAAACTGGTGAACGGTATCTGAACGGTACGGCGGCCGCACAGTTTTCTGAAGTGATGCGGACGGTATGGGATCTGCCGGCGACAGCCGCAGCCCTTTGTGTCGGGATGGCGCTTCTGGTGATCCCCTGTGTGACAAGACAGTATCGGGAGGAAAAGAGCATGTGCACGCTGCTTCGCCTGCCCATCTCCAGAACCTGGCTGTATGCTGCTTTTTTAATTCCGGCGGCGGTCTGTATGGCGGCGGTTTGGCTGGGACAGTTTCTGCTGTTTGCCGGATTTTACGGCATATACCGGCTGGCGGTGCCGCAGAGCTGCCTTCCGCCGGAAACCTGGAGGACATTTCTGGAAGCGCCGGCTGTGAATCTCTTATATCCATTTTTATTCCCTGGCGGAATGGGCGCGCTTGCGGCATTGCTGGTGCTGCTGCCATCTCTGCTGCTTTTACTTTGCCTAATGTATTACAGCGGCCAAAGATGGCGGCGGGGGCTGCCGGGTATCATCTGTGCGGCAGCCGGATGTTTCCTGTATCTCGATCTGCAGCTGATATGGCCGGTGATTATCGGGGCGGCAGCAGCGGCTGGCAGCGGCCTGCTGATCATTCACAGAGGCGGGATCGTATAACTGTGATGGGTGCACCGACATGTTTACATTTAGCCTGACAGCATGGCTGGTTTCGTGCTGACAGGCTGGACAGAAATGTATCAGCACACTGGAGGAGAAGAATATGTTTGAATTTGATGATGTGAAAGTCTGCTACGGCGGAGCATGCGCTGTAAATCATGTGAGCTTTACGCTTGCGCCCGGTGAGATAGTAGGGCTGTTCGGCGAAAACGGTGCAGGCAAGACAACACTTATGAAAGCTGCGCTGGGATTTTTGCCCTTAAGCGGCGGAACAGTAAAGCTGGACGGCATCCGGCCGGGACCTGCGAATTATGAACGGATCGCATATGCCGCAAGCAGCAATACGTTTTTTGGCGGGCTGACGGCAAAAGAGCATCTTGAGTTTTACCGGATGCAGTTTCCGAAGTTCGATGGGAACCGTTTCCGTCTGCTGATGGAATTCTTTGAAATCCCTGAAAAGAAAGCGGTCAGGACTCTTTCGGCCGGTCAGAAAAATCAGTTTGAGACCATACTCGCTCTGTCGCAGGGAGCGGATTACATCTTTATGGATGAGCCTTTTGCAGGGAATGACCTGTTTAACAGGGAGGATTTTTATAAAGTGCTCCTGGGCATGCTTGGTCCGACGGAATGCCTGATGATATCGACCCACCTGGTTGAGGAGATTAAACATGTAATCGGCAGAGCGCTGCTGATGAAGAAAGGGCAACTGATAGGGGATATCACTACAGAGCAGCTGGAAGAGGAAGGAACGGATCTGGCGGATTGGGTGCGAAACTGCTATCACTATCAGGCGGACCGGGTCGCAAAGGCACTGCAGAGCGCGTCCGCAGACGGACGGAGGGGAGACGGCTATGATTCATAAAAAAATCCCATTTTGGATCTTTGCTGTTCTGCTTTTTACAGCAGCAGCGGCGGTTGGAACCGTGTATGCCGCTTCTTTGGGAGACCGGATGAATATCTGGCTGGAAACAGAATACGGTTCCCCGGAGGAACTGCAGGATCTAAAGCTGTCATCTAAGATCACGGATACTTCCGGAGCTATATGGAATGTGTGCACCGCATTTGCCGAAGAGACTCAGCAGAACGCTGTATCCGATGGTGTAAAGCCGGGGGCCGCAATCAGGCTGTGCGCGGATATAGGATTTGAGAAAATGGGTGAAGAGAAGTCTTACGTTTATGGATGGTATGATTATGGGGAGGAGGACCCTGCCGGCAGCTATACGATAGGCGTGACCCCGGATATGGAGAATCTTTTTGCAGGTATTGAGAAACCGGGGCTGTATCCGTTGGCGGATTACACGGATCAGCTGGGCTTTGCTGCGGGCATACCGGAAGGAACTCACAGCATTCGTTTCTTTGACGGCGCTGTCTGTCCCTGGATCAAAGCGGACTGCCCTAAGGATTACAGGTTTCAGATGCTTGGTGAGGAAGGACGCGTCCCGTCACTTGTGATCGAGGATCTGTTCAGGGAGGAGTTTCATGTGATAAGTGCGGGAGACTGGCTCTATTTCACTCTTCCTAACATATCGCTGCAGCGTGAAAAGGAAACGGTTGGAGAGAGCGGCTGGGACTATGAAGGCACCACAGGAATCCTGCGAATCCGCAGGGAGACGGAAGGCAGCCTTATGTGGGAACAGACCGAAAACCTGTATCCGCTGACAGTGGGCGGGGAGCAGAGCCGGGTGGTGTATGATCTCTACGAACAGCCGGAGAGTGGTCTGTTGATACTCATTGTGTCCGAAGCCGGACAACTTTTTCTGCATTTTTATGATCCGGCGGCGCAGGTGCAGGTTAAGCCGCTGCTGGTCTGCGACCTCGGAGAACTGCAGCCATCCGCGGTCCGTCTGATGTTCCAGCAGGATCTGGTGAACTATGCGGTGATGGGAGACGATTCCTCTGTCAGAATTGTGGGCACCTGCCGCGTGCCGGAGGAAGGAAGGGCTGTGGTGCTGGAGTCCTATATGCTGAAATCGGAGGATCCCTATGTTGATTCCCCTTCAGCCATGCTGTATACGGATCATTCACTGTATGCGGTGGGGCAGGACGGCAGCGATGCGGGCACCTGCGCGTATGATATTTATAAATTTAAAAGCGGCGGTCTGGCATATTGTGGAAGACTGTGGCAGGAAGGATTTCAGGATTTGAGCCTTGGGTATATACGACGCAGCTGGGATGCGCGGACACTGCGTCTGGATTTGGCGGTCAAATAGCGATGAAAGCGTTAAAAACAGTTTTTGTTAGCACTCGAATGTGGTGAGTGCTAAAATTCACAGAATAGACACAGTTTTATCACAATTCCTTCACAATTAAGGGGTATTATACAGGCATAAAAAGAAAAGAAAGCAAATGATAACAAATAAAACGCCAATATCTTAGAGAAAAGCATATCAAAGGAGGAATTGATTATGTTAGGATTAACACCTTATGAAAGAAGAAACTACAACCTGTTTAATTACTTCGACGATCTGGAGAAACAGTTCTTCGGAGGGGATATGAAGCAGGAGGTATCCCATTTCAGGACGGATATCAGAGATGAAGGAGATAAATTCGTTCTGGAGGCTGAGCTGCCGGGCTTTAAGAAAGAGGATATCAAGATTGACCTGCATGACGATACGCTCACAGTCAGCGCTGTGCATGAGGAAAAAGCGGAGGATAAGAAAGACAACTATATTAGAAGAGAAAGAAAATTTGGCTCTTATTCCAGAAGCTTTGATGTAACCAACATTGATACCCAGAATATTCAGGCCGGTTACGAAAACGGCATCCTGACCCTGGATCTGCCGAAGCAGACGGAGACCAAACCTCCGAGACGCAGCATCGAGATTAGATAATCGGTTTTGCAGCGCAGCATTAGGATCAGAAAATCAATGAGAGCAGATAATCAGAGATACGGTGACGGGCGCCGGCTGCGGCCGCGCGCTTGATCATAGATAGCAGCAACGGTTCCGGCCGATTACACGGCGGGCCGCCGGTCCGGTCCATACGGTACAAGTGGAACGGGAAACGGGCCCATCGTACCAGAAACCGCACAGTCAACCTTGTACTATGAAAAGGAGGCATTTATATGTTCGGTTTATTACCATTTGAAAAGAAAGACAACAGCTTATTTAACTATCTGGATGATCTGGAGAAACAGTTCTTCGGAGATATGACGACGGATGTTTCCCATTTCAGAGTGGATGTGAAAGAGGAAGACGGCAAGTATGTGCTGGAGGCGGAGCTTCCTGGTTTCAGTAAAGAAGAAATTAAAGTGGACCTCTATGACGACACTCTGACAATCAGCGCGGAACATAAGGAAGAGAGTGAAAAGAAAGAAAAAAATTATGTGCGCAGGGAGAGAAAGTTTGGCTCCTTCAGCAGAAGCTTCAATGTGAGCGGTATTGCAGCTGACCAGATCAGCGCTTCCTACCAGGACGGCATCCTGACCTTGGATCTGCCGAAGATGGCGGTGGAAGAGAAGAAAGCGGTTCAGCAGATTGAGGTGAAGTGAATATGAACAGCGTCTGGCGGAACCGCTGATAGAAATTGTTCCGTTTGATCATAGACAGAGAGGGAGGGGCGTGTGCCGGATTTGATT
>NZ_QUEE01000018.1:39062-131129 GCF_003477885.1 Lachnotalea sp. AF33-28
ACAGCAGTTCTCGCAGCCTCGGCACCGCATATTCAAAAAAGTGATAGAAGCTCTCGCAGAAATAGTTTTTTTGTATGCCGTCCATGCCCGGCTCCCGCTCTCTGCGGCAGCCGCCGCGGCAAAGAAAACCCCATTTACATTTCTTGCAGTCCTCCGGGGGAACGAGGGAAGTATCGATAAAACCGGACCGCTCACAGTTGAGCATCATATCCTCAAAGCTGTCTGTCCGGACATTGCCCATACGCCACTCATCCAATACATAGAAATCGCAGGGATAGGCGCTGCCGTCCGCTTCAATCACCCACTGTACGCTGCAAAAGCCGTTCATGGAACAAGTCTCCGGAGGACATCCTTTCAGGATCCCGGCCAGGTTTTCAAAATAACGTATATATACGAAGTTCCCCTGCTTCATATCCTGATACCAGTAATCGAACAGCGTCTTCAGGAAAAACTCGTACTTTTCCGGTGTCAGCGAATACTGGTGCTGTCCGCGCTCCTCCTCTAACGGGTCCAGGCAGGCGATATACTGCTGATAGGTAAAGCCGCATTTTTTATAAAAATTATAGATTTTGCCGATGCTCCGTGCCGATTGGGCTGTTACTACGGTGAGTATATTAAATTCCACGCCATAACGCTCAAGCAGGTGTATGCCGCTCATAACCCGGGCGAAGGTGCCGCGTGTACCGGCATCCTTCCGGTACAGATCGTGGATATCACGGATTCCGTCCAGAGAGACTCCGACCAGAAAATGATGTTTCGATAAAAATTCGGCCCATTCCTCATCGATGGCAAGGCCGTTGGTTTGTATGGCATAGGATACGGCAGCCCCGTCCTTTTTATATTTGTCCACGAACCGAATCAACGAACGGTAAAAATCCAGGCCGGCCAGTGTGGGTTCGCCTCCCTGGAACGCGAAGTGATAAGGCCCGCCGCCGCTCTCCAATACTTTTCGGACCAGGATTTCCAGCGTCTCCTCTGACATAAGGCCGTAGCTGGACTGCTCCCGATGTTCCATTTCATCCGCGTAGAAGCAGTAGCGGCAGCGCATATTGCAGCTGCCGGAGGCTGGTTTGATCAGTACACTGTGCACGTTCATAGGTAAAAAATCCTCCTGATGATTTTCAAATACGCTCTTGTGTAAGCGGTTACCGGCACCGCAACGGGCCGCCGGATATGTATATTATAGCGGCACCCGGCGGAATGTACAAGAGAAGAAAAAAACACCGGAACAGGCGTTTGTACAGAACGGATTCTTTTTATATGACGCTGTCAGATGGCTGCAGAGGTCAATTGTTTTATGGTAAAAATATATAAAATATCCGTAAAAATATAGTTAAAAGAGAGAGACAAAAGCTTGAAATACCGGCTCTTCTCTCTTTGAATGCATCATTTTGGAGAAAAAAATCGTTAAAACTGACAAAATTATTCCATGTGCAACAAATTTATGTTATAATAACAAAGATATTTGCTTTGCACAGGATTTTATCATAGCTATGATGATCCTCCTGTGATTTAAAGAATAATGATACGAGGTTTTTTATGATAGATTTGAAAGGAACCTGGCAGTTTAGCCTGGACCGCGATGATAGAGGGCGAATCGAGCATTGGGAGAGTAAGAATCTGGACGGCAGGATCACAATTCCGGGCATTCTGCAGTCCCAGGGGTATGGGGATGATATCACCGAGCACACAGACTGGGTGCAGACTTTATATGACCGCCTCTGGTATCAGCGGGAAGAGTACCGTTACGGCCAGGAGGAGAGGACCAGAGTGCCTTTCCTGTGCCAGCCGCCGAAACATTATACCGGAAAGGCTTGGTATCGCAGGCCGTTTACGGTCAGCGAAGCCCAGAGTAAAAAATGGCTGATGCTCTATCTGGAATGCGCCAGATGGAAGACAGAAGCCTGGATTGACGGCAACCGGCTGGGAGAGCAGAGATCATTATGCGCGCCCCATGAGTTTACAGTCGGCAGATTAAGCCCCGGTGAACACTGGCTGACAATCTGCGCGGATAACGGATGGCTGCTGCCTTACCGCCCGGACGGGCACGGCGTCTCAGATGGTCTGGGGGCCACTTGGAACGGGCTTGTGGGCGAGGTGAAGATCACGGAATCGCCCCTCGTTTTATTGAAGCGTGTGCGCATTTTTACAGATGCTGCTCAAAGACGGGCAGTGGTGGAAGCGCAGCTGGAAAGCCATCTGGAGCAGGATACTTTTGCTGTACTTACCGCAGAAGACGGAGATGGCTTGACAAAATCAGGACAAAGCGTGATACGGAAAGCGCAGAGGATTGAGATACATCCTGGAGAAAGCCGGACAGAACGGCTGGAACTGGAATATCCGTCCGATGCCGGGCTTTGGGATGAATTTTTGCCGGCCCTGCATCAGGTGCGGCTCGGTCTGAAGGTCTCGGTGCCGGATATGGCGGATCTGTATATGGAACAAACGCACACGTTCGGTTTCCGCGATATAAAGGCTGAGAACGGGATGTTTTATGTGAATGGGCGACCCACCTATTTCAGAGGGACACATTTTGGCGGGGATTATCCGCTTACGGGGTATCCTTCCTGTGAACCGGAGTTCTGGGACAGGCTCATGGGCAGGGTGAAGGAATGGGGGCTCAATTACATACGTTTTCATTCCTACTGTCCGCCGGATGCAGCCTTTGCCGCGGCAGACAGGGCCGGGGTGTATCTGCAGGCGGAATGCGGCATGTGGAACTCGTTTTGGGACGGCTGTTCCATGAATGAGGTTTTAAAAGAAGAGACGGAGAAGATATTGGATGCGTTCGGAAACCATCCGTCCTTCGTGATGCTTTCCCCCAGCAATGAGCCCGGAGGAGACTGGTATTCGCCTTTAAGCGCCTGGGTAAAGGAGTGGAAGGAAAAGGACGGACGCAGGCTGTATACGGCGCAGTCCGGATGGCCCTATCCCATGCCTCCCGATAAAATCACAGGAACGGATTATGCCTATTTCCACAGGTCCGGATACGGTATGGAAGCCGGAGGCTCCATCCGCGGTTATAGGGGGTGGCACGGCGGGGATTACCGCAAAGCGCTGGAAGGAATCCGCTGCCCGGTGATCTGCCATGAGATGGGGCAGTGGTGCGCATACCCCGATTTTAAGACCGCGGATAAGTTTAAGGGATACCTGTATCCCGGCAGTTATCTTGTGTATAAGGAAAACGCGGCGGAGCACGGCGTGCTCGGTCAGAATCAGACCTTCGCATGGCATTCCGGCAGACTGCAGGCCGCTATGTATAAAGAGGATCTGGAGGCGAACTACAGGACGCCCCATATCTATGGCCATGAGCTTTTGGATTTGCATGATTATCTCGGACAGGGATCGGCCCTGGTAGGGGTTCTGGATGCTTTCTGGGATCCGAAAGGATATATTACAGCTTCCGAGTGGAAGCATTTCTGCAATGAGACGGTCGTGCTTGCCAGACTGCCAAAGCGCGTTTACACCGTGGAAGAACAGCTTATCTGCAGTTTTGAAATCTGTCACTTCGGCAGAGACGCGCTGCGGGATGAATCGCTGTGGTGGCGTCTGATTCATAAGGACCGGGAAGCGGAAGAGACCGTAGCATGCGGACAGCTTGAATGCGGCAGTGTTCCCCTGGGAAAGAATTTCGAGGCCGGAGAGATTTCGGTCGCTTTAGCGGATAAAGATGCGCCGGGCAGTTACCGCCTGGAAGCGGGGCTTATAAGGAGCGGATTTTCCAACAGCTGGGATATCTGGCTGTATGAGCCGGTGCAGGAAACGGCGGATGCTGCTGTGGAAGAAACGGTAGATATTCTGATAACGGACAGCTGGGACAAAGCCTTTGCAAGGCTTAAGGAAGGAAAGAAGGTTCTGTTTCTGCCCGATCCCGCACAGCTAAGCTATGACTGTCCGCGTTTGAGCTACCGCCCTGTATTCTGGAACGCTCAGATGGGACCTACCTGGGCCAGGGGCATGGGACTGGTCTGCGATCCGAAACACCCTGCTCTCGCGGGATTTGCGACAGAGAGCTGGGCGGGCTGGCAGTGGGAGGAAATCATGACCGGAGCCAGGGGCTTTCGCATGGAGCACCTGCCGGAGGATGTACAGAATATCGTCCAGCCCATCGATGACTGGAACAGAAATTATAAGCTAAGCCTTTTATTTGAGTGCCGTGTCGGCAGAGGCAGGCTGCTTGTGGCATCGGCGGATCTAAAACACCGCCTTAAGGAACGGCCGGCGGCGAACGCTCTGCGAAACAGCCTGATCGCGTATATGAAGTCGGATGCATTTCAGCCTATGGCGCAGGTGACGGAGGAAGAGCTGGCACACTGCAGATTTCCGGCGCATGTGATGGAGCAGCTCTCTGTCCGCGCGGTCTGTGAAGAGGCGCAGGACGCGGATACATCTGCGATGCTGGATGGGAATCCTGATACATTTTTCCGCCTGGAAGGGGAGTATCCTCTGCATATCCGGCTGATTATGCCAAAACCACACAGGATTTCTGGCCTTATCTATGTGCCGAGGCAGAATCACCGGGATCATGAGGGCGATATGAAGGGATACCGCGTCGAGATCTGGTCCGACGGCGGATGGATCACAGCCGCGGAGGGAGAACTGGCTTCTTCCTTTGATCCGAAGACGGTTTTGTTTGGGAAACCTGTGACGACCGACAGGGTGCGTCTGACTGTTTTGTCAGGCTTTGAATCGGAAGACCGGTCCTGTTGGAAGCAGCTGCAGGACGGCTGGTACCGGGTGGACGATTCGGACAGACCTTCAGTATTTGCGGCCGCTGTTCTGGCGTTTATATGTGAAGAAACGCTGGAAGAATGGAAGGACGGGTCTGCAGCAACGGTTCAGGAAGTGGTAAGCGCCACTAAGGAAATTGAACAATGACAGGAAACGAGGAGGAAATATAGATGATCAACTGGAATCAATACGGAGTAAAAAATGGAGAATGTATATATAAGAATTCACTGAAATCCGATCAGGACATCAGAGAGTTTGTGCTGGAGGGATCTGCTAAGATCTCCTTTCCGGAAGGAAGAATGCGCATGGAGAACGCTATGAGCGCCGATCAGGGCCAAAAGGCCAATTATGTGCTGTGGTGTCCGGAAGATTTCCCTTCGGACGTATATATCCAGTGGAAATTCTGGCCCATTAAGGAACCCGGCCTGTGCATCCTGTTTTTCTCCGCCGCCGGCAGAAACGGAGAGGATCTTTTTGATCCTTCCCTGCAGGCGCGCACCGGAGAGTATAATCTGTATCATCACGGTGATATCAATGCCTATCATGTGTCCTATTTCCGCAGGAAAGAGGCCGATGAGAGGGCGTTCCATACCTGCAATCTGCGCAAAAGCTACGGTTTTCATCTGACCGCTCAGGGCGGAGATCCGATTCCCGATGCGGATGAGGCGGCATCTCCCTATACGCTGGGGGTTCTGAAGTATCGGGAACAGGTGCGTTTCTTTGTAAACGATATGGAGGTTTTCTGCTATCTGGATGACGGCAGGACCTATGGCCCGCGCCTTGGCGGGGGAAAGATCGGTTTCCGGCAGTTAGCGCCGCTGGTTGCGGAATATGCGGATCTGGAAGTTTATGCTCTGCATGCCGGCGAAGATGAGAAAGATGCGAGGGATTGATAATGAGACTACTGTCTGACAGAATTAAGCCAAAGGTCAGGACAAAGCCAAGAAGAAAATATAAGTACAGAATATTTATTCTGCTGACGCTTCTCTCCATTGTGCCGCTGGCTGTTCTGGGGACTTTTTCCTATACCACTTACACCAGAGAAATGACGGAGCGCGCGGATCTGTCGCTGCAGTCCACGATGGAGCAGGTGCAGAACCAGGTCGAAAATACACTGACGAGTATCCGGCAGTACTATTCGGAAATCAGCAGCCGTGAAGCTATCAAATGGGCGATGGAGGAGACAAGCGTACCGTATCCTGCATTTGATAAAGTGGAAGATGCGCAGGAGGTTCTCCGGGGAGCGCTGTATCTGGATGAATATGTAAAAGGCTATACGTTCATCAATTTGAAGGGTGGATGGGCGCTTAGCAATTATGGCATGTATCCGCTGGATCAGGTGACGAACAGCGAGGTCCTGGATGCGTTTCTAGAACAGGAGGCCTTGACACCAAACCGCATTTATTGGAGTAATCATCTGGGGGAATCATTGGACAGCCCTCTGCCCGGGCGCAAGATGGATTTTACCGGCCTTTTGCTGGTGCTTAAGCTCCCGACACTGACGGCTCAGACGGACGGCCTCATCGTGGTAAATCTGAATGATAATCTGTTTCCCGGCATATTGCAGAAGAATCTGGCCGAATATGAGATGTGCATACTGGATATGGAAGGAAAGCCTGTAGCCGGCACATCGGAAGATCTGATGGAATACGCTTCCTCCGTGTTAAGCCAGGGCGGTACGCTGGAGGCACAGGACAATGTAAAGTTAGATAATGGAAGGTCGTTACATATAATTACAAATCGCGGGGGGGGGCAGTCGTCGCCGAACGGTTTGACCTATGTGGCAGCCTATGATCTGGAGAATGTGCAGGAAGGCGCCGACCGGATACGCGCGGCAGCTCTGGCAATTATTGCGGTGCTGATCCTGTTTCTGGTGCTCTGTCTGATATCTGCAAATGTGATATACCGCCCGATCAGCAACCTGACGGAGTATGCAAGAGGAATTTTCGGTTATGAGTCGGAGAGCGAGGATGAGTTTGACTACCTATTCCGAGGGGTGGGGGAGCTGTCTGACAAAAAAAAGCTGCTGGAAGAGCTGGTGAAAGACCAGGGCACAATGCTGATTGAGCTGTTTATGGTCAGACTGATGCGCGGAGGCATTTCACAGACCAGAATCGATCAGTTCCTGGAACGCTACAAGCTGCAGAAGTGCAGGCATTATATGCTGATGGCCGTTCATATTATCATGGACGGTGAATCGTTTCCCGCAGGAGAGGTGGAAAGCGAAGCGGCCAGCCTGACTGTATCGGAAAATATTCCGGAAGAGATTAAGGATGAGCTGTTTGTGCCTCCGATCAGCCAGGGAGATCTGATCCTGCTCCTGGTGGGAATGGATGATAAAAAGGCTCTGGAAGAGCGGGTTGATAAGATACACAATATGGTCACTTCCTATGTGGAGGAGACCTATCACTGTCCCATCGCGGTGGGTGTCAGCCAGACCTTCCATCTGCTGAAGCATTTGCGCACCGCTTTAAATGAGTGCCGGGAAGCTCTGATGAATGACAACGTATCCGCAGATAACGCGGAGGGCAGGAACGGTTCGATCGCATATTATGAGGACTTTGCCAGCGATGATAATGTCCGGCATGGCTACGATCTGACATTGGAGCAAGCGGTCAGAGTCGCGGTGGACAATGGGGATCAGCATGCGGCGGCGGAAGCGGTGGATCAGTTTGTGGATGGGCTTGGCGCCAAGGGCATAACGCGGTATGAGAGAAGCTTTTATATATACCGTTTTATGATCGCAGTTATGATGGTGCCTTCCAACGCCGGACTGTCTATGAATCAGGTGTTTGTCAGCCAGTCCGTGGATGTATTCCTTAAGTTAAACACGCTGTATGATTCGGAACAGCTGAAATGCTATTATAAGAAAAATGTGGTTCTGCCGGCCATCGCCAGTCTGGCGAAATTCCGTCATGGCCACAGCAATGACATACTGGATAAGGTGCAGTCTCTGGTGAAGGAGTCCAAAGGGGATATCACCCTGGCAGAGTGCGCCCAGCAGCTCAATTACCATCCCAGTTATATATGGAAGGTGTTAAAGACGGAGCGCAACATGACTTTTACTGAGCTTGCCAACTATGAGAAGATGGAGGCGGCCAAGGATCTGCTGATCAATACGGAATTATCTGTAAATGAAATCGCGTCCAGGCTGAATTACTCCAACACTCAGAACTTTATCCGCTTCTTTAGTAAATATGAACAAATGTCTCCCGGCAAATACCGGAAGGAGAAAAAAACCGGCTAAATGACGATAATCATAATATTTCATGCCTGAAAAACTGCTGAAAATCACGGATTATCAGGTGAAAATGCCAGGCGATAAAATGATAAGTCCAGAAGGAATGCAGGAAAAAATGCCGATAAATCCTGCATTCCTTTTACTTTTTTGTGAATAGAATGTGAATAAATTATGAAATATATTGATTATTGAAAAAGTGCAAAACTTATTGTAAATTATACACATAAGGCACGAGCACGGAAATTGTATTTGGTGCAGAATGCACAATACAAAAGAGGAGTTTATGTGAGATCTGCTTTATGAGAACAATATAATTATGAAAGGAAGGTTAGATGAATGGGTAAAAGTAAAGTTGCTGCCGGCAGTGTGGCGGTTCCGAAAAGAAACAAAGCTTCATTAGGAACGCATATCATGGCGCACAGATGGCTTTACATAATGTTGATTCCCGGTTTACTCTACTACATAATATTCCATTATGTACCGATGTTCGGAATCATCATTGCATTCGAAAATTTCAATCCCATGGTTGGTAATTCACCGATTGAGGCGTACATACAGAGCCCCTGGGTGGGATTGGCACAGTTCCAGAAGTTCTTCGGAGGGCCGGACTTCATGCGGCTGCTCAAAAATACGTTGGGAATTTCAGTTTTAAACCTGGTAATAGGTTTCCCGGCGCCGATTATTCTGGCACTGTTTTTAAATGAACTCCGTTCCCAGACATATAAGAGAGTGGCACAGACTTTTGTTTATGTTCCTCACTTTATATCATGGGTTATCGTAGGTAGTTTGACTTACCAGCTGTTTAACATATCCGATGGTTTTGTATACCATACAATCGAAAGCATCTTCGGTTCCGCACCGGATATTTTAAGTAAGCCGCAGTATTTTAAGGGCATGATCGTTGGTCAGGGCCTTTGGAAAGAAACAGGTTACGGTACAATTGTTTTCCTGGCCGCGCTGTCCGGCGTGGATACAGAGCTCTATGAAGCAGCGAGAGTTGACGGCGCTGGGCGCTGGCGCCTGATGTGGCACATCACACTGCCGGCGATCAGAGGAACGATTGTGATCATGCTGATCATGCGTGTGGGCGCTCTGCTGAACACCGGATATGAGCAGATCTTCATGATGGAGAACGACTTGAACCGTTCGGCAGCACAGGTATTTGATACCTACATATACCGAGTCGGTATTAAACAGGGGCAGTATTCGCTGGCTACGGCCGCCGGCCTGTTTAAATCGATCGTCAGCATGATTCTAGTATTAGGTACGAACTGGATCGCCAAGCGATGCGGCGAATCCGGACTATATTAAAGGAGGGGCGAAAATTAAATGGCTGGATCAAAAAATTCATCTAATCACATTAAAAGAAGCCCCGGGGATCAGACAGTACAGGTACTCATTTATATCTTTATCGGCGCGTTTGCGATTGCCTGTGTAGTTCCTTTTATCTATGTTTTTGCCGGGTCATTTGCTACGGAAAAGGAATTGACGGAGCGCCCGTTCTTCCTGATACCGCACGAGTTTTCTTTAAATGCATACAGATATGTTACAAAAACCGGTGATGTGTTCTTCGGTTTGAAAAACTCACTGATTGTAACCGCAGTCGGCGTTATTATCAACATGTTTTTCACAACCACGTTTGCATATCCGTTATCCAGGCCGTATCTTAGAGGCCGGAACGGTTTCATCAATATCGTTATCATCACGATGCTCTTTGGCGGTGGCATGATTCCTGCTTATCTGCTGGTAAGCTCCCTGAATCTGCTGGATACCTATTGGGCTCTGTGGCTGCCCGGTGCGATCAGTGCATTTAACTTTATCATTGTAAAGAACTATTTCCAGGGGCTGCCCATGGAACTGGAAGAGGCTGCAAAGATCGACGGCAGTTCGGACATCGGTATATTCACAAGAATTATTCTTCCTCTGTCCAAACCGGTGCTGGCTTCCGTATCCTTATTCTACATGGTAGGACACTGGAACAGCTACTTCAGCGCTATGCTCTACATCCGTGATCAGGATAAGGAAGTTGTTCAGATCGTTTTAAGAAGAATTGCTTTCCTGGCAGGCGGTATCAATACCGACGGTACGCCGATTGATTACGGTCTGATGGGAGCGCCGCCGGAAAAAGCCGTAAGAATGGCAATCACCGTGGTAGCGACTGTTCCGATTCTGATCGTGTATCCTTTCATTCAGAAGTACTTTACCAAAGGTGTTATGGTTGGTGCCGTTAAGGGCTGACCTGCATACATATATTTAAATTTCTAAAGGAGGAAATGTAGAAATGAAGAAATTCAACAAATTTGCTGCATTGTTTCTGGTAATCGCAATGGCAGCAACCATGCTGGCTGCATGCGGCAAGAAAGATGACGCTACGACAGCAGCACCCACTACGGCTGCAAGCGGTGAGACAACAACTGCGGCGGCTGGTGATGACACTCAGGCAGCTGATACAACTGCGGCTCCCACTGAGAAAGCACACATCTCCATGATGTGTATCGACCATCAGGGCCATGCGCTGAAGAATGTTGGCGCAGAAGAAGTTATCGCTGCATATGAAGAGTACACAAACACAACTGTAGACTGGAACTGGGTTGCTAACGACAGTTATGAAGACGTACTTGGTGTAACCCTGATGGATAAGAAGAACATGCCTATGATCATCACATGGGGCAGCGCTTCTCTGTCTTCCACTCTGATCCAGGCGGCTCAGAACGACGCTTTCTGGGATTTAAGCCAGTACATCTATGATGCTGAGAAGTATCCGAACCTGTCTCAGATGAATGAAGAAGTTAATAAGGCATTCATGGTTGACGGCAAACTGGTTGGACTTTACCGTTCCAGACCGATCGGAAGAAACGGCCTTGGATACCGTACAGACTGGGCTGAGAAGCTTGGTTTAAGCGAGCCGAAGACGGTTGAAGATGTTTACAACATGGCAAAAGCATTCACAACTCAGGATCCTGACGGAAACGGCAAGGACGATACATACGGTATTGCAATGTGCAAGTACACAGGCCCGGTTGATATCGTACAGGCTTGGTTTGGCGCAGGCAACACATGGGCTGAAAGAGATGGCAAGCTGGTTCCCGTTCATCAGACCGAAGAGTATATGGAAGCAGTTGAATGGTTCAAGAGAATGTATGACGAAGGCCTGATCTATGAAGACTGGGCAGTTCGTGAGACCAACACATGGTCCGACATGGTTCAGAAGGGCGAGTGCGGTATGTTCCTCGACGTTCTGGACAACTCCAGAAGAATCTGGGATTACTTTGTAGACAACAATATTCCTTCCGTAGTAGATCCTAGCCAGACAGCTTCTATGACTCTGGTAGGCGGAATTGCAAAAGACGCTAACAGCGAGCCTTCTACTCTGGCTACAGCCGGTCAGGGCGGATGCTATCTGATCACAAAGGCTGCAGCTCCTACAGAGGCGGATCTGGAAGCATGCCTGCACTTCCTGGACAAGATGAACGATGATGAAATGTACATCCTTGCTGATTACGGTATCGAGGGAAGAGACTGGGAATACGATGAGAACGGCAAGATCAAAGACCTCAATGCTGGTAAGGAAGTTAGTGAGAAACCTCAGAACGGTCTGAATCAGTGTGTAACTTATGTTCCTGGTACAGGCAACCTGCCTTTAAACAGAACAGAGAGATCTGTAATCGAAGAAGCTATCAAGAAAGCAAACGAAGATATCGCAGTATTTAACCCTGCAATCGGATATACTTCTAACTCCGCTACATTCGCATCTGTTGGCGCGGATCTGAATGATATCATGACTTCTGCAAGAACACAGTACATCTGCGGTACGATCGACAAGGCTGAGTTCGAAGCTCAGATGCAGCTGTGGCTGGATCGTGGCGGCGCTCAGGTAATCGAAGAAGTGAATGCACAGTATGAAGCTGATAAAGCTGCAGGCGTTGTGAAATAATTTCTTGATGAACTGATACAGTAAATAACAAAACAGGCTGTCATCCGGCTTCGTGCCGGGCTGGCGGCCTGTTTTTTGGTACGCCTTGCGGCGCACGTTTCAGATTTGCTGGAGTACGCGTTAAAAAGATTGTGCAACTTGATATGAAGCGTTATACTGGTGAGTGTAAAGAAAGCGGATGCTCAGAGGACAGAAGGGAGAATCACCATGATACTGCACAGAATGGAACAACGTTCCGCTGACGGCTATGCCGCCTGGGGAACGGTATGGCCGGAGGGCACCGTACAGGCGGATGCCGTTTTTGCTGCGGAGAATGAGGATGGCAGCGCGGTGCCGGTTCAGTCGAGGGTCACGGCATACTGGCCGGATAAAACTGTGAAATGGGCGTCGCATGTGGCCGACAGCAGCAGGATGTCGGAGCGCATAGCGATGACTGCGCTGAAAGGCGGCAAAGAAGCCGGACACGGAGAAGCACAAGGCGGGGGTATTTCCGTGGAGAAAAGGGATAATGGCGTCTATATTCAGGCAGGATGTATGGATGTGTTTGTGCCGTCAGAAGGAAACTGCGTGCTGCAGGATTTTACGGCGGACGGGCGTCTGGCTGCGAAGAAAGCCGAACTCGTGCTGATCCTGGAACAGCCTGAAGAGGAAGACGGAATCACCGTGAAGCGTGAAATACCCTATGTGGGGCAAGTGCAGCAGCTTGAGATCGAAGAGGAAGGGCCTCTTTCGTGTGTGGTTAAGCTGGTGGGTATACATAAGAATGCGCGTACCGGGGAAGAAAAGTTCCCGTTTATACTAAGGGAGACCGTTTGCTATGGCAGGCCGGAGATCGGATTTACCCATACGTTTTTATATGATGGGGATGAACAGAAGGATTTTTTAAAAGGGATCGGAGTCAGGTTTTACAGCCCAATGGATGGCGCTGTATATAACCGGCATGTGAAGTTCGGAGTGGATCACGGAGTGTTTCACGAGGCGCTTACTATGCTGCTTTCCTGGCGCCCCAGGATACCGGAGGAAATCTACCGTTTACAGATGGACGGCAAAAAGCTGGAACTGACAATAGAGGAGCATGAATCGACCATCGAAGCCACGAAGCAGATGCCCGTCTGGGGAGAGTATAAGCTCTGCCAGGACAGCCCGTCCCATTTTGCGGTCCGCAAGAGGGTGGACCACGGCGGTCTCTGTTATCTGGAGCCGCTTCACGGATACCGCGCGCCCGGGACTGCTGCCTTTACGGGAGAGAGCGGCGGCATGATGTTTGCGGGCAGGGATTTCTGGCAGAAATACCCTTCCGGCTACCAGTTTACCCATCTGGATCAGGATATGGCGGAGGCGACGGTATGGCTTTGGTCACCGGATGCGGAAGCCATGGATTTCAGACATTATGCGGATGAGGGATATCCTCAGACCTATTATGAAGGTTTTCCCGAAGTGGGCGCAACGCCCTATGGCATCGCCAATACGAACCAGTTTACGGTGAGAGCGGTGGAGGGCGGCATTCCCGAGGATAAAGAGCTGCAGGATTTCGGGCATATGGTACAGAAACCGCCGATCTACCTGGCTTCCCCCGAATATTATCATCAGGTGAAAGCCTTTGGCATCTGGAGCCTGCCAAAAAAGGACAGCCCCATGGAGACCTGGATCGAGGAACAACTGGACAAAGCGGTGGAGTTCTACCGGAAAGAAATCGATGTGAGAAACTGGTACGGAATGTTTAACTACGGCGATGTGATGCACACCTATGATAAAGCCAGACATTGCTGGCGCTATGATATGGGCGGATATGCATGGCAGAATACGGAGCTGGTGCCGACTCTCTGGCTGTGGTACGCATTTATGAGGACCGGAAGAGAGGATGTTTTTACACTTGCAGAGGCTATGAGCCGGCACTGCTCCGAGGTGGACACTTACCATTTCGGCAAGTATAAGGGCATCGGTTCCAGACACAATGTGCGGCATTGGGGCTGCTCCTGTAAGGAGGCGCGCATTGCCATGGCCGGCCATCACAGATTTTATTATTATCTGACCGGTGACCTGCGAATGGGAGACGTGTTTGACGATGTGAAGGACGGAGATTTCGCGCTGCTGAATATTGACCCGCTGCGCTATTTCTTTGACAAGTCCGGGATGATTTCCCCGACTCACGCCCGTTCCGGACCGGACTGGTCAAGCATGTGTTCTAACTGGATGACTCAGTGGGAACGTTTTGGGGATGCTATATATCTGGAAAAGATCAAAACCGGCATAGAGGATCTGAAAAAGGCCCCGCTGCAGCTGATCTCCGGCCCTGATTTTGAGTATGACCCCGCTGACAGCCATCTAAGGTACATCGGTGAACGCACCAATGGCGGGACTCATCTGCAGGTGTGCATGGGTGCGATCGAGACCTGGCTGGAGCTGGCAGGGCTGCTGGGTGATGGGGAATGGACGAAGATGCTGGCCGATTACGGACGTTTCTATTACCTGTCTAAAGAAGAACAGCAGAGACAGTCTGAAGGTCTGGTGGGCAACCGGGAATTCTCCCTGCCGTTTATGGCAGCGGGGATCGCTGCTTTCGGCGCGTTCTATTATCAGGACCGTGAACTGGCTGAAAAGACCTGGAAGATCCTGCTTGAAGCGATGCCCGGAAACGGAAAGGCGGACGGTTTTACACCGAAGGGACTTAAGGATACGGCTAATCAGGAAGAGCTTCAGGAGATATCCTGGATATCAACCAATTTTACGGCGCAGTGGTGCCTGAATGTGATTGTGGCGTTGGAACTGATCCGGGATGATCTGCCGGAAGTATTATGAGTGACAGTATTATGAATGAATATTTAAGGAGACGATGGAAATGATGTTGGATCTTGTTAGGAAAAGCCGTTCATACCGCAGATTTTATGAAGAAAAACACATTACAAACGATCAGCTAAGCGCTCTGGTCGAGCTCGGAAGGCTTTCACCCTGCGGGGGCAATAAGCAGTACATAAAATATGTGACCGTGTGTTCAGAGGAAATGAATGAAAAGGTTTATGGCTGTCTGGCCTGGGCCGGCTACCTGAAGGAATGGGACGGCCCTGTGAAGGGGGAACGTCCGGCCGGCTATATCATACTGCTGCGGGATAAAAATATACAGAGCGCTATGAGTGTGGATGAGGGAATCAGTGCCCAGAGCATATTCCTGGGTGCCACCGAGATGGGATTCGGCGGATGTTTCCTTATGAATATCCAGAGAGAGAAACTCGCAGAAGTGCTTGAGCTGGATACGGAACACTTTGCGATCAGTATGGTTATCGCGCTGGGAGTGCCCAAGGAAGAAGTGGTGATTGAACCCATGGCGTCAGATGGAGATTTTAAGTACTGGAGAGATGAAAAACAGGTGCATCATGTGCCGAAGCGCAGCCAAGAAGAGGTATTGCTAAAGCAGATCTGAAAGGTAATTTGACGGGTAAGCCGTTCCCTGAAGCCGATACTTTGGGGAACGACTTCAGGATCTTTACCATTCAATGCTGTCGGTCAGATGATCCTTCAGAACATCCAGTCTGTCATCGTCGCCGTAGCTTTTTATAAGTCCGGCCAGGATACCGGCAAAAGCAATGGCGCCTTTTTTCTTAAGATGCGCGTTGTCCTCTTTCCCCTCCTTATGCGGTCCGTCCGGATATTCACCTGGTTTGATCCACATGAAGATGGATTTACAGCCTTCCGAACCGAGTGAGCGGCAATATTCGGTAGTTGCCTTACCGAGATCCAGCAGGGGAATCTTTGTATCAGTATGGTACTGAATCATTGCATTGCGGTATTCTGGAAAACTGTAGGTAAAGTCTCCCTTGGGGTTATCATCACAGTTTCTCATGGCGATGGGTGTTACAAGAACGGCGGTGGCCTGATGCTTTGTACAGACGGTTGTATATTTTGCAAGAAAATCCGGAAATTCGTCAGGGCTCACATAGCGTTCTTTTTTTTCAAAATAAGCGTCATTATGGCCGAACTGCATCAGCATAAAATCGCCTGGCTGCATGGCCTGACCGATATCCTCCAGACGTCCTTCGTCAAGAAACGAACGTGTGCTGCGGCCTGCCATGGCCCGGTTGTCGATCACGAGATTTTCCAGTTCATAGCATGTGGCCTGGGGAAAAGGGCAGTTTACGGAAGGATAGCTCCTTACGGAACTGTATCCCTTAAAATAGCGGCAGAGCACCTGCCCCCATCCTGTCTGGGGATACATGTCTGAAGCATAGCTTTGTACGGTTGAATCACCGGCCAGAAATATGTGTGTTTTTCTGTTTGCCATTGGTTTTACACTCCTATGTTGGTTTTAGTGCTTTTGGTTTTTGATGTATGATATAATGTCTGCCGACATTATATCATACATGTTTCCTGTAATGAAGAGTGATTGAACGTTTATATTTCCTGCTTCAGCATCTCTATCACCGGCTTGTCCGCCGGCAGCCACATTACTTCATCCAGCTGGCTGCGGTCCAGCCATCGGGCGGCGCTGTGTTCCAAAAGCGTCAGGTTTCCCTCCTTCACCGTACAGAAATAGCAGTACAGAGTCAGATGAAAATCCGGATAATCGTACTCCACAGTCGTTAAGTGTCTGTCTACCGATACTTCCGTATCCAGTTCTTCCCGGATCTCCCGGATCAGGGCCTTGGAAGGGCTCTCGCCGGGCTCAATCTTTCCACCGGGAAATTCCCACCAGCCTTTAAAGCTTCCGTATCCGCGCTCTGTGGCGAATATCTTATTTCCCTCTTTTATTATGGCAGCTGCAACACTGATTGACTTCATAGTATCCTCCTGTGTCTGTTGTTCATTTTTATATTATAGCAGATATATCTGACTATTCCAGAGTTATATCTTACAGGTATCGTGGAAATTCCGTTGCTGCACCAGATTCCCCCCGGATCCCTATGCGCGGCACAATACGGCCGCAAATCCGGAGTGGAAAGTCTGGTACAGCACTGGCCGTGAAATGAACAGTCTGTTTATAAAACGCGCAGGTCACTGGCGGGTGATGCTAAAGGAGCTGTTTAACAGCATCCAGTTCTGCCGGAACGGACGCATGAGCTGCCAGTAACCGATACCCCGAAATCCGTATTCCGCAACCAGCTGAAACTTCGCCTGAATGCTTCTTACATCCTCAAACCAGACGATATGGGAGATCCCGCCGCTCGTATATTCAAAGAATGGGGCCTGGGATTCCTCATCATATTGGATGGAGACATTGTGGAGGGCGGCGATCTGAACCGCTTCATGGTTTCCGATGCCGCGCGCTGCGGTAGTTCCACGCACAAAAGGAAGCGGCCAGTCGTACCCGTAGTTGGGGATGCCCATGAATATTCTTTCCGGGGGTATTTCCGTAACTGCGTAATCTAAAACCTGACGGACGGAAGGGATGGGCGCGACCGCCATGGGAGGGCCGTAAGTGTATCCCCACTCATAGGTCATGAGCAGGACCGTATTTGCCGCTTCTCCCAGCAGGCGGTAGTCGATCCCTTCATAGAGGAGGCCCGGCTGGTCCGCCGAAGTTTTGGGCGCCAGGGCCACCGACACAGTCACGCCGATTTCGTTCATGCGGATCCTTAAACGGCGGACAAACTCCGCATAGGGAATCCGGTCCTCGGCCAGAATGAATTCGAAGTCCACATCCACCCCAGCATAGCCTTTCAGCTGCACGGTATCCAACAGGTTTTCAATCAGACGGTTTTGTACGGCCATATCATTGGAAGCCAGGGATACTAAGCGGTTATTGAAAGTGCCCGCTTCGGAAAACGGTGTGAGCACCAGGACAGAGCGGGTTTCAAACTCCTGGGCCAAAGCCAGCAGCGGTTCATCCTCCGGCGGGATCAGTTCCCCCTCCGCGGTAAAACCGTAGGAAAAAATGAGCAGTGAGGTGAGAAACGGCAGTGTTTCGCGCAGCAGCGGCCGGTTGATGTAGGGATATGCATAACCGCTCACATCCAGGGGGAGGAACGGTTCCTCTTCGTATCGGACAACCAGGTATTCGCCGGGCTCTAAGTACTGCCGGTTTGCCAGGAAAGGATTGTTCCGCATCAGGGCGTCTGCGGTTGTGCCGTATTGGGTGGCTATGGAATAAAGGGTATCGCCGGGGACGGTCAGGTGTACCGTTTCCGGCATCAGAATTAAAAGCGCCTGCCCTACGACCAGATGGGCCTGTTCGTTCAGCTGGTTGTCATAGGAAAGGCGCTGGGGTGAAACGGAATAGAGAGCAGCGATCGATTCTGCGGTCTCACCGGAAGATACGATATGAATAGCCATAAAAAATCCTTTTTTTATATCATATGCGTTTCCGGGCCTTTCTGCTTCTGTATCATTCTGCGAAGCTGCTGATAATCGGTAAAACCGCATTCAGCGGCGATCTCACGCAGCGTCATGCCCCCTTTTTCCATGTATGCCAGCGCCGTGTTGTAACGCAGGTTTTTAAGGTAGGCGGTAATCGTTGTATGATAACACTGCAACAAAATGCGGTTCAGCTGCCTGGAACTTAGATAAAAGGCGTGTGACATCTCTTCCAGAGTAAGGATTGTAGTTCTCTGATAATAGCAGCAGGGACTGTGATACAGTTCTGCTGTCATCTCAGTGGAGACGGACCCTGACGGGAATGCCAGCATTGCGTGCGTATGCAGCCCCTAGAACTGATTGTAATTGACAACCCTTTGATTGAAATTTATAATGAACATATTACTGAACATTTCAGGAGGAAATACATATGCTCACTCAACAGGAGGCAGCCCGTGTCCTTAACAAGGCGCTTTGCACCGGCGCCGATTTCGCAGAACTTTTTTTCGAAGACCGGGAGGAAAGCAATATACGGTGGGAGAAGGATTCGCTGTCCGGTGTGAAAGCCATTCGCATCTACGGTGCGGGTCTGTACGTGCTCTCAGGCACCGGCAGTATCTATCTTTATTCCAATGACTGTTCCCTTACCGCCCTGCTTTCCCTGGCAGAGACGGCAGCGGAGCTGATTGAAGTCAGAACGAAGCGGCAGGCGGCTGTTCCGGATCAGTTTTACACTCCGGCTTTAAAGAATCCGAATCCCGTACTGCTGGCTCCCTCTTCAACAGGCGCCGATCGGAAAATCACGGTGCTAAAGCAGACCGCTGCGGCTGCGGCCTCTGCCGGACCGGCTGTTTTGAGTCTGAACGCAGATTATTTTGACACCGATCAGCGTATCTGGGTGATTAACAGTGAGGGGCTGTCCGTGAAGGACCGCAGAGTGACCACCAGGCTGCGGCTCCAGGCGGCCGTCAGCGACGGCAAAACCTCATTCTTCAACTGGGAGGATCTCACCAGGCCGCAGGGGTTTGAAGCGTACCGCAATGAGGCGGATCACATCGGATTTGCCGAAGACATGGTGAGGAGGACGCGCGCCATGATGGACGGGAGGAGCGTCCCTGCCTGCACGGTGCCTGTGGTGCTGGAGGCAGGCGGCTGCGGCACACTCTGGCATGAAAGCTGCGGACATTCCCTGGAAGCTGCTGCAATCGCAGCGGGCAGCAGCGCCTTTATCGGGAAACTGGGACAGAAGGTGGCCTCAGACAGAGTCACACTGGTGGACGACGGTACGATGCCCGGTCTCTACGGCAGTTCCGCCGTGGACGACGAAGGGCATCCAAGACAGCGCAATGTGCTGATTGAGAACGGGATCCTGAAAAATTATATGTGTGACCGCCTGCATGGCAGGATGCTGAACCTGCCGTCCAATGGCTGTGGGCGGCGCCAGAATTATACCTATGCCCCAACCTCCCGCATGAGCAATACCTATCTGGCGGCGGGCAGGGATGACAATGAGGAGATGATCACTTCCGTAAGTGAAGGGCTGTATGTGAAAAGCATAGGAGGGGGAACCGGAGGAATGCAGTTTTCCCTGGAGGTGAAAGAGGGCTGGTGGATCGAAAACGGCAGGCTCACCTACCCCGTGAAGGGACTGATGCTCACCGGCAACGGCCTGGAAGTGATCGGCAGGATCGACCGTGTGGGCACGGCGCTGGAATATGACAACGGAGGATTCTGCGGAGCGGCATCCGGACTGATCCCCACCACCACGTTCCAGCCCAGGGTGCGCATTGCGGAAATGTCCATAGGAGGAGCATGAATATGAGAGAACTGGAACGCTTAAGACCGCTCATGAAAGAACTGCCGGCGGATATCCGTGCGGCGCAGGTACAGGCGGAAAAGAGGGAAATCCTCTCGTTTGAGATACAGGACGGAGCCGTGAAAGGCGCGGAATACTCCTCTGTAACGGAGCTGTTTGTGAGTGCCGGAGGCGGCTTTTATTACACACAGAAGCTGGAAGAGGACCCGGAGGAGATGCTCGCGAAGGCGGCCGGGCTGGCCCGCTATTCCAATTCCGGTGGGGCAGGTCCCATGGTGAAAGGCAGCCGGCTTAAGACTGATTGCGGCCAGATACCTAAGACAGAGGAGCTGAAGGCAGCGGCAGCGGCGCTGGAAAAAGCAATACGGGAGGGCATCCCCGGTTCTAAGCCTGCGCTGCGCATGACAAGGACGAAGGAGACCAGAGGGCTGATAAATTCCTTGGATACGGATATCTGCTGTGAAAATATACGGTTGGAAGCGGAGCTTGAGATGGCGGAGACCGATGGAGAAATCCCCTGTTTCCTGAACTGCGGCTTTTCTGCCCGCAGTCTGAAAGAGCTGACTGCCAAACCGTTTCTAAGACGAATCAGGCAATGGCGTGAAAACAGGCTGCCTTCGGGCACTCTGGATGCCGGCAGATACCGGACGCTGTTGGATGGGGAGGTGGTGACCAATATACTGGCCACAGCCTGGCAGATGTTTACCGGTGCGAATTACCGGAATGGCGCGACTCCTTATGCGGGAGATCTTTCGTGTGGCGCAGCGGACGGTAAACAGGTGTTTAGTCCCTGCCTTACGATAGAAGACCTGCCCTTTATGGAGCGTTCCGGCTATGGCTGCGCGGTGGACTGCGAGGGCACGCCGGCCTGCGCGCTGACCGTTGCTTTTGAGGGGCGGCTTACAGGTCTGCTGCACACGCTGGAAACTGCTTCTGAAATGGGACAGA
Source organism: Lachnotalea sp. AF33-28 (assembly GCF_003477885.1). GTDB lineage: Bacteria > Bacillota > Clostridia > Lachnospirales > Lachnospiraceae > AF33-28. Next base: position 60,018 of record NZ_QUEE01000018.1, read on the forward strand.
CACCCTGCGGCTGTGCCGGGCGCAAGGCGCTTTTAAGCGGCAATATACATACACAGATACAGGCGATTCCCCGCAACTTCTGCATCCGGCCTGGAAAATGCACGGAAAAAGAACTGCTGGATGAGCTGCAAGACGGAATCTATGTCTTTGAGTCCTATGATGTGTTTCATTCCATCAATATTGCGTCCGGAGAGTTTCACATTCCCTGTAAGGCGATTCTTGTGGAAAACGGACAAAAAAAACGGTCGGCGGAAGGCATCACCATCAACGGAAACTTAAAAGAGCTTTTTGCCCATGTGACCGCGTGCGGAAACGGCCTGTTTGTGCGCCCCATGGACCTTTTAAAGAGCTATGCAGTGGCCGCGCCCAGCCTGCTGGTTTCGGAGATCGCGTTTACAGGATCTCAAGGGTGAGACACTCCAATTCGTTAATAAGAAAGGAGCCGTTCCAATGGCTACACTGACAGAACAAATCTACGAAAAAATCCGGCAGGACATCTATATGCTGCGACTGCCGGATCATGAATTCCTGACGGAGACAGCGCTCGCCGACCGCTATCAGGTGAGCAAAGCGCCCGTGCGGGAAGCATTATACCGGCTGTGCCGGGAAGGGCTGATGGTCAGCTATCCCAGAAGGGGATACAGGATCGCCATGATCTCGGAGGAGGAATATGAGGAGATTCGGCGGATCCGGTATCTGAATGAATGTGCGGCCGTGGATCTGCTGCTGAAAAAGGCGGACCGGCCCGCTCTGGAGGCGATTGCAGAGGCTGCAGAGCATACCGGGGATGTGGGCGGCAATATGAAATTTCATATGTCGCTGGCCGCCGCTGCGGATAATCCGGTGCTGACGGATATCATCGACCGGCTGGTGACAAGCCTTGCCAGAAGCGTTTCCATGTTAAAACGCGCGGGCCAGGGCCGGATTCCGGTTTATCATCAGGAGATCGCGGCGGCTTTGATGAAAGGCGACGCCAAGAGCGCAAAAGAGTATTTAAAAAAAGACATCGGTATCGAGGAGGAAAGTCGAAATGAAGATTATTGAAGCACAGGAAGTAAGGGAACTTCTGTCCCCGAAGAAATGCATTGAGGTGATGAAACAGGCGCTTACGGATCTGGAAAACGGCGTCTGCACCATGCCGCCCCGGCTGATCTGCACGATGCCGAATTCAGCGAAATTCGGATTCATGCCCGCTTATATCGGAAAGTATTTCGGCGCTAAGGTGTTAAATGCCTATGGGCCCAATGAAGGAACAGAATATCCGTCCCATATCGGATATGTGATGCTGTTTGAATCCGAACACTGCACGGTGGCCGGCATGGTGGACGCTTCCAGCATCACGGAAATCCGCACCGGCGCGGTCAGCGCTGTGGCCACCGATCTGCTGGCGGCTAAGGACGCGGCAAAGATCGCCTTTATCGGAGCCGGCGCTCAGGCCAGATCCCATATGGCGGCTATTCGTGAGGTGCGGGATATCACACAGGCAAGCGTCTATGATATCCGTCCCGACAGCGCGAAACGTTTCCGGAAAGAGACAGAGGAAAAATACGGGATACCGGTTGCTGTCTGCTCAAACGTGCGGGATGCGGTCTGCGGCGCTGACATCATCTGCACCGTCTCTCCGGGAAAGGAGCCGGTGCTGACGCTTGATATGGTAAAACCCGGCTGCCACATCAACGCTGTGGGAACTTTTTCGCCCACGACCAGAGAGGTGGCATCCGATCTGATGGCTGCCGGAAAGCTTTATGCGGATCAGACGGAGGCCATGAAGCGGGAGAGCGGGGAATTCCTGATACCGAAAGCGGAAGGCCTGCTGGATGATGAGGCAATTGTCGGTTCTATCGGAGAACTGCTGTTAGGCAGGGTCCGGGGCAGGGAAAGCGCAGAGGAAATAACGATTTTTGACGCTCTGGGGCTGGCAGTAGAGGATGTGGCCAGCGCGGCCAGTGTGCTGATGTCCGGATGCGGGAAATAACGGAGGTGTAACCATGAGTGAAGAAAATAAACAGCATCTGAAACTGACTGTGGTGCTGAAACCGGAATGGAACACGGACCGTGTGGACAGGATGAATGTGACGGTTCGGGCGGATATCAGGGCAGCTGCCGGAGAAGAGCTTTTTTATATACAGAGTGAGACAGTCACCATTCCGTTTTGTAAAATGGAGGATCTGCAGATTTCGGATGCACAGGGGGAAATCACCTTTGATACTGTGCAAAGAGAGCAGTATCCCGTAAAGCTCACCGGGTATACGGCGAAGAGACAGACACAGGGGGAAGTGCAGATCGCCTATGCGGTCTATCCGCGAGAGGTGACAAAGGACCAGCGCTATGGGCCGTATTTTGATTTCCGCAGTGAGGAAGGCGGCGCTAACGGGGCCGGAGTGACATTTCTTCCCATGCTGCCGGAAGGACAGTATGATATTACGTTAGACTGGGACCTGACCGGGATGCCGGAGGGTAGCGGCGGGGTATGGAGCTTCGGTGAGGGGAAGCAGCTTAGGACGGATTCCTCTTCCACACTGGTTTACTCCTATTACGCGGTGGGACTGCTGCATTCCTGTACGGATAATGAGTTCGGCTTTTACTGGTTTGGCCGCCCCTCTTTCCCCATCGCAGAGGCTGCGGGAAGAGTAAAAAAGATGTTTGCCGCCATGGCGGAATTTTTCGGAGACAAAGATACGGCATACCGGGTCTTTGCCAGAAAAGATCCCTTTGAGCAGAGCGGGGGGACCGCTCTGACCAGATCCTTTATGTTCGGCTATAACGATACTCTGCCCCCCACGGTGGAAAGTCTGCAGAATCTTCTGGCCCATGAGATGGTGCATAACTGGCCGCATATGAACGATGAACCCTACGGAAGCACCACCTGGTACACGGAAGGGACTGCCGAATACTACAGTGTCATGCTGCCTTACAGAAACCGTATCGTGTCCCTGGAGGATACCTTGCGGCAGATTCAGAAAAGGACGGATCAGTACTATACCAATCCCACCAACCGTCTAAGCAACAGCGAGGCGGCAAAGCAGTACTGGACGGACCGGCGTACACAGAGGCTTGCCTATGGGAGAGGCTTCTTTTTCCTGGCAAATGTGGATGCAAAGGTGCGCAGGGCCACCGGCGGGGACAAGTCGCTGGATGATGTGGTAAAGCCGCTGACCGGCCGCTACATGGCGGATGGAAGCGGAAACAATGAGGATTTTATCTCTATGGTGAGGGAAGTCGGCGGGATCGATATCCGGAAGGAATTTGAGGCCATGGAGCAGGGATGCCTGCCCGTGCCGGATCCGGACAGCTTTGACGGCCTGTTTGACAGGGACGAAATTGAGACGGCATATGCCGATACCGGGGAAAGCGCGGTATCCTATAGATGGAGGATGAGAGAGAGGAAGAAGGATGAAGCTTGATCAGAATCAGATCCGTTCTTACAGGACGGAACATGAAATGCAACTGCGTGGCAGCCGCACCGTCTGCCAGGTGATTACCGAAGAAGTCCCGTTTACGGATGAACAGGGGGAGATCGCGGCAACCGCTTTTCTCTATACGTATCTTGGAAATGGCGGCGAGGGGGCACCGGTCATATTTGCCTTTAACGGCGGTCCCGGTTCTTCCTGTGTATGGGAACATTTGGGCCTGTTCGGCGCGGTGCGGGTAAAGCTGGATGACAGCACAAATCCCAGCCTTTTCCCGCCCTATGAGCTGGAGGATAACCCATACTGCCTGCTGGACTGCTGCGATGTGGTGATGATCGATCCGCCGGGCTGCGGCTACGGCCGGTTACTTAAGGAGGAGGCGGGCGGCAGCTTCTTCGGCGTCTTAGAGGATGCCAAGTGTATGGCGGATCTCATAGAGGACTGGGTGATCCGGTATGGACGCATCGCGTCCCCCAAATATCTGGCGGGAGAGAGTTATGGTACGATTCGTTCCTGCATGCTGTTAAGTGAGCTGATGGGAGGGCCGATGAGCGCCGGAAGAAGGCTGCGGGCAATCCCGATCAACGGGGTCATCATGCTTGGAACTGCAATCTGCATGGATTATTTCCATAACCGGCCTGCTGTGGAGGAGGCAGTTCTCCAGCTGCCGGGCATGGCTTGTGTAAACCTGTACCACCATCCGCTGGATGAGGGTAAGAAGCAGGAATGGACCGCCTGCGGTCTGCCGGTCCCGGATTGTGCGGCAGAGACCGCGGATATCGCCTGGAAATTTGCCGGAGAGCAGTATCTGCCGGCGCTTTTTCAGGGAAGCGGCCTTTCGGAGGATAGACGCCGGCTCCTCGTGCGGCAGATGTCTCTTCTCACCGGTGTAGAGGAAGCCTGGTTTGAGAGGCATGGCCTGAACCTGCCTGTGGATGTATTTTTATCGGAAGTGCTTGCAGGGGAGGGGAAGGATGCCGGTGCCTATGACGGCCGCTATACGATGCGGCATCTGGACCCGGTGCAGATGAAGGATCCTGTGGCGGACGACCCGGCCATGGGAAAGTACACCGCCGCATTCATCGGAGCAATGAACGGAAAGATGAAGGAATATCTGGGGCTTGCAAATATGAACCGGCCATACGATTCCATCGATTTTGAAGTGAACGGCCGATGGAATTATCAGACTCCCCGGACGCCTGCCGAGTGCCTGGAATGGGCCATGAGAAGAAATGAGGGGCTGCGCGTGTTTTTTGGAAGCGGCCTGTACGATATGGTGACGCCACCCGGAACCGTGCGGTATCTGAAAAACCACCTGGCGCTGTCAAAAGAGAGGGTGACTGTCAAAGAATACGAATCCGGACATATGCCCTATCTGGGAGACGGACCGGCCGGCCGCCTGTATGAAGATCTGCGGGAATTTATCCTGTCATAGGAAACAAGCTAAACAAAAATCAGCGAGGTAAATACATTGAAGAAACTGCTGGAGTATGAGGATTTACGGAAGATGGAGTATCTGTCGGCGCCATCCGCATCGCCGGATGGCAGACAGGCAGCATATGTGGTGCAGAAAGCGGATCGGACGGGACGCTTTGTGCCCCGTATCTTTCTTATCGATACGGAATCGGGGGAGATCAGTCCCCTCTTTGAAGACAGCGCGCAGGAAGCGGATGCGCCTGCATTCTCCCCGGACGGTCAGAAACTGGCCTATCTTAGAAAAGGGAAGACGGAAAATCAGATCTGGGTCTATGACAGGGAGAGCCGTAAGCATAAAAAGGTGACGAGTGCGCGCCATGGCGTGGAGGAATTTACATGGTCCGCCGACAGCCGGAAACTGGCGTTTACCGCTCCCTGTTTTTCTGGGGAGAGATTAAACTGGCTGCGGGAGATGACGGAACGGGAAAAGGGACAATGGACGGATGAAAGGGATCACAGCCCTGTTGTGATTGAAAATCTCCTGTACAAGCTGGATGATACATATGGCGTGCGCGATGGCAGTGTCAGACAGATCGGCATCGTCTGTGCCGGGGGAAGCGGACAGCAGATCCTGACGGATGGCCGTATGGACTGCTATAAACCTGCATTTTCGCGCGACGGGAGATTTCTCGCATATTACGGACGGCCGTATGCGCATGTGAAGGAACTGACGGCGGAGATATTTGTACGGGATCTGAAAAGCGGTGAGGTTTCTATGATAAAGGGAGAGCGTGAAGCCGACGATACGAATCCGGTGATCTTTGCCGCCGACGGGCAGAGCGTGATCTTTGCCGCTTATGAAAAGGGGAAAAACGGCGGGTTTTCTCTCCAGCTGTTTCGGCGCGGCAGAAAAGACGGCCGAGAAATCTGCCTGTTTCCTGAGGAGGAGATCTGTCACGGCGTAGACAGCCTGCCTTTGGGACGCACTGCATACGGGAGGGAGAGCGCAGCCTACCAGATAAACGCTGATGGGCAGTACATCTATTTCAGGTCCGGCTGGATGGGGTGCGAGAACCTTTACCGGCTTTCTCTTGCCGGGGAGGCGGTTGTGGAGCCCGTGCTGGAGGATGAGATGTCCGTACATTCCTTCTGTGTGCCCATGGGAGGGAAGATCGTATATACCCGGGGGGATCTGCTGACTCCGGCCGAGCTTTATGCGGTCCCATATGAGGAGGCTGGCGTCAGGGCCGACCGGGAGGCGCAGCGGAGGCTGACCGTTTCCAACAGCTGGCTAGAGGAGTTTGAGCTGTCCCTGCCCGAGGAGCTGTGGGTGGACTCTTATGATAAAAAAGCGAGGATTCACGGCTTTGTGATGAAACCCTCCGCATATGAAGAAGGCATGAAGTATCCGGCGGTGTTGGATGTGCATGGGGGACCTTCCGGCTTTTATGCCCATGATTTCTGGTTTGAGTTTCAGATGATTGCCGCCAGGGGGATGGCGGTGGTCTACTGTGATCCGAGAGGCAGTTTCGGCTATGGGATGGAGTTTGCTTCCGGCAGCTACTGCTGGGGACAGGAATCCATGGATGATCTTTTCGCATTTATGGACGGCGCTGCAGAGCTTGGATTCATAGATGCAGAGTGGACCGGAGTGACGGGCGGCAGCTACGGTGGGCATATGACAAACCGCATCATCGGAACCACGGACCGGTTTAAGGCAGCGGTAACCCAGCGGACGCTGGCCAATCTGGCCACCTCCTACGGTACCGGGGATATGGGCTTTATCTGGTCGGAGAACGGGATGCAGTCAGAGCTGGAAAATCTGCTGTCCAGAGCCGAAAAAAGCCCGATCGGAAAGATTGACCGCATGAAGACTCCTCTGCTTATCCTGCATGGGGAGAAGGATTACCGCTGCTCATTGGAACAGGGGGAGCAGATGTTTATCGCCATGAAGGACCGCAACCCGGAGGTGCCGGTGCGCTTTGTGGTATTCCCGGGTGAAAATCACGGCATAACCAGACACGGCAAGGTGCATTTTCAGATTGCCCACCTGCGGGAACTGACGGAATGGTTCGTCCGTTTCCTGGTGGAGAAAGAGGACTGGAAGGGGGAGAAGGCATGAAGTGGCTTTCTGCGCTGGAAGATTACTATAAAATGAATTATATCGGCATGCCGGATTACTGCCGGTGCGCCGGTCTGGCCGCCTGGACAGTGAGTGTGCTTAAAGAGAGGGAATACCTTTCGCGGATTGAGCTGATGGACGTGCATACGGGTAAGACCGAATGTGTGAGTGCCGGAGGCAGGCATGAGACCATGCCGCGCTTTTCCCCGGACGGGAAACGGCTGGCATTTTTATCGGATGTAAAAGGGACGCATCAGATTTATGTCCGCGATGTAAGCGCGGATACCTGCAGGCGGATAACGGATATAGAAGGCGGCGTCAGAGAATTCGCCTGGTCACCGGACGGCCGGAAATTTGCCTTTTTGGCCGGCAGCGGCGAAGAGAAAGCGAAGGGGCGCACGGAATATGATCCCATCGTAATCGAGGATTACGGTTACAAATCAGAGGATGCGTACGGATTTGCTGACAGGGGAAAAGACGCGGTGCATCTGTGGGTGGTTTCATCCACGGCGGGCCGTGCCAGGCGCCTGACCGACGGCGAACGGGATCATGTGATGCCCGTCTGGATGCCGGATTCTAAGTCACTGTTAATCACGAGCAACCGGGAGAGACCCCGGGAAGAGAGCATCGGCATGGATCTGTACCGCATCGGCGTAAAGGACGGAAAGCTCACGAAGCTCACGGAGGACTGCTGGATCGCCTACTATCCCAAGGCCTTCCGGCCGGTGGTAAACAGCGACGGAACGTTTGCCGTGATCGGCGCCCTTTCCCCGTCCTTAAGCGGGGGTATGCCCGCCGTGCGGTTGTACCGGCTGGATCTTAAAAGCGGTGAGAAGCGTGATCTGTGGCCGGCGGATGCTCCCTGCCATGAAGCGACCTGCTTTCTCTACAACGGGGAAAACTGCGGCGGATTTGGGGATACTGCGGCGATGAGTGAAGACGGCCGGTACTTATACTTCATTTCCGGTTGGCACGGCCGCGCCGGGATATACAGAGCCGCTCTGTCTGAAACGCCTCATATCGAGCCGGTGACGGATGAGGACTGCACCTACCGCTACATCGGGAAGATACAGGACGGCTGTATGCTGGCAGCTGCCGGAGATTTCACGGAGACGGCACAGCTCTGGATCGTGGATGAGAACGGTGGCAGGAAGCGCCTGACCGATCAGGACGCGTGGATGCGGGAACGGGCGCTTTGTATGCCGCAGGAAATGTGGATCGATACGCTGGACGGGGAATCCCGCGTGCAGGGCTTTGTGATGGAGCCGCAGAACCGTGAACCGGACAGGAAATATCCGGCGGTGCTCTACATTCACGGCGGCCCCACACCGTTTTATGGCTTTGCCATGAACTATGAGTTCCAGCTGATGGCGGCGGCCGGGATCGGAGTGATCTTCTGCAATCCCAGGGGCAGCAGCGGGTATGGGGAGGCGCACGCGTCCATAAAGAAAGCATATGACGGCACAGCCATGTATGATCTGCTCCAGTTTACGGAGGAAGCGGTGCGCAGATTTGACTGGATTGACTCAAAACGGCTGGGGGTGACCGGCGGCAGTTACGGCGGATATATGACGAACTGGATCGCCGGCCATACAAAGCGGTTTAAGGCTGCCGTCACGCAGCGCAGCATCGCGAGCGAGCTGATCCAGTATGCTTCCAGCGACATGGCCGGAAGCTCAAAGGACTATCGGGATTTTGTGGATTTCATGAAGGATCAGATTAAAAATTCACCGGTTGCCTATGCGGACCGGATAGACATTCCGTTTCTGATTCTGCACAGCATTCATGATATGAGATGTCCTGTGGAACAGGCACATCAGCTCTATGTGGCTGTAAAGGATACGCATCCGGATCTGCCGGTGCGGCTGGTGCTGTTCCCTGATTCCAACCATGGACTCACCATGGAGGGGCCTATGCATCTTAGAATTTCGCACTATCATGAGATGATCGAGTGGTTTCTTAAGTATCTGTAGAATAACGCAAAGTAAGAGGAGACGGACGAATGAAATATGTATTATATGGCAGAGTCATCGATTCTGTGAAGGATGAAGCGGTAGAAAACGGCATGGTGATTGTGGACGGAGAGCGCATTCTCTATGCGGGTGAAAGAAACGATGAGATGGTGACGGATGATATGCAGGTGAGGGACGCGGGAAACGGCACGATTATGCCCGGCTTCATCGATGCCCATGCCCATCTGACCGGCGAGGAGAGCAGGAATTCTTCCGGCACATCGGCATTTGACGCGCTCTTAACGGTGGTGAAGGATCTAGGGGAGCTGGTGGATGCCGGTGTGACCGGCGTCAGGGATATGAGTCTGTTTGGAAAACCGTTAAAAAATGCTGTGGAAAAAGGAAATATTCTCGGACCCAGGATCACGCCGGGCGGAAGGGTGTTAAGCGTATCCGCCGGCCACTGCGATTTCGATACGGATCTGTCGGTGAAAGAGGCGAACGAAAAGAGCCTTACAGGATATCTGATGGATGGGCCGGAGGACTGCCTAAGAGGCGTGCGGCAGCAGTTCAGGGACGGCGCTGAGTTCATAAAGATCTGCGCTACCGGCGGGGTGTCCTCCGCCGTGGACAATATCAACGATGTTCAGTTCTCGGATGAGGAGCTAAGAGTGATTGTGGGGGAGGCCGCCCGCCACGGGACCTATGTGACCGCGCACTGCACCGGCACGGCCGGTACGCTGCAGGCGCTCAAATGCGGCGTGACCTGCATCGAACACGGCGTGATGCTGGATGAGGAATGCATCGCGATCATGAAGGAGAAGGATATCCCTCTGGTCACTACCTTGAGCGTGGCGCTGGGCCTGGCGGATATGAAGAATCTGCCGGACTTCATGATGAAAAAGGCCGTATCCGTCAAGGAAAGTGCGATGAATTCTTTTCGCATGGCTCACGAGGCAGGTATCCGTGTGGCGCTGGGCACCGACTATTCCAATACCGGCAATACGCCCTTTAAGCACATCGGCAAGGAGTTCTACTCCCTGACCCGCTGCGGCTATACGCCCATGGAGGCCATCAAGGCCGGCACAGTCAACGGCGCATACCTGATGCGGAAGGATCAGGAGATCGGCACCCTGGAAGCCGGAAAACTGGCGGACCTGGTGATCGTAAACGGAAATCCGCTGGAGGATATCCTGGTGCTGGCCGATGCGGACAATATCTCCACAGTCATGATCGGCGGGAAGATTGTGAAAGGCTGATATCTGTATTAAATGAAAGTTCGATTGGAAAAGGAAGAGAGGACCGGCGCGCAGTATGTGCGCCGGCCCTCTCTTTACACAGCTATATGGGTAAAACAGAATTTCAGTCCGAATCAGGAAAAATGTCATTTATATATGTTTCTGCCTCCTCGCTGGAAAGGCCGAAACGCTCCTGCAGCTTAGAAGCTATCTCAGACTTTGGACTTCCCATTTCAGCGAGCGTCTCAATCAGTACTTTGATTCCCTCACGCCTGCCTTCTTCCTTTCCCTCACGCCTTCCCAGCTCCACGCCCTCCTTCCGGCTTAGCTCTTTTTCGCTGGCTATGTGAAACTGCTCATCATACTCTGTTAGAATCACTTCGTTCACCTCCGCTCTGTGTGCGATCAGAAATTCCGACAGGACTCCTTCACGAATGCAATGACTTACTGCTTCATCAGCCGCCTCCTCCAGAAGGGCCCCGCGGTCAAGACGCTTTCGTACCTCCGCTACAAACTGCGCATATTCCCTTAGTTTTTGGCAATGCTCCATCAGCTCCTGATTGTGCCCAAGATTAATATTAAGCAGCGTTGCCTTAAATTCCAGACAGGGCGTAAGCTGTGTATACTTCTTTGAATAGGCATCGGATATCTTGAGTTCGGTTCGGTCCGGCTCGTCAGTCAGCCCATTATAGAAGATATAGTACTGCGGCAGCGGCAGCGTGATCAGGCTGCTCCCATATATGTTCAGTCTGCTCTTTTCTATATATCTGCGGTATTCATCAGCCATATAGAGCACTCCGCGCAAGGGCATATTCGGATTTTTCGTACTCTGATGTTCATACAGGTTTAATATATCATCAATCAGAAATGCAGCGTCGTTCTTGGTGCCCATATAGATCACATCTTCTAATGTGACGATTTCAACTTCATCCGGCTGTGTGATGCTGCTTCCGGAAACAGCATTATAAAGCGTAAGCAGTGATTCTTTGTCCTGGAATACCATGCGGAATAACCGGTCTTTATATTTTTTGTTTACTTTCACCATCTGTTTTTCTCCTTTTATTGTACATTAAATTTGTTAGTGAAACAAGAGCGCATTGCGAAAATATACAGCCTTTTGTTTACACCTCCTTTCCACCGTTCTGCCGAATATTTCGTTTTCAGCGAACCGTCCGGATCATCGCTGTACAGGGAGAAATGGACATAAATTCCCCTGTACTTGTTACATTGTGAATGGGAATCATGCGGCCGAACTGCCGCGCAGTTTTAGGAGAATACTCCTGATTAGAAATGTGTATTCATAAACTTACTGAATGTCACTACCATACCATATTTTTCTTCAAAAGACAAGTGAGAATACAGAAAAAACTCTGACGTCCGCGTAACAGAAAAGTTGACAAAATGTTGCCAAAAAACATTGACAAATTGACAGTTTCAGATATAATCATTTTATACCACTTTAAACGGATAAAACATTAAAGAGCTGATTTGAAAAAAGAATGCGCACTCAGATGTGCGTAGGTCATCAACCTTCGGTCGGTGACAAGAAAAAGCGGAAGCACGCTGAAGCGTGCGTAGGTCATCAACCTTCGGTTGGTGACAAGAAAAGGAGGAGAATCAATGAAAAAGGCATTGGCATTGCTGCTTGTCTGCACCATGATCCTGTCTCTTGCAGGATGTAACACCTATACAAGCGGCGACGAGACAACACAGGAAAAAACCACTGCGGCGGCAGGCTCTGAGTCTGCGGACAAAGAGAGCACGGCAGAGGGTGCGCAGAACGCATCCGGCACCAAAGAACTTAGGATCGGGGTATCTACCGACGCGATTTCTCTGGACACCAGTGTGATCAACGACAACAACAGCGGTGAGATACTGTTTCATACCGCGGAAGGACTTCTGCGCAATCTGGAAGGTGAGATTGTACCGGGTATTGCGGAGACCTATGACGTATCCGAGGACGGACTGACCTATACATTCCATTTAAGGGATGCGAAATGGGAGGACGGAGAGCCCATCACTGCGGAGCAGTTTGTATATTCCTTCCAGAGGCTGTTAGACCCCAACACGGGAGCCACGGAATATGACAATTTCCTTTCCATCGTGAATGCGCAGGAGATTTCCGACGGCACAGTCACGGATTTAAGCCAGCTGGGCGTAAAAGCCGAGGACGAGAAAACTCTGGTGGTTACATTAAGCAGAATGTCCCCCACATTTATCTCCAGCGTCGCATCTGCCAGCTGCCTGTATCCGCTGCGCCAGGAGTTTGTGGAGAAATGCGGAGCCAACTACGGTACCAGCGCCGACAATTACATCGCCTGCGGTCCTTATAAGATCGAATCCTGGGCTGTGGATACCGAACTGGTCATGGTGAAAAACGAGAACTACTATGATGCAGATAAGATCAGCATGGATAAGATCACCAGACTGATTATATCGGATTCCAACACACGCGCGAGCATGTTTGATAACGGGGAAATCGATGTGAACGTCAGCGTTCCCGCGTCCCTGAAAGACAATTACGATGAGAATACGTTAAAGATCGCATCGGCAGGCACGACCACCACGTTGATGGTCAATATGAACGGTATGACGGAAGAGACCGGCAAGGTTCTCTCCAATGTGAACTTTATCAAAGCACTTTCCTATGCCATCGACCGCACCGCTTTAAATACGGCGCTGGCTAATGGTACATATGAGGTAGCGACGCGCCTGATCGATCCGGCGACTCCCGGCTCCAAGGAAGGCACGACCTACTGTGAGGAATATCCGGACATCGCCGGAGCTCCTGCCGCCGCCGATCCGGAGAAAGCCAACGAATATCTGGATAAGGCTCTCGAAGAGCTGGGCATGACCAAAGAGGAACTGCCGACCATCACCTACCTGTGCATGGAAATCGGCCAGCTCAAGCTGTATGCGGAAGCGATCACCGATGCATGGAAGACCGTGCTGGGCCTGGACTGCTTTGAGATTGTGCAGTATCCGGTACCGACCACGATCCAGAACATGCTGCAGGGGCAGTACGATATCTACTGGCAGCAGTGTGGTGCCGATCTGAACGATCCTTACGAATACATGTCCTACTGGACGACCTATGGCAGCATCAATGTATCCGGCTGGATGGACGATACCTATACGGGGCTCATCGACCAGTCTGAAACCACTCTGGACCGGGCAGAGCGCCTCGGTTATTTTGCGGAAGCGGAGCAGTACATTCTGGACAACGGTCCCCATATCCCTCTGTTCTTCTTTACAAACCTGCTGGCAGTGAATCCGCAGTTCACAGGAATTTCTTACAGTTCCGATATGCAGTACATTTATGCGGATTACGCCAACTAAATATAGCACATCACTGCGGGAAGCCGGGAATGCAGTCAGTTCCCGGCTTCCTTTTACTTAGGCTAACGATGCGGGAGGTAATAAATGAAGCGTTATATAGCAAAGCGTCTGTTCATTTCCGTAATTACAATCTGGGCACTGGCCACTTTTTCCTTTTTTCTGCTCCGCACGCTGCCCGGAAATCCGTTCCAGACACAGCAGCTTTTAAAACCGGAGATACAGGAAAAGATGATGACTTATTACGGATTGGATAAGCCGCTGTTTTCCCAGTACCTGACCTATATGGGAAATCTTCTCCACGGAGACATGGGATATTCCTTTAAATACACCAACCGCAGCGTAGCGGGCATCATCGCGAATACCTTTCCGGTATCCGCAGACCTGGGGCTTAGGTCTCTGGCGATCGGCTATCCCATCGGGCTGCTGCTGGGAACAATCGCCGCCAGAAGGAGAGGGAAAAAGGCGGATTATCTCTGTGTGCTCATCGCGGTTTTGGGAGTATCCGTCCCCAACTTTGTAGTGGGTTCCCTGCTTCAGTGGGGCTTCGGCGTGAAGGCCGGTCTGCTGCCCATCGCGCAGTGGAAGGGCTTTTCCTATACAATTCTGCCCACCGTCACGATGGCCATCCCCACCATCGCGTCGCTGACGCGCACCATGAGAGCCAGCATGCTGGAGGTGGATAATCAGGATTATATGAAGACGGCCAAGGCCAAAGGGCTGAGTGAAAAGGAAACGGTGTGGAGGCATCAGCTTAGAAACGCGATGATTCCCATCGTGACCGGGCTGGGCCCTGCCGTGGCCTCCACACTGATGGGGTCATTCATTGTGGAACAGCTCTTTTCCATACCGGGCATCGGCAAGCACTTCACCGAGTCGGTGCAGGCCCTGGATTACACGATGGTTTTGGGGCTCACCATATTTTTCGGCATATTCCTGGTTGCGGCCAATTTCATCGTGGATATCCTGTACGGAATCATCGATCCACGCATCAGAATTACAGATTAGGAGGGCATCATGGAAGATAATAAGACCGTATTGACAAATGAAGATTTCTCCTTCCTCGCTGCCGAAGACAAGGGCGGCGAAGAAATCGTGCGCCCTGCCACCACTTTTTGGAAAGACGTGATGCGCCGGCTGTTTTCCAGCAAGGCTGCCATATTCAGCTTTGTCATCGTGATGTTTATGGTGGTGATGTCCGTCGTGATCCCTATGGTGAGCAAGTACCAGTTTGATACCAATAACCTGATGAGCATCAACCAGGCCCCTTCCGCCGAGCACTGGTTCGGCACGGATACGCTGGGCCGCGATCTGTGGGTGCGCATGTGGTATGGCGGCAGAATCTCCCTCGCCATCGGATTTCTGGGCGCGATTTTCCCTTCTCTGATCGGTATTGTGATCGGAGGCATCGCGGGATACTTCGGGGGATGGCTGGATATGCTGATCATGCGCGTGATCGATGTGCTGATGTGTGTGCCGCAGATGGTATTTGTTATCCTGCTGATGCTCAAATTCGGCAACGGACCGGTCTCCATCGTCACATCCTTTGCGCTGATCGGATGGATGGGGTCCGCCAGAAATGTCCGGGGCCTCGTGCTGCAGATGAAAAATCAGGACTTTGTCAATGCATCGCGCATCTTAGGAGCTTCCCATCTGCGCCTGATCTTTAAGCATCTGATCCCGAACACCCTGGGAATCGTGGTGGTGGGCATGACCATGTCCGTGCCGGGTGCCATCTTCTATGAGGCTACATTGAGCATCCTGGGTCTGGGCATTAAATCCCCGCTTACTTCCTGGGGCCAGCTTCTGCAGATGGGCGTGCAGAATTTCCAGCAGTATGCCTATCAGCTGTTCATTCCTGCGGTGATCCTTAGCATCACGCTGTTAGCATTTAACATATTCGGAGACAAAGTCAGGGATGCTTTGGATCCCAAGCTGCGCAATTAGGAGGACTGTAAATGAGCATATTGGAAGTGAAAAATTTACGTGTGTCCTTTCATGCCTATGCCGGACGGGTACAGGCGGTAAGGGGGGTAAGCTTCTCCGTGGACAGCGGGGAGACGCTGGCGATTGTGGGAGAGTCGGGCTGCGGGAAAAGCGTGACCGTCCAGACCGTGATGAAGCTGACGCCGACACCCCCGGCTTTTATTGAAGAAGGACAGATACTGTATAACGGCAGGGACATCACGGGATGTTCGGAAAAGGAGATGCAGCAGCTTAGGGGCGGTGAATTCTCCATGATCTTTCAGGACCCCATGACCTCTTTAAACCCGACCATGCGTGTGGGGCGGCAGATCAATGAGAGCATACTCAAACACACCAGCTTATCCTCCAAAGAAGCCACGGAAAAGACGATGGAGATGATGCGCCTTGTAGGCATACCGAAACCGGAGATGAATATGCTGCGTTATCCGCATACTTACAGCGGAGGTATGCGCCAGAGAATCATGATCGCCATGGGCATGTCCACCAATCCGAAGATACTGTTCGCAGACGAGCCTACCACGGCGTTGGATGTGACCACTCAGAGCCAGATCCTGGACCTGATGAACAGTCTGAAAAAACAGTTCAACATGGCGATGGTCCTGATCACACACAACCTGGGCGTGGTCGCGCGCATGGCGGATAAGGTGGCCGTTATGTATGCCGGTAAAATCGTCGAAACAGGCACTGCCAGGGAAGTGTTCTATGAGCCGAAGCATCCCTATACCTGGGGGCTGTTAAACTCCATGCCGGATATTAACGGCACGGACGGCAGCAGGGAACTGGCGGCGATTCCCGGCACACCTCCGGATTTATACGCACCTCCGGCCGGGTGCGCCTTTGCGGCCAGATGCCCGTATGCTATGGGCGCCTGTCTGAAGGCACAGCCGG
Source organism: Lachnotalea sp. AF33-28 (assembly GCF_003477885.1). GTDB lineage: Bacteria > Bacillota > Clostridia > Lachnospirales > Lachnospiraceae > AF33-28. The sequence continues at coordinate 76,366 of NZ_QUEE01000018.1, forward strand.
AAGAAACCTCTTTAAGCGGCACCCATAAGGCGAGCTGCCATCTCCTCGATCCCCGTGCTCCCAAGGTGCCGGCGTATGAGGCGAAGCGGCATGCCGTGGAAGGAAAGCAGCAGAGTCTGGGAGGAATGTGACGATGGCAGAGAATTTATTGGAAGTAAAGGGCCTGAAAAAATATTTTAAATCCGGTTCTGTGATCGATTTCAAAAAGGGAAAGGACTGGTATGAAAAGCTCTATCTAAAGGCGGTGGACGATGTCAGCTTTTCCATAGAAAAGGGCTCTACCCTGGGTCTGGTGGGCGAATCCGGATGCGGAAAGACCACAGTGGGACGCTGCATCCTGCGCCTGTACCGCGCGGACGAAGGGGAGATCCTTTATAACGGTAAGGATATTGCCCGCATTCCGATCTCGGCGGACAAGACCTATACAAAAAAGATCCAGATGATCTTTCAGGATCCGTATGCTTCCCTGGATCCCCGCTGTACGATCGCGGATATCATCGGAGAAGGGCTTAAGGTGCACGGCCTGTGCAGGAGCAGAGCCGAACAGGAGGAGCGCATCTGTGAACTGCTGGAGATGGTGGGATTAAACAGAGAGCACAGAAACCGTTTCCCTCATGAGTTTTCCGGCGGGCAGAGGCAGCGTGTCGGCATCGCGCGCGCCTTATCCGTAAATCCGGAGTTCATCGTATGTGACGAGGCGATTTCCGCCCTGGATGTATCCATTCAGGCGCAGATCATCAATCTGCTGATGCGTCTGCAGCGCGAAATGGGGCTGACCTATCTCTTCATCGCCCATGACCTGTCCATGGTCCGCCATATATCCGACCGCACGGCCGTCATGTACCTGGGCACCATCGTGGAGATCGGCCCTACGGAAGAGGTTTATTTAAACCCGCTGCATCCTTATACGAAAGGCCTGCTGGCCTCTGTGCCCGCCGCGGATCCCGATTATGAGAAAAACAGGGAGAAGAGTGGGCTGACCGGCGAGATTTCCAGCCCCATCAATCCGAAACCCGGATGCCGGTTTGCGGACCGATGTCCTATGGCAAAGGAGATCTGCCGGCAGGAGATGCCGCCGTTAAAAGACAGAGGGCAGGGACATATGGCCGCCTGCCATATGCTGTAAAACAGTATTATGCTTGTGAAGAGTTTAGTTTGGAAGTGAAGGAAGGCCGGAAACATGGAAAAGGATGAAGTTCTGGATTTTTTAAAACGTCTGGCGGAGAGCATCGCTGTTATGTTCGGCGACTGCTGTGAGACGCTGGTTCATGATATGAGTGTGCCGGGGCATCCGATACTGGCAATCTATAATGGGAAGGTTTCAGGCAGAGAGATCGGTTCCACACAGGATATATACGGGAATAAACCCGGTGCGGGCTATTTCAACGAAACCATAGTGAAAAGGGATTTCGTAAATATGCAGGTAGTGACGCTGGACGGAAAAAAGGTGAAATCCACAACGATTCATTTCCGCGGCAGGAATTATAGCTATGCGCTGGGAATCAATTACGACTACACACAGATGCAGAAGATGCATGCGCTGATCGATAATTTCATTCAGGTGAATCAGGATCTGTACAGAGAAATCGCGGATTCGGAAAACACCACGCTGGAAGATATCGTGGCGGACTGCGTGAACAGACTGGGGACTCCGATCGAAGAGATGACGAAAAGAGAGCGCCTTCAGGCAATCTCCATGATGAAGGAGCGCAATGTGTTTCATTTTCAGAAAGCGGTGCCCTATGTCTCGGAATGCCTGGGCGTGTCGCGCTATACGGTCTATAAATACATAAGCGAAGTATAGATACAGTGACAGGGCCGGAAAAATAAGCGTTTCCGGCCCTGTAGAGCTAGTGCACTGACACGCTTACATTTAAACTAACAGCACTGCCTATTTCGCCATCTGCCGCGTTGTCGTCAGTCAGCGATGCCACCGCATCGCCTTCTTCCTCCGCCTTGCAGAGTGACGAAATATTCAGCACTGTTAGTCTAAACGTAAACGTGTCAGTACACTAGAGCGTGTTTAAAGTGCATTTGATTTGCGCGCGTCGCAGCGCGCGGTGGTTTTTAGTATGAGTAAATATGATTTTGAAACTTTAGTAAAAAGGCGGCCGGCCAATCTGAAGCTGACCGCTACGGATCCTGCCGTCCTCGCGGCGGGAAACATAAGCTTTGACGGAGCGGAGCCTGATTTCAAAACGGCTCCGGCCATAGAACAGGCTGTGATCCGCATGGCGGAGAACGGACTGTACGGTTTTAACCTCTGCGATGACAGATACCGCAGGGCCGTGACAGACTGGATGGAATCGGAGCGCGGTGTGAAGGCGGAAAAGGAATGGGTGGTCCCGACGCTGGGAACCATTCATTCCGTTGCAACAGCCATCCGCATGACCACCAAAGAGGGAGAGGGCGTGATAGTGACCCCTCCTGTCTATAACCGCTATGAGCAGGCCGCCGACAGGCTTGGCAGAAATACCTGCAAATGCGGTCTCATACTGTCACAGGGGCGCTATCACATGGATTTTGATTCCATTGAAAAAGCTATGGCCCGGCCGGAGAACAGGCTGTTCATCCTCTGCAATCCCCATAACCCCATCGGCCAGATCTGGCGTCAGGAGGAACTTGCCCGTCTGGCTGAGCTGGCGCAGCGCTATCATGTAACGGTCTTTTCCGATGAGATTTTTGCGGAAACCGTCTATGACGGAAACAGCACCCCGTGCTACCTGACTGTGCCCGGGGCTGCCTCTCACGCAATCGTATCGGTATCCCTGGGCAAAGCCTTTCATTTTACCGGAGTGAACCACGCCAACATGCTGATACCGGACAGCGCACTGCGTGAAGCCTTTATCACACAGAGAAATGCGGATCATTACGGCAGCATCGACCCCTTCGCCTATGAAAGCATCCTCGCCGCCTACTCTGAAGAGGGCCGGGACTGGCTCCATGCCATGAACGCCTATGTGGAGAACAACATCCATAGAATCAGGGAATTCTTTCACGAGAATCTGCCAAAGGCTGCTGTTTACGGCGGGGAGGGGGGCTATATCCTCTGGATCGACATGCGTCCGTATTTTGAGGACGAGGAAAGCATGATCGATTTTCTGTACCATAAAGCCTTTTTCCATGTGGATGCCGGCAGCAGCTACGGCGCCGAACGCTTTGTGCGCATGTGCGTAGCAAGCCCCTGGCACGCGATAGAAAGGGCTCTGGGAACGCTTCAGGCGGCCTGTGATATTGGAAAATATAAGTAATTATGGTTGTATTATAAAAACACTGTATGCTATAATGACCCATATCAGAAGCGGCAGGCTGCCGCGGATGTATGGAGGAGAAGAATGAGGTACACAGTTAAGACGGAAGAGCATGCCCCTTTGATTAAGGGCCATATGAAGCTCGGCGGAGCGAACCGCACATATGAAGTGGATGTGAACAGCCGCTATTTTACCCTGAACGCAAAACCGTGGATCCCCGTGATGGGAGAAATCCACTATTCGAGAGTGTGCTGTGAGGACTGGGAGAGGGAGCTTCGCAAGATGAAGGCGGGAGGAATCACCGCCGTATCCTGCTATGTGATCTGGATTTACCATGAGGAAGAGGAGGGCTGCTTTGACTTTACCGGCAGCCGGGATCTACGGCGCTTTGTCATGCTGTGCCAGAAACTGGGGCTGTGGGTGGTCCTTCGTATCGGCCCCTGGGCTCATGGGGAAGTCCGCAACGGAGGTTTTCCCGACTGGCTGCTGAAAAAGGATATCAAGCCGCGCACCAACGATCCGGAGTATCTTAGCTATGTACAGCGCTATTATGCAAAAATATATGAACAGGTACAGGAGTTTCTGTTTGAGAAAGAAGGCTGTATTTTTGCAATCCAGCTGGAAAACGAATTGACGAACAATGCGCCGCACCTGTTAAAGCTGAAGGAGATGGCCGTGCAGTGCCGCCTTACGGCGCCGATCTATACGGTGACCGGATGGAACAGCGCCTATGGCGCCGAAATTCCGGAATACGATGTGGTTCCTGTATTCGGAGGATATTCGGAGGCGCCCTGGGATGCCAGCCTGGTTAGGCTTGTGCCTTCTTCCAACTTTTTCTTCCTGTCCGCCCGAAACGATTCCAGCATCGGAACGGATCTGATCCCGAAGCCTCTGACGGATGACGGCGCTTTCCATATGAATTATGATCTCTATCCCTTTGCCACCTGTGAGATCGGCGGGGGTATCCAGGTCACCCATCACCGCAGGCCCCGCATATCACCGCAGGAGATTTATGCGATCGCATTGGTGAAACTGGGAAGCGGAAACAATCTGCCCGGATATTATATGTATCACGGCGGTACAAATGCGATTGGAAAGCTCTCCACGCTGCAGGAGTCCAAGGCTACGGGATATCCTAATGACCTTCCCATACGGGATTATGACTTTCAGGCGCCCCTGGGCCGGTACGGTCTGCCTCATGGACAGTACGGAAAGCTGAAGCTGATGCATCTGTTCTTAGCGGACTTCGGCTCTGTGCTGGCCGGTATGGATGCGTATTTTCCGGAGAATCCGATCACAGACCGTTATGATACCTCCTCTCTGCGATACAGTGTGAGGATGGACGGCCAAAGCGGCTATGTGTTTGTGAATAACTACCAGAGGCTGGATGTGCTGGCATCCCATGAAGATGTGCGTTTTGAGATTCCGCTTAAGGAGGAGACGCTCCTGTTTCCGGAAGACGGGATGAAGGTGCCGTCCGGCGCCTGCTTTTTCCTTCCTTTCCGTTTGGATCTGGACGGGGTCATGCTGCAAGGCGCTACGGTCCAGCTGATCTGCCATAAAGAGGATACCTGGTTTTTCTTTGCTGTGGACGGCATAGAGGGGTGTTATTATCTGGAAACCGGCGGGATGGACAGAGTTGAGGCGGCAGGCTGCAGAAGAGAGAACGTGGGAGGCAGGCTCAAGCTGACCCCTGCGGCATGCGGTACGGACAGCGTGATCACGGTCGTGAAAAAGGATGGCAAAAAAATCCGTCTGGTCACCCTGACGCAGGAACAGGCGGAACATTTCTACGATCTTGACGGTACGGTCTGTGTGGCCGGCGGGGAGATGTTTAATACGGATGAAGGACAGGCCGTTTACTGTCTGGGCAACCCCGACCTGACAGGATTTAAGTGGGACGGTAATGCTTTTGTACCGGCCGGCAAATCTGCGGATGAGAGGCGTCCGGAGGTGTCCTTTAAAGAATGCCCGGGAATAGACGTACAGAGCTTCTGTATGGAAGAACTCTCTCTGGGCGGCAAAAGAGAGATCCGGCAATGGGAGCTTTCACTTAAGGAACTTTCACTTACCGGGCTGGCGGATGTGTTCCTTAAGATCAGCTATGTGGGTGACTGCATACAGATCTACATAAACGATACGCTGGCGGCGGATGAATTCTACCGGGGAGATCCGTGGCTGGTGAGTGTGCAGGAGCTTTTGCGGTTTGGAACAGAAGTGAAGATCCTTGTTTCGGAATTAAGGCCGGAAGGCGTTTATCTGGAAACAGAGAAAAACAGCGGGCTCGCGGTGGAAAGCATTGAAGCATTGCCGCTGTATGAAATGATCTGGTAACAGAAGCGGTGGGAACAATCGGAGCGCTGCATACCAAACGGAAGGTATGCGGCGCTTTTTCTATCTTGACATTCATTTCCCGTATGTTAGAATTTATGTAACTAGTTACATAAGGCTGCAGGAAAGGAGTGTATTGAGTATGCTGCTGTATGGAGTGCTGCATAGCAGTGAACGGTATCAGAGGATGTATCTTGTGGACTGCCTGCGCGATCAGGCGGAGGCAGGATGGAAGGATGTGGAGATTTATGGGCAGGTACCCCACCTGTTTGCGGATGCCTATGGGATATCGGGTCTGGAGGAAATAAAAAAAGGGCTTGAGGCATTTGCACTGGAAGCTGCGGTCTTTCGGCCGGGAGTATATCAGTATGATCTGTGCGCAGATCCGGAGGATCCGTTCGGAGCTGCGTCCATGGGATATTACAGGCACATGGCCGCGGCCGCGGTAAAGCTTGGAGCAAAAATGCTGTCATTGAACAGCTTTATGAGGATCGTGGATGGGGATTTGCCGGAGAGAAAGAAACGGGCGGTCAAAGCGGTAAAGATGCTGTCGGCGGAAGCGGGGCCGGTGAAGATTTTGTGCGAAAATGGCGGAAAGTACAGCGCTTTTTCTGCCCTTAAGGAACTCTGTGACCTGAAATCGGCGGTGCCGGAAATTCAGATACAAATGAATCTGGCCGGAGCGCTTGAGGCCGGTGAGAAGCTGTCGGATTGGCTAAAAGCCTTTGGAGAAGATCTGAAAGTCATTTCTGTTCCCGGTTTTCTGCTGCGGGAAATGCAGGAAGGCACGCACACGGACGGAGAATGGCCAAAGGATTGCTTATCCGCGCTTTTCCAAAGTTCTTTTTGCGGATGGATCAGACTGGAAAACTATGAGGCCGGTTATCGGGAAGCTTTCAGGCTGTGCGGTATCCCGGCGGGAGGCCTATAATGAGAAGAGAACAGATCGCACAGATGAATCAGCATTACAAACGGTACTCATACCGTTTTTTCTTAGAAAACCAGAAGCGTCTGGGAGTGACATCGCTGGAGCTGTGGATGGGGGCTCCGCATTTCTATCTGGACAGGCTGCGTTACAGTGACTGCACTGCCATACGAAGACAGACGGCTTCGGCCGGGCTGTCGGTGAAGGCGGCTACTGCTCCCAGCTTTGCAAGGCAGTATCAGTACGCCATGCCGGGAAAAGAGTGGTCGGAATATGCGTTCGCTTACTTTAGCAACGGCATACGTGCGGCGGCGGAGCTGGGAGCGGGCATCGTGACCGTCAATGCAGGGTGGGAGCTTATAGGCGAACCCCTTTCTGAAGCGGCGAAACGGTCCGCCCAAATGCTGCATCGGCTGGCTGAATTCGCATGGCAGCGGGGAATTGTTCTGGCTATGGAGCCTCTTATGACAACGGAGAGCTGCATAGCGGACAGCCTGCGCGGCACAAAAAATCTGATCCGGGCATCAGCGCATCATAATCTGAAAGCCATGGTGGACACAGGGGCTATGGCCTACCAGGGAGAAACCCTGGAGGAATGGCTGGAAGCCTTTGGAGAGGATCTGGTGCATATGCATTTCGTGGATGCGGCTGGCAGGGGAGACAGCTTTACTCACGGCGTATGGGGAGACGGTGTACTGCCTCTGCAAGACATGTTAAGCTGTATGGAACGCTACGGCTATCGGGGTCTCTTAACCCAGGAAATAGCGGAAGAGAGGTATGAAGACGATCCTGCACAGGCAGACCGGAGAAATATTGGGATGCTCCGCCGGTATATTCCGTAAACAGGCGCAGCGATATGTAAAATCCGGCAAGGAGAGAACCGAATGAAAAAATATAAGGATTATTCCCTGCAGAAAAAGCTGGTAACAGCGCTGATCATCTGCATCATCATCCCGCTGGCGGTGATTGGCATCATACTGAATTCCTATGTGGGAGGAAATAACCGCAGAAAGGAGTACCGGCTGAACCAGACCGTGGTAAACCAGCTGGCCGGAGATGTGGAGGAGATCTTCACAAGTGCGGCGGATCTGAAGTATTACTGTCTGACGGACAGCAGCGTACAGGCTGTCGTAAAAGGAAAGGGAAATGTAAATGATTACGGAACGGTTGGAAACTGGCTGAATTCCCTGCTGCGCAATGAGAAATGCTACCATTCCATCTGTATGACGGATGAGGAGCGGACGATTATACAGCGGGGAGAGTATCTGGTCAGGGAAGTTCCCTATGAGAATGAAACGATCGGGGCAGAGGAGGGCGTCTGGATCGGCCCTCATCAGGCGGAGCGGGTGACGAAGCAGGAGTATCAGAATAACGATACAGTCATAACGTATTTCTGCGGCATCAACGATTATGAACTGCTTTCCAGGATCGTGGCCTGGCTGACCGTGAATCTGAAGGAGGATGAGATCAGTAAGGTCTACGGAAGCTATGTGAATCCGGGTTCACTGTATACCTGCATGATGAGCGGGAGCGGAGAGGTGATTTCCAGTACGGACAAAGAGATGCTGGGAAGTATGCTGCCGCAGCAGGAGCTGTTGGAACAGATGTATGATGAGCAGGGAAACGGTTATGTGACCGCTGTGGACGGCGGGCGCAAGGTGGTCTTCTTCTATGCTAAAAGCAGCAGTTTCGACTGGTATCTGGTAAACGCGGTGCCGCTGTCGGTATTTATGGCGGACAGCCGTTCCAGCATGGCGGTGATTCTGTCGTCTATGATGCTGTGTGCAATCTTCGGCATTACCTTTGCGCTGATCCAGCGCAGGTACATTATCAGGCCGATCCGGCAGCTGCTGGTTCAGATCGGACAGATCAAAGAGGGAAATTTTATACAGTTACAGGAGGACTGCCCGGCAGACGAGATCGGAGGGTTGAACCGGGAAGTCAACGACATGTCGCAGAAACTGAAAAACCTGATTGAGGAGGTATTTACGGCTAAAATTAAAGAACAGGAGGCCGAGCTGAAGGTGCTGATTTCACAGATCAACCCTCATTTCTTTTACAATACGCTGGATTCCATCCACTGGATGGCGATACGCAATAAGGATTATGCGGTGGCTGACCAGCTGGAAGCGCTCTCGGAGATCTTCCGGCATGTATTGAGCCGCGGCAGCGATATGGTGACGGTCAAGAGCGAGGTGGAGTTTCTGAATCACTATATGATGCTGATGCAGGCGAGATTCGGAAGGCGGATCCGCATACACATTTATCTTCCGGAAGAGCTGAATACGCACCTGATTCCCAAACTGATCATACAGCCCCTGGTGGAAAACGCGATTCTTCACGGACTGGAACCCAAGAAGGAGGGCGGCCTGATTGAAGTGACGGTAGGGCGCAGCCCTTCGGCGCTGGAAATTATGGTGAGCGATGACGGAGTCGGAGCGGATGAGGATCAGATCAGGAGCAGGATGAACGGGCACTCGGATCTGCAGGACACTTTTGCGCTCTGTAACATTGATGAGAGGATCAAGCTGCGTTACGGGAACGGCTACGGGCTGAAGTTCGAATCCAGGATGGGGGTGGGCTGCCGCGTAACGGTCACGCTGCCTTTTGAAGGAGAACAGACATGAAACTGATGATATTGGATGATGATGTACAGATAAGGGAAGGCATCCAGTTTGGCATAGACTGGAAGAGCCTTGGGATAAGTGAGGTGAAAAGCTTTGGAGACGCAGTATCGGCGCTGGAAGAACTGGAGGAGTTCAGCCCGCAGATCATCCTGGCAGATATCCGCATGCCTGAGATGGACGGCCTGGAATTCCTTCGGCGGGTCAAAACGAAACGGGGGAGCGTAAAGGTGATTCTGATAAGCGCGTACTCTGATTTTGAATACTGCCAGAGGGCCATTCAATACGGAGCTGCCGGATACGAACTGAAGCCGCTGAAGGTGGGCAGACTGATCCAGACAATCCAGGAAACCGTCAATCAGATCCGGGAGGAAGAGGTGGGACGGGAAAATTACCGTAAATATGTGGATACTTACCGGGAGAAGGTGGTGGAGGAGCTGTTTGACGGCAGGATTACAGACCGCAATGTGCTGATGGAGATCCTGTCGATGCATTTCGGCATACGGGAAGCCAGAACACTGCTCTGCATGGCCGTATTGCCGGATTATGGCGGAAGCCTCACAGTGGAACAGAGCTTTTGGCAAGACAGACTGGAAAAGGACGAGCACGTCTTCTGCTTTCGCGGGGGACTGGCAGTCCTGACCAAAACCGCGGATTCCACCCTGTTTATATTGGAAAAGCAGAACCGGCTTAGTAGCCTGTTCCGCGCGGTGCGCAGACATTTTTTAGATAGGGGAGTATCCGTATCAGGCGGCATCTCGGGCATGTTTGCGGTGGAGGAGATACATAGGGGGTATCTCATGGCCGATCATGCTCTTTTGAGGCGGTTTTACGCCGGGGAAGGATATGTGGGCATTTACGGGATTGACACGGCAAAACAGGTGCAGTTTCCATATAGAGAGCGGGAAATGATGATAAGGGAGAGCATTGTTTCACTGGACCCGGATAAGATATCCGATGCCATCCAAAGGATAAAAAGGGAGCTGCGGGAGTGCGGGGTGACAGATGCGCGCGCGGTGCGGCAGCTGGTTTTATACGGGCTGGAGGCTCTCTACGGCGCGGCGGGCAGGGGGGAGAAGCTGAAGCTTCTGGAATGGAACGGCGAAATGGAGCGGATGAAATTTCTATCAGAGTATATGGAGTATTGGGAAAAGAAGTGCAGAGAGTTTCTGGATGACTATGAAAGCGAACAGAGCCGGAGGTATTCGGCCAACGTGAAGCGGGCCTTGAGCTATATTGAGGAGCACTATGGGGAAGATATCGGCGTGGAACAGGTCAGCGGATATATCGGAAAGACACCGAACTATTTCAGCAGCATATTCAAACAGGAGATGGGCATTTCCTTCAGAGAGTATTTAAACCAATATCGGATACAGAAGGCGCAGGAGCTGATTCTTCATTCCGATCTGATGATTTATGAGATATCCGAAAAGGTTGGTTACCGCGATTATGCTTACTTTTCGCAGGTGTTTAAAAAACTTGCTGGCTGTTCTCCTACCGGTTTAAGAAGCGGGGATGGCGGGCAACCATCGTAGTTTTTTACAAATTACCGTAGTATTTTCTAATACCCGCCCGGTGGAATGTGGTCTATGATAAAGGCACAGACAACGGGGAAACGTTGAAAAGATATACAGTAAGGAAAGTTAAAAAGGAGGGCTTAGAAATGAAGAAACAAATCAAAAAAGCGGCGGCACTGCTGCTTACAGTATGCACGATTGCCGGAATGTCCGCATGTGCGTCCGGCGGCGGGGAAGCCGGAGGCACGGCCGGTCAGGAGACGGAATCTAAGACCGGCAAGACGGATGTGGTCACCATCATCGAGGAACCCAATGTCGTATACTATCCGATTTTTATTGAAAAACTCAAAGAACTGTATCCGGATTATAACATCACCTCCAAGACATGGGAACAGTCACAGGTAGAAAAAACAGTAAAAACAGCATTTGCGGGCGGAGAGTCCATTGACGTTGTGAAATGGTATCCGAATCAGATGGAAACTTTTATCTCTTCCGATATGGCTCTGGATCTGACCCCTTATATGGATGACGAATGGAAATCCGTATTTGTGGACGGAGCTCTGGACATCGGCACCTACGACGGCAAGCTGTACTGTCTGCCCAATTCCACGGTCTATCCGGATATTGACATCAATGTGGATATCTTTGAAGCGGCGGGCGTGGAAGTGAAGGAACACTGGACCTGGGATGAATTTGTAGATGCCTGTGAGAAGATCAAGGCCAACACCGATGCATTTCCTTTCGGCATCAGCGATACGCGCTGCGGCTGGTTCCAGAGAAACGCATTGCTGCAGATCTGGGAGACCAGGGACGAGATGGAAGAGTTTATAGATGGGAAGATATCCTTTAGGGATGACCGCGTCGTATCTGCTCTGGATAAGATCAATGAGCTGTTCACCAAGGAGTACGCATATCCGGGTGACGGCGCTTTCTCACAGACGAAGGATCAGATAGAGGCGGCCTTTACCCAGGGCAAGATCGCCATGATGTGCAATGTAAATAACGGCGGAAAGAACGCGAGAAAACTGATGGCAGAAGCCGGAAACGAGAATGTGAGGACGGTCAGCTGGCCCTCCATGGCCACCGGAGAGTGCGATTATGTGCTGGGCGGATGCGACGGATATTTTATACCGGCCAATACCCAAAATGTGGATGCAGCGGTCAATATTCTGAAATACCTGACCAGCCCGGAGGCGTTTGAGTACCAGGTGGAGGACGGCGATGTGGTGCCAGCCAAGGTGGAAGGCAGCGCGGACGAGGAATTTTCCCGGGATTCCAATAAGGTTTATCCGAAAGAGATCCTGTCCCTGTCCGCGGAAATGAATGATTATGTGAACTATAACATCGCGGCCAATTATTTTTATGATAAGGAAAACGCGCTGACTGAGCTGGAGGCACTTCGTGAATCCGCCCAGTAACTAAAAAAGTGATCTGTTCGGGACCGGACCGCGGGGAAGTTATTCCCCGCCGGGAACGGTCCTTAATAAACCCTTAAAACACCGAAATTTGATGGGGTCAGGCCGTCAGCCGGCCAGATAAAATGTTATTTTAAGAAAGAAGGCGTTATTTTGAAGAAAAAGAAGGGGAAAAAATATGGGAAACTGGATCGCAAGCTGATGGGAATCGGCATCCTGTTCCTGCTTCCGGCTGCAGTGCTGATCGGATTTACCACAGTGATTCCCATCATATGGAATATTGTTTTATCCCTTAGCAATTGGAACGGCAACGGGGCCCTTGAGTTTACCGGCCTGGACAATTATATGAAGCTCTTTTCCGATACCGCGACATTAAAGACCATCAGAAATTCAATGGTGGTGGCCGTAGGATCCACCGTCGTTTCCATGGTGTTAGGTATTCTGCTTGCACTGATGATCTATAAGATGGGCAAAAAGGAAGGCTCGGTTTTCCGTTTCATCTTTTACAATCCCAGCATGATGCCCATGACCGTAGCCGGCCTGCTGTTCGTATTTGTGCTGGCGCCGGATGAAGGCCTCCTCAATAATATCTTCGGGGCTATGGGACTGACATCCCTGCAGCACGCCTGGCTTGCTGAACCGGGCCTGGTGTTGGGCACCCTGGCAGTTGTGTCCGGATTTAAGGACAGCGGAACGATTATGATGCTGATTTACACCGGTGTGCTGGCCATCCCGGAAGATCTGTTTGAATCGGCCAGACTGGACGGGACGAATTACTGGAAGGAGATTCGCCTGATCATCCTGCCTCTGATCAAACCCACGATCTGTATGGTGCTTTCCATGAATGTCATGTGGTCCTTCAAGACCTACGATATGGTCTGGACCATGACCCAGGGCGGCCCGGGGTCCATGTCAAAGACGGCGCCCATCGCCATGATCCAGCAGGCGTTCACCTACAATAAATTCGGCTATGCATCTGCGATTGGCCTGGTATTTTCCGCACTGGTACTGGTCTGCATCGCACTTGTGAGAAGGGCATTAAGGAGTGAAGCATATGAGTACTAAAACTGCAGTCATGAAAAAGAAAAAATGGACGGAAGACAGAACCATTAAACTGATCCTAAGACTGCTCCTGCTTTGTTTTTCCGTCATATACATATATCCGGTCATCTTTGCGGTCATCACATCATTAAAGACACTGCCGGAATTTTACACCGATATCTGGGCTCTGCCGAAGAACTTTCTGTACGGCAATTATATCGAGGCATTTTTTACAGGCAAGATCGGGGAGTACTTTCTTAACAGCGTGATTATAGCCGTATGCTCCATCCTAGCCATACAGGTGATCTCCACCATGGCGGCCTATGCGCTGACCAGGCTTAGAGTGCCTCATACGAATCTGATCCTTCTGATTCTGTTCGCCCTGCAGATCCTGCCCACAGAGACGATCATCATCCCTCTGTATGTGGAGATGTCCAAAATCGGTTTTCTCCGCATGCAGTATGTGCCGATCATCATCGCTTATGTGGGGTGGTCCATACCGGGCTCCGCGATTATCCTGAAAAATTTCTTTGAAACCGTGCCCAAGGAGCTTCTGGAAGCCGCGAGGATTGACGGCAGCGGCGAGGTGAAAAGCCTGTTTCTGATCGTTCTGCCGCTCATGAAGAGCGCTGTCTGCACCGTGTCGATCATGAACTTCAACTTCGTCTGGGGGGAACTGATGTGGGCTCAGATCGCAACGCTGCTGACGGATAAGGGACTGCCGCTGACAGTAGGGCTGTTGAATTTCAAGGGCCAGATATCCACCAACTGGCCGCAGCTGTGCGCGGCAATCTGTATCGTGATCCTGCCGCTGTATCTGATCTTCCTGCTGATGCAGAAGTATTTCATAGCAGGGTTGACGGCGGGGGGCGTCAAAGGATGAGGTGAATTGTGCGGTGTGACTGAGGTTATGGCAATAGAAAGGACAGAATATGAGAGTGGATGAACTTAGACGGCATTTTTTGCGGCCGGATGCGGGATACAGGCCGGCGGCTTTCTGGATTTGGAATGACTGGATGACGCGGGAGCAGATTGTGAGACAGCTGGAGGAGATTGCGGGACATGGATTCGGCGGTGCTTTCGTCCATCCGAGACCCGGCATGATTCAGACGTATCTGGATGAGGAGTGGTTCGATAAATGGGAGCTGGCACTTAAGACGGCTAAAGGGCTGGGGATCAAGCTCTATCTGTATGATGAGAATTCCTATCCTTCCGGATTTGGGGGAGGGCATGTGTCCTCGCAGCTGCCGGACTGCCTGGCCATGTCAGTGAAATTTGTGAAGACGGATTTTGCTCATGTGAAGGATAAATTTGAGCTGGCTAAAAACAGCAGGTCCAAGCTGTCCGGATATATCCGGGTCTTTGTGGGTGAGGAAGGGGACAGGGGGCTGCGCTTGCTTAAGGATGTCACCGATGAGGACTGGGATCTGCGGTCAGAGGACCAATGCATGTATGTGGCGCTGGAACAGGTGGAGCCTAAGGCGGAAAAATGGCTGGCGGGATTTGCTAATGTGGATCTGTTAAGGCCGGAGGTCGCCGAGCTGTTTTTGGATACGGTGTACCGGCCTTATTTTGAGAGGTTCGGGAACTATTTCGGAGAGGAAATTCCGGCGGTATTTATGGATGAACCGGCTATGACCGGCAGCATGATCTATGGAACCGGCAGTGGCCTTTCCCAGCCCTACAGCCCCTGGCTGCGCTATGAATTTGTCAAGAGAAACGGATATGATCTGGACAGCCACCTGCCGGCGCTGTTTGAAGATAATGTGGAGGCGGACTGGTTTCTGCACGATGCGGCCAAGGTGCGTTTTGATTATTACAGCACTCTGCGTGAGCTTTGGATTGAAAATTTCATGAAGCCCATGCAGAAGTGGTGTAAGGCTCATAACATCCGCCTCACCGGGCATTTCATGGATGATGAATGGCCGTTAGTAACCGGGTATGTGACTTCTCCGTCAGTTATGGCCAATCATGAATATATGGACTGGCCGGGCATCGATATGCTTCAGGGCAGCCATATGACGGAGAAACCCTGGGACCCGCTGTGGCTGATCATGCTGGAGGCATCAGGCGCTGCCAACCAGCTGGGCAAGGAGCGCGTGCTGACGGAAGCATTCGGCGCAGGAGGCTGGGATCAGACCATCGCTGACTTTAAGAGAAACGGCGACTGGCTGCTGGCTAACGGGATCAACTTTTTCTGCTGCCATCTGACCTATGCTTCTTATCTGGGAGCCCGGAAAAGAGATCATCCCCAATCCTTTGACTGGCGGGAACCGTGGTGGCAGGAGTTTGGACAACTGTGTGACTATTTTGCCAGGGTTTCTGTGATCAGCACATTAAGCCGCGCCCATAACCGTATACTGGTGCTGCACCCTACGCTATCCGGTTACCTCTGTCCGGTGAGGGAAGAGGTGGACAGCCTGGTGGACGGCGATTTATGCAGAAAACCGGATATGAGCGGCTATTTTGAACTCTTAAAGGCGCTGCGGCGCGGACTGTGGGATTTTGATCTGGGTGATGAATTCATATTGAAAAATCACGGTGTGTGCAGCACGGAGGGGCTGACGGTGGGACAGCAGACTTACCGGGTAATTATTCTGCCGCGGGAAGCGAGCAGTATGCTGTCTTCCACGATGGAGATGCTGAAGGATTTTCTGGATATGGGAGGCCTGGTGCTCTGGGGCGGTTTTAGCAGAGGTGAACAGGATACACAACAGGATACACAAGCATATGGCGGCTCGTTGCCGGGACAGCTGCCGGCTTTTTGGCTCGACGGAACAGAAAATGAGTCCGCATTGGAAAATCTGAAAGCTGCTGCCGGCACAGTCTGTTTTGACAGTGAAGATGATCTTAAGACAGAACTGCAAAAACGTCTTTATCCGAATATCGTGGCCAAGAAAGGTCTGCCTGACGGAGTTGAGGTCATGCAAAGGGAGACGGATGACTGCCTGATTCTGTTTGCCATCAATCACAGCCTGCACCGGATCGAGGATGTGCTGGCTGCCGGAGGTACAGGCGCGCGCAGATGGGATCCGTTTACAGGAGCAGAGGCGGAGAAGTGTCCGGCGGGGGAAGATGGCAGGGTGGAAATACCCCTCTGTATGGAACACGGCCAGTCCGTGCTCTGGATTGTTGAAAAGAGAGGCGCGTCCCTTTTTGAATCTGTCAAAGAGCAGGTCTGCCTGAATAAGCCTCTGCAGGTGAAACTGGACTCTGTGCGGGCCGAAGCGCTTAATATACTGACACTGGATTACTGCGATCTTGAGGTCGACGGACATCTGTATGAGGACAGAAGCACCATTGAGGCGTCGCATAAACTGTTCCTGCACCGCGGGTTTGACAGCAATCCGTGGGATAATAAGGTTCAGTATAAACACAGCGTGCTGGACCGAAACCGTTACTATGGATCAGAGAGCGGATTTTGCATTGTGTACCGCTTTTATATCCGGCCGGGTGTCTCTTTGGAGCATGTATCTGTCAGGGTTGAGCAGGGGGATAAATACCGCATATGCTGCAACGGTCATCCCCTGCATTGGAGCGCGGTGGATCCTGCACTGGAAAGAGGGCTCTATGAGGCGCAGCTGATTGGACTGGCGCCGGGCAGAAATGAACTTCGGCTGATCTGTCCGGAATTTGACGCGGAACTGGAGATCGAACCGGTCTATGTGACCGGCCGTTTCAGCGTGACAGCCAGCGGGGGCAGATGGGAGCTGGGTGCGGAGAAACCGCTAAGCTATGGCAGCCTTAAGGAGCAGGGCTATCCGTTTTATGGGGGAGCAGTCCTCTATCAATATACAGTGACTTCGGACGGCGGCAGAGGGCGCATTGTTTTGCCGGAAAATCTGAATGCGGCGGCTGTCAGCATAGCGGTAAACAACGCCGCGCCGGTGCTTATCTGTGCGGATCACTGCCATGAATACATGACAGAAGCGCTGCAGTCGGGAGAAAACCGGATTCAGATAAGAGTTTGTGCCAGCCTGAAAAATACTCTGGGGCCGCATCACGATCCCAAACATCCCCGCCGCACAGCCTGGCCGGCCATGTGGAAGGAGGCGCCCAGAAAAGGGCAGCCAGCCGCGGCGGACTATGATCTGATTGACTACGGACTGGAGGAAGCGATACAGGTTTACGGTGATTGACCGCCCCGGGTTCTTGCGGTAGAATAGAACCGTCACAGACTGGATCCGCAGGCGGTATCTGCCGCAGAACATGGAGGCAATAAAATGAATGAGATTTTTACCAGGAGATCCATAAGAAAATATCAGAGCAAACCGGTGGAACAGGAGAAGCTGGAACGGATACTTCGGGCGGGCATGCAGGCGCCATCGGCCCAAAATGAACAGCCCTGGGAATTTATTGTGATCGCTAAGGACAGAGAGATGAAGCAGCAGATCTCCACTATGAGCCCCTATGCGGGGATGGCAGCCAATGCGGGAGCGCTGATTGTGGTCTGCAGCAATCTTTTGGTGACGGACCGTAACTGGTGGGTGGAGGATCTTTCGGCCTGCGTGCAGAACATGCTGCTGCAGATCGAAGCGGAAGGGCTTGGCGGCGTATGGCTTGGCTGGTACCCGGATATGGAGCGGGTGGAGCGCACAAAGAGGGCGTTAAAGCTGCCGGAGCAGATTACGCCTTTTGCGGTGATTTCCTTGGGGTATCCCGCGGAAACAAAGGAAAGGGCCGACCGTTTTCTTCCGGAAAGAGTACACTATGAGCGGTACTGAGTATTTTGAAATTTTAAATGAGGACGGTTCGCTCACCGGTATTTTAAAGGAGCGGAGTCTGGTGCATCGGGACGGAGACCTGCACGGCGCGTCCCATATCTGGGTTATCTGCAGGGAAGGTGAGAAGCTGTGGATCCTCCTGCAGAAGCGCAGCGAGGAGAAGGATTCCTATCCGGGCTGTTTCGATGTATCGGCGGCCGGGCATCTGGATCCGGGAGAGAGCTTTTTGGATGGCGCGCTCCGGGAGCTCGGAGAGGAATTGGGGCTTAACGCAAAACCGGCCGAGCTCATATATTTCCAGCAGAAGAAAATCGATCAGCTGGAATGCTTTCACGGTACGCAGTTTCATAACCGGGAACTGATCAGCAGTTTTATCTATGAGATGAAGGAGAAAAAGGAAAACTTTTGCTTTCAGCGGGAGGAGATATCGGAAGTTCTATGGACAGAGGCCGGAGAACTCAGAAAAAGGCTGACGGACGGCAGCATGAAACACTGCATAGATGAAACGGAGTATGCGCATCTTTGTACGCTCGTACTGTCCAAAAGCGTTGCCTCTTTCACTGCGATGTGATAAACTGATATCATACTGCATAAGCAGCAAAGTTCCAAAAACCAGAAAGCAATCCAATCAGGAGGAAGAGTCACTGTCATGGAAGATCTTATTTACAGGGAACACACCGCGCTTCACTATGCCAAAGAGGCATGCGACACGTTGATGAAAAAATTTGCACCGGAGGATCTGCCGCCCAAGGGCAGGTTCCATTACCATCAGGGAGTGTTTCTCTCTGGCATGCAGCATACCTATGACATATGCGGGGAAGAGAAATATTACAGGTACATAAAGGCCTGGGTGGATTCCATCATCTATGAGGACGGAAGCATCCATAGCTTTGACAAAGGGCAGCTCGACGATATTCAGCCGGGCATACTGCTCTATGATCTGTATAAAAAATCCGGCGATGAGCGCTATAAAAAGGCGCTGTTTACGCTGCTGCCGATCATCCGGGATTTCCCGAAGAATGAGGAAGGCGGTTTCTGGCACAAGGAGAGCTGCCGCCAGCAGATGTGGCTGGACGGACTGTACATGGCCGGTCCGATCTCTACCAGGTTTGCAGCAGAGTTTGATCAGCCGGAGTATTTTGATATCGCCGCATTCCAGGCGCTTCTGATGGAGAAGAAAACAAAGGATCCCAAAACCGGTCTGCTCTACCATGCATGGGACTGCGACCGCGTGATGCCCTGGGCGGATAAGGAGACCGGCCTGTCGGCGGAATTCTGGGGCAGATCCATCGGCTGGGTTCCGGTAGCGATACTGGATGAACTGGATGATCTGCCGCAAGACCATAAGGACCGCAAAGAGCTGATCCGGATGGTGACAGATCTTTTGACTGCGCTCATCCCCTATCAGGATCCGAAGACCGGGCTGTGGTATCAGGTTGTGGACAAAGGCGGCCAGGATGGAAACTGGCTGGAATCTTCCTGCACCTGCCTGTTTACGGAAGCGATCTGCAAGGCTGTCAGGAAGGGACTGCTGGATGAGAAATACCTGGAGGCAGCCCGGAAGGGATATGAGGGCATCATTGACAGGCTGCGCTATAACGAAAACGGAGTGATTATTGACAACATCTGTGTGGGCACCGGCGTGGGCGATTATAAGCATTACTGTGACAGGCCGACCAGTGAAAATGACCTGCATGGAGCGGGTGCTTTCATTCTTATGTGTGCGGAGGTTTACCGCACTTTTCACGGACGGAAGGCATAAGAGATGAGAGCGCGCATTCTGGAATTTGTTAAGAAAGAGACGGTTCTCTGCATCGCCGCATCGCTGGCGCTGCTGTCCTGCTTTACGGCACCGCCGGACCTTAAGTATCTCGGTTATATTGATTTCAGAGTCCTGGCGCTGCTTTTTTCACTGATGCTGGTGGTAGCCGGCTTTCAGAAGCAGGGAACCTTTGAACGCATGGGACATGCGCTTCTCAAAAATATAAAGACTACCAGGCAGCTTTCCTTCTGCCTGGTATTTCTCTGCTTTTTTGCCAGCATGGCGATCACAAACGATGTGGCGCTGATCACTTTTGTGCCCTTTTCCGTCATGATACTATCGATGGCCGGCCTGGAGGAGTCGATGGTGCGCATCATCGTCCTGCAGACGATCGCCGCGAATCTGGGCAGCATGCTGACACCCATAGGCAACCCGCAGAATCTGTATCTGTTTTCCGCATATGGCATGTCCTTCGCAGAGTTTATGAGGACAACTGTGCCGGTGACGCTGGTCTCTGCACTGCTGCTTATCCTGGTAATCTGCATGTCCGGCAGTAAAGAGCTGGAGGTGGGCCTGCCGAAGAGGCGGCCGGAGGCCGAAATCGCCGAACATAACAGCGCCGGCAGATGGCTGTACCCGCTGCTGCTCGTTCTGTGCCTGGCCTGTGTGGCCAGGGTGGTACCGTATCAGGCCGCGTTGGTCATTGTTGTGCTGGCGGTGCTGCTGATTGAGCGGACGCTGTTTTTACGGGTGGACTACGGCCTGCTTCTCACATTTGTCTGTTTCTTTATTTTCATCGGAAACATGGGAAGGATGCCGGCGGTCAGCAGGCTGCTGGAACAGCTGCTGGACGGGAATGAACTGCTGGCAGGCGCAGGGGTCAGCCAGTTTATCAGCAATGTTCCGGCGGCGATCCTCCTGTCGGGCTTTACGGATAATGGGTCTGCGCTGCTTCTGGGTGTCAATATCGGCGGCCTGGGAACGCTGATCGCGTCCCTGGCCAGCCTTATTTCCTACAAATATTATGCGCGCACAGAAAATGCCAACATGAAGAAATATATGGGGGAGTTCACCGGGTGGAATCTGGCATTTCTGGCGGTGCTGATGCTGCTTGTGATCCTTTTTCCGGGAGGGTTCGGGAAAAGATCCTAAGCGGGCATAGAACCGGCTGTTAAGTGTTACTGCTAAAGCTGGGGCAGACCCAGATAGTTGAGCAGCCCCACATATATTCCGTACGCAAACTGATACTGGTCATCCCGAAGTTTCTGCGCATCCTCCGTATTGGTGATATATGCGAGTTCCACCAGTACGGCAGGCATGTCGGTGTTGCGGAGAACATAGAGCGATGAATTTACCCGCACGCCATTGTCCTTGGTTCCGACTCTTCTCACAATTTCGCTTAGGATATTCTGGGCGAGATAGTAAGAGGCGCTTTCCGTGCGGTAGACATATACCTCTGAACCGTTGATATTGGGGTTGTTGTTTGCGTTTACATGGATGCTGATAAAATAGTCGGCAGGCCATTCATTAGCCATTTCCACCCGGGTGCGCAGGCTGGATGTATTGTTGTATCCCAGCACTTCCTCCGGTGTGGTTCTGGACGTGCGCACTTCAAAACGGTCGTCGGCGGCCAGGATATCGGCCAGATATGCTCCGACAGTATAGGTGATGTCCTGTTCCCGCAGGCCGTTTCCTTCGGCGCCGGCGTTAAAGCCGCTGGGATTGTGTCCCTGATCTACGAAAATTTTAATTGCCAATTTTTATCCTATCCTTTATATTCATTTCATATTTATTTTATTCGGTAAAATGAAATAGGATACAGGATATACTGGGTGAAAGATAATGTATACAGAAATAAACAAGTCTTTTATCCGGACTATACTTGTCATATGAGACGGGATGAGTTAAAATAATGACGAAAACTAAATAACGCAAGGAAAAAAACACAGTCCCGGCCGGTAGTCCGGGCGCAGTCATGATCTGTCAGTAACCTGCCTCCTCGGTTGTCCGTTCTTTGCAGTAAAAAGCGAGGAGTGTTTTTTATGCAAAAAAGCAGACTGACGGTTTACTACAACGGTGCCCTATGGATTGGTGTTTATGAACGTATAGCAGATGGCCGATTGGCAGCATGTAAGATTACATTTGGGGCAGAACCAAAAGATTATGAGGTTTACTGCTTCCTGCAGCAAAACTGGAAAAACCTGCGGTTTAGTCCTTCGGTAGATATTGAGAAGAAGGCGGAGAGCAGGATTAATCCGAAGCGGATGCAGCGCATTGTCAAAAAACAGCTTGCGTCTAACGGAACCGGTACTAAATCCCAGCAGGCTATCAAGCTCCAGAAGGAAGAAAATAAGGTTATTCATAAGAAGAAAAGCCGTATGCAGAAAGAGGACGAAAAGCAACGTCAATTTGAACGGAAACAGCAGAAAAAGAAAGAGAAACACAGGGGCAGATGAGCTGCCCCTGTGTTTCTCTTTCTTTTTCAATTTACAATAAAGTTACTATTCACAGTTGCCGTAAATTTCCCGACATATGCTGCTTTATCGGCAGTCGTGAATAGTAACATAATAAATGTAACAGTTCAGACGGCTCATCTTCTTGACCGAAGAAACCGGTCAAGAAGCATCGGATGTCCATCCGATGTGAAAAATAGTGCAAAAACAGTCTTATGAGCAAGCTCAACGCCTGCTTTTGCACTATTTTTTCCGCCGTCTGAACTGTTACTAATAAATTGACGTCACAGAAAAAACACTTGACAAAAACAACTGTACATATTATTATAACAGTATAAAATAACTGATATAAAAAAAGTAACAGATAGAACAGAGAGGAGCAAGCACAATGACCAGCGAATTTTGTATTGCAGTCCATGCCGTTGTTTATCTGAACCATAAGAAATGTACTGTGAGCAGCGACGCACTGGCTGAGAATATCTGCACCAACCCCAGCAGAGTCCGTCAGATTATGACAAAACTGAAAAAGGCCGGGATGGTGGAGACAAAAGAAGGAATCGACGGGGGATATCTGTTCTGCGGCGACGCATCTGCGCTGACGCTGGGGGATATCTGCAGGGCTTTGTCGTTTCACTTTGTGGGCTCGGCATGGCGCAGCGGCGATCCGGATATGGACTGTCTCGTAGCTTCCGGCATGGCGGACATTATGGACCGAATCTATAAGGATCTGGAATCGGTTTGTGAGAAACATCTGGAGGATATCACGGTTCAGGATATTGACGGTTTGATTTTCAGCAAAACGAAGTGATTGAGATAAGGAGGCGTTTATGGGCTTTACAATTGAAACAAGTATTTCAGCATTGACCGTATTCCTGCAGGGAATCATCAGTTTTTTTTCACCGTGTGTGCTGCCGTTAGTTCCGCTTTATATCGGCTATCTGGCCGGAGGCACGAAAACAGTGGATGAGGACGGGACAATCCATTATAAGAAGAGCAAAGTTATGGTCAACACCCTGTTTTTTGTCATCGGAGTGAGCTTCGCGTTTTTCCTGCTTGGCTTCGGATTTTCTGCCGCGGGCAGGTTTTTCTCCGGTAACCGGGTGCTCTTTGCAAGAATCGGAGGCATTATCGTCATCCTGTTTGGCTTATTCCAAATCGGATTCTTAAATCCGGGGTTTTTAAACCGGGAGCGCAGACTGCCCCTGTCGCTGGATAAGTTCGCCATGAATCCTGTGGTAGCGCTGATTCTCGGCTTTACGTTCAGCTTTGCCTGGACGCCCTGTGTGGGGCCGGCGCTGGCAAGCGTCCTGCTTATGGCCAGTTCCGCGGCATCTTCGGCCTCAGGTTATCTGTTGATCGGCCTGTATACGCTGGGTTTTGTACTGCCGTTTCTGGCTGTGGGCATATTCACCGGAACCGTGCTGGATTTCTTTAAAAAGCATCAGAAGGTGGTGCAGTACACGGTAAAGGTTGGCGGAGCGCTGCTGATCCTGATGGGAGTTATGATGTTCACCGGATGGATGAATGGCATAACCGGCTATTTATCAAGCTTTGGCGGAAACTCCGGCAGCCCGCAGACCACCGGGGCGGCCGATACATCCGAGGAGGAAACAGAAAGCAGGCAGCAGGAAAGCACGACTGCGGCTTATGATAACAGTGGTAATGAGAGCAGCTTGGCGGAGGGGACAAAAGAACCGCCTTCGGCCGGTGAAACCCAGGAGAGCACGGAAGAGACGGAACCGGCCGCCATACCGGCGCCTGATTTCACCCTCACCGACCAGTACGGGGTGGAGCACACTTTATCCGACTATAAAGGAAAGACTGTCTTCCTGAACTTCTGGGCCACCTGGTGCGGCCCCTGCCAGCGGGAGATGCCGGATATACAGGCTCTGTATGAAGAAAACGGAGAGAACGCGGAGGATCTGGTCGTGCTGGGAATTGCAAATCCGAAAAATGATGAGAATCCCCGCAATCAGGATGTATCGGAGGAGGAAGTTACCAAGTTTTTGGAGGACGGTGGATATACCTATCCGACTGTATATGACACCACCGGCGAGATCTTTGCCTATTATGGAATCACGGCTTTCCCGACCACCTTTATGATCGATAAAGACGGAAATGTATTCGGTTATGTATCCGGTACGCTGACGAGAGATATCATGGACGATATCATCCGTCAGACCAAAGAAGGGGTCAGGAAATAATCGGTGGACAATATCAGGTAAACTGAAATCAGGGCTGCTGCTACGGAAACTTAATCCGGGTTACTGTCTGTTCACACGCTGCCGATCAAGCAGCATATGAGAGGGCAGGGTATGGTCCTCATAGGGATCCCTTGAAGCCCGCCGGTACTTATTGCTGTGTATTTTACAGCATTAGTACCGCTGCGCGCTTCACGGAGCGAGAGCGGGTCCCAATGAGGACCATACCCTGCCCTCTCATATGCGGGAATTTTTCGGTAACTGTGAACAGTAACTAATCCGGGCGGCAGCCCTTGCTGCGTCTCCTGTTTTGCTTGACAAGCCGCTCAATCTGCGGTACAAATGTTTCTATATGACGAAAGAATGCGTTTTCCAGGTGCAGAAAGAGGATGGATATGAGTTACGACTTTACAACAATTGTGGACCGGACCGGTACCGGTTCTGAAAAATGGAATGCCATGAAAAAGCTGTGTCCGGATGTGCCGGCAGGAACAGTGCCCTTCTCCGTGGCGGATATGGAGTTTCTGCCGCCGCCCCAGCTGGTGAAGGGTCTGCAGGACTATCTGGGGAAGGCTGTGTACGGATATACATGCGCGACGGACAGCTATTATGATGCAATCATCCGCTGGATGGAGCGCAGACATGCTTTTACCGTGCAAAAGGAGTGGATTGTTCAGACAGCCGGTGTGGTGCCCGCCTTAAATCAGATGGTGGAAGCCTTTACAGAACCGGAAGACAGCGTGCTGATCCTGACGCCGGTATACCATCCGTTTTACAGCGCCATTGTCGGCAACGGCAGAGGGCTGGTGGAATCGCCGCTGGTGATAAACGGGGATACCTATGATATTGATTTTGCGGATCTGGAGCAGAAAGCTTCCCGCCCGGAAGTAAAGCTTATGATATTCTGCAGCCCGCATAATCCGATCGGAAGGGTGTGGAGTGCAGAGGAGACGGAGCGCGTCTGCCGGATCTGCATGGAAAACAAGGTGTTCTTGATCGCGGATGAGATCCATTCCGATCTGATCATGCCCGGTGTGCTGCATACCTCCGCAGGAGTATTTAAAGAGTATCTGTCTAACTGTGCCATTTGCACGGCTCCCAGCAAGACCTTTAATCTGGCTGGATTCCAGGCTTCCAATATCATTATTCCCAATGAGGAATACCGCAGAAAAATGCCGGGAAGCGGCGGCTATTTTTCGCTGAATTTCCTGTCCTATAAAGCCTGTGAAATTGTATACAATCAATGTGAGGACTGGCTGGAAGAACTGCTGGAGGTTATCGACGGCAACAGAAAAGCGGTGGAAGAGTTTATGAAAGAGCAGTTGCCCAGCGTGAAGGTTTACCGTATGCAGGGCACTTATCTGCAGTGGCTGGATTTTGGCTGCCTGGGGCTTGATACAAAGGAGCTCGAGGCATTTATGACTAGGAAAGCCCATCTGTTTTTGGATGAAGGATATCTGTTCGGTGAGGCGGGCGCCGGGTATGAGCGCTGGAATCTGGCCTGTCCAAGAGAAACGCTGCAGGAAGGGCTGAATCGGCTGGCCGCCGCCGTGCGCGCGGAGGGCTTCTGATGTTTTCCAAAAAGGATCTGACCCGCTTGATGGTGCCGTTAATTATTGAACAGATTCTGGCGGTGGCCGTCGGCATGATAGATGTGATTATGGTGGCAAAAGTAGGGGAGGCGGCAGTGTCCGGCGTCTCCCTGGTGGACAGCATCAATATATTGCTGATCCAGCTGTTTTCCGCCATGGCTACGGGCGGCGCGGTGGTGGCGGCCCAGTATATCGGATCAAAAAACATACCCCGGGCCAATCTGGCGGCCCAGCAGCTGCTTTTATTTTCCGTCAGCATATCCGTGGCGGTAACGGTATTTGCGCTTTCCACCAACGGCCCTCTGTTGAAGCTGGCCTTTGGCAGCATTGAAGAGGATGTTATGGACAACGCCAGGATTTACTTTTATCTCACTGCCCTGTCTTTTCCGTTTCTGGCCATTTACAATTCCTGCGCCGCGCTGTTTCGTGCAATGGGCAATTCCAGGATTTCTATGATGACTTCCCTGTGGATGAATGCGATCAATGTGGCGGGGAACTTCATCTGTATTTATCTGCTGGGGATGGGGGTGGAAGGCGTTGCGATCCCCACTCTGATTTCCCGCGGTGTGGCGGCGGTCATGATTTTTATGATGCTTCGCAGGCCGCAGAATGTTGTTCATCTGGAGCGCGGGACGAAGCTGCGCTTTTATCCGCAGATGATCAAGAAGATCCTGCAGATCGGTATTCCCAACGGATTGGAAAGCAGCATCTTCCAGTTCGGAAAGATCATCCTGCAGAGCCTCGTATCCACGCTTGGAACTGTGGCCCTGACCGGATTCGGGGTTGCCTCCAACCTGGTAACGCTTGAGTATCTGCCGGGAAATGCCCTGGGACTGGGACTCATCACGATAGTTGGACAGTGCGCAGGGGCCGGAGAGTACGAGCAGGCCAGGCAGTATACGAAAAAGGTCGTGAAACTGAATTACATAATCCTGGCGGTGATCTGTACGGTGCTGGCCATATTTGCAGCGCCTGTGGTGGGAATCTACCATCTGTCGGAGGCTACTTCGGCGGTGACTGTGGAGCTGTTAGTGCTTCATAGCTTCTGCATGATCATATGGCCTCTGTCCTTTACCCTGCCAAACGCCTTAAGGGCGGCAGCGGATGTGAAGTTTACGATGTGTGTCTCTGTGTTCTCCATGTGGGTGTTCAGGATCGGATGCAGCTATCTGCTGGTAAAAGGCTTCGGGATGGGTGTGAACGGGATCTGGATTGCGATGTTTGTGGACTGGGTATTCCGGGCCATTTTGTTCGTGGCCAGGTTTGTGAGCGGCCGGTGGAAAGGAAGAACTCTGGCGGAATCATGATGTCACTGTTCAAAGTATTTCATCTTGTGAATATTTCCAACTTATGCTAAACTATACACTAGATTGAATACACGATATAGGAGGGCAGTTCATGAAGTGTCCATACTGTAACGCAGAGGATACCAAAGTTATAGATTCAAGGCCCGCGGAGGAGAGCAATTCCATCCGCAGAAGGAGACAGTGCGAGTCCTGCGGCCGCCGATTTACCACCTATGAGAAGATAGAGACCATCCCGGTGATGGTGATTAAGAAAGACAATAACAGGGAACCCTATGACCGGAGCAAGATCGAGTCGGGCATACTGCGCGCCTGTCATAAAAGACCGGTATCCATTCATCAGATCAACGAGCTGGTGGATGAGATTGAGAACATAATATTCAACCGTGAGGAAAAAGAGATTAAGAGCTCTGAGATCGGTGAAATTGTGATGGACAAGCTGAAGGATCTGGAGGAAGTGGCCTATGTGCGCTTTGCCTCTGTTTACCGTGAGTTTAAGGATGTAAGCACGTTTTTGGAGGAATTGGAAAAACTAAGGAAGTAGGAACAATATGCTGCAGATGTTTTATCCGGATTTATATCTGGATTCCGCTTATGAAATACATTATGAGGAACTAAGAGCGCGGGGAGTGCGCGGACTGCTGTTTGATATTGACAATACCCTTGTGATGCACGGAGCGCCTGCGGACGATAAGGCTGTAGAACTGTTTGCAAAACTGAAAGAACTGGGCATGGAAACCTGCCTGATCTCCAATAATAAAGAGCCCAGAGTCAGGCCCTTCGCAGAGGCGGTAGGCAGCAGGTTTATTCAGGATGCCCATAAGCCGTCCGTCAAAGGATATCAGAGGGCCATGCAGCTCATGGGAACGGATGAAAAGAGCACCGTGTTTATCGGTGATCAGCTGTTTACAGATATATATGGGGCGAAGCGGGCAGGGCTGTACTGTATCCTGACAAAGCCTATTGATCCGAGGGAAGAGATACAGATCGTGTTGAAGCGCTATCTGGAGAAAATCGTGCTCTGCAGCTATAAAAAGGCATGTAAGCGAAAAAACAGTTGAAATATGTGGAATTTTATTATAAAATAAATCTAAATTCGGTATCTATGATATTTTTAAGGAGGACTATTCAGAATGGTTTCAGCAGGTGATTTTAGAAATGGCGTTACAATCGAGATTGAAGGTAACGTATATCAGATCGTCGAATTCCAGCATGTAAAACCCGGTAAGGGAGCTGCTTTCGTTAGAACGAAGTTAAAAAATATTAAAAACGGCGGTGTGGTTGAGAAGACGTTCCGCCCGACAGAGAAATTTGAAAATGCCCATATTGACAGAGCCGATATGCAGTATCTGTATGCAGACGGCGACCTGTATCACTTTATGGATGTGGAGACCTATGATCAGATCGCACTTGGACAGGATCAGATCGGCGATTCCCTGAAGTTTGTGAAAGAAAATGAGATGGTGAAAATCTGTTCTCACAGAGGTGAGGTATTCTCAGTGGAGCCTCCGTTATTTGTAGAACTGGCGATTACCGAGACCGAGCCCGGATTTAAGGGCGACACGGCTACCGGCGCTACAAAGCCCGCTACGGTGGAGACCGGCGCTACGGTTTATGTTCCTCTGTTCGTTGATCAGGGCGATGTGATTAAGATTGATACCAGATCAGGTGAGTATCTGTCCCGCGTTTAATAAGATATGTGAGACTGAGATTTTGTAGAGGCTGCCGCGAAGAGCGACGGTCTCTTTTTATTTTATAGAAGCAGTCCTATAAAAAGGCTCCGCAAGGATCGCGCTGTGACGGGAAGATATTATGTCTCTAAAGCGACCCGCCGCTGGCGGAGAATCACGCGAACGGGAATTTTTTTCATGTTTTGGCATATTGACGAAGCGCTGCTCATTGATTATGATACCAATAAAGGCAGTTATGACAGCCGAATATAAAATATGGGAGAAGTGTACGATGGAGATTATTAAAAAAATCAGCGCAAAGGCCAAAGATCTTTATGGAGAGCCTGTGCCGGCTATCGCCTTTTTAGGCGACAGCGTAACTCAAGGGTGTTTTGAGATCTATCTCGAGGAAAACGGAAACTGCAATACAGTCTTTGACCGGAAACATTCCGGCTCTTCTTATGTATCGGATATACTGGAGGTACTGTTTCCACAGGTGCCGGTATGCATTATTAATGCGGGAATCAGCGGTGACAATGCGCTGAACGGATCCCGAAGGGTGGAGCGGGATGTCCTGCGTTTTCATCCGGATCTGACGGTAGTGGGGTATGGTTTAAACGACTGCGGCGGGGATATTGAGGATTTTAAACGCGGCCTTAGGGAGATATTCCGCAAACTGAAGGAGGGGGGCAGCGAGGTTATTTATGTGACGCCCAATATGATGAATACTTCTATTAGCTGCCATATAAAGGAAACAGAGATTGCCGCGATTGCGGAGAATACAAGACGGCAGCAGGTGGAAGGCAGACTGGATGCAATCGCAGAGGAAGGGAGAAAAGCTGCCGCAGAATTCGGTATCCCCGTCTGCGACATTTATTCAAAGTGGAAACTGCTTTACAGCAACGGAGTGGATACCACCGCACTGCTCGCAAATCATATTAATCATCCATGCAGGAAGATGAACTGGCTCACTGCTTATTCACTGGTGGAAGTGATGATGCAGTAAGTTTAATTGCGGAATCAAGAAAAATGGTTGCTTCAACAGCGAATACTGATTTAGCAATTCAGCAGAAGGCTTCTGCTGAAT
Organism: Lachnotalea sp. AF33-28; assembly: GCF_003477885.1. GTDB lineage: Bacteria > Bacillota > Clostridia > Lachnospirales > Lachnospiraceae > AF33-28. Next base: position 106,263 of record NZ_QUEE01000018.1, read on the forward strand.
TCAAATTGAGTTGGTCACATTATCAGGTTTTGATGAGAATTTCTGACAAGAAAATGCGAAAATTTTATGAAATTGAGGCATTTCAGGGACAATGGTCGGTACCACAGTTAAGACGGCAATATAACAGCAGTTTGTATGAGCGCCTTGCCCTTAGCAGAAATAAAGAGGAAGTTATAAAATTGGCTAATGATGGGCAGGTAATTGAAAAACCACAAGATGCTTTGAAAAATCCTTTTGTGTTAGAGTTTTTAGGAATGGAAGAAAAAGCGGTATATACAGAAAGTGATTTAGAATCCGCAGTTTGAAAAACCGACAATAGGGATTTTACTCTGTAAAGAAAAAACAGATAGTATTGTACAACTGACATTACCACAGAATGCCAATATTTATGCATCTGAATATAGTTTATATCTTCCTGATAAGGAACTTTTACAAAAGAAGCTAGATGAATGGACGCAGGAATATGAGGACAATCAGGATAAGCAATAGGCTCTTAATACCATTGACTTTCGGACAATTTTGAATTTAAGTAACAGTAACCACGAATGAAAGAGGCGCATACCATATGCTCCTCTTTCATTCGCAGTGCGCCGGCCCATAATATAAGGATAACGTTAAACAAACCTGCGACGGCAGGTAAAACAACCACATCGCGGCAGATGCGATCGGAAACAGAAAGCTGTCGGCAGGCAGTACATTAAACAGCGCCACATTGACATCACACAGCAGAAACAGGAAGAATCCGGCCGCCAGAAGCCGGGATCTGCAATCGGCCGGATTATGCAGGAAACAATACGCGGCTTCTAAGAAGTTGTACACAATACAGACTGCATATACAGCGGCGGGCAGCACGAGTGGGCGGCTTTCCGGCGGTGCGGATATCCATAGGATTAGAACCGCCGCACCGGCAGGGACTGCGCGCCTAAGCATTAGCGGAAGAAAGCGTCCGTTTTCCTGATGGATATAAAACATGTAAATAAGCTGCGCGGCCGTAAATGTGATCATTCCCTCTGTGAAACACACTGTAAACAGCAAAAGCAGATCGGAAACCGCCGTAAACAGCAGGGCGGCGGTTAGCTGCGCTTTTTCCCGATGAAAAGACGCGGATGCTCTGTTATCCGGTCTGGCCGTTGTCAGCGCTTTTAGAAGGCACAGGCAGATGCCGCAGTATTTCAGAATCCCGGATAAAGAGCTATATTGTGGCATCCACAGATCTATAGCCATAAACAGGATATAAAGGACAAGCTGAATACCGAGAAACAGTGCCGCAGGCATATTAAATCAGTCTCCCTCCCGCAGGTCACCCTGACGATAGGCGTTGAGCAGCGCTTCCAGCTCGGTGATGCTTTCCTGAATCAGTTTGCCGTTATCCGTGTCCGCCACCAGCCGGCGTGCAGGGAACTGCTGCACGATGAAGGAGTCGGAGTGGATATCGCTTTCATTGATGATCGCCGCCTCGGTGGACTCAAACGGCTTGTGCGCTACCAGCCGCAGCCCGTAGGAATTGTATACCAGCGTATAGCCGGCAATGCCGGTCTGGGACTGATAGGCCTTGGAAAAGCCGCCGTCGATGACTAAGAGTCTGCCGCCGCATTTGATCGGCGTCTCCCCATCCTTGATCCGAACCGGTATATGGCCGTTTATGATATGGGATACGCTGGGATCCAGGCCAAATTCATTAAAGATCTGATTGACAACCTCCACATTGTCCACCATGCGGTAGTAAGGATTTTTACGTTCGCGGTGGGCGGCGGGATCTTTAATCAGGTAGCGTTCCAGCGTGGTCATCTTTTCTTTGCCGAACAGGGGGGAGTACTGGCTGGTCCAGATAAACCAGATCATGTCCTGGCTGTAAGCTTTTTCTTCTCCCTCCCGCAGATAATAGGCCTTTCGCGCATAGGATTCCAGCATATCAAAGAGTGCCTTGCCTTTATAGCTCTTGCCGCGGATCGTAAAGGAGCGGAAAGAGCCGTCTTCGTTCAGCGGGACGCAACCGTGATAGAGCAGGTTGGAATTATAGACCAGGTACATGCTGCCCTTGGAAAACAGAAAACGCACATGCTGCTGAAGCTTCTCACAGTTGAGAAAACCGGAGCTTAGGCGGTCCATGACCGCCGTTTCCTGTTCAGTCAGATGGTAGGGATCGGACGGATCAACGGTGGGGAAATTGGTATCCTCCAGCCGGTAGGTGTTTCCGTCGATCAGAATCGTGCCGTTATCAAAATCGATCTTATCAAGAAGCAGCCGGTGATCCAGCTCATATTCGGGGTGGCGTTTGATCAGCTGGCCTTCCAGTTTGAACTGAATGATGGAGATGGCCTTATGCATCTTCTTGTCCAGTTCCAGATCCTGTATGTTGTAGTCTTCCTTTTCATATTTGATACCAAAGCAGGAACAGGGATCCTCCCCATAGGTCTCCATAGCAAAACGGACCAGAGGGATGAGATTGATGCCGTAGCCGTCCTCAATCGCATCCAGATTGCCGTAGCGGGCGCTGATACGGATGGCGTTGGCAATGCAGATCAGGCTGCCGCTGGCTGCCCCCATCCAGTAGATATCATGGTTCCCCCACTGGACGTCCACGGAATGGTAATTCATGAGGGTATCCATGATGATGTGGGCGCCGGGCCCGCGGTCATAGATATCACCGATCACATGCAGATGGTCCACCACCAGGCGCTGTATCAGGTTGCAGAAAGCAATCACGCAGGAGCGGGCGCTGCCGATGCGGATAATGGTGGAGATGATCTGGTTGTAATAAGCCTCCTTGTCCTGGACCTCCTCTTTTTCATGGATCAGCTCTTCAATGACATATCCAAAGTCGGAGGGCAGGGCTTTCCTTACCTTAGAACGGGTGTACTTGGAAGAGACCCGGCGGGCCACCTGAATCAGCCGGTAAAGGGTGATCTTGTACCAGTCATCCATGTTCTCTTCTTCTTTTTCTATGAGTTCCAGTTTTCTGTCCGGATAATAAATCAGTGTGGCCAGAGTTTTCTGGTCCTTCTGACTCATGGCATGTCCGAATTCTTCTTCTATTTTTCTCTTAACGGAACCGGATCCGTTTTTCAGCACATGTAAAAACTGCTCGTATTCCCCATGCAGATCGGAAACGAAATGCTCCGTCCCTTTCGGCAGGTTCAGAATCGAAGCCAGGTTGACAATTTCCGTTGACGCCTTGGCGATGGTAGGAAACTGCTTGGCCAACCGTAATAAATATTTGCTGTCATCCATTCTGCAGGCCTCCGCTGATAAAATTTTACATATGATTAGTTTACCATAGAATGGCGGGAAGGTCTACCTATGCTAAATATTTAACGAGTTTTGTGCCAGCTGCTGTTCAAGCTGCCGTGATTTTTGTAACAGTTCAGACGGCGGCCGCTTTGCGTTCATTGACAGAAAGTTTCAGCGGGCTTAGAATAAAAGAGTCAATCATGTTGTCTGTGAACCAAATCGGGAGGAGAGCAATGAAACAGCATGTCAGTATAGAAAAGGGAACAGCCAACACCGGCGCTATGGATTTTTCACGGCTTCTGGATGCCCCGGCAGGAAAGCACGGATTTGTAAAAGCGAGACAGGGGCATCTGTATTTTGAAGATGGAACCCGTGCCCGGTTTATAGGTTTTAACTTTCCTGCCAGGGCTAATATGCCGGACCGTGAGACCGCGTACAGAATCAGCAGAAGGCTGGCGAGCATGGGAGTGAATGTGGTGCGACTGCATGCGGCCGATGCACCGCCGGGGGATTCGGGCTGGAGTGCCAATCCGGAATATCCGCTGATTCAGTATGATTCCGGAAATACGCGTTCGCTGAATCCTGCCGGTCTGGAGAGATTTGATTACTGGGTTTATTGTCTGAAGGAGCAGGGAATATATCTGCATGTGGACCTGCTGGTGGGGCGGGCCTTTTTAGCAGGGGATGACCTGGATTACCCGTATCCTCTGTATGCAGTAAAATCCAGCAGCCATCTGAATGAAACTCTGATCAGCCGCCAGGAGGAGTATGCTTCCCATCTGCTTTGCCATGTCAATCCTTACACGGGCCTTGCTCTGATCCATGATCCGGCGGTGATGACCATCCAGATCGCCAATGAGGATTCCGTCTTTTTTGATGTGGAGCAAAGGCGCAATACGCCGGGAGCGGCCTGTTACCGAAAGGAGATGCAGAGAAGGTTCAATCATTTTCTGCTGGCCAAATACGGCTCGGCAAAGCATCTGAAAGAAGCCTGGACGCACAACGGGATCTGCGAGCTGGAGGAAGGCGAAGATGTAGAGGCTCTGTCCGTGCGCTGTGGGAAAATCGGGGATTACCATCAGCCTATGAGCGTGCCTCCGGGGGAGCGCGGCTCTGCCAGGTATGCGGACTTTACGGAATTCGGCATACAGATCAACCGCAGTTTTTATGGGCGCTTGATTCGGCATATCCGTTCTCTTGGGGCGAAAGTACCCATCGCGACAAGCTGTCTGCTAACCGGTGCGGCGGATATTTACTCCCATGCCGACGGGGACGTGATGGAAAACAACGCATATTTCAATCATCCGGCGCCCCGGACGGATAAGGGAGCGGTTTATGTGCAAAACCTGCGGGAGTATGTTGTTACGGATCCGCGCAGGCAGACGTATCCCGCCTTTGAGCCACGGTCTAATCTGACAGTGCAGGCCAGCTGCGGAGCCCTTGAGGGTAAGCCCTTTCTGCTTAGTGAATGGAATGAATATGGGGAGTCACCGTTTCATTCCAGCTCTTTTTTAATGACGGCAGCCTATGCCTGCTTAAATGAGTGGGACGCACTGATTGTTTACTGCTACCATACCTGTGATGATCACAGGAAGCAGAAAGCGGATGAAATCAGGAATATTATGGACTGCTGGAACGATCCTTCCCTGATCTTTCAATTTGGAGTGATGGCTTCGCTGTTTTTAAAGGCGGTGGTAAAGCCCGCTATAAACAGGTTTCATCTGGTTTATAAAAGCAGCGACCTTCTGACACAGAACCAGGATCACAGAATGCCCCACTCGGTCCTGCCTCTGCTGGGAAAACTTAGAACGGTATTTCTGGAACACGGGGAACGCTATGAGGAAAATGCAGATGTCGCTGTTTCGGCCGGATTTACCAGCGGTTTGGATCTGACAGAAGCGAAACATGCCATTGTATATGAACATTCGCCGTATCTGGATGCGTTCGGTACAAATAAAAATCCGTTGCCAATCAGAGAGCGCTATCCTGACACAAATGTAGAGGGAAGCGGGCGGACTGCCTGGCTGGGAGACCGCTATATGGTGTTTCCTGACATTGCTTCTTTGACTGAAGATTATCATTATGAGACATTTGCAGAATGGACCGGCCGCGCGCTGAAACGGTGGGGCTTAATGAGCGGAGAGTCCGGGCTTTCAGGCGCAGGTAAGATTGTGTCGGATACCGGAGAATTGGTTTTTGATCCGCAGGAGGGGACTTTTACTGTCAGGACTACCCTTTGTGAAATCTTTTCCGGCCGTATAGGTGGGAGGGAGCGGATGATAGACCTGGGCGGCAGATTTTGCCTGCATTTAAGGAATGAGAAGATGACAGTATCCCTGCTGGCGCTGGATGATCGGACTTTGGAGGAATCCGGACATATGCTGCTTGCGGCTGTAGGCAGTTCCGGCATGGATGGGACGGTTTATGATGAGCAGGAAGACGGATATACTGCTGTGAAACTGCAGGGAAAACTGTATCTGGACACGCTTGAAGGCACACTGCGGCGGCTTAGAGGCTGTAAGGGTGAAATGCACATTTGGGTCTTGGATGCTTACGGAAATCGATTAAGAGAGCTAGCTCCGGGAGATGAGGAAAACAATTCTTACACCATGTTTGAATTTACAGGGGAAGATGCCTGCGGATGTTATGAAATCACAGTGGAGTAATAAGAAGCAATAGGCCGCATTTCCCTATGGAATGAATAAAGGAGGGCAGCCGCCCTCCTTTTATTTCTGCTTACAGCAGTCCGTTTTCTTTAAGATCGATCAGGCATACCTGCGCGATGCCATTTTCCATAGGGCGGTTGAACAGTACCTGGGTGCCGGCACGGTTAAAGGATGGATGCAGATGATTGGAACCGTCCTTGGGGGTGCCGGTTTCTGCAAGGAGAATGCCGTCCATACAGCCTTCCTTAAACAGATACACATGGTTCGGGCTCTCATTGTGCCAATAGCTGATGCGGTCGGCACAAAGAAGCTTCTTGTCACGGGACACGCCCGGATGCAGCAGCTGGTCGCCTCTGGCCACACACTGGAACTGATGGCCGTCCTTGGAGCCCATCATGATCTGGTGGGGCAGTTTCATGAAGAACATGTTCTCACCGTCCGTGCTCCAAACCTCGTGGGTGATCCATTCGTTATCCTGCTCAACATAGTAGGGCCTTGCCGTCCTGTCCTTGCAGTTAAACATCCACATGCGCTGCAGGGCGTCGCCGCCGGTTTCGTGAATGAAGAAGATCACATCGGAATCTGTGGGGCATACCTGGGTATGACCGAGTATGTAGTCACTCTGGAACACGATTTCACTTTTACCAGTCTTCGGGTCCATGGTAACTAATGCGTAGATGCAGTTTTCCTGCTTGTAGCTGCATACGATGGTGCCGTCCTTGCTGGTGGTCAGATGTCCGGTGATCTTACCGCCCTTGGGCAGCTGGCCGATCTCTGTGATCTCGCCGGTGCCGGCATCCAGGCGGCAGACGATATCGCCTTTGGTCATTACACCGTAATTTTCAAAACGGTCCATAGCAAAACCGTTGTATTCCGGCCCTGCCATCACTTCCCTTTCACCGCTCTCCACATGCACGCGGTACAGCGCGTTAGTGCCGTTTACATGGCCCTGATGCAGCGCTCTGGGCGTATCCTCAGCTACCTGCTTGTTGAAGAAAAAGTACTGGTCATCGGTGGAGAAGTTCTCGGTGGTGAAGTAAAGCTTGGTGTTTTTTTCCGGCCCCTGTGTATACTGACGGATTTTATATCCGCTGACCGGATCCGTATAGGTTACAAATTCACTGCTCATATGAAACCTCCCAATAATTTAAGTGATTTAATGCTTTCTATTATAGCACTCCATGTCCGAAGAAGAAATGTATGATAGTGATCAGAAGATGTATCAGAGTTACTGTTCGCGGCTGCAGGCGTTACTGTTCAGAGCTGCCGATAAAGCAGCGTACGGCAGCCGCTGGAAAGGATTTGATTTTTTACCGCAGATATACTATAATATGAGCACTTGGCTAGTGTACTGACACGTTTACGTTTAGACTAACAGTGCTGAATATTTCGTCACTCTGCAAGGCGGAGGAAGAAGGCGATGCGGTGGCATCGCTGACTGACGACAACGCGGCAGATGGCGAAATAGGCAGTGCTGTTAGTTTAAATGTAAGCGTGTCAGTGCACTAGTACCCCGTATACCAAATAACAACACTGTGTACTAGTAATGCCGAACAAAAAACAGATTTGTTTACTTAGGAGGTCTTATGAAGAAGATTCTGGATTTGATAGCCTTGGAGATGGAGAACGCTTTTGCTGACTGCGGATATGATAAAAACTATGGGAGAGTGACGCTGTCCAACCGTCCGGATCTGTGCCAGTATCAGTGCAGCGGAGCGCTGGCAGCGGCCAAGGCGTATAAGAAGGCGCCGATCGCGATTGCCGGCGAGGTGGTACAGAAGCTGGCGGACTCCCCGTCCATGTCGGAAGTAACGGCGGTGATGCCCGGATTCATCAATATTAAGCTTAGGGAAAGTTTTCTGGCGGAGTATCTTAAGAAGATGCAGGAGAGCGACCGCTTTGGCTGCGAGGATACAGGAAACGGGGAAACGATCGTCATTGACTACGGCGGTCCCAATGTGGCCAAGCCGCTCCACGTGGGACATCTGCGGCCGGCGATCATCGGAGAGAGCCTCAAGCGCATTGGGCGCTTTGTGGGATATCATGTGGTCGGCGATGTTCATCTTGGGGACTGGGGATTACAGATCGGGCTGATCATTACGGAGCTTAAGGAGAGAAAGCCGGAGCTTCCTTATTTTGATCCCGATTATACCGGTGAGTATCCTAAGGAACCGCCCTTTACGATTTCAGAGCTGGAGGAGATCTATCCTAGTGCCAGCGCCAGGTCCAAGGAGGATAATGAGTTTGCGAAGAAAGCTCACGATGCCACCTATGAGCTGCAGAATGGCAGGAGGGGATATATCGCGCTGTGGCAGCATATTTTAGATGTTTCGATCACCGACCTGAAGAAGAATTATGACAACCTGGATGTGAGCTTTGATGTATGGAAGAAGGAAAGCGATGCCCAGCCGTATATTCCGGAGATGATTGAAAAGATGAAAGCCGGCGGCCACGCGCATTTGAGCCAGGGCGCTCTGGTGGTGGACGTGAAGGAAGAAAGCGATAAAAAGGAGATTCCGCCCTGCATGCTGCTTAAGTCCGACGGAGCGACGCTTTATTCCACCACGGATCTGGCCACTCTTGTGGAGAGGGAGGCGCTGTTTCATCCGGAGCAGGTGATTTATGTGGTGGACAAGCGCCAGGAGATGCATTTCACCCAGATATTCCGCTGCGCAAGAAAAACAGGCATCGTAAGAGATGATACAAAGCTCACCTTCATCGGCTTTGGCACCATGAATGGCAAGGACGGCAAGCCCTTTAAAACAAGGGATGGCGGCATTATGCGCCTGGAAGACCTGATCCGCGATATCAGCGATGCCGTATATGAAAAGATGGAAGACCGCGATATGCCCGAAGAGGAGGCCAGGAAGATTTCCAGGATTGTGGGGCTCTCCGCCTTAAAATACGGCGATCTTTCCAACCAGGCGTCCAAGGATTATGTATTCGATGTGGACCGGTTTATTTCATTTGAAGGCAATACGGGGCCGTATATCCTCTATACGATCGTCCGGATCAAGTCAATCCTCGCGAAATATGAGGAGCTGCCGGAAAAATATGAAGGAAAAGCCGTGATCCTGCCGGCGCGCAGCGAGAGTGAAAAGGCGCTGCAGCTGGAACTTGTGAAGTTAAATGAAGTGATCGAATTGAGCTTTGCAGACCTGGCGCCACACAGGATTTGCCAGTATATCTTTGATCTGGCGAATGCGTTTAATAAATTTTATCATGAGACGAAGATCATCGCCCAGTCGGATCAGGAAGTGCAGGCCGGTTATATCCGTTTGATCACCCTGACCAAGGATGTGCTGGAGCAGTGCATCAGTCTGCTGGGATTTGAGGCACCGGACAGAATGTAGAGCGTATAAAAGAGCATTTTTGATATCGCGCAGAATGCGCAGAGGAAGCCATGCAGCTGACAAGAATGACGATTGAAAGAAAAGCGGGACAGGAGCAGTTTCAGAAGGGGCTGCGGCTTTATAAAAGCGGCAGCGTCACGATCACAAAGGCGGATTCCTTCTGGAAAGGGGAAACGGGGGTAAATGCTGAAGTAAACGACGGGGGCCTTTCCCCTTATCGGGTGAAACTGCTGATTAAGGAGAACCATATTTACGATTACAGCTGCAGCTGCGACGAGCATCTGCAGTTTCGCGGCATGTGCCGGCACTGTGCCGCCGCCGCTCTGGCATTTCTGGACAGGGAGATGGGGGAACCGCAGATACATGTCAGCACTTCTCCCCTGATCCGCAATATGATCAAAAGCTATGGGGACCAGAAAAGGTCCCTTCTCCTTTCTGCCGGCATGGAGGACAAAGTGGAGCTGGAGCCGCTGCTGAACATCGGCCGGCATGGCGCGACCGTGGGATTTAAAGCGGGCATTTCCAGAAAATATATTCTGAAAGACCTGTATGAATTTGCGGAGGCGATGGAAAAGCAGAGCTATGTCTCCTATGGCCGGAGCCTGGCATTTTACCACCGGCCCGAAGCATTTACAGAAAAATCCGCCCCTTTGGCGGCGCTGATTGTCGAAGCGATGATGCCGGAGATTATGAGGCATCGGAATGAAAGCGCTTATTATGTATCCGCCAGCCCGTCAGTGAGAGACTTGAGGCTGACGGGAAGAGTCTGCGACCGTTTCTTTGAGATCCTGGACGGACAGCTGCTGCCGATGCAGTTTGCTGCCGGACAGACGGGAAATGTGCTGGTATATGAGCAGGATCCCGTGCTGGAGGTGACGGTCGCCGCCAAGGGAAATGCCGGCGCCGTCCTCATGCTGCCGGACGGCATACAGCTTATACGGGGGGAAGAGCGGATTTATGTGGCGGACCGGGAATGTATTTACCGGTGCAGCCCAGCTTATTCTGAGGATATGGGAGTGTTTTTGGCATCGATGCTGCAAACGCCCTATGTGATGGATACGATTGCGGACATCAGCAGCAGAGATTTGCCGGCTTTCTGCCGGCATGTGCTGCCCAGGATTGAGCCCCATATCAAACTCACTGTCAGGGGAATCAATCTGGATGAGTACCGCCGGGATGAATTAAAAACGGCATTCTACCTGGACTGTCCCTATCCGGATGAAGTGACGCTTAGGGTGGAGCATCGTTACGGAGGGCTCACGGTAAATCCTCTGGATGACAATACAAACATATCCCTGGAGCGGGATTATGCCATGGAAGAACTGACAGCGGCTATGGTGGTCAAATATTTTCCCAACAAGTATTATGACCGGGGCCTGTTTGCCATCCGGGACAGCGAGGATGAGATCTACCGGTTTTTGAGGTACGGTTTAAATGAGCTGAAGACAATCGGAGAAGTATATTTGAGCCAGGCAGCTGAAAATTTGAAGGTAAATCCGCCTCCGGAGGTATCGTTTAAAGTCGCTGTGGACAGCGGATGGCTCAATCTGGAGGTGGACACCGCCGGATTATCCAGAAGTGAGCTCTCCGAGGCGCTTAAGAGCTATCAGCAGAAGAAAAAATATCACCGGTTAAAAAACGGCGAGTTCATCACTTTGGATGGCGGAGGGCTTAACACAATATCAGAGCTGTCCGACGGGCTGATGCTGTCCGATCAGAACCTGTTCGGGGAGCAGATGTATCTGCCGCTGAACCGCGCCTTTTATATTGACAGCATCCTTAAGGAAAGCGGAGACACCGGACAGTGCAGGCAGAGCTTTCTGGATCTGATCAAGAGCATGGAGTTGTTAAAGGATAACCGTGACCCGGTTCCGGCCGGGCTTAAGACCGAGCTGCGCGGGTACCAGACAGACGGTTTCCACTGGTTGAAGACGCTGGATCAGTACGGTTTTGGAGGAATATTGGCGGACGATATGGGTCTTGGGAAAACGGTGCAGATGATCAGTCTGCTGCTGGATCACAAGGAGCATGGAGAAAACGGCCAATCCCTTGTCATATGCCCTGCTTCTCTGGTATATAACTGGGAGGCGGAGTTTAACCAGTTCGCGCCGGACCTGACCGTGCGTACGATCGTGGGCACGGCGTCGGAGCGCGGCGAACAGCTGAAGAACAGTGAAGACTGTGATGTGCTGATCACCTCCTATGATCTGCTTAGAAAGGATCTGGAGAAATACAGGGAAAAGGAATTCCGCTGTCAGGTCATCGATGAAGCCCAGTTTATTAAAAACCACAGCACCCAGAGCGCGAAGGCTGTCAAGCAGATACAGGCGAAGAGCCGGTTCGCTCTGACCGGGACGCCGATAGAGAACCGTTTGAGCGAGCTTTGGAGTATATTTGATTACCTGATGCCGGGATTTTTATTCAGCTATCAGAAGTTTCGGGAGCTGTATGAGGTGCCGGTGGTAAAAAAGCAGGACCAGACCATGTTAAAGCGTCTGCATCGGCTGATCGGCCCGTTTGTGCTGCGCCGGCTGAAGCAGGACGTGTTGAAGGATCTGCCGGATAAGACGGAGACCGTGGTGTATTCACGCCTGACAGGCGAACAGAAAACGCTGTATACGGCCAACGCGCTGCAGCTGAAGGAGATGCTGGCCGGTCAGAGCGACAGCAGTTTCCGGAACAACAAGATACAGATCCTTGCGGAACTGACCAAGCTGCGCCAGCTCTGCTGTGATCCCCGGCTTTGCTTCGATAATTTCCGCGCACAGTCCGCAAAGCTTGAGACCTGTATGGAACTGATGCATAACGGAGTGGATGCCGGCCATAAGATCCTGCTGTTTTCGCAGTTTACTTCTATGCTGGATCTGCTGCGCGCGCGCATGGAACAGGATAAGATACGGTATTACCTGCTCACCGGGAGCACCAGCAAGGAAGAGCGCATGGAGCTGGTAAGCCGCTTCAATCAGGATGATACGCCGGTATTCCTGATATCGCTGAAAGCCGGCGGCACCGGCCTGAATCTGACGGCCGCCGATATCGTGATCCATTATGATCCGTGGTGGAACCTGGCGGCCCAGAATCAGGCGACGGACCGCGCTCACCGCATCGGGCAGACGAATGTGGTATCGGTCTTCAAGCTGATCGCGAGACACACTATCGAGGAGAATATCCTGAAACTGCAGGAGGCCAAGCGAAAGCTGGCGGAACAGGTGCTGGGAGGGGAATCGGTAAATCTGGGATCTTTATCCCGGGAGGAATTGATAGAGATGTTAAGTTAAAAAGATGGGCTGCAATCCGGAGATGGTTCCGGATTGCAGCCCATCGCTGTTTATATGACAGATCAGCCATTCAGATGTCTGAATAGAGTTGGATTCCTTTTAAATCCTGCGGTATCCGGTATTTAAATCCACGATGTTGCGCAGGGGTTTGTTATTTATGTATGCCCAGAGATTGCTGGCACAGATGCGGACGATGCGTTCCAGAGTCTCCGGCAGGTGGTATGCTCCTGCGGTATGCGGGGTGATCACGCAGTTTTTCAGTTCCCACAGCCTGTGATCGGACGGAAGCGGTTCAGGATCAGTGACGTCTAACGCAGCGCCTCTAAGATGTCCCCGTTCCAGGACCTGTGCCAGTGCGTTCGTATCGACTGTGCTGCCGCGCCCCACGTTTACGAGAATGGCGCCCGGCTTCATCATATTCAGCCTGTTTGAGTCGAGCATATGGAAGGTGGAATCATTGCCGGGAACGCAGACGGCGACGATGTCTGCCCGGGGAAGCAGTTCCTCCAGTGACTCCGACGTATAGAGCTCATCGATATAATCCGGTTTCTCTGTCTGCAGACGCTTGACCGCCAGCAGATAGCTGCCCAGTTTCTTCATGCTGGATGCGAACGCATTGCCGATGTCCCCCAGACCGATGACAAGAGTGGTGGAACCGTAGATGCTGGTGACCGTTCCTTCATCCTTCCACAGCCTGTTTTGCTGGTTGTCGCGGTAGCGGTGCAGATTTTTCATCAGTTCCAGCACGGTGCCCAGCATATATTCCGACAGCGCCAGACCGTAAGCGCCGGTAGCGTTGGTCAGGACAACATGAGGAGGCAGGACACCCTCTTTTACGTAATCGTTGGCTCCTGCGGAGCCTAACTGCAGCCATTCCAGATTGTCCGCGTATTTGAGCATCGCGGGAGGGACGTTCCCGATTATGACATGTGCCTGGCGGACCAGATCCTCTGTGAGCGCCTCTTTGGGCACGTAGGCAAACGCCGCTTCCGGCGCCTGTTTTTCAAAAAGGGCTTTATGGCGCTCATCTGCAGGCAGTGTAATTAATATATTCTTCATCTTGACCATCCTCTGCTATTTGTTATAAATATCTTTAAACTATCCCTTGCCAGCCAGCTGGCAGGGGATGCGCATGATTTCCTATGGTAACTGTCTGCTCCGCAGACGGAAATCAGCGCAGGTATAATGTCTGTCGACATTATACCATGCCAGCCAGCTGGCATGGCCCCTCCGGGGGGATGCGCATGATTTCCTAGGGTAACTGTCCGCTCCGCAGACAAAAATCAGCGCAGGTATAATGTCTGTCGACATTATACCATATCAGCGCCAAAATTCTACCGGTTATGACAAATTTATTTGTGTGTATTTTTTTGGGAATAAATGAAACAATTACATCAGAAGGAAACAACTGCTTTTGCATGAAATAATTGATGGATTGTCACGGGACCGTAAATATGTTATTTTATGTCAGCAGCAGTTGTGTACGAATTAAACATGAGATGGGAGGAATTTTATTGAAGAAACGATTATTGGCGATATGTTTTGTCTGCGTGCTGGCTTTGACCGGATGCGCGGGGAAAGCAGATCATGCATATACTACGGTTATTGCCGGGGAATCACAGTTTAACGGTGTGTTCAGCCCGTTTTTTTCCACGAACGCATATGATAAGCACGCATACCAGTTTGCCTTTGACACGCTGATTTCCTATGACAGCCAGGGTCAGCCGGCCCCTGGACTTGCGGACTATACTATAGAAGAAAAGGATGACGAGACAGTTTATACCTTTCATTTAAAACAGGATGTGAACTTCAGCGACGGAAAACCTATGACCGCGCAGGATCTCCTGTTTAATATCCTGATTTACTGCGATCCGTCCTATGACGGCTCTTCCACCATGTCCACGGTGGATATCGTCGGACTGGAAGAGTACAAAAACGGGGATGCGGATGAAATAGCCGGTGTAAGAGTTGTGGATGATAAAACTCTTGAAGTGCGCGTGAACGGGATTGACCCGTCCGCGATCTATAAATTTGTATTTGAAGTGGCACCGGCTCACTATTATGGCACGGACGACAATGGAAACACCTGGGTAAAGGGCGATTTAACCGTCGTGAAATCCAGAAACGATAAGCCGATGGGCAGCGGCGCGTATGTATTTGAAAGTTTCCAGAACAATATCGTGACACTCCGCGCCAATGAAAACTACTGGCAGGGCGCGCCCAAGACTCCGACGATCAAGCTGCAGGTAAACTCAAATGCGAACAAGCTGGAGGCAGTAAAGCAGGGCGAGATCGATATATCCTCTCCCAACGCCAATCCGGAATCTGTTAAAATGGCCGAGGAAGCCGGGCTGTATCCGGTGATGATCGATAATCCGGGATACGGTTATATCGGCATCAATGCCGACCGGGTTCCGGACAAAAATATCAGAAAAGCGATGATGCATCTGATGAACCGGGCGCCGGCCATCCAGACCTACTACGGTGATCTGGCGACCATTATTGAGCGTCCGATGAGCACAACCTCCTGGGCATACCCTAAGGGAGCAGAGGAGTTTTATGGCTTTAATCCTGAGAAGGCGCTGGAATATTTCAAGGCCGCCGGCTATAAGCAGGTAGCCGAAAACGGCAGGACCGTGCTGAAAAAAGACGGCGTTCAGTTTAGGATTGAGATCGCCATCGGCGGTGAAGGGACGATGGATCACCCTTCCGCACCGATTCTGACACAGATGAAGACAGAGCTGGAAAAGCTGGGAGGCATCCTGGATATCACCGATACCGATTCCGCCATCCTGTTTGATAAGATGAAGGCGGGGGAATGGGATATGTTTGTAGCCGCCTGGTCTGCAACACCGGATCCCGATATGTACCAGCTGTATCATTCAGAAGGAACAACCAATCATTATAGAATAAAGAACGAAGAATTAGACAGACTAATTGAAGCGGGCAGAAGCACGACAGATATTGAGGAGCGGAAAGAAATCTATGCGCAGGTTCTGGATCTGATCATGGATGAGGCGGTGGAAATGCCGGTATACCAGAGGATGAATATGATTGTATTTAACCCTAAGGTGGTGAATACAGAGTCTCTGATCAAAGAGGCAACCCCCTACCGCCAGCCGTTCTACGATAACTACTTTTCAGTTCACACACTGGAACTGAACTGATCTAAAGTCCATCGGCGGACGCATTCTGATGCGCCCGCCGAAACTTTCATGTGACCGATTCCGATCGGATTGGCTTACGGCGAGGGAATTTGGATTTGTATCAGGAACGCAAGGAGGAATGTAAAAATATGCGCCAATATATTATACGGAGAGTTCTGATAAGCATAGGAGTGCTGTTTGGCGTTTCGATCCTGCTGTATGCGCTGGTGCGCAGCATGCCCGGCGACTATATACAGACAACCTTTGCCGGCAACCCCAATGTGACTGAGGCCATGATCCAGAACTTAAGAAAGCTCTATGGCTTAGACACCGGGATTGTGGAGGGCTATTTCCAATGGCTTGGCAAAGCCCTTAGAGGAGATCTGGGTATTTCCTTTGTATATGGAAGGCCGGTGACAGAGGTGATCACGGATAAGATGTGGGTTAGCTTCTTTTTAGCGCTGCCGGCTTTTATCCTGCAGCTTTTGCTGGCGGTGCCGATGGGAATCACGTCAGCTTCCAAACAGTATTCCAAGTCGGATTACGCGGTAACTGTATTTGCGATGGTGGGCATTTCACTCCCCAGCTTCTTTTTTGCCGCGCTGCTGCAGAGGATTTTCTCCATGGGACTGGGATGGCTTCCGCTGCAGGGCATGACCACCGCGAGAGAGGATTATACGGGCATCCGCCATATCCTGGATATGGCTGTGCACTATATACTGCCGGTCACCGTGCTTACTGTCACCGGCATGGGCAGCTTTATGCGCTACACCAGGACCAATATGCTGGAAGTGCTCCAGGCGGATTATATCCGCACGGCCAGGGCCAAAGGTCTGAAGAAAAAGACCGTGATCTACCGCCACGGCTTCCGCAATACGCTGATCCCGTTGGTGACGATGGTGGGCGGCATGCTGCCGGGACTGTTCTCCGGCGCGATTATCACCGAAGGGATCTTTGCCATAGACGGCCTGGGCTATACCTCGCTGCAGGCCTTAAAGCAGGGGGATATACCGTTTATTATGGGTTTTAATATCTTTCTGGCCGTACTGACACTGCTCGGGACACTGCTTGCCGACATCACCTACGGCCTGGTGGATCCCAGAGTAAAACTTAGTTAAAGAGGAGGCGAATTCATGGGAAAACAAGTCTGGAAACGTTTCCTGAAAAATAAGCTGGCGCTTCTAGGCATAGCGCTGATTCTGATCATGACACTGTTTTCGGTATTCGGACCGATCTTTTCCCCCTATGGGGAGTATACCATCTTTTTTGTGAAGGACGGCGTGGAGTTTAACTCCGATGAGAATCAGTCGGAACACGGGTACAGCGATCCTGGCGTTACGGTGCTCGTCAAGGCGCCGCCGTCTTCAAAGCACCTGCTGGGAACGGACACCGACGGGCGGGATGTGCTCACGAGGCTGATGTACGGCGGCCGTGTATCCTTGTTTGTGGGATTTGTGGTCATCGCCATTGAGCTTTTGCTGGGTATGACCCTGGGAGGCATCGCCGGCTATTACGGCGGCAAAATCGACGGCTTGATCATGAGGATCGTGGATGTGTTTTACTGTATCCCCACGCTGCCGATCCTGCTGATTTTAAGCTCTGTCATGATCACACTGCAGGTGAAACAGGAATATAAAATCTACGGGCTGATGCTAAGCCTTGGATTCTTAGGCTGGTCCGGCATCGCGCGGCTGGTACGCGGGCAGATCCTCTCCCTTAGAGAGCAGGAGTATATGGTGGCTACCGAGACCATCGGGCTGCCTGCCAGAAAAAAGATCATACGTCATCTGCTTCCCAATGTGATGCCGCAGTTGATCGTATTCGCCACGCTGGGCCTGGGGAGCGTCATTTTGATGGAATCCACCTTAAGCTATCTGGGGATCGGCGTGCCATTTCCTTTAGCCAGCTGGGGCAATATGGTCAATACGGTGACCGACCCGATCATCATGCGCAATTATATGAATATCTGGCTGCCGCCGGGCATCTGTATCCTGATTACGGTCATGGGCTTTAATTTTATCGGTGACGGGCTTCGAGACGCCTTTGATCCGAAGGGAAGGAGGTTTGTATGAGACAGGCTGTGATGCATGACAATGAGAATATACTCGAAGTGGAAAATTTAAAGACCTGGTTTTACACGGAAACCGGTGTGGCCAAATCGGTGAACGGCATCTCCTTTGCAGTGCCTGCGGGTAAAACGGTGGCTTTGGTTGGGGAGAGCGGCTGCGGCAAGTCCGTGACCAGCTTATCCATCATGCGCCTGCTGCAGGAGCCTGCCGGCAGAATCGTGGACGGAACGATCCGTTTTAACCGTCCGTCTGGGCCGGTGGATCTGGTATCGGCCTCTGAAGAAGAGATGGAGCAGGTGCGCGGGGGTGAGATCGCCATGATCTTCCAGGAGCCGATGACCAGCCTGAATCCTGTATTTACGGTCGGAAACCAGATCGATGAGATGATAGGCCTGCACAATCCGATGATGACCAAGACCGAGATCCGTGAGCAGACCGTGCGCATGTTAAAGCTGGTAGGCATTCCCAGGGCGGAGGGCATCTATAAATCCTATCCTCACGAGCTTTCCGGCGGCATGCGCCAGAGAGTCATGATCGCCATGGCCATTTCCTGCAACCCGGAGCTGATCATCGCCGATGAGCCCACCACAGCACTGGATGTGACCATACAGGCGCAGATACTGGAGCTCATGAAGGAACTCAAGGACCGGATTGGGGCGGGCATACTGCTGATCACCCATGACCTTGGGGTGGTGGCGGAGATGGCGGATGAGGTGATTGTCATGTACGCGGGTAGAATTGTGGAGAAAGGCACTGTGATGGAAGTGCTGCTCACTCCGAAGCATCCTTATACCAAGGGACTGATCAAAAGCAAGCCGGCGATCGGAACCGTAAAAGATACGCTTTACTCGATTCCCGGCACCGTGGTCAGCCCTGCCGAAATGCCGGATTACTGCGCCTTTTATAACCGCTGCGGACAGTGCGCAAAAGAGTGCCGGAGCGGTATCCCGGATCTGGAGCCTTTTGGGGATACCCATTTTGCTGCATGTTATCGGATTGAAGGCGGTAACAAAGCGGAAGCCGTGACCGGGGAATCGGGGAGGGATTAGAATGGAAAAAGAAGTGATTTTGGATGTGCGTCATTTAAAAAAGTACTATCCGATCAAGTCCGGACTGCTGCAGAAAGTGACCGGACATGTCAAAGCTGTGGATGATATCTCATTCGCCCTTTGCAGAGGGACCACAATGGGGCTGGTTGGGGAGAGCGGCTGCGGCAAGACCACGGCCGGGCGCACGATTCTGCGGCTGATCACGCCTACGGCGGGGGAAGTGTGCTTTCACGGCCAGGACATTTTTACATTGGATAAAAGGCAGATGCGTCTGCTGCGGCCGAAGCTTCAGCTGATCTTCCAGGACCCTTACAGCGCCTTAAGCCCGAGGATGACGGTGGGCGATATCATACTGGAAGGCGTCAAAGAGCACCGTATTGTCCCGAAAGACCGGTATGACCGGTATCTGGAAGATCGGATGGAGGAATGCGGCATCTCCCCTTCATACAAGGACCGTTATCCGCATGAGTTCTCCGGAGGGCAGAGACAGAGAATCAACATCGCCAGAGCTCTTGCGATGAAACCGGAGATCGTCGTGGCGGATGAGCCCGTATCGGCGCTGGATGTGTCCATCCAGGCGCAGATCGTGAACCTCTTAAAAGAGCTGCAGAGAGAACATGGCCTGTCGTATCTGTTTATCTCCCACGACCTCTCTGTGGTGGAACACATCTGTGATGAGGTGGGAGTGATGTATCTGGGGAATATCGTGGAACTTTCAAGCACGGAGGACCTGTTTGCCAACCCATTGCACCCGTATACCGAATGTCTCCTAAGTGCGGTTCCCAATATGGATCCGAGAAAGAAGATGAAGCGGATCATCCTGGAAGGGGATATGCCTTCACCGGCGGATCCGCCCGCCGGATGCAAATTCCATACAAGATGCCCCTATGCGACTGAGCTTTGTGTAAAGGAAGAACCTAAATGGGAGGAAAAGGCTCCGGGGCATTTTGCCGCCTGCCATTACCGGTGACGGTGTTACTGTTCACACGTTGCCAATAAAGCAGCGTATGAGAGGACCGTACCCTGCCCTCTCATACGCGGGAATTTTTCGGTAACTGTGAACTGTAACGTGATGGTTCGTTTACTGGCAAAAATATGCGATAGTTCCTTGCACAGTTTCATCTGAAATGCTATACTGATGGTGACTTCAAAAGTCCAGGCCCGGTATGTCCGCATATCGGGCTGTCAGTCTGCGCTGTTTTAAAATGTATATGCACCTATCTGTGTGCGGAATGGAGGATAAAATGGAATTAAGAACAGCAGTGAGTCCCAAAGATGTAAAATATTATACTACAGAGAGGCTTAGAGAAGAATTTCTGATCCAGAACCTGTTTACGCCAGGCGAGATCAAACTGGTGTACAGCCATATTGACAGGATCATCACAGGCGCCGCCACTCCGACGGATGCACCGCTTGTGCTGACCGCAGGGGATGAGTTAAGAGCGCAGTATTTCTGTGAGAGAAGAGAGCTGGGCGTGATCAATATCGGCGGCAAAGGTACGATTACCGTAGACGGCACGGCATATGAACTGGAGTATAAGGACGGCATGTATATCGGCATGGGCTCTAAGGATATTTCTTTTGCCAGCGCTGATCCGTCAGCTCCCGCCAAATTCTATATGAACAGCGCTCCCGCGCATATGACTTACCCTACCGTGCTGATTAAACCGGAGAACTGTGTCCGCGTGGAGCTGGGAAGCTTAGAGCAGTCCAACCACAGAGTAATCTGCAAATACATACTGCCCGGACAGGTGGAAAGCTGCCAGCTGGAGATGGGTATGACCCAGTTAAAGCCGGGCAGTGTCTGGAATACCATGCCCTGCCATACCCATGACAGAAGGATGGAAGTATATCTGTATTTCGATATTCCGGAGGATGCATTTGTAATGCATTATATGGGAGAACCCCAGGAGACCCGCCACATCGTTATGAGAAATGAAGAGGCGGTTATTTCACCCAGCTGGTCCATTCATTCAGGAAGCGGTTCACAGGCGTATACATTTATCTGGGGTATGGTCGGTGAAAACCAGGATTTTGATGATATGGACGGCGTCGACATGAAAGACCTGATGTAAAATCAGACAGAAATACAAAAAAATACGGGGCCCCGCTATACGGGACAGGCATATGTTGTCTGTCCCGTTTTTGGGTCGATTTTACTAACGAGGGAGAATGAGTGATGGAAACATATGCTATATTTAAGGATCTGGCAATCATTATCATTGCGGCAAAGCTGTTCGGGCTTTTGGCCAGAAAGCTGAAGGCACCGCAGGTGGTGGGAGAAATCATAGCAGGTCTGATCGTGGGTCCCAGCCTCCTGGGATTGGTGAATCAGAGCGATTTTCTGCTGCAGATGGCGGAAATCGGCGTGATCCTTCTGATGTTCTGCGCCGGCCTTGAAACAAATCTGAAGGAACTGGTAAAGACCGGTCCGATCTGCCTTCTCATAGCCTGTGTGGGTGTGTTTGTGCCTCTTGCCGGCGGTTATCTGTTTTATTCCTGCTTTTACGGATTTTCACCGGTCGGTACGCTGGACTTTTATAAGACAGTGTTTATCGGTGTGATCATGACTGCCACCTCAGTAAGCATCACGGTGCAGACGTTAAGGGAACTGGGGCATCTGAAGGGAAAAGTAGGCACCACGATTCTGGGTGCGGCCATACTGGATGATGTGATCGGCATCATCGTCCTGACATTTGTGATCGGATTTAAGAATCCGGAATCCAATCCGGCCGATGTTGTGATTAGCACGGTTCTTTTCTTCCTGTTCAGCGGTGCGGTGGGCTTTATTGGGTTCCTGCTGTTTAAGCATATGGATGAGAGGTATCCGCACCGCCGCCGAATCCCGATCTTTGGTCTGGCGCTCTGTCTGGCCATGGCATACTGTGCGGAAAAATATTTCGGAATTGCGGATGTGACCGGCGCTTATGTGGCGGGCATTATTCTGTGCAGCATTCAGGATTCCGACTACATAGCGGAGAAAATGGATATCAGTTCCTATATGATATTCGGCCCGATCTTTTTTGCGAGCATCGGTCTGAAAACGGATCTGGACAGGATGACCGTTCCTCTGCTGTTTTTTTCGCTGGGCTTTGTAGCGGTGGCGCTGGTGACGAAGATTATCGGCTGCGGTGCCGCATCCCGGCTGTGCGGATTCCGCGGAAAGGATACTGTTAAGATCGGCGTGGGTATGATGACAAGGGGCGAGGTGGCGCTGATTGTGGCGCAGAAAGGGCTGTCTGTAGGCCTGATGAACTCCGCCTACTTCACCGCAGTGATCCTGCTGATCGTCATCTCCTCTATAGTGACTCCGATCGTGATGAAACTGCTGTATCGGGGAGAACCGAGACAATGATATGTACTAAAAAATATGCTAAGTAAAAAATATAGTTATTTGGAATACGACGTAGTACAATTCAGAAGCGCCGTCTGAACTAAAATTCAGATTTATGAATTTTGCGTGAATTCTATGGTATTTCGCGTGGAATTTGTTATAATATTCCCAAACGAAGCTGATTGATAAGGTGCAGGACAGAGCATTTTTATTTCACAGGAAGTATGGACTATGAAATAAAAATGCTCTGCGGGGTTCTTTTTCATATGGATAAAAACATTGAACCGGGAGGTATATGCCATGGAACCTTTAAAGGTGTTGGTGGTGGATGATGAAAGCAGGATGAGGAAGCTGGTCAGCGATTTTCTTGTGCGCAACGGATTCGCCGTTGTAGAAGCCGGTGATGGGGAAGAGGCGATTGATATCTTCTTTCAGGACAAAAATATCGCGCTCATTATTCTGGACGTGATGATGCCCAAGATGGATGGCTGGCAGGTGTGCAGAGAGATCCGCAAGCATTCCAAAGTGCCGATCATCATGCTGACAGCCAAGGGGGAAGAGAGCGACGAACTGCAGGGATTTGATCTCGGCGTGGATGAATACATCTCCAAACCGTTCAGCCCGAAGATACTGGTTGCCAGGGTGGAAGCGATCCTGCGCCGTACCAACGCGGTGAAATCCGACCGCATGGAGGTAAACGGCATTGTGGTGGACAAAGAGGCCCATGAAGTTACCATTGACGGTAAGAGCATAGAGTTAAGTTTTAAGGAGTTTGAGCTTTTGGTCTATTTTATGGAGAATCAGGGAATCGCCCTTTCCAGAGAACGGATACTGAATAATGTCTGGAATTATGACTACTTTGGCGATGCCAGGACGATTGATACCCATGTGAAAAAGCTGCGCAGCAAGATGGGAGAGAAAGGCGATTACATCAAGACCATCTGGGGCATGGGCTATAAATTCGAAGTGGAAGGCTGATTACAGGCATGAGACATTCATTACGCTTTAAATTTACGATTGTACTGGCAGGCATTACCGCGTTCACCATCGCGGCCTGCCTTTTTATTAATCAGTATTTTCTTGAGGATTACTATCTTCGGGATAAGATGAACACGCTGAAAGAAGCCTACTCCGAGATAGATCTGATTATGGCGGATAAAAACGATGAGACGGATGCGAAGATGCTCCGCCTGATGCACCGCTTGAGCAACAGCGCCAATATCTCCTTCTTTATAATGGGAGGCAGCGGAGAGGCGGCCTATGCCTCCAGCCGGGACGTGCTCTGGATGAAAGAACGCCTGCAGGTATATGCGTATCTGGGGGATGAAGCCTTCGGTGACAAGATGGAGAGTACAAACAATTACTCCATTATAAAGACTTATGATTCCAACTATAAATCCTATTATATGGAAATGTGGGGTTTTTTAAGCAGCGGTGATGTTTTCCTCATGAACACACCGATCGAAAGCATACGGGAAAGCGTAGCCATCGCCAATCGGTTTTACACATATATAGGAGTAACAGCGATTATCATCAGCGCGGTGCTCATTTATTTTATGACAAGAAAGCTGACCAAGCCCATCCTGCAGCTGGCCGGCATATCCAGACGCATGAGCGACCTGGATTTCGACGTGAAGTACAACGGGAAAGAGAAAAATGAAATCGGTATCCTAGGCGGCAATATCAACGATCTGGCCCAAAAGCTGGAACACACCATCACGGAGCTGAAGTCTGCCAACCGGCAGCTGCAGTGTGATATCGACGAAAAGATCCAGATCGATGATATGCGCAAAGAGTTTATCTCCAACGTATCCCATGAGCTCAAAACGCCGATCGCGCTGATCAGGGGCTATGCTGAGGGTTTAAATGACTGTGTGAATGAGGATGAGGAGAGCCGGCAGTTTTACTGTGAGGTAATCATGGATGAGGCGGATAAGATGAATCAGATGGTCAAGAAGCTTCTGAATCTGAATCAGATTGAGTATGTCAACCAGGTGCAGCGTGAGACTTTTGATCTGACGGAACTGATCCGGGGCGTGCTGCATTCCTCGGAGATTCTTGCGCAGCAGAAGGGGGCGGATATCCGTTTCAGCCGGACGGAACCGGTCTTCATCAGCGCGGATGAGTTCATGATCGAGGAAGTGGTGAGCAATTATGTCAGCAATGCGTTAAACCATCTGGATTATGACCGGGTGATCGATATCCGTATGGAACTAAAGGATACGGCGGTGAAGGTGAGCGTATTTAATACCGGAGATCCGATACCGGAAGAAGATCTGGAAAAAGTCTGGATTAAGTTTTATAAAGTCGATAAAGCAAGGACAAGGGAATATGGCGGCAGCGGGATCGGGCTGTCCATAGTGAAGGCGATCATGGATGCCCATAAGGGCAAATATGGCGTGGAGAACCGTGAGAACGGCGTATGCTTCTGGTTTGAACTGGAGACTCAAAACAGTTGATAGTATAAACGGATGCAAGCAGCACAATTCGCTGTATATAAGCCAGGAAAATGGTTAAACTCCAGATACTCTGCCCTGTCATTCGCGGTAGGTTTACGACAACCGTGAACGGTAACCAGAGTTTGACAAAAAAACAAGAAATATTTAAAATTGTGTTGACAAACGATTTTTCCTGTGGTATTATTACAAAGCTGTCGCTGATACGACAACAAAAAACAACAAGAAATGCAAACAGAACCTTGATAACTGAACAGTATATTCCAACCCTGAAAATTCTTCAAA
>NZ_QUEE01000019.1 GCF_003477885.1 Lachnotalea sp. AF33-28
CAGATTCATTAAGAAATGTCTCTTGAAGTGTCTTAAATTACGATACCATTATATGTAAAAAAGAAAACTATACCGTGTTTATCAACGATATCCTGACAACTTCTATTGATTATATGATTGCATTAAGAACAGTACTACCAAACGCAAAGATAATTAACTTTGAAGATGATGGAGAGGGTGTTTTTAAGGCTGATTTGGTATTTAATGCATTATTCCAGGAGAATACATTGCCACAGGTTAAAGCTGGAGAGAAGTATTATATTTCGGGTAAGACATTTATGTTTTATGAGCCAATTCAAATTAAGGAACATGTAGAAAAGGTCTTTATCTCTTTTGGAGGAGCTGATCCTCAGAATTATTCTGATAGGTTACTTTCGATTATATCTAAGCCTGAATATCAAAAATATTACTTTGTAGTAGTATTGGGAAGAGCCAAATATAATGTCGATGCACTTATGAAGTTTAATAAGTATGAGAACATTGAAGTACTCTATGATGTATCTAATATGCCTGAGCTGATGTCAAGTTGCGATGTAGCTGTGACTTCAAGAGGAAGAACAGGATATGAACTTGCAATACTTGGAATTCCTGCAATTGCAATGGCACAAAACCAGAGAGAAGAAAAGCACGGATTTGTATGTAATGAAAATGGATTTACATATATTGGGTTGAACCCTACTGACGAAATAATTGAAGGCACACTTAAGATGTACCTTGAGTTAACAAAAGAAAGTCGAATGAAATTTCATAATATGCTTCTCAGTCATGATCTTAGAGGTGGACGAAAGCGTGTAATGGGATTGATTAATAACCTATAAAGGTAGAAGGAGAAATAAGAATATGAGAAAAACAAAACCATATATAATTGCCGAAATGGGAGTTAACTTTTATGACACAGCAAAAGAGATGGGGATCTCCCCATTGGAAGCAGCAAAGCTTTATATAGACGAGGCTGCCGAAGTAGGGATTGATTGTGCAAAGTTCCAGTCATACAAGGCAGGAACAATAGTATCTAAGAATTCTCCTGCTTATTGGGATACATCTAAAGAGCCTACTAAGACACAGTATGAGTTGTTTTTGAAGCATGATCATTTTGGTGTGGCGGAGTATAAAGAGCTTTGTGATTATACTCATTCAAAAGGAATGGATTTCACTTCTACTCCGTTTGATTATGCATCTGCTGATTATCTCTATGATATGGTGGATTTTTATAAGATTTCATCGTCTGATCTTTCAAATATTCCGTTTGTTAAGCACATCGGCAGGAAGGGGAAACCAGTTTATATGTCTGTCGGCGCTTCTTATTTATCAGAAGTGGATGAAGCGGTACGTGCCCTTAAAGAAGTCGGTTGTAAGGATATTGTGATTTTCCATTGCGTTCTTTCTTATCCAACAGAACCAAAGAATGCTAATCTGAGAATTATTAAAACACTGAAAAATGATTTCCCGGATGTGAGAGTTGGCTTCAGCGATCATGTCGCTCCGGACGATACAATGATGACTCTTGCTACAGCTTACATGCTTGGTGCAGATGTGATCGAAAAGCATTTTACTCTCGACAAGACCCTTCATGGTAATGATCATTACCATGCAGGCGATCCTCAAGACTTCAAAAAAGCTATTGCAAACTTTATTTGGATTGACACTGTGCTTGGTTCGGCAGAGAAGACGGTTTTAGAGTGTGAACTTGTGCCTAGAAGAGAAGCTAGAAGGTCTCTTGTGCTTACTAGAGATATGCGGGCAGGCGAAGTGATTAAGGAGGAGGATCTTATGCCTAAACGCCCTGGTATAGGTATTTCGCCGAAATTTACAAAAGTAGTAATCGGACGAAAAGTCTTAATGGATTTAAAAGAAGATACTGTGTTGACATGGGAAATGGTATGAATTTGGGAATAGACTAATAGGTGTATTATTATGAAGATTGTAAAATTAAAAGGTGGGTTAGGAAATCAAATGTTCCAATATTCTTTTGCGAAGGCTTTGGAGAAAATGACAAATGATTCAATAAAATTGGACTTATCTTCTTATAATCATTTGGAAAATGATCAAGTTAGAAAACCCAGAATACTAAAATTTAACATATCATTACCAATTGCTACCCAAGAAGATATTGCTAATATATGTTTAATGGAACATGAAAACAGTGGATTAAATTATAAAAGCAAAGCATTGGTAGTTTTTGAAATGCTTTTTAATCATCGTTACTTTTTTGAAATAGATAGAAGCTATAGGAATATTGTCGCATTGCAAAAGTACAATTATTATGATGGTTATTGGCAATCATGGAAACATGTTGAATCTGTAATAGAAGAAGTACGTAAAGATTTTACGCCAAGGGCTGATTTGAATGAAAAGACTAAACGATTCATTGAAGAAGTAGAAAAATGCAATTCTGTGTTCCTTGGAATTAGAAAAGGTGATTATTCACTTGAAGAAAAACACTATGGTTCATATGGTCAAGACTATTTTTCTAATGCTATGAAATATATTGATGAGAAAGTTGAATCGCCAGTTTATTATGTTTTTTCAAACGATATAGAATGGGTCAAAAATAATATTGATTTTCAAAATCGACATGTAATAGTCAGAGAAAATAAGGATGTTGAAAGTGACTTTGAAGAATTGCTCATCATGTCGTCGTGTGTGCATTCTATCATTGTAAACAGTACATTTTATTGGTGGGGAGCTAAATTAAAAGAACATGATGGAAAAATTGTAATTGCTCCTAAGAGGTGGTTTTTCGATAAGAAAAAAATCGATATAGTTCCTCCGCAGTGGATTAAACTGTAATGATGTGAGTTATTTGTGTGTAGTACAACTAAAATAGATGGATGTGGAGGTTCTAATGCACAGGGTTGCAATAGGGGGTAAAAATTTCTGTGTATTGCGACTAAGGATCGCCTCCGCAAGAGGGCTGTCATCGCCGCCAAATTGGTCATACTATCCGCTTTGATCGTACTGCGAGCAGAACCTTGACAAGTGAAATTATCTGTGGACATAAAATAAAAAAATTGACGTGGAGGTTAAAATGAATGTATCATATTTTGACAGACAGACAGACAGACAGACAGACAGACAGACAGACAGACAGACAGACAGAGCGAAACTATACGCTAGACTGTTTTAAAGGTATTCTCATGATTTTGGTTGTGATTCGCCATGTTCTTCAGTACTCGGTTTTAGATGAGGGCGGAATATTGACGAATCTTATCTGGGCTATTCAGATGCCTGGATTTATGCTTGTGTCAGGCTATTTTGTTGCAAGACCAAGTAACAAAATTGGAAAGGCAATTGAGAAAAGCTGTGAACGCTATCTTCTTCCCTTTTTGAGTTGGTGGATTCTAATTTGCGTTTTGCTATTAGGAAGATGCGATAGAAATATTATTACAGGGTTAAACACACTATTTCATAATGTTGATGGTGGCCTATGGTTTTTATGGGTTGTTTTTGCACTGTCAGTTTTGGCAGCATTTGTAAATAGAATCATCTCAAGTAACGAGAAAAAATTCAAAAAAATAGTATTAAGTTTCATAACTTGTTGTGTGTATTTTGGCGTGTTACTAATAGTTGTGGTTTTGTATCGTGATGTTAGTATGTTTGGAATTAAATATATTTTATATTACTCAGTTTTCTATGGTTTTGGTTTTATCCTACGCTGGACAGAGAACGTATGGAAACCGTATTGGCAAAATTTAAAGAATCATGTAGTTTTTATTAGCTTTATTATATTTCTTGCAATAATCTTCAACTATGATTTATACCATTGCGAGGATGGATTGTTATCAATTATGCTGAGATGTATAACTGGTTTTGCTGGAAATCTCGTATTGTATAATACTGTTGAAAGATTTCAAGAAATACTCAGCAAGATTAAATTTCCATGGATTGGAAAATATACATTAGAAATATATGCGACACACATGCTTGTAAACAATTTATTTACTGTTAGCAATAAGAATATTTTTTGGAGTACAGAAGGATTCGTTAACTTTACTGTATCGCTTATTTGTACTTGTGTGTTTACTGTAATTATAATTTCAGTGTTTAAAAGTATTCCACTAGCTAATTTCTTGATGTATGGAAAGCGAGATGAAAAATAACGTTAAGAAGGAGGCTTATTTATAGTAACTGCTTCATAGGTTGTACAGCCAAAAAAGGAGGCAACAACGCCCGGAAAAGGGAAACCGCCAGTCCGGTTTTTCCGGAATAGCGGTTTCACCGCATCGGTATATCCAGGAAGTGAACAATAGTAACGCTTCATCCATGATGTCTGATATGTTGGATATTCGTTTGGTTTATGATGGACGGATAATGAATCAAGCCATTTATCAAATTCAGGTCTTGGTGGGCTGTCTGACTGCACTGTTTGTCTTTCACGATCGTCCTGTCAAAGGAAGTGTTACGATCGCCAGCAGGCCTTGAAAATGCAATTTTCACAGGGACGTTATCCGTCAAATTATCAGTGTTTTCCAGGCAGTATTCCACAGCATTTTGCAGGGAGCCGCCCGACCTGATATCAAATGCTGAACGTGATTTTACTGCTGTCTGGAACACAAGCGCTATAAACCCATAAGGATCTGCCGCATCGTATTTTGACAGCAGCGCATTCTTGGATTCTTAATGTAGTGTGGAAACCTGCGCCAGGCGGTTTGCCATAATCCAAGGAGGTAGCATTATGGCAACTGCGTTAAAAAAAGAAGAACAGGCAACCAAGGTAATCATCCCGTGTTTCATTTCTTTTGTGAACGTGCGGGAGAATAAGAACAGCAATGACAAGTACAGCGAGGACTGTTTTGATGCAGCCTCTTCAACCGAGAATGCACCGCAGACTTTGCGCTGTAAAAAAATCCGCCGCTTCTTTGGCACAGGTCTGTTCCGGAAAATGCTGCAATTGATCTGGCGGATTCTAAATAAACAATGGAAGAAGGGGAGTATAGGATAAGAAGCAGAAAGCTTGCCATTTAGCCACGCCAATGCTAAACTGTCAGTATAATGGATGCAGGATACGCTCCCACGTATCCTGCTCTACACAGTCTGGAGGCATCCCATGAAAACCCCGCTATCACCTCAGCTAAAACCCATCCTCTCCAAAGAAAAAATTGTATACGTATTCGGCTCCGGCTTCTCAACCTCCATTTCAGGCCGCCGCTCAAGCTGGTATCAGTGGATAAATGACGGAATTGAATATATACTGGATCGGGCAGGACAGCAGGAACTTAAAGCGCGCCTTGAATCTGATTCCTCTGCCGCGTCCCTTATCGCAATCGCAGGAGAAGTAATCACTAAGACCAAGGCAGCAGGTACATACGATTCCTGGATGAAAGCATCCATCGAAAGCATGAGCGTGACGAATCGGTCCCTTGCTCAGACGCTCACACTCACAGGACTGACGAGAGATATCATTACGACAACAAATTACGATACGCTTCTGGAATCCGCAATCGGCCTGCATTCGCTTACCTATGAGCAGCCGGACCTGGCGTTTGAGATGATAGATAAAGGAAGAGCGGATTCGGTGCTGCATCTGCACGGCATGTACAGCTCTGCGGCCGGAGTGGATAATATAATCGCCAGCCAGGAGCAGTATGAGGCCATATATAATGATGAGGCGGCTCAGTTCATCCAGCAGCTGCTGGGGACCCGCACACTGATCTTTATTGGCTGCGGACAGACGACGGATGATGTGAATATTTCCCGTTTTATAAAGTTTGCGGGTGAGAAGCTGCATTTGAATGTCCCATATTTCTATTTAAAGCGCAGCTGTGATACGGAGCCGGCGCTTCCGGATAATTTCACAGTGATCGATTACGGCACGGATTATACGGATCTTCCGGATTTCCTGCACGATATGATGATGTACCGCGCAAATGAGTTCATGAACAGAAATCCGATTGTCGGAAGGACAGTATATGAGGATAAGCTGCCGGCAGATGCTTTAAGCGCATTGGGGAAGTATCATTATTCCAATGAACTTCTTTCGTTTGTCGGTCGCCATAAAGAATTAGATGAGCTGGGTCAGTTCCTGTCCGAAGATCAGGCTTTTCTGTGGTGGGCGGTGACGGGACAGGCCGGCGCGGGCAAAAGCAGGCTGGTCCTCGAATTGATGAAACGCCATAAGAATGATTGGTACTCCTTTTTCCTGAATGACAGGGTGACCGTTAACGATGTGAAGTCATATGCGCCGATTATGAATACACTTGTCGCAATCGACTATGTGCAGGGAAGAGAGCAGCAGTATGCGGCCGTGATTGGGTGTCTGGCCGACACTTTTTTGGCTGTGGGGTTTCGGCTGCGCATTTTACTGATTGAGCGGGAGTCCGGCGCCCAAACCGGTTCCTGGACGGAGAATCTGGTAAATTCCTTTGGAATTGCAGACCGCGGCCGTTTCATGGCAGCGCAATACGGAGATTATATTTCGCTTGCGGATCTGGACAGTCAGGCGGTGCTGGATCTGATCGGAGAAGTGTGCATATCTCATAATCTGCCGGCGGACAGGCGCAGAGACCAAACTCTCAAACAGGAGTACTGGAAAAAATTCGAAATGCTGCATTTCCGCCCTTTGTTTGTTCAGCTGTTTGTGGAGGCATGGATTGATAACGGCTGTAACGCACCAGGGTATGACTCATTTGAAGGAGTCCTTGAATATGTGATACTGCGGGAACAGGAACGCTGGTTGTCCGCTTTAAACGGCAGCAGAAAGGTTTGCTCTTCATTAATACGTCTGCTGGTAAGAGCTTCTGCCGGAGGCGGGCTGGCGTTGGGCAGTCTTCCGCAGGAATACGAAGAAGACTGGAATATTGTAAGAATGTATCTTGAGGAAACAACACTGCCAGGGCGTCAGAGGAAAGAGACTGTGATCACATTTTTGTCCGATGTATCCCAGAGCCTGATCCGCAATGACGGAATCATTCAGCCGATGTATCCGGATATTATCCGTGAATATATGTTTATTTATTATCTGGATGAAAAGGACTGTGCGGACGTGGCCGGTGAGCTTTGGAGAAACGCAGGCCGTGCCTTTTCCCTATTCCTTCATAGAGCTTTAAGCGATTTCCGCAACAACCCTCTGTTGATAAAGATTATTGAGAATTCTCCTGATCCATACGGGAATATAGATATTCTGACAGCCAGGCTGGCTCTGCTGGAGCGAACAGCAGTGGCGCCGAACGAAACGAGGGAAGAGCTGCTGCGCCGTGTGGACACGGAGTACTGCTTCTGGCATGGTATGCCCGATGTGTTTAAAGATGAGGACAACGAACAGCAGCTGATGTTTCAGCTCATTAAGTTTCGCGGACTCGCAGCGGCCGCTGTGCAGTATGGCGCGTTATCCTATAAAGACCAGCTGGTCTGCCGCATGCTGGAATGCATGAAAGAAGCAGCAGCAGTGCCGCTCGGCAAGCTTGAGATGATGAAAAGCGTTTTTATAAAC
The DNA here is from genome assembly GCF_003477885.1 of Lachnotalea sp. AF33-28. Lineage (GTDB taxonomy): Bacteria > Bacillota > Clostridia > Lachnospirales > Lachnospiraceae > AF33-28. Next base: position 7,430 of record NZ_QUEE01000019.1, read on the forward strand.
GAGCGGATTCAAAAAGCGGCAGCAGCAGGATTTGGCAAATTGGCAGATGAGCTGAAAAAGCTCAATGAGCAGATTATAAACAAAAGCCCGGAGGATGAATATGCCGGTTGTGTGCGTTTGACGGATCTGAATGTTGAGATGATGGGCTGCCTTTTTCAGGGAGAATTCTATGACGCGTACAGGGTACTCAAAAGAATGCAGTCAATGATGGACGAAACAAGTGCTGAACAGATGCGCTTACTTGCAACCAGCTGTTCAAACTTCATCAATATGTCATTTATGACAGGTAAACCGGGATTTATAGAGAAGGGAAACCGGCTGCTGCAATACTGCAATGAGCTTTACAGCAAGGATGCCTCAGTACATGCCCTTTATCTAAGCGGTATCATATATGAACAGCAGTATAATATGATGAATTTGAAAACTGGGCGTGACACCGCCAAACAGATCATTGAGGGCACACTTCATGAACTCGGCAGTCTTGAGCTGAATGAAGAAACCTGCGATGTATGGGCGCTGACGGCCCTTGCATACCTGAATACTGCGGATGATATGAAGGGCGTGGAAAAGCTGCTCGCAGGAACGCAAGAGCGTCTGGACCGTCTTAAGGGCGACGGAAGCTCGCTCGCCCAGGCCTGGATCAGGATGCAGATCTTTATCCATCAAAAAAGAGGCAATCCCGTTCCAAAGGATATCGTAGGCAAAGCGTTTGCCTATGTGATGCGTTATACGGAATCGGAAAATACAAGAAGCGCGTTTGTGGATTTGCTGAACAATTCGGAGGAAAAAAATAACAAAAGCAGATATTTAAACCGTCCGCTGAATACCGCAATCATTCAGGACATGCAATATAATCCGCTGTATTCCGGTGATGCTGCCGAACAGTACCTGCAGCTACGAGGGTATGATTCACCTGACGAAACGCAGTTTTTAGACGAATTGGAAAGAAATGAATTGTACGGGTTGAATCTGCGCCGCCTTTTAAGTTTAGATGACGATGATTCGTCTGGAACCTATGTCAGGCCGCATCCCAAAGTAGGACCCAATGATCCGTGTCCCTGCGGCAGCGGTAAAAAATTCAAAAAATGCTGCCGGGGTACCGGGAAATATGATTAGCAGAAAGCAGTTTCTGACGGAAATGTGCATGAGTGGTGTTCACAAAAAATCACAGTTAGAGAGCTTCCTTGAGATTGAAAAAGAAAGGCGTTTGTGGTAAGATACGGGATGATAGGTGATTTATACCCTGTTGCAGAGATTCACCAAAAACGGCTAGACTTGTGGCGGTAAACCACAATAATTTAGCCAAGAAGGAGCGTGTTTTGAATGGCAGTACACATTCCACTCGGCGTAGAATCGTTCGCTGTGATGCGTGAAAAGAATTACTACTATGTAGATAAAACGAATTTTATAAAGGCACTTTTGAATACACAATTCATGGCCAATTTGATCACAAGACCGAGACGCTTTGGTAAGTCATTGATCATGAGCATGCTGGATGACTTCTTTGACATTTCAAAAGATAGCACGGCACATATTTGAAACCTTAATGAGCGGTGACTCCATTCAGGAGATTGTCTCGGAAGTACTGACCTATGATACATTGACTGCTGATGACAAGAATCTGTGGAGCTTACTCTTTTTAGAAGGCATTGATGAATTTGAAACTGTAGTGTGCTATGGCATCGCATTGCGCATCCCTGTTCTTTTTACAGAGGTAACTAAAATAAATAACATAGGAGAAACATATGAAAATCGCAGTAGCAGGAACCGGATACGTAGGCTTATCCAACGCAGTATTGCTGGCTCAGCACAATCACGTGTATGCGCTGGATATAATTCCGGAAAAAGTAGAAATGATCAATAACAGGAAGTCTCCCATAGTGGATAAGGAGATCGAAGAGTATCTGTCTTCAAAAAGGCTGGACCTCACAGCCACGCTGGATGCAGAGGAAGCGTACGGCGATGCGGATTTTGTCATCATATCCACGCCTACAAATTATGATCCACAGCTCAATTATTTTGACACATCATCCGTGGAGGCCGTGATTGAGCTGGTTATGAAAATCAACCCCAATGCCGTCATGGTCATCAAATCAACGGTTCCGGTGGGATATACAGCTTCTGTAAGGGAAAAATATAACTGTGACAACATCCTGTTCAGCCCGGAATTTTTAAGAGAGGGGCGGGCGCTTTATGATAACCTCTATCCGTCCCGCATCATCGTCGGAGCCCCTCTTACGGACGAACGCCTGCAGAGGGCTGCCCATACCTTTGCGGATCTTTTAAAACAGGGAGCGCTTAAGGAGGAAATCCCGGTTCTGTTTACCAATCCTACGGAAGCGGAGGCGGTGAAGCTGTTTGCCAACACCTATCTGGCGCTTCGCGTATCCTTTTTTAATGAGCTGGATACCTATGCTGAGGTGCGCGGACTGGATACCCGGCAGATCATTGAGGGCGTCGGACTGGATCCCCGTATTGGCACACATTACAACAATCCTTCCTTTGGTTACGGAGGCTACTGCCTCCCTAAGGATACTAAGCAGCTGCTGGCCAATTATGACAATGTGCCGAATAATATCATCGGCGCCATCGTGGATGCCAACCGCACGAGAAAAGACTTTATCGCGGAACGGGTTCTGGAAAAGGCAGGCTATTTCGGCAGTACATCGGACGGCCCGCGCAGGACCGCCGGGCGGGACGGCACGCCCGGCAAAAACTGTATCATCGGCGTATACCGGCTGACCATGAAGTCACATTCCGACAACTTCCGCCAAAGCTCCATCCAGGGGGTAATGAAGAGGATTAAGGCCAAGGGCGCGGAGGTTGTGGTATTTGAGCCGACGCTGACAGAGGAACGTTTCTTTGGCAGCAGGGTGATCCGTGACCTGGATGAGTTTAAGAAGATCAGCGATGTGATCATTGCAAACCGGTACAGCCCGCAGCTTGAGGATGTCATGGATAAAATCTATACCAGAGATCTGTATTTCAGGGACTAATATCCGCATAATTATCACCGCTCGGGCGATACTATTCACTGATAAACTGTTTTTACGCGATTAACAGTGAACAGAGTGCCTGATCGTGCGCTGACCTGTTTAATTTACTATAAATGTATCAGTACATCAGACGTATACATTGGGAGGGGTTAGCAATGAACCGTAAATTGTATTATAATGGCCAGATTCTCACTATGGATGACCGCTATCACAGTCCGGAAGCCGTGCTGACAGAAAACGGCCGGATCATGGCTCTTGGAAGGACGGAAGAGCTGAAAACGATCGGCAGGGATGCGGAACAGGTGGATTTGGAGGGGGCAGCAATGCTGCCCGGTTTTATCGACGGACATTCCCATCTGACTGCTGCAGCTTATCAGCTTTTAATGGTGAACGTCAACCCGTCCCCAACCGGCCGCTGCAACAGTGTGGAAGAACTTGTGGAAGAAGGCATTCGTGCTCTGGCGCAGACCCATCTGGAGGATGGCCAGTGGTTTATGGGGATGGGATACGACAATTCCGTCTATCCGGACGGAAAACATCCCACAAGGGAGGACCTGGATAAAATCAGCCGGGATATTCCTGTATCCATGATGCATGTATCGGGCCATCTCTGCGTGGTAAATACGAAAGCGATGGAACTGCTGGGCTACGGCGGCAGCGGATATGAGGTACCGGAAGGCGGTGTGGTGCAGCCGGACGGCCTGTTAAAAGAACAGGCGTTTCTTGCGCCCCATAAGCAGAAACTCATGCAGGGTCCGGGTCCGGATCAGGTGCTGAAGGCGGTTGGAAGGGCTTCCAGGCTGTATGCGTCCTATGGCATCACCACCGCACAGGATGGCAGAACCACCCGGTCGGATTATGAGTTATTGAAGGCGGCCGGAGCGGCAGGCCTTCTGAAAAATGATGTGATATCCTATATGGCTGTGGATTGCGCCAAAGAGTTTCTTCCCAGACAGTACCCCGCATTAAACGGATATATGAATCATTACCGCCCGGCCGGCTGCAAGATCTACCTGGACGGTTCCCCCCAGGGAAAGACAGCCTGGCTGTCACAGCCCTATCTGGTGCCGCCGGACGGGCAGAACGAGGAGTATCGAGGCTTTCCTGTGATGGAAAGCGAGGATGTATTCCAGGTGATGGAAACCTGCATTAGAAATCACTGGCAGATCAATGTGCACGCCAATGGGGATGAGGCGATCGAACAGATGATCCGCTGCTATACAAAAGCGCTCAAGGCTGTGGAGCATCCGGAGAAGCTCCGTCCCGTAGTCATACATTGCCAGACGGTTCGGGAAGATCAGCTGGACCGCTTGAAAGGTATCGGCATGCTGCCGAGCTTTTTCCTGGATCATGTATATTATTGGGGAGATTATCACTTTGAATCCGTGCTGGGGCCGGAGAGAGCCGAGCGGATCAGTCCCGCCGCTTCTGCGGTAAAGCGAAGTATGTCCTTTACCCTGCATCAGGATTCCCCGGTGGTGCCGCCCAATATCCTGTTTTCCATCCATAACGCGGTGAACCGGAAAACCAAAAACGGCATGGTTCTGGGAGAAGAGCAGCGCGTACCTGTTATCGAAGCGCTGAAGGCCGCTACCGTCTATGCGGCATATCAGATTTTTGAAGAAGAAAACAAGGGCAGTATCACGCCGGGCAAGCTGGCGGATTTTGTGATTCTGGACCAGAATCCGCTGAAGGCGGATAAGGAAACGCTCAAAGACATCAAAGTTTTAAGAACGATTAAAGAGGGAGAGGACATTCTATGAACCAGGTAATTGAAAATATTTTAACCCGAAGAAGCATTCGTTCATTTAAAGACTGGCCGCTGGCGGAGGACGATCTGGAACAGATCGTCCGGGCCGGAATCTACGCACCCAGCGGCATGAACCGGCAGAGCTGGCATTTTTCTGTTCTCACCGGCAAAGATTTGATCCGTAAGCTGGCCAGCGCCATCGGAAAAGAACTGGGCAGGGATGAAAGCTATGATTTCTATAATCCTGCAGCGCTGATCATCTGTTCCAATGAAAGGGATAATTCCAACGGAGAGGCAGATTGTGCCTGCGCCATGGAAAATATCATGCTGGCTGCCCATTCTCTGGGGATCGGTTCCGTATGGATCAACCAGTGCAAGGATACCTGTGATGCGCCCGCTGTGCGGGAGATACTGGACCGATACGCGGTTCCGTCCGGACACAGGGTGTACGGCATGGCTGCGCTGGGATATGCGGCGAAGGATCCGGAGAGCAAGCCCAGGGCGGAAGGCACAGTTACATATCTGAAGGGGTGAAAGACGGTGCCGTGACGGTCAAAACGGGCTTTCACGGCTGCCGATAGAGGAACCGTGAAAACCCGTTTTTTTCGGTCCATAAAATGCGCCGTCTGAACTGTTGCGTATAGTAACTTACAGCGCGGTATGAATGTATAATAGGACTTGACCTTTCTGTTGTTTTGTGGTAATTTAAAATAGTTAGTTCTGGCTAACTTTAAAATGCTGCCTTCATACAGACAGCATTTTATATTCGCTGGTTTATTTTTTGTGCTTGAATTAGCATAAACTAACTTAAAAAGGATTTAATCAGTCTATGTTACATCCATCGCATAAACCTGTACAGCAACTATAAGAAAAGGAGACGGTCATATGAGCATTGTTATTGTAGGCGGAAATGAGAGGATGGAAGGGAAGTACCTGGATATCTGCAGAGAATACGGGTGCAGGGCGAAGGTGTTTACAAAAGAGAAGGGATCCTTAAAAAAGAAACTGGGATGTCCGGATCTGGTGATTCTCTTTACCGGTGCAGTTTCGCATAAGATGGTGATCAGTGCGGCGGCCGAAGCGAAGAAAAACCGCATTCCGGTAGCATGGGCCCATACCAGCAGCGCTTCGGCGCTGCATGCAGTGCTGGCGGAACACTGCGGCTGATTCAGCAGGACTGGCTCCTGTTACGGAGTTGTCACAAAAGCAGCGCATAACTGGGCTGAATTTGATCCTCATAGGGGTTCCTTGACATTCTCGGCCGCTCTTTTTATAATACTTACATTGCTATGTTTAAATGACTGCTATTACATATACGGGAAATCATGTGCGGTTATGATAGAGGAGCGGGATATGACACGGATCATGGTAGTGGAAGATGATGTTTATATAGGTAATATGCTGGAGGAGGTGCTCTGCAAAGAAGGCTATGAAGTGCTGCGCGCCTATTCGGGCACGGAAGCGCTGCTTCTCTTTACAGGTTCCCGGCCGGATCTCATCCTGCTGGATCTGATGCTGCCAGGGCTCTCTGGGGAAGAAGTGCTTCAGCAGCTTCGGGGGATTCCGGTCATAGTGGTCAGCGCCAGGGCGGGTATTGACGATAAGGTGGACCTCCTGCTTGGCGGAGCGGCCGACTACATTACCAAACCGTTTGAACCCAGGGAACTGCTGGCGCGGATTGCTGTTCAGATAAGAAAAAATGTATCCCTGCCGCAAAGCAGCTGCCTGGATTTCGAGCAGCTGCATCTGGATCCGGATACCCGCCAGGTAACAGCCGGTACGAAACAGGTCCATTTGACCAGAACAGAATTTGCCATTTTAAAGCTGCTGATGCAAAATCCAAGCCAGGTGGTCACCAAAACGCAGATTTTGGATCTGATCAGTTTGGATACGCCGGACTGTATGGAGAGCTCGCTGAAGGTTCATATCAGCAACCTGCGCAGAAAGCTGCGTGAGCCGACAAATAAGGATTACATTGAAGCGGTATGGGGAATCGGCTTTAAGCTTAAGAAAGGCGGCTCATGAACTGTCTTAACCGTTTCTTAACCGTTCTCTTAACCTTTTTCTTAACCATGTCATGCTATCATTGGTTCATCAAGCATAAGGAGGCATTGATATGGAGTACATTTTAAGCACGGAAGCGCTTTCAAAACAGTATAAGAATTTCAAAGCGCTCAACGGCCTTACCATGCATGTGGAGAAAGGGGCGATCTATGGGTTTGTCGGCAGAAACGGGGCCGGTAAAACCACGCTGATCCGTTTAATCTGCGGGCTGCAGCAGCCCACTTCCGGAACCTATACGCTCTATGGGATAAAGAATACATCCAAAGAAATACAAGAGGCAAGGCGGCGGATGGGAGCGGTGGTCGAAACCCCATCTCTCTATCAGGACATGACTGCGGAGGAAAACCTCCGTGAGCAGTACCGCATCATCGGGCGCCCGTCCTTTCATGGCATACAGGAGCTGCTCGCCCTGGTGGGGCTCTCCGATACCGGGAGAAAAAAGGTGCGGAATTTTTCTTTGGGAATGCGTCAGCGCCTCGGCATTGCGGTAGCGCTTTCAGGGGATCCTGATTTCCTGGTTCTGGATGAGCCAGCTAACGGCCTGGATCCGCAGGGAATCATAGAGATGAGAGAGCTGATCCTGAAGCTGAACCGGGAGAGGCAGATCACCGTGCTGATCTCCAGCCATATACTGGATGAACTGTCCCGGCTGGCCACTCATTACGGTTTTATAGATCATGGCAGCATCATAAAAGAAATCAGCGCGGATAAACTGGAGGAGGCCTGCCGCAAATGCATGCACATGGAAGTCTCCGATATCCGTGCCCTGATCCGTGTGCTGGATCTAAACAAGATGGAATACACAGTACTTTCCGACACTGCCGCTGAGATTTATGGGGAATGCAATGTGTCCGATCTCATCCTTGCCCTGAAAAACGAGGGCTGCGAAGTCATGAAAATCGCAGAGAGAGATGAGAGCCTGGAGAGCTATTACATCAATCTGATCGGAGGTACTGAAAAATGAGTAAACTGCTGCGTGCTAATTTTGCCCGTTTAATAAAAGACCGGGTCTTCCTTGCAGGCATGGCTGCGATGATCGTGTTTGCGGTGGGAAACTGTATTGCCAATTATATAAATATGGTAAAGTATGAAGAGTCCGTCCGCTTTGACGATGTGTTCTTCGCATCTTATTCAGTGATCGGGATCCTTGTAGCCGCCTTTATTAGCATCTTTATAGGAACGGAGTACGGGGACGGAACACTGCGCAATAAGGTGATCGTGGGATGCCGGCGGACGGATATCTATCTGGCGAATTTTCTCTGCTGTGCGGCGGCAGGGCTGCTCATGAACCTGGCCTATACCGTGATTGCCTGTGCGGTGGGAATCCCTCTGTTCGGCTTCTTTCATTCTGGGATTGCAGCGGTGCTTATTTTTACGCTGGACGGAATACTCATGACGGTGATGACCGCCTCCCTATTTACACTCATGTCCATGCATAACCAGAATAAGGCGCTCTCGGCGGTCATCAATCTGATGTTCATCTTTGTACTGCTGGCTCTTGCCATTTACCTGATGGCGAGGCTTGATGCGCCGGAATTCATAGAAGGCATCACGATTACGGAGGGCGGGATACAGTCCGCTGTGCCCGAACCGAATCCCAAGTATCTTACGCAGGCCCAAAGGGAGGTTTATCAGTTCTTTGCGGATCTGCTGCCTACCGGCCAGAGCATACAGATTGCGGGTTTAAGCGCTCCGCATCCCTGGAGAATGGCGCTATGTGCGGTTATTACCGCGGCCGCGGCCAGCATCGGCGGAGCCCTGGGCTTTCGCCGAAAAGACCTGAAATAAAAAGGATCCCGCGAATGTCTTTGGTTCAATAGAATAAGAAAGCAGAGTAAAATATGGAACGATTGCTTAGCGCAGCGTGTGCATTCCTCCTGGCCGTGACAGCCGTGCTGCTCATGAAAATCTTCAGCCTGCATCGGGCGGCGGATCAAATCGGACGGGAATTCGGGGAAAGGCTGGATACCGATACCAATGTCGGCATCGATATACGGACGGCGGATAAGCATATGCGCCGTCTGGCAGCCCAGCTCGACTGTCAGTTAAAGATATTGCGGAAAGCCCAGATCCGTTATCGTCTCGGAGATCATGAGCTGAAAGAGTCGGTCGCCAACATATCCCACGATCTGCGCACTCCGCTGACAGCCATCATGGGGTATCTGGAGCTCCTTAAGCGGGAACCCTTATCCGATGCGGCAAGGAACTATGCGGATATCATTGAAAACAGGGCGAACGCGCTGAAACATCTGACAGAAGAGCTGTTCTGCTATTCGCTCGCCGTGACGGCAGAGCAGTATGAACAGAGGGAAAACGTAAATATAAACCAGGTTCTTGAAGAGAGTGTGGCAGCCTTTTATGCGTCAATGAACGAACGGGGCATCTGCCCGCGGATACTTATGCCCAGGGTGCGGATTGAAAGGCGGCTGAATCGGGCCGCCCTTTTCCGCATCTTTGAAAATGTGCTTGGAAATGCCGTGAAGTACAGCAGCGGTGATCTGACGATTGAACTTACGGACCAGGGAGTAATCACCTTTACAAACCGCGCGGATGGGATGGATGAAGTGGCGGCGGGCAGGCTGTTTGACCGGTTTTATACGGTAAAAGCCGGCAGCCATTCCACCGGTCTGGGCCTGTCCATCGCCAAAACTCTGACTGAACAGATGGGAGGACAGATATCGGCTGTCTGGCGGGATCAGCGTTTGACGGTGATTCTGAAGCTCTAAGGGCGTGAGTTTACAGCAACTGCCCGAAGGGTGTTGCTTAATTTGGAAAAGTATCCTATAATTATGCGTGTGTTCTGGATTGTACACAGCAACACCAAATATGCGTTTCGCACAAAATGAAAAGGATACAACATGAGAAAATTAGCTTTGTCCGATGAAATACTGTTACAGATTGATAAGCCCGCCCGTTATATCGGAGGCGAGGTCAATACAGTGATGAAGGACCCCGCAAAGGTGGATATCCGTTTTGCCATGTGTTTTCCTGATGTATATGAGATCGGCATGTCCCATCTGGGCATACAGATCCTCTATGATATGTTCAACCGGCATGAAAACATCTGGTGCGAACGGGTCTATTCCCCCTGGACGGATCTGGATAAAATCATGCGCAGCCGGCATATTCCTCTCTTCGCTCTGGAATCGCAGGACCCTGTCAGAGAATTCGACTTTTTAGGGATTACCATACAGTATGAGATGTGCTATACCAATATCCTGCAGGTCCTGGACCTGTCCGAAATCCCCTTGTATTCCTCAGACAGGACGGAGGAAGACCCGATTGTGATCGGAGGCGGCCCCTGCACCTACAATCCGGAACCCCTTGCGGACTTCTTCGACCTCTTTTATATCGGCGAGGGTGAAACCGCTTATGATCAGCTGATGAAGCATTATATAGACAATAAAAAGCGCGGGGGGAGCAGGCAGGATTTCCTTGCTTTGGCCGCCACGGTTCCCGGAATCTACGTGCCTTCTTTTTATGAGACAGAATACAATGAAGACGGTACCATCCGCCGGTTTTATCCCACCCACCCCAACGCGAAACCGACGGTGCGCAAAGAAATCCTGATGAATATGGGGGACCCGGATATCTGTTATCCTGAAAAGCCCGTGGTACCCTTTATAAAAGTAACTCAGGACCGGGTGGTGCTGGAGATCCAGCGGGGCTGCACCCGCGGCTGCCGTTTCTGCCAGGCAGGTATGGTATACCGTCCGGTACGGGAACGGGATCTGGAATTCTTAAAAGACAAAGCCTATAAAATGCTCAAAAACACCGGCCACGAAGAAATTTCCTTAAGCTCCTTAAGCTCCAGCGATTTCACCCACCTGGAAGAGCTGGTCACGTTTCTGATCGAAGAGTTCCATGGCAAGGGCATCAATATATCCCTGCCCTCCTTAAGAATCGATGCGTTTTCCCTGGATGTGATGAAAAAGATCCAGGATGTGCGCAAATCCAGCCTGACCTTCGCTCCGGAAGCGGGAACCCAGAGGCTGCGCGATGTGATTAACAAGGGTCTGACCGAAGAGGTGATCTTAAACGGTGCCGCCCAGGCATTTAAAGGCGGCTGGAATAAGGTAAAGCTATACTTCATGCTGGGGCTCCCTACGGAGACCGAGGAGGATATGGAGGGCATCGCCGTCCTGGCCAACGAAGTGGCGAGAACCTATTTCGATACGATCCCCAGGGAAGAGCGGAAGGGGCAGCGCGTACAGGTCACAGCCAGTTCCTCCTTTTTCATCCCCAAGCCCTTTACCCCCCTGCAGTGGGCGCCCATGTTTGAAAAGGAAGAATATCTGCACAGGGCCCGCATAGTCAACCGCAAATTTAAGGAACAGCTCAATCACAAAAGTCTTAAATACCAGTGGCATGAAGCGGATGTGACTGTGTTAGAGGGCGTGTTCGCCCGTGGAGACAGAAGAACAGCCAGAGTCCTCCTGCGCGCCTATGAACTGGGCTGCCTGTACGATTCCTGGTCCGAGACCTTCGACAATGAGAAATGGATGCAGGCTTTTGCAGACTGCGGCATGGATTACCACTTCTATACGACCAGAGAGCGCAGCCTGGATGAAATCTTCCCGTGGGATTTCATCGATACCGGCGTGACTAAGGACTTCTTAAAGAGAGAGTGGAAGAATGCCATGGAGGGGAAGGTCACGCCCAACTGCCACGAAAGATGTTCCGGCTGCGGCGCGAAATCGTTTGGAGGAGGTGTCTGCTTTGAAGCTGCGAATTAAATTCAGCAAAAAAGAGTATATGAAATTTATCGGCCACCTGGACCTCATGCGTTTTTTCCAGAAGGCCATACGGCGGGCAGACATTGATATCGCATACAGCACGGGCTACAGCCCGCATCAGGTCATGTCTTTTGCCGCCCCTCTGGGAGTCGGGCTGACTTCGGACGGGGAGTATCTGGATATCGAGGTGAACAGCGCGGATTCCTCCGAAGCGATGAAAAGGCGGCTGAATGCTGCACTGCTGACGCATGGGATCGAAGTCGTAAGCGTGCGCCGAATCCCCGATCCGGGATTTGACGCACAGGGCAACGCTTTAAAGGACAGGAGCGCCATGGCGATGGTGGCCGGCGCCGACTATGATCTGGTATTTAAGGAAGGGCATGAACCGAAGGACTGGGACGGGTTCTGTGACGCGTTTGACGCATTCTGCGCATTGGAACAGATCACGGTGTTAAAGGCCACTAAAAAGAGCAGCCTGACAGCCGATATCCGCCCGATGATAAAGAGCTGCCGGCTTGACCGCAAAAGCCGTGTGATTACTATGAGCCTTTCCACAGGAAGCTCCGCCAATTTAAAGCCTGAGCTGGTGATGGAAGCCTTCTATAAAGGCATCGGTTCAGACTGGGACCCTGCGGTGGAATCCTATCAGTATTCCATGCAGATTAACCGCCGCGAAACCTATGCTCTGGGAGAAAACGGGGAATGGATTGCGCTGGAAGCGCTGGGTGAAGTCATTGAATAATACGGTGAGGGACAATAAGCTGATCATAACCAGAAGAGACAGCCGGATCATGACTGCCGTTTTGGAGAGCGGGCGCATCATGGAGCTGATCTTTGATCAGGAAAAGGCAGGGCCGCAGGTCGGAGATGTCTACATCGGCAAGGTAAAAAATATAGTCGGCAATATAAGCGCCGCGTTTATTGAGATCGGGCAGGGCTGCATCTGTTACTGCCCGCTTGAGGAAATACCGGCGGGAACCGTTTCCCGCGGCGGACGCCGTATCGGTGCAGGAGAATGGTCGGACGGCGGCTATAAGCTCTGCGCCGGGGATGAGCTGCCGGTGCAGGTTGTAAGGGAAGCGGTAAAGACTAAAGCTCCGGTGGTGAGCGGACGCATCAACCTGTCCGGCCGCTATGCGGTGCTGATCTATGGCGGGAACCAGATCCATTTTTCCTCCAAAATCAAAAATACCCACTGGAAGGATAAAATCCGTTCCGCTTTTCAGCCGGTTCTTCCGGAAGGGTGCGGAGCGATTATCCGGACAAACGCATTTGAAGCAGAGGAAGAGGATATAAGGCAGGACCTGGAGGGGCTTACGAATCGTATGGATCAGATTCTTCAAAGCTCTCTGTGCCGGACCTGCTACAGCTGCGTCTATGAATCCCTGCCGGCCTATCTCACAACCGCCAGAGATCTGCAGAAGGGCTTCGAAGCGGAAATCGTGACGGATGATGCCGGCATTTACCGGGCTCTGGCGGACGCTGCTGCCAAAGGAATCATAAGCTGCAGCGTTAGGCTGTATGAGGATGAGTCTTATCCGCTTAGCAAGCTGTATTCGCTGGATACGGTTATAAGGGAAGCGCTGGCAAAGAATGTCTGGCTGAAGTCCGGCGGTTATCTGGTAGTGGAGCCTACGGAAGCCCTGACGGTCATCGATGTAAATACCGGCAAGTTTGACGGCAGGAAAAAACAGCAGGAAACCTTCTTAAAGATCAACCTGGAGGCGGCGGAGGAAGCGGCCAGGCAGATGCGCCTTCGCAATATATCCGGCATCGTGCTCATCGATTTCATCGATATGGAGCGGGAGGAAGATAAACGTAAGCTGATGGATGCGCTCACCGCGTGGACACGAAAAGACCGGATCAAAACCACTGTAGTGGATATGACCGGGTTGAATCTGGTAGAAATCACGCGGAAACGTGAGCGGAAGCCCTTGTGGGAACAGGCGGCGGTGAACTGAAAGTCTGCCGTACGCAAACAAAAAAGATACGAAAAGGCAATAAAAAACCTGCAAAATATGAAAATAATGGTTGACGCAGATGCTTGAAAATGGTATTATGATTTAGTGTGCCGCACAATGGGGTTGAAAAGATCCGGAAAGCCGGACACCGAAGTTGGCGAGTATTGTATTAAGGAGGTGCCATATGTACGCGATTATTGCAACAGGTGGTAAACAGTACAAAGTATCCGAAGGCGACGTTATCAAAGTTGAGAAACTGGGCGTTGAAGCCGGACAAACTTATGAATTTGATCAGGTGCTTGCTGTAAGTGCCGATGAAATGAAGGTCGGAACACCTACCGTAGCTGGTGCAAAGGTTACTGCAACCGTTACCGGCGAAGGCAGAGGTAAAAAAGTGATCGTTTACAAGTATAAGAGAAAATCTGGATATCATAAGAAAAATGGTCACAGACAGGCTTATACAGAGTTGAAGATCGATAAGATTACCTGCTGATTATGATACAGGCAGTCTTTTACAGAGATTCCAACGGTGACTGCCAGTCCTTTCAGATTAAAGGACATGCAGGGTTTGAAGAAGCCGGCAGAGATATCATCTGTGCCGCTGTATCCGCTCTGGCGGTGAATACGGTAAACAGCATAGAAACTCTTACCGGTACGAAAACAGAGGCCAGCGAGAAATCGGGTTGCTTAACCTGCAGGCTGAAGGATGGGAAGCATCCGGAACCCCAGTTATTGGTAAACTCTTTAATATTGGGTTTAAAGAATATTGAAGAGGAATATGGTACAAAATATATCAGGATCCTGATCGAGGAGGTGTAATTATGTTGAAAATGAACCTTCAGTTGTTCGCTCATAAAAAGGGCGTTGGTTCCACAAAGAACGGCCGTGATTCCGAGTCCAAGAGACTTGGCGCAAAGAGAGCTGACGGACAGTTCGTAAAAGCTGGAAATATTCTTTACAGACAGCGCGGTACGAAGATTCACCCTGGCAACAATGTAGGCCGCGGTGGTGACGATACATTATTCGCATTGGTAGACGGTGTTGTTACATTTGAAAGAAAAGGCAGAGACAAAAAGCAGGTTTCTGTTTATCCCAAAGTAGTGAACGATTAATGAGGTAGTAATTCAGAAGAAAGCCGACGGATTCTCGTCGGCTTTTCTTGAATCTGACCAGAAAGCCTGCTTTTTTTCACCGCAGAAATGAGGTATTCATCTATGTTTGCAGACAGTGCTAGAATTTTTATTAAATCAGGTAACGGCGGCAATGGCCATGTCAGCTTCCGCCGGGAACTCTATGTGCCCAATGGCGGGCCTGACGGCGGAGACGGCGGCAGAGGCGGAGACATCATATTTGAGGTGGATGACGGCCTTAATACCCTCACCGATTTTCGGCATGTCCGCAAATATGTGGCAGGCAACGGTGAAGAGGGCGGCAAACGCCGCTGTCACGGGGCTGACGCGGACGATCTGGTGATCCGGGTGCCGGCGGGCACCGTAATCAAAGACGACGAAACCGGCAAGGTCATCGCCGATATGTCCGGTGAGAACCGGAGAGAAGTGATTTTAAAAGGCGGCAGAGGCGGCCAGGGCAATATGCACTACGCGACGGCCACCATGCAGGTCCCGAAATACGCCAAGCCGGGTAAACCGGGAAGAGAGCTGTGGGTACGGCTGGAGCTGAAGGTAATCGCGGATGTGGGTCTTGTAGGTTTTCCTAACGTGGGCAAATCCACGCTGCTTTCCCGTATCAGCAACGCCAGACCCAAAATCGCCAATTATCATTTCACCACATTAAATCCCAATCTGGGTGTGGTGGATTTAGGAGACGGCGAGGGCTTTGTGGTCGCTGACATCCCGGGCCTGATTGAAGGGGCCAGTGAAGGTGTCGGCCTTGGACATGCCTTTTTAAAGCATATTGAAAGAACCAAATGCATTATCCACATGGTGGATGCGGCTTCCACGGAAGGCCGCGATCCGGTAGAGGACATCAAAACCATCAATGCGGAGCTCATGGCCTATGATCCAAAGCTGATGGAACGGCCGCAGGTGATCGCGGCGAATAAAATCGATGCGGTTTATTCGGAGGATGAGGATCCGGTACAGAAGTTAAGGGATGAATTCGAGCCTTCCGGCCTGAAGGTGTTTGCCATCTCTGCAGTAAGCGGCCAGGGCTTAAAGGAGCTTCTGTATTATGTAAATGATCTGCTAAAAACTCTGGACCCCGAACCAGTGGTATTTGAACGAGAGTTTGTCCTTGAAGATCAGGACGATGAGACGCTGCCTTTTACGGTGGAAAAGCTGCCTGACGGCGTATACAGCGTCACAGGACCGCGGGTGGAGAAAATGCTGGGCTATACCAATCTGGATTCGGAAAAAGGCTTTGATTTCTTCCAGAAGTTTCTGAAAAGCACAGGTATTTTAAAGCAGCTGGAACACGCGGGCATCCAGGAGGGCGATACCGTACGGGTTGTGGATATTGAGTTTGAGTATTATAAATAGGCTTTTATGTGCGTTTGGTTAACATAATTTAATTATGTTAACCAAACGCACATGAGAATACAAAAGCAAGATGCGAGCATCGCAGAAATGAGGAATATTATGACTAGTAAGCAGCGCGCTTATTTAAAAGGACTGGCCATGACGATGGACCCGCTGTTTCAGATCGGGAAATCCAGTCTGACACCGGAAGTAACCAAGGCGGTAGAAGAGGCTTTGGAGGCCAGGGAGCTGATCAAGGTAAATGTATTAAAAAACTGCATGGATGATCCGCGGGAAATCGCGTCCATGCTGTCGGAACGCACCCATTCCGAGGTAGTTCAGGTGATCGGGAAGAGAATTGTACTGTTCCGCAAAGCTGCGGAAAATAGCAAAATCGAACTTCCACAGTAAGGGCTGGAGGTATGGATGCTATGGGTATAAAAAAAGTAGGCATTATGGGTGGCACCTTTGATCCCATTCATATCGCTCACCTGCAGCTGGCGGAATGCGCCTATGAGCAGTATGAGCTGGATGAAATTCGGTTCATTCCGGCCAAATATCCACCTCATAAACGTGACAGGCAGGTATTGTCAGAGAGTATAAGGGCATCAATGGTTAAGATTGCGATCGCGCCGAATCCGCACTTTACCTGTTCCGATATCGAACTGAACCGTGATGGCTATTCCTATACATCCGATACCTTGAGCGATCTGGCCGTTATGGAGCCAAACAGCCGGTTTTACTTCATTGTAGGCGTGGATTCTTTGAATTATATGGAAAAATGGCATCATCCCGAGGAGATATTTTCAAAAGCGGTAATTCTGTGTGCGAACAGGGATGAACTTCCCAGAGAACAGATCGATGAAAAGATCTCGTTTCTTAGGCGGAATTTTGGGGCTGATGTCCGTCTGATTGACCTTCCGGCTCTGGATATATCTTCCCATATGATCCGGGAAACGGTCGCATCCGGCAGATCTATCCGCTATTACGTTACAGAAAGTGTTTATGATTATATTTTAAAACATCATCTTTACAGAGAAATGCGCTGAAAGCGCAGGCCGCCGTTTTATGACGGCCGGTGACATTATATCAGGAAGAGGATGAAACACATGCAGGAAAACGGTATGAAAATCCGCAGGAAATTGATGAAAAAGCTGACGCCGGAGCGTTATGAGCATACCCTGGGCGTGGCTTATACTGCGGTTGCGCTCGCAATGCGCTATGAATGTGATCTGGATCAGGCAGAGATAGCGGGGCTTCTACATGACTGCGCTAAGCAGTATGATGATTCCACGATCTACGAAATGTGCCAGAAATACAATATAAGTATGTCTGAGGCAGAATTAAAAAACAAGGCGCTGCTGCATACAAAGCTGGGCGCGTTTATCGCGATGAAAAAATACCAGGTGGCGGATAAGGAAATTATTAGTGCTATTTTGTGCCATACTACCGGTAAACCGGATATGAGCATGCTGGAGAAAATTGTATATGTGGCGGATTATATTGAGCCCCGCCGATATAAGGCTCCCAATCTGCCGCAGATCCGCCATATGGCGTTCGTCGATATAGACCGTGCATTACTCATGATTCTCGCCGACACATTGAGTTATCTGAAAAAAACCGGCAACTGGATAGATGAACAGACCGTGAAGACCTATGACTATTACAAAGCACTGCTGGAAGGGGAAGATTGACAGCCTCCTTCATAGCGGCGCGGAAATGAGGAATTATGAATAAATCAAAAGAGATGGTAAAGATCGCGTATGACGCCCTCGATGAGAAAAAGGCGGAGGATATCTCTATCATAGATATATCCGGTGTTACGGTGATCGCCGACTATTTTCTTATCGCCAGCGGCGCAAACCCAAATCAGGTACAGGCGCTGGTGGACAATGTACAGGAAAAGCTCTACAAGGCCGGATATGAATGCAAGCAGGTGGAAGGCTATCAGGGCGCTACCTGGATCCTGCTGGATTATTTGGACATCGTAATCCATGTGTTTTCCAGAGAAGACCGCCGTTTTTATGATCTGGAGAGGATCTGGAGGGATGGACGGCAGATGGATATTGATGAAATCAAATAAAACAGCCATGTGCTGTGTATGAACAGGCAGTGTGCATTGTGAGACCAATGTGCACTGCCTGTTTTTGACTTTCTCCGCCTATGATCGGCTGCTTTGCAGGAATCATGTATCCGCTGTGTATTTTTGACAGGTACTGATTTTATAAAACATGTTAAAATAAAAACTTACAGCAAATACTAGTACTTACTAGTAACTGCACTAACGGGGTTACAACAGGTGAAGGAGGAACTTATGGAACATCAGATTTACGGGTATGTCAGAGTATCCACAAAAGAACAGAATGAAGACCGGCAGCTCATCGCATTAAGAACGTATTCGGTACCGGAGGATCACATCTACATGGATAAGCTAAGCGGAAAAGACTTCAACCGGCCGGCTTATAAAAGCCTGGTAAAGCGCATGCAAACAGGGGATGTGATGGTCATTAAAAGCATAGACCGTCTGGGACGCAACTATGATGAAATACTGGAGCAGTGGCGGTATCTGATCAAAGAACGGCGGATCGATATCGTGGTGCTGGACATGCCTCTCTTAAACACGCATACAAACAGGGATCTGACCAGAACGCTGATCGCCGATATTGTGCTGCAGCTGCTATCCTATGTGGCACAGACAGAAAGGGACAATATCCGTCAGAGGCAGGCGGAGGGAATCGCTGCCGCCAGAATGCGCGGAGTGCGTTTCGGACGTCCGGAAAAACAGAAGCCGCCGGAATTCCCGCTCATATGCAGGCGGTGGGAGAGCGGGGAACTAAGCGGGAGAGAGGCTGCCAGGATTCTCCAGATCACGCATTCGACTTTTTTTAAATGGGCGAGAGAACTATGAATATTTTTGCGTTCTGTGGCAAAAAAGGTAGACAATTAGCACCAATTCAGTTAAAATGTTATTAGAGCGTTTTTAAGCTCTGTTCATAGTTATTTTACAGACTTTAAGGAAGTATATGTAATTGAAAATGGCCGGTTAAAAAAGTCTAATTTAATTGCCAGCAGTACGCCGGCCGTCGGCACCGATTACTTCACGCCTTGGGACGTGCAGTATCGGATTGCACCGAATTTGCAGCGATAGTGAGGATCAGGCAATGGGATTATTGGAATATTGGATGCGTCAATGCGGTTTTGATTATTTATCGGACTTGAAATATCAAAAAGAATGGTATTCGATCATCACAGAAATGGATCATATAGATGACTACAGCATAAAGGAATGGCAGGACGCCGTAAGTTACCTGACAGAAAAACATGAAACTTGTCTGGAGACACCGTCGCAGGCGCGGGACTATCTGATCAGATGCTTAAACAGCTGAATGAATAAATTGCCGCAGTACAGGCTGTTTTGCTATCTCCATAAAGGTACGGCTGCGGTATAAAAAGGAGAGTATCCATGTCGTTATGGTCTCTCCTTTTTTGAATATGTACAAACGTCCGAATGCGATACGGTATCAGTGTATATCCATCCTTACTAGTCCGATCACCTTTCCCAGCACATCCACTTCATCCGCTATAATGGGTTCCATGAAATCGTTTTCAGGCTGCAGGCGGTAATGTCCGTCCTCTTTATAGAATCTCTTAACCGTAGCAGAATCGTCCACCATGGCCACCACTACATCACCGTTTTCAGCGGAGGAGTTCTGTTCAACAATCACGGAATCCCCGTCAAGTATTCCCATATTGATCATACTGCTGCCTTTTACATGGAGTATAAAGCACTGCTTATTGGGCATCATCTCGATAGGCAGGGGAAAGTATCCTTCGATATTCTCTACGGCCAGGATCGGTGAGCCGGCAGCCACAGAACCTACGATGGGAACATTCACCAGCTCGCGGCGTGTGAGATTGAAATCGTCTTCCAGAATCTCAATCGCCCTGGGCTTTGTCGGGTCCCTCCTGATATATCCGTTCTTCTCCAATGTCTCCAGATGGGAGTGAACGGAAGAAGTTGATTTTAAGCTGACGGCTTCACAGATGTCTCTTACAGCCGGCGGATATCCTCTCTGCAGTATTTCTCTCTTTATAAATTCTAAAATTTCCCTTTGTTTTGCTGTTATTTTTCCGTTCGGCATACAAAACCTCCTAATTGTTATCCTGTTTATATCCTAACACATGTTCGGTAAAAAAGCAAACAGATTTTCAAAACATTCGTTCGAACACGCTCTTGACAAACGCGTGTTCGGGTGGTATAATCAAGACAAACATAAGTTCACAACATTCGTTCGCAACATCTGTTCGAAAATATGATGTTATCCGCAGCAGAGGATCTGATCCGCTGATCCGGAGCGGATAGGAGCAAATGTGTCAATTTGTTTCTGCATGAACGAAAGATGTGAACAGGTTAAATTACATATGAAAAAAGGAAAGTGCGTTAGGGGGAAATCCAGATGAGAGGAAGAAAGCTTTGTTTCATTATTATTGTTCTTATGGCGTGTGTTTTGCTGTGCAGCGGTATGATCTCCATAGCAAAAGAAGACAGTTCGGACGAACTGGGTTATAAATACTATACCGGCGTCCAAATTCAGGCAGGAGATACCCTCTGGACAATTGCACAGGAATATATGCCGGAGGGCGCCTGCACCATACACGAATACATTGAAGAGATTAAGAGGATGAATCATTTAAAAGATGATACAATTTATGAGGGACAGCGCTTAACCGTTTACTATTACTCGCAGGAATATAAATAATTAAACCGCCGCAGCGCGATTCTAAGCGGAGCGTTTTTGTTTAATAGGTCGTATTTTCTAGCAAGAAAAAAGTGTCGTGTTCCAGTCCAGGTGAATGGAACACGGCACTTTTTTTCTTGACAGAATTCGGTTATTCTGCTATATTGGTTAAGCAAGTATAATTATATTAGCTTAACTATAACCGAGAATGAGGGGGAACCCGATGAGCCTGCAATCGAAACTGGACCGATTTTATCTGGACATGGTGATCAATGAACTGCGTCTGGCGAATTTCAGCTGCTATGAACATGTGACGTATAACAGCCTTCTTTATCTCGATATCATTGCATATAAGGAGCATTGTACCGCAAGCTACATAGCGGATGCGCTGCATGTTGCCAAATCGGCGGTAACACTCAAGGTAAAGGAACTGGAAAAGCTGGGGCTGGTACACAAAACCAGGAGCCAGGAGGACAAGCGGGTATATTACCTGCATGTCAATGAGAAACTGCTAGAAGATTATAAGGCGTACGACCGCGTGCTTCACAGGGCGTTGGGCGAGATTGAAACAACCTATTCTCCGGAGGAAGTGCGGACATTCTGCAGCATGCTGGATATTATCAACCGTCATTTTGAAGACGAGGCCAGACAGGAGAGAGCGGCGGTTTTGGCCGCGCATAAGGAGTAAGTATGAGTTCACTTGAGCATAAAATAACACCGGGATTTTTAATGAAATTTACACTGCCCACCATGATTATGATGGTTTTCAACTCTTTTTACACTATGGTTGACGGCGGATTTGTATCAAATTTTGTAGGAACAAGCGCGCTGTCTGCGGTAAACATAGTCTATCCCGTTATTAACTTCGTTTTTGCGGTAGGAATCATGCTGGCTACCGGGGGCAGCGCCATCGTAGCCCGGCTGATGGGAGAGAAAAAGCCCATGCTGGCCAGGCAGAGCTTTTCGCTCATCACAGTCAGCGGCGTGGTGATGGGACTGATAATCACTGTGCTCTGCATCTGCTTTACCGGCAGCATCGTGCACGTGCTGGGAGCAAACGATGCAATCTATGGGTATTGCTATGACTATGCATTTTACTTAAGCCTTTTTATCCCGTTTGCCATCCTGCAGCTTTTGTTCCAGTTCTTTTTTGTTACCGCAGGCAGACCGAATCTCGGACTTTGGGCAACCGTAGCCGGAGGCGTGGCTAATATCGTTCTGGATTATCTGTTCATAGTGCCTCTCAATATGGGCATTAAGGGGGCCGCAATCGCCACAGGCATCGGTTATGCGGTGCCGTCCGTGATCGGACTGATATACTTTTCAGAAAAGGGACAGAAGAGTTTAAGCTTTGCAAAACCGGTCAGGGACCTAAGCATATTGAGAAAGACCTGTACCAACGGTTCATCGGAGATGGTTTCCAATCTGGCGGTGTCTGTCACCACCTTTTTGTTTAACAGGATTATGATGGATTATCTCGGTGAAGACGGTGTAGCTGCTATGACCATCGTGTTTTATGCGCAGTTCTTATTTACTGCCATATTCCTGGGCTATACCTCAGGAGCCGCCCCTCTGTTCAGCTTTAATTATGGGGCGCAGGACAAAAAGAAGCTGCATCAGCTGTTTCGGATCAGCATGATCTTCATAGCGGCCTGCTCTGTGATCGCCTTTGGGCTCTCTATAGTCCTGTCCGACATGGTAATCGGAGTGTTCGCTGCATCCGGCAGCAGCGTGTTTGAACTGGCAAAGCACGGAATGTATCTGTTTGCAGCCGGATTTTTGTTCATGGGCTTTAACATTTTTGCATCAGGACTGTTCACCGCGCTGTCCAACGGAAGGATATCCGCGATATTGTCATTTCTCCGGACATTTGTATTTCTGCTGCTGACAATCTTACTGCTTCCTCTGCTCCTGGAAGTGAACGGTGTATGGCTCTCCATCCCTGCAGCGGAGCTGATGGCCCTGGTGGTCGCTCTGATCTACATCCTGAAATACAGAAAGGTATACGGCTATTAAATTATACCGCAAACGGTTCAATCAGTGGGGCCGTCCGCATGCATCGGCTGCCCGGAATCCCGCAGACGGACTTTGTTGCGCGCCTTTCTGCGGTTTTCCTCTTCAATTGCAGCGTAATGCTTCTTCGTGGTATTTACGTCCGAATGCCCCAGCACATCGGCAACGAGATAGATATCCCCGGTTTCCTGATAGAGATTGGTGCCGTAGGTGCTGCGGAGTTTGTGGGGCGTTATATTTTTGAGCGTGGTCACCGTTTGGGTATATTTCTTGACCAGATTCTCCACGCTGCGCACATTGAGCCGCTTTTTCTGCAGAGACAGAAAGAATGCGTTTTCATGGCCGCTTGCCGGGATGACTGCCTTGCGCTCCTCATAGTAAGACGCCAGCGCCTCCTCGACTTCATCGCTGAAGTACACAATCACTTCCTTGCCCCCTTTACGGTGGATGCGTATGCCGTCATTTTTAAAATCGATGTCACCGATGTCCAGGCCCACACATTCCGACACACGTATTCCCGTACCTAAGAGGAGAGAGAGCAGTGCCAGATCCCGTTTCTTTGTTTTCCGGTGAAAGGCCTGCTGGCTTTTCGTCAGCTTATCCCCCTGTTCCACCTGGTCTAAAAGGATGGCCACCTCATCCACATCCAGCCGGATGATCGCCTTTTCAGACACTTTCGGCAGGGTGACTAAGGCGGCAGGGTTGTTTTTTAACAGCTCATGGCGGTAGAAGTAGTTATAGAACGTCTTCACACAGGCAATTTTACGCATAATGCCGCGTTCCCTGTTCATATGATCGCCGTCCTCTGTGGTGTAATACTTCAGATATTCCATATATTCTTCCAGATCCAGCGCCTTTATCTCATCCATCATTTCCAGGGTGACCGACTGAGTATCCAGCCTGGAAAAAACGGGATTTTCCTTCTGGAGGAAATCAAAGAACACCCGCAGATCGTACGCATAGGCGATCCGGGTTCTGGAGGAAGTGGTTTGTTCAATGCCGCGGAAAAAGTCATTCACAAAAGGTGGGAGAGCAGCGGTCAGCTCCCTCAGCTTCGTCGTATTTTCAATATCGATCTGTTCATAGTAAGGACGGCTTTTCATAACCTGCCGCCTCCTTTTTGGGGCCATCCTGGGATAGTTCCGTTGATCACTGCGGAAAACATGCGGTCGGTAGTTCCCGGATGATCTTCATTTAACTGTTTCAGCAGATCTTTGGCATACTGGCGCTTGGTGTAGCCGTCAGCGGGGCAGGGGCTCTTGCAGACCGGCAGCTGCATCAGATTCCTGAATCCGATCACATCAGCCTCAGGCACATACATCAGCGGCCGGATCACCGTCACATCCATGCGGTCCAGATATGTATAGGGAGAGAAGGAATGAAAGCGGCTTTCAAAGATCAGGGAAAGCAGCATGGTTTCCACAATATCATCCCTGTGGTGGGCATAGGCGATCTTATTGCAGTCCAGGGCTTTGGCCTTTTCGTTAAATGCTCCTTTGCGCATCTTCGCGCAGAGAGAACAGGGGTTTGATTCTTTTCGCTCTTTAAAAATGATTTCTCCAATCTGGGTGGGAACCACCGTATAGGGCACATTCAGTTCCTCGCACAAGTTATTAACACCGGACAGATCAAAGCCCGGAAAACCCAGATCAACCGTAATCGCCTCGATCTCAAATTTCTTGGGATAAAACCGTTTCAGCCCGTGCAGCGCATATAATAAAGTAAGGCTGTCCTTGCCCCCGGATATCCCGACGGCAATGCGGTCGCCGTCCTCAATCATATGATAATCGTCCACAGCGCGGCGGGTGTAGCTCAATAATCGTTGCAGTTTCATTGAAGAAATTCCTTTCCGTATATTTCAGCATTATTTGACCGGTTCATGATACAAATTGATAAAGAGGTTTCAGAAAAAGAGTGCTGTCTGAAGGATCTCAAACTATTCGCGAAAGACAACTTTAACGAATAGATGTGGCTGAATTTAATTATAAACAGCGATTATGCCTCTGTCAAGCTGTATTGTATCATAAAACCGGCATTGATGCTATTTATATCATCCATCAGCGGCTGCTGTGTTTTTATTTCTAGCATTATTCACACCGCAGCGCCTCATTCTTCTGTCTGCCCGCAGATGAATCCCGTCCGCATCTGTGACAATAAAAGCCGTGTGCCATTGCAGTTAATAATGGTGATGATATAATATTAACCATCTGTGATTCACTTGACCGGCGGCATCGCTATCCGTACCTTACTGAAGTACGTTCATACACTATGCGCATCCCCGATTTGACGGTCTGCAACTTGATTTTACATGCAAATTCAGCCGAACCGCGTTATCTGCCGCTATTTTTAAATTTACGCGTTTTCGGGTCTCACCCAATAGTTTATACCTTTTTTGATTTTTTTTGGCTTAAAAGGCGTTTTAAGCCCTTTGTAATCGAATTGTTCGCAAATATTCTTAATTTAAGATTTGTTATATTATATTAAAACATAAAACGGAAATTTAATGTGCTTAGTATCTTGATAATGTCTTGAATCTCAAAGTTATAGTCTATACAAATAGGAATCCCACGAACGGGATCCGCCTGCGGCGGGTCGTCAATCTTTCTCTCCCTATTAAAATTAGCGAATTAGTTTACATAATTCAAATATGTAAACTAATTCGCCAGTTCCATAAAAATTCTTGAAAAAGCCATATCAATAATAGACTGAAAGTTCTCACTGTATTTGCGCTAAGATATCATTTACATTTTCTTCAATGGAGTTTGTTCCATTTACTCGAATGACAGGACATCTTAAAGAGTGTACCCACTCTTCAACTGTGTTCTCTGTCCTGGATTTGACAAAATCAAAAAACCTTTCCTCCGGCTCATATAAATCCCCGCCCGGCAGCATTCTATTACCAAATTTTTGAAAAGAACGATTTTTAACTCGTTGTAACCGAATATCTTTTGGGACATCAATCAAAACGGCATATTGTAAAAAGGGATAAATGGCTTCTCCGTAATCGCCCTTAACAGAAGCAAAGACAAAGTTTTCATGTTCTTTAATCTCACTGAAAAAGAGTTTTACTGCTTCTTCACGAGTACATGGAGAAGCATAGATATAATTGGGGTCTGTCTTTGGAAAATATAAGTCTTCATTATCAATAAAATAGAACTCCAATTTTTCTGCCAGGGCTTTTCCCAATGTGCTCTTTCCAGCGCCATTTAAGCCACATATAATAATACCTGTTCCCATAGACAGCCCTCCAATAAAGTCCGATTTATTCCCTTCATGCCGAACAAATGCTTGGATAACCTATGGAACATACTCACTTTGTTCGGCGGGCAATTATTTTATTTGATGCCAATCATTCTTGCAAGTTTCCACTTCATTCGGTGCACACGCATAAACAGCCATTTGCAATGTTACTATTCACCGTTACCGAAAACGCGCTGTTCATGTCCACCGCTATCCCGCCGCCCTTGCCCAAAGCCTGGGCAGCCAGATACATGTCATGCGGATTGTCGCCGATTACAATCACATCGGCACTGAAACAATTTGCTTTTCTTCCCCTGTAATAAGGATAGCCTGTGAATTGCTGAATGGAACAAGGGGCAATTCCGCGCCATATTTTGAAATTACTTTCTCCACAGCTTCTTTTAATGGATCGTTTTTATAGTGTGGTAAGGGATAAAAATCGATCATATTCAAAGCTTCAAATGTTTTTAACTGTGGTGCTATAAGGGGGTTATCCGTATCTTTAGAATATTCAATATCTGGTGCCAGCAAAATTGCTCCGGCAGATTCGCCTATAAATAGTTTTCCTGCTTCGATTTGTGCTTTAATCAAATTCCCTGCACCTGATCTATTCATTTCTTGAAGCAGAAAGAAAGTATTCCCTCCGGTTACATAAATATAATCATTATTCTCCAGTTTGTTTGCTATATCTGAATGAGTGGCTGTAGAGATTTCCAGTTCATCAACTTTAAGCCCCATTTTAGCTAATAATTCCATACTATACTTTATATGAAAATCTAATTTATCCGGTAATGCGGCTGTTGGAATAAAGGTTACTGTCTTGCCTTCAAGATTCTCATTAGCAAAATCTACAAATATTTCAGATACATCCTTAAACAAGGACGCTAAAAATAGTTTCTTCATATGCTATATCTTCCTTTTATCATATATTACCATAGAATTGCTGCAGATTCACATCAAAGACTCCACTGTCTGTCAGCTTCAATTCCGGAATCACCGGCAGCGGCAAAAAGGACAGCATCATAAACGGGTCGATCTGGCTGTTGCAGTCCAGACGGCCGGCGGCCGTACACAGTGCCCGGTACTCTTCCAGCACTTCTTCGGCAGTTTTATCCGACATCAGCCCTGCAATCGGAAGCGGCATCGTAGCGGTCACCGCGCCGTTCATGGCCACCGCTATCCCACCACCCTCACCCAAAGCCTGGACAGCCAGATACATGTCATGCGGATTGTCGCCGATTACAATCACATTATGGGAATCGTGTCCTATAGACTGGGCTATGGCGCCGTTTTTAACAGAAAAGCTGTCCACGAACCCCCGTCCAACGGATCCGCATTTTCCGTGGCGCTCGATTACGGCGCAGAGGTTCAGCCCATCGGCAGATTCCCTGAATACCTTTTTGGTGACCAGGGAATGAGGCAGCACCTGAATCACCGGCATCTCCGGGGAAAACTCATACATAAAGGTTTCTTCTGACAGGTCAGGAAGCTTAACCGTATTGCTCACCCGCTGCGGCGAGGGTTTGACAGCCGTAAACACAGCCTTCCCGTCTTTGGCAGCCAGCACACCGTGATGGTATACCTCTTCGATCTCCTGGCAGATCAGATCCCGGCTGATAATGATATCTGCCAGGTATCCGGGCGCAATGGCGCCCCGGTGCCGCAGGCCGTAGCACAGCGCGGGATTTAATGCTGCGATGGTGATGGCATCCAGCGGGTCCATCCCCAGACCGACCGCTTTGGCCACACAGTTTGCTATGGAGCCCCGATCGGCAAGATCATCGATATGGAAATCGTCGGTGCAGAACATCACGCGATTCATATTATAGGGGGTCACTGCGGGCAGCAGCTGCGCCAGGTTTTTGGCGCTGGTTCCTTCGCGGATCTGTATATACATCCCCATGCTGATCTTTTCCAGCATTTCTTCCGGATCGCCCACCTCATGGTCTGTCATGACGCCCGCACACAGATAACCGCACAGGTTGGAACCGGTCACCATCGGCGCATGGCCGTCAATCCTTTCTGCACTGGATAACTTGCCCAGCACCTCCTCATCCGCATTTAAAACGCCGGGCGCATTCATCATCTCACCCAGACCGTAAAAAGGATATTTTTTCATCAGCCTGTGCGTCATCTCGCTGTCAATCACCGCGCCGGAATGCTCAAATCCTGTCGCGGGCACACAGCTGGGAAGCATAAAATGCACATCAAAGGGGATTCCCTCTGCACAGCGCAGCATATAGTCCAGACCGTCCTCTCCACAGACATTGGCGATTTCATGCGGGTCTGCGATCACCGCGGTGGTTCCCCTGGCCACGGCAAGCCGGGCATATTCCCCGGGGGTCAGCATGCTGGATTCAAAATGAATATGGGCATCTGTAAACGCCGGAAGCAGATAGCAGCCTCTTACGTCCACTTCCCGCTTTCCGCTGTACCTGCCGAGGCCTACAATGTGTTCACCCGTTACCGCCACATCGGCCGCGATGATACCGCGGTTGAATACGTCGACCACCTTTGCGTTTTTAAACACCAGATCGGGCAGTTCCTGTTTGGTAGCGGTCATGATCAGATCTCTGGTTGTTGCCGGCATAAATACATTCTCCTTCCTGTTTGGACATATTTCATAAATAACTTGTTTTTAAATTATAACCACTATACCATTTTACCAAAATAAAAGAAAGAGCTTTTAAAGATAATTTTTTACCGGGCAGATTTATTGCTCCTACTTGCAGTAACGTTACAGCTGCGATTCTTAGATTTTTATTGACGAATTTTGCATATAATGATATTATGTCAGAGATTTGTATGTGAGGAGGATGCAGACAGTAAGGATTTCAGCAGAAATCAAAGAAGCGCCAGACGCCTTTTTACGGACGGAAGCCATGTCCGGGAGACAAAAGATCCCGCGGAAATGGTGTGAAAAGGACGACGAGGTGAAGAGTGATCGAATTTTCGGCGGATGCTCTTCCGTACCGCTCCGGGTGCGGGATATACCGGCAAATATGCAGGTGACTGCAAAACAAATACGGTATAACCGGAGAGTTATAATGTCACCGACCGGAGGCTGATGACCTGCCACAGTGTGATTCATAAAGCCAGTCACAGCCACTGGTTTGTTTTTGTACTGCCAAATATCGAAAGGACGGATATGTATGTGTGGAATTATTGGATATACCGGCATTCTAAATGCCAAGGAAGTGCTGATAGAGGGCTTGGAGACGTTGGAATACCGCGGCTACGACAGCGCGGGGCTGGCACTTGATATCGCGGGAGAAGACACGCAGATAATCAAACACGTAGGGCCAGTGGCCAACTTAAAAAAAGTGTGTGAGATGGAACCGCTCCTCTCCCACTGCGGCATCGGCCACACCAGATGGGCGACTCATGGAGGTGTCAGCAATAAAAATGCGCATCCGCACCGCGCCGGCCGTGTCACACTGATACACAACGGCATTATTGAAAATTATCACGCTTTATCGGAAAAATACGGTTTTACGGACAGCCTTATCTCAGAGACTGACACTGAGGCTGCCGCCAGGCTCATCGACCGGTTCTATCAGGGGGATCCTGCAAAGGCGATTTACCGGGCGGTCGATGAGATACAGGGGTCCTATGCTTTCTGTATTCTCTTTCAGGATATTCCGGACACCGTATACTGTATACGCAACGTAAGTCCGCTGGTTGCCGCTTCCACCGGGCAGGGAGCATTTGTGGCATCGGATGTGACCGCATTGATCAACTATTCCAGGCAGTATTTCGTGCTGCCGGAGGATGTGCTGATGGTGATGAAACGGGAAGGGGAACACAGCGGCATAACCTTGTATGCCCGAAACGGGGAGGAAATCGAACCGCAGCTCCTCACCGTTAATTGGAATGTCGAAGCGGCGAGGAAAAACGGCTATCCGTATTTCATGCTCAAAGAAATCCATGAACAGCCTGACGCATTAAAGAACACGCTTCTCCCGCGCCTGGCTGACGCACTGCCCGATTTCTCCAATGAGGGAATACCGGATGATTTATTTGTTTCCTGCAGCCGGATCGCTATCATCGCCTGCGGCACTGCGATGTATGCGGGCATGGTGGGTAAGGCGCTGATGGAACCTTTGCTAAAGATCCCGGTTTCCGTCAATATCGCTTCGGAATTTCGTTATGAGAATCCCCTACTGGATGAAAAGACCCTGACCGTTGTGATCTCCCAGTCCGGTGAAACCATTGATACGCTGGCAGCCCTGCGGCTGGCAAAATCCTGCGGATCCAAAACTCTGTCCATTGTGAATGTGAAGGGGGCGACCATAGCCAGGGAAAGCGACTATGTGCTTTATACCCATGCGGGTCCTGAGATTGCGGTGGCCAGCACCAAGGCATATTCGGTCCAGCTCGCTACACTCTATCTGCTGGGCTGTAAGATGGCTCTGGTGCGCGGCAGGATGGATAATGCGCATGGAGCGGAGTTTATCCGCAATTTGCTCGGATGTACCGATGCCATTGCATCTGTCCTTGAGAAAGAAGAAGAGATAAAAAAGGCCGCAGAGCTGCTAAGCCGCGCGTCCGACGCCTATTATATAGGGCGGGGGCTGGATTATGCCTTCTCGCTGGAAGGAGCTCTGAAGCTGAAGGAAATCTCCTACGTCCATGCGGAGGCCTATGCGGCCGGCGAACTAAAGCATGGAACTATTGCACTTATTTCCGACGGCACTCCGGTGATAGCCATCGCCACGCAGGATCGCATTTTTGAGAAAACCGTCTCCAATATACGTGAGGTGAAGGCAAGAGGAGCCTATGTGATTATGATCACCAAAGAAAATGCCAGGCTTGCGGAAGGCATCTGTGATATCCATTATACAGTCCCGGTTAAAGAAGACTGCTTTACCGGACTGCCGACCGCAGTGATCCTGCAGCTGATCGCATACTATACGTCCGTTGCGAAAGGTCTGGATGTAGATAAGCCCAGAAACCTGGCAAAATCCGTGACTGTGGAATAACCTATCCATAGTCACTGGCGGCGCACGCTAAAAACAGCGGTCATATCCGGTTTTACTGCCCGGATATGACCGCTGTCATTTGATTCAAGCGGGATTCTTTTTCACTTATTGTTCAGCTGTTCCTGTTTTTTCTTCGCAAACTCAATGATGATGTCCGCCGTTTTTTCCGGCCCCAGCACGCTGCTGTTGATGCATATGTCATAGCTCTTGGAACTGCCCCACTTCTTGTTGGAATAATAGTTATAGTAGCTTGCGCGTTTCTTGTCGGTTTTCACCATATATTCCTTGGCCTTATCCTGGGGTAGATTATGGCGTTCCATCAATGCCTGAATCTTATTCTCGGTGTTGCCTGTGATAAAGACGCTGGTGGTGTTCGGGAAATCCGCCAGCGCATAATCCGCGCATCTTCCGACGATCACACAGGGACCCTCCATCGCCAGCTTTTTAATGGTATCAAACTGGGCCAGAAACACCTTCTGGTTCAGCGGGATATCCACATAGCCGGTGGTATTATAGCCCACCGAGTAAGTATCCATAACAAGAGAATATAAAAAGCTGTTGGTCGGTTTCTCATCGTGCGTTTCAAATATTTCTTCGCACAGTCCGCTGTTCTTGGCGGCTAAAGCCAGCAATTCTTTATCATAACACTGAATCCCCAGACGCTCGGCAACCAACTGACCGATATGTTTACCGCCGCTGCCGCTTTCCCTGCCGATCGTAATTACCATATTACCATTCATATGATCCTCTCCTTTGCTGCCATATTCTATATCACCAGATACACCCTGAAGTCGTGACACACAACGGTGTGCTTCTTATATATATTATAATAGAATTGGAAGGAAAAGTACATAGTTTTCTGAAAATAATATCAGAATTTTTTCCAGGACGCCGGAAGGAACAACAGCAGCATCGGGAACAGTTCCAAACGTCCCGCCAGCATATCAAACATCAGCACATATTTCGCAAACGGTGAGAAAATGGAGAAGTTTCTCGCCGGTCCCACCAGCTCCAGGCCGGGGCCGATATTGTTCAAAGTCGCCGCCACCGAAGTGAAGTTGGTGGTGAGGTCAAAATTATCAAAACCGACCAGCAGCACGGAAAACGCAAATATGATCACATAGGCCACAAGGAACACATTGACGGAGCGCACCACTTCATGCTCCACAGTTCTTCCGTCCATCTTGATTTTCTTAACGCTGTGAGGATGCAGGAACGTGTATAATTCCTTTTTGATCGTCTTTAGCAAAATCAGTATTCTGGATACTTTAATACCGCCGCCAGTGCTGCCGGCACATGCGCCGATGAACATCAGCATGATGAGTATGGTTCTGGAAACCTGAGGCCATACATTGAAATCCACAGTGGCAAATCCGGTTGTCGTTATGATAGAAGCAACCTGAAAGGCGGAATGATGAATCGCGTCTCCCATGCTGTCAAAATGTCCCCGCACATTGACAGAGATCACCGCTATGGCGGCAAAAATCACGAGCAGATAAAGCCTTAGCTCCTCACACTGTAAAATCTGTTTGGGTTTACGGATCAGCACCAGAAAATAGACGCTGAAGTTCACGCCAAAGAGGATCATGAATACGGTCACCACAGTCTGTATATAGCCGGAATAACTGCCCATACTATCATTTTTGATGCCGAAACCGCCGGTACCGGCCGTGCCGAATGCAGTGGTCAGCGCGTCAAACAACGGCATACGGCCCGCCAACAAAAAGCCTATTTCCGTGAGTGTCAGCACAATATAAATTCCATACAGAATCATCGCTGTGGAACGCACCCGGGGCACCAGCTTTGATACTGAAGGCCCGGGACTTTCCGCCCGCATCAGATTCATGTTATACCCTCCGCACAGCGGCAGTATCGCGAGGATAAAGACCAGCACGCCCATGCCGCCGATCCAGTGCGTGAAGCTTCGCCAGAACAGAATACAGTGGGACAGGGATTCCACCTCGTTCAAAATGCTGGCGCCCGTAGTGGTGAAGCCAGAGATGGTCTCAAACAGAGCATCCGTGACGCTTGGTATCTCCCTGCTAAAAATAAATGGCATAGCGCCGAATATACTTAATACAATCCATCCGAGAGAGACGGTGATAAAGCCCTCTTTCGTATAAAAGACTGTGCTCTTCGGCTTTTTCCTGGTCAACAGAAGGCCCAGAAACAGGCACATAAGCAGCGTGGCCAATATCGCAAACCCGCTCTTCTCCCTGTAAATAATGGCCACGATTCCCGGCAGGACAAGGAATCCGGCCTCAAAGTTCAGTATCCATCCAAGTATGTATAAGATTATCGAATAGTTCATAGCGAGCGTCCTTTAACTTCGTAGTATGTCCCGTATATCATGCAGTCCGGCGTTAGTCGTCACCACAATGACAGAATCTCCCACCTGTATCGTATCGCGTCCTCCCGGTATAAATACCTTGCCTGCACGGCTGATGCTGCATACGAGAAGGTTTTTCTTCAGATCCAGTTCCTCTAACGTGATGCCTGTGACGGGGGATTCCTCCTGCACCCTAAATTCCAGCGCTTCCGCACGGTTATCCAGTATCTTGTACAGCGTCTCCACGTTGCTGCCGATGGAATTTTCCATCGCACGGACATATCGCAGTATATTGTTGGATGTAATGTATTTGGGATAAATGATGCTGTCTATATCCAGCTGGTTGATGACATCTTTAAAATTTATACGGTTCACCTTAGCTACCAGTTTTGCATTGGACACACTCTTGGCAAAAAGCGCAAGCAGAAGATTTTCTTCGTCAAAGTTGGTCAAGGCTACAAAAGCCTCAGCCCTCTTCAGCCCTTCTTCCAGCAAAAGATCCTGGTCGGTGGCATCGCCCTGAATTACAATGGCTTTTGGCAGCAGCTCGGAAAGCTCCTCACAGCGGGCTTTATCCATTTCAATGATGCGGACATCGATCCCCATGTAAATGAGCTGCATAGCCAGATAATAAGCGATCTTGCCGCCTCCGGCAATCATGGCATCCTTCACCTGATGAGTCTCCACACCGATCTTCCGGAAAAAATCCGAAGAAACTTTGGGCGGGGCAATGATTGATACGGTATCCTGCTCCTGCAAAATGAAATCGCCGCCGGGTATAAATACCTCCTCCCCTCTCTCCACCGCGCATACAAGCACGTCCGAGTGGAGCTTGTTGTGTATATCCGATACCATATAGTTGTGCAGTTTTAAACCCGGACGGATCTTAAATTTCAGAAGCTCCACACGCCCCTTGGCAAAGGTATCGATTTTAATTGCTGAGGGGAAACGCAGTATTCTGGCGATTTCCATGGCAGCTGCAAACTCCGGATTGATGATCATGGACATGCCCAACTCTTCCTTAATAAATCCGATTTCCTTATTATAGACCGGATTGCGGACTCTGGCGATGGTCTGGCAGTTGCCCGCCTTTTTAGCGATCAGGCAGCAGAGCAGGTTCAACTCGTCAGAACCTGTGACTGCGATTAAGAGTTCGGCGCTCTCCACGCCCGCCTCCATCTGTATGGAATAGCTGGCTCCGTTTCCAACTATGCCCATCACATCATAGCTTTCGGTGATTTCATGAATCTTCTCGCTCCGATTGTCAATAACGGTAACGTTATCTCCCTCCTGCA
Source organism: Lachnotalea sp. AF33-28 (assembly GCF_003477885.1). Taxonomy (GTDB): domain Bacteria; phylum Bacillota; class Clostridia; order Lachnospirales; family Lachnospiraceae; genus AF33-28. The sequence goes on from NZ_QUEE01000019.1 coordinate 42,012, forward strand.
CTAGCTGTTCGACAAGCGTCGAGCCCACCTTGCCCGCGCCTACGATAATAATCTGCATAACACCCTCCTCTGCCGCCGGCCAGATGCCGATGGCCTGTGCGCATACCTGTGCGCCCCTTCTGTCGTATATTATTACTTCAATTTCTTTAAAAGCGCTGTAAAATAATCAGGCAGAGGCGCCGTGCATTCAATGTAACTGCCTGTTTTAGGATGAGTAAATCCCAGAACCATAGCGTGCAGCGTCTGCCCCTGCAGTGAAAAGGGCTGTTTTGTATAGCCGTAAACCGTATCCCCCAGCAGTGGATGGCCGATGCTTGCCATATGGACGCGGATTTGATGCGTCCTGCCGGTTTCAAGCATGCATTCAATATAAGTATATCCTTTCAGCCTTTCCAAAACCCGATAATGGGTTACGGCCGGTTTCCCGTTCTGGCGGTTTACCGCCATCTTCAGCCGGTCCTTCGGATGTCTGCCGATCGGCGCCTCCACCGTACCCTCATCCTCTTTTAAAACGCCGCATACGATCGCTCGGTACCTCCTGGTAATGCTGTGCTCTTTCAGCTGCAAGGCCAGGCTGCTGTGCGCTGCGTCATTTTTGCAGACCACCAGCGCGCCGGTGGTATCCATATCGATGCGGTGTACGATGCCGGGACGCGTCACTCCGTTTATGCCGCTTAGGCTGTCCCGGCAGTGATACAGCAGTGCATTGACTAATGTCCCACTGTAATGCCCGTTGGAGGGGTGTACCACCATTCCTTTCGGCTTATTGACTACAATCACATCCTCGTCCTCATACAGAATTGAAAGTGGGATATTCTCCGGCACTATTTCCGGCTGACAAGCTTCCGGTATCCAGAGGTCTATGACGGTATTGGCCGTTACCTTCTGGCTGCTTTTTACCGGCGTCTGACCGATGCGGACATATCCGTCTTTCAGCAGCTTCTGCAGATAGGAACGGGAAAGATTTTCACATGCTGCAGCCAGAAATTTATCCGCTCTCTCTCCGCCCGCATGCTCCGGCACTGTCAGTTCCACATGTTCCATATCCGGCCCCGTCACTGGTTGTCTCCTTCTCTCATTTCGTTCACTTTATTTCCGCCCTTCCTCATCCCTTTCCTGCAGATCGGAATTTTTCTTCCGGGCAGGCAGCAAGACGGCCAGCTCCTCCTCCTTATATACAAAGAGGATCAGAACGGCCAGCAGGATGGAGGAAACGACCACATAGCAGTCCGCCACATTAAATACCGGAAAGTCGATCAGACTGAAGTAGAAAAAGTCCACCACATAGCCCAGGCGCACACGGTCAATCAGATTGCCGAGTGCCCCGGCAAACAGGCAGCAGACGGTCAGCCGCAGAGGCAGATAGCGTTTCGTCTCCGGCAGGCGCAGGGTAAAATATACCAGAACCAGCAGAACCAGAGAAGTCACAAGAAGAAAGAATCCCTGGCGGTTCTGGAGCACCCCGAAGGCTGCCCCCTTATTGGTGGCATAGGTGAGCTCAAACACACCTTTGATCAGTACGATGGGAGGCTTATCCATCAGATGCAGCACAGCCAGGTGTTTGGTAAACTGATCCAGTGCCACCAGCAGAGCGGCCAGCACTGTGCAGTACAGCAGAGATGATCGTTTTTTATTATTACTGTTATTGTCCATATTCGCTCCTATCCGCATGCAGTGTCAGAATTCAGTCAAGCACTGCTGACAGCGCATCTTCCAGTTCCTTTTCCGTCACCGAGGTCTCTATATATGCCTGGCCGATGCGGCCTAACAGTATGAAACGGATGCTGCCCGCGTCCATTTTCTTATCATGTTTTACGGCATTCAATACGGCTTTCGGATCGATTTCGTCCGCTTTCAGGCTGCGCGGTACGCCGAGACTGTCAAACAGCGCCCTCAAGGCATGTACATCCTCTTCGGAAATCAGATTCCTGCGGCAGGACAGCCAGGCGGCAGCCATACTGCCGATCGCCACGCATTCACCGTGAAGCAACGCAAATTTCATCTCTTTTTCTATCGCATGTCCGAGGGTATGGCCAAAATTCAGCAGTGCGCGTTCTCCCTGCTCTTTCCAGTCTTCCTCCACGATCCCCTGCTTGATATGGCAGCTGCCGGAGATCATCTCCTCACAAGTTCCCGGATCTCTTCTTCGGATTTCTTCAATATGGCAGCTGATCCAGTCATAATAGGAAGGATCGTTGATCAGCCCATATTTGACAATCTCACCCAGGCCGGACAGATACTGCCTTTCCGACAAGGTGCTCAGTACGGAAAGGTTAATATAGACCAGAGAGGGGTTATGGAAAGCCCCCACCATATTCTTGTAGGAAGAAAAATCCACGCCGGTCTTGCCGCCGATGCTACTATCCACCTGTGCCAACAGCGTGGTCGGGACCTGGACAAATTCAATGCCCCTAAGATAGGTGGCCGCCGCAAAACCTGCCAGGTCACCGGTTACCCCTCCGCCCAAAGCGATCAGGAGGTCTTTTCGGTCGAACTGATGCAGTATCAGATGCTCATAGAGTTCCCGCACCGTATCCAGTGTTTTGCTTTCTTCGCCAGCCGGGAATACAAAGCTGATCACTTCCCTGGCGCAGGACGTAAGAAGAGCCTCCAGTTCATTCAGATACAGCCCGGCCACCGCGCTGTCCGACACGATGCAGAGCCTGCGCCGGCTTATGTCAAGCTGCCCCAGCTCCCTGGGAAGGTTGTCAAATGAGGATTCAATACAGATATCGTAGATCGATTTTTTGTCATTATGAAGCGTAATTCTGGTTGACATATATGCTATCTCCATTCATGTACGGCTGATTAAACCCAGCCGCTATTGATATTTTAGGATCGTAACAAACGTCCGGCCCTTTTTGCTCAAAGATCCGGATCCCTTATAGATGAACTTGCCCAGCCCGCGGACCGACACCACATCCCCTTCTCTTAGGGAATGGCTGTTTGCAGTGACACATCTGCCGTTCACAAATACCCGCTCACTCGAAACGCATTCCCCCACCTTTCCTCTGGACAGCCTGTAAGCCAGCGCCAGAATCGCATCCAGCCTCTCCGAAGCCACACTTCCGGTGATTTCCTCAAAACTTGGGCCCGGGATATTTTCAATATCATCCGCAAGCCGGCAGGTAACGGGATTATGGCCTACATTTACGAGCTGCTCCAGAATCAGCCCGGATACGGACGGGAGGCAGAAACAGTAACAGACGTTCCCATCCAGGAGAAGATCCCCTGTTTTCCCTCTGTCAATGCCTAGATTCAGTATAGCTCCCAAATAGTCGCGATGCGTGCACGGCCTGGCAAATTTGGGAGCGGTCGGAGCGATTTTAATCACGCAAATTGGAGGTTTTGCAAGATCCTGTTCCCTGACAGGAAGAAAGCAAACAATTTTTCTCTCCGCAAGATCATAGCCTCCCTCCAGCCGACAGGCCACAGGCAGGCTTGACATCATGGACAAAAAAATTGTCTGCTCATTTAAATTCAAAAAATCACTATATAAGGGAATATCCCTTTGGTAACTGGTGCCCGCAAGCTCCTCCAGGCGCCTGCGCAGCAGCTGCTCTTCCTTTTCCATAGCCGCTCCTGTAAGTATCCGGTATTAAAGCGTTACAGATTCAGATTGAGTGAAGAAATATCGAATCCGCTGCCGCTTAACATCTCGGTGAAATCACCGGACAGATTTATTGTAGCAGGAGTGACTATAAAGATATAGTTTGAAATCTTCTGCAGGTTTCCATTCATGGAATAGCATGCGCCGGATGTAAAATCGATAATTCTCTGGGCCACCTCTGTATGAATTCCTTCCAAATTGATCACAACCGCACGTCCGCTCAACAGAGTATCACAGATCTCTCTGCCGTCCTCCACAGATGTTGGCTTGATCAGGCATACCTCCATACCGCGTCCTCCGTTTCTCATAGGCACCACATTGCTGCTTCTGCTCTTGGAGAGGAATGGTTTGTCCGGGACAGCCGCATCCTCCGGTTCTTCAGTGTTTTTCCTGGATTTCTTTTCTTTGGATTCCTTCTTTACATATTCTTCATCATCTATATCTTCATCATCAAATTCATCGTATTCATCGTCGTCGAAATCATCATCGAGCTTGATTGCTTCCAAAAGTTTTTCAATTATTTTTGCTGCCATAAACTTCTGCTCTCCATTCCTTTCATCTCTTAAGACCTAATCATAGCATATTATGTTCGGTTTATCAACATTTTTGTGGTAAATCAGGGGCTTGTGGACTAGTAAATAATATCCTCCTCCCTGATCATGGAGCCTTCCAGAACGATATGATCGAATGCGGAAAGCCCAAACGAGGTTCCTTTTTTCACGATATAGTATTCCGCATTTTCATCAATGATTTCGATCTGCTTAAACACTGCGTAGCCTTTATTCACGTTATAGACGCCGGACAGACCGGAAGATGCGCCCACCTGATAGCGCTCGTTGGAATCAGGCATGATGATATAGTCCCCGCTGTTTAAGTCCTGCTTGTCCACGTAACAGTACTCCGCAGTCTGTTGATAGATGGACGGTGAGATAAATTCTACGCTGGGCCCTGATTCCAGATAGATTTCACGGTAAAATCCGGATTTGTTGTTTTCACCGGTGGTAAGAAACGATACCGGGATCACATAAAAGTCCTTCTGCACCACGGAGGTCTTTGGAATTTTCAGGCCTTCTTCCTGTTCTTTGCCGATTTCAACCTCAACAAAACGCTCGTCCGAAAAATCCACCATGTATTTCTGGAAATCCAGCCGCGCATACGTTCCGGCATCCGCACCGATAAAAGTGGAATAAGCCGCCCTAAGTTCCAGATCGTATCCGATAAAGCGGACGCGCAGTGACGTCTTATCCGCGAAAGCCAGCACATCTTCCTCCGAAATCGGGAGTATGAGCGACCACTCATCGCTGCCGATCAGCTTATAGATTGGACTTCCGGCTTCCACCATGTCTCCGGATTTAATATAGTTCTTTTTATAGTCGGATGCCTTAAAATGATCCGCTGTAATCTGCTCCGGCGTCAGGGTTTCAAAGCCGTCGGTATAGTATTCCAGTATACCGCTCTTTGGAGCATAATTGAGCTGAAAATGCGAACCAGATTCGGCCGCCGCATTTTGAAGCTCTTCGAGAGCCTGGGCGCTCACATATTCCCACAGCATGGACTGAAGCTTATATTTCACGTCATAGATGGCGTCAAATTCCATTGGGTCATAGCCTGTGCTGTACTCCGTAAGCTGCTTGCGCAGGCTGCCTAAATTTTCCATGGACAGGTTATTAGCATCCTCGCTGTTTTCCGACAGCTTGGATGTAATATCTCCGCTCTCATCCAGCAGACAGATCAGGTTGCCATTGCCCGTCCGGTCTCCCTGCTTCATATAAAAATTGACATAGCCAGCCTGTTCGGCGGTATAGATCTCTTCATTGCGTAAAATAAGCCCGGTGTAATAAGAATTGCTGGCCAGGCTTCCTTCCACTACCTCATAAATATGTATCTTATCTTTTGAAAAATAATTGAATACAATGATCACCAGATAAACAAAAATAAACAGAAAGATGATGGTTCCGATATTTATGTTGATTGGCTTTTTATAACGTATGATTTTTTTAGTCTTTTTCGCCTTTTTTGCCATTGGTAACCGCAGTCTCCCTTCCCAATTATTATAAGCGGCTAAGCAGAATTATGCAATAGCCTAAACCCGGCGATTATCGTCGAATAAAAGACAGTTTTGATGAAATCTATCTAATTTTTGAAATGCTGGAAGGAGTTACCATAATATTTTCTGGCAATTGTAACAAACTAAGTAAAAAGCCAAAGGTATTTGGCGGACAAACATTTAGGAGGTCTTTAACATGAATACAAAAATAATCGACTATACAGCCCTTACACTGACGATTATCGGTGCGGTGAACTGGGGGTTGATCGGATTTTTCCGTTTTAATCTGGTAGAGTTTTTATTTGGCGATATGACTTTGATCAGCAGGATTGTATATGCGGTGGTAGGTATTGCCGGACTCTATCTGATCAGCACCTACGGCAGAATTGCATCCGCCGGCGACAGATAATCGCATTTTCCTAATCGAAACATGTGCCGCCAGGCGCACCACTGAAAAACAAGGATATCTCCTGACAGCCGGCTGTCAGGAGATATCCCTGTTTTTATACTGTATGTACCGCTTAATATCTATAAAGAAATTACCAATTTGTCCTTTGCATTAGCCGGCAGTTCAGCTTCGTCCTGTGAAACGCTCAATACAAAGGTAACCGCGTATTCTTCTCCAATTTTATCAAGCTCATCAATGGCATCCGCAATATCCTTGCCTTCCAGATGAGCCAGCTTTAAAAAGCTGTCCAGATACATCTGTTCCAGATCGTGGTCCTGTGAAATAATTCCGCAGATAAAACCGATAAACGCATTGTAGGAACGGATCGGGTAATCCATCACATTGATTAACCGAACCTTCGTATTTAATTCGTACATGTGCTTAGAGCTCTTGTCTAAGTATACGATAGATCCTTTTGATTCTTTGATTGCAGAGTTCGCCTTGTCAAGGAGAAACTTTGTCTTACCTTTCCCCTTTTTTCCTGCTATGATTTGAACCATGGCTATCTCCTCCTTTAGTTTATTAGTGTCATTCACGCGATTAGACATCCCATGCCGCACGGCTGTTCTGCGATAACTTTGCATATTGCACAAAATTGTGTCTTACGCTTGGGGCAGGCCGGCACAAATGTCACATAATTAATCTGACTCCATTATATTATAAAACAGCAGAAAGCACAAGAATTAATTATAAATTTTCTGAAGCAGCTGATTCATCTGATAATACAGCTGTTCTCTGGAATCCGCTTTCAGAATCACCGATACATACTGATTTCCGTTTGTATCCTGGCTGGACATCGCAAGACAGTACATCGCCGCGGATGTGGTGCCGGTTTTGCCGCCTAAGGCCACGACATTCTCCGGAGGGGTTACTTCCTGATTCGTATACTTGACGGTGGTTTTAAAATTGCCGGAAACCTGGGCGCCTGCGGCATCCGTGTATGTATAATCATAGGATGCGGTCTGCACGACATTTCTGAAAGTCTCATACTGAAGCAGCTCGTTGTAAATCAGATAAATATCATAGGCGGTGCTGTAATGGTTCTCGTCAGTCAGACCATGAGGATTTACAAAATTCGTTCCGGTGGCCCCCAGTTCTTTCGCTTCGGCATTCATCATATTGATGAACTCATCCACGTTTCCCCCGCCCACATGCTGTGCGATGGCGAGCGCAGCATCGTTGCCGGAAGGGAGCAGCGCGCCATAAATCAGCTGTTCTAACGTATAGGTACAGCCGGATTGCAGCTTTGCAAGGGAAGTCCCCTTAAGCTCGGACTTCTTAACGATGTCATCACCGACAGTGACACTGTCCGACAGATTGCCATATTTAAGAGCGACTAAAACCGTCATCAGTTTGGTGATGCTGGCCGGATACAGGCGCTCAAACGCATTGTGGCTGAATACTACCTGATTGGAAGTCACATTATAAATGATGGCAGCTTCCGCCTTGATCGTCTCATCCTGATAGCCGGACTCATCTCCCACCACCACAAGATCATCCGCAAACAGGTCTGTCCTGTCTCCGGCCATATCCTGCATAGCGGAAATGTTCGTATTGTAAGCCACCGCGTAAGGCTCAAGTAAGGGATCGGATGCTCCGAATAGAGAACATCCTGTCAGTGAGCCCGCTAAAAATAAGGTGATCAGGGTACATTGTACAGATTTTTTTCTAATCATTTGTAAGCATCTCTCCACTCCAGATCACCACGCTCCAGCGCCTTGATCAGCAGCTCCGCTGTGGCCAGGTTCGTGGCAACAGGAATATTATGGATATCACAGGCACTCATCACCTTGTTCATATCCGGTTCATGGGACTTCGGTCCCAGCGGGTCACGAAGAAAAATTACAAGGTCTATCTGATTCTGCTCTACGGATGCTACCAGCTGCCGTTCACCACCCAGATGGCCTGCCAGGAATTTGTGTATATTCAGATTGGTCACCTCTTCAATCAGCCTTCCAGTGGTTCCTGTAGCGTATAAATCATGTTTACTTAAGATAATGCGGTATGCGATACAGAAATTCTGCATCAGTTTTTTCTTGGAATCATGGGCGATTAAACCAATGTTCATTAACAGTTACCTCCTTAAATATTGTCACTTACCGGCAGGCTGGCGGCTCCGGCCCCATTAGATGATCTCGCTTTTTCTCTGCAGGCCAACGTTCATCACAAATCCCAGGCCGATAAATACGCTTAACAGGGAACTTAAGCCGGAACTGATAAAAGGAAGGGGGAGTCCCGTATTGGGAAGCAGCATGGTCGCCACCCCAATATTGACGAAAGCCTGAAAGGCAATAAAAGATGCCATTCCCACGCAGATGAGCCTGCCGGACAGATCTCTCGCTCTCGTTGCCAACCATAAACATTCTAACACAAGTAAGGTGAATAATGCAATCAAAATACAACTTCCTGCAAAACCTAATTCTTCTCCGACCACTGCAAAGATAAAATCGGTATCCTCTTCCATGAGGAACTGGCCGTTTTTCACCGACTGCAGCGATTCGTTGAACAGCCCTTTGCCATAGAGCTGGCCGGAGCCGATGGCCATGACCGAATTTAACTGCTGTAAAACCATATCTCTGGAAAAATCGGGATACAGCCATGCAAGGATTCTCCGTATCTGATAATGGATGGAATTCATCGTGATCTCACCGGCAAAATATGCGGCGGCGGTCTTGTTAATGTAATACACGAGATAACCGACTACCGGCGCGCAGACGCCAATCACTCCAAGCACCCACTTGTAACTGATTTTGGCGGTAAAGATGATTACGACAAATATAAAGGCCACCACCATGCTGGTGGACAGATCCGGCTGATCAAAAATCAGAAATACCGGTGGTGCCAGAAGAACAAGACTGCCAAACACCGTCAGAGGAGAATTGATCTTCTCGTGGTACTTCTGAAAAAAGGCCGCAAAAAACAGGATCGTCGCCACCTTGGAAAACTCCGAGGGCTGTATCCTTCCGATGGCCGGCAGATCGATCCACCGCTGGGCATTGGTCGGGCCGGTGGTACCGAAGAAACGGACAGCCAGCAATATGCCGAGATTGGCAATATAGACCAGCCACATCATCTTCATAACCCAATGGTAGTCTACCATAGCGATAAAAAGCATGCAGAAGATGCCGATGGCAATTCCCATGATCTGGCGCATATAGTCGGAACCGCCGGAAGGCATTGTCGCGCTTTTAACGATCAGCACCCCCATAGTGGACAGCACCAGGGTCATAAGCACCAGTTTAAAATCAAAATACTTCAGTTTGTATTTGCGAAAGTTGAATATTTTTGTCATAGATTATTAATTTCTTTTGGCTTCGGACCTTGCGTCTGAACCGTTTCTGATCGTTTTGATCGGAATATTGGCAAAAATCGCCGGCACCGTGCCATGATTTTCCTCCGACTCTGTCTGGGTGATCTGTATATCCAGCCCATCGCTGTCGATTTCCATATATTTGGAGATCACCTTTATAATATCATTTTTAATCGCTTCCATAATCTCCGGCGAACAGCTGGCCCGATCGGACACCAGCAGCAGCTTTAAACGGTCTTTGGCGACCGTACCGGAATTTTTCTTTTTAAATAAATCAAATACACTCATGACGGCCCCCTATTTACTCTTAAATATGTTCTTAATCCTGTTCCAGAATCCATTGTCGGTATCCAGATTCATAAGCGGAATATCCTCACCCATTATTCTCTTTACAATATTCATATAGGCTCGTCCGGCCAGCGCATCCGTGCCGACGATCGGTTCGCCCTGATTGGTAGAGATCACAATGTTTTCATCATCCGGCACCGCTCCGATCAGGCTGACCGCCAGTATATCCACCACATCGTCGATCGTCATCATGTCACCGCGTTTCACAAGATCCATGCGGATGCGGTTGACGATCAGATCCACCTTTGTGATCTCATTGGCCTCTAAAAGGCCGATGATGCGGTCCGCATCGCGGATCGCTGATACCTCGGGGGTTGTTACAACCAGAGCGCGGCTGGCGCCCGCAATCGCGTTTTTAAAACCCTGCTCAATGCCGGCCGGGCAGTCCAGTATAATATAGTCAAATTCTTCTTTGAGTTCATCGATCAGTTTCTGCATCTGTTCAGGAGAAACGCTGGTCTTGTCCCTTGTTTGAGCGGACGGCAGGAGATACAGGTTATTGTAGCGCTTATCCTTAATCAGGGCCTGCTTAATGCGGCAGTTTCCTTCCACAACATCCACCAGATTATAAACGATACGGTTCTCCAGACCCATCACTACGTCCAGATTGCGCAGTCCGATATCTGTATCGATCAGCACTACTTTCTTGTTCAGCATAGCCAGTCCCGTGCCGACATTTGCTGTTGTGGTGGTTTTTCCTACGCCACCCTTGCCTGAAGTTACTACAATTACTTCACTCATGTCTTTCTTCCTCCCAAATTAAATTGGTAACAGATCAATTTTCCCACCGTCTGAACTGTTACTTAAATTGCACGTGATATAAATTTTATATGAGGTGGATATCATTGATTACCTCTTTGCAGAGAGGTTCAATATAAATATTGCCGTTTTCAATATAGGCGATCTTAGGCTGGTCGGCGCTGTCCGGCTTTACAGGAGGCCTGTCCGCACTGCGGGCTATGGTATCCGCTATGCGTATCTGAGTCGGCGCCATCTCCAGAGCCACCACGAAAGCCTGCTCATTGCCGGACAGGCCGGCGAAAGCCGTTCCGCGGAGCGCACCCAGCACCACCACATTTCCTTTGGCGACCACTCGGGCACCGGGATTTACATCGCCCAGTATAATCACGCTGCTCTCCGACTCAAAGACCTGGCCGGAACGCAGAGTCCCCTTATAAAACTGTCCGCTGCCGGTAGCCGAACCTGTCACGGCTTCCTCCAGCTTCTTTTTAAACCTGCGCTCGTTCTCCTCATCCTTGTCCAGCACGCAGACAACGGTAATGGTCGAGTTATCCGTTATGGTCTCAATCAGCTGCTGCTGTTCCTCCGGTGATAGTTTGCGTCCCTCAAAGGAAACGGCCATTTTCGCATTTTTGAAAAATTTTGCGGAATCTCTGAATTTCACCGCAACTTCCTTCAGTATGTCCTCAAACGGCGCTTCTTTGTCCAGCATCACCACCAGACCATAGGCATTTCCCTTAATCATTACTGTCTGTTTCATACGTTCACCTCTGTGTTCATAAATACGCCGTCAGTCGTCCACCACGACGCCGGACAGCTCCGCGGCGCCCCCGTTTAAAATTTCATCCATGGACACCGAATCGTAGTAGAAATCATAAACCGCTTTGCAGATCTCAGCGGCATTTGCCGCTGTATAACCGTTGATAATCGTGGCGGTAACCACGATCTCCGGATCTTCATAGGGCCCGAAACTGATAAACTGTGCATGGTTGGGGCGCAGCTTGTTCTGCTCCGCCGTACCGGTCTTGCCGGCCACAGTCACCGGGCAGTCGTTGAAAATCCGTCCAGTTACACTTTCCGCAATCACCTGGCGCATGCCGTTTAACGCAGTATCCCACGCGGTATCCGAGATGTCAATATGGCTGATCACCTCCGGCTGGTTGTCTTCCAGCAGGTTTCCCTGGCTGTCCGTGGTTTTGTCAATAATCGTATACTGATATACATTTCCTCTGGAAGCAAGGCCGGCCGCATACCGGTTCATCTGTACATTGCTGTAGGAATGGGTACCCTGTCCGATTGCGGAAGGCACGGGCTGGGAATCCGATATGTGGGGCTGGCTCTCGTCAATCTCCACCCCTGTTTTTTCACCGAGACCGAACATGGCGGAATACTTCTCAATGGCGGCGATCCCGAGGTTTTCATTGTAAACCCTGTTGCTGTCCAGGCACATTCTCCAGCCGACCTCACTGAAAAAGTAGTTGCACGATACCACCAGCGCCTTGGTGACGTTAATCAACCCGTGGTTTCTCGGCGCCGCGGCACAGCGCAGCTGCAGGCCCTGCTCGGTAAAAATGCCCATAGTCTGGATCAGCTCATCCGGCGTCAGTACCCCTTCTTCCAGGCCCGCAATCGTAGTGATGGGCTTGAAAGTGGAACCGGGAGCCAGAGTCGTCTTTGTAACACGGTTATAAAACGGCTCCGATTTATCATTCAACAGACGGCTGAAATAGTCGCTGTTGCTGATCAGGTTGTTATCATAGCTCGGATAGGAAACCAGCGCCAGCACTTCTCCGGTCTTGGCGTTCGTTACCGTAACTCCTGCCGAACACGGATCCAGCGCCAGCTGGGCCGGAGTGAGCTCCAGGCTGGAGATCTTTTTCTTCAGGAAATTATATGCGGCGGTATCATACTTGCTGGTTTGCAGCATCGCATAATCCTCCTCATTGTATTCTAATACATCCTGGTCGAATAAAGCAAGACAAATTTCTCTTCCGCTCAAAGTTTCGTCATCAATTAGAAAGCGAAAGAGTTTTTTACTGAATTCGGCATCCGTTGTGAGCTCTTCCTTAATCAAATCCACCAGCGCCTGGAAGGTTTGTTCGGTGCTGGAGTATTTACTCTCCATATTGAGCTTGCCGGTATCGATCCAGTTGTTGGTCAGCGCATAGTACAGATATTCCTGAAGGCTGACGGTTCCTTCCCTCCACTGTTTATAGGTATCGTCTTCCTTCTCAATGTTGTCCGTAAGCAGGATCTTCTTATCTCCCAGCATGGAGATCACGTAGTCCACATAGGTCTGCATCTCCTCTGTCAGGCTCTTATATGCCGACGGAGCTTCGGTAAACAGCTGGTCGCTGATCACCGCCAGCACTTCATCCCGTTTGGACAGCATCTTCCGATAGATTTCCCGCTCCACCTCTGAGGCATCCTCTGAAGAAAAATGAGCGATGGACAGCACATTGTTGTTGATCAGCTGAAAATAGGCGTCCTTTACGGGAATTCGGAAGTTAGCGGATTTTGTTTCCGGTGTGATGACAACATCTCCCTCTACAATACGGTCCACCAGGATGGCGGCCAGCGTTCGTTCGATCTGGCGGTAGACGGCCACCTGCAGATCCCGGTCCAGCGTCAGGTATACATTGTTCCCCGCCTTCGGATCCGTTTTCTCCACCACCTCCAGGATGCGTCCCTGGCTGTCCACATACATCTTCTGCGACCCCTTTGAGGCATGAAGCACATCCTCCATGGTCGACTCTATGCCGGTCTGTCCGACGATATCCCCTTCTTCATAGTCAGGATCCTTTTCCTGGAGTTCTTTTAACTGTTCCTCCTGTACGGAACCGGTATAGCCGGTGATATGGGCGAATGGAATACTGTCATTATATACGCGGATGCTCTCTTCCTGTATATCCACACCCTTAAAGGATGCAGCATTTTCCTTCACCTCCGTCACAGTTTCCATGCTGACATTGGAGGATACGGTGATCGGTATATATTTCTGGTAGCTGTTCATGGCCATGTCATAGCGGATATTGATCAGCTGCAAAGCGTCCGCTTTGCTCACCTCATAGGTCTCCTCTTCACGATCGTCATATTTGGAATATTCGCCGATCCCATAGCGGCTGATCAGCATCCCAACCACTTCTTCCGCAGTTTTACCGGAAGGGTCCTTGGCGCTGTCCTGCATTTTTTCGATGGATGAATAACCGAAGACATCCCTTAAGAAACGGAGCCGCCTTGTTTCAGATATGGATGTATATTCATACATATTCTGATCGTTCAATACAATCGGAACATTTGTAACGATGGTTTCGCCATTGCGGTTCAGCAGATGGATCAGATCCAGCAGCATGACATTTTTCTGATATCCGTCCTTATAATAGCCGGTATCCGTAAAGGTCACCACATAGGCCAGCTTGTCCTCTGCCAGCGGATAGCCGTTTCGGTCATAAATCGTACCGCGGGTTCCGTACAGTGTGATGCCGGTCTCTGTCTTCTGAATATAGTTTTCCTGATAGGTCTCCCCTTCCACAATCTGCAGCTGGAACAGACGCGCTACCAGCGCGCCCATCAGGCACAAAAAGAGGATTCCCACCACAAACAGACGGGAAGTGACAATGCTTTTTACCACATAGCAAATGCTGTACCATATTTCCTTAAACAAATTTTGCAGCTCTCCTTTTTTCCAGTTGTTCCAGTTTGCGGTTCGCCATCAGCAGAATACCGAATACCAGCAGTGCAATCACTACCGTATAAAGCACCTCCGGAAGGATGATCGTGCGGAAATAAAATCCCAGATCCAGCCGGTTCCTCAAGGCAAACCGGACAACAAAAATATACAGGCCGTAGATGAGATCGCTGATTCCGCATAAAAGCGACGGCATAATAATATTTTCCACATCGAAGTATTTGTGCCATATGCCGCTGAAATAGCCGAGATACACATAGATCAGCATATAAAATCCCATCGTGCCCCCGAATACACATTCAATGAGCAGGCCGCTAAAAAGCCCCACAAACATCCCTTCTCTGCGCCCGCGGATAAACCCGAAGGAACAGGTGATCACCAGGAGTATGTTCGGCGTGGTCCGCACAAAGGATATCAGCGCAAATACATTATTCTGAAGCAGAAATCCCAGAAGCACCACAGCAACAATGAACAGAAATCTTTTCATATGGCTCCAATCCCAACTTTAATTCTTATTCAGGCAGCTACTCCGTCCAGGAATCCCATCCTTCCTTCTGCGTGGTGATGACGAGAACCGTATCAAGGTGCTCGAAATCCACCACCGGAATCAGGGTGCCGGACTTGGTCAGATTATTGGCGTCCACCTCTATGCTTTTGACATAGCCGATTAAAATTCCCGGCAGGAATTTATTGCTGGTGGATGAAGTTACAATCTTATCCCCCTCATTGATCGGAGCGTCCTTATCGACATACATCAGGCTTAGGACTCCGTCCTGATAGAGCTTAAGGTCTCCGGATATCATGCAGGAATCCTGGGAAGCCAGTGACGCAGCGCTGACGTTGCTCTCATCGTCTATGATGGCCAGCACTTTGGCGGAATTTTCCCGCACCTCTGTCACAATGCCCACCAGGCCTCCCTGGGCGATCACATTCATATTCACCTCGATGCCGTCGGCCGCCCCCTTATCGATTAAAAAGTAATGAAACCAGTTGCCGGAATCCTTCCCGATCACTCTCGCCCCCACCTTTTCATAATCCGAATATCCGGCATCCAGTTCATAGAGCTTGCGCAGCGTCTGCAGTTCATAGCGTTCCTGCTCCGACAGGCTGATCTCCTGCTGCAGGTTTGCTATCTGTTCCTTCAGCTTTGCGTTCTCCTCCTGTGCATCCTTTAACGCCGCCAGCTCTTCAGCACTTGAAAAAAGTCTGCTTCCCACGCTGTT
Source organism: Lachnotalea sp. AF33-28 (assembly GCF_003477885.1). Taxonomy (GTDB): domain Bacteria; phylum Bacillota; class Clostridia; order Lachnospirales; family Lachnospiraceae; genus AF33-28. The sequence goes on from NZ_QUEE01000019.1 coordinate 57,427, forward strand.
GATTCCCTTCTGCATGGGCAGCACGACCTTGTTGACCGCATTTTTCACCGGATTGGCAGCATCGCCGTACAGAAAGGACAGGCCTATGAACAGCAGGCACAGCGCAGTCAATCCGATCAATATATGTTTGGCAGTAAATATATCTTTGAATTTCTGGTTCATTCAATGCATCCTCGTCTTTTCAGGCTGGTGTAGATATTGTCACCGATGATCAGGTGGTCCAGCAAAGAAATACCAAGCATCGCTCCGGCCTCGCTGATTCTTTTCGTAATCAGCAGATCCTCTTTGCTTGGGTTTGGATCACCGCTGGGGTGGTTATGGATCAGCACGATGGAAACCGCGTGATATTTCAGTGCTTCCAGAAAAATTTCCCTGGGCGATACCAGAGAGGCGTTTACGGTGCCTTTGGTCAGAAATACTTCCTGGATCAGTTTATTTTTTGTATTAAACAGCAAAAGCAGAAGCTCCTCCTGCTCCTTATGCCGCATCCTCTCCATATACATGGCGGCGATTTCTTCCGGTGAAGTAAATACCGGCGAGGGCTTGGGCATCGCCGCGGAAATCCTCTTTGAGAGCTCTCCGATACAGAGCAGCTGCACCGCTTTCACTTTGCCGATCCCCTTAATTTCCATCAGTTCCGACACCGTCATATGGGTCAGCCCCAAAAGTCCCTTCTGGTAGCTGCACCGCTCCAGGACGCTGCGCGCTAAGTTTAGGGAATTTTCTCCCTGAAAGCCGGTCCGCAGGATGATCGCGAGCAGTTCGGAATCCGTCAGGTGCTCCGCCCCGAACCGCAGGCATTTTTCATAAGGCCTCTCGCTCTCCGGAATGGATTTGATCGTATGCTTCATAGTATTCCCTTTCCGACCTCTCCAGGTACGAAATGAAAGACTATAAGAGCCGGTAAATCAATATTGCAATCACCACGCCGATGATACTCGCGATGGTGATCTTGATGGTCAGCGCAAAAGTGATAGCAAGCACACCAAGGTCCAGCACGAGCGGTGAGGAAAACCCAAAGGTCTGGCCGTATCCCAGCCAGCTAAGCCAAGAAACGCCTTCGGTCAGGGTTCCTATAAAACCGCCCAGTACAACGCCGCACAGGATCATCAGCGTCAGCGCCCAGGCATTTTTTGTTCGCTTCATTTGTATGTCCCCCTCAAATTTTCATTTCATTTTAGCATACTTTTCCTGGTATGTACAGATAGTAAATGCTTAAAAAAATGTGACAGGATGCGCCTTCTGAGCTCAAAAACGAAGGAAATATGCAAAATAGAGTCCGCTTTTGCCAATCGGTGGCGATTCATATTTTCCTGCCATGCGCGGGAAGTCTTAAGCCGTCTTCACACTGCAGATCACTGCAGTGTACGAATCCCCGCGTCCAGAATCTTCTGGAACGACATGAGTATCCCCAGCTTTGCATGATACCAGGTGAGCCCGCCCTGAAAGAATGCCGTATACGGAGGACGCAGAGGTCCGTCGGCACTTAACTCGATGGAGGAGCCCTGGACGAATGCGCCGGCGGCCATGATCACTTCCGATTCATAACCGGGCATCGCCCACGGCACAGGGGTCACATAGCTGTCCACAGGCGCGGCAGCCTGAATGCCCTCGCAGAATGCGATCAGCGCATCCGGCGTGCCAAGTTCCACAGCCTGTATAATATCATGTCTTGACTGCGTGCTGTCCGGTATGACGGGAAAACCGAAACGTTCATAGAGATTGGCGGCAAATATCGCACCTTTCAGCGCGCCGGCCACCACTGTGGGCGCTAAAAACAGTCCCTGGAAAAAGGACTGATTGATCCCTAAGCTCGCCCCCACCTCTTTTCCCAGCCCCGGGGATGTGAGCCGGTATGCGGCGCGCTCTATGCAGTCCTTTCTGCCGGCGATGTAACCCCCTATGGGCGCCAGACCGCCTCCGGGATTTTTGATCAGGGAGCCTACGACCATATCCGCTCCCACATCCGACGGCTCGACGGTCTCCACAAACTCTCCGTAGCAGTTATCCACCATGCAGATCACATCGGGCCTTATTCCCTTTATAAATGCAATCAGCTCTCCGATCTGACTGACGGAAAAGGAAGGCCTGGAAGCATAACCTTTGGATCTCTGGATCGTCACCAGCCGGGTCTTGTCACTTAGCGCCTCTCTGATGCCCTCATAATCGAAGGTCCCGTCAGAAAGGAGATCCACCTGACGGTAGGTGACGCCATATTCCCTAAGTGAGCCTGCAGAAGGCCGGATGCCGATCACCTCTTCCAGCGTATCGTAAGGTTTGCCAACAGGAGAAAGCAGTTCATCCCCGGGCCTTAGGTTAGAGGAAAGTGCCAGATGCAGCGCATGTGTGCCGCAGGTGATCTGAGCGCGTACAAGCGCATCCTCCGTATGAAAGGTGTGGGCATACACCTGTTCCAGCGTGTCCCTGCCTGCATCGTTATATCCGTAACCGGTGGTTCCTGCCATGTGTTCTGCGGCCACACGGCATTCCTGCATAGCGCGTATTACTTTCAGATGGTTTTCTTCGGCCGTCCGATCGATGGCCTCGAAACGGTCTTTTAAACCGCTAAGAATTTCATCTGCGATCTTCATAAGCTTTGGAGAGATACCAAAGCCGGCATATAAATCTGTCATATATTCCTCATTTCCGCACAGTATCTGCGCATAGTCCTTTCTTTATCACACAAATCTTTTTCGGATGATCTCAAGCATCCCGGCCAATACAGCGTCCTCATCCGGATACCTGTCCTTATCGATCCAGATCACATCCTCTTCCCTGCGAAACCATGTGAGCTGCCGCTTGGCAAAATGTCTCGTATCCCGTTTAATGACGGATACCGCTTCCTCAAGCGTGCAGTCACCGTCCAGAAAGCTTAGAAGCTCCTTATAACCCAGCCCCTGCATGGATACCATCTGCCGGTGGCAGCCGATCTGCTTCAGCATTTCTACCTCTTCCAGAAGTCCGGCCGCCATCATGGCGTCCACCCGCCGTTCGATGCGTTCATAGAGCCTGGCCCGGTCCATGGTCAGCACAAAATAGAGATAATTATAGGGGGACTCTCTCCGGCTTTCTTCCGCATTGTGTCTGGAGATCTGCTCCCCTGTCAGATGGTTGAATTCAAGCGCGCGGATCACCCGCTTTACATTATTGGCGTGGATGCTGGAGGCCGCGGCGGGATCCGCCCTTTCAAGCAGCCCGTGCAGATACTCTACGCCGCGCTCTTTGGCCAGGTTCTCCAGTTCTTCCCGAAGGGCGGGGTCTTCACAGGTCTCGGTAAAATCCACATCCTTTAACAGCGCCTGAATATAAAATCCCGTGCCGCCCGCCACGATGGGAAGCTTTCCTCTGCTGTAGATTTCTTCAAGCGCCTTTTTGGCCATCTGCTTAAACCGCACAACATTAAACTCAGCGGAAGGATCCAGCTCATCGATCAGATAATGGCGGATGCCCTGCATCTCTTCCGGCGTAACTTTCGCGGACCCAATGTCCATACAGCGGTAGACCTGCATGGAGTCCGCACTGATAATTTCGCCGTTTAAAGCCCTGGCCAGTTCAATGGACAGGGCCGTCTTTCCCACAGCGGTGGGACCGGTCAGTACAATCAGCGGCGGTTTCAAACGCAACACTCCTTATAATACTCTTTTAAATTTCTTTTCCAGTTCATACTTCGTCATCGAAATCATGGTCGGACGGCCATGCGGGCAGGCATAGGGATTATCCAGCTCCATCATCTGAAGAAGCAGGCTTTCCATCTCTTCTCTGGAGATCTTCTGGCCGCCCTTCACCGCGGCCTTGCAGGACATGGATGCCAGCTTTTCCAACATGATCTGTGATGTCTTAGAGGCGCTTTCCGTCCCCAGGCTGCCGATTAGTTCCATCATCAGTTCCCTGCCTGCGATACCCGGAAGATTGGCCGGCACCGCATAAACCGCATATTCTTTGCCGCCGAACGGTTCAATCTCAAACCCAAGTTCCCGGAATACCTCCTGATGCTGGCAAAGCAGCGTCTGCTCCGACAGATTGAGTGTCAGAATGATCGGCGGATTGCACTGCTGGGACAGGATTTCCTTTTGTTTCTGGGCTTTCAGCAGCCGTTCATACATGACCTTTTCATGTGCGGCATGCTGATCGACGATCAGAAAGCGGTCTTCCTGCTGGATGAGCCAATAGGTATCAAAGATCTGGCCGATCAGCCGGTATTTACTCTCCGGCCTCTCCTGCACAATCTCTTCCTTAAACAGGTTGAGCTGTTCCGGTTTCTCTATGGGAACGAGCGGCGCTTCATACGCACCTGATGGGTCGCGCACAACGCAGGCTACAGAGGCACTTTCCGTTTTCTCACGGCACAGCTGCCCTGCATCCGATCCCTGCCCGGCCGGCCTAAGATACGCCTCCCGGCGGACGGGTGTTTCCTGCACCGGCATCTTTTGAACTGACCTCTCCCGAACCGGACTTTCCTGAACCGGACTTTCCCGCACTGCGCTGTCATGGGCCGGCGGATTCGCAACAACGCTCTCCTTTACAGGATACTGGCGGCTGCGGTTCCGCTCAAAAGGCTCCGGCATCCGATCCTTTGATATCTCGGATTTCTGCGGATTTTCCTCCGGCCCCACCGTAAAGTCCGGAATCATCTCCTTCTGCCGCAGCGCTTCGGAAACAGCGCGGAAGATCAGAGAATAGATTTCCTCACTGTTTCGGAAACGCAGCTCCATCTTGGTCGGATGGACATTGACATCCAGGTGCTGGGAATCAATGGAAAAGTGCAATACGGTAAAGGGATACTTGTGCTGCATCATAAAGGGCTTATAAGCTTCCTCGATCGCCCGGCCGACGATGGAGCTTTTGATGTATCTGCCGTTGATAAAATAAATCTCATAGGCCCGGTTTCCTCTGGCTAAGACCGGCTGCCCCAGATATCCGGTCATGGTGAGCACTTCGCTTTCGCTGTGCACGGGGATCATGTGAAAAGAGGTGTCCCTGCCAAAGATGTTGTATATGATATCCTTCAGATTATGATTGCCCACCGTATGGAGTTTATTCTGATTATTGTTTATAAATCGGATGGAAACATCCGGATGGGACAGCGCGATTTTCTCCACGAGATCACTGATATAGGAGGCTTCCGCAGCAGGTGACTTGAGAAATTTCCTCCTGGCTGGTGTATTAAAGAACAGATTTCTAACCAGAAATGTGGTGCCGTCCGGCGCTCCGATCTCTTCAAGAGAGACCTCCCTGCTCCCCTCGATCACGTATCTGGCCCCTGTGAGCTGATCCGCTGTCTTTGTGATCAGCTCCATCTGCGATACGGCCGCGATGCTGGAAAGGGCCTCACCGCGGAAACCGAGGCTGGATACGGTCAAAAGGTCCTCCACTGAACGGATCTTGCTGGTGGAATGGCGCAGAAAGGCTACGGGAATCTGATCCATCTCAATCCCGCAGCCATTATCGGTCACGCGTATCAGCGTGGTGCCGCCGTCACGGATCTCCACGGTAACGGCGGTGGCTCTGGCATCAATGGCGTTCTCCAGAAGCTCCTTGACTACGGAGGCCGGTCGTTCTATGACCTCTCCTGCCGCGATCTGGTTGATCGTGTTCTGATCCAATACCTGTATATTTGGCATATGTATACTCACACTCGATTCTTAAGCTTAGTCTGAAACTGGTAAAGCAGGTTTAAAGCATCAATGGGAGTTGTTCCCGAAAGATCCAGTTCCGTGATCTGGTTTATGATATCATCTTCCTTCACCGTGTCAAACAGCGTGAGCTGTGACATGTCCACCTCGTCCATATGTACGACTGATTTTTTGTTCTGATAGGTCGCGGCAATCTCTCTGGAACGGGCAGTGATGTCCGCATCGCTTAGTTCTTCCACCAGCTCCTTGGCTCTGCGGATTACCGGTTCCGGGATTCCCGCCAGCTTAGCCACCTGGATGCCGTAGCTTTTGTCGGCGCCGCCCTTTACGATCTTTCGCAAAAATACGATATCATCACCCTTTTCCTTCACCGCAATGCAGTAATTGTTGACGCCGCCAAGTGTCCCTTCCAGTTCCGTCAGCTCATGGTAATGGGTGGCAAACAGCGTCTTGGCCCCCAGCGTTTTTACGTTTGAGATATGCTCAACCACGGCCCAGGCGATGCTTAATCCGTCAAAAGTACTGGTCCCCCGACCGATTTCGTCAAGGATCAACAGGCTGTTTCTGGTTGCATTTCTCAAGATGTTGGCCACTTCCGTCATCTCCACCATAAAGGTACTCTGGCCGCTGGCCAGGTCGTCAGATGCGCCGACCCTGGTAAAGATGCGGTCGCAGATGCCGATGTTGGCGCTCTTTGCCGGGACAAAGCTGCCGATCTGAGCCATCAGCACGATCAGCGCCACCTGGCGCATATAAGTGGATTTACCGGCCATATTGGGGCCAGTGATGATCGATACGCGGTTGGCGCTGTTATCCAGATAAGTATCATTGGAAATGAACATCTCACCGTGAATCATCTGTTCAACCACCGGATGACGGCCGTCCTTGATGTTAATGATTCCCTTTTCGTTGATATGGGGCCGCACAAAATTATTGCGGTCAGCTACAGAAGACAGTGAAGTCAGAACATCGATTTTAGCAATGGCCTTGGCGCTGCTCTGTATGCGCACGACTGCGGCGGCAATCTCATCTCTGACCTGGCAGAACAGATCGTATTCCAGCACAAATAACTTGTCCTCTGCGCCCAGGATCACATCCTCCAGATGCTTTAACTCATCCGTCGTATAGCGTTCCGCGTTGGTCAGTGTCTGCTTGCGCACATAATAGTCCGGCACCATGTTTTTAAAGGAATTCGTAACCTCCAGATAATAGCCGAACACCCGGTTGTATTTGACACGGAGGCCCTTAATGCCCGTCTTCTCCCGCTCTCTTGTCTCAAGCTCAGCCAGCCACCCCTTGCCTTCGGTCTTGGCCCTGCGCAGTTCATCCGCCTCAAAACTGTATCCGTCTTTGATAATGCCGCCCTCCCGGATCGTGATAGGGGGATCTTCCAGAATCGACTGGTCGATCAGCGCGTACACATCCTCCAGGGTATCCAGCTCATCGCAGATCTCCCGCCACAGCGGGCTGTTTAAGGATCCGATCTGCTGTTTTATAGGAGGGAGCATCTCCAGGGATTTCTTAAATGCAATTAAATCCCTGGGATTGGCGCTGCGGTAGGTGATGCGGCTGACCAGGCGCTCCAGGTCGTAGATCGGATTTAAGTATTCGGCAATTTCCTCCCGGGTGATGTAGTTTCTGCACAGCTCCTCGATCGCATCCTGCCGGTCCGTAATCTCCTTTTTATCGATCAGCGGCTGTTCAATATAGCTGCGGAGCATGCGCGCGCCCATGGCCGTTTTCGTCTTATCCAGCACCCACAGCAGGGAGCCTCTCTTCTGCTTCTCCCTTAAAGTCTCCACCAGCTCCAGGTTCCGCCTGGTTGAAGTATCGACGATCATGTATTTACCGATCTGATACGGGTGTATCGTGGTCAGCTGCTCCAGTGTATTCTTCTGCGTCTCATAAAGGTACTGCATCAGGGCGCCGGACGCAATCAGGGCGGTCTCGTAGTCTTCCAGGCCCAGACCCTCCAGGCGTTCTACCTTAAAATGGCTTTTTAAGATGGACTTGCAGCGGTCATCGTCAAAATAGTAATTGTCCAGCGCTGAAATCGCAAGGGACAGCCTTTCCTTTAAATCCTCAATATCCACACCGCTCATGTAAAAAGCTTCGTTGCAGATGATTTCCGACGGCATATATTTATTGATTTCATCCACCAGCCTGGAGACCGAGTCCACCTCGGTGACATGAAAATCACCGGTGGATATATCCGCCACCCCAAGCCCAAAGGTCCTGTCAATGTATACGATGCACATCAGATAGTTGTTCTTGGCCTCATCCAGCGCCAGATCGCTGATAATTGTGCCCGGAGTGACGATACGGACCACTTCCCGCTTCACAAGTCCCTTGGCAAGCCTCGGATCCTCCATCTGCTCCGCAATCGCGACGCGGTACCCTTTCTGAACCAGCCTGTTTAAATAGGTGTCCAGCGCATGGTAGGGCACACCGCACATCGGCGCCCTCTCCTTTAACCCACACTCCTTGCCGGTCAGAGTCAGTTCCAGTTCCCTAGAAACCGTCACCGCGTCATCAAAAAACATTTCATAAAAATCGCCCAGCCGGTAAAACAGAATGCAGTCCCCGTTTTCCTCTTTTGTCTTCATGTATTGCTGCATCATGGGCGACAACTGTTCTAGCTGTACCTGTTCCATTTAGTCCCTCGTTCCCATATAATAAAATCCTCTTGCCTCTGTGAGACGTACCGGATAGATCTTGCCGATCATATCTTTCGTGCCGGGAAAATGCACCATGATATTGTTGCCAAGCCTCCCGGTCACCGTGTCCGGACAGTGGTCATCCATGCCTTCCACCAGAGCGGTCTGCACGGTGCCAAGATCCCGCTCACATACCTGAGCGGCGATTTCCTGCACCTGCTTTAAGAGGCGGTCAAACCTGGCCTTTACCACATCCTCCGGCACCTGATCCGGCATTGCTGCCGCCGGCGTTCCCGTCCTCTTGGAATATATGAAGGTAAAGGCGCTGTCGTAGCGCACCTTTCTCACCACATCCATGGTTTCCTCAAAATCCTCTTCCGTTTCTCCCGGAAATCCCACAATGATGTCCGTAGTCAGTCCGATATCCGGTATGGCCGCCCGTATCTTATCCACCAGGTTCAGATACTGTTCCTTCGTATACCGGCGGTTCATCTCTTTAAGGATCCGGCTGCTGCCGGACTGCAGGGGCAGATGCAGGTGATGGCAGATTTTTTTGGATTCCTTCATCGTCTGGATCAGCTCGTCGGACAGATCCTTCGGATGGCTCGTCATGAACCGGATGCGTTCAAGCCCTTCCAAGGCTTCCACCTTTCTTAAGAGCTCTGCAAAAGAAATCGGATTTTCCAGGGTTTTGCCATAAGAATTGACGTTCTGCCCCAGCAGCATGACCTCTACCACACCGTCCGCCACCAGCCGGCGCACTTCCTCCACGATATCCTCCGGGCTGCGGCTCCGTTCACGACCCCTCACATAGGGGACGATGCAGTAGCTGCAGAAGTTATTGCAGCCAAACATGATGTTCACGCCTGATTTGAACGGGTACTTGCGCTCCACAGGCAGGTTTTCTACGATCTGGTCCGTGCTCTCCCAGATTTCCACCACCTGCTTCTCCCCGGTCATGCGGCGGTATAAGAGCTCCGCCAGCATAAAAATATTATGAGTGCCGAATAGGATATCTACAAACCGGTAGCTTTTCTTCAGTTTCTCAATCACGGCCGGTTCCTGCATCATGCAGCCGCACAGCGCGATGATCATTTCCGGATTTTTCTTTTTCAGGCTGTTTAAATAGCCAAGGCGGCCATATACCCGCTGGTTCGCATTATCCCTTACAGTACATGTGTTATAAAGCACGAAATCCGAAGCCTCATCTTCGGACTGCGTAAATCCCACGCTCTCAAGGATGCCCATCAGCTTTTCCGAATCACGGGCGTTCATCTGGCATCCGAAGGTCTGAATGCAGGCCGTCAGCGGCCGCCCGAGCTCTTTGGCCCTTCTTTCCACAATGGTCCTGACCAGTTCCATATAGTACTGCTGCCGAAAGGGTTCCTTTTCCGGAACCGCCTCACAGGCAGCGATGCTGTTCTGCTCTGTCATGTAATCTTACTTCTCCTTTACTTGTCACCAGCCGCAGGCTGATGACCTGCGCACACTTCAGTGTGCTTCCTATTTTACTTGTCACCAGCCGCAGGCTGATGACCTATTGCACTCCGAAAACCGCCTTGTATTCCTCATAGAAATCAGCGCCCTCTGCACGGGCTTCCCCGGTAAAACGGATCTGATCCCAAGCAGCCTTGTTATATTCGGCGGTCAGTCCTGCGGTAAAAGTATCATATACCTGAGAGAACGCCTCCGATTTTTTGCGCTCGGCGATTTCTTTCTTATGCATCTCGGTTCCCTCCATATCATAATCCTCAATGCACTTGATGATATGGTAACCGTATTCCGTCTCCACAATGCCGCTCAACTCCCCGTCGGAAAGCGCAAAGGCTGCCTCTTCAAAGCTCTCGGGAAATTCGCCGCGGCCCACCTTGTAGTTGACAGCATCTCCTTCGTTATAGCTCTCGGCCAGCACGGAAAAATCTGTTCCGGACTCTGCCTTATGAAGCGCTTCTTCTGCGGTCTGCCTCTTTGCCGCCTTATCTTCCTCCGACAGGGGGGCCTGGTTTCCGTTTGCATCCACCGCATAGGTCTTGATCAGAATCTGCTCCACCTGTATGATCCGGGCCTCGCTGTCGCTGACCTCCACATTCACATCCTTTGTGAGCTCCTCCACCAGTTTATTGGCCAGACAGTACTGCTCATATACAGATTTGGCTGTCCCAGGCGTCAGCTTCATATATGCGATATCCGCTTCGGACAGCTTGCCGTAATAAGCGTCCGCCGCTTCCTTTGCGAGGCGTTTTTCTTCCTCGGTCAGCTCAATGCCCCGGTCTGCCGCCATAAGCACCATACATTTCATCTGGGCAAGGAAATTCTGGAGAGACTCTCTGACATAGGTCTCAAAGGTCCCGTTGCTTAGATCGATGTCCCAGATCTCGGAGCCATAGGCCTTCTCATAGATGTTTTTCTGCGTGGTCACAAAGATCATGGCCTCGGGCACGGTCGCCGTCTCCCTGCCGATTTTAAACAGCTGGTCTTCATTTAAACCCACCGTAAACTGTATATCCTTGTCCGCCAGTTTGCTGCAGCCTGTCAAAAACAGAAGGGCAGTCAGAATACCTGCCAGCAGCCTCTTCACATATCGTTTCATATTTGACATTTTCTCCTGTTCTTTTTACACTTTGCTATTCTAACACAAAAGGCCGACAAAATCAAAAAGATTTCTGCATAATCCGACTTCCGGTGCTGGTCTTTACCACCTCGATCTGAGATTCTATGCGTTCCTTCAGCTCATCCACATGAGAAATAATGCCGATCATGCGGTCCTTCTGCACCAGGGACAAAAGCGCAGCCACTGCCTGATCCATGGATTCTGCGTCCAGCGCTCCAAACCCCTCGTCGATAAAGAGCGCATCGATCTCGATGCCTCCGGCATAGGCCTGGATCACATCGGACATGCCCAGCGCCAGGGAAAGGGCCGCCTTGAAGGTTTCCCCTCCGGATAAGGTTTTCACCGAACGCTTTCTGCCGGTGTAATGGTCCAGCACCTCAAGTTCCATTCCTTCTCTGCTCCTTAAATCCAGAGCCCTTTGTGTCCTGAACAGCTCATATCTGCCGTTGCTCATGGCCGTAAGCCTAAGGTTGGCGCCTGTCAGGATATCATCGAAATAGACCGACAGCACATACTGTTCAAAGATCAGCTTCTTGGGATTATATCCGTTGGCGGCCCGCTCCACATCCCTTAGGATGCCGAACTCTTCCTTAAGCTTCTCCGATTGTTTGAGTTTATCTTCCAATGTCCGCACCGCCTGGCGGTTGCTTACCACCCTGGCGTTAACGTCATCCCTCTGTTTTCTGGTTTCCTTTAAAAGAGAATCGGTCTTTTGAAGGCTGCCCTCCAGACTGTCCAGATCCTTTTTCTGCGCGGACTTAAGCTCCTCCTTAAGCTGGAGCTTCTGCAGGGTAACCGCGTGCAGATCCCGGTCGAAGCCCGCGATATACTCCTTAAGGCCGATCAGCGCTGTCTCCTCCATCTCCGCATTTTTGTAGGCGGTCACGGAAGTAAAACCGCACTGCTCCATGCAGGATTTCCACAGCATATCCGCCTCTGTAAGCTCTTTTTCAGCCACAGCTGCGGCCTTTTGACAGCTGTCCGTCCAAGAACGCTGTTTCTCCAGTTCCAGATGAACTTCTGTATAAGCTTCCTGTGCCCGCGCAAGGCGCAGTTTCAGATCTTCTATCCTATCCTCGTTTTTCGTTATCTGCGCTGCAAGCGAATCCGCCCTGTGAGAGCCCACTTCTTTTTTAAGCCCAGAAACCAGAGCATTGGCGGCGGCCGCCTGCGCATGCGCCGCAGACAGCTCCTGTTCCCTTTTTTTTGCCTGTTCCTTCAGCCGGTTTAACTCCTTCTGATCCGGTATTCCCTCCGCCGCTCTGGCCGGACTGGGATGATGTACGGATCCGCACACCGGGCAGGGCTGTCCCTCCGTTAGACCGGCGGCTAAAATACCTGCGCTTTCTCTGCGAAACAGAGTCTCTTTCCCCTCATACAAGCTTCGCGCCCTTTTGGCATCTTCTTCAAGTTTTAAATAGATGTCCTGTCTCTGTTTCAACTCTGCCTCGCGCTTCATAAGCTCCAGACATTTTTCCTCCATAAGCTTCTGTCTCCGCAGCTTTTCTTCCAGCTGCGCAAGAAGAGCAGCCCTTTTAGGCGCGCGCTGCTGTTCCTGCTGCTTCTTAGCGAACTCCCTGTTAAGCCCGGCGAGAGTTCGTTCGGCCTGAAGCCGGGACGCCTCCGCCTCCTTCAGTCTCATCCGTGCGCTGTTAAGCGCCTCGAATGCCGGCTTCGCCTTAAGAAAGCGGCTGCTGGCATCCAGCTGTTTCCTGGCCCGTTTTGCCCGTGCCTCCTCCTGTCTTAACTGCGCGAGCTTTTGGCAGCATTCATGGTAACGGTCTATCTTTAGGTTCAGCTCTCTGGCCGCATCCGTCCGGAGCATGAGCCGCCGCACGGATGCCTCCAGGCGTTCTGTCCTGGCATCCAAATTTTTCAAAAGCCGCCGGTCCTGGGCTAGCGCTTCTTCTGCCATGCGAAGCAGAGCACTGTAATTTTTATCCTTCAAAGAGCAGGCTGTCTTCCAGTTCTCATCATCCGACCGGACAGACTGCACAACTTCGTCGCACTGCGTTTTAAGCCGGCCGATGTCCGCGAGCATCTCCTTTGCACGGCTTGCGAGCACGTTTTGGATAGCATCATAGATCCTGGTGCGAAAGATATTGCGGAAGATCTGTGTGCGCTCCCTGGAAGAGGCGGTTAAGAGTTCCTGGAACTCCCCTTGAGCGATCATGGCGATCTGTTTAAACTGGCTGTACTGGAGACCTAAGATCCCTGTGATCTTCTCCGTCACCGTCTGGCTTCCCTCGCAAAGCAGTTCATCCCCACGGTAAAAGATGGCATTTTCTCTTTCAAGGGTGGTGCCCCCCGACCTAAGCTTCGGCCTTTCGTAGCGGGGATTTCTGGTCACCCGGTAACTGGCGCCGCGATGCCGGAATAAAAGCGTCACAAAGGTCCTCACATCCGCCGCCGCAAAGTCGCTGCGCAGAGAATCCTTCTCCCGGACGCTTCCGCTGACATTTCCGTACAATGCGAAGGTCAGCGCATCAAATACAGTTGTCTTGCCGGCGCCCGTAGGGCCGGTGATCAGGAAAATCCCTTGGGCAGACGCCCTTTCAAAGTCAATTTCCACCAGATCCTTATAGGGCCCCCAGGCCGATATGCTAAGCTGTATCGGTTTCATATTTCTTTCTCCTTCGCCTCATCCGCCGCCTGCCGGAACATCTCCCTGCGCCGTTCATCCATCTGTCTGCCTGTCACTTCCAGAAAAAATTCCTCAAAGAGCTCCAGCTCATCCTTTTCCCTGATTCCAAAAGCCCCCTGATATTCCGGCTGCTTTAAAGGCAAATTTTTAACAATGGACAGCTGCATCACATTGGGATATACGCTTCGCAGCGCGCTCATGGGGTCAAACAGTTCCTCTTCATCGGTGAGTTCCACAGCCAGATAATCTCTCCGGTCCGCTAAAGATGCGATCTCCTCCTTTGTCAGTTCCTTCAGACTGCCCCTGATCCTGCGCATATCATGGAGCGGTTTTAGCGGAAGCTGCGTAACCTTCACCTCACCCTTTTTGCCAAGCTCCACCAGATTTACCGACTTATCCTGTCCGCACTCTGAAAAAGAATATTTAACCGGAGAACCGGCATACCATATATTCCCCTCCCCGATTCTCTGACAGCGGTGGATATGCCCCAGAGCCGTATAGTCATAGGCCGCAAAGCAGCCCGCATCCACCCGGTCGCTGCCGCCCACGCTGACCCGAACCTCGGAATCGGACAGCACGGGATCTGCGCCTTTTGAAGTGACAAATTCATGCGCCACCAGCACATTGCGCAGGGAGGGCTCCGGCGGGTTATGCAAAAGCGCCGCCAGGACACCCGCCTCAAAATCCGGCATATCCTCCCCGTAGAGTTCCTTTTTGACCGCCGGCCTGGAAAAGGGGAGCAGATAGAACCGTACGGCGCCGTATTCATCCTTAAGCTCGGTCATACAGAGCTCTTTCTGCGCCGTGCCGGACAGATACAGGCCTCTGCCCGCCAGGATCTGGCTGGCAAAGCTGATGCGTTCCGGAGAATCATGGTTACCCGCAATGCCCATGACGCAGATATTCAGATCTGCAAGACGGGTCAGAAAGGCATCCATGAGCGAGACCGCCTCTGCCGGGGGGATGGACCGGTCATACAAATCCCCTGCCAGAATCACGGCAGAAACCTGATAAGAGGCGGCATAGGAACAGATCTGATCCAGCGCTGCCTCCTGTTCCTTCAGCATTGAAAATTCATTCACTACTTTTCCTATATGCAGATCTGCCGTATGCAAAAATCTCATGACTGTCCCTCCTATAAAATGAATCCCGCTCGCGGGCTTTTACGCCTATGGCTGGCCGTTTTAGCGGCATAATCCCTTCCCGCCGCAGTGTGATCCTTAAGCATAGCATTTTTTGCTCAATAAGTCAAAAAAGCAGCGGCTAAATCCCGATGTGAAGATACGGTTCAGCCGCTTATTTATGTTACTGTTCAAAGTCTTATGATTGCTAGTAATAAAGAATCGAAAAATAAGTTACCGTATTCTCCCCGTTGATATAATGAAGCCCCGCAGCTTTTGACAGCGCGACCACATCGATTCCGCAGGCCTCAAGGGACCTGCGCGCTTTGTCGGGGTGACGGCACGGCGCGTCCGGATAGGTGCATTTTTCACAGAGGGAACAAGAACCGGCTCCGGACAGATCGTGAGGTTCAGGCTCCTGTTTAAGCTCCTCAAGCAGCGCATCATCCACCAAAGCATGCTGCCTGCCGCCCTCCTGCATCCCTTCCCAGTCGAAGGAATCTTCTAAATCATGCTTTGTAGTATAGACAAATGCGTTTTGGTATCCGCTGTAGAGCTCTTTTAGTTCCCGCCAGTCCCCCACTCCGGGCGGGCACATCCAGGTCTTTCCGTATCGGCCGCACATATTTGCTTCGCATGCTTCTCTCACCTGCGGGCTGAAAGGGATCTCCTCTGTTTTCATAAACGCGTATTCATGTATGGGATATGGGAGGCTGTCCGTATCGGCGGCCAGCCGTTTCAGTTTTTCATACACTGACATCTCGACTCTCCTATTTTACGTAAGTTCAGGCGGCGAAAAAAGTGCTGCAAAAGCAGATCTTTTCGTTTAAGAAGATGCGCCGCATGAGCGGTTACTAATCTTCAGGAAAAAGCATATTTTCAATAAACAGCTCATTAAATAAGGCGGAAGAATTCAGCTCTGCAATTTCACACTCACAGGCGAGCCTGACTGCATCCGAAATCGCTCCGGATGAACTTAAACACTGCGCTGCCCCTGCAAGGGAGCTGTTTCCGACCGCTTCGATGACAGGCAGGGCTTCTGCGGGCAGAAGCCCTGTGCGGACCGCGCTGCGGATATTCATGTAATATCCCAGCCCGCCAGCAATAAAAACCTTCTCCAGTTGCTCCGTGAGGATCCCAGCCTCCGCAAGCAGAGCTTCAAATCCTGCCCGAATCGCACTTTTGGCAAGCTGGAACTCACGAATATCCTGCTGGGTGAGCACAATGGGCGTTTCCGAACATGCGGACAGCATCTGCCCATCAGCCGAGAGATGGGATCCCTTTAAGGTATAAGCATCCTCCGTTAAGCTCCCCGTCTCATCTAACAGCCCCTGATCCAAAAGAGACGCAATCAGATCCACCAGACCGCAGCCGCACAGGCCGCAGGGCGGTTTATCCTGTATTGTTCGAAACGATTCCGCAAGAACCGCACATACCGCACCATCGATGCCGCCGGTTCCGCAGGATATATTAGCGCCTTCCATAGCGGGACCTGCAGCCGCGGAAGCGGCATATAGCTTATTGCCGCTTCCGCGTCCTGTGCATACGATCATCTCGCCGTTAGTTCCGATATCAAGAAGCGCAGAAGGCCCGCTAAGCTCCCGCATCCGGCAGACCAATGCGCCGGCTATGACATCGCTTCCGATAAAGGCCGAGGCGGAAGGAAGTAAGATCACGCGCTCCACCGGAAGGGAAAGCTTTTGTCCGTCAAGCTCCTTTAAGTCTGTAAAGGCCGGCGTAAAAGGATATGTCCCGATGCCCTCCGGCGAAATCCCGCAGAACAGATGGAGCATCGTCGTATTGCCGGTGACCGCCATGCATTCAGGTTTCTTCTGCGGATTCCTTTCCGAAAGCTCTGTCAGCATATCCGAAGCCGCGCAGAGTATCTGTCTCTGCAGATTTAAAAGATTCCCGTCCTTTGCGGCGGCAATCCTGCTGATCACATCCGCACCGTAGCTTCGCTGCGGATTAAGATTGGATACAGTATCCAGTATCCGGCCCGTTTCCCTGTCCACAAGCGCCGCAGCCACCGTGGTGGTTCCGATATCCAGGGCTGCCGCAACCCCTTTTCCATCCGCTTCTTCGGATACAAACGTAAATTCCGTCAGTCCCTGGCCGCCCATATCCTTCAGTAAAATCTTCGCGCTGCCGTCCGGACACAGTGCGCGGCAGGCCCGTATATCGCCGTTTTCATCCGGCGGCAGCAGCTTTAAAGGATCCTCTGCACTTGGAAAGTTTCCCTCTGCCACCCGGACCTTACACTTGCCGCAGACGCCGCGGCCGCCGCAGTCGAGAGGGATCTCATAACCGCTGGCCCGCAGCCAGTCTGAAAGCTTCTGTCCGCCGTTTCCGGGCGGTATCTCTATCATCTTATAAGACATGTCATCACCTTAAGGGCGGATCTTTTTAATTTCATCCGCGTAATACTGCACCAGTTCAAATTTCGTTCCGGGCATCAGCCGGTGGTCCGGGCAGGGAATAAAACCGCCCAGCGACACCATCCTGCGTATTCTCTCAAGCTCGGCATCCACAGCGGCCTTATCCTTGCGAAGTGCTGTCTTATCCATCGCTCCGACGCCCAGCTGCCGCGTTCCAAAACGGTTCCTTGCAGGTTCAAACTGGTCGCCCCAGGTGCCCACCTCTATGGGAAACAAAATATTCACTCCGTTATCCAGCCATGTCTGCTGCAGCTTCTCCGTAACGCCGTCGCAGTCAAGAGAAATAAGATCGATGCCATATTTACGAAGCAGATCGCAGCGGCGTTTGTAATGGCGCGCACACAGCTCTTCAAACACAGCCGGGGACAAAAGCGGACCGCTGTTAAAGCAGATATCCTCCCAGAAATGTCCGAAGTCAAACCGGGCGCCCGCCTCAAGCACTGCCTCCACACACCTGTACTGCATTTCTGCATATGTATCTATGATATCGGCGAACAGATCTTCATCCTCATCATACATCAGATAGCTCATGCCGATTACAGAAACCATGTTCCGAATATCACCCAGTACAGATCCCAGGGAAATGCCAAGCGGCACATCCAGTTTATCATATACTTCTTCATTATACTTCTTCCAATATTCGGTATCGATCCGATCGGCGCTAAACTGCATCTTGGGCTTATAGAGCGTTTCAAAGGCTTCACGGTCCTTGAGCAGATAATCGTCTTCCTGCGGAATGGACACCACTCCCGGATGCATCCGTTCGATCAGTCCGCTGCTGTTTTGTACGCGCTGTGTGCCGTCCGGCAGAACCTCCAGCACCGTCTTTTCAAATGCCGGGAACAGCCCCATAACAGGGCCGTGTACATGGGACCAGTTGTAATCCCAGCCTATGAGCTTATCCAGTTCCATATCCTTATCATTTCCGTCCCCCCAGCCCCGGGACAGCTCTGCCGGGATCTTGCCCTGCTCGGCCCACTCCACCAGGAGTTCCGGCCAATAGCCGAAATGTACGGCCGGCAGACGGTCCACCGGTTTAAAATGCAGCAGGTTCAATGCACGTTCTCTATTTGTCATAACACACTCTCCTGTTTATTTATAGAAATCCGCGGATGCCCTGAAAAACGCATCAATATTTTTCCAGCTGGAAGCCGGAGGTATATCACATCCGGAAGACAGCACAAAATTTTTGTGGCCTGCACACCGTCTCATCAGCTCCTGCGTAGCGGAATAAATTTCTTCTTCTGTCCCGTTCATAAACAGAGCCGAAGGCGAGATGTTGCCGCAGACAGGTTTATCCTCCGGCATCTTCTCAAGCATCTGCACCAGATCCACCGCGTCGCCGAAATGGAAGGCTGCCGCGCCGTTCTGGTAGATGGATTCCGTCATAAGCGGAGTGTTGGGGCCGCAGTTATGGTAGATCACAGCGAAGTTCTGATCCTGGACAGCGTCAATGAGCTGTTTCACATAAGGCGCGGAAAATTCCTTTTCAAGGTCCGGTGAGAGCAGCCCGGAAAGCGGTTCCGCCATCATGATGCCGTCAAGTCCCGCGGATTTGTATGCCAGCGCGTATTCGGTCAGAAACTCTACTGCCTTTTTTAATGCGGCATGGACAAAATCCGGTTCAACGATACAGTTAACCAGAGCCTCTGAGACATCCATCAGCCTTCCTGCCAGAGAAAAAGGACCGATCATCCCGGCAAATACCGGCCGGTCCGTGATCATTACCTTCGCTTTCCCGGCAGCTTCCACATAAACGCCAGTGCGCCCGTCGCCCACCTTAGGGACGCGCAGCGCCTCGGCTTCCTCTTCATCTGCAATCAGGGTTCCCACAACGGTAGGAATCTCGTTTTCGCTTTTCTTTATCTCGCATCCAAAGGCTTCCGCTTCCACCGACAGATCCATCATGCATACGGCCGCTGCCGCATCCGTTCTCTCCGCGACCTTTTGTATTCCCTCCGCCTGTATGCCGCTGTCATGAGTGAGCTGATATACGCTGACACCCATTAGCTGCGTCGACGGAAAAGATAGAACCGGCATCGGTTTCCTGCTTTCTGCAAGCCTTCCCATCCATTCATTCATATTCATAAGCTATAATCCTCTCCCTGAGTTTGTATCGTTTATCCCACCGTATTCTGCTGTCTGTACTGGCCGGGACTGATCCCTAAGGATTTCTTAAAGGCTCGGATAAAATAATTCGTGTCCGTGTATCCGACCCTTGCCGATATCTCCGTGACCGTCAGGCTGCTTGCCATCAGCAGCTCCTTGGCGGCTTCAATGCGTATTGAGGTGAGATAGGAAATAAATGTGGTTCCCAACCCGTCGTGAAACAGATGCGACAGATAGGATGTGCTGATTTCCACCGCAAAAGCCACATCCTTGATTGTTATGTTACAGGCATAGTTCTCAGCGATAAACGTCATCGCCGCCGCCAGATACCGCGCTCCGGGAATGTTGCGTCCTCCGTTATAGACCGCATCTATAAAGCGTTCAATCGTGACGCTTGTGCAGTAGCACAGATCTTCAAAGCTGATCTCATCTTCCAGAATCTTCTGCGATTCTCTGGCTGCTTTCAACAGCTCCTCTTGCGCAGCCCCAGCCTCAGAGGCCGCCCTGAACAAAAATCCTATGAGTTCATAGATTTTTGCCTTAATAGTCATGAGTTTTCCGCCGGAATACAGAAATACATCCGCCAGGACATTGTTCAGCTGCCTTCTGGCCGCCGTTTTGTCCCCAAAGCGGACTGAATTCATCAGCTTTTTTTCGTTTTCCGGGGAGTAAAAGCCTGTGCGTTTACCCGCTGTAAGCTGCTGGCGATTTTCCGACATCAGCACGGAGATCGTTGCCTGCTGTTTTGTAATTTCCTGCCTCTGGTTTAAGATATCCATATGGCTCCTGCACATATAGTTCACCAGCCGGAACAGGATTCCGGAAGCGCTTCTGATCTGGCAGCAGGAATACTGCGGCGTATTCGCCGCAATATGTTTCCTGTCCGCATCGGTCAGCACCGTATGTACCGTATTCTTTTCCAGCTCATCCAGCGCATATTCATCGGCGTCCCACAGCATGGCCGGCCCGCAGAACACGGCACCGATCAGGTCATCCTCCAGCATGACCGCCGAAGCGCTCATGACCAGTCCACAGCCGCAGACATAGATATAGGGCTCCCCCAGATTCGCCGCCAGACGGCCGCTATAGCTGACATTCTTTACACAGATCGGATTGCCGTTTATCATGTTGCAGATGCACGCGCCCCCATCCTTATAATAGGACATCAGCTCTTTTCCCTCCAGATCCCGCAAAGAAACGCCCAGACCGCTCATATCCCCGAAGTTTCTGAAAATATCGTACAGCTCGCCCCGGTCGAGCAGATCGATCAGATGTTTCATGCTGCAAAGAACGACCTGGCGGCCTGTGCAGCGGATGCCGCATCCAGCGTATAGCAGTCCGCTCCGATTTCATCCGCGTACTGCTGAGTCACAGGTGCTCCTCCGACCATCACCTTCACCTGATCACGGATTCCGGCCTCTTTAAGCGCCTCGATCACATCTCTCTGGGCAGTCATTGTCGTTGTCAGCAGCGCGGAAAGACATACTAGTTCTGCTCCGCTTTCTTTCACCGCGTTCACAACCTTCTCCGGATCCACGTCCACGCCCAGGTCAATGCATTCGATTCCCTGGCCTTCAATCATCATCTTCACCAGATTTTTGCCTATATCATGCATATCTCCCTTAACCGTGCATATGACAGCTTTGCCGACAGGTTTTACACCGGCACTCTTCAGCGCGGGCTGAAGCACCTTCAGACCTGCGTTCATCGCCCTTGCAGCAACCAGCACCTCCGGTACGAACACCTCAGCCTTCTTGAATTTTTCTCCTACGATGTTCATACCGGCGATCAGGCCTTCATTCAGCACAGCTTCAGGCTTCTCGCCTGCCTCCAGCGCCGCTGTCACCAGCGCCGCTACATCCTTTGCTTTTCCCCTCTGCAGCTTTTCTGAAATCTCCTCAAATACACTCATAATTACACTCCTTTACAATGTTGCATTTCATATCGTTTTTCTCATTATACAATAGCTTAATTACGAAATACAACAGCAAAACAGGCTATTTATAGCATTATCCTGCTATTTTTTCACATCCTGAACCTGTTACCTTTTTTCGCAGTCATTGAAACAAAAGGGAGCTTCTCTGTCCAGCAGTTTTTTTAAAACCTTTAGGACCCCGTCTTCATTATAGGAATCCGTTAATAAACAGCTCCCGGCGGTAGCTGCCGATATAGGAGCCGTTGTCCGTGATATAGAATATCTTTTCCTTAATCGGTTCGAACACATTTTCAACGCTTGCCGCCGGCCTGCCGCTGGCTGCCGCGAAATGGATCCCCGTAGCTTTAAGCTTCAAAATCACATCGAACACTTCCTGTTTAACCGCCGTATTTCCCTCACCCACTAAGGTTCCGTCTATATCCGTACAGATTAACTTAATCATGAACTTCCTCCAGTCCCATCTCTTTTAATTCCTGATACAGCCGGGCGATCGGAAGCCCGACAATCGTATTGTATTCCCCCTCCACGCTCCGTATAAACACGCTGCTTTTTCCCTGAACCGCATAGGCTCCCGCCTTATCCATAGGTTCTCCGGTCTCAACATATTTCACGATCTCCCGCTCGCTGACCGGATACATCGTAACCCGCGCGCTCTCACAGAAAATGTGCCGCACGGTATCTCCGCCCTGCTTTACCAATATAGCCACCCCAGTGTATACAAAATGCTCCCGTCCCTGAAGCATTTTAAGCATAACCTTAGCTTCCTCTTTGGAATTCGGTTTTCCAAGCAGCCTGCCATCAAGCGCCACCACCGTATCCGACCCGATCACAATGACGCCGCTTTCATACTCTTTTGCAACGGCGCAGGCCTTCTGGCAGGCCAGATCCATCACAACCTGTTTGGGATCGCTGCTTTTGATCACCTCTTCCTCTTCACATGGGTGAACTGTAAATGCAATATCCGCCAGCTTCAGGAGTTCTTTCCTCCTGGGGGAAGCGGAAGCCAGTATTACCGGGTATTTTAAGTTCATGATTGTTCTCCGTTTCTAATCGTTATTTTTTTATTCATCCTCATCCAATGCTTCAATCAAAAAACTGACCGGCCTGAACCCGTCATTGCAGCTGATCATGGCTGACTTCGGATTCTTCATCCAGCCGTCATACAGATTTTCACCGCCGTGAGCCAGCGCCATCACAAATGCGGACATGCTTTGCCATGCGCTGTCACACATGCCGGGCGGCTTCTCCCAGCCATTCGAGATAAATATCTGTCCGGGTTTCATATCACAGGCATGTTCCATCGGATTCTCATATAAATCGATCAGATCCTGATAGCAGGACATCTTCATTACAGTTATTCTGCATTTCTTCATAGACGTTCTCCAATCTATCATGGCAGCAGCAAACGTACGCTCCTGTCAAGTTACGTGTTACTGCTCAACTCATTTTCACATTTAACCTCACTGCTTTTATAATCCAACACAAACTCTTTATATTTCTTCATTATACTCAATAACCTGTTCTTCCTCAACAAAATCTTCACATTAAATAAATCAAAAGCACAGCCCTGGTTTGAACTTTAACTCAAATTGGTCTGGCACTTACATCTGTTTGCAAACAGTCTGTACATATGGTACTATTTTTAGTAGAAACCCGAACGTAACAGGCAAAAATTGCACCGATGTATAAACGCATCAGAAAGGAAGTGCAAAACAATGGAATTCGAAATCCGAAAACTTACTCCTGACCTCGCTGAAGATTATGCCCATTTCTTTGACGTCACCCCGCACAACGTACTTACCGACGGTGGCAAATGCTACTGTGTCACCTGGCGCAGCGATGATTCTTATATCGGCAACGGTGACCACTGGTTTTCTACACCCGAGGAAAGGAGGGCACACGCCCTTCAGTTTGTCAGATCCGGCAGTCTGCAGGGGTATCTCGCCTACTATGGCGGTGAGGTTGTGGGATGGTGCAATGCCAACGCGGACTGCAGCCTCTGCATCGATTATCTGCGGTCTTTTTGGCCCATAGAGGAATACCCGGAGGATGTCAGGGTAAAATCCGTCTTCTGTTTTGTAATCGCGCCGAATATGCAGAGAAAAGGCTTAGCCACCCAATTGCTGGAGCGTGTCTGCAAAGACGCTGCCGACGACGGCTTTGATTTTGTTGAGGCCTATGCCAACGAAGATCTCATCGGTACGGAAGATGAATTCAGAGGACCTCTGGCCATGTATGAAAAATGCGGTTTCCATACATATGCTGAACGGGAAGGCAGAGCAGTTGTGCGAAAAGCATTGAAATGACGCACTATCATTTCACCAACCGGTAATACACCTTTGCCGTCCTGTGATAGATCAGTACATAGAACACGCCGAACACTCCCGCCGCCGCCATTGTGCACAGGAAAAACAGCCGTCTGTCAAACAGCCCGAACATCATCAGGAGCTTGGACACCACCGGAAAGGCGAAGCACATATGGAGCACCGCCGTGAGCAGCGGGAGGAAAAACACCATTAGGATCTGTTTGCTGATGGTTTTACGTATTTCTCTGTCATCCATGCCGACCTTCTGCATGATTTCAAACCGCTGGTGATCGTCGTATCCCTCCGACATCTGCTTGAAATAAATGATCAGGGCCGCCGCCATCATAAACAGCATGCCCATGAAGATTCCCAGAAACAGAAAGCCTCCGTTGAGTATATAGAAATCGGCCTCCGCAGTCTGGCGGCTTTCTACCAGGGAAACTTCAGCCTCCTGGTACAGGCGGTCCTTGGCTGCCAGCGAAAACTCATAGCAGTCCTTCGCATCGCCCGTAAGATCCATGCATTGTCTCTGGCTCCAGAGCACCAGCGGAAGATAGTCTGTGTTAAGCTGGTCTGCAATGCGCTGCGCGGTATTTTCATTTACCACCAGCCAGCATTCCTCCTGATATATATAGTCCCGCTTTTCGGCTAACGGAAACGAATCCAGTTCCCTGTATTTCAGAGAAAGATCGCCCACCAAAAGGGCATCCGTACCCAGCGATCCCTTGATAGGAAATCCCAGAGCCTCATCATCCGCCAGCACAGCCTGTGTGCCAGCAAGGGCATTGTATTCCTCAAGAGGCAGCAGGTTCAGTATGAAGAGATTATTCCGCATATTGGCGTTGTCCACGTCCGGCAGTACGGAAATGCCGCTGCCGTTTCTTAAGGTCATCACATTGGCATAATGATAAGAAAAACTGCCCGTAATTCCGATACCGAACTGCTCTGCCTCTTCTTCAAGTATACGGCTTACCGCATCGGCATTCAGCTCCCGCTCCCTGGCGGTGACGGCCAGATCGTTTGGATAGCGGGTGTTTATGGTGCCTTTCTGGCCCATATACAGGCTGATGGTGGCGGACAGAACTACCAGCACCATTGTGCTTAAGATACAGATGTTAGCCAATCCCACCGCGTTTTGTTTCATCCTGTAGATCATGCCAGAAACAGAGATGAAGTTCTGCGGGCGGTAGTAAAAATCTTTTTTCTTTCTCAGAGTTTTCAGCAGCACAATGCTGCCCGAAGTAAACAGCGCATAGGTGCCGAAAATGACCAGCAATACGGCGCAAAAGAAAACCGTCAGCGCCTCCAGCGGGCTTTGAGTGGTCACACTGATCGTATATCCCAGCGCCAGTGCCGCAGCGCCTGCCACAGCCAGAATCCAGGAAGCCCTCGGCTCCCTCTCTCCTCTGCTGCTGCCAAGCAGCAGATCCACCGGATTGGCCAGGCGCACCTGCAGGATGTTGTTTAACAGATTTACCGCAAAGATCGCCGAAAAGAACAGTGTCGTTGAGAAAAATGCTCTGGCAGAAAAATAAAACTTCAGCGGCACCTGAAAGTTCACGATGCGCAGCAGAAGCAGAAATAAAAGCCTGCCGAACACATAACCGCCAAGCGTGCCCAGGATGACGCAGACCAGGAAGGTGAGCAGGACTTCAAACAGCAGGATAAGACCCACATGCCTTTTTTCCATGCCGAGGATGCAGTACAGGCCCAGCTCCTTTTTTCTGCGTTTAATCAGAAAGCTGTTAGTATAAAATAAAAAGACGGCCGCAAATATACCGATAATCACTACGCCCAGTTCCATGATAGTTTTCATGTTATCCGCGCCGCGCATCTGCTCCAGCCCCTTATTATAGGCAATGGTCATATAAATATAAGAGGCCATATAAGTGCCAAGGCAGGTCAAAAGATACGGGAAGTAAGTCTGGCGGTTTTTTAGCAGATTGTGAAAGGCCATCCTGGGATAAAACAGCAGCTTATGCATCTTCCCCACCTCCCTGTGCCAGCGCGGTGAGCGTATCCGAAATCTTCTGGTACATTTCCTGCTGATTCAAGTTTCCCCGGTAAATCTGGTTAAATACAATTCCGTCCTTAATGAACATAACGCGCCCCGCATGGCTGGCCGCCTGTGTCGAATGGGTCACCATCAGGATGGTCTGCCCCGTCCGGTTGATCTGCGAAAAGATATTCAGCAGTTTCATGGACGCCTTGGAATCCAGAGCTCCGGTGGGCTCATCTGCCAGAATGATCTTAGGATACGTGATCAGGGCTCTGGCCACTGCCGCCCTCTGCTTCTGGCCTCCGGACACCTCATACGGATACTTTCCCAGCAGATCGCTGATGCCGAGACTGGCAGCAATCGGTGTGAGCCTTTCCTCCATCTCCTCATGGGAGCGCCCCGCCAGCACTAATGGCAGAAAAATATTGTCCCTTAGCGAAAATGTATCCAGCAGGTTAAAATCCTGAAATACGAATCCCAGATTATTTCTGCGGAATGCCGAAATTTCCCTGTCTTTTATTTTTGTAAGCTCCATGCCGTCCAAGGTCACCGTGCCGTTTGTGGGCTTATCCAGCGAGGCCAGGATATTCAGCAGGGTGGTCTTTCCAGAGCCGGATTCCCCCATGATCGCCACATACTCCCCCGCTTCCACCGTAAAGGTAACGCCGGACAGGGCCTGAACCTGGTTTCCCCCGAAACGCGTGGTATATATTTTTTTTACATCATTTACTTCCAGCAGTGCCATAATTTCCTCCATTTCTCCGAAGAGCCCTTTTTCTCCTCTCCGGCTGTCTGTTTACAGATATTATTATAATTACAGAAGCATAAGCGCTGCCATAGATTTGTCTTACAATCACGGGATATGGCTTACATTTATGTAAGAAATACCATATACTATAGCAGCACATTAAAAAAGGAGTGATCTTATGGCAGTACCTCCGGTAAGCACACCGGTCTATGAGGGCATCGATGTCAGCCAGTGGCAGGGCAGCATCAATTTTTCCCAGGTCAGGGATTCCGGCATTGAGCTCGTATATATAAAATCCAGCGAGGGCTTTCGTTTCATTGAGCCTAATTTTGAAAGATATTATGAAGACGCCAAAGCGGCAGGGCTTTCTGTCGGCTTCTACCACTATCTGACCGCCCGTTCGGCGGGGCAGGCCAGGCAGCAGGCACATTTCTTTATGTCCACAATACAGGGAAAGGAAGCGGATCTGCGTCCGGCGCTGGATTTCGAACTGCTGGACGGCCTGTCCGACGAAGAAATCAGTGAAATATCTCGGGCCTTTCTTACAGAGCTTAGCGGCCGTTTGAAGGAAAACGGCGTCATCTATGGCAGTGTGTCCAAGCTTAAGAGGCTGGACCCCGCGCTTTCCGTCTATCCTGTATGGGTCGCACAGTATGGAGTGCCTTCTCCTGAAGATGCAGGCCCCTGGGAAGCCTGGACTGGCTGGCAGTACACGAACAGGGGACGGGTGAACGGCATACGGACCAATGTGGACAGAAACCGTTTTACAAAGGAAATCTATCTGAATGAAATTACAGTGATGCCTGATCCGGGCAATCCACCGTTTCCAACCACGCAGATCCTCACCTATCGGATAAAGAAAGGGGATACCTTAAGCCGCATCGCCAGACTGTACCATATAACTGTAGCCGCTCTGGCCAGTTTCAATCAGATCAGCGACCCTGACCGAATCTATGCCGGAGAGACGCTGAAAATCCCGTTGGACAGCGCAGGCAGCGACGAAAGCGCCTACCGGTTCTATACGATCCAACGAGGCGATACCCTGTCCGCCATTGCCAAACGGTATAAGACCACAGTAAAGGAGCTGGCTGAATTAAACCGCATACCGGATCCGAACCGGATCTATCCCGGACAGATTCTTAAAATCGCAAGATAAGTAAATGCCATAACGGGGAAATGCTGCAAACGTAAGAGTCCTGTTTGCAGCATCCCTTTTTGTCCTGTTAATAGCTGCTTTAATAGGCAGCTTTAAAAGATTTCAATCGGATCCCTGTTTAAGTCTATGCAAAAGCGGGTCCCTCTTCCGGGCTCCGACTCTACGGATACCGTATTGCCCAGCTTATCCAGCACCTGCCTGCACAGATACAGACCTATACCGGTGGATTTTTTACCCGATCTCCCATTGTATCCGGTAAACCCTTTATCGAAGATCCGCGGAAGATCTTCGGAACGGATTCCGATACCGGTATCTTCGATGAAAAGCATCTTGGACTTTTCCATACAGTAAATATGGACGCCGCCTTCTTCCGTATATTTGAGCGCATTGGATAAAATCTGTTCTATCGCAAAAACCAGCCACTTTTCATCGCTTAGCACCATGACCTCCAGCTGATCCAGCTTCACTTTCAGCTTCTTATGGATAAAGATCACGGAATACTTTTTTACCGCGCTGTGCACCGCATCCTTCAGCGAGCACTCCCTGATCTCAAGGTCGTTCGACATGGACTGGATGCGCAGATACTGCAGAGCCATGTCCACATATTCCTGCGTTTTAAACAGTTCCTGTTCCATGCTCCCCCTTACAGTAATGCCCACATCCGATTCTATCAGAAGCTTCATGGCGAACAGGGGCGTTTTTATCTGATGCGTCCACATCGTATAGTAATCCGTCTGATCGGTCCTGGCGCGGTCCGCCTGGGATATCAGGTCTTTGTTCCTCTCCAGAAGCCGTTCCAGCAAAAGCCTGTCATCGCGGCATTCCGCCGACGGCGCATCCGGCAGATCCGCGACGCTCCATTCCTGCATAGAAAGCAGCCTTTGCACGCTCGCATGCCGCCTTAAATATTTCATATAATCCATGATCAGCACACAGATAGCGCACGCCGTCACAACCTCAGTTCCATAGATAAACGCCTCTGCCTCGGTATAATAAAGGAAATAAACGATTCCATAACAGAGAATGATAAAGAAAAAGCCGCAGATAATGCTTCCTCTGGATTTCAGATAATTTTGCAGTCCCATATGCACTAATCTCCCATCAGGTATCCGATCCCTTTTTTGGTCTGTATCGCGTCCTTAAGCCCTGCCTCCTTAAGTTTCCTGCGCAGGCGGTTGATATTGACTGTCAGGGTATTGTCATCGATAAAGCATTCGTCGTTCCACAGCTTCTTCATAATCGCCTCTCTGGCAACCACGCTGCCTTTATGCTCAAGCAGTGTCTTCAGTATGCGGAACTCATTGCGCGTAAGCTCCAGCGTTTGATCCCCGAAGGTGAGCGTCGTATCTCCCAGATTCAAAATTGCGCCTCTGTATTCCATGATATTTACACTCCCCTGGAAGTCATATGCGCGTCTAAGCAGCGCCTGGATTTTTGCCACCAGCACATCGAGGTCAAAGGGTTTTGTGATGAAATCGTCACCGCCCATATTCATGGCCATGATGATATTCATATTATCGCCGGCGGAGGAAACAAAGATCACCGGAACTTTGGAGATTTTACGTATCTCACCGCACCAGTGATAGCCGTTAAAGAAAGGCAGGGATATATCCATCAGGATGAGATGCGGTGAAACCTTCGCGAAACACGCCATCACATTCTGGAAGTCTTTCACGGCGCAGGCTTTCATCCCCCAGCTCTTAAGATGGGAAGAGAGCATCTCTGCAATGGTCGGATCGTCCTCAACAATCATGATTCGGTACATACATTTACCTCCCTAAAGCCGCCAGGAAATAAGAATCCTTTCATCAGAACAGGACATACTACCTGAAGGT
Source organism: Lachnotalea sp. AF33-28 (assembly GCF_003477885.1). Classification (GTDB taxonomy): domain Bacteria; phylum Bacillota; class Clostridia; order Lachnospirales; family Lachnospiraceae; genus AF33-28. The sequence goes on from NZ_QUEE01000019.1 coordinate 86,620, forward strand.
GATTGAATATGAAATGGAAACGGATCTCACTTGTGATTCTCCTGTCGGTGTCCGTCCTGACAGCTCTGCTGTGGTTCTGCACGGTGAGCACGGAGCCTCTGGCCCGTCACCTGCCCGAATACGCGCGCACGGATCTTGATGATCTGCTGAATAAACCCCGCTTTACAGAAGACGATTACCGCACACTTTTTCTTCAGACCGGCCTCGGACAGACCGCGCTTGATGAACTTCGCGCCGCCACTTCTGATTTTAAAGGAGAAGTGCTGGCTTATCAAGAACTATTTTTCTTGGATACGAAATGGAGCTGCAGCAGAATCAGCCCGATCACAATGGAAGAACGCATAGAAACGCCCGTCCGGCTGGCGCCGCTGCATGACGGAGATATCCTCATCACCTGCTGCAGCCACACCTTCGGCTGGAGAAACGGGCATGCGGCCCTGGTGACGGATGCGGATGCCGGCCTGGTACTGGAGGCCGGGGCGCTCGGTAAGCCCGCCCGCGAAAAATCTCTGGAGGGCTGGCTGACCTACCCCTCCTTTATTGTTTTAAGGGTGAGGAAAATTACAGATGAACAGGCGGAAGCTGTGGTGCGGTATGCCAAAGAATGTCTTACCGGCATCCCCTATGATTTGACCGTCGGTATTTTAAAACCTAAATTCTATGCGGGTAAAAAAGTGGCCGGAACCTACTGTTCCCATCTGGTCTGGCAGGCCTATATGCAGTCGGATATCGATCTGGACGGAGACGGCGGTGTCCTGGTCACTCCTGCAGACCTGGCGGACAGCCCGCTGCTGGAAACGGTGCAGCTTTACGGCGTGGATGCGCGCAGATATGCCCCACGGTAACAGGTTCCATATAAAATCAAAAAGCCTTCCAAAGAAACGGCTTATCCCACTGCCGCCGCTCCTTTTAAGAAGGCTTTTAACCGTTTTTTATTTGCCGTACTTCTTAAAACACAGATTCAGATCCACTTCACCTTCAATGCCGTCCACCGTGCCTTTATTAGTGTACTGCCACATCGCGAATTCATAAGGGAAATCAAAGACGTCATTGTAATCCACATACCAGAGATCGTAGTCCGACAGTTCTGCCATATCATATTTAAGCACTGCACATTTCTTATTGGCATAGTACATCGGCTGATATCCGGCATCCTTAATCTTTTTGCAGAAGGCTGCGCAGGCTTCTGTCATTGTCCGTGTGCTAAGCTCATTGGTCCTGGAGTTGTCCTGGCGGATCACTTCCAGATCAAACACTACCGGATACGTGATCTCATAATCCTTCAGGACATCGATCACATATTCGGCCTCTTCTTTCGCTTCTTGAGGGCTGGTCGCCTGTGAGAAGAAATATACCCCCACATCCAGTCCGGCTTCCAGAGCATTCTTTATATTATATTCAAAATCCTCATCCATCACGATGGCCCCGGTACCGTATCCCCTAAGGCCCAGCCGGATCATTGCGAAGTCGATGCCGTCCGCCTTCACCTTCTGCCAGTCAATCTCTTTCTGGAAATAGGACACATCCACGCCGACCGTGCTGACCACCACGCCGTTTTCATTATAGGTTTTAAGCCCTCTCCTGGTATCGATCTGATCCGGATTATAGGAATTCTTAGCCAGCTCCTCCCGGACAGGCACCCAGATCTCCCCCAGGCTGCTGTCCCTCATGGTGATGACCTTAGCCGTATTCACAGAGGACGGAACGTCCGCATCCGCAGGCTTTTCCTTTTTATTAAGCATCACGGCGATCACAATCACCGCTGCGATGACTGCCACAGCCAGCACCGCCGACAAAATAAAGATCCATTTCTTTTTATTGCGTTCCCTCTGTCCCCAGCTCATCCTGTTATCCTCCGTATTCCATCTGTTTTGTGCCCCGCAGATTACCTGACAGCCACATCGTATGAATCAAACATACCTGCGCGCAGGCGGCGGGCAGAAAACTTTCTCGATAGTATAAATATACTGTAAAATTACGGAGAATACAAGCACAATTATTACCTCTGCCGCTTCCTCGTAAGGAGCTCCAGCTTCTCCTCAAAGCATACGCCGTCGGTTAGCGGTATCTTAAGTTCATCCGACCGCAGGATACATGCCTTAACGAAATCGGACGCCTGGCGGACCGACTGTTCAAACGGAATCTCCTTTACCGCATTGGCCGCAATGATGCTGGCAAAAACATCCCCGGTGCCGCAGCGGCTTCTTCCCGCCTTATGAGTGCGCAGAAGGCGCGGGATGCTGCCGGGTTCATAGACAAGGTTGCCGATGTACTCTCCGCTTCCGATCCCGGTGATCACAACTTTCTTTGACTGCCCCGCGGACAGGCGTTTGGCAAGGTCAACAAGCTCTGCCTTCTTCCATCCAGACGCCCGGTAAGGGGTATCCGAAAGGATACAGGCTTCCGTCAGATTCGGTGTCAGTATATCCGCGTACTCCACCAGCTTCTTCATCTCCCGGCACATCTGTTTCGTATAGGTCGCATAGGTCCGCCCGTCATCCCCCATCACCGGATCTATGATCACCTTACAGCCCTCCGAACCGAATTCTTCAATGAACTCCTTTACGATCGCGATCTGCTTCTTTGACCCTAAAAATCCGGTATAAATCCCGTCAAAGCTAAGGCCCAGCCGTTTCCAGTGAGAGATGTACTCCGGCATCTTCTTCGTATAGTCTTCGAAAAAATAGTGGGGATACGCTGTATGGTTGGAAAATATTGAGGTCGGCACCGGGCAGCACTGCACGCCCAGCGCTGATACGATCGGAATCGCAACGGTGAGGGAACACCGCCCAAACCCGGACAAATCCTGTATAACGGCAATTTTCTTCTGCGGCATGCGCTTACACCCTCCTAAGTTCTCTCACTGTCCGGCCTTTTTTGTTGAAGGCAGAAATCTGGCCATGAGGCCGCTCTTTTTTAACGCGGGTCTTAATACCATGTAGAGCGCGGTTACAACAACCGTGCATACCGCCGCATTGATCGCGGTCACGCCGGCTGCCCATGTGGAAACGATTTTCGCCACATCCGTCTGTACGCCCAGGATAAAAGTCTTATAGAAATATCCGAAGACCGGATCAAAGATCACGTTAAATCCCAGGCTGCCCAGGCAGGCCATCAGCGTCCAGAAAAAAACATGCTTTGTATCGCTGCTCTCATTGATCCGTCCGATTTTATGAGCGATCAGCCCCGCGATGAGCCCGATACACATTTTTAGTATAAAAGTCTTCGGCGCACTGGTCACATAGGCTGGATTCAGCAGATCCGCCAGCGTCATGCCGATGGAACCGGCCAGCCCGCCGTATAACCCGCCCATAAGAAGCGCTGCCAGCACGCAGAAAGCATTGCCGACATGAAGCGCAACCTGATCGCCTCCGGGCAGCGGTATCGGGATCTGCAGATAGCTGAAAGCGATAAAGCACAAAGCCGCCATCAGAGCGGTAACCGCGATTTTCATAATCTTGTTGTCTGTCTTTTCCATAATAGTCCATCTCCTCTGATATACGATCGCGCTGTAAATCAGCCCGTGTGACTATCATAGCATCGTACTGGACTCGTAAAAATATCCAGTACATATTTTTTTGACCATACCACTTTTCACGAAGCCCGGACGGTCATTCCCGGTCCCGCGATTCAATACAGATCAGGATCCCATCCGTAAAGCATACCTCGCCGGTATCCTCTGCCAGCTCATTGCTGATGCCCAGGCTGTTTCCTATGGTCAGGCAGTAATTGTGCAGCGGGTACTTAAAGCCCTTTAAGGTTACATTCTCAACCTTTTCCGTCAGGGGAATCAGGGAGATATAGGTGCCGAAACAGTCTTTCCTGCGAAACCTCATACCGTGGTCAAGCAGCCTGATCCGGTTGCAGGCATCCGCCATGAAGCATGGGATTCCTGCCTGAAGCGGCTTCATCATGACCTGGAGATTGGCAAGCGTATGATCCATCCGGCCGCCCGTTCCCCCCAGAATCACAATCTCCTCCGCGCCCTGCTCGATCGCAAGCTCCATGGCAAGCTCAGTATCCGTAGCATCCTTTTCCGGGCAATGTGTATAAAATAATATGTTCTCATCCTTCCGATACCGCGCAAGCAGTTCCGGTTTCACCGTATCAAAGTCACCCACCACATGGCTCGGAATGAAATGAAGGCGGTCTGCACTCTTCAGACCGCCATCCACAGCAATCACCAGATCAAAGGGCTCCTGTTGAATGGGCAGCAGATAACCGCCCAAAGCGATCTGCCCGCCCGCTATAATCAGACATCGTTTCATGCCGCCACCTTCTCACCTGCCGCCGTCTTCAAAACTTTTGAAAACTTTCAGAAATCTTCCTACCTTCTCCGGCACATCCGTGCCGAACACGGCAGAACCTGCCACAATGATATTCGCGCCGGCTTCAAGCACCACCGATACATTGTCCTGGTAGATACCGCCGTCCACTTCGATATCCGTCTGCAGGCCTCTTTCTGCAATCATCTTTTTCAGCGCGCGTATTTTGTCCGTCATATACGGGATATACTTTTGTCCGCCGTATCCGGGATTCACGGTCATCAAAAGCACCATGTCCAGCTGCGGCAGCACATATTCCAGCACATTCAGCGGCGTGGCAGGATTTAATGCCACTCCCGCCTTCTTATTGCAGCTTTTGATCAGCTGTACCGTCCGGTCCAGATGCGTGCAGGCTTCCGCATGCACCGTGATCAGATCGGCGCCGGCTAAGGAAAACTCCTCTATCAGATGATCCGGCTGTTCCGCCATTATATGCACATCAAAAAACAGGCCGGATAACGGACGGATAGCCCGTATCACCGGAGATCCATAGGAGATGCTCGGCACAAAGCGGCCGTCCATCACATCGATATGCAGCCAGCCGCAGCCGGCTTCCTCCACGCTTTTAACCTCTTCCCCCAGCCTCGCAAAGTCTGCGGCCAGTATGGATGGTGCCAATTGGAACATAGGATTACCTCATTTCTCTTATAGTCAGTATCTTTTAATGTTCTTTAACTCCCGGTAAAAACCGCGGTAGGTCTCATACCGCTCTCTGCTTACAGCGCCGGATTCAACCGCCTGTTTCACCGCACACCCGGGCTCCTCCATATGAGCGCAGCCAATAAACCGGCACTCACCTTCCATGGGTGTAAACTCCGGGAAATAGTACTGCAGGTCATCTGCCAGTATCATATTTATATCCATGCTGCTAAAACCCGGCGTGTCCATTACATAAGAACCGTTTCCTATGTAAAAGAGCTCCGAATGGCGTGTGGTGTGCCGTCCCCGCCGTATTTTCTCGCTGACGCTGCCGGTTTCCATTTCTGCCAAGGGGCAGAGCAGATTTAAAAAGGAGGATTTACCAACGCCGGAAGGTCCGGCCAGCACGGTCGTTTTTCCTTCCAGGAGAGCGCGCAGCTCATCCGTACCCATGCTGTTGGTCACGCTCATGAATCGGACCGCATAGCCCGCTTTACCGTAAATGCCGGCGAGCCGTTCCTGATCCTTATCTTCCAGATCCAGCTTATTAAAACAGATGGTACAGGGCACCTGCTGGTATTCCATCATGATCAGAAAGCGGTCCAGCAGATTCAGATTCGGTTCCGGGTCTTTTGCGGCAAAAATGATCAGGGCCTGATCGATATTGGATACGGCAGGCCTGATCAATTCATTGTTTCTGGGGAGGATATCCGTGATATTGCCGGTTTGTTCCTCGTCACTGATCACGTCAAACATCACGTCATCCCCCACCAGAGGTTTGATTTTTTTATTACGGAATATGCCTTTCGCTTTGCACTCATAGATTCTGCTATGCCCGTCATGGACATAGTAGAATCCTGCAATGCCTTTTATGATTTTTCCCTGCATATAACCTCTTATGCCTGCGGAACCGTATTGCCGCTTGTAGTAGGCTCCGGGTCCGGTTTCGGTTCCGGTTCGGGGGGAGCTGTAGTAGGCTCCACACCCTTGCTCACAACAATATTTACTTTACTGCCCTTTGTAACTGATTCCCCTGGGTTAACGGACTGGCTGATCACCTGGCCGTCTTTCACATCGCCGCTGAAACTGTAGGTAACCTCTCCCAGCAGCAGGCCCACGCCTTCCAGCTTGCTCTTTGCTTCCGCCGCAGTGGAAAATCTAAGATCCGGCACAGTGGCTTTATTGGATCCGGTGCTCACCACTACATATACTGTAGTCCCTTCATTCACGGTCGTTCCCTGACCCGGATCGCAGCTGATAATGGTACCTTTAGGTGCTGAATCGTTGGCTTCGCTGCTCTTCACGGAATACACCAGCTTATTTTCTTCCAGCGCGGCCTTCGCCTCGCTTTCCGTCTTGCCCACAATAATCGGCACAGTCGTTGTCTTCACAGACGGCCCAAGGCTTACTACAAAGCCAACGCTGTCTCCCTGCTCCACCTCCGTACCCGGCTCAATATCCTGACGGATCACATATCCGGCCGCTACCGTATCGCTGTTTTCCTGCGTTACGCTGCCTGTCTTTAAGTTATACTGCTTTAACAGCGCCTTGGCATCCGCCTCGGAGCGGTTGCGCAGATCCGGCACCGATACGGTTTCGGGCTTGGAACCCAGGCTGACGTAGAGCGTGATCTCAGTTCCTTCCGCTACCTTCTGCCCGAATTTCGGAGTGCTGTCGAAAACATTTCCGGCCGGTTCCTCGTCGCTGTAGTCTTCCTCGATTTTTGCGGTCAGGCCGAGAGCTGCCAGCGCTTTTACCGCCGACGACTTGGTCATGCCCTTTAAGTCCGCAGGGATCTCCACCATCTCATTGCCGGTGCAGACCACCACATTAATTGTGGTGTTTTTCTCCACAGGAGATCCTGCATCGATATCCTGCTTGATGATCTGGCCGGGCTCATAATCGTCGGACGGTGCATATTCCGGATAAATGCCAAGGCCCAGCTCATTGAGTTCTTTCGTCGCCTGCTCGAGCGTCTTGCCAAGCAGGTTCGGCATGATGATCTCACCCACAATCTCCGAAGAGGAAACGGAAGTGGTTTCCGTAGGCTCCTGCTGTGTCTTGCCAAAGCTGAACAGGCCAAAAGCCTTGCCCAGCACGTATACAGCCAGTATTACGATGAGTATGGCTACCGCGATGCCGACTCCGGTGATGATTTTCTCCATCCTGGCATGGGAGTCGTCCTCATCGTCGTCCTCATCCTCAAAATCATCCTCCTCATCGTCCTCATCCTCATCGTCTTCGTCATCCAGCCCCATGAGATAGGCCTCTTCCTTCATCTCATCATCGGTCTTGACCGAGCGGTGCGCTTCTTCTTTAATCTTATTCACATCGTCCTCGCTCATCACCAGGGTGGGGGAATCGTTGGACAGCGGGATCACCTTCACAAAATCCTCATCCGGTGTCATCAGCGCTTTCTTTAAATCGCTGATCAGAGCCGTTGCGGATTCATACCGCTGCTCCGGTTTCTTCTGAGTACATTTTAATATGATTTTTTCCAGACTGACGGGAATCATCGGTTCATATTGGGAAGGCGGAACCATCTCCCCCTGAATATGCTGCAGAGCGACGGAAACAGTTGAATCCCCTTCAAAAGGAAGCCTTCCGGTCAGCATCTCATAGAGCGTGATGCCCAGGGAATAAATGTCGCTGCGCTCATCGCAGTAGCCGCCCCTAGCCTGTTCCGGAGAAATATAATGAACAGATCCCATGGTATTGGAACTGATTGTCTGTGTGGATGCGGCCCTGGCGATGCCGAAATCGGTGACCTTCACCTTGCCCGTGGTAGAGATGATAATGTTCTGAGGCTTGATATCGCGATGGACGATATTGTGTTCATGAGCTGCTTCTATGGCCTGCGCCACCTGCATTGCCACACCGATGGATTCGCGGATGTCCAGCTTGCCCTTCTTCTGTATCAGTTCTTTTAAGGTGATGCCGTCCACCAGCTCCATCACGATATAGTGCACGTCATTTTCCACGCCCACATCGTAGATGTTCACAACATTCTGATGGGTCAGGCATGCCGCTGACTGGGCTTCCACCTGAAATTTCGCTACAAAAGTGCTGTCGGAATTAAATTCCTGCTTTAACACCTTGATCGCAACCATGCGGTTGAGCTTATGATCCTTGGCCTTATAGACCTCGGACATGCCGCCGGTACCTATCTTTTCGAGGATTTCATATCTTCCTCCGAGAAAACTGCCTATTCTTAACATAGTTCCTCCTTACCTGGTTCAGGATCGATGACAATCACCGTAATATTATCCTTACCACCATTTTCATTTGCCATACGGATTAATTGGCTGACTTTTTGATGCAAGTCTCCATCCCCTTTAAGGATATTCCAGATCTGGCCGTCTGAAACCATATTTGTGAGTCCGTCCGTACACATCAGTATGATTTCATCCGACTCCAGAGACACTCGAAACACATCCGGCTGCACATAAGATGCGCCGCCCAATGCGCGGGTGATGATATTTTTCTGGCTGTAATACAAGTCACTGTTTTTCTCCAGCTTTCCCTCGGCAACCATCTCTTCCACAAGAGAATGGTCCTTTGTCACCTGGAGCAATTCGTTTCCGCAAACATATAAACGGCTGTCTCCGACATTTGCGACATATAAAATATCGCCGCAAACCGTTCCCACAACCATGGTGGTCCCCATACCTGAAAGCTCCGGCTCCTCTTTGGATTTCTGATATAACTGATTGTTGACCTGAATCATCAGATGGCCGAGAAGCGCAGGTATCTCCATATTGACTTCATTCTGCGCGAGAGCGACAAACTGGCGCACCGCAAAGCGGCTGGCAAAATCCCCCGCATTATGGCCGCCCATTCCGTCTGCAATTATAAACAGATTCGGAAAACTTCCGACAGGCGATACGGATTCCCAGTGATAATCCTGATTCATCGGCCGCAGCTGCCCGGCGTCGGTCTTACCATATGTTATCATGTCTGCCTCCCTTCTGCAAGTCTCTTTTGTCCTGGGAGCTTCGCCGTTAGACAGCCGCAGGCTCCCACTATTACTGCCTATTTCTCTTTTATCACAGCATTTATTCCGATTTGGCGTCAATGCCTGTATTTTATGATAATATCATAATCACTCCACATTTTATCACAGAAAAAACAAAAGAACAAGCCAAAGTATTGTATCCAATGTTACAATACTTTGGCCTGTTTATTACTTGTTTATTACTTCCTTACTCCATACGGCCCCACTCCGCTTCCACCGCGGCCCACAGGCAGCTGCACACCGCCTCTTTGGCATTTACCTTTTGGGGATAATGCACATAGGCATCATAGCTTTTCTGCACACACAGTCCGTCGCACGCCCCATAGACATCCATCAGGCCGTCCGCATTCTCCCGCATGCGGCTGATTACGCCCTTCCAGCCTTTTTCTGCCGCCCGCTCATATGCACTGCCTCCTGTAATTCCCGCCTTAAGAGCACGGTAATAGGCGTATGTGAACATGGCGCTGCCGGACACATCACACCAGTTGTCCGGATGGTCCGGCCGGTCCACCACCTGGTACCACAGGCCGCTTTCATCCTGTAACGAAAGGAGCCCGGAAAGCAGTTCCAATAACTGATTCTTTGCCGTTTCATAAACCGGATGATCACAGGGTGCCAAATCAAGCGTCTCTGACAGGATTAACGCATACCAGCCAAGGCCCTCGCTCCAGACGCAGGGCGACTTTCCGCCCTTCCCCGCCCAGTCTGTCTGACGATTTTCACTATAGGCATGGGCCAGCAGCCCGTCATGGGTATGGCAGTAGCGGCGGATCAGAAAAAGCTGCCTTTTTGCCTCGTCAAAACAGCCCTTTTCATGAAAGGCTTTTCCGTAGCGAAGATAAAACATCTGGCCCATAAATACACCGTCAACCCACATCTGCCCGTCAAGTCCGCTCCTGCTGTGTAAAAAACCGCCCTCTTTTGTCCTCGGATAATCCGCAAAAGAATTCCAGATCCGGCGGCATGCCTTCTTATAACGGTCTTCTCCTGTCTGCTCATACATCCACACAAGGACAGCTCCCGGCATCATATCGTCCATGCTGCCGCCCCTAAAGCCTATAATCTCTCCATCCGGCGTAACATGGCTGTCACAGTATCCGTAAATATAGTCCCGGTACCGTATATCTCCAGTTGCCTTCCACAACCGGGCTAACCCGATCAGCAGATAGCCCTGGGGATAACACCAGGATTTAAACGGATAACTGTCCGCCGCCGGATAACGTCTCAACACCGTTTCCGCCAATTTCCGTGCATAATCTGTGTTCATATAGTTTCCCCCGCGTGAACGCTTGACGTTTCTTCCCCGCCCAGAAGTTCAAGATACTGTTTGTTCTTTGCAAGCTCATAATTCTTCCAGGAACTCTGCTCAAAAAAGCAGCGGACGCCTTCTGTGCCTAACTTCTTCCAAGAGTCCGCCTCCTGTCCCGGCAGGATGGGGTAAAAGCATACCCCTGCACTTTTTGCCGCTTCAAGATCCGCCGGCGCATCCCCTACCATCAGTATCTTCTCCGGCTGATATCCCATCCGCAGCAGGCCATCCAGGCAGGCCTCCTTGGTGCCGCTATTCTGAGCGAACACATAACTTACTTGGGCAATCAGCCCGTTTTTGCGCCACTCATCACCCACGGCCTCCTGATTGGCGGATGATACCACAGCCAGATCCGCTTTTTCAGCAAAGAGGTTTAAAGTTTCCTTCACTCCGTCAAAGGGTTTCTTTTCTTCATCCGAAAGTGTCTTGACAGCCTCGTTCACCTTACGGGACCATTCCAGAGCCTTTATCAGAGCCTCATCACCCGGTGCCGGCGTCTTTTCCCGCAGAAAGCTTTCCAGCGCGCTGTCTGAAAGCTCTTGGCTGTTTTCTGTCCAGGCTTTCAGCTGTGCGAGCCCTCCGATCTGCTTTCCCTGTGCATTGAGCTCCTCCAGGATCTTTACCAGCCCCTTAAACCGGTTAATGCCCCGGCTCATGGAGCGCAGATTGATTTCGTTCCAGCGGTTTTGGATCTCATCACGGCATTCCTCAAGCCCCCATGTTTCCACAAAACAAGGGCCAAAGCAGCGGGTATGTTTCATATCCATGGTGTCCATGGCGCAGCCGTCAGAATCGATGCATACCATAAATTCTTTTCTCTTTTTCCCCGGCCAGGTGTATTTGAGCGGCCACACTCCTTCCGGCGTCATTGCGCCATAGAGGACCGCCGCTGTGGCTCTGATATTCTCCGGGGAGGTGGCAAAGGTCACCAGCACATTCCTGGCATTTCCCGGTATGGAAATCTCCTCATACGGCGTGTTGGTCACCAGGATAAAGTCCTGCTTAGGATGCATCGCAAACTGTTCCCGCCAAAATTCCAGATTCCGCGCCGTGCCCCTAAGGAAATAATTAGTTGCAATCACCACATCATATGTATTCAGAGCATCTGCAATCCGCTGTCTGTCGGCTGCGTCAAAGGAATAGGAGGTCTCCAGGTAATCCGCCCCCTTATCATATGCGAGGCACGCTTCATACAAAATGCCGGAATGCCATTGCATATCGTTATATTCCTTTACCTTCTGCTCCACTACGAGAACTCTCTTCCCCCGGATCGGGATTACCCCCGGTTCCTGACGCTCTATAAGTACGCTCCTTCTGGCGGCAATGCGGGCCAGTTCCCTGATGCTGGGTTCCTCAAGCACTTCCTTAGGATCTTTCGCTTGATCGGGCGGGGCAAACAGGCCGTACCTATACTTAAGGTCCAGGATCCGATAAACCTTATCATCTATCTCCTCCATGGATATCCGGCCGGATGCGGTGAACTGCCGTATCGCTTCAATTGTCTCCTCTACCAGACCATTCTCCGCCTTCATCAGCACCAGATCCGCACCGGCTTCCAATGCCATCGCACATGCATTTGCCACGCCGTATCTGGTTGCGATGGCGCCCATCGTCATGCTGTCCGTGGTGATGACTCCCTGATAGCCCAGCTTTTCCCGCAGAAGTCCCGTAATGACCTTTTTGGATACGGTCGCAATGTGGTCGGGATCGATAGCCGGGAAGATGCTGTGTGCGATCATTATAGAGGGCAGCAGGTTTTCGGCTATGAGCTCCCGATAGGGAAGCAGTTCCCTCTCCCACATGGTCCGCTCATCCACATCGATCACAGGCACCTGAAAATGGGCATCTACGGCCGATTGGCCTCTTCCCGGGAAATGCTTGCCCGTGGCAATCATCTTTTCTTCCCTAAAGCCGCGGCAGGTTTCCCTGGCATACCGAAGCACCTCCTCGGCACTGTCGCTATAAGCCCTGGTACAGATCTCCGGATTTGCCGGTTCGCTGTTGACATCCAGCACCGGTGAATGGATCCAGTTAAAGCCCACCGCCTTGCTCTGGCGCGCTGCCGCCCTTGCTATTCTGCATGCCATATCCGGATCATCCGTGGCGCGTATCCCCATAGGTTTTGGAAAAAGATTGACACCTCCGAAGAAAAAATCCGCGCTGCTGCCTCCCTCCTGATCATAAGAAAAATGCAGCGGTATAGACAGCGGACGCTTTCTGGCATGTTCCTGCAGGTTATCCAGCACCTCTTTGTACTGGCTGGCCGAAGGTACAGGCGCACTGCCCTTGAACCGTATACCGTTATTGTTATCCAGCCTCACCACAGTCCTGTTGCCGTCAGGATCTACATAATTTCCAAACTGTCTGCTGTCACAGGACAGTCTCAGCCCTCCGCAGTGATATTCATCGATATACCGGTAGATATGGGCCCTTGGTACAGTTCCTGCAAATCCCAGGGTCAGCACCGCCCCAATCTTCTGTTCCTGTGTCATCCGGCCGACCAGATTTTTTATATAATCATTCTTTTTTTCCATTCACTTTCCTCCGGAATGAAACGCGCTCTCTGTTAATAAGCTTCTCTTGTATAAGGGATCAAAATATCGTCAATTCTTTTCAGTTCTTCTTCTGAAAACTCCAAACAGTCCATAGCTTTCAGGTTATCATCGATCTGTGACAGCCGGCTGGCGCCAATGATCAGGGTGGAGACCTGCGTGCATCGGTAACACCAGGCAAGCGCCATCTGCGCAAGTGTCTGTCCGCGCTCCATAGCAATTTCATTAAGCAGCCTGGCCGTTTGCACCTTTTCTGCTGTCACCTGATCCCTGTTTAAGAAAACGCTCCTGCCCGCTGCCCGTGATCCCTCCTTTACTCCGTCAAAATACCGGTCCGTTAGGATTCCCTGGGCCAGGCACATGTATGCAGCAGCCCCCGTCCCATGCTTTTCCAGAACAGAAAACAGATTTCCCTCTGGCCTGCGCTCAAACATATTGTAATTCACCTGATGCACCAAGCAGTGGATTCCTCTGGCCTCCATGGCTGCCAGGATATTCTCCGTCAGCACCGAATCGTAGTTTGATATACCCACATACAGCGCCTTTCCGGACCGTACAATCTGCTCCAGCGCCTCGATAGTCTCCTCTATGGGAGTATTCCGGTCCGGCCTGTGATGGTAAAAAAGGTCCACATAATCCAGGCCGAGCCGCTTAAGACTGTTGTCGCAGGAAGCGATAAGATTCTTCTTAGCCCCCCATTCCCCATAAGGACCCGGCCAATGGCGGTAACCCGCCTTAGTGGCGATAAAGAGCTCGTCACGGTAAGCCGCCAGATCTTTTTGCACAATACGTCCAAAGCACTCCTCGGCGCTTCCCGGAGGCGGACCGTAATTATTTGCAATATCAAAATAGGTAATGCCTCTGTCAAATGCTCCCAGAACCATCTCTCTGGCGTTGCTGTAAAGGGACTCTTCGCCGAAATTATGCCACAGCCCCAGAGAAAGAAAAGGCAGCATCACACCGCTGTTTCCGCATCTTTTATATGGCATTTTGTCATATCTGTACTCACTGGCATTATACATAAATTCCTCTTTTCTGCGCTGTTTTCTGCAATAATCGTGATGCCGCTATAGGTCCGGCCCGCAGCGCGCGGTCCGGACCTATGCATGTATTTAAGCTCTCTCCACATACAATTCTTCGCCCGGAGCAGTTTTTACGCAGGCAATCCTGTCCGTTCCATTAAAACGCACCTTTCCCTCGCAGATTATCCGGTAAGTCCCCTCCCCATACGGATGATACAGTTTCAGATATCCGCCGGCTGTGGACAGAATCCGTATTGCTTTGGGCTGCCCGTGTTCCATCGAAGCTTCTACTGCAAAGCCTCCCTGGCACCATAGCCGAAAATGAATGTTCCAGTCATCCGGCACAGCCGCAAAGAGCTTGATCACCGGCTCTTTTCCCGGCGCCCCGCCGCCGGACTGGCACAGGGCAAGCTGGATTCCGGCCGCTACATTTCCAAGCCTCTGGGCACTGATGCAGTTTACCCCTTCCCGCACGGTCAGACGGTTTTCAAATTGTGCAATCCTGCCGGTATCATTGAAGTAGCAGTATTCTTCTGCCGCATTCACACAGTCAAGCTGGGCGTCTGCGATCTCAACCCATTCCCCGGCAAATCCATGGGCCGCATACATCCTGGCGGCGCCGGACATCTCGGATACCGTATAGCGGCTTACAACGCCATGCTTTCTTATCTGTGCTGTCAGAGTGTCCATGCTGATCCGATAGGTATCCGGGTCCACATCCTGCGTGGCGTAAGAAGAGAGATCAAAGTGATCACAGGGATACAGGCTGGCATTATGCCGGTCTTTATCAAGTATCGGTTCTCTGCCGTTGGACCACATGACGGGATCTCCCTCCTTAAGCTCACAGGTATCCCCCTCCATTGCTGTGGTGGGAAGCGGTGCCATGTCTTTTGCAAAACGTTTCCATTCATCCCATTGATCCCGATCCTCACCCAAAATACCCGCCGCCGTAAGCAGTACGGCCACCATGGCCCGCATACCGGCTACGTTTTCCATACCGTCGGTACATCCAAAATACGCTTCGCCTGTACAGGTCCGGTAGATATGGTATTTACCGTCCTCTCCTTTTTGGGTCAGCGGAAAGTTCATAAAGAATTTCGCCACACCTTTTATAATCGGATAGGCTTGTTCCCGCAGGAAGGTTTCATCCTTCGTATACAGATACTGCTTCCAAAAATTATATGCGATTGCCGCCTGGGAACCGAACATATAGGTGGTGGCGCCGTAGGGACCGCAGCCTCTCTCGTCATATACCACACGCCCATCCTCAAAATGTTCATAAAATTTGTAATTATATCTGGATTCGTGAGGCGCCTTCCGATCCACAAAATCGGCGAACTGATCGGACTTCTCTTCCCATGGCTTATTAAACAGATACAGCGCCCGCATCTCTTCGGCAATTTCCTCAGGCAGAACCTGGGGGCCGTTAAACCAGGTTACCTCCGGGATATACATACCGTCCGTGCCAAACTGCTGTCTGGCAGCGGTGGTACACGCTTCACTCATGCCCCCGTAAAAAGAAAACAGCGGCTCCATAAGTTCAAAATGCCCGGATGCCTGAACGGCGTTGTAATAAAGGCTTAAATTATTCCACCACTGCATGGTGCCCCAATTGCGGTAATCGCCGCAGGGTGAGAAAATCATACCGCCGAAATTCGGCGGATACTTGCCTCTGGAACTGGAATTCATGAGGTAAAAAAAGTATGTATAATGCAGCTCCAGTTTCTGGGCTGTTCCGTCCCTACTTTCCATCTGCACATAGGATTTATCCCAGAAATCCGCCCAGGCTTTTCTGTGGCGGATAAGCAGCCGTTCTTCTCCCTGTGCCGACGCTGCATCCGCTTTCTCCATTACTGTCCTTATGATATCCTCTTCTTCAGAGAAGGTGGACGCACTGACCATGTAAACCGTAAACTCCCTGGTCCCGGGCGCGATGCAGAGTCTCATCTGCGTCTCCTGAGGCTTTCCTATAACGGTGAACTCCCGGTTACCAATCTCCATGGACTCTCTGCCGCCCACCTCGTTATTCATTCGGAGGGTCACATCGCAGCCCTCTGCCCAAACAGCCAGCGCGCTGGCACAGTAATATCTGCTGCCTGTACGCTCATCCGTTTCCGTAAACTCCTGCTTTAGGACGACTGTGTCCGGCTTATTTTGTCCGGACCGTTTCTCCATGGTAAGTCTGGAAGCAGCCAGATTGCTTAAGACACGGTACTCGGAAGGGCGCATCATGTCTACCTTTACCTGTACGCTCCCGCAGTAATCCCTGTCGTCTTTTACCCGGACACAAAGCGCGCCGCTCTGTGCTTCCGCAAACACTCTGGCGCATACTCCGCGGCCCTGCACATTCGCACAGGCCTCATACAGTCCCAGGTGCTGTACGGTATCCTCTCCGAACACATCCTCTCCGTAATCTACGAAATCCACATCCACAAAACCCACACCATAACCGTAATCCGAATGTCTCCTGTTAAAACTGTTGGTATAGCTGTTTGCCGCAAACACATCACAGCGGTTTAGCGCAAATTTCAATGCAGAAGGGGACGAAAACAGCATGGCTCCCATCTGCCCGTCACCAATCGGAAAACCGCCCTCCCTGCGCTTTACAGTACCCCGGTAATGCAGATCCGCACGGGATACCAAATCTCTTCTATTTAATAGTTTCATGATCGTCTCCGTTTACTGTATATATTTTTCAGTTTCCTTCACTAAAAAGGGCTGCCGTATCTCAATGGTCATCCCTTTTTGGGGCCTGCCGGATATCCAGAGTCCATAGCTTTCTCCATATGCGAGCTTTAAGCGCCTGTGGACATTGGACAAACCGATCCCTCTTCCATTCTGTTCACCGTCGCTCACATACTCCATGCTGTTTACTTCCAATGACGGCCCCCTGCCATTGTCCGTCACATCCACAAGCAGCATATCCCCTTTCCGGAAAGCATGAATCCGTATAAAATGCTCCGGCTTGATTCCTTCTGCGAATGCATGCTTGAAAATATTTTCTACAATGGGCTGAAGACACAGGCGAAGCATGCTCGCTTCCCCGGCTTCACCCAGTTCGATCTGGAGCCTGGGCATTGCGCCCAGGCGGTATTCCTGGATCTTCAGATAATTTCTGACATGATTGATTTCCTCGGTGATCTTTACCGGCTCCATGGGATTTTGTACAGCATAGCGGAACATTTTGCTAAGTGCATCCGTTATGTCCTGTACCGCCTCCGTATCCTCCATAACAGAATACATGTTAACAGCTCCCAGAGTATTGTACAGAAAATGCGGGTTGATCTGAGTCTGCAGCGCCTTCATCTCCGCTCTGCTGCGCTCCATCTCGTTTTTCTGGTTTTCCAGCTGCGTGACATAGACGCTGCGAATCAGAAAAAAAGACAGTACAGAGGTGAGCAGGATGGCAATCAGCCCCGAAATCATAAAAGTCCTGCTCAAATTCCAGACAGACGCCCGATACAGACTCCTGGGCACCGCAGCCACCGCCGTCCAGCCGGTATAATCAGACTTCTGATAAATGTAGAGATTCCGATCCGACTCTTTCGGGCCTTCAAGAAAGCCGGCTTCCCCTGAAAGGGTTTCCGGAAGCACTTCTTTCTCCCAGCCTGCCGCCGGTGTTCCATACACGGCCCGCCCGTCTTCATCCAGCACCAGGATTCGGATGCGGCTTAGATCCTTGTTCTCCCAAATCTGATCCAGCTCCGTGCTGCGTATCGACATGAGGAAGTATCCCAATGCCCGCAGATCTTTATATGAATAAATATACCTTCCAATGGTCACAAAACCTCTGTCCACCTCATCTTCGCCCGTATTTGGCATAAAGATGGTGATCTGACCGCTTTTTTCAATTTTCTGCGCCAGTGCCATAGTCTCAGCAAGGGTAGTCTCTCTGTCGCTGGTATAGTAAAATCCATTATTTCCCATCACCTGAAAACTGCTGACGATAGACTGGTTCAAAAATAGCTCCACTGTCATCTGCTGATCCAGCCATGCAGACGCTGCGGCATACTCCACCTGGTTGAATTCTTTTTTATACAGGATATCCAGCAGATTCTCCTGAAGCAGCGCCGACATGGACAGATTGTCATATTCTTTAATCGTCCGGTCCATATCAAAGGTAATATCCTGAACGATCATCTTCCAGTACTCCAGATTGCTCTCCTGCATCTCCCGGCTGTTTCTGCGGATTCCTGCAATGCTGATCACCAGGATGGGGATCAGGGCGATCAGAGCCAATCCTATCGCGAACAGACTTATCTCTCTTTTTCCTTTCAGTACATTTATCACGTGCCCAGTCCCCTTTCCTCCCGAAACTGCGCAGGTGTTTTTCCATAGAATTTTTTAAATATACTGCTGAAATGAGAATAATCCGTATATCCGACCTGAGCCGCTACCTGCGTTACCGTTCTGGATGGAATACACAGCAGCTTCCTCGCGGCCTCCATCCGGATTTCCGTTCTGTAGTCCACAAATTTTTTTCCCGTTTTCTCTTTAAATGCAGCGCTGAAATGAGACGCGGAAAAGCCAAGAAGCCTGCAGAGTTCCTCCTGGCTTATGGCCGGATCCTTCATAAGATATGTCCGTACCGATTCCAACAGGCCGTGCTGCCGGCGATTTGTAACTGTTTCATAAAGTATCTCCAGGTTTTCTTCAAAACAGTGCTCTTCAAAAATATCCCACGGAATCTCCTCGTTCATCTCGTCAGAAACCTTGGATGCCGCGCCTAAGAGGATCTCATTGAGTATTTTGCTGTCACTGTTACCACTCTTTAGCAGTTCTCTTTTTATTTCCCTGACCACCCTCATACAGGCGTCCTTATCCTGATCCCAGAGCGCCTGTGCCAGGCCTGTCACTAAGCCGTCCATCTGTTTGTACTTTATACGCGGTCCGTCCTCTTCCCGCCTTCGTATTACATCCTTTAGAACCCCGATCAGTTTTTTCTGTGAGACCGGTTTTAATATATAGTTGGATACGCCGTATTGTATAGCAGTCTGCGCGTACTTAAAGTCATCGTAACCTGAGAGAATCACGATCGCAGGGTGCATTTTCTGTTCCCTTATGCTCCTGCAGAGCATAAGGCCGTCCATGCGCGGCATACGTATATCGGTAATCACAATATCATAAGTATCGTGCAGCAGAATCTCCATTGCCTGGCATCCGTCCACCGCCTCCGCTATTTTTCCGATACAGAAATCGGATTTCTGCAGTATGGCATGTATCCCGCGGCGAAAAACCAGTTCATCATCAACGATCAGAATTTTGTACACGGCGTATCCCTTCTGCTGTCAGAGGCCTGCAGCGCCTCTGACAGCGGCTTTATATTTTACTTTTGATAATCCCCCCGGAACTTTACAGTGCCGTTGTTATACTGCTCTGTAGCTTCTGCAATGACTTCTGTGCCGCCGCGGTCCATCCACTCCTGCACAAAATCATCAAAATCATCCAGCGATGCTGTTCCGATCATTACTTTAGAGGCATAGTTGATAAACAGCTCCTGCTTATCCTCCTCTACAGACAGCTCCGGATGTTCCACAATGCTCTGCAGATTGATTGGCTGGATATAAGCCAGAGTATCGTCCTTTGCTTTTGTATCATAATACTCCAAAACCTGATCTCCCCCGGGCTGTGCTGAAATAGTCACCCTCCCAATGCCGGCGTCCTTGACTCTGCGCAAAAACTGCGGAATCACATCATATGGGTTCGGCGAATAATCGGGCAGTGACAGATTCACGCTGCCATCCTCGTTCACGGTATAAAACTCTCCCTCAATACCGTAGGACAGGAATCTCTGCAATTCCTCATCAGGCTCCAGCATCTTATCAAAAAATTTGATGATCTCTTCGGGATGCTCACATTCTGCATTGATGTAATGTACATTGGCAGTCGGCGTAAACGCAGCATACCCGTGAGCTCCTCCGTTGGGGTTTAACGGAGATGCAGCGCAGACCCACATTCCGTCCGGCACGTTTTCCCGCAGGGAGGTGCTGTATCCCGGCACTGCGGATATATTCACCACCATCATGCCCACATCGCCGGCGGCCGCTTTCTGGTCACGGACCGTTGCGTTATTGGTCAGGCTCTCCGGATCGATCAGTCCCTCATCGTACAGCTTTTTATAGAATGCCAGCGCTTCCTTCATTTCCGGCAGGAGATATGCCGGAACCACCTGCCCTTCATCGTTGAGCTGCCAGGTGGTCGGAACCACGCCGTATGCTGCAAAAAAGGTCTCGCTGTACTTGAATTTTTCTCTTCCAATAAAAGGATATTTCACTCCCGCATCCTTAAATGCAACCAGCACATTATAGAACTCGTCAAGTGTTTCCGGAATATCCAGATTCAGTTTATCCAGCAAATCCTTACGGATTACAGTGCATCTTCTGGCGGGATTGCTGATAAAATCACCGATGCCGTAAATATGACCGTCTTCGCCTCTAAGTTCATCCCATACGGCTTCAGGGACCTGTTCCATCATGTTGGGAGCATACTCGGCCAGCAGGTCATCCAGAGGCAGAAACAAGCCGTTTTCAATGGCTCCGGACATCACCGAGGTATAAGGCAGATCACCGGAAATCACATCCGGGAAATCACCCTGCGCGAGCATCATGCCAAGCTTCTCTGTAAAGCCGTCATGCTGGATCAGGGAAATGTTGAGATCCACCCCCATCTTTTCCTCAAATGCCAGGACATGCTCATCCGTATTGATATCCGGACACTTCTGCACCCAGGAAACGCCGGCCCGCAGCCCGATGTCAATCACGGGCACTTCGGCATCAGATCCTGCCTGCTGATCCTTTGCATTACTTTCTGCCTGTGCAGTCGGCTGTGCAGTCGGCTGTACGGCATCTACGTTGTTGTTTGCACATCCTGCCAATGCGGATAATGCCATCATGGCGGATAATGCCATCACAATAATTTTGCTTGCCTGCTTTTTCTTCATAAATACCTTCCTTTCTCCTTCTCAGAGTTCATTTTCATTAACAACCGTTTTATCCCTTGATCGAACCGATCGTCATCCCTTTTACAAAATACCTCTGTAAGAAGGGATATATACACAGTACCGGGAGGGCAGCTACAATGATCGTTGTCATTTTCAAGGCCTGTGTGGATGTTCCGGTGGTCACCAGGTTCAGGCTTTCCACCGCGTTGGAATCCAGGACAATCGACTTGATTCTTAGCTGCAGCGTATATAAATTGCGGTCGTTAATCAGATATAAGGGCGTTGTATAGCTGTTCCAATAGCCTACACCGTACATTAAGCCTACAGTAGCCAGGACCGGCTTGGAAATTGGCAGGATAATCTGCATCAGCGTTCTCATCTCTCCACAGCCGTCCACCTTCGCGGCATCAATCAGAGCCGGTGATACCTCTGTGAAGAAGGACCGTACAATAATAATATTATAGGTACTTAAAGCCGATGGCAAGATCAATGTCATAAAGTTATCATACAGTCCGTAGGATCTCATCGTCAGATACCAGGGAATGAGCGGTGCGTTGAAGATGAATACGATCAAAATCATCACATTACAGAATTTTCTAAGCTTAAATTCCATCCTGGACAAGGGATAGGCGAATGTCACGGTAAGGAATAGGCTGAACGCCGTTCCGACCGCTGTCATCAGAGCCGATAGTCCCACAGATTTTATGATGCTTTTGTCCAGCAGCACAGTTTTATAGTTCTCAAAATTTAACCCTATGGGCCAGAAGGTAACCTTGCCCGAATCCACCGGACCGGAAGCGCTTAAAGATACAGCCAGCATGTTGATGTAGGGAAGCACCGCCACCAATCCGATCGCTCCCAGAAGGAGAAGGTTGGATACATTAAATATTCTGTCCGGCAGAGAACGTTTAATTTTTTTTCTGTTCATTGTAAACTCTCCTATATTTTTTTACTGTTTCCATGACCCAGACGATGCGGTCCGGATCGGTTTCTGCCGGAAGTGTGCAATCCGCACCGATCATCATGCCGTTTTCATCGTTTTCTTCCAGCCACTTTGCGGTGAAAGCTTCCACTTCCTCTCTGGTGCCGGAGCAGAGCACACCCCCTGGCCTGTTGTCGAAGCCTCCCAACACACAGCGTCCGCCAAAGAATTTCTTGCCTTCTTTTAAACCCATCTCCTCTATATATACAGCCCAGTTGATCACTTTTGCCGGGTAATCCTTCCATACTTCAATCCGGTTTTTCTTACCTGCCCATCCGCAGCAGTGCAGGATGTTGTTTTCACTGTATGTATTGGCGGCTGTAAGCACCGCCAGATCGCCCGGCGTCACATATTTGCGGTATTCTTCAAAGGTAAAACGGCAATTTTCTGCGTTCTGTACACAGTAATAGATGCCGTCACAGCCCGCCTCTTCAATCAGAAGTCTGCACAGCAGGGACGCGTCCTTGGCAATCACGGAAAGCGCATGGAGAACCGCTTCCGGATCCTGTTTCAAATGGCTCATCAGCAGACTGTCCGAAGTCCCGAAACGGAAAATAGACATTGGATTATATACGGTGTAGAATGTATAGCATTCCCCGTTCAAACGTTCAACAATCCTCTTTGCCCTGTCCACCTGCCCGCGGATATAGGGATGGCTCCCACCCAGCGGCTTCATCTTATACCAATCCTTGGGCTCTCTGATTTCAGGGATAATCGGATTGGGATAATCGAAATAGCCGTCACACATGATCTTTATAAAATCCGTATCACACCTGCGGTAGAAATCCAGATGGTCGTCTACACACTTGCTGTCCGTCTTCATATCCACCGGAAAATGGAACCAGAATCCCACCGGCGGGCGGTCCACCGGCATATTGTTCATCGCATTTAACACACTCTCTTTTTTTGTCATTACAGCGTACTCCTAATTTATAATTTTATTTGCGCCTGCATGCGGTCCAGATCTATACCATCAAGCGCTATCATACTCATGGCATATATTTTTAAAGCCTTTGCCAGGGAAGCTATGTTCAGCCCCTCGTCCGGCTGATGGGCACCGCCATGCTGCGGCTGAAAAAGATGGCAGTTTTTCTCTTCTTCAGTCTTTGGCATACCGCCAACGCCATATGCAAACGCACTGGGCAGTTTCTTCGCATAGGTTCCTCCGCCCATCACAAAGGGCTTCGTCTCCAATCCCATAATTTCATTGTAAACTCCTGTCAAAAGGTCTACGGCCGGATGTTCCTTCGGAAAATAGCTCGGACCGCTTCCTCCGGTACGTTCCCATCGGCATCCATGACGGCCGCAGAACAGTTCCAGCCCTCTTTGAATCTGCTCTTCACTGTCCGTTACAGGATAGCGTATGTTAAAGATAAGCTGCACATGTCCTTCCTTCACGCGGAGCACTGTTCCTGCACAGGTCAGTTTTCCGGACACTTCATCCTCATAGGATATGCCCGCAGCCTCGCCGTAATAATCCTGATTGGCCTCTGCAAACGGCTGAAGGATATGGCTGTCCTCTTCGCTTAGTACCTTTTCAGACAGCAAGCCTTTGATCAGACGCTGTATCGCATTTTGACCGCCTTTCGGAAAAGCGCTGTGGGCCGATATCCCATGGGCCGTTATTGTGGTCAGTCCGGCTTCTGTATGCACTTCAAAGCCTTCCGGCAGTGTTTTTGCCCTTCGGGCAGCACGGTCCCCCTTCAGCACAGCCACCGCCTTGTCCGGTATGATATTGCCCGCAGTACCTCCTGTAAGCTCCACCACCTCCCCGCTTAAAGTTTTTAAGGAAATCATTCTGCCTTCCAGTATTCCCTTTTCTCCGTAGCAGACAGGAAATCCGCTGTCGGCAATGATGGACATGGCGGGCGTTTCGTAATGCGCACAGTAATATTCCAGATCCGACATTCCCCGCTCTTCGTCACAGCCTACAAACAGGCACAGGCGGTATTTTGTCGTTATGTTCAGTTCCTTTAAGCAGCGCATGAGATAGAGCATACCCACGGCGGGCCCTTTGTTGTCCTGCGCTCCTCTGCCGATGATATATCCGTCTTTGATCACACCTTCAAACGGACCGTATTCCCAGTTATCACCCGCCGGCACAACATCCAGATGGTTCCACATCCCGACAGTGTTTTCTGGAGATCCATCATCCAGCCAGAGTGCTCCCACATAGTTCTCATAATTTTTAGTCTTAAAACCGTATTCATTACCGATTTTAAGCATTTCTTCCAATGCAGCCCGGCAGCCTGGCCCAAACGGCTTGATATCGGAATCGGGATCGGATATGCTTGGAATTTTCACCAGTCTCACGATATCCCGTGTCATCTCGTCAACATGCTCATCCATCCAGCAGCTGATTTTTTTATATAATACCTGATCCAACGCCTTCCACCTTCCTAGCAGCCATGCATACTGGCTTTTCCCACATTTTATATGATGGACTGTTTTGTAGTCTTCTTGCTGAATGCATTCGCCAGGAACAGAAGAGCGATTCCAATCACCGATTTAAACAGGCCGACTGCTGTGGCATAGCTATACTGCAGATTCTGCAAGCCATACCGGTAAACAAAGGTATCAAATACATCGATTCTGTCCTGGTTCATACTGTTCATAAATGAATTCGTCTTCTCAAATCCTATCTCCATAAAATTCCCGATTTTCAACAGCAGCATGGTCATGATAATGGGCAGTATAGTCGGCAGCGTAATATGCAGTATCCGCTTGAAACGGTTTGCTCCATCGATTTCCGCCGCCTCATACAGCGCCGGGTCTATGCCGGAGATAGCAGCCAGATAAACAATGGAACTCCATCCCATCCCTTTCCAGATACTCGCGAGCACCATGATTCCACGTATATGTTTTTCACTTGCCATATAGTAGACTGAATCCAATCCCATCATCTGTCTCACATTATTAACAATGCCGGTGTTGGGAGAAAGCAGAGTGGTGAAGATGCCGCCAACGATCACCCATGAAAGGAAATGCGGCACATACACCGCTGTCTGTACCGCCTTCTTATATTTCGCATTCCGCACTTCGTTCATAAGGAGAGCCAGAAAGATAGGTATGGGAAAGACAATCAGTACGTCATAAGCGCCCAGAATCGCCGTATTGCGAAAAATCTGTCCGAACTCTGGAAATCGAAAAAAATGTGCAAAATGCTTCAACCCCACGAATTTGCTGCCCCAAATGCCCTTGTAAATGTCGTAATCCATAAACGCAATGACCGATCCTGCCAATGGCACATATTTAAACATTATGAACCAGATGATCCCCGGCAGTGCCATCAGATACAGCCCCTTGTGCCTTCGCATGCTGTACCACAGGCTCCTTTTGCTATTTACATCGGCCAGCGCTGCTTTCTCCTTTTTCATTATTCTACCTCCTGCTGATTAGTTCCCTTTTTTCTTTGATAGGCTCATTATAGATCGGGGGGATTTTTTCAGATAGGGAATTTTTTATGGTTATCGGGGGATTTTTTATTACATAGGAGAGTTCGGAGAACTTTCCTATGTAATAAAAAAAACGGACCGAAAACTTCGGTCCGCCAAGGAAATAGATGATTAACTTATTCGGTTCTCTGCGAGATGGCTGCGCCGCAGCTGGCCGCAGGCGCCTTGTATATCGCTGCCCATTTCTCTTCTTACAGTTGCGTTTATTCCGTTTTTTTCTAGCGTATTTTTAAACGCTTCGATTTCCTCATGGGAGGAACGCCTGTATTCCCGTTCCTTTATGGGATTTACAGGAATCAGATTCACATGGCAGTTTTTGCCCTTTAAAAGTCTGGACAGCTCCTCCGCCTCGTTCGTATTGTCATTGACACCTTTGACCAGGCTGTATTCAAAGCTGATCCGCCGTCCTGTCTCGGTAAAGTACGCGTCACACGCCTCAAGCACCTCTTCTAAAGGATATTTTCTGGCAATGGGCATCAGTTCCCTGCGCTTTTCATCGTTGGGCGCGTGCAGGGACAGCGCCAGTGTGATCGGGAGATTTTCCTTTGCGAGGCGGTAGATCTGAGGAACCAGCCCACAAGTGGATACAGTTATATTCCTAAGACTGATATGAAGCCCCTTCTCACTGCTGATCAGATGAAGGAAGCGAATCAGGTTCTCATAGTTGTCCAGCGGCTCTCCGGTCCCCATCACCACGATATTGGAAACCCGCTCCTTCGTATCCGTCTGTATCCGGTAAATCTGCTCAAGCATCTCCGATGCCGTGAGTCCGCGTTCCAGGCCGTCCAGAGTGGACGCACAAAAACGGCAGCCCATCCGGCAGCCGACCTGGCTGGAGATGCAGACGCTGTTGCCGTGCTTATACTGCATCCAAACGCTTTCAATGATGTTGCCGTCCGGCAGTTCGTATAAATATTTACGGGTTCCGTCAATCGCTGAAATACGCACATCCGCCTGCTTTAAGGTGATGAGCTGATAATTCTCTTCCAGCTTTCTTCGAAGATCCCTGGATAAGTTGGTCATGCTCTCAAAATCCGGGGCCATTTTTTCATGAAGCCACTGAAAAATCTGACCCGCACGAAAAGAAGGCTCTTTCAGCCTTCCCAGTTCTTCTGTCAGTTCCTCTAATGTCATGGACCGGATATCCGGCTTTTCTTTCTCCATATATGTTCTCTTTTCCGCACCGCGATGCGGTGCATAAAGCGTTCTATCTCCTGACGGCTGCAATGCGGTGCTAAATTCTCTCCATCACCGCGATAAAAAAGCCGTCGCTGTCTGACTGACCGGGCAGCATGGCGACTGCCCCTTCCGGTGTGATGCATTCCTTCATTGCTTCCGGAAGAAGTCCGTCCTGTCTGACAGGTTTAAACGGAAACTGTTCCAGAAACCACCGTACATTGTCCTGATTCTCCGCCCGATTCACCGTGCAGGTGCTGTAGACAATTCTTCCGCCAGGCTTTACATAGGTCCAGACAGCGGACAGAATTTCCCGCTGAAGCGAGACGAGTTCTTTTAACTGTCCGGGTGTGATCCTGTATTTGATCTCCGGCTTGCGCCCGATCACGCCGAGCCCGGAACAGGGCAGGTCTGCGATCACCACGTCCGCCTTCTCCTTAAGAGCAGGATCCGCAATCCGCGCGTCCCATTCCCTGACGCCGATATTGGTAAATCCGGTTCTCTCGATATTTTCCTTTATCATGGCCGTTTTATCTGCAGTTAGATCCCTGGAGTCCACAAAACCGCTGCCACCTAGCAGATCCGCCGCACACAGGCTTTTGCCCCCCGGCGCAGCGCAGCAATCGACACAGTATCCTCCTTTCGGGGGATCAGCTGCAAGGCCTGCCAGAATCGATCCGGTATCCTGGATCTGTATATAGCCCTTCTGAAAGCACTTAAGCCGGTCAATGCGGTCGTACTCCACGAGGCGGATGGCGGACGGAATATAGGGATCAGCGACTGCGCACACCTTCTCCGCCGCCAGCATTTCCAGTATATCCTCTCTGGAAGCAAGGCTTAGATTACATCTGGCCACAGTCTGGCTCGGCTTAAGAAACGCGGCGAGCATCGCTTCGGTCCGTTCTCTGCCCAGTTCTTTCTCCCATTTGACCGCGAGCCATTCCGGCATAGAATAGCGTATGGACGCATAATGGCCAAAATCGCTGTCATCCGGCCATTCTACCGTGTCCCTGCCGCGCAGGAGCGCCCGCAGGACACCGTTAACATAACCCTTGAGCCCTGTGAGCCCTTTACTGTCCATCAGCGCTGCAGCCTCGTTTAGGACGGCGCGGTCCGGCACGCTGTCCATATACAGAATCTGATAGACGGACATGCGCAGGACCGTCCTTACTGCCGGCTTCAGCTTATCTATCTTCATTTTGGAAAACCGGGACAGCATCCAGTCCAGTTCCAAAAGGTGATTCAGCGTGCCATGAACCAGACGGCCCGCAAATGCGCGTTCCTGCCTGGTCATATCCGGGTTTTGGTTCAGGGTATCCCGCAGTACGATATGGGAAAAGGCATCCTTTTCCAGCACCTCATACAGGATGCGGTAAGCCGCCGCTCTGGATCTGGATGGCTTAGTCATCTCTTCCGCGCCCTCCAAACAGCAGGAACAGACGGAGCAGCTGCAGGATCGAGGCCGCTGCGCTGGCCACATAGGTGAGTGCGGCGGCTGTCAGGACCTTTCGTGTATGCTTGAGCTCATCTTC
This sequence comes from Lachnotalea sp. AF33-28, assembly GCF_003477885.1. Lineage (GTDB taxonomy): Bacteria > Bacillota > Clostridia > Lachnospirales > Lachnospiraceae > AF33-28. The sequence goes on from NZ_QUEE01000019.1 coordinate 114,567, forward strand.
ATAGAGTATTCCCTCACTGCCAAGAAGCTTCATCGCCCTGCCGGAGGCATTGAGCTCCACCGGCAGCGTGATCAGCTGAAACAGCACCACCGCGGAAAACAGGATGATGCCCAGCTGGATAAACAGGTTGCTGCTCTGGGAATTAAAAAACAAAAGGCCGATCAGAATCAGCGGCCAGCACAGCGTGGACCCAAGGTTCGCCACGGGTACGAGAGCGCCTCTGATTGTGAGGGGCATATAATTCTGGGCATGCTGGATCGCATGACCGCACTCATGAGCCGCCACGCCGATCGCGGCCACGGAGTCCGAACCGTATACGGATTCAGAAAGGCGCAGCACCTTGCTGCGGGGATCATAGTGATCCGTCAGATTGCCCGCAACCCTCTCCACCGTCACATCATAGATTCCCTGGCTTCTAAGCAGCGCTTCCGCCGCCGCTCTGCCGGTCATCCCGCTCATACTTCTCACATGAGAATACTTGGCATATGTGGACCGAACCTTCAGCGATGCCAGCAGGCAGATCACGCTGCCGATAATCACCAGGTAGTAGGTAGGGTCCCAGTAAAATCCATAAAACATCGACATATCTCCTTTCAACTGTCATCAGCCGAAGGCTGATGACCTACGCACACTTCAGTGTGCTTCTATCCATAACTTATTTTACGGTTTCTTTCAATATAAAATCCGTATCCGCATCAGCCCAGCACCGTATGAATCGGAAGCTTGTGCCCGCGCAGAAAGGCCAGCGCATCCATGCGCTTCTTTCCCTCCAGCTGCAGCTGTCTGACTTCCAGAATACCCTGTCCTGTCTGAATCAGAATACCGGTGAATGAAGTGCCGGTAATTTCTCCCGGCTGACCCTCACAGCCGCCTTCTATAACCGCCGCCTCCCATATCTTCAGCGTTTTGCCGTTTAAGGAGGTGTATGCGCTGGGCCACGGGTTTAAACCGCGCACCATGCGTTCCAGCTCTGCCGCCGGCCGGTTCCAATCTATTAGGCCGGAAGCTTTGGAAAGCATGCCTGTATGGCTGATCTCGCCTGTCTGGGGCGTGCGTTTTACGGTCCCCTCTTCCAGAGCCTTCAGGGTCTCAAGAAGAAGCGGTCCGCCGGCCTTGGACAGCTTCTCAAACAGGCTGCCTCCTGTCTCATCCTCTGCAATCGGTATCACCGTCTGCAGAAGGATATCTCCGGTATCAATTCCTTCCGCCATATACATCGTAGTTACGCCGGTCTGCGTTTCTCCGTCTAAAATTGCCTGCTGGATCGGCGCGGCCCCGCGGTATTTCGGAAGCAGCGACGCGTGGACATTGATGCAGCCGTATACAGGCAGATCCAAAATTGTCTTCGGAAGAATCCTTCCGTATGCCGCAACAATAATTACATCTGGCTTCAGGCTTTCAAGCAGCTCAAGGAAACCGGCATCCTTCACCTTAACAGGCTGATAGACGGGCAGGCCGTAGGCCAGCGCCTTCTCCTTAACAGGAGGAAACTGGAGCGCCCCGCTGCGGCCTTTGGGCTTGTCAGGCTGTGTGATCACCGCCGCCACCTCATGTCCGCCCTCTACCAGGGCTTCCAGCGCAGGGACGGCAAAATCGGGAGTTCCCATAAATATTGCACGCATATGATTCCCCATTTCTCATTTAATATTAAATCAAAATCAGCGCAGGTATAATATCTGACGATATTATACCATCTACATCTCCCAAATGGAGGGTTTTCACATAAAGTTTATATTTTTTTATTGTTTTAACCCATATTCGGCTGCTGCTTATATACAGTATACGCAGATTCTGCGCTATGATTATTCCGCAGGTACGTTTTCGGCTTCTTCCTCCATGACCGGGACATCTTCCAGCTCTCCCTCTTTCACATCCACATACAGGATGCCGTCGAGGTGGTCGCATTCATGGCATATGGCTCTCGCGAGAAGCTCTGTGCCTTCCACCTCAAACGGCTGCATATCCTCATCGAGCGCCTTCACCTTTACATAGTTCGGGCGTCTGACCAACGCCCGTTTTTCCGGAACGCTTAAGCAGCCTTCCATATCCAGCTGCTCCCCGTCCCTTGTAAGGATCTCGGGATTGATCATCACGATCGGGCCTTCTCCCACATCGATGACCACAATGCGCTTTAGTACCCCGACCTGCACGGCCGCTAAGCCCACTCCGTCCGCTTCATACATGGTTTCCAGCATATCTTCAATCAGCCGGCGGGTACGGAATGTCATATCCTTAACAGGCTTGCTGACCTTTCTTAACACTTCATCACCGATTACTCTTATATTGCGTGTTGACATCGCTCATAAATCCTTTCTCATTCTTTTGTCTTCTCCGACGGTTATCATCGGAAATCATATTGTATCATAACATCTTTTTGGTAATCTGTACATTCCAAAAATTGCTCCAGATGCCGGCGTACCGCAATGAGGAGGGAAATATCCCTGTGTTTGAGATAAAGCATCTGATAATACTGATCCTTGATTTTGCCCACATATGGGGAGGCCGGGCCGATCACCCTAAGCATCTGCTCTGCAAAGCAGCGTTTTATCTCAGCCAAAACGGCATCGGCAGCCCCTTTGGCCCTGTCCTCGCATCCCGAACAGAGGCATATATTCATCATACAGGCCGCTGGGGGATACTGCATCAGCTCCCGGTAGGCCATCTCCTCCCGGTAAAAGCCCTCATAATCCTGGGCTGCCGCGCATCGGACTGCGTAATGCTCCGGGCTGTAGGTCTGAATCACCACTTCTCCCGGCGTCTCATCCCTGCCCGCCCTGCCCGCCGCTTGGGTGAGCAGCTGGAAGGTGCGCTCGCAGGCCGTATAATCTTCCGAATACAGGGAAAGGTCGGCCGCCAGCACACCCACCAGCGTGACTTTTGGGAAATCATGGCCCTTGACAATCATCTGTGTGCCGATCAGGATATCCGCTTCCTCGTTAGCGAAGGCCGACAGGATCTTCTCATGCCCGTCCTTCCCTGAAGTCGTGTCCAGATCCATCCGAAGGACCCTGGCCTCCGGAAAATACTGCTTTACCATGGTCTCCACACGCTCTGTCCCGGTGCCGAATCCTGCGATATAGGGTGAACCGCATTTCGGACATTTCTTCGGCAGGGGCTCTTCATATCCGCAGTAATGACAGACCAGCCGGCCGTTTTTATGGGCCTTTAAAGAAACGTCACAGTGCGGACACTTTAAGGGCTCGCCGCATTCTCTGCAGGAAACAAATCCGGCATAGCCTCTGCGGTTTAAAAACAGGATGGTCTGCTCTCTTTTTTGGAGACGGTCCTGAATCAGCGTAAACAGCTGACGGCTGAAAATGGATTTGTTGCCGGCCTTAAGCTCCTCCCTTAGATCCACCACATCTACATGGGCCAGGCTGCTGCGGGCTTTTGCCCTCTCCGTGAGGGTAAACAGCCTGTAGTCCCCATTTATAGCATGGTAATAGCTTTCCACCGACGGCGTGGCCGATCCTAAAACCACGCTGGCGCCGCACATTTCGGCGCGTCGGACGGCCACCTCCCTGGCGTGGTATCTGGGCGTTGTCTCACTCTTGTACGCATTTTCATGTTCTTCATCTATAATAATCAGCCCCAGATGTTCAAACGGCGTGAACAGCGCCGAGCGCGGCCCGATCATGATGCTGATCTCGCCCTTTTTAGCCCGGACAAACTGGTCGTAGCGCTCCCCCTGGGACAGCCTTGAATTCATGATGGATACCTTTCCGCCAAATCTGCGGTAGAACCGCATGACGGTCTGGTAGGTGAGCGCGATCTCCGGTATCAGCACGATCGCCTGGCGGCCCCGGCTTAAAACATCGGCAATCATCTCCATATAGACTTCCGTCTTGCCGCTGCCGGTCACCCCATGGATCAGATACGTCCTGTGCACTTCATGTCTTAGATCCTCCGCAAATGACTGCAGGATGCTTTGCTGGCCTTCGTTCAAAGGCACTCTGGCCTCACTCACACCCGTATCCTTTACAGGATTTCGTAAGATAATCTCTGAAAACTCCGTCACTATGTTTTGTTCCGTAAAATATTTTATGGTGGCCGCGCTGATATTGAGCTTTTCGGTCACTACGTTCTTAGGGAGCACAGGATCCGCAAGCAGCGCTTCCAAAAGCCTCGCCCGCGCCCGCTGGTTTTTTTTACTCTGACAGACGGCAAGCAGCGCTTTTGCCTCCGTTTCCGGCACGGCGAGCTTCAGATAGCTCTTTTCTTTGGAACGGATCTTCTGACGGATCGGAATGACCGTCTTTAATGCCTGTATCATGGTGGAACCGTACCGGTTCCGAATCCAGTCCGCCAGCTGTATCAGCTGGCTTTCCACAGCCACACCGTTTTCTGCGATCTGTGTAATTTCTTTTATGCGGCTGGGATCAAAAGAGACACGGTCGGTAATTTCAAGCACATATCCGGCAATCTGCCGGTTCCCCTTGCCGAAGGGGATAAGCACCTGCATTCCTGGCTTAAGCCTGTCCCTTAAGCTGTCCGGGACCCGGTACTGAAAAAACCGGTCCAGACTTTCGTGGGATATGTCCACCACCACATTGGCAAACAGCGTTTGAGGCATTTGCTCACTCCTTTTGCTATTTCAGGTTGAAAAACCCCATGTGTCCCATGGGGTTTTTGAATCAGATATTCTGCAGCACAACCGCCTCGACGCAGTTGTTCAGAAGCATCGCGATGGTCATCGGTCCGACTCCGCCCGGCACCGGGGTGATCGCAGAGGTATGCTCCGCCACATCCTCAAAATCCACGTCACCGCAGAGCTTATTGTTCTCACCGCGGTGCATGCCCACATCGATCACAACCGCGCCTTCCTTCACATACTCATGGGTGATAAACCGGGGTTTGCCCATGGCTACCACGAGTATATCCGCCCTTTTCGCAACCTCTTTCAGATTTACGGTGCGCGAATGCGCTACGGTCACCGTGCCGTTTTCACGCAGGAGCAACATGGCCATCGGTTTTCCCACAATGTTGCTCCTTCCGATCACCACGCATTCCTTTCCGTAGATCTCTACTCCGGAACGCTTTAAGAGCTGTATGATGCCCGCAGGCGTGCAGGATACAAAGCCGGGCTCTCCGATGCTGAGCGCGCCCACATTCATCGCATGAAAACCGTCCACATCCTTCTTAGGATCGATGTTCTTTAAAATCACATCCTCATCGATATGGCCGGGCAGCGGAAGCTGTACCAGGATCCCGTTCACATCCGCCCTGCCGTTTAATTCCCGCACGAGCCCAAGCAGTTCTTCCTGTGTGGTATCCTGCGGCATTTCATAGGCGAGGGAACGGATTCCCACGTACTCACATGCCTTTCTCTTGTTCCTTACATAAACCGTGGACGCGGGATCATTTCCCACCTGAATCACCGCAAGGGTAATTTCGATTCCCCGCTCCTTATAAGCGGCCACTTTTTCCTTCAGTTCTTCCTTGATCTGCTTTGAGATCTCTTTTCCATCAATTATCTTTGTCATCTGCACACTCCTCCAGAGCCTTGCGCACCTCTTCCTGATCGGAAAAATGATGCCTGACCCCCTGTATCTCCTGATAATCCTCATGTCCCTTGCCGATAATCACGATCATATCGCCTTTCTGCGCATGGGAAATCGCATAGCGGATCGCTTCCCGCCGGTCCGGAATCTCCAGATAGCTGCCGTCTGTTTTTGCCAGACCGGTCTTTATATCGTTTAAAATATCCTCCACACGCTCATATCTGGAATTATCCGCAGTGATGATGGACAGATCCGCCATTCTGCCACCGATCTCCCCCATATCATAGCGGCGCAGACGGGAACGGTTGCCGCCGCATCCGAACAGGCAGACCAGCCGTTTGGGATGGTATTCCTTAAGGGTGGTCAGAAGGCTCTCCATGCTCACGGCATTATGCGCGTAATCCACGATCACGGAAAATTCATCCGAGGCGTAGACTAACTCCATTCTCCCGTTAATGGAGAGATGCTCCAGCGCGTGGCAGATGGTTTCCGGCGGAAGGCTGAAATTCAGGCAGACACTTATGGCCGCCAGAGCGTTGTATACATTAAACAGGCCCGGAATATTTACCTTCACATCCATATCTGCGCTGCCGGCGGTTTCAAATTCAATTCCCATAAAGCTGCCCTCAGCCAGATAATGGATCCTTTCCGCTTTCAGCTGTGCCGCCCGCTCCACCCCAAAGGTGTGCAGGTCACAGCTATGCCCCTCTATAATTTCCTCATAGTGGCTGTCATCCCGGTTCACATAGCCGTGACGGCAGATCTGCAGAAGCTTCCGTTTCCAGGAGAGATAGTCCGCAAAATCCTTGTGCTCATTCTCTCCGATATGATCCGGCGTGATATTGGTGAAGATTCCGTAGTCAAACTGCATGCCGGCAACACGGTCCATCATGATGCCCTGGGAGGATACCTCCATCACCAGATATTCGCAGCCGCCATCCGCCATCATCCGGAAATACTTCTGCAGCTCATAGGATTCGGGCGTTGTATTGTTCGTCTCGTAGTATTCCCCGCCGATCAGCGCTCCAATCGTGCCGATCAGCCCCACTTTTTTCCCGCAGGCCTCCAGGATGGCCTTAATCATAAAGGAAGTAGTGGTTTTTCCCTTGGTGCCGGTCACTCCGATGGTCGTCATCCTGGCGGCGGGATGGCCGAAAAAGGCTGCGGATAGAAGGGAAAGGGCCTCTCTGGCCCTCGCCACCCGGATCACCGTCACATCCTTTGGTACCTCCACATCCCGCTCCACCGCAACGGCCTTAACGCCCTTTTGTATGACTTCAGGCAGAAAGCTGTGGGCATCGGTCCTGGTTCCGCTGATGCAGACAAACAGATCCCCCGGCCCTGCCTTTCTGGAATCGTATACGATATCGTGGATATTAGTATCTGTGGTACCCTGCAGGCATTTGTAGTCCATATTTTCAAGTAAGGTACTAAGGGTCATGGTATCCTCCATTCTGTTATTCGTTTAAAACAATCCGGTAATCCGGCCGTCTGCATCCACATCGATGCCGTTGGCGGCAGGCTTTTTAGGCAGTCCTGGCATTGTCATGATCGCTCCGGTGATCGCCACAACAAACCCGGCTCCCGCGCTCACGTAAACATCCCGCACATTCACCGTAAAGCCGCTTGGCCGTCCCAGCTTTGTCGGATCATCCGACAGAGAGTACTGGGTTTTCGCCATGCATACCGGCAGACCGCCAAATCCCAGTCCGGCCAGATTCTGCAGTGTCTTTTTTGCTGCGGGGCTGTAGGTAACTTTGTCGGCTCCGTAGATTTCTCTGGCGATGGTATCGATCTTGTCCTCCAGCTTCATATCCAGCGGATAGATCGGACAGTAATGGCTTTCTTTTGTTTCCAGCGTCTTAAGCACCTTCTCTGCCAGGGCGACGCCGCCCTCTCCGCCTTTAGCCCACACCTCGGACAGGGCGAACTCACAGCCTCTTTCTTCGCAGAAATCCCGGATGAACTGATATTCTCTCTCCGTATCCGTCAGGAAGGAGTTGAGCGTCACCACCACCGGCACGCCGTATTTCTGCAGGTTTTCTATATGCTTTTCCAGATTGCAGATACCTTTTTTCAGAGCCTCCAGGTTTTCTTCAGACAGCTGATCCTTCGGCACCCCACCGTTGTATTTCAGCGCCCTCACCGTGGCCACCAGCACCACCGCGTCGGGTTTAAGGCCCGCCATCCGGCATTTGATGTCCAGGAATTTCTCTGCGCCTAAATCCGCGCCGAAGCCTGCCTCGGTGATCACGATATCCGCCAGCTTTAAGGCTGTCTTGGTGGCGCGCACACTGTTGCAGCCATGTGCGATGTTGGCAAAAGGCCCGCCATGCACCAGGGCGCCGCTGTGCTCCAGCGTTTGGATCAGGTTCGGTTTCAGCGCGTCCTTTAACAGGGCCGCCATGGCACCAACCGCCTCCAGCTGCGCGGCGGTCACAGGTTCTCCGTTATAATTATACGCGACGATAATCCGTCCCAGACGTTCTTTCAAATCTTCCATATCTTCGGCCAGGCAGAGGATCGCCATGATCTCCGATGCCACCGTGATGACAAAATGGTCCTCTCTCACCACTCCGTCCGCCTTGGAACCCAGACCCACCACAATATTGCGAAGCGCCCGGTCATTCATATCCACGCAGCGTTTCCAGACCACCTGCCTCGTATCGATTCTCAGAGCGTTTCCCTGCTGGATATGGTTATCCAGAAGGGCCGCCAGAAGGTTGTTAGCGGATGTAATCGCATGGAAATCGCCGGTGAAATGAAGGTTTAAATCCTCCATGGGTACCACCTGCGCATAGCCGCCGCCGGCCGCTCCGCCTTTGATGCCAAAGCACGGGCCCAATGACGGCTCCCTAAGGGCCAGCATCGCCTTTTTGCCCATTTTGGCAAAGGCTTCTCCCAGGCCGATGCTCGTGGTGGTTTTGCCTTCTCCGGCCGGAGTGGGATTGATGGCCGTCACCAGCACCAGTTTTCCGTCCGGACGGTCCTTGATCTCATTCCAGAGCTCATCTGTGATCTTCGCCTTGTACTTGCCGTACAGCTCCAGGTCATCTTCAGCGATGCCATAGGCCGCCGCCACTTCACGGATCGGGATCAGCCGGGCCTCCTGGGCGATTTCAATATCTGTTTTCATGTGTATAGCCTCCTCATCTTAATTTATCTTTTTCATTCTTAGGAATTTCAACCTGTATTCTGTCAGGAGTTTTCCTGTAGATATGCATCGAATTCATCCATATTCATCAGCACCCGCCTGGGCTTGGTGCCCTCTTCTTCACCGACAACGCCGGCCTCAGAGAGCTGATCCATGATCCTGGCCGCCCGGTTGAAGCCGATCTTAAACATCCTCTGCAGCATGCCGATGGAAGCCTTCTCCTTTTCGATGATGAACTTGCCGGCCTGCACAAAATATTCGTCACGCTCCGGACCGTTCCCCGCCATGCTCTCCCCGCCGGGAAGACTGCTAAGGCTCATCTGCGACTCAACCTGCACATCGTACTGGGCCCCGTCCGTCTGCTTGGATAAAAATTCCACCACCTTGGAGACCTCTCCGTCCGAGATGAACGCGCCCTGAACGCGGACGGGCTTCTGATAGCCGGACGGATAAAAGAGCATATCCCCTTTTCCCAGCAGCTTTTCCGCGCCGTTCATATCGATGATCGTGCGGGAATCCACGCCGGAGGACACGGAGAAGGCGATTCTGGACGGCACATTGGCCTTGATCAGTCCGGTGATGACATTGACGGACGGCCTCTGCGTGGCCAGCACCAGATGAAGGCCCGCCGCACGGGCCATCTGAGCGAGGCGGCAGATCGCATCTTCCACCTCTCCGGGCGCCACCATCATCAGATCCGCCAGCTCGTCCACAATGATGACAATCTGGGGCAGGGGCTGCACCTCTTCCCCTTCTTTGGCATTCTGTTTAATTTTTTCATTATATCCCTTGAGGTCACGGACATTCAGATCCGCAAATTTCTTATAGCGGTCCGTCATCTCCGCCACGGCCCAGTTTAACGCCCCCGCCGCCTTTTTCGGATCCGTCACCACCGGTATCATCAGATGGGGGATTCCGTTGTACACGCTAAGCTCCACCACCTTGGGATCCACCATGATCACCTTAACTTCTTCCGGTTTGGCTTTGTAGATGATGCTCATGATCAGCGTATTGATGCAGACCGATTTACCGGATCCGGTCGCGCCGGCGATCAGAAGGTGGGGCATCTTCGCCAGGTCCGTCACCACGATCTGGCCGCCGATATCGCGTCCCACGGCAAAGGCCAGTTTGGAGGGATGCCGTTTAAACACATCCGACTCCACCAGTTCGCGGAAAAACACAGTTACATTTTCCTTATTGGGCACTTCGATTCCAACGGCCGCCTTGCCGGGAATCGGCGCCTCGATGCGGATATCCGCCGCCGCCAGATTCAGCTTGATATCATCGGACAAAGACACAATCTTGCTGACCTTCACCCCCTGCTCCGGCTGCAGCTCGTACCTGGTTACCGCGGGTCCGCAGCTTATATTAGTCACCGTCACGCCCACTCCGAAATTGCGAAGCGTCTGCTGCAGCTTAATGGCGGTTTCCCTAAGCTCACGGTCATTGCCCGCTCTGCCGGACTTGCCGCTGCTGTTTAGCAGGCGGATAGGAGGAAATACATATTCACGTTTGATCTTGGGCTTTGGCTGCTGATACGGCTGCACGGGCTGCTCCGCCGGATACGTGCCGTCCGCAGACGGCATCACATATGGTTCTTTATCCGGGACTTTCGCCCTCACCGGCTCCGGCTCATATTCGCCTTTGGCATGATATTCGGATTCTATGGATTCGGAAAAACCGCTTCCCTCTCCCACTTCCGCCACCAGATCTTCCGGCTTTACCTCCACCTCAATCACTTTGCCGGAAGCGGTTGTGACCGTCTTGGTATCGTAGAGAGCCGCCGCGGATTTTCTATGGATCATTGGCCTTTCCTGTTCCGTCGGGCTTTCCTGTGTATGTACATCCGCCTCTTCCTCCGCCGCAAAAGCAGGCGCATAAGAGTGCTCCTCTTCCTGCTCATGCGGAAAATACTTCTGTCTTTCCAGCGCGCTGACCGCAATAGGCTCCGCATCCGCTCCTGCGTGAGGAAATGAAAAACGACCTTCTTCCTTACCGATCATGCTGTGAAGCGTATCAATGGCCTGCAGTTCACTCAAGGTGCGCCGGTCCTTCTCAAGCACAATGGCATCCCCATTCTCCATCCCCAGCGCGGCATTCATATCGGACAGAATATCATTCGTTTTCTCTCCTGCCTCATCTGCAGGGTCATCCAGCGGAAAGTTGATGCTGCCGGTAAAGATATCGGCCTGAAACGACTCCTCGCTCCCCATTTCCTTCATATCACTCTTAGGCTGGGCGCTGTCCTTTAATTTCGTATTGCCTATGGCCACGCCGCTGATTTTCTGGTCCATACGGCGCCGTTTTTCTTCCCGTTTTTCCTCCCTGCGCTCATCATAAGCCGCTTTTCTGCGCACCACATCCTCTTTCGCGGTCGTATAGATCTTTGTGCTGCCGGAACGGATGGGCTTTAGTATGGACCTCTCCGTGATGAACACCAGCCCCATCAAAGTCAGCACAATTAAAATCACATAGCTGCCCAGGATTCCGAAATTAGGCCTTAAAGTCCGAATCAGAAAACCGCCGACAGCACCTCCGTTAAAGCCTGTGCTTCCGGCCTTATAGTATTCAGCTGCTGCGAGTATCTCATCGTATTCCTTAGTGCTTAAAAGCTGGCTGATGCCGCAGAGCAGAATAAACACAAAAGCTGTTGTAACCAGCTTTGCCATTGCCAGCGTATTTCCTTTGTTAGAGATTAAGAACAGTACAGCGATGAACAGATAGATCGGGAACAGATATCCGAGGGCTCCGAAGACTCCCAAAATAACGGATCGGATGCTCTCCCCCGCACTCCCGCACAAATGCAGGTTACTTAGAAAAAGAAGAACTGAGACAGCGAATACGGTCAGTACCAGTATCTCTTTCGGAATAAAGCTTTCCATCGTCTCTTTCTTCTTTTTGGAACCGGATTTGGCAGAACTGCGTTTTTTGCCGGTTGTCCTTCCTGCTGTCTTCTTTTTGGGTGCTGCCACAGCAATTCCTCCATCCTTTTTCAAATTCACATCTTTACATTATAAACCATTTTGGATTGATAAGCAATCGCCCGTTTCAAAAGCCGCCATTAGTTTCTGGCTTAGAATGCCGTACTGGTCCTGCATCTCCTGATAGGTCTGAAGGATCGGGGCCGTTATCTCCTGTACGGTATCCATGATGGATTGAAAGTTATCGGTGATCAGCGCCACTATATCCCGGTCGATGAGCCCTTTCTGTGCCATCCCCGTTATGATGTTTACAGTCTTTTCCTGTGAATATGCGTCTTTATAGCTTCTGGTTCCGGTTAGAGCGCTGACGATGTCCGCAACAGCCACAATCCGCTGTTTCTTATCCAGCTCCGCACCCGTTAATCCTTTCGGATATCCGGAACCGTCCAGTTTTTCATGATGGCGCAGCGCGATTTCCCGCACCGTTTCCGAAACGCTGTCTCCAAGTATATGTTCGGTGAGGTCCACATGCGTCCGCATCACGGACATGGCCTGCGGACTCAATTTGCCGGGGAATTCAAGAATCTCCACCGGTATGCCTATTTTGCCCATATCATGGAGCATAGCGCCGCACAAAACGTCATTGACCTCATCTTTACTGCAGAGCAGTTTCGCAAGCTCCACGCTGATCATAGTGGTAGTGATGGTATGTGTGACCGTATGCGGGCTTCGAAAATCGATCGCATATATCAGCATCCTTAAAAGCGCGTCCTTTTCTTCCTCGCAGAAAGGCATCGCCTCAAGCATTTCATCAAAGTGCTGATCCAGATCCTCACTTGTCCTTAAAGATCCGGACCGTTTATCGCCGACACCCAATACCGAGGAAAAATCAGCTTTATGAAAAAGTTCCAGCACCTCATCCGAATACCTAAGACCCTTCTGTTTTTTAAGGTATCTGCGCAGCTCATCCCAGTCCGGTTTCCTTTTACTGTTGTCATAGTAAATATCAATCCGGTCCGCCAGGTTGATGATCTGCGCCATCTGCTTAAGCCGCTTGGACAGGCCCGGCAGACTGCGAAGCGACATCCAGGGCGTATGGTGGAACAGCACTGCAGCCGCCATTCCGTTAAAAGGTGTAAAATAGTGAAAAAACAGATATCCATAGATGGAATGATTCCACATATTTACCGTTTCAAATTCTACCATTTTATCGATTTCTTCCGTCTTATAAGCTCCGATATCGTGCAGCGCAGCTAAAATCAGCAGATTGCGCCGCTCCTGATCCGTATATGTAGTGTCCGCCTTAAGCAGAATGGATACTAAATATGCCACCCGGGCACCGTGGTCGATCAGACGCGGATCCACCAGATTAAACGCGCGCCTGGCGATATTTACGAGATCTTTGTTGCTCACGGACAAAGTGTAATTATACATTAAAAAGTTCTCCTATTCCTCCATCTTGTATAATATTGTTGCACAAATGTCGCAATTAATCAATGGCAACCTGAAAAAAGACGCCCGCCCGGTGGTAAGGTTCAAAAGCCGATAAAGCAGCGCATGACAGGGCCAGCTATACTCTTCATAGGGATCCCGCAAAGCCCGTCGGTACTGATGCTGTGATTTTTACAGCATCAGTACCATTGCGCGCTTCACGGAACGGGAGCGTGTCAATCATTCTTTTTCTTCTTCTCTTTTATCAGTTCATACAGTTTGTCAAATGCGTCCCTGATGCCGCCCACTTCATCTATAATCCCTTCTTTTACCGCTTCTTCACCGATCAGTATGGAGCCCATATCTTTTGCGAGAACGCCCGTATTCAGCATCAGCTCCTTGATGCGCTCCTCTTTCGCCCGGCAGTGGCCGGCCAGAAAGCCGGTGATGCGGTCCTGGATCTTTTCAAAGTATTCATAGGTCTGCGGCACTCCCAGTATGGTTCCGTTCATCCGGACCGGATGGATGATCATGGTGCCGGTGGGAACAATAAAGGAATAGTCGGTAGATACCGCCAGAGGGCCCCCGATGGAATGGCTGCCGCCGAGCACCAGGGATACGGTAGGCTTGCTTAAAGATGCGATCATCTCCGCTATGGCGAGCCCTGCATCCACATCCCCGCCGGTTGTATTCAGTAAGATCAGAAGCCCCTCCACTTCTTCGCTGTCTTCGATGGCGGCAAGCTGTGGCAAAACATGGTCATATTTCGTGGTTTTACTGTTGCCGGGCAGGTTCTCATGGCCTTCGATCTCCCCGATCACCGAGAGAAGATGAATCTTGTGCTTATTGCCGTGATTCTCCAGCGTGACCTGTCCGTATTCGCTGATCTTTTCGTCCTGCAGCTTTTCGTTTTCTTTCTGGGTGTTTTCTTTTTCCTCCTGCTTGCCGTCCTGACTGTCATCCTTTGCCTGTTGAACCGTATCTTGTTTCATATCCGCTTCCATATTCATTACTTCCTTTCCTCAAACTGAATATAGTATGCGGATATTTAATTTTCCTTATACCTTGTTATCGATGCAGTGCACTGCAATTAAGGATTGACATATATCTCCGATGTACTGAAAGCCGCCAACGGCTGGAACCTGAATACCACCTATACGCTGATCAAAAGTAGCAGATCGAGAAACTGAAACTGCTTGTCCGGGACCTGGAATGAGGTGGTGAATTATAAGTTTATTGCAGATGAGCGTTTCCGGTGCGGTTCTGATATCAGTGACCGCAGCGCTCTGCGCCGGATTTACTGTCTTATCCTATCTGCGCTGCTGCACTGAATATCAAACCGCTCTGCCCGTACGCAACAGTTTCACCGATCAGTGGCTAAAGGAGCATGTACGGAAGCGTCCTGTGCAGATCCGATCTTCCTGAAAGCTACGGGATGCCGTTTTTCTTCACCGTTGAAAACGGCATCGTTATAGATGTTTTAGAGAAGCCGATGGCTTAACCGGCAAAAAAGGCTGGAAAGTCTCTCTATTTAAGACTTCCCGGCCTTTCTCTTATGTGCGCCCGGCGGCGCACGTTTCTAACGGGTGAAAGTCCCGAATCCGCCCGGCAGTGGGAAGGATATAGCCGAAAGCAAGGGTGTCCATCGTGAGGTGGAATCTGAAGGAAGCTGGATATGGGGAACATACTAACCCATGGGCAAATCTCTGGTCTGACGAACAGAAATCACATCAGGCTATGCATGAGGGTAAGACTGCATAACAAGTTGAAGCCCAATAACTGCACGGAATCATGTATAGTAAATGTGGCAGATAGATGGAGAGAAAGAAACGTGTGGTACCCGGGGAGGCCTGCGTGGAATGCTCTGAAAGGAGTAACCATCGTGCAAGGAAACGAGGCGGTGCTGAACATGCAGAAGTCAGCAGAGGTCATATTAGCCGATAGGTGAAGGACCGAATCAATAGGAGTCTTTAGTACAACCGGGAAAGGAGGAAGGGCAAATGGATGCAGAAAACAGAGAAAGCTGCTTGCAAAAGGATAGTGCGGAACATGAAGGATATGTGAGAGCGCATCGCTCCTTCAACCAGATATGGAAGGAAAGAGACAGTGCACAGCCGGAACTTTTGGAGAAGATACTGTACAAGGATAACCTGAACAGGGCTTTTAAGAGAGTAAAGGCAAACAAAGGAGCGCCGGGAATTGACGGGATAACCGTCGATGAAATCGGAGCATACCTTCGGGATAATCAGAAAGCCATAATCGAGAGAATATATAGGGGAAAGTATACCCCAGACCCGGTAAGGCGAGTAGAAATCCCGAAGCCAGACGGTGGAATACGAAAGCTTGGTATTCCAACAGTCAAAGACCGTATTTTCCAACAAGCCATTACACAACAGCTCATGCCAATCTATGAGCCGATATTCTCGGACAACAGTTACGGCTACCGTCCGGGGAGAAGTGCAAAAGACGCTATCGCAAAGGTAAAAGAGTATGCAGAACAGGGATATACCCATGCAGTGTCATTGGATTTATCAAAGTATTTCGATACCTTGGACCATGAGATGCTTTTGAATATCCTGCGCAGGAATGTGAAGGACGAACGAGTAATCCAGTGGATAAAAAGATACCTGAAAAGTGGAGTGATGGAAAATGGTGTAGTTATGGAAACAGAGGAAGGTTCGCCACAGGGAGGAAACATATCTCCATTGTTAGCGAATATCTATCTGAATGAGTTCGACCAGGAGTTTGAGAAGAGAAAAGTGGCATTTGTTCGATATGCAGATGATATCGTAATACTGGCAAAGAGCGGCAGAGCCGCAAAGAGACTACTGGAAACAAGCACGAGATATCTGGAAGAGAAACTGAAACTAAAGGTGAATCAGAAGAAAAGTCGTGTGGTAAGAGTGTTTGCAATCCGAAATTTTAAATTTCTTGGCTTTACATTGGGAAAGAACGGAAAGGGCATTTATGTCCGGGTTCATGCGAAGACATGGAAGAAAATGAAGTCAAAGCTGAAAGAACTTAGTTCCCGAAGATTCGTTCAGAGTATACGCCCTGCACTGGAGAAGATAAAGGAGTATATGCGAGGATGGCTGAATTATTATGGGATTGCGGAGATGAAGAACAGGATAGAAGAACTCAATTCATGGCTATATCACAGAATCCGTATGTGTATCTGGAAGCAATGGAAGCTACCGAAAACCAAGAAGAAAAATCTGATAAAACTTGGAATACCCGAATACTTTGCCCATCAAGCGGCAAACAGTCGCAGAAAACACTGGTACGTGTCGGGGATGGGTGCGGTCAACAGAGCATTAACAAAACAAAGACTGATAAACAGTGGCTTTTATGATTTAGCCACAGCCTATCAGTCTGTGCACGTCAACTATTGAAACCGCCGTGTACCGAACGGTACGCACGGTGGTGTGAGAGGACGGCGGTTAATCAGGGAGTGTAAAATAAAGTGTGTAAGTTACCGGTAACCAAACTTACGCACTT
>NZ_QUEE01000002.1 GCF_003477885.1 Lachnotalea sp. AF33-28
AAAGTGCGTAAGTTTGGTTACCGGTAACTTACACACTTTATTTTACACTCCCCATGCTCTTCGGATGCTTCCTTCGAAAGCGAGAACTTTTCTTCCAACTTTTCCACTATTTTGTTCCTCGGGATACCTAACTCCGCATAGGCTTCGATCAAAGCCTTTATTCCCTGCTCTAATCCCTCTAGTCTGCTAAGCTCCTTTTCACTGGCTATATGAAACTGTTCATCATATTCAGTAAGAATCACTTCATTCACCTCCGCTCTGTGGGCGATCAGAAATTCCGCGAGAATCCCCTCTTTGATGCAATGGGTTACGGCTTCATCTGCCGCTTCTTCCAAACGCGCTCCCCTATCGAGTCTCTTTCTCACTTCGCCGACAAACTGTGCATATTCCTTCAGTTTATGGCAGTGTTCCATTAACTCCTGATTGCGGCCGATGTTAATTATCTCCTTTTTATTTTACATGAATTGTGAATATGAAGCAAGAGGGCAGCCGATAAAACTGCCGAGATTCGTGCGGTTCTTATGCCGGTTTATTGCTGTCAATCCGCAATCTCAACCGCAAAAGAACGGCGTTTTGTGTATAAAAAGTGCTTTAATACAGAGAATACTGCTCCAAAAAGACAGAATAACTCCTTACTATACTTTTATCGTTACTGTACAGAGATGCCGATAAAGCAGCGTATGCCAGGGCAGAGTATGGTCCTCATAGGGATCCCTTGAAGCCCGCCGGTTCTTATGCTGCGTAGTTTGCAGCGTTAGAACCGCTGCGCGCTTCACGGAGCGAGAGCGCGTCCCTATGAAGACCATACTCTGCCCTGGCATACGCGGGAGGTTTTGGACAACTGTGAACAGTAACCTTTTGCTGAAAGGGCAACCGGCAAATTCCGTATTGCAATCTTCTTCAATAGATGTCATAATGATAAAATGTTACCCGGTGCGGTCTAGTACCTCGTATACCAAATACTGGCTGCCGCACCGGCCTTATGTACAGGAGGAATCGGATTGGAATTAACAGAGCTTTTAAAGGAAAAAGAGAAAATACTTGTGGGCATCGGAAGAGAGTGGAAAAATCGGACCGAGGGCTGTGCGGCGCTGCTGAAACTTCTGGAAGGGAAAGATTTCTTTATAATCACTTCCAACGATGACGGCACGGTCATAAGCTCCGGCTTAGACCGTGAGAAGATCACCTGGCCCAACGCTGAAAGCGGTGAGTACGAAAACTGGGAATCCTATATGAACTGGATCCAGGGGACCTTAAACAGGGAGCTTCTGGTGCTGGAGCTGGGAGAAAACTACAGCAATCCGGCGCTGATGCGCTGGCCCTTTGAAAAGACCGTTTATATCAATCAGAAAGCGGTATTGGTGCGCGTAAACGCGAAATATGCCCAGATACCTGAAGAGATTCACGGCAAAGCGTTTTCCGTCCCGGAAAATTCGGTTGACTTTATTGTGGCCGCCGCGCAATTGTGTTAAAATGATGGAAAACGGCAGGAGGGAAGCGGATGATAGCGATTATTGATTATGACGCGGGAAATCTTCGGAGCGTGGAGAAGGCCTTGCAGTATTTTGGTGAAGAAACGGTGATTTCCCGGGACAGGGATGTGATCCTGGGGGCGGATAAGGTGATACTGCCCGGCGTAGGCGCCTTTAAAGATGCGATGGATAATCTGCACCGGTATGGGCTGACCGAAGTGATCCGGGAAGCAGTTTCCCTGAATAAGCCGTTTCTCGGCATCTGTCTGGGGCTGCAGCTATTGTTTGAGAGCAGCGAGGAGAGTCCCGGAGTGGAGGGCTTAGGGCTGCTTAAGGGAAGGATTTTGAAGATTCCGGAACGTCCGGGGCTTAAGATTCCGCATATGGGATGGAACTCGCTTGAGATCCGGCCTCATACCAGGCTGTTTGAAGGGATTGCGGATTCCTCTTATGTGTATTTTGTCCATTCCTATTATCTGAAGGCCGAAGAGGATGCTATTGTGGCGGCTAAGACAGAATACGGCACGGAAATTCACGCGTCGGTAGAATACGGTCATATATATGCCTGTCAGTTTCATCCGGAAAAAAGCGGTGAGACAGGGCTTAAGATACTGAAGAATTTTGCATCGCTGTAGCGGGAGCAAAGTAGGAAACACACGGAAGTGTACCGGGTCATCAACCTCCGGTTGGCGACTGTAAAGGAGGGCTGCGGATGTTTACAAAGAGAATCATACCCTGTCTGGATGTGAACAACGGGCGGGTGGTAAAGGGTGTTAATTTTGTCAATTTAAGGGATGCCGGCGATCCTGTGGAGATCGCCGCCGCCTACGATAAAGCCGGCGCGGATGAGCTGGTATTTTTGGATATCACGGCCTCCAGCGATGACCGCAGGACGGCTGTGGATATGGTGAGGCGGGTGGCGGAAACCGTATTTATTCCGTTTACCGTAGGAGGGGGCATCCGCACGGTGGATGATTTTAAAGCCCTGCTTAGAGAAGGCGCGGATAAGATTTCCGTAAACTCGTCCGCGATCAGCCGCCCGGAACTGATCAGTGAGGCGGCGGACAAATTTGGCCGCCAGTGCGTGGTGGTTGCCATTGACGCCAAGCGCAGACCAGACGGAAACGGATGGAATATCTATAAAAACGGCGGCCGCGTCGATATGGGCATTGATGCGGTTGAATGGGCGATGAAGGCGGACCGCCTGGGAGCCGGCGAGATCCTTCTTACAAGCATGGACTGCGACGGCAGCAGGACGGGCTACGACAATGAACTGACCGCGGCTGTGGCCGCCAACGTATCCATTCCGGTGATCGCCTCCGGCGGCGCCGGCACGATGGAGCATTTTTATGACGCGCTGACAGAGGGCGGCGCAGACGCGGCGCTGGCCGCATCCCTGTTCCACTATAAGGAACTTGAAATAAGAGAGCTTAAGAAATATCTGGCGGGGCGCGGCATACCGGTCCGCCTGTAACCGGACGATACACACATGAATTAAGGGAGAGCAGCAAAAGAATGGGAGCAATTACAAATGACTGGCTTCAGCCGCTTGAAGCGGAATTCAGGAAACCGTACTACGCGAAATTATATCAGACTATAAAAGAGGAATACGGCCGCAGAGTGATTTATCCGGATGCGGGGGATATTTTCAATGCCTTTGAGTTTACGCCGCTGTCCAAAGTGAAGGTGGTGATCCTGGGGCAGGATCCATATCACAATGCAGGCCAGGCGCACGGACTCTGCTTTTCCGTAAAACCGGATGTGGAGATCCCTCCGTCCCTGGTCAATATCTATCAGGAGCTGCACGATGATCTGGGCTGTTATATACCCAACAACGGATATCTGAAAAAATGGGCGGACCAGGGCGTGCTGCTTCTTAATACCGTGCTGACCGTGCGCGCGCATCAGGCTAATTCCCACCGTGGGATCGGCTGGGAGGAATTTACCGATGCGGCGATCAGGGCGACCAATGAACTGGACCGGCCGGTGGTTTACATATTGTGGGGAACCCCGGCGCGCAGCAAAAAGGTGATGCTGAACAATCCGAAGCACCTGATACTGGAAGCCCCGCATCCAAGCCCGCTGTCCGCATCCAGAGGCTTTTTTGGCAGCAGGCCTTTCAGCAAGGCAAATGAATATTTGGTGAAGAACGGTGAGGAGCCGATTGACTGGCAGATAGAGAATATCTGAGTGAATAGTGGTAACTACGCCTGCTTTTGCACTATTTTTCCCGCCGTCTGAACTGTTACGAATATTGAGAGAGCAAGTTATGTGAGGGAGATCAGACATTATGATTATTGAAATTATCAAAGCGATTATATTGGGCATTGTGGAGGGCGTCACCGAATGGCTGCCCATCAGCAGCACCGGCCATATGATTCTGGTGGAGAGTCTGATGCCGCTGAATGTATCCAAAGAGTTTTACAACATGTTTCTGGTGGTGATACAGCTGGGCGCGATCCTCGCCGTATGCATCGAATTTTTCAGCAAGCTGAATCCCTGGTACGGCAGGAAAAATGCCAAGGTGAAATACGAAACCTTTCAGCTGTGGGGCAAGATCATAGTGGGCTGCATACCGGCAGGCGTGATCGGTGTGCTCTTTAACGACTGGTTTGAGGAACATATGAATAATGTTTATGTGGTGGCCGCCACGCTCATCGCCTACGGCATCCTGTTCATCCTCCTGGAAAACCGGAACAGGAAACGCACTTTCAAGGTAAAGAACACGACTCAGCTGACCTACCCCATGGCATTTGCAATCGGCTGCTTTCAGACACTGGCGCTGGTTCCGGGAACCTCCCGTTCCGGTGCGACGATACTGGGTGCGATGCTGATCGGCGTAGCCCGTACCCCTGCGGCGGAGTTCTCGTTTTTCCTTTCCGCTCCTGTGATGTTCGGGGCCAGCCTGTTAAAGGTAGTTAAATTCATGAAAAACGGCGTATCCATGACCGGCACCGAAGTCGGCGTGCTGCTCATCGGGACCGCGGTGGCATTTGGCGTATCCGTGCTTGCGATCCGTTTCCTGATGGGATATGTGAAAAAGCACGATTTCAAGGTGTTCGGCTATTACAGAATTATTCTGGGCATAATTGTTCTGGCGTATTTTCTGCTGCTGTAAATGAAGGGGAGGGCGCGCCGTGGTGCGCACAGATATCCGCTCCGGCGGGTCATAAAGAAAGGATGAAATCATGGCAGAGCTTAGAATCAGAATCAAAAACAAGGCGGGTGAAATTCTGGCGGAGTCTTTTGGAGAGGACGAGATCTGCCTGGATTACCATAAAGAGTATCAGGAGGGGGATACGGTCTGTTTCGAAACGTCACAGCCGGGCCGCCACTATGTGCTGCAGGCGGATGACGCGTTAGGAGAGGCGCTTGTGTATGTCACAAGACCGGAAGTGGTGTATCGGATCCCCTTCGGAGAAAAACGGATTTCATATTCACCGAAAGTCTTCAGCGGAAGCGGGCATCTGCTGACTGCCCGCACGGCCGGAGAGGAGCAGGTAAGCTGCTACCGCAACCTGGCGTTAAACGTGATGGACCAGCACGGAGATCCAGGATGCTATCCCCATGCTTCGGCCAATGTGGAGACCAGAGGTGAGTCCGTGTTCGCCGCCAGAAACGCGATCGACGGTGTCAAAGCCAACCGTTCCCACGGAGCCTGGCCTTTTGAATCCTGGGGAATCAACCGGCAGGATGATGCACAGCTCACTCTGGAGTTCGGCAGAACCGTGGAGATCGATAAGATCGTGCTCTGCATCAGGGCGGATTTTCCTCATGATAACTGGTGGGAGAAGGCGACCTTTCATTTTTCGGACGGATCCGCTGAGACGGTCAGCATGAAAAAGAGCGATAAGCCCCATGTATTTTCCTTCCCACCGAAAAAGATTGAATGGCTGAAGCTGGGTGAACTGATTAAGGCCGACGATCCGTCACCGTTCCCCGCTCTGACGCAGATTGAAGTATATGGGAAGGATGCCGTTGAACCTGACCACTGCATTTGACATTTTTGTTCGTCAGTCACTCGGGAGGGTAGGATTTACTTTGCGGTCAAAACTGCATGAAAGCGACAACGTTGTTACTTCTCGTGGCTGCCGATAAAGCAGCACATGGCGGGGCGAGAGCGCGTCCCAATGAGGATTATACTCCGCCCCGCCATGTGCGGGCAGTCTGTCAAGAAAAAATACTTGACAGACTGCCCGCATTCGTGTATGATAACACAGGTGAAGAAAATGGAACGCATAGTAGAACAGACCCTGTTATACGATTTTTACGGTGAACTGCTGACAGAACATCAGAAGGCCATCTATGAGGACGTGGTATTGAACGACCTTTCTTTAAGTGAGGTGGCCGGAGACAGAGGGATTACGAGACAGGGAGTCCACGATCTGATCAGGCGCTGCGACAAGATCCTGACGGGGTATGAAGAAAAGCTTCATCTGATAGAAAAATTCATGCAGACCAAATCCATGGTGGAAGAGATCAAATCCCTCGCAGGGGAGTACCGCAGGACAACGGATATGGGATGCATCAGCCGGATAGAACAGATCGCCGGCGAGATCAGTTCCCTGTAGTAAAGTGTGGAAATGAGGTTCATATGGCATTTGAGAGCTTAACCGATAAACTGCAGAATGTGTTTAAGAGCCTGCGCGGAAAAGGACGGCTTTCGGAAGCGGATGTAAAGGCTGCGATGAAGGAAGTGAAGATGGCTCTGCTGGAAGCGGACGTCAGCTTTAAAATCGTAAAACAGTTCATCAAATCCGTTGAGGAAAGAGCTGTTGGCCAGGATGTGATGAACAGCCTGACGCCGGGCCAGATGGTGATCAAGATTGTAAATGAAGAGATGGTCAGGCTGATGGGCTCCGAGACCACGGAGCTTGCCATTAAGCCGGGCATGGCGGTAACCGTGATCATGATGGTTGGACTCCAGGGCGCCGGCAAGACCACGACGGCAGCCAAGATCGCCGGCAAGCTCAAGGAAAAGGGCAAGCGTCCCCTTCTGGTGGCATGCGATATTTACCGTCCGGCCGCGATACAGCAGCTGCAGGTCAATGGCGAGAGGCAGGGCGTGCCTGTGTTTACGATGGGGGACAGCCATAAGCCTGTAAATATCGCCAAAGCGGCGATCGAGCATGCGCATAAGAATAACAATAATGTCGTAATACTGGATACCGCCGGCCGCCTTCATATCGATGAGGACATGATGGCCGAGCTGGTTGAAATAAAGGAAAATGTAGAAGTGGATCAGACCGTTCTGGTGGTAGACGCCATGACCGGCCAGGATGCGGTCAATGTGGCCGGCATGTTCAACGAGAAGATCGGTGTGGACGGCGTGATCCTGACGAAACTGGACGGCGATACCAGAGGCGGTGCCGCCCTGTCCATACGGGCAGTGACAGGCAGGCCGATCCTGTATGTTGGTATGGGGGAGAAGCTCTCCGATCTGGAGCAGTTCTATCCGGACCGCATGGCATCCAGGATACTGGGCATGGGAGATATTCTGACTCTGATTGAAAAAGCGGAGGCGGAAGTGGATCTGGATAAGGCCAAGGAGATGGAGAGAAAACTCCGCAAGGCCGAATTCGACTTCAACGATTTCCTGGATCAGATGGAACAGATGAAAAAAATGGGCGGTTTTACCCAGATCATGGGCATGATCCCGGGTCTCTCCGGCAAGATGAAGGATATGCCGGAGATCGATGACAAGGCGCTTGAACGGCCCAAGTCCATCATACTGTCCATGACACCCAAGGAAAGAAGCAATCCCGATATACTGAATCCTTCGAGAAAGAGAAGGATCGCCAAAGGCGCGGGGGTGGATATATCCGAAGTCAACCGGCTGGTAAAGCAGTTTGACCAGAGCCGGAAGATGATGAAACAGATGTCCGGCATGATGGGCGGCAAGAAGGGTAGAAAAGGGAAGTTTAATTTTCCTTTCTAAATATACTTTAGCATAGAACGTTAAGGAGGTGAACGAAAATGGCAGTAAAGATGAGATTAAGAAGAATGGGACAGAAAAAAGCTCCTTTCTATAGAGTGATCGTTGCGGATTCCAGATCCCCGAGAGATGGAAGATTCATCGAAGAAGTTGGTTACTACGATCCTACCAAGGAACCCAGCGTAATCAAGATCGATGAAGAAAAAGCTAAAAAATGGTTAGCTACCGGAGCACAGCCTACGGAAACTGTAGCAAAACTGTTGAAAATCGCCGGCATCGAGAAATAATCGGGAGGTAGATGGTAATGAAAGAGTTAGTAATGGCCATTGCACAGTCCCTGGTAGAGCATCCCGAAGAAGTTACGGTAACGGAAAAGCAGGATGGCGATGAAACGATTTTAGAGCTGAAAGTTGCTCCCTCTGATGTAGGCAAAGTGATTGGAAAGCAGGGGCGTATTGCCAAGGCGATTCGTGCCGTCGTAAAAGCTGCTGCATCTAAAGAAGAGAAAAAAGTAGTTCTGGAAATTCAATAGAATTGCAGACAATGGGAAACCAAAACGAGGCTGTCGGAGGACGGAAAAAGCGGAAATGGCCGTTTTATCCGTCCTTTGTTCATCCCGTATCACTGTGCGGCCACGGTCTGCGCAGGAAGAGAGGAAAGCTATGGTAGAATATCTGCAGGTAGGCGCCATTGCCTCCACCCACGGCATCAAGGGTGAGGTAAAGGTTTTTCCCACCACCGATGATCCGGCAAGATTTCGCAGTTTAAAGCAGGTGATTCTGGAGGGCCGCCGGGAAAAACTGACGCTTGAGATAGAAGGCGTTAAATTTTTTAAGCAGTTCGTGATTTTAAAGTTTAAAGGCTATGACGATATTAACCAGGTGGAAGGCTATAAGGGCTGTACGCTGTGGGTGCACAGAAAGGACGCTGTAAAACTTGGCAAGGATGAAAATTTCATCGCGGATCTGATCGGGCTTACGGTGACCACCGATGAGGGTACCGTGCTGGGCACCCTGTCCGATGTGCTGCAGACCGGGGCCAACGATGTGTATGTGGTTGAGACGCCGGAGAAAAAGGAACTGCTCCTGCCGGCGATCAAACAGTGTATCCTGGAAGTGAATCCCGAAGAGGGGAGAATCCTGGTGCATCTGATGGAGGGGCTGCTGGACTTATGAGATTTCATGTGATGACACTGTTTCCGGATATGATAGAGAACGGCCTGAAAACCAGCATAACGGGACGGGCCATGGATAATGGCTGTATCTGTTTAAACACCGTAAATATCCGCGATTTTTCGCAGGATAAACATCTGCATGTGGATGATTATCCCTATGGAGGAGGCGCCGGCATGGTGATGCAGCCGGGACCGATCTGCCGGGCATATCAGAGCATTGAGGAGCAGATCGGGAGAGCGCCCCGGGTGATCTATCTGACGCCGCAGGGCCGGGTATTCAGCCAGAAGATCGCGGAGGAGCTGGCAAAAGAAGAGGATCTGGTATTTTTATGCGGCCATTATGAGGGCGTGGATGAGCGCGCGCTGGAACTGATCGTGACGGACTGCCTGTCCATCGGAGATTATGTGCTGACCGGCGGGGAACTGCCGGCTATGGTGATGATTGACTGTATCTCACGGCTGGTGCCGGGCGTCCTTAACAATGAAGTATCCGCGGAATTTGAATCCTTCCATGACAATCTGCTGGAATATCCCCAGTATACCCGGCCGGAAGTATTTATGGATAAAAGGGTGCCGGAGGTGCTGCTGTCCGGCCATCATGCCAATATTGAAAAATGGCGCAGGGAGCAGTCCATCTTAAGGACTCTGCTTCGGCGTCCGGATCTGCTGGAGGATGCAAACCTCTCCGAAAAAGAGAAAAAGTATCTGGCAGAACTTAAGAAAACGCTTGCATAGTCAGGCCAAATATGGTAAAATATAACGCGTTGTGTAGAAGAGAGATGGTCCTCTGTTACAGACTGTATTAAGAACATCCGAATAATAGGAGGTACACATGAACGACATTATCAAAAATATCGAAACTGCTCAGTTAAAAGAGAATGCTCCGGAGTTCAAGGTCGGCGATACCGTTAAGGTATATGCGAAGATCAAGGAAGGCAACCGTGAGAGAATCCAGGTATTCGAGGGAACTGTTTTAAAGAGACAGAACGGCGGCATAAGGGAGACCTTTACCGTAAGAAAAGCATCCAACGGTGTTGGTGTTGAAAAAACCTGGCCGGTACACTCCCCTAACGTTGAGCGTGTGGAAGTGGTAAGAAGAGGTAAGGTAAGAAGAGCGAAACTGAATTACTTAAGAAACAGAGTCGGTAAGAAGGCGAAGGTAAAAGAGCTGGTTCAGTAATCGGAGAGGGGCAAGTACTTATATGGGTATGTTGCCCCTTTATGACTTTTTCGGGGGAGCTGGATTTTAGTTCCCCCGTTTTTGAATTCAGCGGGACGGTATTTTTGCTGCAGGTGACGGTATGGCATTGGATTTTTTTAATACGGTAGAGGAAGAGCACAAACGGCTGAGGGAGATTACCAGATGGATATCGGATGTCGCCATCGTGTTGGCGCTGGCGCTATTCGTCGTGCATTTTTTAGGAAACCGTTATACGATTATGGGCAATTCCATGAGCCCGGTGCTGGAAAATGGAAACGTTGTGTTCATAAATGAATTATGCTATAATTTTTTAGAGCCCGCGCGCCTGGATGTGGTTCTGTTTGAATCGGCGGATGATGAGTCCAGAACCTTTGTGAAACGGATTATTGGTTTGCCGGGCGAGACGGTCCAGATCGTGGACGGTGCTGTCCTTATTGACGGTGAGGCGGCCAGCCTGCCGGACGGCCTTGATCTGGCGGCGATTCCGGGGCTTGCGAAAGACCCGGTCACGCTGGAAGAAAACGAATATTTCATGTTGGGCGATAACCGCGACAGCAGTGAGGACAGCCGCTTTGTGAATGTGGGCAAGGTTAACCGCAGCCAGATAGTAGGAAAAATCTGGCTTAGGGTATCGCCGCTTAGCGAGCTTGGGCTGATACAGTGATATAGTGGAAGCATACTGAAGTGTGCGCGGGTGTTAAACCTGCGCCTGATGACAGCAATAAGGAGAAAAGATGAATTTTCAATGGTACCCGGGCCATATGACAAAGGCCAAAAGGGCGATGCAGGAGGATATCAAGCTGGTGGATCTGGTGATCGAACTGGCGGATGCCAGAGTGCCGGACTCCAGCAGGAACCCGGATATCGATGAGCTGGGGAGAAATAAAGCCAGGCTGATCCTCTTGAATAAAGCGGACCTGGCGGATCCAAAGTATACGGATCAGTGGACAGCCAGGCTGAAGGAAAAAGGCTGTTTTGTCCTGCCGGTGAACGCGAGAAACAACAGCGGGCTGAAGGCCGTGCATGCCGTGATACAGGAAGCCTGCCGCGAAAAGATTGAACGGGACAGAAGGCGGGGAATATTAAACCGGCCGGTCAGAGCCATGGTTGTGGGAATCCCGAATGTGGGAAAGTCCACCTTTATCAATTCCTTTGCAGGAAAGGCCGCTGCCAAAACAGGCAATAAACCGGGGGTGACCAAAGGAAATCAGTGGATACGCCTGAATAAAAATGTGGAACTTCTGGATACGCCGGGCATACTCTGGCCCAAATTTGAGGATCAGAGGGTGGGACTGCATCTGGCGTGGATCGGTTCGATCAGGGATGATATTCTAAATGCAGAGGAACTAGCGGCGGAGCTTATCGCATACCTTGCCGTGAAGTATCCGGGAGCCATAGCGCAGAGATACGGTGTGGAAGAATTGGAAGACAGCTTTCAGACGCTGGCTAAGGTAGCGAGAGCCAGGGGATGTCTGATGAAGGGAAATGAAGCGGATACGAATAAGGCTGCCGGCTTTGTGCTGGATGACTTCCGCAGCGGAAGGCTGGGCAGGATAACATTGGAAATCCCGTAACTTTAAAGGCGGAGGTGCGCTATGCAGATTGACGAACAGGATTTATTTGACGAAGAACCCAAGGTCGAGAAAAACAGCATCGGCAGGGAGATCTTAAGCATATTGATTTATACCGGAGTGATTATCGGGCTGACCTGGCTGATTCTGACATTTGTGGGGCAGCGTACGATGGTGGATGGGAACTCCATGTATCCGACTCTGTATAATGGGGATAATCTGCTGGTAGATAAGCTTAGCTACAGATTTAAGCCGATTGAGCGGTTTGATATCATTGTGTTTGAGTATCCCCATGACAAGGATACCCATTACATCAAGCGGGTGATCGGCCTTCCGGGGGAAACTGTCCAGATCGTGGACGGAAAGATCTACATCAACGGAGAAGTGCTCGATGAGAATTACGGTTATGAAACTATGAGGGACGCTAAAAGAGCTGCGGAGCCCGTCACATTGGGCGAAGACGAGTACTTTGTGCTGGGGGATAACCGCAATGACAGCTCTGACAGCCGGTCCGACCTGGTGGGCAATGTGAAGAAGAGCCAGATTGTCGGCAAGGCATTTGTCAGAATCTATCCCTTTAACCGGATCTGCATCCTCAAACATCAGTAGGCGGTGGTATATGAAAACAATCGGAGAAATCAAAAAGGAGCTGGACGCGCTGCCCGCAGAGGAACTTAAGGCGGGGATCAGCGGATATCTGGACGATCCCAGGGACGGCGTCAAGAAGCTTATGGTTTCAGCTGTTAAGAAGATTGAAAAGCTGGAACAGGAAAAAATCCGGATTGAAGAGATGCGCTTTTTTGAAGAGAAGTACAGTGATTTTTCCAATATCTGCGGTATAGATGAGGCCGGGAGAGGTCCCCTTGCAGGACCTGTGGTGGCTTCGGCCGTCATTCTACCGAAGGGCTGCCGGATACTCTATGTCAACGACTCTAAGAAGCTTACGGAAAAGAAACGGGAAGAGCTGTACGACACGGTTATGGAGCAGGCCCTGTCCGTGGGCGTGGGCATTGTGGGGCCGGATGTAATCGATGATATCAACATACTGCAGGCAACCTATCTGGCCATGCGCCAGGCGGTGCAGCAGCTTGATCCGCAGCCGGATCTGCTGCTTAATGACGCTGTGAAGATATCGGGCATATCCGTAAAGCAGGTGCCGATTATCGGCGGAGATGCCAAGAGCCTGACCATAGCCGCGGCAAGTATCATCGCTAAGGTGACCAGGGACAGGATGATGAGGGAGTATGATAAGATGTTTCCGGAGTACGGATTTGCAAAGCATAAGGGCTATGGCTGCGAGAGCCATATCGCTGCCTTAAAGGAGTTTGGCCCCTGTCCGATACACCGCAGATCGTTTATACATAACTTTTGCAGATATGAGGGATCAGATGCTTAACAAAAGAGAACTGGGCAGCCGCTACGAACAACTTGCGGCTGCTTATTTAGAAAGCAGGGGACTTAAGATCCTGGAGAGAAATTTTTGGTGCCGGTCGGGAGAGATCGATATTATCGCCAGAGATGAGGATACGCTCGTCTTTCTGGAGGTAAAATACAGACAGGACCATCAAAGCGGCTTTCCGGCGGAAGCTGTGACACTTAGCAAGCAGCGGGCGATCTGTAAAACTGCCGCTTATTACATGCTGATACGGCAGATACCGCAGGATTTCCCCTGCAGATTCGATGTGGTTACCGTAGAAGGAGCCAGGGTGGAATGGATCCAAAATGCATTCGGAGGTTTTTAACAGAATGAAACTGGAATTTAAGCGAAAAGACGGAATCAATACACATGCGATCGAATGCCGGGATGAGGGGCCGGTTCCTTATCTGTATTTCCCGCTGCTGGAACGCACCGGCGCGGTGCGGCACGGATTTTCCACAAAGCTGGGAGGCGTCAGCAGGGGAGAGTTCGCCACACTCAACTTCACCTCCACCAGAGGCGATGATCCGGAGGCGGTGGCAGAGAATTACCGCAGATTTGCGGCAGCGATCGGCGTGAACGAGAAGGATATGGTGCTGTCCTGGCAGACTCATACCACCAATATACGGATCTGCACGGAGGCGGACCGGGGGATGGGGATCACGAAAGCCAGGCCCTATGGGGATGTGGACGGCCTTATGACGGACGTGCCGGGGCTGGTGCTCGTGACCTTTTATGCCGACTGCGTGCCGCTGTATTTTTTTGACCCGGTAAAAAAGGTGATCGCTCTGTCCCACTCCGGATGGAAGGGCACGGTGAACCGGATGGGAGAAGTAACGGTTCGGAAAATGCAGGAAGTTTACGGCAGCGACCCTGCGGATATCCTGGCATGTATCGGCCCGAGCATCTGCCGTGACTGTTATGAGATAGGCAGCGATGTGGCTATGGAATTTGAAAAAGCATTTTCTTCCGATTCTCTGCCCGGGATCCTGAAAGAAAGGCCAGACGGAAAGTACCAGCTGGATTTGTGGGAGGCGAACCGCGTTATCCTAAGTGAGGCGGGGATTTTAAAAGACCACGTGGCCGTGACGGATATCTGTACCTGCTGCAATCCGGATCTTTTGTTCTCCCATCGGGCGACCGCGGGCAGGAGAGGCAACCTGGGAGCGTTTTTAAGCTTATGCTGACGGCCGCAGGGCGGGGCTTGCGGGATGTACAGCTTCCACGGACAGGCGCAATAGAAATAAAATGACAGACGGAGGTAATTCTATGCAGGAACCCAGACCGGGCGAGATCTACCGCCACTTTAAAGATCGGCTGTATCAGATCGTAGGAGTGGCGCAGCATACGGAAACAGAGGAAAAGATGGTGGTTTATCAGGCTCTGTACGGCGATTTTAAGCTGTATGTCAGGCCGCTTGCCATGTTTATGAGTGAAGTGGACAGGGATAAATACCCGGATGCCGCCGCGAAATACCGATTTGAAAAAGTGAACGTTAGTGACGGTCAGGATTCGCCTGAACCTGCCCTGAAGAGAAACGAAGAGAACCGTTCCAGGGCATCGCGGACGGAAGATCTGGAACGGTTTTTTGATGCAGGCACCTATAAAGAAAAAATAGAGGTCCTGGATTCGCTGGAAGACACGGTAACGAATTCCATGCTGGATTCCATGGCGGTTTCCATGGACATAAATCTGCCGGAGGGGCAGGTGTATGAACGCTTTATGGCTCTGAAACGCACGCTGCAGATGATGCGGCAGTATGAGGGGCACCGGGAGTAGGAAACGGAAACTCTACGGTTAAAAAATGCCCTGATTATATTTCTTTATAAAAGCCTGAATCTTTTCGGTGGTATTGATGTACTCGCCGAGGGAAACCTCATGATTCAGAGTATTGATGATCACTGCCAGATATTTGCTCATATCCGCCTCCAGATACCAGGGCTTAGTAAGAAGCTCGGGATCGCGGTAGTTGAGATTGGTGGTGATTACATAGTCCAGATAGCCTTTGCTATAGAAATCGTCAAATTTATCGAATCCGTCGGTGAACAGTCCGAAGGTGCAGCAGACGATGACCTTGGAGGCTTTGCGCTCCTTCAGTTCTCTGGCAGTGTCCAGCATGCTCTCGCCGGAGGAAATCATGTCATCGATGATGATGACGGTCTTTCCCGCCACATCGCTTCCGAGAAATTCGTGCGCTACGATGGGGTTGCGTCCGTTAACAACGGTGGAATAATCGCGGCGTTTGTAGAACATGCCCATATCCACGCTTAAGTTGTTGGCAAAATAAACGGCGCGGTTCATGGCTCCTTCATCGGGACTCACTACCATGATGTGATCGCTGTCGATCTTCAGATCACGCTCCTTTGTAAACAGCGCCTTCATAAACTGATAGGGCGGGGTGAAATTGTCAAAGCCGTGGAGCGGGATCGCGTTCTGGACGCGCGGATCGTGGGCGTCAAAGGTGATGATGTTATCCACCCCCATATTGACCAGTTCTTCCAACCCTATCGCACAGTCGAGGGATTCTCTTTTTGTGCGCTTATGCTGCCGGCTTTCATACAAAAACGGCATGACCACATTGACACGGTGGGCAGGCGCCATGGAGGTTGCGATCACCCGCTTTAAGTCCTGGAAATGATCGTCGGGCGACATGTGGTTGACATGGCCGCAGACCGTATAGCTAAGGCTGTAATTGGAAACGTCTACCATGATATACAGGTCGGAACCGCGGACGGACTGATCCATCACGCCCTTGGCTTCCCCGCTGCCGAAGCGGGAACAGTGGCTTTTCACCAGATAGGAATCGCAGTCATAGCCGCGGTATTCCAGGCTTTTTCTTTTCGCTTCCAGCACTTCCATATCATTGCGGCGGAATTTTACAATATATTCATCCACCTTCTGCGCTAAATCCAGGCAGCTGTCTAACGGTGCGATTTTTAACGGTGCGATGGGGATGTTATTTTGATACGTATAATCTTTTGTCATTGGAAACCTCCAGAATGATTTCGGTATTAACAATCTAATTTATACACCAGCCATGAGGGTGGAGTCAAGGCTTTTATGTCATAATTTGCGATAACAGTTCATAATAGGTATTGAGATTTTTCGGATCGGTGTCTATAATGATGATAACAGTCTGATTTTTTTCTGCTTTTCTCTGCTGTATATTGCAGCGCCGGCATATTCTGCCATGATTTCACAAAATAATTATTATGGCAGGGGCATAATGAAGGAGACTCATGCCGCAGAGGGAGGAGTTTTATGAATAGCAATATCACAATTTTTTCGTATAAGGAGCAACGATGAAATCACTTGTAATTGCAGAAAAGCCCTCGGTAGGGCGGGATATCGCGAGAGTTTTAAAATGCGGACAGAAAGGCGGCGGATACCTGGAAGGCGGCCGCTATATCGTCACCTGGGGATTAGGGCATCTGGTCACGCTGGCCGATCCGGAGGATTACGATCCCAAGTATAAGGAATGGAAGATGGAAGATCTGCCGATGATGCCCGGAAAGATGAAGCTTACTGTGATCCGTCAGACCGGCAAACAGTATCAGACCGTCAAAAATCTGATACACCGGGGGGATGTGGGTGAGATTATAATCGCCACGGATGCGGGCCGGGAGGGAGAGCTGGTGGCGCGCTGGATACTGGATAAGGCCGGAAGCCAAAAACCGATAAAGCGCTTGTGGATTTCATCCGTTACGGATAAAGCCATCCGGGAAGGGTTTGCAGGCTTAAAGGACGGTCACGCTTATGATAATCTGTATTATGCGGCGGTCTCCAGAGCCGAAGCTGACTGGCTGGTGGGCATCAACGCCACCAGAGCGCTGACCTGCAGATATAATGCGCAGCTTTCCTGCGGCAGGGTTCAGACTCCGACACTGGCCATGATCGCGGAAAGAGAAGAACAGATTCATAAGTTTCAGCCGAAACCCTATTATGGAGCGGCGGCAAAATGCAGTTCTCCCTCCATTCTGTTCACCTGGCAGGACGGGGAAAAAGGCAGCAGCCACAGCTTCGATCGGGAAAAGCTGCAGAACATCGTGGATCGCTGTTCCGGTGAAGCCGCCCGAATTATTGAGGTGCGCAGAGCGCCGAAAAAGACAGGAGCGCCTTTGCTTTATGATTTAAATGAGCTGCAGCGGGATGCCAACCGCAGATTCGGTTTTTCCGCAAAAGAAACGCTGGATATTATGCAACGCCTCTATGAAAACCACAAAGTTCTGACCTACCCCAGGACCGATTCCAGATATCTTCCCACAGATGTGCTGGATACGCTTGGTGACCGGCTGAAAGCCTGCGGTACCGGTCCCTACCGGGCGCTTGCAGGACCGCTGTTCCGACTGAAATTTACCGAAAATGTGCCGTTTGTAAATAACAGCAAAGTGACAGACCATCATGCAATCATTCCCACAGAACAGTATGTGCAGCTGGACCACATGACCAATGAAGAGCGGAAAATATACGATCTGGTGGTGCGGAGGTTTCTGGCTGTGATGTATCCGCCCTGCGAATACGAGCAGACCACGGTCCGCGCACGGATCGGGACTGAAAATTTTACGGCCAGAGGGACTGTGATGAAGGCCAGCGGCTGGAAGGCGGTCTATGACAATCAGTTCCAGGAGGAAGAGGACGCGGAGGCACAGGGGCAGCTGCCTGATCTGAAGGAAGGCACGGTGCTTGATCACCTTACGGTCACGCTTACTGAGGGAAAGACGAAGCCCCCCGCCCCGTTTTCGGAGGCAACGCTTTTATCCGCCATGGAGGACAAAGGGCTGGGCACAGTGGCTACGAGGGCGGATATCATAGAAAAGCTGTTTAAAAGCTTTCTGATTGAAAAGAGGGATAAAGAGCTGCATGTCACTTCCAAAGCGAAGCAGCTGTTAGAACTGGTGCCGGAGGATCTTAAAAAACCGGAGCTGACAGCGGGCTGGGAGAAAAAGCTTTTGAGCATATCCGAAGGCAGGCTCAAGCGGCAGGAGTTCATGGAGGATATACGCGGTTACGCCCTGGAGCTGACCAGCCAGATCCGGGCAGGTGAAGGCAGTTTCCGCCATGATAATCTGACCAGCCGTAAATGCCCGAAGTGTGGAAAACGCATGCTGCAGGTGAAAGGGAAAAATTCCGAGATGCTGGTATGTCAAGACCGTGAATGCGGGCATCGGGAGACTGTTTCCAGAACCAGCAATGCCAGATGTCCGGTATGTCACAAAAAAATGAATTTAAACGGCACGGGTGACGGACAGATCTTTGTCTGTGCCTGCGGCTATAAGGAAAAGCTGTCGGCATTCCAGGAAAGGCGCAAAAAGGAGGGCGCCGGTGTGTCCAAAAAGGATGTGGCGTCCTACTTAAACCGCCAGAAGCAGGAAGAAAAAGAATCCGCCAATTTCGCGCTTGCGGACGCGCTGGCAAAGTGGAAGCTGTAGAAGCTGCATCATTCATAAAATAAGGTTGACAGGCATCGGAAATCATTGGATAATAAGAATGAGATGCTCCGGAGCAGTATCCGGATTATGAACAAAAAAAGTGCACAAAAGTGCGCAGGTCATCAATCTGCTGTTGATGGCATGAAAGGAGAACAGAAATGGAAAAAAGCAATAAATACGCATGGACATGGTTTGTGAAGGAAGAGTATCTGGATGAATATGTGAAAATGCATCTGAATCCCTGGCCAGAGATTTTAGAAGAGCATACGAAGGCAGGGTACCGCAACTACAGCATTTTCCAGAACGGCAATCAGTTTTTCTACTGCTTTGAATGTGATGATATCGACTTTGCCAATGAGTACATTGCAAAGAGCGAGGCCTGCCAGAGATGGAACGCGATCACATCCAAGATGGTGGTGGGATCCTTTGATTTCAATGAGGAAGAGCCGATTAAATTTATGCCGGAAGTATTTTACCTGAAATAAGCTCAGCGGGAGAAAAACGTACGCGCTATAAACACACTTAGGAGGACAATTGAGTATGGAAACAGGAAGATTTGGATTGAAGCTTAGCTTTTATGCGGTATTAGGATTTATACTGGCGTTTTTAGGACAGACTTTTTTATGCGGACTGCTGCTCGGGTTTGTAATTTTAGTTGAGAAGAATGACTGGCTCACCAAGCAGATGATACAGGCATTTTTGCTCACAATTGTATCCAGCGTCGTGCATTCGGTGCTGTCCATTCTGGATATTTTTGAGGCGATCCCGTTCCTCGGTGTGGTATTTAGCTGGCTGTTCGGGCTGGTTAACGGCATTGTCGCCCTGATCGTGCTGCTCTTTGCCATCGCGGCGATCATCCGCGTCATGAAGGGACAGGATGCGAGACTGCCGCTGTTATCCAAATTTTCTGACTGGGCCTTCGGATTCGCAAACCAGGATCAGAACTGATCTGAAATACAACCGTGGAGTATGCCCGTGAAGGGAGTAAAAGATGCGAAAGAAACTAAATGAGATTGAACAGAATTTTCAAAAAGACCTTCTGCGCCTGAAAAAGAAAAAACAGCGTTTGAAATGGAAGCTGTTTCTTCAGACCGTGCTGCCGGCGCTGCTGATCGCAATACTGATTGAGGCGGCGAGAATACTGGCTAGGAAAGGCGCAAAATCCGCTGTTCATAAACTGAAAGAGCATAAAAAAACTTCATCCGCCGAAACGGTCAGTAAGCAGGAAAAGGAATCCGAACCGGGATCTGAAACTGCTGCCGTGCCGTCGGAACCGGCTCCCGAAACGGATGATTCGCCGGTTTCCGAGCCGCAAGTGTGATTCGGCGCTGGAGCCGGTGGAAACTGCCGGGTGCAGCTAGTACAGTGTTGCGTAAATTCCTGCGATATAGTGCATGTTATCTACGCAACGCTGTACCAGAGAAAATGAAAACAGGAATAAAGTAACAGGTATCCTCTGACACAACTGGCCGGAGGATGCCTGTTTTTTACCGGCAAACAGGAGGGTGTATGAAGACGAAAAAGAAGAGGGACAAGAGTTATCTGCTGTTGGAAGAGCAAAATCTGTATCGGGCCTTTGCCATACTGGCTGCACCGGTGCTGCTGTCCAATCTGCTGAAATCCTTTCATGACTTTGTGGATACATTCTTTATAGGCAGGATGGAGAACTCGGTGTCCGCACAGGCGGCTATGGCGATCAGCTGGCCTCTGCTGAATATCTGCATGGCGTTCAGCACCGGATTTGCGATCGCGGGGGTATCTGTGATCAGCCAGAATCTGGGGGCAGGAAGGGAAGAACACGCTAAAAAATATGCGGGTCTTCTGCTTACCCTGTCGGTACTGATCGGCGTGGTGATCAACCTGTTTCTCTATACCTGTTCGCCCTTTGTGCTTCATCTGATGGGAGCAAAGGATGCTGTGCTGCAGCAAGGCGTAACTTATCTGCGGGTGAGATCCTTTGAAATGACGTTTATGTTTATTTTTACGGCTTTCCAGGCGGTCCGGCAGGCGCAGGGGGACACGGTGACACCGGTAATTCTCTCCACCGCCGCGATAGTGATCAATATCGTTTTAACCGGCCTGTTTGTGGAAGGATTTGGCATGGGGATTTTCGGGGCGGCATTCGCCACCTTTCTCGGGCAGTTTGCCATCGCTCCCATATGTCTTGTGCTCCTATTTTGGAAACGCGGAGCAATGCCGGTCGGGCGGCAGGATCTGCGCTTTGATCCCAAGCGGTTCCGGCTTCTGGGGCGTCTGGCGCTGCCTTCGGCAGGCAGCCAGGCGTTAAGCTCGCTGGGTTTTCTGATTCTGCAGGCGGTTATTCTGGATTACGGCGAGGTAGTGTCCGCAGCTTTCAGCATAGGCAACAAGGTTTCAAATCTGCTGCTGATGCCGATAATGGCTCTGGGGTCCGTGCTGGCCGCCTTTGTAGGGCAGAACATCGGGGCGGACAATCCAAAGCGGGCCAGAACCTCCTACCTTGTCAGCAGAAATCTGGCGGTGGGGCTTTCCATAGCAGGCTGCGGTCTGCTGCTTCCGGTGAGGCGGACCATGATGGGGCTGCTCACCAACAATGCGGATACGCTGGCAGTAGCCGTAGAGTACGGTTTCTGGGTGCTGGCAACCCAGCCTCTGATGGCGCTGTTTCAGAATTATCTGGGCGTATTTAACGGTTCCGGCAATACGCGCTATTCATTCCTGGTAGCTACGGTGCGGCTGTGGCTGATCCGCCTGCCTCTGATTCTGTTTTTCAAAACATTTACGGAAATCGGAAGAGAGGGAATCTGGTATGCGATGGTCATCAGCAATGTGCTGATCCTGTTCTATGCCGCATATCTGTTTAGAAAAGTGGATTTTAAGCCGACGAAGGGTGTTTAAAGCATTAGATTTTTTGGTTGGAATGACTTTTTGAAAAGAAGACCGGATTCATAGTACGGATTTACAGTGTCTGAAGCATTGTAAATCCGTTTTTATTTTTCAATAGGGTACGCCCAGCAAATTTCAGGATTCTTTTTTCAATGAAAAATATGAATTTGTAAATTTTATATTGACATATAATGCATATTGTATATAATGGATATATACAATATATGATAAGAGGTGCCTATGAATATCATTATCAGTAATTCCAGCGGCCAGCCGATTTACGAGCAGATAATCTCGCAGATCAAAGCGATGATCATCTCCGGGGAGCTGAAAGAAGGGGACGCCCTTCCGTCCATGCGGCTTTTGGCCAAGGAACTTAGGATCAGTGTCATTACCACAAAGAGAGCGTATGAGGAGCTGGAGCGGGAAGGATTTATCGTCTCTATCACCGGAAAAGGCAGCTTTGTGGCCGGTACAAATCCGGATTTTATTAAGGAAGAACAGCTTAGAAAGATTGAACTTCTGCTGTCGGAAGCGGTCGATGCCGCTAAAACAAGCGGAATTGGCTTAGGCGAGCTCAATGAACTGCTGGTTTTACTCTATCAGGGTGAAGCATGAACAGCATGCCGAGGATTGGAGGAAAATTATGAACTATGCACTGGAACTGAAAAATGTCTGCAAGCAATATGACGGATTTGCCTTAAAGGATGTGAATATCGCGCTGCCCCAGGGCTGCATTATGGGATTTATCGGTGAAAACGGTGCCGGAAAGAGCACCACAATCAAGCTGATCATGGATTTAATACACAGGGACAGCGGTGAGATCAAAGTGCTGGGAAAGGATAATCTCACCCAGTTGGAGGAAGTCAAGGAACAGATCGGCGTTGTGATGGATGAAAACTGCTTTGCCGAATGTCTGTGTCTGTCGGATATCAACCAAATGCTGAAACATATGTACAAAAACTGGCAGCCGGCCGTATTTCTAGACTGGGGAAAGCGTTTCGGCCTGCCGGCGGATAAGATCATCAAAGATTATTCCAGAGGAATGAAGATGAAGCTGTCCATTGCAGTGGCGCTGTCCCATAAGGCAAAACTGCTGCTGTTGGATGAGGCCACCAGTGGCCTGGATCCGGTCGTGAGGGATGAAATACTGGATGTGTTTCAGGAATTCATACAGGAGGAGGATCATTCCATATTCTTATCATCCCATATTATCAGCGATCTGGAGAAGATTTGTGATTACATCACCTTTATCCATAAGGGGCGGATACTGCTGTGCCAGGAAAAGGATGAAATGCTGGAAAACTACGGTATACTCAAGTGCACACAGCAGGAATTTGAGCGGTTGGACAAAGGCATGGTGCTGGGATACCGCAAAAACGCCTTTGGAGTGGAGGCGCTGGTGCGCAAAAAGGATGTAAAGGGAAGATTTATCGTCGATCACGCGGGAATAGAAGATGTGATGCTCTTTATGGTGAAATCGGAAGCATATTAAAGCGCAGGTTATCAAACACAGCTTATGGCAAATAAGGAGGAGAAAGAATATGAGCGGTCTGCTGTATAAGGATTTTTCAATCATTAAAAAACAGGGAAGGGTATATCTGATTCTGATTGCGTTCTATGCTATATTTGGAGTGGCGACTAAAAATGTCTCGATGTTTCCGGCAATGATCAGCGTGTTTGCGCTGATGCTGCCCCTGACAACCTTAAGTTATGACGAGGCGTGCAAATGGGATAAGTTCGCGTTGACAATGCCGGTATCACGCAGGAATATTGTGCTTAGCAAATATCTGCTGGCCTTCATTATATCCTGCATTACATTGGTGCTCAATGTTATTGTGGGTGCGCTCTGCGGCCAGGATGTGAGGGAGGCGTTTGTTGTGGGGGCATCCAGTGGGTTTGGTATCCTGGTGCTGGCATCGGCTGTGCTGCCGCTGGTATTTAAACTTGGTGTGGAAAAAGGAAGGTTGGCTTTGGTGGCGGTTGTCATGATACCGGCGATCCTGTTTATCGCATTCCGGAAGCTGAACCTGCAGCTGCCGCATCCGCGTCCGGATAATATTGCGGTGCTGCTGGCGGGAGCGGTGGTTATCGGAATCCTCTGGATCATCATGTCCATAATCATATCTATCGGAATTTATCAGAAGAAGGAGCTCTAATGTATGGTCCGGTGTATGTCCGGCATCTTCCGCTTGCGGCGCCATCCGATCTGTTGTAAAATGATAGCGTAACACATTGACAGCAACGCTTCGGTATATCAAAAATCGGAGCAGGTGTATTAGGCAGGAGCGGTTATATATATGGAAAAGAGTAAATGCGGGCCTCTGGAGCAAATGCCTGGAGAGGCGCTGGCGCTCTTAAAGGAATTGGGAGCGATTCCGGCCCCTTCCCATAAAGAGGATCTTAGAGCGGAGTTCTGCAGGCGATGGCTGACAGCGCAGGGGGCGGAACCGGTATTCATCGATGATGCGAAAAATGTGATTTATCCTTACCGATGTGAGGAGAAAAAAGAGATCGTAGTATTCATGGCTCATACGGATGTGGTCTTTCCTGATACAGAGCCCTTCACGGTGCGGCAGGAGGAAGACCGGCTGTATGCGCCCGGCATTGGCGACGATACGGCAAATCTGGTCAACCTTCTGCTGGCGGCACGCTATATGGCAAAGCACCGTCCGGAGACATCAGCAGGCATCCTGTTCGTCGCCGATTCCTGTGAGGAAGGTCTGGGCAACTTGAAGGGCTGCAGAAAGCTTATGGAGACCTACGGCAGCCGTATCAAAGAAGTGGTTTCCTTTGACTGCGGTATCCCTGCGCTGGTGAATGCGGCTGTGGGATCACAGCGCTATAAGGTTACGGTGCGGACGGAAGGGGGACATTCCTTTGGAGATTTCGGCCGGCGAAATGCGATCCACTGGCTGTGCTGTATGGTCCGGGATTTGTATGAGACAGAAGTGCCCACAGAAGCCAAAACCACATACAACGTGGGGTGCATTGAGGGCGGCACAACGGTCAACTCCATCGCACAGGAAGCTCATATGCTGTATGAATTCCGGTCTGTGGATCACGGATGCCTCAAACGCATGGAGCAGAATTTTGAAAAGCTCATAACAGCTTACAGAAACAGGGGGCTGGATATAGAGGTGGAAACGGTTGGCATCCGTCCCTGCGGCAGGGTTGCGGATGACGGACGGATGGATGATATGGTTAAACGCTATGGCAGGATTATCCGGTCCTGCACCGGCGAGGAGCCTGATCTGGCGGCCGCCTCTACCGATGCAAATATTCCGCTGTCCATGGGAATCCCGGCTGTAACTTTGGGAACAGTGCGCGGTAAAGGCGCTCATACCAGGGAAGAGTGGATTGATATCGGCAGCATGGAAACCGGAATGAGAATTGCGTTTGCCTGCATGGAAAGTCTGATTCTATGATGTACATGAGTCAGGAATATAAAGTATAAATAGATTATAAAAAGACGGAGGAAAAATACATGGAAAAAGTGCAGTATGTCTGCCCGAAATGCGGATGTAATTCATATGAAACGGATCAGTTTCAGGCAACCGGCGGGAATTTCGCCAAGATTTTTGATGTGCAGAATAAGAAATTCATAACTGTAAGCTGTACCAGATGCGGCTATACGGAACTTTATCGGGGAAATACCACAGACGGATGGAATATACTGGATTTCCTTACAAACTGACGCTGAAGCAGCCAGCCGGTCCGCGAAGCGGACCGGAAAAAGCGTTTTTGATATTTCCTGAGTGGAAAGGCAAGGCAGGTCATGAATCATTGCGGAACGCAAAGATTAGAGACAGAACGGCTGGTCTTAAGAAAATATGTGTATGAAGATGCTGCCGCTATGTATAAAAACTGGGCGTCAGATAAAGAGGTCACAAAGTATTTGACGTGGCCGGCTCATTCAAGTCAGGAAGTCACCCAGGGAGTGATAAAAGACTGGTTGAATGAATATTCCAACGAGAGCTATTATCACTGGGCGATTGTGCTCAAAGACAATGGGGATGAACCGATCGGAGACATTGCCGTAGTAGGCATGGATGAAAAGACCTCAAAGGTACATATTGGGTACTGCATTGGAAGAAAGTGGTGGCATCAGGGAATCACATCTGAAGCATGTAAAGCAGTTATGGATTTTCTTTTTGATGCGGTCAATGTAAAGCGGATTGAAGCACGGCATGACCCAGAAAATCCGAATTCGGGAAATGTCATGAAAAAATGCGATATGAAGTATGAAGGGACTTTACGGAGTTCTGATTGGAATAATCAGGGAATTTGTGATGCCTGCTATTATGCACTGCTAAAATCAGAACGCTGAATATCGGAGTTACTGTCTGTTCAAAGCTGCCGATAAAGCAGCGTATGAGAGGACCATACCCTGCCCTCTCATACGCGGGAATTTTTCGGTAACTGTGAACAGTAACCGATGCTCCATATCTGCGTGCCAGTTCCAAATTTATGATTGACAAATGGAAGATTTTACATTACAATTCATTTCATACTATTTCTATAGGAAATATATGATATGAGGAGGAACGATTATGAGCCGGTTAACTGAGAGAAAATTGAGGTTTGAGACGAAACAGCTGCATGTCGGACAGGAGAGCGCGGATCCGGCGACCGATGCCAGGGCCGTGCCAATTTATCAGACGACATCCTATGTTTTTCATGATTCAGCCCATGCGGCAGCCAGATTTAATCTGACGGATGCGGGAAATATTTACGGAAGGCTGACCAACCCCACCCAAGAGATCTTTGAAAAACGCATTGCAGCTCTGGAAGGAGGCGCTGCGGCGCTGGCCGTAGCTTCCGGTGCGGCGGCGATCACTTATACATTCCAGAATCTTGCAAAAGCAGGCGATCATATCGTTTCCGCCAAGACCATATACGGTGGTTCCTATAACCTACTTGCTCACACACTGACGGAATACGGCGTTACCTGCACCTTCGTGGATCCGGATGTGCCGGGCAGTTTTGAGGAGGCCATTGAGGAGAACACCAAGGCCATATTTATAGAAAGTATCGGAAATCCTAATGCCAGCCTGACCGACATCCGCTCGGTGGCCGATGTGGCTCACAGACACCGCATTCCGCTGGTGGTGGACAATACCTTCGCGACTCCCTATCTGCTTCGTCCCATGGAATACGGAGCGGATATCGTTGTACATTCCGCCACCAAGTTTATCGGTGGGCACGGGACGGCCATTGGAGGAGTGATTGTGGATAGTGGAAGGTTTGACTGGAAGGCATCCGGCAAATTTCCGTCTCTCACTGAGCCGAGTCCCAGCTATCATGGCCTGTGCTTTGCGGAC
Organism: Lachnotalea sp. AF33-28; assembly: GCF_003477885.1. Classification (GTDB taxonomy): domain Bacteria; phylum Bacillota; class Clostridia; order Lachnospirales; family Lachnospiraceae; genus AF33-28. The sequence continues at coordinate 26,389 of NZ_QUEE01000002.1, forward strand.
GCGGCGGGGCCGGCGGCATTTGTGACCAGAATCCGTGCGGTCATACTGCGCGATACGGGAGCGGTGCTGGCGCCGTTTCACGCATTTTTATTTCTGCAGGGGCTAGAGACCCTGTCTCTTAGGGTGGAGCGCCATGTGGAGAATGCGGCAAGGATCGCACAGTATTTAAGCAGGCATCCGAAAATCGAGAAAGTGAATTATCCCGCATTGCCGGACAGCCCTTATCATAAGCTGTATAAGAAGTATTTTCCAAAGGGTGTTGGGTCCATCTTTACGGTAGAGGTGAAAGGCGGCGCCAAACAGGCGCAGGAATTTATCGACAGGCTGCAGGTATTTTCTCTGCTGGCCAATGTAGCGGATGTGAAATCACTGGTCATCCATCCGGCCAGCACGACTCATTCCCAGATGACAGAAAGAGAGCTTCTGGATTCCGGAATCCGCCCCAATACGGTACGTCTGTCTATAGGTACGGAGCATATTGACGATCTGATTTATGATCTCGAAGAAGCATTGTCTGGAGGTATTTAATGGGAAAGATATATCAAGATATAACGGAATTGATCGGACACACGCCCCTGATGGAACTCTCGCGCCTGGCCGAAGCACAAGGCGCGGGGGCAAAAATCCTCGGAAAGCTGGAATCCTTTAATCCGGCGGGCAGTGTGAAGGACCGTGTGGCTAAAAAGATGATTGAGGATGCGGAAGCATCCGGAAAACTGGCACCGGGTTCAGTGATCATCGAGCCTACCAGCGGCAATACCGGCATCGGCCTGGCGGCGGTGGGGACAGCCAGGGGGTACCGGGTAATCATTGTTATGCCCGATACCATGAGCGCAGAACGACGCAGCCTTATGAAGGCTTACGGCGCAGAAGTGGTGCTCTCGGAAGGTTCGAAGGGAATGACAGGAGCGTTGGAGACGGCTGCCCAATTGGCAGAAGAGACAAAAGGGGCGGTGATCATGGGGCAGTTTGTCAATCCGTCCAATCCTGCGGCCCATTACTGCACTACGGGGCCGGAGCTGTGGGAGGATACCGGGGGCAGGATCGATATCCTGGTGGCCGGAATCGGAACCGGCGGTACAATAACCGGAACCGGCGAGTATTTAAAAAGCAGGAATCCTGCCGTTTGTGTGGTGGGAGTGGAGCCGGCCGGTTCCCCGCTGCTGACGGCGGGCAAGGCGGGGGCACATAAGATACAGGGCATCGGTGCCAACTTTGTGCCGGAAATATTCAACCGGGAAATCTGCGATCAGATTCTGACCGTAAAAGATGAGGATGCGATGGATACCTGCAGAAAGATTGCCTCTGCGGAGGGCTTTCTGGCCGGCATCTCCGCCGGCGCCGCTGTCTGGGCTGCGCTGTATCTGTCAAAGCTTCCGGAAAATGCGGGAAAGACGATCGCTGTAATTTTGCCGGATACGGGAGAACACTATCTGTCGATGGATTTATTCTGAACTATTACTTCTGAATAGTAACTAAGGAATGTGAACGCGATGAAGATATCTACAAAGGGCAGATATGCGCTGCGCTTGATGCTGGATCTGGCGCTATGCCCATCCGGAGAATATATTAAAGTAAAAGATATAGCGGCCCGGCAGGAAATATCGGATAAATATCTGGAACAGATCATAGCGGTGCTTGGAAAAGCGGGCTATGTCAAAAGCGTACGGGGAGCGTCAGGCGGTTACCGCCTGACCAGATCTCCCGCCGATTATACCGTGGGGATGATCCTGCGCCTGACCGAAGGGAGTCTGGCTCCGGTGGCCTGTCTGGAGGATGAGGTAAATCAGTGCCCCAGATTCCAACAGTGTGCCACAGTAGAGGTCTGGAAGCGCCTGCAGCAGGCGGTCAATTCAGTGGTGGATACCATGACACTGGCGGACCTGGCGGCCATTCATCGGGATAAAAGCGGCTTGATTAATCCGTAAAAATGCAATATAATAATCTCCAGAGTTCGGACAGGCGGCATGCCTGTCCTGTTAAAGGAGATTATTTATGGATAAGAAAATCAGAACGAGATTCGCTCCAAGCCCTACAGGGCGCATGCATGTGGGAAATTTAAGAACGGCGTTATACGCATATCTGATTGCTAAGCATGAAGGCGGAGATTTCCTTCTGCGCATAGAAGATACCGATCAGGAACGTTTTGTGGAAGGCGCGCTGGAGATTATCTACCGCACGCTTAAAAAGGCCGGTCTGACCCATGACGAAGGGCCGGACAAGGACGGAGGCTGCGGCCCCTATGTGCAGAGCGAGAGACAGGCGGCCGGCATCTATTTAGAATATGCTAAAAAGTTGATCGACAGGGGGGAGGCCTATTACTGTTTCTGTGATAAGGAGCGCCTGGAGTCCCTGAAACAAGAGGTGGCGGGCAAGGAAATCATGGTATACGACAAGCACTGCCTGCATCTGACCAAAGAAGAGGTGGAAGAAAAGCTGGCGGCGGGCGTGCCCTACGTAATCCGCCAGAATAACCCGACGGAGGGAACCACAACCTTTGAAGATGAGATTTACGGCGATATCACGGTGGATAATGCCGAACTGGACGATATGATCCTGATCAAATCCGACGGATATCCCACCTATAATTTCGCCAATGTGGTGGATGACCATCTGATGGGAATCACCCATGTGGTGCGCGGCAATGAGTATCTTTCTTCTTCCCCGAAATATAACCGGCTGTATGACGCATTTGGCTGGGAGGTCCCTGTGTATGTGCACTGTCCGCTGATCACCGATGAGGAGCACCATAAGCTGTCCAAGAGAAGCGGCCATTCCAGCTTCGAGGATCTGCTGGACCAGGGATTTCTGCCGGAAGTGATCGTGAATTTCGTGGCGCTGCTTGGATGGAGCCCAGAGGATAATAGGGAAATTTTTACACTTGAGGAACTGGTGGATGCTTTTGACTATCATCACATCTCCAAGTCCCCCGCCGTATTTGACTATACAAAGCTGAAATGGATGAACGGAGAATATCTGAAGTCCATGGAGTTTGACCGCTTTTACAGTCTGGCCGAGCCGTATTTGAAAGAAGTGATCACGAAGGATCTGGATCTTCGTAAAATTGCCTCTATGGTAAAAACCCGCATAGAGGTATTTCCGGATATCGCGGAGCACGTTGATTTCTTTCAGGAACTGCCGGAATACGATACCGCGATGTATGCCCATAAAAAGATGAAGACCACAAAGGAAACCTCGCTGGCCGTATTAAAGGATCTGCTGCCTCTGTTGGAAGCGCAGGAGGATTACAGCAATGACGCGCTCTACGGTGTGCTTCAGGGATATGCGGCAGAGAAGGGTTATAAAAACGGTTATGTGCTCTGGCCCGTCCGCACCGCTGTATCCGGCAGGCAGATGACTCCGGCCGGCGCCACGGAGATTATGGAAGTGCTGGGCAGGGAAGAGTCCCTGATTCGGATAAAAAAGGGAATTGAGCTGCTGGAAGCGTAACTGCTTTTAGTATTGAAAGCATCTGTGAAATATGATGAGGAAACTGCCGCCCATGGTCAGCCTGATGGCCTGTGGCGGCAGTTGCACACTGCGGTGTGCGCAAGTCATCAACCTGTCGGTTGATGACAGTTTCCGCAGGAGGAAAAAGTTTGTACGCGAATGATGCGCAGAAGGAAGCGATAAAACATAAAGACGGCCCCATGATGGTTTTGGCAGGGCCGGGGTCTGGAAAGACCTTTGTCATCACCCAAAGGACCAAGATACTGATAGAAGATTACGGTGTAAATCCGTCCAATATTCTGGTCATCACCTTTACCAAAGCGGCGGCGTCAGAGATGCAGGAACGGTTTAAGAAGCTGATGGGAGGCCGCAGTCTGCCGGTGACCTTCGGCACGTTTCATGCCGTTTTTTTTAAGATATTGAAGCTCGCCTATCACTATCAGGCGGAGAATATTATCAGAGAGGATCAGAAGCACGCCTGCATCCGGGAAATTGTCAGAGGCATTGACTTAGAGATCGAGGATGAGGCGGACTTTATCTCCTCCATCATCAGCGAGATCAGCCTGGTAAAGGGGGAGATGCTTTCACTGGATCACTATTATGCCAAAAACTGTCCGGAGACGGTTTTTAAGCAGATCTATGAGGAATACGACGGTTTTCTAAGGCGCAGCCGGCGCATAGATTTTGACGATATGCTGGTGATGTGCTATGAACTTCTGAAGGCCAGGCCGGATATCCTGGCGGCGTGGCAGAAAAAATATCAGTACATACTGATCGATGAATTCCAGGATATCTGCAAAACACAGTATGCCATTGTGCGCATGCTGGCAGCCCCGGAGAACAATCTGTTTATTGTCGGGGATGACGATCAGTCCATCTACCGTTTTAGGGGAGCGAAGCCGGAGATCATGCTCGGATTTGAAAAGGATTATCCGGAGGCTAAGAGGATCCTTCTGGGGACGAATTACCGCTGTGACGCCAATGTTCTTTCAGCTGCGCTGCGCCTCATCGGGCATAATCAGACCCGTTTTCCCAAGGAGATACGGGCGGCAAACCCGGCCGGCGCCCCTGTCCTCACCCGTTCATTTCCCACCATCCGTGATGAAAATCTTCGCATCGTGCAGGATATCAAGGCATACCTCGCTGCGGGGTATCTTGCGGAGGATATCGCGGTGCTGTACCGCACCAATTCCTGCCCGAGGCAGTTGGTTTCCATGCTGATGGAATACAATCTGCCCTTCTGTATGCGGGATATGGTGCCGAATCTCTATGATCACTGGATAGCGGGCAATCTCTATGCCTATATGCATCTGGCTATGGGCAGCCGCAGCCGGAAGGACTTCCTGGCCGTCGCAAACCGGCCCAACCGCTATCTGCGCCGTGACTGTTTTACGGAAGCAGAAGTGGAGTTTGAGCAGCTCTACCGCTATTATGAGGATAAGGAATGGATGCTGGAACGGATTGAACAGTTTGAACATGATATTAACCAGCTGAAAAAGATGGCGCCATATGCGGCTGTCAATTACATACGGCATGGGATCGGATATGAGGACTATCTGACGGAATATGCTGCTTTTCGGAGAATGAAGCCGGGAGAACTGATCGAAGTGCTGGATGAGCTGCAGGAGAGCACGAACGGATGCCATACCTATGCGGAATGGTTTTCCAAAATCGCCGAATACAATCAGGAACTGAAAGAACAGTTTTCAAACCGTGACAGGAAGAAGGAAGGCATCACACTGGCGACCATGCACAGCTCCAAGGGGCTGGAATATAAGATAGTATTTATCATCGATGCCAACGAAGGGATTACGCCTCATAGGAAAGCAGCTTTGGAGGCGGATCTGGAGGAGGAGCGCCGCCTGTTTTATGTGGCCATGACCAGAGCGAAGGAACATCTGCATGTTTACTATACAGGAGAGCGGTATCATAAAAAGCAGGAACCGTCTAGATTCCTGGAGGAATACCAGTAACCTAGTTACTGTTCACAGTTAGCGAAAAATTCCCGCGTAAGAGAGGGCAGGGTATGGTCCTCATTGGGACCCGCTCTCGCTCCGGGAAGCGCGCAGCGGTACTAATGCTGTAAAATACACAGCAATAAGTACCGGCGGGCTTTGCGGGATCCCTATGAGGACCATACCCTGCCCTCTCTTACGCTGTTTTATCGGCAGCGTGTGAACAGTAACGTAACCTATACAAAACAAAAAGGGGCTACGCGCTGTGCGTATGCCCCTTTGTTTTGCATAAGTTATTCCTCGTCCTCATCGCCGTCCGTGAGTTCGTCAAATTCTTCCGAATCCAGCAGCTCATCAAATGCATCGGCAACGACTTCATATTCATCGTCATCCTCTATATTCTCAAGATTCGGCTGGCCGTCTTCTGTTTCGGAATAACGGTATAAGTACACTTCCCCTTCTTCCTCTTCGGTCTGCTCGATGGGCAGAAGCGCGATGTAGTCCTTACCGCCGGCAGGGAAAATTGTCAGTACAACGCATTCCAGTTCACTTCCGTCATCCAGAGTCAGCGTAACTGTCATTTCTTCTTCGTTTCCGTGGTCATGTCCGCATCCGCAGCCACATTCATGGTTGTGTTCCATAGATTTACCTCTTTTCTAAAGTTTTCAGTATGATAGTAAATTAGCTATAGACACACTCTAGCAAAAGATACGGAAAAAAGCAAGGTGTTATATGGAAAAAAATTGGATTTTTAAAAATTGCGTGTTAGTGTTCACAGTTATCGAAAAATTCCCGCGTATGAGAGGGCAGGGTATGGTCCTCATTGGGACCCGCTCTCGCTCCGTGAAGCGCGCAGCGGTACTAATGCTGTAAAATACACAGCAATAAGTACCGGCGGGCTTCAAGGGATCCCTATGAGGACCATACCCTGCCCTCTCATACGCTGCTTGATCGGCAGCGTGTGAACAGTAACAATTGCGTTACTATCACAGCTCCCGTAAAGTTCCCGTGCAAGGCAGGGCAGGGTATATTCCTCATTGGGACACACTCTCGCTCCGTGAAGCGCGCAGATTGTCACCAACCGCCAGTTTGTAACGTAAGGTTACATATAAATAAGGAATATGGTAAAAAAATATATTGACAACAGCAGTTAATGAGTTATAATATACCCCATGGGGGTATAACGAGCATTCATAACTGTATAACGAGCAGCTATGTATTTAAAGAAAAGAGGGATAGACATGATTACGGAAGCTTACCGCATTGACGGCATGTCCTGCGCCGCGTGTTCCAGCGCGGTGGAGAGAGTGACCAATAAGATAGACGGTGTCGAGCACAGCGAAGTGAATCTGACTACCGGAAAGATGACCATCACCTATGATGAGAGCAAGGTAACGCGTGAACTGATTGAGAGCAAGGTGGAACGGGCCGGCTTTCAGGCATCGCTGATCGAGGCGAAGAAGGAACAGGAGAGCGACCGGGAGATGTTTGAGCAGCAGGAAGAGAATCTGTCCCGCACCCGCATCCGGGTGATTGTCAGCATCCTTTTTGCCCTGCCTCTTTTATATCTGTCCATGGGACATATGCTGCCCTTTACCCTGCCCCTCCCAAAGTTTCTCGAAATGGATTCCCACCCGCTTGCATTTGCGCTGGCGCAGCTGATTTTCACGTTACCGGTTCTGATCTGCGGCAGCCGTTTTTATATAGTCGGTTTCAAGACGTTATTGAAAGGCCATCCCAATATGGATTCCCTGGTGGCTATCGGTACCGGCAGCGCATTTTTTTACAGCCTTTATATGACGGTTAAAATTCCGTCGGACCACATGGCGGTGCACAGCCTGTATTACGAATCCGCGGCCGTTGTGGTAACACTTGTCATGCTGGGCAAGTATATGGAGAGCCGCAGCAAGGGCAAGACTTCCGAAGCGATCCGAAAGCTGATGGAGCTGGCGCCGGATACGGCGCTCCTGATCAGAAACGGGGAAGAGGTTACAGTCCCTACGCAGGAAGTGGCGGTGGGAGAGCATATCCTCGTTAAACCGGGCAGCCGGGTCCCTCTCGACGGCCTTGTGGTATCGGGCGAAAGCAGCGTGGATGAATCCATGCTGACCGGAGAGAGCATCCCGGTTGAAAAGAAGACCGGTGATTCCGTCATCGGCGGAAGCATGAATTACAACGGACTCATGGAAATAGAAGTCAGCCATACCGGCGCCGACACCACATTATCCAAGATAGTGAAACTGGTGGAGGATGCTCAGGGGAGGAAGGCCCCGATCTCTAAGCTGGCGGATACGGTAGCCGGATATTTTGTCCCGGCCGTCATCCTCATCGCGCTGGTTGCAGCCCTTATGTGGGCCCTGATTGGCGGAAAAGATCTGAATTTTGTGCTGACCGTGTTTGTATCCGTTCTGGTCATCGCCTGCCCCTGTGCTCTGGGCCTCGCAACTCCCACGGCGATCATGGTGGGAACCGGAGTGGGAGCCAGACATGGCATATTGATTAAGAGCGGTGAAGCGCTGGAGACCACCCACAAGGTGGATGCCATTGTGCTGGATAAAACAGGCACCATTACGGAAGGAAAGCCGAAAGTAACGGCGGTTTGCAGCTTCTTTGAGGATATGGACGAGCGGGAATGCCTGCGGCTGGCCGCATCCTGCGAACAGGGTTCCGAACATCCGCTCGCTTCGGCCATCGTGGAAAAAGCGAAAGAGCAGGGCCTTACATTGGAGAAACCGGAAGCATTTGAAAGCATAACCGGAAAGGGCATCACCGCCGTGCTCGGCGGCAGGGAGATATCCATCGGCAACCAAAAGCTGCTCTCATCGCTGGACATAGAGGCGGATGAGGAGATAAAAGGCAGGATCACCCAGTCGGCTGCAAGGGGAGAGACCCCGATGTTATTGGTGGCAGACCATGTCATAGCCGGGATGATCAGTGTTGCCGACCCGGTTAAAACGACCAGCCGGGAAGCGATCCGTAAACTGAAAGCGCTGGGCATAGAGGTGGCGATGCTGACCGGAGACAACCGTCTGACAGCGTCCCATATCGCAAAACAGGTGGATGTCACGGAGATTTACGCGGAAGTGCTGCCGGGAGATAAGGCAGGCATTGTAGAAAAGTTGCAGAAAGAAGGAAAAACGGTTATGATGGTAGGCGACGGCATCAACGATGCGCCGGCGCTCGCTCAGGCGCAGATCGGCACAGCCATCGGAAACGGAAGCGATATTGCTATAGAATCAGCGGACCTGGTGCTGATGAGGGACGATCTGAACGATGTCTACCGCGCCATTCGTTTAAGCAAGGCAACGATCCGCAATATTAAGCAGAATCTGTTCTGGGCCTTTTTCTATAACACATTGGGCATACCGGTGGCGGCCGGCATACTCTACCTGTTCGGCGGCCCGCTGCTCAACCCGATGATCGGCGGTCTGGCTATGTCCCTAAGCTCCGTCTGCGTAGTCAGCAACGCCCTGCGTCTGCGCGGCCTGAAGCTGCACTGACCGGATGATAGGAGAGCTCGTCCCAATGAGGGCTATACCCAACTCTTTCATGTGCATGAAGTTTACGCTAACTGTAACAAGTACGCCGTCTGCAACTAAACATCATATCCCCGCTGCCTGAGAACAGGCGGGCAGGGAGTCACAAAAGGGGGAACCTATGGAAGAATGCAGCTGCTGCAAACACAAACACCGGGAGGAACCGGAGTATAAAGATCTGATGAACCGATTAAACCGCATTGAAGGCCAGATCAGAGGCATAAAAGCTATGGTGGAATCCGAACGTTACTGCGTGGATATCCTGACCCAGGTCCAGGCGGTGGGATCAGCCTTAAACAGCTTCAACAAAGTGCTTCTGGCCACTCACATCAAGACCTGCGTGGTAGAAAACATCAAAAACGGCGATGAAGAGACCGTAGACGAGCTCTGCGCCGTCATCCAGAAGCTGATGAAGTAAACCGCCGGGAAAAACGTAAGTGTGCTGATCAGATAACATTCAGCACACCGGATACCATATTAAAATAAAAGATCCGAAAGGAAGGAAAAAAGACATGAAAACATTCAAAGTACCCGAAATGCACTGTGAACACTGCGTAGCCCGCATCAACAAAGCCCTGGAAGGCGCCGGCATCTCCCACGAGGTAGACCTGGACAAAAAAACAGTCACCATAACCGATGATACGGAGTCCACGGTCAAAGAAACCGTAGAGCTCCTGGACGACCTGGGCTTTACGGCAGAGTAGAGTCAAGCCCTGCCGGAAGTATGTTTGAGCGCGTAGCGCGAGTTCTTCCGGCAGGGCTTGTATTTAACGAAATTGTATATTATTAGATGTTCTTAAGGGCGGAAACCGTTCGAAACACGACACAGCCGCAGCCGCCTCCTCCACCGGGTCCGCCCCAGGCGCGCTCTCTGTCTGCCGCTATTTTAGGCTAATTAGTTAAGCTAATCAGGATTACACATTGAACCGGAACAGCACCACATCGCCGTCCTGCACCACATAGTCCTTGCCTTCCAGCCGCACCAATCCTTTATCCCTGGCTGCCGCGTAGGTACCCGCGTTAAGCAGCTCCTGATAATTGACTACTTCCGCGCGGATAAATCCTCTTTCAAAGTCCGTATGGATCTTGCCCGCGGCCTGAGGCGCTTTCGTCCCCTTTTTGATGGTCCAGGCGCGTGTTTCCTGCTCGCCTGCGGTGAGATAACTGATCAGACCCAGGATCCGGTAGCTGGCGGCGATCAGTTTATCCAGTCCGGATTCCGAAAGCCCCAGATCCTCCAGGAACATCTTTTTCTCATCCTCCTCCAGTTCTGCGATCTCCTGTTCAATCTGTGCACAGATCACGAACACTTCGCTGCCTTCCTCACGGGCATAATTCCTGACGCTTTCCACATAAGGATTGCCGGATGCATCGTCGGCCAGATCATCCTCAGACACATTGGCTGCATAAATGACGGGCTTTCCGGTTAACATATTCAGTGACTGGATGAAAGCGGCCTCCTCCTCGTCTGCGTGAGCGAGGCTCTTAACCGGCCTGCCGTCTTCCAGATGATATTTGAGGCGGCTTAAGGTCTCAAGCTCCTTTGCCAGCGCTTTATCGTTTTTTGCGCCCTTGGAGGTCTTTGCGATGCGGCGTTCCAGTATTTCCAGATCGGAAAAGATCAGCTCGAGATTGATCGTCTCAATATCCCTTAACGGATTGACACTGCCGTCCACATGAACAACATTGTCATCTTCAAAGCATCTGACTACATGGACGATCGCATCCACCTCGCGGATATTGGATAAAAACTGGTTGCCGAGCCCTTCCCCTTTGGAAGCGCCTTTTACAAGACCGGCGATGTCCACAAATTCTATAACAGCCGGAGTGGTTTTTCTGGAATGATACATATCGGTCAGAAGCCCGAGACGAAAGTCCGGAACTGGCACGATACCTACATTGGGATCAATTGTACAAAAAGGGTAGTTGGCGGATTCTGCGCCTGCCTTGGTTAACGCATTGAACAGGGTGCTTTTTCCGACATTAGGGAGCCCCACGATACCTAACTTCATGATTGGATTCCTCCTTGAGATTCTTAATCAGAAAGTAGTGTAGCATATTTTCCCCGAAAATAAAAGGGATTCTTGCCCCGCTGTCGAATTATATCGAAATTGGAAGGGTCGTTTTATTTGATTTTTGGGGAATATCGGAGTAAAATGTCATTAGCAGCAGAGGAACCTGTCGTCAGCGGGGAGGCAGGAAACCGCAAGTTGCCGGCAAAGCGGAGGTTTCGCTTAGTGGATATATTATTTGTGAACTTGGGTATCGGTATACAGCATTTGCCGAACCACATTACAGTTTTTGGATTTGATATCGCTTTATACGGTATCATCATCGGTATGGGAGCGATTCTCGGATTGATGCTTTCCTGCCGGGATTTTAAGTCCCGCGGGCAGGATCCCGGGATACTTGTGGATTATATGATTTTCGCCATACTGTTTGCCATTGTCGGCGCCAGGCTTTATTATGTGATATTCGCCTGGGACAGCTACCGCAATAATCTGTGGGAGATCTTCAATATAAGGAAGGGCGGCATGGCAATATACGGCGGGATCATTGGGGCGGCGCTGACTCTGATTGTGTTTGCCAGAGTAAAGAAGGTCCCTTTTTTCCGGATAGCCGACAGCGCTGTGCTTGGGCTGCTGTTGGGTCAGATGATTGGCAGATGGGGTAATTTTTTTAACTGCGAAGCATTCGGCGGTTACACGGATAATCTGTTTGCCATGAGAATTCGGATGTCACTGGTAAATCCGTCGATGATCACACAGGAACTGTTGGAGCGCCGGATCATAGAGGGCGGTGTGACTTATATTCAGGTGCATCCGACTTTTTTGTATGAATCCATATGGAATGCGGGTGTATTAATATTGCTGTACCTGTACCGGAAACATAAGCGATTTGAAGGGGAGTTGTTTTGGCTCTATTTCGTCGGTTATGGCATCGGGCGGTTCTGGATAGAGGCGCTTAGGACCGATCAGCTGAAATTATTTGCGACCGGCATGGCCGTTTCGCAGCTGCTGTCACTGATTATGGCAGTGGCTGCACTTCTCATAATAATCGTCAACAGAAAAATCACAGCAAAGGTGAAAGAAAACTAGATGCACAAAGATAAAAAAATTATGGATATCAAGTGTAAAATTGAGAAAAAGCGCAAAGAGCTGGATAAAGCGATCCTTACCCTGCATAAGAGTGCTGAGATACTGGCACTAAGCAAGGAACTCGATCTGCTGATTGAGGAGTACTATGAGCTAGCGGAGTAGGCTTTAAACGCCTTAAGCCGCAGAGACCACAACTGAATAGATATGGCGGAGCCCGTCACGGAAACCGCCGCGTCCTGGGCAAAACCCGTAACATTATGTCGAATTTCTGACCTATTTGTTACGGGTTTTGTTTTTTATTTAATAATCATGAATTTTCTCTTGCTATTTCTTAAGAATTATTCTAAAATGGAGGAAAGTAGTGATTTGTGTGTCAAAGTGGGGGAAAGTGGTGGAAATGATTCAAAAGAAAGGCAGGTGACAGCGGTGAACACATTCATGGGACAGTATACCCATTCGATTGATCCGAAGGGCAGACTGATCATGCCATCCAAATTCCGTGAATGTCTGGGAGAATCCTTTGTAGTATCCCAGGGACTGGATCACTGTCTGTTTGTTTATACCGATGAAGGCTGGGAACAGCTGGCGGAGAAACTTAAAAGCCTGCCCCTTACGAACCCCAATGCGCGTAAATTCACCCGTTTCCTGCTGGGAAGCGCCACCGTCTGCGAGGTGGACAAGCAGGGAAGAATACTGCTGCCGGCTCATTTAAGAGAGTTTGCAAAACTGGATAAGGATGTTGTGCTGGTCGGCGTTGGCTCCCGCGTTGAGATATGGGACAAGGATACCTGGACCAATGCCAGCGTATATGACGACATGGAAGAAGTCGCAGAAAATATGGAGGGACTGGGAATCTGATGGAGTTTGAGCACACTTCCGTACTACTTTTAGAAACGGTGGATAACCTGAACATCCGGCCGGACGGGATTTATGTGGACGGCACACTGGGAGGAGGCGGACATGCCTCTGAAGTATGCAGAAGGCTGGGGGAAAGAGGCCGGTTGATCGGCATAGACCAGGATGAGGACGCAATAAGAGCTGCGGGTGAGAGACTGTCGCCCTATGCAAACCGCGTGACCATCGTAAGAAGCAACTACGAGAACATGGATCAGGTATTAAAGGAACTGGATATCCAAAAGGTGGACGGCATCATGCTGGATCTGGGTGTATCCTCGTATCAGCTGGATACGGCGCAGAGAGGTTTTTCCTATAAAGAAGACGCTCCTCTGGATATGCGCATGGATCAGAGAAATGCAGTCACCGCCAGGGATATTGTCAATACTTACAGCGAGATGGAGCTGTACCGTATCATCAGAGATTACGGAGAAGATAAATTTGCAAAGAATATTGCCAAGCACATCGTGCAGGCGAGACAGAGCAAAGAGATTGAAACTACGGGTGAGCTGGTGGAGGTCATAAAGACTGCAATACCCGCCAGGGTACGGTTTGCCGGCGGACACCCGGCTAAAAAGACATTTCAGGCGATCCGGATAGAGCTCAACAGAGAGCTCACGGTGCTGGATAATTCGATCGACCGGATGATTGAGCTGTTAAATCCGAAAGGAAGGCTGTGTATCATCACGTTTCATTCGCTGGAAGACCGTATCGTAAAAAACGGGTTCCGCAAAAATGAAAATCCCTGTACCTGTCCTCCGGAATTTCCGGTTTGTGTCTGCGGCAAGGTGAGCAGGGGGAAAATACTTACGAGAAAACCGATTCTGCCAAGCGGGCAGGAAATGGAGGCCAACAAAAGATCAAAAAGTGCGAAACTAAGAGTGTTTGAGAGAGTTTAGGGAGGAATTATAGCATGGCGGATAGAAGAAAGACATCAGCATATATTGCGGGAAATACCGTACGCAAAACAGTCGAACATGAATATTATCCGATCCACCAAAGAGAAGCGAGAAAGAGCTACCGCGCGAGGCGCAACCGTGATAAAGCCCTGCAGATGACGCTGCCGTATGTGATTGTTCTGGCGGCCACCTGTATCTGTGTGGTTGGGATGGCTGTAAATTATCTGCAGGTGCGCTCTTCCATCAATACAACGATGAAAGAAGTGGCAAATATGCAGAGCGAATTGCTGGATCTGAAGGACAGCAATGACACAATCGAGGGGGAAATCAATAAGAGTATTGATTTGAACCACATCTATGATGTGGCGACAAACGAATTGGGCATGGTTTACGCCAGCGAGGACCAGATTGTGCATTACGAGAAATCAGAGAGGGAGTATGTACGGCAGAATGAAGACATCCCGGAATAAACCAAAAAGGAAAATACCATTTGCAAAATATATGCAGAGAAAGCTGGCGTTCGTGTTTTTTACCGTGGCGCTGGCTTTGTTTGCACTTGGATTTGTATTGGTAGGAATTGCCAAGGAAGACGGTGAAGACTACAAAAGGATCGTCCTTTCCCAGCAGTCCTACGACAGCCGTGTGATCATGGCGTCCAGAGGCGAGATTTGGGACCGCAACGGTACCAGGCTTGCCATGAATGAAAAGGTATATAACCTGATACTGGACCCCAAGGTCATGCTCTCAGGTGAGGAGAAAAATTACAGGGACGCCACGCTGGATGCGCTTGTTTCCGTATTTGGCTATGACCGGGCTGAACTGGAAGACATACTGGAAGAAAAGCCGGAGAGCAGCTATGTGCGGTACGCCAGGCAGTTAAGCGGCGAACAGAAGGAAGCATTTCTTTCCTATCAGGAAGAATTCAATGACCGGATGAAGAAAGAGAAAAGCAAAGCGAGGGTGAAGGGCGTATGGTTTGAAGACGAATACAAACGGATTTATCCCTATAATAACCTGGCTTGCGAGCTGATCGGCTTTTCTTCTGGAGACGGCACCCAGGGTAACTGGGGAATGGAACAGTACTATAACGATGAGCTGGCCGGAACCAACGGCCGTGAATACGGCTATCTGAACGATGATTCCAATCTGGAGCGGGTAACGGTTAAGCCGCAGAACGGATACACGCTGGTATCCACGATAGACGCCACCGCACAGCAGATCGTGGAAGAACACATCGCCAATTTCAACGCCACGATCGGGGCGAAGAATGTCGCATGTATCGTAATGAAGCCGAATACGGCTGAAGTGCTGGCTATGGCGGCCAGTGACAGCTTCAATCTGAATCAGCCCGCGGATCTGACGCCGTACTTTTCGGAAGATCAGATTGCCGCGATGACGCAGGAAGAAAAAACGGAATTTCTGAATAACCTGTGGAGAAATTTCTGTATCAGCGATACCTATGAGCCGGGATCCACCGCCAAATCCCTGACGATCGCCGCGGGTATTGAAGAAGCGAGACTTAAGGGAAATGAAAGCTTCCTCTGTGACGGCTATGAGGAGGTAGGTGGATACAAGATCGGATGCCATAACACACGGGGACACGGGTGGCTGACAGTGACACAGGCGCTCATGAGCTCCTGCAACGATGCGTTGATGCAGATGGCCAGAGATTATATTAAACCCGATGTGTTCTGCAGATATCAGAAGATTTTTGGGCTGGGTCAGTCCACGGGCATTGATCTGCCGGGTGAGGCGGAAGGTATTCTTCATGCTGAAGAGACCATGGGAAGTACTGACCTGGCTACAAACTCCTTTGGACAGAACTTTAACGTCACGATGATCCAGATGGCGGCCGCGTACTGTTCCCTTCTAAACGGCGGTTATTACTATGAACCCCGCATGGTAAAGCAGATCCTGGATGAAGACGGCAATGTGGTGAAAAATCTGGATCCGGTGCTGGTAAGGCGTACGATCAGCGAACACACCTCTGAATTTATAAAAGAAGCCCTGTTTCAGGTGGTGGAAGGCGGAACAGGACAAAAGGCCGCGATCCCCGGTTATGAGATGGGTGGAAAAACCGGAACCGGTGAGAAGTATCCGCGAGGCGACGAGAAGTATATTATATCCTTTGTGGCCTGCATTCCGGCGCACAATCCGGAGCTTTTCATCTATACGCTGATCGACGAGCCCAATATCCCCAAACAGTCCGAGAGCAAATATGTGACAGATCTGTGCAGGGATATATTGGTGGATCTCCTTCCTTATTTCAATATATATCCCACGCGGGAAATTCCTGCAGAGGAACAGCCGCCGGAAGAAACACAGCCGGAAGACAACAATCCCGACAATCCTGACGGGGAAAATCCGGATGGAGAGAATCCGGAAGAACCGGAAACAAATCCGATCACCATCATTGATTCGGAAGAAAATTATGATAACAGCGTATTCTATGACGAGGTTTCCGGAAACCAGGCCCCGGAAGATAACGGCGGTGACAGCGGCAGCGGTCAGCCGTAATTGCCGGCTGGAAGTCATACATGCCCCTGGGCCGTAATACATTGTAATAAACACGGATCATCAGGAGCTCTATGAAAAAAACGGAAGCGGATACAGAGGTGCGCCGGACAACCACAAATAACCGGAAGCGGATCATGCTGATCTTTGCTATTTCGGCTGTGCTCTCGGTGCTGCTGATCGGACGGCTGACGTACCTCATGATATTTCGGTCGGCTTATTACAGTGAGAAGGCGGATGAACTTCACGAAAGAGAGAGGGCTATCAAGGCCGCCAGAGGTGAAATATACGATGCAAACGGCACCGTAATCGCTACAAACCGCACGGTCTGCACCATATCCGTCATACATAATCAGATCACGGACCCGGACCGGGTGGTGGAGGTGCTTTCAAAAGAATTGGGCATGGACGAGGATAAAGTCCGCACCAGCGTAGAAAAATATACTTCCAGAGAGGTAATCAAATCCAATGTGGACAAATCGGTAGGAGACAGCATAAGGCAGTATGCGCTTAACGGAGTGAAGGTGGATGAGGATTATAAACGGTATTACCCCTTTGACACGCTGGCCTCCAAAGTGCTCGGCTTCACCGGAAGCGACAACCAGGGTATTATCGGCCTGGAGGTCAAATATGAGGATGTCTTAAAGGGCATCGACGGACAGATCCTGACGCTGACCGATGCCAAGGGCATTGAGATTGACGGCGCGGCCGAAGGCAGGATTGAACCGGTCGCAGGCAACAATCTCTATCTGAGTCTGGATGTCAATATTCAGAAATATGCTGAACAGGCCGCTATGCAGGTGATGGAGCAGAAAAATGCCAAAGCGGTGTCCATCATCGTGATGAACCCGCAGAACGGCGAGATTATGGCCATGGTTAACGTTCCTGAATTTTCTTTAAATGACCCTTTTACGCTCAATTATGAACTTACGGAAGACGTGAGCGCCGAAGAGAAGCAGAATCTGCTTAATATGATGTGGAGAAACCGCTGCATTAACGACACCTATGAACCGGGCTCCACCTTTAAGATCGTGACCGCTTCCGCAGGTTTATCCGAAGGCGTGGTTTCGGTCAATGACCAATTTTACTGCCCGGGCTATAAGATCGTTGAGGACCGCCGCATCCGTTGCCACAAGGTATCGGGCCATGGGGCGGAAGATTTTGTACACGGAGCCATGAATTCCTGTAATCCCGTATTCATCGAAGTGGGGCTGCGTCTTGGCGTCTCTAATATGTATAAGTATTTCAACCAGTTCGGGCTGCTAAGTAAAACCGGCATCGATCTGCCCGGAGAAGCCTCCACCATCATGCATAAGCAGGATAATGTGGGAGAAGTGGAGTTGGCGACCATCTCCTTCGGGCAATCCTTCCAGATCACTCCGATACGGCTGCTCACAACGGCCAGCGCCGTAATAAACGGCGGCACACTGGTCACTCCTCATTTCGGAGTAAGAGTGGAAAGCGCGGACGGCAGCAAGGTGGAGACGCTGACCTATCCTGTCACGGAAGGGGCGGTGGATAAAAATGTTTCCGATACCATGCGCAGCATACTCGAGAAGGTAGTGGCGGAAGGTTCCGGAAAAAGGGCCTATATCCCGGGATATCATGTAGGAGGCAAGACGGCCACCTCAGAAAAGCTGCCCAGAAGCCTGAAGAACTATATCTCGTCGTTTTTAGGCTTTGCTCCGGCCACCGATCCCAAGGTCATAGCGCTGATCACCATCGACGAGCCTGAAGGGATCTATTACGGCGGTACGATCGCTGCCCCGGCTGTAAAATCCATCTTTGAAAACATCCTTCCCTATCTCGGCATAGAGGAAGACTATAGCGTGGAAGAGATCGCTGCCTATGAGATCGGCGATGTTATGATGGAAAACTATATGGGGATGGGGGTTTCCGATCTGAAGAAAAAGATCAGTGAAACCGACTTGGAGCCGATCTATCTCGGTGAAGGCGATTATGTTACAGATCAGTTTCCGCTGGAGGGCGAGCTGATAAAAAAAGACAGTACAGTTATATTCTACCTTGGGAATAAATAACAGGTGAAAAACTGCACGGTCCGAACTGGTATAAAATGGGTAAATACGTCGAAAAACCAAGGATTTCTAAGGTTGACGCTCCCAATAGAATGGATTATACTAATACAGTTAAAATGAAGTAAGGCCGGTTTACGGCCAAGGATACGAGGTGCCCTATGGTAAAAGATGTGATTTATGCAGTATTGATAGCTTTTGCGGTGAGTGCGCTGCTTTGCCCGATCATGATTCCGTTTCTTAAGAAGCTGAAATTTGGGCAGCAGGTGCGGGAAGACGGTCCGAAGGACCATCTGAAAAAGGCGGGGACTCCCACCATGGGCGGCCTTGTAATCTTGTGCGGAATTGCGGCGGCCTCTCTTTTTTTTGTCAAAGAGTATCCGCGCATCATTCCCGTGCTGTTTGTAATGGTGGGATTTGGGGTGGTCGGATTTCTGGATGACTACATCAAGATCGTGATGAAGCGTTCCGAGGGACTTAATCCCAAGCAGAAACTGCTGTGCCAGATACTGATTACCGGGGTTTTCTGCTATTATCTGATGACGACTCCGGGGCTTGGGACCGAGATACGGATACCGTTTATGCACGGTAAGACGGTGGATATCGGCTGGTGGTATGTGCCCCTTGTCTTTATCGGGGTTCTGGCCACGGATAACGGTGTAAACTTTACGGACGGACTGGACGGTCTGTGCTCCAGTGTAACTATGCTGGTAGCCGTGTTCTTCACCGTTGTGGCCATAGGTGAACACAGCGGTCTGGAACCGATTACAGCGGCAGTGGTGGGAAGCCTGCTGGGATTTCTGTTGTTTAATGTATACCCGGCCAGAGTGTTTATGGGCGATACCGGGTCCCTGGCGTTGGGCGGTTTTGTGTCTGCAACCGCATTCATGCTGAAGATGCCCCTGTTTATACTGATTGTGGGATTTATCTACTGTATAGAGATCCTTTCCGTCGTGCTGCAGGTGACCTATTTCAAACGCACCGGAGGGAAACGGCTGTTTCGGATGGCCCCGATCCATCACCACTTTGAGCTGTGCGGGTGGTCGGAAACGCGGGTGGTGGCGGTATTTTCCATCGTGACGGGTCTCTTGTGCCTGGTTGCATATCTGGCCCTGTAAGAAGAGGAGTCCCTTGACTGTCCGGCACTTCGCCGCTGCAAATATCTAAAATTATAGGAAAGAAATGTGCGCATTAAAATCCGCGTGCAGATGGGAGCATAACAATGGAATTTACAAAAAGCGTGATTGTGGCCGGGGCCGGCAAGAGCGGCATCGGGGCGGCAGAGCTTCTGCTAAAGACAGGTGCGGATGTCATTCTGTACGACTCCAATGTGAATCAGAGCCCGGACACGATAAGAGAGAAGATATCGGGTAAACCCGGACTTAAGATCGTGCTGGGAGGGCTTACGGATGAGATAATGGAAAGCGCTGAAGTCTGTGTGATCAGCCCGGGTATTTCCATGGATGCGGAATTTGTGAAAAAGATGCAGAGCCGCGGCCTGCCCATATGGAGCGAGATCGAATTGGCTTACCGCTTTGCGAAGGGAAAATTGGCGGCCATCACAGGCACGAACGGCAAGACCACCACGACGGCTCTCACGGGTGAAATAGTAAGGGCATGGAATGAGAATACCTTTGTAGTTGGAAATATCGGCGTAGCCTATACCTCACAGGCGCTTAAAACCGCGGATGATTCTGTGACTGTGGCGGAGGTGAGCAGCTTTCAGCTGGAGACCATCCGGCGGTTAAAGCCGGATGTGAGCGCTATATTAAACATCACCCCCGATCATTTGAACCGGCATAAGACGATGGAGGAATATATCCGTGTGAAAGAGAGCATCGCCGTCAATCAGAGTGAGAACGATACCTGTGTGCTTAATTACGAAGATGAGATATTAAGGGAGTTCGGCGGAGCGCTTAAGGCAAGGGTGCGCTATTTCAGCAGCGCCAGAGAACTCAAAGAAGGAGCTTTCCTTAGAGATGGGGAGATTATCTGCAGGGAGGATGGGGAAGAGATACGTGTCTGCCCTGTTTCGGAACTGAGGATAATCGGGAGACACAACTATGAAAACGCTATGGCGGCGGTGCTGATTGCCAGAGCGCTGTCGGTGCCGTTTGAAATCATCGCGGCAGTCCTCAAACAGTTCGCCCCGGTGGAGCACAGAATAGAGTTCGTGACGGAACGAGACGGTGTCCGCTATTATAACGATTCGAAAGGAACCAATCCTGATGCGGCTATCCAGGGCATCAAAGCCATGACACGGCCGACGGTTCTGATTGCGGGAGGATACGATAAGCAGTCGGAGTACGATGAATGGATCCTGTCCTTTAACGGAAATGTAAAACAGATGATTCTCTTAGGGCAGACCGCCGATAAGATTGAAGCGGCGGCAGCCAGGCTGGGATTTGTAAACTGTGTCCGCGCTTCTTCGATGGAAGAGGCGGTTGCGATGGCGTCAAGAGCCGCCGTACCGGGAGATGCGGTCCTTCTTTCGCCCGCCTGCGCCAGCTGGGGGATGTTCCCCAACTACGAGGAGAGGGGACGCATATTCAAAGAGTGTGTAAAAGCGCTGTAACTGTCAAAAGTACACCCTGTGGAACAAAAAACGAGGAGTGGAATGAATGGAAAGACGTCAGGGAAAACGGACAGAGAAAACCAGAAGATATTATGACTACAGCCTGCTTTTTATCATTATATTTCTGTCATGCTTCGGCTTGATTATGATCTACAGCAGCAGCGCCTATGTGGCGGAAATGAAATTCAGCGACGGCTCCATTCATTTTCTGAAACGCCAGGCACTTATTTCAGCGGCCAGTTTTGTGGTCATGTTGGTCATCTCCAAGATGAACTATCATTTTTTTGCGAAATTTGCGGTGCTGGGCTATGGCGCCGCGGTGCTTTGTATGATTCTGGTTAATTTCACACCTCTCGGAATAGAGAGAAACGGACAGAAGCGCTGGCTGGGCGTATCGGAGTCATTGAGCTTTCAGCCAACGGAGCTTGTAAAAGTTGCCGTGATCCTGGCGCTTGCCTGTCTGATCGTCTTATATGTCAAACGTAAGAAAATGGACGAATGGGGCACGATCTTTCTGATGGTCTTTGTGACCGCCGTACCCGGACTGCTTGTACTGATGAATAACTTAAGCTCCGGAATCATTATCCTGGGCATAGGGTTTACGATGGTGTTTGTGGCCAGCAGAAAGAAGCTTCGGTTTGCAGTTGTAGTGGGGCTGGGCGTTGTAGCGGTCATAGCGGCCCTGCAGCTGGGGGATAAGCTGGTGGAGATGGGAGTGCTGGAAAGCTATCAGCTGGACAGAATCCATGTGTGGAGGTCCCCGGAGAGCTATCCTCTGGAGGGCGGATATCAGGTGCTTCAGGGTCTGTATGCGATCGGATCGGGCGGCATATTCGGCAAAGGGTTAGGCAACAGCATCCAGAAGCTAAGCTTCGTGCCGGAAGCCCAGAACGATATGATTTTCTCCATCATTTGTGAGGAACTGGGGCTGTTCGGGGCTGCCTGTCTGATTCTGCTTTTCCTGTTCATGATATGGCGTTTCATGGTGATTGCCAACAATGCTCCCGACCTCTTGGGATCGATGATTGTTGTGGGGGTTATGGCGCATATTGCCATACAGGTCATTTTAAACATAGCGGTTATCACCAATACGATACCCAATACCGGCATCACGCTGCCGTTTATCAGTTACGGCGGCACGTCGGTACTTTTCCTTATGGTAGAGATGGGAATGGTTCTAAGCGTGTCCAACCAAATAAAGATAGAAAAATGAGAAAAACACGAAACCATTTATCGCAGTCTACATAGGATAACATAGGAAAGTTTTTGGAGGTAGCAGGTTGTCTACATTACAAATTCAAGGCGGGTATCCTTTGAGGGGCGAGATAAAGGTGCAGGGTTCCAAAAATGCGGTGCTGCCCATCATGGCAGCATCTCTTTTGCATAAAGGGGTTTCGGTGATAGAGAACGTGCCGTATATTGATGATGTACACAGTATGCGGGAGATACTGGAGGAACTGGGCGCGAAAACGAAACTGGAACAGCACTGCTTAAGCATTGATGCTTCGCAGCTTGGCACCACATCGATCCCTCTTAAAACGGTACAGAAGATGCGCTCATCCATCACGATTTTGGGAGCGCTGCTGGGAAGGGCAAACGAAGCGGTTACCTATTATCCCGGAGGATGTTCGATCGGTAAAAGGCCCATCGACCTGCACTTATCCGGTCTGGAAAAGCTGGGCGCCAGCGTGGAGGTGGAGGGAATAAAGATCCATGCATCCGCCGCCAGATTATCGGGAGCCGAAGTCAGTCTCATATTCCCCAGCGTAGGAGCTACGGAAAATATCATACTTGCCGCAGTTAAGGCAGAAGGTATGACTGTGATCCATGGCGCTGCGAAAGAGCCGGAAGTGGTGGAGATGTGCTGTTTTCTTCGCCGCATGGGAGCAAAGATTCAGGGGGACGGTACGGATACGGTGGCCGTATTCGGAGGCGCGCCGTTACATGATGTGGTTTACCGCGTTTCGGGTGACCGCATTGTGGCGGGAACCTATCTGGCAGCAGCTGCTGCGGCCGGCGGAGAAGTGACGGTTGCAGAGATATCTCCGGAGTTCATGTCCGGCATGGTAAAAGAGCTGGTATATGCCGGGTGCAGCGTGAGCCAGCGCATGGACAGCATAACCATATCCGCTCCGAAAAGGCTGCGGGCCATACCGTATATCAAGACTGCACCGTATCCTGGCTTCCCCACGGATATGCAGTCACAGTTTATGGCGGCGCTCATCAGTGCCGAAGGTGTCAGCGTGCTGGAGGAAACCATATTTGAAGACCGGTTTAAGACGGCCTTTGAGCTGCAGAAGATGGGAGCTGATATCAGACTGGAAGGCGGCACGGCCGTGATCACAGGCGTTAAGAGGCTCCAAGGTGCGGATGTGACCGCGAAAGATCTGCGGGGCGGTGCGGCGCTGGTGGTGGCTGCCCTCTCTGCGGAAGGTGAATCACGCATAGACGGCTGTGAATATATACAGCGGGGATATGAAGCGATAGACAGGGATTTGGTGCTCCTGGGAGGCAGGATACGGTGGTAAAATCAAAGAAGAGAAAAAAGAGTAAGAAGAAACTGCTGATAGCCTTGCTGCTCACATTTCTGGTGCTGGCCGCGTCAGCGGCCGCGGTGAGCAACATCACGATTACCGAGATGTCTGTGGAGGGCAACAAGCATTACACCAAAGAGGAAATCAGGGATATCCTATTCGGTACTGCGAAGGAGCGAAACACGCTGTATTGCTTTTTGAACCAGAAGTTCGGTGAACCGAAGGATATCCCCTTTGTAGACCGCTACGATATTGAATTCTCCGGCCTGAACCGCGTAGATGTCATCATCTATGAAAAGAGTGTGGTGGGCTATATCGAATACATGGGAAGCTATATGTATTTTGACCGGGACGGGATTATTGTGGAGAGCTCCAGTAAACCTACCGCGGGCATCCCTCTTGTAACCGGCCTGGATTTTGACCGGATCGTGCTCTACCGGGAACTGCCTGTCAAGAAAAAAGAGGTCTTTGATGAGATACTGACACTTACGCAGCTGTTCACAAAATACGATCTGAAGGTGGACAAGGTATACTTTGACAGCAGCTTAAACGTGGTGCTCTATATTGGCGAGATCAGAGTGCGCATGGGAAGCAATACACTTTTGGAGGGCAAGGTTGCGGAACTGCATGATATGCTGCCCCATATACAGGATAAAGGGCCTGGCACCCTGTATCTGGATGTCTATTCGGAATCGGCCATTGACCGCAATTACGTATTTGAAAAAGATGGTAATTAATTTGCGAAATTTCTAAAAAAAATGCAATCTAAAGGTTGATTATTTTGTTAAAATCAAATATGATAATAAGAAGGTAAAGCTGTCTATTATAATTCAGTATGAAACGCTGTTGGAAAAAGGAGGATTTTCCGTGCTTGAGATTAAAATAAATGAGTCAGAGGGCGCCGCTAAGATTATCGTGATCGGTGTGGGCGGTGCCGGCAACAATGCGGTGAACAGGATGATCGATGAAAACATCGGGGGGGTTGAGTTCATCGGTGTAAATACGGACAAGCAGGCTCTGCAGCTCTGCAAAGCGCCTACAGCCATTCAGATCGGCGAAAAGCTGACCAAGGGATTGGGAGCCGGTGCGAAGCCTGAAATCGGGCAGAAAGCGGCGGAAGAGAGCGCACAGGAACTGGAAGCCGCCATGAAGGGCGCGGACATGGTATTTGTTACCTGTGGTATGGGCGGCGGCACAGGAACCGGCGCTGCGCCTGTAATCGCAGGCCTGGCTAAGCACATGGGCATTCTTACGGTGGGTGTCGTGACCAAGCCGTTTCGTTTTGAAGCGAAGACACGCATGGCCAACGCTTTAAATGGCATTGACCGTTTAAAGGAAAGCGTGGATACTCTGATTGTGATTCCCAACGATAAGCTGCTGGAGATCGTGGACAGAAGGACAACCATGCCCGATGCATTAAAGAAAGCGGATGAAGTGCTGCAGCAGGCCGTACAGGGTATAACCGACCTGATCAACGTTCCTGCACTGATCAATCTGGACTTTGCCGATGTACAGACCGTTATGACGGACAAGGGTGTGGCTCATATCGGTATCGGAAAGGCCAAGGGAGACGATAAGGCGATTGAGGCTGTGAAGCAGGCTGTATCCAGCCCGCTGTTAGAGACCACCATCGAGGGCGCCAGCCATGTTATCATCAATATTTCCGGCGATATCGGACTCATGGAAGCCAACGAAGCGGCCAGCTATGTACAGGAACTGGCAGGGGATTCCGCCAATATTATTTTTGGTGCCAGATTCGATGATTCCGCTCAGGATGAAGCTACGATTACAGTTATCGCCACAGGACTGGAAATTTACGGAGAAAATTCTCCGGTGGCCAGCGCTATGGCAGGCTTTAATTTCAAATCTAAGGCAGCTGCGAAAACACCGACGCCCCAGGGCAGCGATGCGCCTGCGTTTTCCGTGCCGACACCGCAGCCGTATCAGGGCTCTCCTTATGTGAAATCCCCTGAGGTGGCCGGAGAGAAATCCATCAAGATACCGGAGTTCCTGCAGAAAACCAGAAAGTAACGTAACAGTTCAGACGGCGGGAAAAATAGTGCAAAAGCAGGCATGATTTCAGTCATGCCTGTTCTGTTTTTAGCAGCACATCTACGGGGATGAAGCCGATTTGGTGTGTATGCCATGATATTCCCCCGCGATTATGCTTTCGGATTAACCAATCCGCACAAATACAAATCTAGCCATTGACCGTGAGTATCCTTGGTGTGGCTTCGTTGGATTCCTTCAAGCAGCATTCCCAATTTTTGCATCAGACCGACAGATTTAACAGCATCTATCGTCTCAGCAAAAACTTTGTGAGCTTTTATCTCGGTGAAGGCATAGTCAATCACAGCCTTGCAGGATTCGTAAGCATAACCTTGCCGCCAAAATCTGCGATTGAAAATCCATCCTATTTCATATACACATTCGTCCGTTTCATGGAACAGAATGTAGCCAATCACCTTGCCACTATCCTTATGAACCGCTGCGACTGCGCCATTTCGACCAATACAGAAAGAGGATAGAAACTGCTCGGTTTTCTCAAAATCATACGCCGGTTCGCAGTTAGTCATTGTTTGGTCATCACCAAGAATTTCGTACAAATCATCAGCGTCATCTGCTGTAAAGCTGCGAATCATCATGCGTTCGGTTTCTATGTAAACAGCCATTTTTATATCCTCGTCTTCTACAAAGTCATATAAGCGGTCTTCAAAACCTATCGATTCATAAAGGCTTATGGCGGCGGTGTCGTCATTCTTTTTCATGATATGAAAAAAACCCTTGATATACAAGGGTTTCAAGTGAGAGCTGACGAGCGGACTCGAACCGCCGACCTCTTCATTACCAATGAAGTGCGCTACCGCCTGT
The DNA here is from genome assembly GCF_003477885.1 of Lachnotalea sp. AF33-28. Lineage (GTDB taxonomy): Bacteria > Bacillota > Clostridia > Lachnospirales > Lachnospiraceae > AF33-28. The sequence goes on from NZ_QUEE01000002.1 coordinate 52,748, forward strand.
GCCACGTCAGCAACTTGTTTTACATCTCACAAGTCATAATTCTAGCATAAGTGTCCGTCGCTGTCAACAACAAAATTAATTTTCAGATCACCGATTTTTTTGGTGGAAATGCCATATGAAATGACTGCATCTTTTACTTGCATTCTGCCGTTGTTTCGGATATAATCTTATGTATAAAATCATTGATAATAAAAATAGTATCTATGAAAAGAAACGGAGGGGTTGCAGTGACTGCATCTGCGCTGGAGGAGGTTTTGGCTGTTTTTCAAAAGAACGGTCCGGTGCTAAAGGCGTCAGAGTTAAAACTTCATGGGATCGGCAGCCGTGATCTGATTTTGCTGCAGAAAGAGGGGCTGATCCGAAAGATAAGAACCGGCTATTATATCTGGGCGGCGGATAAGGAGAGACCGGACAGGCTGGAGCTGGTTCAGATGCTGATCCCGGAGGGCGTGATCAGCATCCATTCAGCCGCCGCCATCCATCGGCTGTCTTTTGCCAAGAAAGATACGGTGGCCGTTACGATTCCCGCCAGCCGCATGAAACCGGTGCTTCCAGCTGACCTGCAGGTTGAACTCTTTTATACTTCGGACTCCAGCCACATGGAGGGGGTACTGGAATACCCGTATCCTCACGGCAAGGTGAAGGTCACCGGGCCGGAGAGAACGGTATGCGACTATTTCCGGTATATAAAGAGAACGGGCAGCGAGAATGCCATGGATGTGCTGAAAACATATATGGAGGACAATAACCGTGATCTGAAACGGCTGATTTCATATGCACAGCGGCTTCGGGTGCGCAGATACATTGAACCGTATGTGGAGGCCCTGAAATAAAGCTGTCGCATTCGGGAATACTACTAGGAGGAGATCAATATGAGCGAATTGGAGAAGCTGTATCTGATATGGAATGAGAGTGAATCCACGGATGGCGCGGAGATTATGGAAACCTGGGAGAAGATAGAGGATCTGATGAGAGATACTGTTCCGGAACAGGCACAGGACGATCTGGAGAGCCTGATCATGCGGTACGGGGCTTGTTATGAAGAGCAGGGCTTTCTCGGAGGCTTTATAAAGGCCACAGCGATATGGAGGGAGTGCGCCTAAGACCGCCCGGGCATTAGACTGCCCGGACGGCTGCCGGCCTATTCAAACCGTACAATTTCCTTTTTCAGGCGCTTGATAATTTTCTTTTCAAGCCTCGATATGTAAGATTGAGAGATTCCCAGCAGATCGGCTACCTCTTTTTGGGTCATTTCTTTCCCGTCTTCGGAGTGCAGGCCGAAGCGCAGCTCCACAATCTTCTTTTCACGTGCGGTCAGCAGGCTGATGGCGTTGTTGAGGAGCTTCTTTTCGATTTCATCTTCAATGTCCTTGTAGATGACGTCCTCATCGGTGCCCAGGATGTCCGACAGCAGCAGTTCGTTGCCGTCCCAGTCCACATTCAGGGGTTCGTCGATGGAGACCTCCATTTTCGTTTTGTTATTTCTGCGCAGATACATTAGGATTTCGTTTTCAATGCATCTGCTGGCATAGGTCGCCAGCTTGATGTTCTTAGAGCTGTTGAAGGTATTGATGGCCTTGATGAGTCCGATGGTTCCTATGGAGATCAGATCTTCTACCCCTACGCCGGTATTGTCAAATTTTTTGGCGATGTAGACCACCAGCCTTAAATTGTGCTCGATCAGGACGGATTTAGCCTCTTTCTCGTCCTGGGTGCCGAGTTTTGCGATTTCTTCTGCTTCCTGCTCCATATCCAGAGGTGCCGGCAGTACATCGCTCCCGCCGATATAATGAATTTCGCCCTTTTCGGCAAAAATCAGGTTGCGGAAGCTGGGTTTTATCTTAAATTGAAAGCGGCTGGGTACGGAAACTTTAATAATCATGGATAAATCCTCCTGTTGTTTTTCTCCTGTTTTGTTGCATGTAAGCAAGTCTTAAAATCACCGGCAGCTGACCCTTAGCGCCGGTATTACAGCAAAGACCGGATGTCCGGATGCAGGATAATCTGGTACTGCCCATTTGTGCATAGACTGCCCTTAGACAGTCCGATTACCGGGGATGTAACAGTGTGTTCATATCCATTTTGCCGGAGGGTCATCTTTTCTATTACAAGGCCCATGATCATGCCGTTATCTTTTCCAAGAGAGCGAAAAGGGATCATGCGCAGATTCTGTTCCTCCAGGTTCAGGGAGGACAATAGCGAATGGCATGCATCATATGACAGAATGTGCACGGGTTCGTGGGAAACGGGAGTATAGAGACGGTTCCCGGTATCCATCAGCCCTTTCAGACAGACATTTTTGCCATGGTGCCATAGTTCAACATCGTAAATCATCTGCTCATCTCTGCGATACCGGCGAAACAGCCGCAATCCTGTATAAAGGATCAGAAAAGCGGCTGTCAGGAATAATGCCAGCTGGTATGCGGGCATAACCGCTGACTGCATAGCACGTCCCGCCGGTGTGCGGTAATAAAAGACGTTTACCAGTCCCCCGGCCGCCGAAGCGCACAGATAAAAGCAGCCGGCAGCGGACAAGATCTCCCGGATTTTTTTCAGCCGAAATGCCGTCATAGTCATGAGCATAGCCGCCAGAAATGACAGCAGAGCTTCCAGCCACCAAAAGGGAAGAGACAGCAGAACAGCCGTGCAGGCCCAGAGCCCGCCTATGGCTGCGCCCGTCAGGAGCCGCCTAAGAGAGGCCTGTCTGCCGAGCAGCCTTTTCGTGAGCAGAAGCACGATCAGATCCAGCAGGAAATTTACAAAAAATAAAACATCTATGTACAGAACCGGTATCGTAACCCTGACCTCACCTCCCCTTCAAAGTTCATGCACATAATTATAGCGGATTTGAATATAATTTTTTGTAAAAAAAGAGGAGCATGACAGTCTTTTTCGGCGCAAAAACAGTCCTCCTCCGACATAAAACGCCTTCCTTCGTTCCCTGCGGTCTGTTACCCAGCAGAAAAACCGATGTTTACAATCAGGAAAAGTATGGTATAATATCGACAGATAACCCGCGCTGATTTTCGTCTGCGGAGCAGACAATTGCCATAGAAAATCAAACTTAAGGAGAACCATTTCCATGGAAAATGAAAAAAGCAAAAATTTTATCGAGCAAATCATCGACAAAGATTTAGAGGAAGGCCGTTTTGACCATGTACAGACCAGATTCCCTCCGGAACCCAACGGCTATCTGCATATCGGCCATGCCAAATCGATCCTTTTAAACTACGGCCTTTCACAGGAATACGGCGGCAAGTTCAACTTAAGATTTGATGATACCAATCCGACGAAAGAAAAGTCTGAGTTTGTCGATTCTATTAAAGCGGATGTCGAATGGCTGGGAGCGGATTATGAAGACCGTCTGTTCTTTGCCTCTGATTATTTTGACCAGATGTATGAGTGTGCGGTCAAACTCATCAAAAAAGGTAAGGCCTTTGTCTGTGACCTGACGGCAGAACAGATCAGGGAATACCGCGGCACCCTTACAGAGCCCGGCAAGGAGAGCCCTTACCGCAGCCGCAGCATTGAGGAGAATCTGGAACTGTTCGAGAATATGAAGAACGGCATGTATGAGGACGGTTCCAAGGTTTTGAGAGCAAAAATCGATATGTCCTCTCCTAATATAAATATGAGAGATCCGGTCATTTACCGTGTTGCCCATATGTCCCATCACAATACCGGAGACAAATGGTGCATTTACCCTATGTACGATTTCGCCCATCCGATCGAGGATGCGATTGAGCATATCACCCATTCCATCTGTACGCTGGAGTTTGAGGATCACCGTCCGCTCTATGACTGGGTGGTGAGAGAGTGTGAATTCGAGCAGCCGCCGCGTCAGATTGAATTTGCCAAAATGTATCTGAAAAATGTGGTTACAGGCAAGCGGTATATTAAGAAACTGGTGGAGGACGGCATTGTGGACGGCTGGGATGATCCCCGCCTTGTATCCATCAGCGGTCTGCGCCGCCGCGGCTATACTCCGGAATCCATCCGCAAGTTTGTGGAGCTGGCAGGCGTATCCAAAGCGCAGAGTACCTGTGATTATGCTATGCTGGAATACTGTATCAGAGAGGATTTAAAGCTCAAGGAGCCTAGAGTGATGGCTGTGCTCAATCCTCTGAAGATGATCATCGACAATTATCCGGAGGATCAGGTGGAGTATTTCGATGTGCCCAATAATCCCGAGAATGAGGCGCTGGGCTCCAGAAAGGTGCCGTTCTGCCGGGAGCTCTATATTGAAAGAGAAGATTTCATGGAAGAGCCCGTTAAGAAATATTTCCGCATGTTTCCGGGCAATGAAGTGCGCCTGATGAACGCATATTTTGTGACCTGCAATAGTTTTGAAAAAGATGAAGAAGGCAATGTGACTCTGCTGCATTGCACCTATGATCCGGAAACCAGAAGCGGCAGCGGATTTACCGGAAGGAAAGTAAAGGGAACCATCCATTGGGTTGCTGCGCCTTTTGCCATCCGCGGGGAAGCGAGACTGTATGAAAATATCGTGGATGAGGAGAAGGGTGTATATGATGAGGAAGGCAATCTGAATTTAAATCCCAACTCTTTAATCCGCATGATGGAATGCTGCGTTGAACCCTCCCTGAAAGATGCAAAGGCTTTCGACAGATTCCAGTTTGTGCGCAACGGCTATTTCTGTGTGGATTGCCGGGATTCTTCGCCGGAGCATCCTGTATACAACCGGATTGTATCCCTGAAGAGCTCCTTCAACCCGAAATAGCAGGGAGTGAGATATAACAGAAACATAGGACAGGGGGATTATCCCCCTGTCCTGTTTTCCTCATTCAATAGGAAAATTCTTTCTTAAAAAGGACTATGAGATGTATGAATTGGCGATACCTATAAAAGAAGACAGCCGGATTCCCCTCTATGAGCAGATCTATGAATACATAAAACGAGAGATCAAAGAAAAACGGATACCTGCCGGCGACCGCCTGCCGTCCACAAGGGCATTGGCATCGCAGCTGGGCATAAGCAGGAGCACCGCGCAGCTGGCGTATGAGCAGCTTTTGTCCGAAGGTTATATGGAATCCCGGCCCTGCAAAGGATATTATGCAGCATCGCTGGAAGGCCTGGTGGAACTGCTGCCTGTTACAGAGCAAAGACAAAAACCGGCCGGAAATAAAGAAAAGCATTACCGGTATGACTTTTCCTACAGAGGCATCGACTGGGACAAATTTCCTTTTGGCATCTGGAGAAAATTAAACAGAGAGATCCTCGTGAATGACAATAAGGATCTGTTTGCAACCGGTGATCCAAAAGGAGAAGAAGAGTTCAGGCGTGCCATCAGCAGCTATCTGCACGCGGCCAGAGGGGTAAACTGCCTGTCGGAGCAAATTCTGGTGGGGGCCGGAAGCGAATATCTGCTGATGCTGTTAAGCCGTATACTGGGCTCGGACAAGTGTGTTGCGATGGAAAATCCGACATACCGCCAGGCATTTAAGGTGTTATGCAGCTTGGGCCATCCGGTGGTGCCGGTGGAGATGGATAAGAGCGGGCTGTCCGTAGACCGGCTGGAAAAAAGCGGCGCAGATATCGCCTATGTGATGCCGAGCCATCAGTATCCCACCGGTATCGTCATGCCGATCAAGAGGCGGATGGAGCTGCTGGCCTGGGCGGCGGCCCGTGAAGGGCGGTATGTGATTGAAGATGATTACGACAGTGAGTTCCGCTACAGGGGAAAGCCAATTCCTTCCCTTCAGGGATCCGATCCGTCAGATCATGTCATATATATAGGGACCTTTTCGCGTTCCATCGCGCCCGCAATCCGTATCAGCTATATGGTGCTGCCCAAAAACCTTCTGAATATTTATGAGAGGGATTTTGGCTTCTTTTCATCCACCGTGTCCAGGATCGATCAGAAACTGCTGGGACGTTTCCTGGCGGAAGGCGGCTTTGAACGGCATTTAAACCGGATGAGAAGTATATATAAAAACAAGCACGATGCGCTGCTGGAAGCGCTGGAGGCATTGGAAGATGAATTCTGGATCAGCGGAGAGCACGCGGGTGTGCATGTGCTTCTAAGATCCAAAAGGGGTGTGCCGGAATCGCAGCTGATCGCATCGGCTGCAGAACGCGGCGTCAAGGTGTACGGCCTGTCAGATCTCTTTATCGGAGAACCTCTGGGGGCCTATGCGTCTACGGTGATGCTTGGATATGTGAATCTGCAGTCGGAGCAGATTTATGCCGGTGTGGAGGAGCTGAAAAAAGCCTGGTGCCGGTAAATGCCGTTTGCGCGGCCCGCCGCAGGAGGAGAAAATCGGAAATGAGAATATGGAGGCAGACAGATGGAATTTGGAAAAGAAAAGATATATACGATCCCTGTAAACGATGCGTTTCAGGAGGATTCGGAATGCCCCTTCTGCGCCATGGAGCGCAAGCTGGAGGAAGATGCGATCGCATTTACGCTGGGGCCAAGCTATATGGAAGACGATGTGAGGGCTATGACGGATGAGGCAGGATTCTGCAAGCCCCATATGCGCATGCTTCTGGCACAGGAAAACAAGTTGGGGCTGGCGCTGATGCTGTCCACACATTTAAAAAAGACCAACAAGGATATTAAGGCGCTGCAGAAACATTCTCCTAAGGCATCCGGCCTGTTTAAAAAAAATGAGGAATCCCCGTTGGAGGCCTATCTGGATAAGGTGGGAAATTCCTGCTTTATCTGCCGCCGGATCGAAGGGTTTCTGGAGAAGTTTTTTGATACGGTATTTTACATGTGGAAGAGTGATCCCGTATTCAGAGATAATTTCAAGAACTGCAAGGGATTCTGCATGGAGCATTATAGCCGTCTGTTAAAGACGGCGGATAAAAGACTTAGGGGCAAGGAGCTGGAAGAGTTCTGCCAGCTGGCCGGAGAACTCTACATCAGAAATATGGAACGTGTGGAGGAGGATGTCAACTGGTTTATCAATAAATTTGATTACCGCTATAAAGATGAACCATGGAAAAATGCCAAGGACGCCATACCGAGAGCGGTAACAAAGGTAAACAGCATCCTCGATAAGCAGTAGTGCTCGGTAAAAAAAGATGCCGCAGCTTATGCCGGCGATTCGGCATAAGCTGCGGCTCGTTTTTACAGCTCTTTTATACTGTCGGCTAAATCTTCCACGGTATCCTTGGCTTTTTCAGCAAGATCCTCTGCTTTTTCACCGGCTGCTTCTGCAGCATTTTCTGCTTTTTCTGCCACGGTATGTGCGGCATCCTCAGCTTTTTTTGCTGCGGTATCAGCGAGATCCTCTGCTTTCTTCGCAGCCTTGCTGGCGCCGTCTTTTACAGCTTCCTTCGCATCATCCGCGAAATCCTCAAAATCGTCTTCGAAATCATCGAAATCATCGTTCATCTCTTCTTTAAAACGTTTGGATTTTAAAAAGTATGTGATACCTGCCGTTGCAGCGGCAGCGCCGGCGATAAATGCTACCAGTTTGCCCATTTTTTTTGCCATGTTATTATCTCCTTCCACCATTGGTCTGTTGGTTATGGTTTCTCTCTATAGTATTTTACTCTTTTGTCTATTGTAATACGCACATATAAAAAAGAAAAGGCCTAGAATATTAAATTTTTCATAACTATTCATAGATTATTTGGGTATTCTATGATAAAGTCTAATGGAAAACGGATATTGTATCAAGGAGCATGGAATGTTATGGATAAAAAAATAGTTTTTTTTGATATTGACGGAACGCTGTACGATCTTGCTAACGGAATACCGGTGCCGGAGAGCACCAGGGCCGCGATTTCCGGCATGCAGAAAAACGGTCATCTGGCGGTGCTGTGTACCGGAAGAACTATTTCGGAGCTTGAGCCCGAGCTGTGTGAGATCCGATTTGACGGCATCATATCCGGCTGCGGAACCTATATAGAATACAGAGAAAAAGAGCTGTTTTATGAAACCGTGGACAATGAGATATTCCGCCGGGTGGTGGAGAGTTCGAGAGCACATCATGCGCTGCCTTTTCTGGAAGGGCGCTATCACGTGTATTTTGATCCGGCCGGAGAGGACGCGGAGGCGCGTCAGATCAGCCGGGATTATGAAACACTTGTGGCTGAGCGCGTGCGGCCGATCAGGGGGCAGGAGTGGGAGGCCAGCAAGGTGACGATACAGCTTCGGAAGGGCCGAATGGGGGAAAAGGAACAGCTGATGAGGGAGATTGCGGCCGATCTGGACGTGATTGATCACGGACATGCGCTGGAGTGCGTGCCAAGAGGATTCTCCAAGGCTTCCGGCATAGCGTTTCTGATTGAACAGCTGGGCATTAAACGTGAGAATACATACGCCTTTGGCGACAGTGCCAACGATAAAGAGATGCTGGCATTTGTGGAATATGGGATTGCGATGGGCAACAGTTCGGAGGAAATTCTTTCGATCAGCAGGTACCGCACGGACTGCCTCACAGAGGATGGCATTTACAATGCCTGCCGAAGATTTGGTCTGATCGGATGAACAGAGCATTTACTCAAATAATAGGAAAAAACAAGGTAAAAACAAAAAAAGAGAGAAATATTGAAAAAAGTGCACAAAATCGGGTAAAATAGAGAAAATAAGAGCGTTGCAATTCGCCGGCAATTTTACTAATATATAACCAGTCGTTAGCACTCAACCATTATGAGTGCTAATAATTGCAGAAGGAGGAATCTTAAATGAAATTAGTACCGTTGGGTGACAAAGTTATCTTAAAGCAGGTTGAAGCAGAAGTAACAACAAAGTCCGGACTGGTATTGACCGGAGCATCAAAAGAAAAACCGCAGCAGGCGGAAGTAATCGCAGTGGGACCTGGTGGAATGGTAGACGGAAAAGAAGTTACCATGATGGTAAAACCGGGAGATGTAGTTATTTATTCCAAATATGCAGGAACAGAAGTAAAGCTTGAGGATGAGGAATACATCGTAGTTAAGCAGAATGATATCGTAGCAATCGTTGAGAAATAATTATAGCGCTTATAGCTCATTAATTCACATAATCAGGAGGTAATTGAACATGGCAAAAGAGATTAAATACGGTGCAGAAGCCAGAGCGGCTCTGGAATCCGGCGTTAATCAGCTGGCGGATACAGTCAGTGTAACCTTAGGACCGAAGGGAAGAAATGTAGTACTGGATAAATCTTTTGGAACACCGTTAATCACCAATGACGGAGTTACGATCGCAAAGGAGATCGAGCTGGCGGATCCGTTTGAAAATATGGGCGCACAGCTGGTGAAGGAAGTTGCTTCCAAGACCAACGATGTGGCTGGTGACGGTACAACAACAGCGACTGTACTGGCACAGGCGATGATTAATGAAGGTATGAAGAACCTGGCAGCAGGAGCGAACCCGATCATCTTAAGAAAAGGCATGAAGAAAGCGACGGATGTAGCGGTAGAAGCTATTGCTAAGATGTCCAAGCCGGTTACAGGCAAGGATCAGATCGCAAGAGTTGCCGCAATCTCCGCCGGCGATGACAGCGTGGGAGAGATCGTATCCGACGCTATGGAGAAAGTTTCCAAGGACGGCGTTATCACCATTGAAGAATCCAAGAGCATGTTAACAGAGCTGGATCTGGTGGAAGGTATGCAGTTTGACCGCGGATATGTTTCCGCTTATATGTGCACGGATATGGAGAAGATGGAAGCAAATCTGGATGATCCGTATATTCTGATCACAGATAAGAAGATCAGCAACATCCAGGATATCCTTCCCGTGCTGGAAGAGATCGTAAAGAGCGGTTCCAGACTGCTGATCATCGCAGAGGATATTGAAGGCGAAGCTCTGACCACCCTGATTGTTAATAAATTAAGAGGAACCTGTAATGTTGTTGGTGTTAAGGCTCCCGGCTATGGCGACAGAAGAAAAGAAATGCTGAAGGATATCGCGATTCTGACAGGCGGTACAGTGATTTCCGATGAACTGGGCTATGAGCTGAAAGAAACTACAATGGATATGCTGGGCCGTGCAAAATCTGTAAAGGTTCAGAAGGAGAACACTGTGATCGTGGACGGCTGTGGCGAATCTGCTGAAATCCAGTCCAGGATCGGCCAGATCAAGGCTCAGATCGAAGAGACCACTTCTGATTTCGACAGAGAGAAACTGCAGGAAAGACTGGCGAAGTTATCCGGCGGCGTAGCAGTGATCCGCGTGGGCGCTGCTACCGAGACAGAGATGAAGGAGCAGAAACTGCGTATGGAAGACGCTCTGGCAGCTACAAAAGCGGCTGTGGAAGAGGGCGTGATCGCAGGCGGCGGATCCGCTTATATCCATGCTACCAAGGAGATGGTTGAACTGGTGAACTCCCTGGAAGGCGATGAGAAGATCGGTGCTAAGATCGTTCTGAAGGCTCTGGAGGCTCCTTTAAACCAGATCGCCGCCAATGCCGGACTGGAAGGCGCTGTAATCATCAATAAGGTGAGAGAGTCCGAAGTGGGCGTGGGCTTCGATGCACTGAAGGAAGAGTATGTGGATATGCTGACAGCCGGCATCCTGGATCCTGCAAAGGTTACCAGAAGCGCTCTGCAGAACGCAACCAGCGTTGCTTCCACACTTCTGACCACAGAGTCTGTAGTGGCAAACATCAAAGAGCCCGAACCGGCTATGCCTGCAAACCCTGGAATGGGAATGATGTAATCAGATTTATATATGGATTTATTGGGGAGCGGATTTTATCCGCTCCTTTTTTTTCAATAGGGCGCGCCCTATTGAAAAAAACGCTCCGCTTAGGATCGCACTGCGGCGGGAAGGTATACTGTCGCCAGGGCGACCCGCCGCAGGCGGAGAATCCCGCCAGCGGGATTCTTTCTTGTGATTATTTTTTGTAACTCAAGGTTTTGCAACTTAATAAAACTTTTAGTGGAAAATAGCCGTAATATCTTATATAATGGGAATTAATAACGAATTCTGAGGAGGATTATGATGAACGAGCAGTATTGTGAATGTATGGTTAAGAGAAAGGTGCCGGGATATTCCTATGTGGTAGTCCCCATTATGATCACTGTATGTGTTCTGCTATGGTTTATGGCGATTATCGGCAATTTTATCCTGATGCTGGTTGCGCTTGCTGCTTCTGCGGGCGTGTATTTCTATTACAGGAGCACCAGGGTGGAGTATGAGTATGTGTATGTGGGCGGAGACCTGTCCTTTGACCGTATTCAGGCTCAATCCAGAAGAAAGCGTATGTGCACCTTTGATATGGATCATACAGAGATTGTGGCGCCGCTTACGAGCCATGCGATGGATTCCTTCCAGAACAAGCAGATGACGGTGAAGGATTTTACTTCCAAAATGCCCGACAGACGGGTTTATGTGATGGTCTGCAACCAGGACGGCAAGATGACGAAGGTTTTGTTTGAGCCCAACGAAAAACTGCTGAATATGATGCGCATGGCAGCTCCGAGAAAAGTGAATATTTATTAGTTAAAAGTGTATTTGACATATGGACAAATATCTGCTAGACTACAAAGAAAATCAAATCGGAGAAAGTGAGGAAATTGAAAATGGGTACAATTATCGGTGAGGGCATTACCTTTGACGATGTGCTGTTGGTGCCGCAGTATTCAGAGGTGATTCCGAATCAGGTTGACCTGACTACTTATTTAACTAAAAAGATAAAGCTCAACATTCCCATGATGAGTGCCGGCATGGATACGGTCACAGAGCACCGCATGGCGATTGCCATGGCCAGACAGGGCGGCATCGGCATTATCCATAAGAATATGTCCATAGAAGAGCAGGCGGAGGAAGTGGACAAGGTAAAGCGTTCGGAGAACGGAGTGATCACGGATCCCTTTTATCTGTCGCCTGAACATACTCTGGAGGATGCCAACAATCTCATGGCAAAATTCCGTATTTCCGGCGTGCCCATTACAGAAGGCAGAAAACTGGTAGGTATCATCACCAACAGGGATTTGCTTTTTGAAACTGATTTTTCAAAGAAGATAAAAGAATCCATGACTTCCGAAGGGCTGATCACAGCAAAGGAAGGCATTACCCTCGAAGAGGCAAAACAGATACTTGCAAAGGCTAGGAAGGAGAAACTTCCGATTGTAGATGAGAACTTTAATCTCAAAGGGCTGATCACGATCAAGGATATCGAGAAACAGATCAAGTACCCTCTGTCCGCCAAGGACGGGCAGGGCAGACTGCTCTGCGGGGCCGCTGTCGGCATTACCAATAATATCATGGAGCGCGTGGATGCGCTGGTGAATGTGAAGGTGGATGTGGTGGTTCTGGACTCTGCCCATGGGCATTCCAAAAACATTCTGGGCGCTGTGCGCATGATCAAGGAGAAATATCCGGATCTGCAGGTGATCGCCGGCAACGTGGCCACCGGAGAAGCAACAGATGCTCTGATTGAGGCCGGAGTGGATGCAGTTAAGGTAGGGATCGGACCGGGTTCCATCTGTACGACGAGAGTGGTAGCGGGTATCGGCGTTCCGCAGGTGACCGCGATTATGGACTGTTATGCGGTGGCGAAGAAAGCGGGTATCCCGATCATCGCCGACGGCGGTATAAAATACTCCGGCGATATCACGAAGGCGATCGCGGCGGGCGGCAGCGTCTGCATGATGGGCAGCATCTTTGCTGGCTGTGACGAGAGCCCGGGAACCTTTGAACTGTATCAGGGCAGGAAATACAAAGTATACCGCGGTATGGGCAGTATCGCCGCTATGGAGAACGGCAGCAAGGACAGGTATTTCCAGCAGGATGCCAAGAAACTTGTGCCCGAAGGCGTGGAAGGCCGCGTAGCCTATAAGGGTACTGTGGAGGATACGGTGTTCCAGCTGATCGGAGGGCTGCGCTCCGGTATGGGTTACTGCGGCGCCAGGGATATCCCCACTCTGATGGAAACTGCGAAATTCATCAAGATATCAGCCGCATCTCTGAAAGAAAGCCATCCTCATGATATTCATATAACGAAGGAAGCGCCGAACTACAGCGTGGATGAATGATGACAATAAATATGCAATGACAGCAAAGACAGCTCTACTGCCCGGATTCGGCAGGGAGCTGTTTTTGCTGTTCTGTTATTTTATGGAGAAACCCGGACCAAGCACGCAGGATATGATGCTAAAAGTTAAGGAAAAGTTAAAGTATAAATGCGGCGGAACTGTTATACTGTTAATCAGTGCAGGTTTTCCTGCCATAGCTTGCAGACCGGAACATATATAGGAAAATCAGATGAAGAACAACAATCACAATCATATAGATGAACAAAGTAGTGCGGAAGAAATGCGTTTTCAGAAAAGGAAGGCGGAGTATCTTAAAAAACGCCGCCGCCGCCGTCAGTTGCGCATGCTGAAACGCTATCTGCTGCTTGCAGGGATGGCGGTCGGAGCGGTGTTCCTGTTGTCCGCCGGTGTGCGTGCAATCAGCCGCCTCCCGATATTCCATCCCGGGCAGCCCATAGCGGAGATTGAAATCCCGTCCTGGATCACGCAGGATTTTCTGATGCCCAATCCTTATTCCAGGCCGCAGAAAGAACTGAAAAAGGTGAACGGCGTTGTGGTGCATTATGTGGGAAATCCCGGAACCACTGCAAAACAGAACCAAAGCTATTTTAACAGCCTGGCGGAAACTCATGCCACCTATGCCAGCAGTAATTTCATTATCGGCCTGGAAGGTGAGATCATCCAGTGCATGCCTTTGAATGAAGTGGCATACTGTTCGAATGACCGCAATTCGGACACAATATCCATTGAGTGCTGCCATCCCGACGAAAGCGGCCAGTTCACACAGGAAACCTATGATTCCCTGGTGAAGCTGACGCGCTGGCTGGCAGAAACCTTTTCACTTACAGAGGAGGATATCATCCGTCACCATGATGTGACCGGAAAGATCTGTCCTAAGTATTATGTGGATCATCCGGACGCATGGGCCGCTTTCCGCAAGGATGTATTTGCCGAACCCTTTTAAAGTCCCATCCCGGGATTTAAGCTGCGCATGGCCAGTATCGTATCGGAAATTAAATCATCCAGAGGCATTCCCAGCATATCCGCCCCTTTTTGAATCACCTCTCTTGAGCACCCGGCTGCAAAGCTGGGTGTTTTAAATTTCTTTTTTACCGATTTTAACTCCAGATCGTCCACACTTTTGCTGGGGCGCATGATAGCCACCGCTCCGATCAGGCCGGTGAGCTCATCCACCGCATATAATACCTTCTCCATCACATGTTCGGGACGGATGTCCACGGTGATCCCGTATCCGTGGCTGGCTGTGGCGCGTATGACGGATTCGTCAATACCGTGTTCGCGCATGAGCTCCTGGCTCTTGATGCAGTGTTCCTCCGGCCATTGCTCAAAATCCAGATCATGCAGCATGCCGACCGCTTTCCAGTATTCGGTTCTTTCTGGATCGTATTTTTGAGCGAACCAGCCGAGAACACCGGAAACAATCTGTGCATGTCTTAGATGAAAATCTTCCTTGTTGTACTCTTTCAGCAGTGCTTCTGCCTGCTCCAATGTAGGAATGCGGCTCATATCTTTACCTCCTATGTCACCAACCGAAGGTTGATGATTTATGCACACTTCAGTGTGCTTCCACTTTTTATTGTATCAGTTGCTGAAATTCATTTTAATCACATTTTCACACCGGGTCAAGCATAATATTTTCCGCTTCTGGCAAACTATTACTGCATTAAGAGATAAATCGATGAGGAGTGATTGATATATGCAGGGACAAATGACTGGCTGCCTGGATCAGGATAAGAAATTGTTTGACGGTATTTTGAACATAGACAAAAATTTCGACGTGGTGTACAGGGTAATTACAATCGGAGACCGCAAGGCCTGCCTGTATGCGATCGACGGATTTATGAAGGATGAGACCCTGCTGCGTCTGATTCAGGGCTTCTGCGCCATAAAAGCGGCGGATCTGCCGGAGGACGCTCACGGTTTTGCCAAGAAATATCTTCCTTATATTGAGGTTGGGCTGGAGAATCAGGTGGAATCGCTGCTGACGCAGCTGCTGTCCGGCGTTACGCTGATGTTTGTGGACGGCTACGACAAGTGCATGGCCATCGACTGCCGGACCTATCCGGCCAGAGGCGTGCAGGAGCCGGAAAAGGACCGGGTGCTGCGCGGTTCCAGAGACGGTTTTGTGGAGACACTGGTGTTTAACACCGCCCTGATCCGCCGCAGAATACGGGATCCGAAGCTGATCAATGAGATCGTTCAGGTGGGTGAAAGTTCAAAAACAGATATTGTAATCTCCTATATGGAAGACCGTGTGGACCGGGAGCTGCTTGACAAGATCAAAAACAGGATTTCTAATATCAAGGTGGATGCGCTGACCATGAACCAGGAAAGCTTAGCAGAGTGCCTTTACCAGAGCAAATGGTATAATCCATTCCCGAAATTTAAATTTTCGGAGCGCCCCGATACGGCTGCGGCCCATCTGTTGGAAGGAAATATTGTAATACTGGTGGACAATTCGCCCGCAGCCATGATCTTGCCGTCCTCAGTATTTGATATCGTGGAAGAAGCGGACGATTACTATTTCCCGCCCCTCACAGGAACGTATCTGCGGATTTCCAGATTCCTTATATCCTTTGTCACGCTGACTCTGACACCAGTCTATCTGCTCTTTGTGCAGAACCCTGAGTGGCTGCCGTCCTGGCTTGAATTTACCAGAGTGAAGGAAGCTGTGAATGTACCCATTATCCTTCAGCTTTTGATCCTGGAATTCGCGATCGACGGGCTGCGGCTGGCATCGGTGAGCACACCCAGCATGCTTTCTACGCCGCTAAGCGTGATAGCCGGTCTGGTGGTCGGTGATTTCTCGGTCAGCTCCGGCTGGTTCAATGCGGAAACCATGCTGTATATGGCCTTTGTTGTAATTGCAAACTATACTCAGGCCAGCTTTGAATTCGGATATGCCCTCAAGTTTATGAGGCTGCTGCTCTTAATATTGACCGCGCTGTTTAATCTCTGGGGATTTATCGCGGGCTTTGTGATTACGGTCCTGTGTATTGTGATGAATAAAACGATCAGCGGGAAGAGCTATATCTATCCCTTGATTCCCTTTTCATGGAAGGAGATACGGCAGCGTCTGGTCCGGACGAGAATTCCGTTTGAAAAAAAGTAGTAATTTATCGGTAGCTGTGTATAGTAACCAAGAAAGTAAATTAAGGCGTGTTTTGTGATTGACAATCATTATCAGTTATACTAGAATAACTATGGCTGAACCGTATCGGCGGCATCGCTGAATGATTGGTTCATTTTGGCAAACATTGCGGATAACACAGACATAAGATAAAACAGGAAGAGATATTCCGGGAATTCGGAGGACACTATGTATTTATGTGAGGGCGAAACAGGAAAGGCCTATCAGGTGGCGGAGCTGGAGATTACTCCGCAGATTACGCGCCGGCTGGAAGCGCTGGGAGTGAATGAAGGCACAAAAATTGAGATTTTGAATCATAAAAGAAATCGTGGTGCATTTATTATAAGAGTGAGGGGTACGCGTCTGGCCATCGGGCGCCGGATCGCGGACGGAATTGCAATAAAGGAGGTGCCGGAAGATGGAAAATAGACCGATCACACTGGGGTTTGTGGGGAATCCCAACTGCGGAAAGACGACGCTGTTTAACGCATTTACCGGCGCCAACTTAAAGGTTGCCAACTGGCCGGGCGTTACGGTGGAACGCGTGGAAGGGGAGACCAGCTATCGGGGACAGAAACTGAAGCTGATCGACCTTCCGGGCATCTACAGCCTGACCTCCTACAGCATTGAGGAGAAGGTCAGCAGAAGGTGTATCATGGAAGAAGATGTGGATGTGATCATCAACGTGGTGGATGCGTCCAATCTGGAGAGAAACCTTTATCTGACCATGCAGCTGCTGGAGCTGAACAAGCCGGTAATACTGGCTTTAAATATGATGGATATCGTCAAGGACCGGGGTATGGAGATCGATCTGCACCGGCTGCCGGAGCTTTTAGGTCATATCCCGGTTGTGCCGGTTTCCGCCAGAAAGCGGACGGGCCTGGAGGTGCTGCTCCATGCTGCGGTCCACCATTATGAGGAAGGACCCCACGGCAAAGTGATCACCTACAGCCGCGGCCTGGAGGCGAAGATTGAAAAGATACAGGTAGTGCTGCAGGCCCGTTACAAGGATGTGGAGAATCCGAGATGGACCGCGATTAAGCTGTTAGAATATGATGAGGAGGTCAGCGAGAAATATCCGGTTGACCTGACGAGCATCATCGATCAGAATTATGAAAAGCAGATCATCAATGAGAAATACGATTACATAGAGGCAGTGATTGAAGAGTGTCTGTTCAACCAGAAGTCAAAGGCCGTTAAGACGGAAAAAATTGACCGCTACCTGACGCATCCTGTTCTGGGAGTCCCTATATTTCTGCTGATCATGGCTCTGGTTTTCTTCCTTACGTTTACAGTGGGAGATTTCCTGAAGGGATATTTTGAAGTGGCGCTGGATGTGCTGTCATCCGGTGCTAACACACTTCTGCACAGTATTGGCGTATCCGGCTGGCTGATCTCACTGGTGGTGGATGGGGTGATCGCCGGCGTAGGGGGAATATTGACGTTCCTTCCGAACATTTTCATCCTGTTTCTGGCCCTGGCTTTTCTGGAAGACAGCGGTTACATGGCCAGGGTGGCATATGTCATGAATGAGATCATGGGGAAAGTCGGCCTCTCCGGCAAGGCATTTCTCCCGATGGTGCTGGGATTTGGCTGTACAGTGCCGGCTGTGATGGCTACCAGGTCTCTGGAAAGCATCAGGGACAGAAGGCGCGCAATACTGATCACTCCGTTTATGTCTTGTTCCGCGAGGCTTCCGATTTATGTGCTGTTTGCGGATATGTTTTTCGGAAACTACGCTATGCTGGCCGCGTACTCCCTCTATATTATCGGAGTGCTGGTGGCCATACTGATTGCGTTCATTGTGGAGAAGCTGCATCCTTCTAAAAACGAAAATGCCCTGTTAATTGAGCTGCCGGAATATAAATCTCCCAACGCCCGTACAATCGCCATCTATGTATGGGAGAAGGTAAAAGACTATCTGACCAAGGCGGGAACAATTATCTTTATCGCTTCCATCGTCCTGTGGTTCCTGCTCAATTATAATATCCACGGTGTGGCGGGAGATGTCTCACTAAGCTTCGGGGCCTCCATAGGAAAGCTCCTGACACCGCTTTTAGTGCCGGCGGGGCTCGGCATGTGGCAGATCGCGGTGGCGTTAATTTGCGGGCTGTCGGCGAAAGAAGTGGTGGTGTCCAGCTTTTCCGTATTGTTTGCGATTAACAACATTAATTCCGCGGCGGGGATGGCGGAGCTTTCGGGGCTTCTCGGCCAGGCCGGCTTTACATCGCTCAACGCGTATGCGTTGATGATTTTCTGCCTGCTGTACTCTCCCTGTGTGGCTACCATAGGAACAATAAAAAAGGAAACGAACTCTTGGAAATTTACGCTCGGTATGGTATTATTTCAATTAGCAGTTGCCTGGGTGGGCGCGGTGCTGGTATATCAGATCGGCAGTTTGTTCGTATAGCAGGATGAGAACCCCCGGCGCTGTAACAATGCAACAGTTCAGACGCGGCCTTATAAAGCAAGCTTAATGCCTGCTTTTACACCAATTTTCCCGCCGTCTGTGCGGTTACATAAAAATACGTTTAGCGACCGGAGCATATATGGACTATAAATTGTTGATGAATACGGCCGTCCTCGCGGGTGAGATCATGTTAAAAAGCGGCGCGGAAACTTACCGTGTGGAAGACACGATGAATCATATTCTGCATCTTGCCAGCCTTCACTCGGCGGAATCCTTTGTGGTATCCACCGGGATCATCGCGACGCTTTCCGGCGGGGAAAATAAGCCCATCACCGTGGTGAAGAGAGTAAATGAGCGGGAGACTAATTTAAACAGGGTTTACCGGGTAAACAGCATATCGCGGGATCTGTGCGAGGGCAGGATCTCTCTGCAGGAAGCGTGGGATCAGTTAAATGAGACGCAAAAACAGCTCCAATACCGTCCCTGGATGGTGAATATCGCGATGGTGGGCATCACGGCCTCTTTTACCCTCCTATTGGGCGGAAACGGATGGGACGTGTTTGGCGCTGCTGTAGTGGGAGCGCTGCTGGCGGCTTTCATGTATGCGGCGGGCAGAGCGGAGCTTAACTCGATTCTGAAAACCACCGCGGCCGCTTTGGCCGTTGCTGTTGGCACGCTGGCGCTGCGTCAGTTTATCTGGCCGGCTTTAAATACGGATCTGGTCATCATCGGCTGCATCATGCCGCTGGTGCCCGGCATGGCATTTACCAATGCGCTTAGGGATATTCTGTACGGTGATTATACCTCCGGCTGTGCCCGCATTATGGAGGCGATACTGATTGCGGCGGCTGTTGCGGTGGGCGTGGGCTGCGGCATCAGCCTCTTTCATTGGCTGGGAGGTGTGATGTGATGGCGGCGCAGGTGATCGGGGCTTTTTTTGCCTCCTTCTGTTTTTCTCTTCCTCTGCGGGTGCCGGGCAAATACCTGGCACATTGCGGGATTACCGGGGCGGTGGGCTGGCTTGTGTATCTGTTGATATTGGAGAGAGGCTTTGCGGTTTTAATGGCTGCATTTTTTTCGGCTGTGGTAATTGCATTGTTCAGCCATGTGTTTGCGCGTGTGCTGAAATCGCCGGTGACTGTGTTTCTGGTGCCGGGTTTACTGCCGCTGGTGCCCGGAGCCTCTATATACAGGTCGGTCTATTATCTGATACAGAATCAGGGCAGTTTATCCTCCTATTATCTTAGCGAGACGCTGCAGATTGCCGGGGCCATTGCGGTGGCCGTTTTTTTGGTGGATACGTTATTTAGGCTGGTTAAGAAAAAGTAAATGAGCAGTACTATTCACAGATGGCATACGCTGCTTTACAGGTAGTTCTGAACAATAACAAATGGCCGCAGCGGCGGCAGAATCGAGGTATAACATGGATAAGACGGCATTATTTAAGATCACATACGGACTGTATCTGGCTGCGGTGGAGTATGAGGGTGAGCGCTGCGGATGTATTATCAACACGGCGTCCCAGGCTACGGATACGCCTTGCAGGATACTGGTCACGATGCAGAAGCGCAACCATACGACGGAACTTGTGATGCGCAAGAAGAGCATGACAGTATCCGCTCTTGCCATCAGCTGTCCAACGGAAGTGATCCGTCATTTTGGGTTTCAGTCAGGACGGGATACGGATAAATTTGCGGACACAGCATATCGGACGGACGGCGAAGGAAATCCTTATATTGCTGAACATGTGACCGCATACTATAGCTGCCGGGTAATGCAGAGCATTGATCTTGATACCCATATGCTGTTTATCTGTGATGTGGAGGAGGCGGAGAATTTGAGCGCCGAGGCGGCCCTGACCTATGGGGATTACCGCGCCGCTAAAAACGGCAGAGTATCGGAGATGCCCGTAGAAAGCGAAAAGAAGACCGTGAAGAAATATGTCTGCCCGATCTGCCACTATGTATATGACGGCGATATCCCGTTTGAAGATCTGCCGGACAGTTATGTCTGTCCGATCTGCAAACAGCCAAAGAGTATATTTCAGATGATTGAGGAATGACGGAGACGGTATGATAGAGATTCATAAAATAGCAGAAGATAAACAGGATTATGCTAAGAGGCTTCAGTGCGGCGGGCCTCTTTTCCTGCAGACGGAAGAGATTCATTCGCTTGCGCTCTGCGAGGTATATGCGATGGTGGAAAACGGATCTTTTAAGGCGGCCGCAGCGCTCCTGCCCCAGTCAGAAGATATCTGCATTTTGCAGGCTCTTACGGTATGTGAAGAGGAAGGTCAAAAAGGGTTTGAAACCATGATGCTGGAGGTGATGGCCGATCTGTGCCGGCCGGTCTTTCAGACGCTTTTGGCCGCTGTCCCGGAGGCGGATGAGGGTGCGCGCCGCTTTTTAGAGCGCTGCGGTTTTACGCCGGCAGAACCCCCGAAGCGTCCGGGAAAGGCGCTGTATCAGCTGGATCTGGAGAAGTACGGAAGTAAATGTGGCTGCCATAATGGGTGAACCGGCGGTAGACGCGGCTGTTATAATGGGTGAATCATCAGCGGATGCGGGTGCTATAACGGATGAATTGACGGCGGAACATGTGCCGGTATAAGAATGCAGTATAACAGGTGAATAAAATGATCAGAATTAATAGAGAGGACATGCTGGAGCTTACCAGGCGGATGACTTTAAAGCGAAATTGCTTCAGCAGGATTGCGGGCGCGTATATGGATGGGGAAGGCTATGTGGACGGAACCTTTAATACCCATTTTCAGAAGCTTTCCGCGCCGGAACGCGAGGCCAACCTTGCCATTGCTAAAGCCATTCCGTTTTCTGAAACGAATGTGAATTTAAAGGAATACCGTTTCGCGCCGGAAAACGAGAAAGCGGGGAGCACCTGGCAGCTTCTGATGGCGCTGCGCGAATGCGAGCTGAAGAACGATGCGCTGCTGGATGTGTTTTATGAGGTGATCGGAGAACGGTACCGCACTGTGGGCGATTATGCGGTCTATTTCTTTTACGGCAGCTACGATGTTCCGATCAAGGCAAGCGATAAGGAAAGCCTGTGGGAATCCGAAGAAGTCTACAAATTTCTTATCTGTGCAATCTGTCCGCTGCACGGCGATTACGAGCCGGGAGAACCGGAGTGCGGATTTTTGTTTCCCGCCTTTAAGGACCGGAGTACGGATATTCATGGGATTGAGGTTTTTGATGCGGATGCATTGCATCCGCATGGGGAACTGGTGGAGAGAATATTATTCTGAAAGCACTTACTGGTTCAATTTTAGATGCATGAGGATGTACTGGGTTTATGGACCGGATCAGCAGGAAATTACGATAATCGGTTTGGAGCCACATCCTGAGGATAAGAAGAAGGGCGCCTACGACAGAATCAAATTATCTGAATTCTACAGAGAATGAAAAACTGAATAATCAAATAAACGAAAGAAGCATCTTGGAATAATATCCGAGGTGCTTTTTTCATGGTAAGCGCCAAATATTAGAGAGCTTTCAGATATCCTGCGGCAGTTCGTCCGGTCTTGGCAGCAACCCTGTCGGAAAAGATTTGTCCTTATCATGTCAACAATAATTACGCTATTCTGTCCGGGTAATATTGCAAAAAAAGCTGTCAAAGGGTACACCTTTTGACAGCTTTTTCTGTTGTAGAGTTTAACACAGAATCCTATCAAAAGCAACCTGCCAAAGCATATTTTGTATCCATGCTATATCTTATTTTACATATATTGGGTAGAACATGCGCCAAAAAAACTGCTAAAAGTGGTAAAACGGTCAGCTGTCAAAAGGTGTACCTTTTGCGGTCATTTTCCATTTTATGGTGCTGCAGAACGATCGTAGGTATCTGTTCACCGCAGTACTGGTCTTAATATCAGGCAGGAGGGTGTCCGGGATTGAATTGGATGACGAGTGAAACGTTATTAAAAAAATATCTTCAGGAGCTTGAACAGAATCAATATGACATCCATACGGTTACATGTTATGAAAACGATCTGAAGGATTTTTATCGCTGGATGGGACAGAAGGATGACCAGGCTGCTGAAATAAGCGGACAAGCTGCTGCGGACTATCTAACATACCTAATGAACGAAAAAGAAAGCAGGGATTCCACTCTGAACCGTAAAAAGATATCTTTAGGGCGATATCTGCAATGGCTTACAGATCGGGGGCTGGATCTGCAAAAGGCTGTAATCCCTTTTCAGACGCGGAAAATAGAACGCCTGAAAGAACCCCGCCGTTTAAAACGTGAAGAGGTGGACCGCCTGATACAGAGTCTGAATGAGGAGTATGAGGATGCGGATACGGAGTTTAAGAAACGTATCAGTTTAAGAGACAGCATTATGTTTGAACTCCTTTTTTATCACGGGCTTCAAATCCAGGAACTGGTTGCGCTGCGGACAGAGGATTTTAATCCGGAAAAACGGACAATACGGATAATGGATAAAAAAGGTTTCATACGGACAGAACGGATTTATTCTGACAGACTGTACCGCAAGCTTTTGCTGTGGATGGAGGGGCGGCAGGAATTCGCGGACCGCAACGCCGCATATAGGGATGTATTGTTTTTGACAAAGCTTGGGACGCCGGTCAGCGTTAAATTCCTTGTGGCCATCTTCCAGAAATATAAGGAACTGACCGGGATCACACAGGATGCTACACCGCTTTTTCTGAAACATAGCCTGAAATGGTATGCGCAGATCGTGCTTAAAGAGAATTTGTCATCAGGAGGCTATCATGAGATTGACGGATAAGAAGCTTAGGATAGCGATGCTGGGACATAAACGCATTCCCTCCCGTGAAGGCGGCGTTGAGATTGTTGTAGAAGAACTGAGTACCCGTATGGTCCAAATGGGACACAGTGTGACTTGTTATAACAGAAGCGGTCATCATGTGAGCGGAAAAGAATTTGACAGAGCAAATGTCAATAAAATGAAGCAGTATAAAGGGGTCAAGCTGAAAACAGTCTTTACGCTGGATAAAAAGGGAATTGCGGCGATGACCTCTTCTGTGTCTGCGTCCTTTTGTGCGGCCTTTGGCAGATATGACATAGTCCATTATCATGCGGAAGGCCCTTGTGCTATGCTGTGGCTGCCGAAACTTTTTGGAAAAAGGTGCATATGCACCATTCACGGGCTGGACCATAAACGGCAGAAATGGAGCCGCTTTGCAAAAGCATATATCATGCTCGGAGAAAAAGTAGCAGCAAAGTTTGCCGATGAGATGATTGTTTTAAGCAGCGGAATCCAGAAATATTTTATGGAGGTATATGGCAGGAACGCGGTTCTTATACCGAACGGTGTGACCCGGCCGGAGCTTAGAGCCGCTGCACTGATCGAAGAATGCTTTGGACTGCAAAAGGACAGCTATCTGTTGTATCTGGGCAGAATTGTGCCGGAGAAAGGCCTGCGGTATCTGATCGATGCTTTTAAAAATGTGAAAACAGATAAAAAGCTTGTAATTGCGGGGGGATCCAGCGATACGGAAGCATTTTTAAATGAGCTAAGAAGCCTGGCTGCCGGGGATAAACGAGTGATTTTTACCGGCTTTGTACAGGGACAGATGCTGGAAGAGTTATACAGCAACGCGTATCTGTATACGCTGCCTTCCGATCTGGAAGGCATGCCTTTGAGCCTGCTTGAGGCGATGAGTTATGGAAACTGCTGCCTTGTATCGGATATAGAAGAATGTGCAAAAGTGGTAGAGGACCATGCTGTTACCTTTAAAAAAGGAGATACGGCAGATCTGCAGCTTAAGCTGCAGGAGCTCTGTGATTCGGAACCGCTGTGCATCCGTTACAAAGAAAAAGCAGCTGACTTCATCTGCAGGCGCTATAACTGGGATCAGACCGTGAGGCAGACAATCCGTCTCTATCAGAAGCATTGAGCCGCAAAAATATCTGTTGAAACGAATATGGAGATAATCAGTGAAAATTCTCATTGTAAATAAATTTCTTTTTCCTAACGGAGGTTCTGAAACATATATCTTTCAGTTAGGACAATATCTGAAGAAAATGGGCCACGACGTCCAGTATTTTGGAATGGAGCATGAAGGACGCTGTGTGGGAAACCGGGCCGGCATGTATACATCGGATATGGATTTCCACGGCGGTTCGAAACTGGCTGCACTGACCTACCCGTTTAAAACAATCTATTCCATAGAGGCCAGAAAAAAGATCAGAAGGGTCCTGGAGGATTTTAAACCGGACGCTGTGCATCTGAACAATTTCAACTACCAGCTCACGCCGTCCATCATTCTGGAGACTGTGAAATGGCGGAAACAAACAAAAAATAAATGTAAAATACTGTTTACAGCTCATGACTATCAGCTGATCTGCCCCAACCACATGCTGCGCAATCCAAACACCGGAGAAAACTGTGTGAAATGTATAAACGGCCGGTTCGCAAATTGCATAAAAGGCAGATGCATTCACGGATCCGCAGCGAAATCGATGATTGGAGCGGCAGAAGCGTATTTTTGGAAGTTAAAAGGCGTATACCGGTATATTGATGTGATGGTCTGCTGTTCTGAATTTATGAAAAGAAAAATGGACAGCAATCCACGCTTTGCATCTAAAACGATAGCCATGCATAATTTTGTGGAAACGAAAGAAGGCAGAGCGAGTACCAAAAAGGACTATGTGCTTTATTTTGGAAGATACAGTGAAGAAAAAGGAATCAAAACGCTTTTACAGGTTTGTAAAGAGCTGCCGGATATTCCGTTTATATTCGCAGGTTCAGGGCCTCTCAAAGCTCAAATGGCTGATTTGCCAAATGTGACAGATGTCGGGTTTCAAAAGGGAGAGGCATTAGAGCGGCTTATTCGGGAAGCCAGATTCAGCGTATACCCCTCACAGTGGTACGAAAACTGTCCGTTTTCTGTGATGGAGAGCCAGATATACGGAACCCCTGTATTGGGCGCTGCAATCGGGGGAATACCGGAACTGATCAAAGCTGGGGAAACCGGAGAACTGTTTGAAAGCGGAAACGCAGCGGATCTAAAGGATAAGGTTGTCCGAATGTGGAAGGCGGTCAAGACGGATGAAGACTTTTACCAGAATTGCAGAACCGCGGAGTTTATGAGCATCGAAGACTATTGTAATAGTATGATTGAATTATATAGATGAGTGAAAATGTGAGGAGCAGACTATGGCATCAAAGAAACTGAACGGAACGGTAATCGTGACTTACCGCTGCAACGCGCGATGTTCGATGTGCAGCCGATATAAATGTCCTTCCAAACCGGAAGAAGAGCTTAGCATCGAAACGATCCGAAAACTGCCGGAGATGTATTTTACCAACATCACGGGCGGAGAGCCGTTTATCCGAACGGATTTAAAGGAGATAGTGCGCGAGCTCTATAAAAAGAGCGATCGGATCGTAATATCAACAAACGGATTTTTTACGGACCGAATCCTTGATCTGTGCAGGGAATTTCCTGACATAGGTATCCGCATCTCCATTGAGGGGCTGGAGAATACCAACAATGAGATCCGGGGACTGCCGGATGGATTTAACAAAGGCTATACGACGCTTGAGAAGCTGGTCGGAATGGGGATGAAGGATGTAGGGTTTGGAATGACCATACAGGATAAAAACGCGCCTGATCTGGTGCCGCTCTACAAGCTGTCCGACAGGATGGGGATGGAGTTTGCCACGGCCAGCCTGCACAATAGTTTTTATTTTGTAGAGGCTGGAAACATCATCCATGACAGGCCCATGGTAGCACAAAACCTGGAGACGCTGATCAATGAACTTTTAAGTTCCCGCAGCCCGAAGAAATGGTTCAGGGCCTATTTCAATCATGGGCTGATCAATTATATATATGGGCAGAAGCGTCTGCTGCCCTGCGATATGAGCTTTGACACCTTTTTCATCGATCCCTATGGGGATGTGATGCCCTGCAACGGCACAAAGGACAAAGAGGTAATGGGTAACTTAAACGAACAGACCTGGGAGGAGCTGTGGAACAGTGAAAAAGCGGAAGCGGTACGTAAAAAGGTGCGCTGCTGTGACCGCAACTGCTGGATGATCGGCTCTGTTTCACCTGCAATGCACAAATATATCTGGTCTCCCGCATGGTGGGTGATAAAACACAAATTCTTGTTTTTCTGGAAGAAGAAAAAATACAGCATGTACGAAAACAAGATCGCCAGAGATTATCGGGATGGAAAAGTGAGCAGAGAAGAGCTGGACAGATGCAGTACCTGTGAACGAAATGCAATTGTCAAGGACGGACTCAGCACAGCCTCCAGAGAGCAGCTTAAAGGTAGGTCCGGAGAGGAAATCGTAGAAGCGGATCTGGCTAAGCAGTTTGAATATGATGGGAGAACGGACCGATGAACCGCTTATCTGCAGTAGTAAAAAATAATTATCTTGGCGTTCTGATTACCGTATTTTGCTTTCAGAACCTTTTACAAAGATGGATCCCGCCGTTTCAGTATTGGGACGAGTTTTATGCATTAGCAGCAGTTCCTTTGTTTTGTATATGGCTTATCCGGCGTAAACCTGTAAGCAGACTGCTTATCGGGATAAGTGCTTTATTGGCGGTGTTTCTGCTGACGGGACTGTATTCCAATATTAGATATGGATATCAGCCTCTTAGGATTGCTTTGATAGACGCATATCTGAATGTGAAATTTTTCCTAAGCATAGGCACAACAATTATATTGTTTGCGCTGTATCCGGCCGATGAAAGCAGAGTGCTTCCCGTTGTGAGGGGGATCATGGCAGTCTTTCTTCTAAGCTTTATTGCTGAGATGGGGATGTATTTATGGAAACTGATTGAGGGGTATCCGTTTTCCTTTGGAGTGAAGCTGTTTTATGAACATCCCGCATATCTGGGCGCGGCCTGTGCGTTTATGCTATGCATGATCGTTGGGTGGCTGAAGGATGGAACTGAAAAAACAGTATATGTCAGCGGGCTGCTGACACTTATGATGCTGACTACCAGAAGTAAGATAGTAGGGAGCGCTTTGCTGTTTCTCATTTTATATATCTGGTTAGTTAAGATGAAACGAAAGCTGGACTTTAGGGTGATCGCCGGACTGGGCGTTGCGTTATTAGCGGTGGGATGGAATAAAATATATTTTTATTTTGTTTATATCAGTGATTCCGCTCGCTCCGTGCTGACGAGCACCGGCTTAAAAATCGCGAAAGAATACTTCCCGTTTGGCACTGGTTTTGGAACATTCGGATCGTATTATTCTGGATTGTATTATTCTCCAGTATATAAAATATACGGAATTGATAAACACAGGGAATTAGGTGAGCAGACAAGGCACTTTATATCGGATACATTTTGGCCGATGATAGCAGGCCAGAATGGAGCGCTGGGCCTTATATGCTATGCCGGAGCCCTTCTGCTTTTGTTTTACCTGATTCAGAAGATTGCAAAACAGAACCGGAAGTATTATTTTATGAGTTTGTACGCATTTCTCTTTCTATGTGTGGCAAGTTTGGCGGAATCTGCATTTGTTAATACTTATGCGGTGATGCTTGCGGTGCCGATTGGAATAGGGGTGTATAGGAATTATGTGTTAAATTTAAATATGAAGAGTGATAAAAATGGATGAGCAATATAAAGTCAGCATTATTGTACCTATGTATAATGCAGAAAAGAGTATCAGGCGGGCTGTTGAATCATTGCTTTGTCAGGATTACTACAATATAGAAATAATATTAGTGGATGACGGTTCGACCGATGATACGTTAGATGAAGTGATGGCGATTGCTGCATCAGATGACCGTGTCCGCTTAATAAAAAAGAAGCATACCGGGGTATCTCTTACAAGAAACAGGGGACTGAATGAATCGACAGGGGATTATATAGCATTTTGTGACAGCGATGATTATGTGGATGAGACATATATATCATCAATGTTACGCTATTTGGATTCTGATACCGATATGGTGATCTGTAAAACAAACCATTTTCAGCGTACAGACGGGCAGGATGGTCCATTGTATTACAGGTTAGATAAGAATTACTGCAAAGAATGGTATATTTCCGCATCTGAATATGCTTCACGTGGACCAGTATGCAAAATTTTTAAGCGCAGTATTATTCGGCAACATAATATTGAGTTTGATGAGACATTATGCTTCGGCGAGGATCTGCTGTTTGTACTTAACTATATGGAACGGTGCCGCCGAATTTGCTTGTTAAATCAAATTCATTATTTTATTTCGATTCGTAACGATAGCCTCACGAGAAGTATTACACAAGCTAAAATTGATAGCTTGTTAATTGCACATAAGACATATTATGAGTTCTTATGCCGTTATGGATTCAATGATAGGAACAATATGAAATATTACTGGCTTACCCTGCTGGAGGACTATTACATAAATTGTATTTTTATTTATAGCAGGCTGCAAAATAAAAATGCGAAAAATTTGTTTTATCGATTTTCAAGGGCAGATATAATTATCGATGCAATTATACATATAAAGGATATAAGAATGTCTTTGCATAAAAAGATACTCATAAAATGTAAAAGTCCATGGATGTGGCGGTTATTTGTGAAATTAGCAGGGAAGAGACAAAGATGAACAAATACTACGTAGTGGCATATAAGGAAGTAAACTTCGGTGATGATCTTCTTATGGATACACTGTTCTGCAGGTATCCTGAGGCAGAATTTGTTATGACAGCTCCGGGATGTTATAGAAAAATTTTTAATCAATATGGTAATTTGAAAATAATATGTCGGGATAGCTTTATTTATAAGATTTTTAATAAATTAGTATCGTCTTATTCGGTAATTATGCACAGAGACTATCCAAAATGTCTTGAAGATATTATCATAAATTCATTTAAACGTATTATCTATATCGGTGGATCAATCTTTATTGAAAAGGAAGATGCTCATCAAGTATCCTATGAGCGTAAATGGTGGAAAAAAGCAATTGATGGTGATAAAAAAGTATACATTCTGGATGCTAATTTTGGACCATTTCGAAGTGCTTCATATACAAATGCAATGCAATCAGTTTTTAAAAAGTGTCAGGATGTTTGTTTTAGGGATCAATATTCATTTCATATGTTCTCACATATAAAAACTGTTAGATATGGAAATGACATCGCATTTCTGACGAAAACATGTAAAAGAACAAAAAATGTTAGTGATAAATATGTTTTTGTTTCAGTGGTTTATCCGGCAAACAACTTCGCTGCTGATTTAAATGTACATAATGAATATATCAGAAAAATGGCAGAAATGCATAAAAGTGCGCAAAAGTATGGCCTTGGAATAAAATATGTTGCATTTTGTAAATTTGAAAATGATGACAAAACACTGGATGAGATAAAAAATGTTATTGGTGATTCTGATACGGCAGAATACATTGTATATGATGGAAATATTGAAGAAATCAAGCAGATGGTTACAGACAGCGTTGGTGTTATATCGGCTCGCTTTCATGGAATGGTGCTGAGTTCAGTACAAAATCGTCCCACTTTTTATATTGCCTACAGTACAAAAGGTATTAATGTAATACAAGACAACCACTTAGATATTAATTATATAAGACTTAAAGATATTAAAGACATAGATTCCGACAGGATAATTGCTTCTATGGTACATGATCAAGGAAAACTTTTATTAAAGGAAGAAATCTATAAAAGTGCGAACGAGCAATTTATAATTTTGGATAAAGAAAACAGGAATACGAATCATATTTCAAAAATAATATAACTAAGAAAAATGCAAGAAAGAGGAGAATAAGTGAATTTTGCTATTATACCCACAAGCCCGGACCGGGATCATGACAGGTTGTTTGATATAAGCGACCCCATTCTGAATGCTGATAACAGGCTCATGCCATACTATGAAATTCGTTCCCATATGAAAAAAGATGGTCATGATTTGAGAACATACGATATGTATCAGGATTATTCAGAGGTGGATTATTTTATCTTCTATCGAAAAGCAACCAGATTATGGATTCATTTACTTCTGAAAGGTTATGAAGATAAAATCATATACTATGCCTGCGAACCCGAAACTGTAGTTCCGGAGCATTCAACTACAGGACTCAGCACTCTGTCTAATTATTATAAGGCTATACTAACCTGGAATGATGATGCAGTAGATGATGTTGCAAGATTTAAGATTTTTTCAACCTATTATTTTCATCCGAGTTGGGAAACAGTATCTTTTAATAATCGAAAATTGCTGGTGAATATTTCTTCTAACAAAAATTCGCAGAGTGTAAAAGGATTATACCAAGAGCGTAAACGTATAATTGAATATTTTGAAGGCATTTCAGGTGAAGACTTTGCATTATATGGAAGAGGATGGGAAAACCTAAATTACCATAATTATATGGGAAGCTGTAAAGACAAATTCGCAGTTTTCCGTACCTTCAAATTTGTATTGTGCTTGGAAAATATGAAGAATGTACGCGGATATATATCTGAAAAAATATTTGACTGTTTCATGGCAGGTACGGTACCGGTTTACCAGGGCGCTGTAAATATTGCCGAATTTGTGCCACAGGAGTGTTTTATTGACTACAGTGCGTTTAAGACTCCGGAGGAACTGCATACTTTCCTGAAGAATATGGATAGAGAAACTTGGTTGCAGTATATGAACGCAATTAAAGACTATATAGGTTCTAATCGGATAAGTCCGTTTACTGCTGCAGGATACTGTAAAACAGTATATCATGTTGTTGATAAAATGAAACAACGTTCATTTCATCTAGGACTGAAAAGTATATTCAAAATTATAATGACGGAGGGAAAAAGGAAACTGAATGGGTTGCATTAAACGTTTTGTTACTTTATCTATCAATATGAAGAGTGTTGATTATGTAAAAGATGTAGGACAGATACCATATGTTCTCCATAAAAAATACGGTTATGAATCTGCTGTAGCTGGATACCAGGTGGAAAGTGAGTATTTAAAACAAGAGGTAAAGGGGTTTCAAACGTTATAAACGAAATTTTTTTAATTTTTTACCGGTTCTATTATTGTTTTTAGGAGATTATGCTACCTATAGCGGTGTTAGATATCTTCTGAAAAATGCAAAGAGAATTGATGTGTTGAATATCTATCATATACACAATCCACATATGCCATTTTGGATTTTAGCTTATAAATGGTTGAATCCACGTGGGATAGTTTATTTAAAGTTGGATATTCCAAAGTATTTGTATGAAGAATATAAGGAATACCTTTATGGAAAACATAAATTTCCACATTATCATTTTCGTTCAAGATTTGCGTGCAAGGTCGCTGGGAATACTAGAAAATGCGATATTGTAAGCGTGGAGTCACATGAACTTGTGGAACTAGTGGCTAATCTGCTGAAACGGGAGGTCTTGTATATTCCTAATGGCCTATATAACAGGAAAGCTGTAGATGGCAATTTAAAAGAAAATATTATAATGTGTGCTGCAAATTTAGAAATGCCGATCAAGCAAATTGATGTTTTGATGGAAGCTTTTACAAGAATTGATCCGGCCATAGGCAATGAATGGACACTTATTCTGGCGGGCGCATATGGAAAGCGCTTTAAACAGATATATGATAAATTCTGTGTTGACTATCCGGATGTTGCGGATAAA
Organism: Lachnotalea sp. AF33-28; assembly: GCF_003477885.1. Classification (GTDB taxonomy): domain Bacteria; phylum Bacillota; class Clostridia; order Lachnospirales; family Lachnospiraceae; genus AF33-28. The sequence continues at coordinate 84,834 of NZ_QUEE01000002.1, forward strand.
GTCATTCTTACAGGTGAGATAATCAATCGAAATGAATTAATGAATTTATATGAGAAAGCGAAGATATTTGTGCTCCCCTCTAAAACAGAAAACTTCAGTTTGGCGGCCCTGGAAGCCCTGGGAAATGGAGATTTTGCAATTCTTTCTGATGGAGTGACATCTAAAGATGATCTAATGGATCGGGATGGAATGGGATTTATAATTAAATCCGGGGATGTGAAAGATTGTACAGAGAAACTAGAAAAAGCAATAAAATTCTTACAAGATAAAGATGCTTCATTTTATGAAGAAATCAGCAGCCATACTTTAATGCGTTTTTCTTGGGAAGAAATATTAAAAACACTGAATGAAAAAATAAATCAGGTAGGTATAAATGAATATAAGAATTGTTAGCCGGACTAAGCGTGGGATTCATAAAGCAGTTGATCGTTTTGATACTTATCTATGGAATCAAAAATGGAGAGAGGTAACAAAAAAAGGTACAGGAAAAACATTTTATGTGATTCGAAGAGGTCATGCAAATGTTGGGTTGTTTTCTTATGTAACGGTTGCTATGGGACATATTTATCATGCGATTGAGATAGGTGCTATTCCGATTATTGATATGAAAAATTATGAAAATACCTATTTGGACCGATCGCTCCTATGTAAGGAAAACGCCTGGGAGTATTTTTATGAACAGCCGATGGGATACCGGCTGGAGGATATAGGTAGTGAGGATACGGTGATTTATAGCTACGGCGGACCACTGAAATATACTGTTAATACCCGTTCTATATATGACCATAGGGCATTTAAAGAATGGCGTGAAATATACAATAAGTATATTCGAATAAATCAGGAATGTATGTCAGAGATAGAGAAGCAGTTTAAGAGATTGTTTGCAAATATGGATATGAATAAAGTATTAGGAGTTAAACTGCGAGGAACAGATTATATTATGACTAAACCGTTGCATCATCCAATCCAGCCAACAGTTTCAGAGGCCCTCCCACAGATTCATTTGATGTTGAAAAAATATGGTTTAAGTAAAATATACCTTCAAACAGAAGATGCAAACATTTTAGCGGAGATGAAAGATATATTTGGTGATACGCTTATAGTGCCGGAATCCTGTTGGTATAACACTGAAAAAAAACAACTTATAACTTCTGTCCTGCAGGAAAGCAACGATATGCGTCAAAATGGAATGGAATATTTGAGGGACACATACTTTCTTTCACAATGTCAGTATTTAGTTGCCGGATTAAATGGCGGTTCATTAATGGCATGCTTAATGGGTAACTATAAGGACTGCTTTATATTTAATCTTGGTTATTATGGTGAAAGGGAGACATAAAAATGAAGATTAGGGATTTAATAAAGAAGATCGCAGGAATTTTATCGGGCCGACAAAAGAAACAGCTTTATGTGCTGACTTTTTTGGTTATTATCGGTGCTTTTTTTGAGTTGATCGGTGTATCCGCAATTCTTCCACTGATTAACTTGATCAGTGAAAGCGGCGAGTCCATATCAAATTCATTTCTGTTAATATTGTATGAAACACTTGGTCTGAATACAAAGATGCAGTTAATGTCTGTTATGATAATAATTCTAATACTTATTTATGTATTTAAGAATACTTTTTTAGCCTATATGTATAACAAAGAATATGGATTTGTATACTCACTGCAAAAGGATGTAGCCTGTAGATTGCTGGATAACTACCTGCACGAGGATTATAGTTTTTTCCTGAAAACAAATTCAGCTGAATTGCTTAGAAGCATAAACACGGATGTAAGCCAATTTGTTCAAATGATATTAAATGTGTTGCTGCTGGTAACAGATGGGCTTGTAGTGATAGTATTAAGCTTTTACCTGTTGATAACGGATGTCTTGACCTCAATGTTGGTCGTGGCTTTGCTTCTGTTGTGTATTGTTCTGCTGCAAGTTAGTGTTCGGAAAAAAACCAAGATATTAGGAAAGAAAAATCAAAGTACAATGGGAAAAATGATTCAGTGGCTGAATCAGGCTTTTGGAGGAATAAAGGCAACTAAGGTTTCAAAGCATGAGAGCTATTATATAGACAAATATAGAGCAAATTATCAGATCTTTGCGGAGGGAATGAGAAGGTACTCAATCTATAACCAGATACCCAAATATGTGATAGAGACAGTCATTGTTGTTGGAATATTGGCGGTAATTTTAATAAAAATGTTACTTAAACAGGATATGTCTAATTTCTTGCCCCAATTGTCAGTTTTTGCAGTAGCCGCTTTTCGTTTGCTGCCAGCTGCAAACCGAATCAATGGATATTTTAATACTATTAATTTCTATTATCCATCTGTTGATTTGATTTATAGAGACCTTAAGGATTATAAGCCGGAAGAAAAAGAGAACGACGAAAAAGAGACAATAGAAAGCGGTGATATAGAGCTTCGCAATATCTCGTATAAATATCCGGATGCTGAAGAAAGTGTATTGGAAAATATATCAGCAGTGCTGAAAGAAAATACGGCAACTGCTCTGGTTGGACCATCAGGATCAGGAAAATCGACGTTTGCAGATATTGTTTTGGGCCTCCTTCACCCATATTCGGGCGAGATATTGGTGAATGGACGAAAGATAAAAAACTACGGACGGTATTGCTCACGAAATATGGGATATATACCTCAATCCATTTATTTATCGGATGATACTATAAGAAATAATATTGCATTTGGTATAGAAGAAGAGGCGATAGATGATAATCAGATATGGAAAGTTCTAAAAGACGCTCAGTTAGATGAATTTATAAAGGAACTGCCCGATGGTTTGAATACCGTTGTTGGTGAAAGTGGAGTGAGGCTTTCTGGAGGGCAACGGCAGAGAATTGGAATTGCCAGAGCACTTTATTCCAATCCTTCAGTTATTATACTAGACGAAGCCACTTCCGCATTGGATACGGAGACGGAATCTGCTGTTATGGAAGCTGTTGATGAATTAAGGGGTAAGAAAACCCTCTTAATTATCGCACATAGGTTATCTACACTCAGGAATTGCGATATTATATATGAAATAAAGAATAAAAATGTAGTTTGCCAGCAAAGAAGTCCATTCAAATGAGGTCGGAAGATGCGCTGGCTGTATTGAAAATCCGTCAGTAGGTACAATGCTCCTGTACTTATAAAACAAAGTTTATATATTTAATTACCACTTTGTATAGCTATATCTGGAGTGATCTATAATTAGGTCGTGTAAATTGGAAGTTGCTATAAGTGAGTCCAGATAATTGACATATATCCTAAAAAGAAAAAGGTTAAATAATAAAAAATGAAAATACTGCATTTGTTAAGCGGAGGCGGTCTTGGCGGCATAGAAATACTGTGCAGGGATATCGCGCATAATTCTAAACAGGAGAATGAATTTGTTTTTTTGTTCTCCGGAGGGAAAATTACAGATGAATTAGAAAGAGAAGGACAGCATATTTATCGACTTTATTTAAAGAAAGGCAGGATCCGAAGGATCGGTTACCTGATGCGCTTGGTCCGAATACAGCAGTATGATGTAATTATTGCACATCATGGGACATTAAGTATTTTCCTATACTATTTATTTTTACAGGCTGTGTTTCCTGAAAAAATTTATATAAAATATCTGCATTCCGTATTTGATGAGCGTTTCTACTATAAAAATAACTGGTTTCATGATAGGCTTATCTGCTGGTCACTGAACCGTATTTTCAGAGTATCTGATCATATTGTAGCGGTATCGGAATATGTGAAGGTAAGTTTTGCAAAGCGTTTTCCATGCAACAGTGAGCGGATTGCAGTCATATATAATGGCATACCCATAAAGAAATACAACTTATTAAAGCAGCAGGAGCGTGGACATGGACGTACCCTTCTCTATATCGGCAGGCTGGAGAAAGAAAAAGGACTTGCCATACTGCTGAAGGCAGCTGGAATTATGGAGAAGGACGGGCTATATAGTTTTAGAATTATTATTGTAGGTTCTGGCTCCTATACAGAAGTGTTGGAAAGAGTGATAGCGGAAGAACGGTTAGAAGAGAGAGTTATTCTTGAGAAAGAGACTTTGGATAAAGATAAATATTATGGACTAGCTGATATCTTTCTGTATCCGTCTGTTTGCAGAGAAGCATTTGGAATATCGATAGTAGAGGCAATGCAGCAAGGATTGCTTTGTGTTGCATCAGATACGGGAGGAATCCCAGAGCTTATTAATCATCAAACAAATGGATTTTTGTTTCGGACCGGTAATGCGAGATCTTTAGTAAATTGTCTTTATGGGATTTTTAATATGGATCAGGAAACAAAAAATGCAGTATGTATGCAAGCTGCTGTGACCGCGCAAGGATTTTCTATTGAGAATACTATCGAACAATTAGAAAAACTGTATGAAAAATGGGGAGAAGTAAGTGAGTAATAGACGTTTAAGACAGCTTCAACTGCTGCAGCTAAAAATATTAAAAGAAGTGAAAAGAGTATGTGACTCTAATAATATTCCCTATTGGCTTGATGCGGGTACCCTATTGGGAGCTGTTCGGCATAAAGGTGCTATTCCATGGGATGACGATTTGGATATTGGATTATTAGAGTCTGATTATAGAAGATTAAAGGCATTGGTTTTAGAAGGCGAGTTAGGGGAGGATTTCTTCTGGGAAGATTGGGAGACGGATCCATTTTATGGCTTTCCTTATGCAAAAATATGTCTGCAAGGAACAGAGTATGTCGAAGAAAAAAATAGGAAAAGCAGTGCTAGAAGAGCTATATTTATAGATGTTTTTCCGTATTATCCATGCGCGCCCACCGCAAAGGAAAGAGCTTGGGAATCAAAAAAATTGAAAGTTTTAACTCATTTGTTGTTGTGTAAAATGAAATATGAGGTTTGGGCTGGTGAGGGAATCGGCAAAATTCTAAAGTTCCTTCCCATAAGAATCTGCTCTCATTTTACAGATGTAAAGAGAATTAGAAAAGATATGATGAAGATTTTTAGACGCCATTATGGAGAGGCGGTTCAGGAAATATACGTTGGAGATGGGCAGTGCGGCGCAAGATGGTTATTTCCAAAGCAATGGTTTGAGACGTTAATTGATATGCAATATGAAGATGGGCTCTATAAAGTACCCGAAAAATATAAAGATTATTTAACTAAAGTGTATGGGGATTATCAGATAATACCGGATGAAAAAAAGAGAGAATGTCACAATATTCTCTCATTAGATTTGGGAAAATATGAGATATAGATGGGCTTTAGGAAACAGGGGATTGATGAATGAAAAAATATAACAGCTTGGATTTATATAAACTATTTGCATCAATAATACTAATCCGTTGAGTGGGTACCAATCCCCTCTTACGGATATATTTAACGCTGTGACTAGCACTGCAGTTCCTTTTTTCTTTCTCACCTCGGGTTTCCTTTTGGGAAAAAAGATGGTGTATCCGAACGGTATATCAGATTTAAGTGTAATAAAAAATCAGCTATTAAAAATATTAAAATGGTATATTATTTGGAGCGCCGTATATATGCCCCTTGCAGTATATGATTATATTCGTTCGGGCGATTCAGCAATTAAGTGTATCTTCTTATATCTTCGAGGCCTGCTTTTACAGGGACAGCATTATAATTCGTGGTTGCTTTGGTATCTGCTGTCAACAATCTATGCGCTTCTGCTTATATATTTTTTGCTGAGAAAAAAGGTTCTGTTAAAAAATATTGTTTTGCTAAGCGCTGGACTCTATATGATTGGTGTAAGCATGGACTGGTTGGTTCTTCAGAATACACTTCCTGATATTTTTATGATGCTGGCAAGGGCTATAAAGAAAACCTTTTTAACAGGAGGGCTATTTAAAGGCATTTTCTATATATCAGTGGGATTGCTTTTGGCAAATAAAAATATAGAAAGATTGAGAAATAAAGGAGCATGGCTTCTTTTGGCAGCAGGATTTTCAGTTAAGTGTTTGCTTACTAATGAAATAGCGGCTTCTTTTGTGATACCTGTCTATGCGATAGCGTTATTCTTAATCCTAATTCAATCAAATATGAAGGACAGCCCCAGGTACGTAGTTGCCAGAAATATAAGTATGGTGGTCTATTTTATTCATATGTATATATGGACTTTTTATTACAGTTTAGTTTACAAACAAAAAACATACGGTTTGGATAGCTTTTTAGTTACTGCAATAGTATTTTTTTTAGTGGCTGTTGTGTATTTATACATAAGAAGTAACAAGCAAATAATAAAATCTAAAGTCCAGTCGTGAACATTTAAATGAAAGGCAGAGAATAAATGGCTTATAAGGTTGATAATGCAATCATCATGGCTGCGGGATATGCAAGCCGTTTTGCACCGATTTCCTATGAATGTCCGAAAGCTTTGATGAAGGTAAAGGGTGAGGTACTGATAGAACGGCAGATTCGACAGTTGAAGGAGGCCGGAATCGACAGGATTATTATTGTGATCGGCTATATGAAAGAGTGTTTTTATTATCTGCAGGATAAATATGCAGTGCAGTTAGTAGAAAATCCTGTTTACAATGTAAGGAATAATCATTCCTCTATCTATGCCGTCCGAAACCAGTTGAATAACACCTATATTTGTTCGGCGGACAACTATTTTACGGTCAATCCATTTGAATCAGAGGTGGAACAAGCTTATTATGCGGCATTGTATGCATCGGGTGAGACAAAGGAATGGTGCCTTACATTGGATGAGGATGATTGGATCACCGGAGTAAGCATAGGCGGAAGTGGGCAGTGGTATATGCTGGGACACGTTTTCTGGTCGGAGGAATTCAGTAAAATATTTCGACGGATATTGGAAGAAGAGTATGAAAGAGAGGAAACCAGGAATAAGCTGTGGGAAGCGCTCTATATAGAGCATCTGGATCTTCTTAAGCTGAAGGTGCGCAAGTTTGCAGATCATGAAATATATGAATTTGATTCTCTGGAGGAACTGCGGGAATTTGACCGGAGCTATATGGAACATTCCGGATCTGAGATACTGCAAAGCATAGCAGATATCCTGCATTGCTTAGAAAAGGATATTATCCATATTATTCCGGAGCATGATGCTGCAAATCACACAGCAGGCTTTTCTTTTACATGCCGAAACTGCAGATACATTTACAGGTATGAAAATAAGCAGCTGGAAAGGAAAAAACAATAGACATGGATTCATTAGAGAACAGTACCTATTGCGTCATAGCAATGCACCCATTGTGGGAATTAACCCTTCCCTTTCCGGATGCCTTTGCGTTCACGAAATTGGAAAGGAGATAAGTTCATGAATCTGCAGGAATCAGACATCTTGAGAACATTACTATACGAGCCGTTCATCAATCAGCGGATTCTTGCCGAGACATCCAGGCATAGTCTTGCTGTGGTTAATCGGAGCTTGAAGCGGCTTATGGATGATGGTTATCTCGATGAACGGGCACGGCTGACAGAGAAGGCAAAAGAGGAAATCAAGGAGAAAGCCCCTCGAAATGCGATCATTCTTGCGGCTGGCTTTGGAATGAGAATGGTACCGATAAATCTTACGACACCGAAAGCGCTGCTAGAGGTAAATGAGGAAAAGCTGATAGACCGCATTATAGCGCAGCTGAATGATGCCGGAGTGATAGACATCACTGTTGTGGTTGGGTTTATGAAGGAGTCTTTCGAGTATCTGATTGATGAGAAGGGTGTCGAGTTGGTGGTGAATGAAGAGTACGCGGAGAAGAATAATCTTCACTCACTTGCTCTCGTTGCTGATCGTATCCACAATACTTATATTGTTCCTTGCGATATTTGGTGTGATAGAAATCCGTTCAACAGTACGGAACTGTATAGCTGGTATATGGTTTCGGATCTGGTCGATGAAGAGAGCAGCGTCCGAGTCAACCGCAAGATGGAATTGGTAACCATCCCGGAAAAAGATGCCGGTAATGCGATGATAGGTATTGCTTATCTTTTGGAACCGGAAGCAGCAATTATAAGAGAAAGACTGAAACAGTTGGATGATAACAAGCATGCCGAGGATTTCTGGGAAAAGACACTGTATAGGAAAGACCGGATGATTGTTCAGGCAAGGGTAGCAAGAAGCTCAGATGTAATAGAAATTAATACCTACGAGCAACTCCGTGACCTGGATTTTGATTCCAATCATCTGAAGTCTGACGCAATCCATGCGATAGCAGCAGCACTTGGCTGCAAGGATACGGATGTTACAGATATCCGCGTGCTGAAGCAGGGAATGACCAATAGATCGTTCCAATTCAGGGCGAATGGTGAGAATTACATTATGCGTATTCCGGGCGAGGGAACGGACCGGCTGATCAATCGGAAAGAGGAGGCAGAGGTATTCAGGACAATCAGTGGGTTGGGCCTCTGTGATGATCCGGTTTATATCAACCCGGAAAACGGATATAAGATTACTAAATATCTGGATGGTATCCGTAGGTGTGATGCAGAAAGTGTGCCTGACCTGAAAAGGTGTATGGAGAAACTAAAAGCTTTTCATGAGATGAAACTGAGGGTAGACCACACCTTCGATATCTTCGGGCAAATTGAGCGCTATGAAACATTGTGGGAGGGTTCGCCTTCCGTATATAAAGACTACAGGAAAACGAAAGCGAATGTGCTAAGTCTGCGACCGTTTATTGACGGGCTGAAGAAAGGTTGGTGTCTCACACACATCGATGCCGTGCCAGATAATTTCCTGTTCTATACGCCCGATGGAACGACAAAGGAGCAGCTGCAGCTGATTGATTGGGAATACTCAGGAATGCAGGATCCCCATGTAGACATTGCTATGTTCTGCATCTACAGCCTATACAGCAAGAGACAATGTGACCGGCTGATTGATATCTATTTCGATGGAGCCTGTGACAAGACCACCAGAACTAAAATCTACTGTTACATTGCCGTGTGTGGGCTTCTTTGGTCGAACTGGTGTGAGTATAAGCGAAAGCTGAGCGTGGAATTCGGTGAATACAGCTTGTGCCAGTACCGCTTTGCAAAGGACTATTATAGATACGCGAAGGAACTGATGGAGAGCGAGGAGGAGTGAGGAAGTGACAGTGGAAAACATATATTGTGAAACGCGTCAAAGTATCGCCGGCAACGGCAGAAAGGGCGGAGGATTATACCAATGAACAATAAATCAAATGCAGCGGACAAGGGCAGAATAGACTGGATGATCACACTGGTGCCGTTCTTGCTGATCATTGGACTTGCCATTTACCTTTTCATCTTCCCGGAGCAGGCGAATGGCGTCATCAGCCAGGTCCGTTACTTTTTCGGAGACACGCTGGGAAGCTACTACCTGATCATTGGACTTGGTGTCCTGATCATTTCCATTTTCCTTTCCTTTTCAAAGTACGGAGATATCGTTCTTGGTGAACCGAATGAGAAGCCCAAATATAACTTTTTCACTTGGGGCAGTATGATGTTCACCTGCGGGCTTGCCGCCGACATCCTGTTCTACAGCTTCGCGGAATGGGTTATGTATGCGGCGAATCCCCATATTGCTGAAATGGGCGGATCAATAACAGAATGGGCAGGTGTTTTCCCACTGTTTCATTGGAGCTTCATCCCCTGGTCCTTTTATCTTGTCCTTGCCGTTGCGTTCGGCTTTATGCTCCATTGCAGGAAGCGTGATAAGCAAAGATATAGTGAAGCTTGCTTGCCGGTGATTGGCGAAAAACATGCGCATGGCTTCCTGGGACGTGTCATCGATCTGTTCGCGCTGTTTGCACTGCTGGCCGGTACTGCAACAACATTCTCCGTTGCCACTCCTCTGATAGCTGAGATTATTGTGACGCTGTTTGAAATTTCTATTTCCCGTACCGCAGTGACAATTATCATTCTGCTGCTTACTTGTGCGGTATATACCTACGCCGTTCTCTACGGATTCAAAGGAATCAGCTTCCTTGCCAAGCTCTGCATTTACCTGTTTTTCGGTCTGCAAATCGCCGTTCTTCTCATCGGCGGTCAAGGCCGCTTTATCATTGAAAACGGAGTCGAGTCCTTTGGTAAGATGGTTCAGAACTTTATTGGACTAAGTACATATTCAGACCCGGGCCGTACGAATAACTTCCCACAGGATTGGACGTTTTACTACTGGGCTTACTGGATGGTTTGGTGTATCGCTGCTCCGTTTTTTATTGGCAACATTTCCAGAGGCAGAACGGTAAAACAGACCATTCTGGGTGGTTATATCTTTGGTGTTGGAAGTACTGTCAGCTCCTTTATTGTTCTTGGAAACTACAGTTTGGGTCTTCAGACGGCGGGCGCTAAAGACTTTATTGCGCAGTATCAGGCAAGCGGTGATTTGTATGAGCTAATTATGAACATCATACACACCATGCCGGGGAGTAGTCTGTTTCTTGTCTGGATTCTGCTTTGTATGATCGCTTTCTATGCCACGAGCTTTGACTCCATTGCATACACAGCGGCATGCTATAGTTATAAGAAACTGGATGAAAATGAAAAGCCCCACACATTGATCATACTACTGTGGTGCATTCTGCTGATTGTGCTGCCGATTGCTTTGGTATTCTCTGCGAGCTCGATGAACAACATCCAGAGCGTCTCAATAATTAGTGCCTTCCCGATAGGAATCATCATGATCCTGATGATATGGAGCTTCATCAAGGATGCTAAGAAATATATGAAGGAAAAGGGAATGCTGAAGAAATGAGAAGAGTGTAACGCTGAAAAAGTGGTGTTGGTGAAAAAGTGGTTAAATTCATCAGTTGACAACAATTCGCCGCCCTGCTATACTTATAGATAATACAATATTAGTAAAAATGCAGTGACAAGGAGGAGTACATACTCTCCAATATCCCAGAGAGAAGATGGACGGTGCGAATCTTCATGGAGGAAGTATGGAAGTAGCCTTCGAGCAGTGGACCGAACAGGAGGATCTAAGTAGGCTCCAACGGATGTTTCCGCCGTTACAGGGAAAGCGGTATCGACTCTGCCTGATCCATGCCGCCGGTTATCAAATGGCCGGTGCACGGTGGGATGTTGTATATATACAGGCGGTTTCCGTATCGGCAGAGTGCAGATAATTTTATCTGAATTTAGGTGGTAACACGGATTGTACATTCGCCCTAAGCTTTTAAAAGCTTAGGGCTTTTTTCAATAGAAAGTCAGTATTATGAATGGAGGGAAAAGCATGAAAATTAAAGGAACAGAAGCTTTTGTCAAGGCTCTGACAGAGGAAGGTGTGGATACCATATTCGGTTATCCGGGCGGCTATGCCATCGATCTATTCGATGAGCTCTATAAACAGGATAAGATAGAGGTGGTGCTGCCCAGACACGAGCAGGCGCTGATCCATGCGGCGGACGGCTACGCCAGATCCACGGGTAAGACAGGTGTCTGTCTGGTTACAAGCGGTCCCGGAGCTACCAATCTGGTAACCGGCATAGCCACAGCAAATTATGACAGTGTGCCGTTGGTCTGCTTCACGGGCCAGGTACCCACCAATCTGATCGGAAACGATGCGTTTCAGGAGGTGGATATCGTCGGTATCACCAGAAGCATCTGTAAATACAGCGTGACGGTGCGCGACCGAAAGGACCTGAACCGGATTATTAAGGAAGCATTTTACATAGCGTCCAGCGGCAAGCCGGGTCCGGTTGTAATAGATCTTCCTAAGGATGTGATGCTGGAAGAAGGGGATGACATATATCCGGCGGATGTATCGATCCGCGGCTATAAGCCCAACACCGAGGTGCATGTGGGCCAGCTAAGAAAAGCCATGGATCTGCTCAAACGTTCCAAGAGACCGCTGTTTTTGATCGGCGGAGGTGTGAACATCGCGGGCGCTGGCGAAAATATGACAAAGCTTGCGGAGCTGACACAGGTGCCGGTAGTGACAACCATCATGGGAAGGGGCGTTCTGCCCACCGCCCATCCGCTCTATGTGGGCAATGTTGGCATGCACGGCTGCTATGCGGCCAATATGGCGGTGAATCACTGCGATGTGCTGTTTTCCATCGGAACCAGATTTAACGATCGGATCACGGGCAAGATCAGCGAGTTTGCCAAGAACGCGAAGATCATCCATGTGGATATTGATTCCGCCGCTATTTCCAGAAATATCAAGGTGGATATTCCCATCGTCGGGGATGCGGCCAAGGCCATCGGCAGGATGCTGGATGAGGCAGGAAACTATGGCAGAGAGGACTGGACGGCACAGATTAATGCCTGGAAAGAGGAGCATCCGATTTCTCATGGGGATCAGGAAGGGCTGACACCGGAAAATATTATCGGCGCCATCAATGAGATGTTTACGGAAGTCATTGTGGTGACCGACGTAGGACAGCATCAGATGTGGACCACTCAGTATCTGGAGATGGACCGCAGGAAAAAGCTGCTGACATCGGGCGGTCTCGGCACCATGGGTTATGGATTCCCTGCGGCTATCGGTGCTAAAATCGGCAATCCGGATGTGCCGGTCATCTGCATCAGCGGAGACGGCGGCATGCAGATGAATATACAGGAGATGGCAACCGCGGTAACACAGGAACTGCCTTTGATTCTCTGTGTGTTTAATAACAGCTATCTGGGCATGGTAAGGCAGTGGCAGCAGCTGTTCTATGACAAACGCTATTCCAGCACATGCCTGCGCAGGAGGAAGAGCTGCGAGAAGCGCTGCAGCGATCCTTCCCAGTGCTGCCCGCCCTATTCCCCGGACTTTGTGAAGCTGGCGGAAAGCTACGGCGGTCAGGGAATCAGGGTATGGAAGAAAGAGGAGATCGGGCCGGCCTTCCAACAGGCGATGGAACATAAGGACGGACCTACAATCATCGAGTTTATCATAGACAGCAGCGAGATCGTGCTTCCCATGATACAGAGCGGCCAGGCCCTGGATCATATGATTCTGGATTGTTAGGAGGTAGAGGAAGATGAAAAAAAGATGGCTTTCATTATATGTGGAAAACGATGTGGGTGTTCTGGCCAAAATATCAGGCCTTTTTTCCGGGAAATGCTATAACCTGGAGAGCCTCACCGTAGGCACAACCGAAGATCCCACCGTATCCAGAATTACCATAGGGCTGGCGGGCGATGACGCAACCTTTGAACAGATAAAGAAACAGCTGAACCGCTGTGTGGAAGTGATTAAGGTGGTGGACCTGACCAACAGCGCCATCCACATGAAGGAGATTCTGTTTATTAAAATCAAAAACTGCACGCCGGAGGACAAAGCCGAGGCGTTCCGCGTGGCACAGGTAATCGGCGTATCTATTGTGGATTACGGCCCTGACAGCGTGCTGCTGGAATGCGTGCAGACAGAGGACAGAAATAATGACCTGATCGCTCTGGCCTCCAAATGTTTTAAATATATCGAAGTGGTGCGCGGCGGAAGTGTGGCCATTGAGTCCATCAGCATGAGAGACCGTTAGAGGTGGAGATGTGTTTGATAACCAGAAACGAAAGATAGACTACCTGCGCGTGTCCGTCACCGATAAATGCAACCTTCGCTGCGTGTACTGCATGCCGCCGGAGGGCGTATCTCCGATGTGTCATGAAGACGTACTAAGCTATGAAGAGATCGTAAGAATCTGCAGGATCGCCGGGGAGCTGGGCATCCGCAAGTATAAAATCACCGGCGGAGAGCCCCTGGTCCGCCGGGGCTGCGACCGTCTGATCGCGATGCTGAAAGCGCTGCCGCAGACACAGTCTGTGACCGTCACCACCAATGGCCAGCTGCTTGCCGGACAGCTTCCGAAGCTTGTGGCGGCGGGAACAGACGGAATCAATATCAGTCTGGATACGCTGGATCCCAGACTCTATGCCAGGATTACCCGGGGCGGCAGTCTGGAACAGGTGATGGAGGGGCTGAAAGCTGCTGTGGACAGCGGCATCCGCACCAAAATCAACTGTGTATCCCTGCGCGGCCTGAATGATACGGAGCTTATAAAGATGGCCGGACTGGCCAGACAGTTTCCTGTAGACGTACGTTTTATCGAGCTGATGCCTTTGGGAAACGGAACAGATTATGTGGGGATGCGCGGGGAGGAAGTCCTTGAGGCGTTAAGGGCGGCTTATGGAGAGGAGCAGCCTGTGGAAGGCGCCCGGGGAAACGGGCCCGCCGTATACTGCAGATTTCCGGATTTCCGGGGAAGCATCGGTTTTATCGATGCGATCAGCCACCGTTTCTGCGATCGCTGCAACCGGGTTCGGCTGACCTGTGACGGTATGCTAAAGCCGTGCCTGTCCTATGAGAGAGGCTATGATTTGCGGGCGCTGTTAAGAAACTGCGCGGACGATGAAAAAATCCGCGGCATCATGGAAGATGCCATCGCACAGAAGCCCAAAGCGCACTGCTTTCAGGACGAAGACGGGAAAGAAACCAGATCCATGGTGCAGATCGGAGGATGAGATGGACACAGTATGCAGACGCTGCCTTTTAAAAGACATGACGGATAGCGAATACTATAAGGGTGTCTACGATTATATACAGAATCTGCCCCGGGAAGAGCGGGCAGAACAGGAAATTTATGAGGAAAGGCTTTCCAAATGCCGGGGCTGTGACAGCCTGATCAACGGGATGTGCGGCCTGTGCGGCTGTTTTGTGGAGGTGCGGGCCCTAAAGCGCAGGAATCACTGCGCCAGATCGGAGGAGATCTGGTAAAGGAGGATCAGCCGTAATCCACCTTTACCAGAAAAAGTCCCTGTGCGGGAAGCGTGGGACCGGCGGCCTGTCTGTCCTGCTTTGAGAGAATATCCGTCATACGGTCAGGCGCAATGTGCCCCAGGCCGGCCTCCAACAGGGTGCCTGCCAGGATGCGGACCATGTTGTAGAGAAAGCCGTTTCCGCTGAATTCCATGCTAAGTTCCGGGCCGTATTGATTAATCGTTATTTCGTATAGATGCCGCACCGTGGATTTTTTCATATGACGGTTGCTGCAAAAGCTCTTAAAATCGTGTTCGCCCACCAGATGGGCGGCGGCCTGACGCATCAGCTCTGCATCCGGCATTTCTTCTATGGAATAAATGTAATTGCGCCCGAATACATTTTTTACAGCGCCGGCATGTATGCGGTACCGGTACGTTTTGCGGACAGCGTTCAGACGGCTGTGAAAGCGTTCGGGGACCTCGCAGATATCCGTTACAGCGATATCGGCAGGAAGGTACCGGTTCAGGCAGGACATGATGTCCGCGGCGTCATAGCCGGGCTCCAGATGGAAATTGGCAGTCTGTGCCAGGGCATGGACGCCGGCGTCTGTGCGCCCGCTTCCGTGCACCTCTATGGGGGTCTGGCACATTTTCCCTAGGATGGTCTCCAGCTTTTCCTGGATGGTGTTATGGGTGTTGCCCTGTTTCTGCCATCCGTCATAACGGGTGCCGTCGTACTGCAGGGTGATTTTATAGTTCATGCTCATGATTTCCTTTGCTTAGACGTGCGGCATGCGGCCGCCAGGTGTACCGGCGGGAGCGGATGCGCCGCGGGTTTAGTTTATTATAGGCAGTATTGCGCAAAGAGTCAAGAGCATGGCGGTTCTGCCGCGGGCGGCTGTGGGCTAAGTCTTTGTTTCAGGCGGCACCGTATTTGAATAAAATGAAGTAGGAGGAACGGATGGAACTGCAGATATTGGATTGGATTCAGACTATTCATACAGATCTTCTCGACCGCATGATGGTTCTGATAACCGCGCTGGGAGAGTCGGGGATATTTTGGATACTGGTGGGGCTGGTTCTGGTATGCATGGAGAAATACCGTAAATACGGTCTCATGATATGGGCATCGCTGCTCTGCGGGCTGCTGATCGGCAATCTGATGCTGAAAAACCTGATCGCCAGGCCCAGGCCTTATACGATGCGTCCGGATCTGATTTTGCTCGTAAAGCAGCCATGGGATTATTCTTTTCCCTCCGGGCATACGCTGTGTTCCTTTGAGGCTGCCGGAGTGCTGTGGTTTATGAACCGCAGGATCGGAACCGCCGCGCTGATCCTGGCCGGCCTGATCGGATTTTCAAGGATGTATCTGTATGTGCACTATCCGACAGATGTGCTGGCCGGCATGATTTTAGGACTGCTCATCGCTTACTGCGTGACCAGGTTCTGGCTGCATATGGAGAGAAAAGGTCACTGTTCGCGGCTGTCGTAAACGCCCCGCGCATAGCGGGGCAGAGTACAGTCCTCATAGTGACGCGCTCTCGCTCCGTGAAGCATTGCCGCACCGGTATTGGCGTACCGGTCAGCAAAGGGAACGGTAATGCTTGATAATCTGCTGAAATTCTTTGTCCGGCCAGAGAAATGCGTATTTTTGGTTGTGTTCCAGCTCTGATAAGAGGGGCGGCAGAGCCTTTTTGGACAGCGTTTCCTGAAGCTGTTCCCGGCTTACCTCGTTAGATGCGGGGATTCGGCTGTACAGAGGGGAGGACTGCGCGTCCCACGGCGTAATCAGTGCCTGCAGGATAGATTTGATGATGGACAGGCTTTCTTCGCGGTCTTCCCGGGCTGCCGCTACCTGGAGGGGGATGATATAAGCGCTGTAGTCCCACTGGTCAAACAGCTTTGCCGCTGAAGCGGAAATCTCTGCGATATAAGCGGCGTTATTTATATTACCTTCTTTCAGTTCAATGTCTGTCAGACCGGTCAAAAGATTCAGAATTTCAAAGAGAACCGTCTGCAGCTTTCTCTCTAACAGCAGCGCGGCATCTTCCAGCCGGCCCTGTCTGATATAGAGATCCGCCTGCAGCTTTTTCTTATCGATTTCATTTCTTTCCGGCAGCAGATCCAGCATGTTCTGTGCTTTTTCATATTCCGTACGCAGCATATACTTCGAAGCCAGCATAAAGCGTGCATTGACCTGTGTCTGGCTGTCTTCACATTCGGAAGCCTGTTTGTACAGGGCGAGAACCCGGTCCTCATAGGCCCGCTTTTCTTCCGGTTTCATGCCGGACATGAGCAGTTTCGCATCCAGCAGCATCGCGATTTGGTGGATCATCGGTCCGTTGGCCGGATACTGATGTACATATCGGATTGCGGCGGCGAATCCTTCATCGATGCCATGGGCTTTTACATTAGTGTCCAGGTCGGTTATCATGGCGTGGATTTCCTGTTGGGAGGGGCCTTCCCGGAAACATAGCAGTGTATTTAAGTCTGTTCCAAGCAGCCGGGCCAAAGGGGACAGCAGGGCGATATCCGGAAAGGAAGCGCCGCTTTCCCATTTGTTTACGGCAGGAGCGGAAACACCCAGATAATCCGCGACCTGTTCCTGAGTAAACCCGTGTTCCTTCCTCTTTTCACGAATGACTTGATTAATCGGCATAAAATTCATCTCCTGATCTATAAAATTACGTATCTGTAAATACATTCTAGCAGAGGCGCCGTATTTATACAATTGAGCAGTTATTAATTATAGGTAAGATAAATTAACTTGTGGTTAGCCTTAAGTGTGAATCTTTTGTGAACGCCCGACTGACAGATTGCATGAAAGGAAAACCCAAAGCCAAGATTCATGGGTGAGTCAATGGGCGAAACGATGAAAATGGAAGTTATCTGAAAAAATAGTTGCACAAAATATCTATATGCTTTATAAAAAACACATAATATTCACACTTCTTTCAGAAACAGGTAAAGTTTGCGTAAGAAAAAAGTAATTTTATTTGAATTGACATTTTATAGCGCCCGTGAGAAAATATGCACAACTTAGAAATAAGTGATCAGAAGGCAGCGAACTGCCGGCTGGTGCAACCTGTAAACTAATCTTACTACATAATGAAGGAGAGGAAAATTATGAAAAACAAGATTCTTGTAGCTACATTGGCATTAGTACTGGTATTCGGTCTGACAGCCTGCGGCAGCGATGATAAACAAACCCAGGCGCCGACTACGACCGCCCCTACCACAACGACTGAAGCGACAGCTCCCACTACGGAAGCGGTTACAGAACCGGAGACAGGATCTGCGGACGCATCCGATGCTGAGACCAGCGAAGCGGAGAGCACAAGCGGTGCAGAAGAGGATACGACCGAAGGTACGGAAGGCACAGAGGATGCAACCGGTGAAGAAACCACTGGCGAGTCCACGACAGCAGCAAAATAATAGAACTTCGCGGCGATCAATTACAATACAAAATGTACAGATGATCAAAGGGGCGGCAGAGTCAAATCTGCCGCCCCTTGACTACGTTCGCTTGACATCACAAGGTGAATTGGTATAATCAAATTAAAAACTGACCTGACGATATGGGGAAAAGGGACCGGCCGACCGGTTTCGTTCGGATCAGCAGGTACGGATACAGGGGATAGAAGGATGAAATTACATTTGGATGAGAAAAAGGATGCGGTTAAAGGAAAATTTCCGTGGAGAACCGTCCCGGCACGGATGCTGCACATGCTTTCGGGCATGTACTTGATCTGCATGCTGGGTATATTTCCTCTATATTATCATAACAAATATTATGATATGGGGCCGGCGAAATTCTCTTTTTTCTGGACAGCGACACTTTTATTTGTCGCGGTAAGCCTGATCGTGCTTATATTCTTTATTCTGACCAGGGAGAACACGCCGGATCTGAAAGCGGCTGCCCGTAAAGTATCGCTGCTGGATCTGTTTGTTCTGGCCTATATGGTTTCCCTGCTCATTTCCTTTGCATTCAGCGATTATAAAGCAGCCGGAATCAAAGGCTCCGGAGGATGGTATATGGGCCTGTATCCGCAGCTTTTCTTTATTGCTGTCTATTTTCTGCTCTCCAGATTTCTGAAGTTTAGAAAAGTATATCTGTGGGCGTTGGGAGTCTCCTCCTTTCTGGTGTTTCTGCTGGGGGTATTAAACCGATTTAATGTGGATCCGCTGGGATTTTACAGCGGGCTCGCAGAGCGCTATAAGGTACTGTTCTTATCCACTCTGGGACAGGCAACCTGGTACTCCAGCTTTCTGTGCACGGTGCTGCCGATTGCGATGTTTTTTTACTGGTATGGCAGGAGAAGCTGGAAGACTCCCATATTTGCGGTCTATCTGATGGTCGGTTTTGCCAGTCTTGGTACGCAGAACAGCGACAGCGCATTTATCGGAATGGGGCTGGCCTTCTTTGTGTACTTCTGGTTTTCGTTCCGGTCCAATGAAAGGTTCCTGCGGTTCCTGGAACTGGTTCTTCTGTGCCTGGGCTCCATGCGTGTGGTTGGAATTTTGCAGATGCTGTTTCCGAAACAGACGGTTCCCCTGGAGCCGCTGTCCCTGTTCTTATCACAGAATCTGTTTCTGTGGGCAGTATTTGCCGCTGTGCTGCTGTTATATCTGGCGCTTTACCTGCAGAACCGGCGTGGGCGTATGCGGATCACAGAGGCAAAAAGGGTGAGAAATGTCTGTATGGGCCTGCTGATCGCGGCAATACCGCTTGTTCTGCTGCTGATCTGCCTGCGGACAACTGGACATCTGCCTGCAGGCCTCCGTTTCCTGGACAGTATCGGGTACCTTAATTTTGATGACCAATGGGGAAACGGAAGAGGCTTTACCTGGAAATACGCGGCTTCCATGTATGGGGAATATTCGTTAAAAAATAAGCTCTTCGGCTGCGGGCCGGACTGCTTTTCTGCGTATTCCTATGAGTTTCATGCTGAGCTGCTTAAATCGAAATGGGGAAACAGCACTCTGACAAATGCCCACAATGAATGGCTGAACTGTCTTTTAAACCTGGGTATCTTTGGGTTTATTGCCTATATGGGAACCTTTGTCACCGCGGCCGCCACATTTTTTAGTAAATGCAGAAAACGGCCGTTCCTGATCGCCCTAGGGGCTTGTACGCTGGCATATATGGGGCATAACCTGTTCTGCTACCAGCAGGTGATCTGTACCGCCACGATATTTATTCTGTTTGGAATCGGCAGAAACCTGATTGCCGGGGATGCTGTATAGTTTTGTTAAAGAGTTTGTTGAAATAAATGTCTGAAAATAATAAATAATATGATTAATTCGTAAAATTAATACAATTTAAACAAATTAAAATAGATAAAATGAAAAATATTTTGAAAAAGTATTGACAAATATGCGGACAAGGTGTATGATAAAACCATCTTAAGAAAGAGAGGTACAGACCACCAGCAAATTAAATTGAGTTTCGGTATACCCGAAACAGGAAAAAAAGAATTGAAAATTTCTTTCCAAAAGAGAATGTACAAAATGATCGAAAGGAGGGAATTTGGAGGAATTTGAGGCAGCTTATTTCATAACAGCTTAATGAAGTTGGTCGGAAGATAAAAGAATAATTAATAAAAGAAACGAAAATCAGAAGTTAGTAAAGTGTTACGGAAGTTATTTAAAAGATGTCAATCGGATAAATAAAAAGTACAGGTTATCAACTTTGGAAGTAAGTAGTAGATTTTATGAAATGTTCGGCTGATGAAATAAGTATTACAAATTCAAACAATAGAATCTTAGTAGAGAGTGGAGTTTAAGGATCAGAGGAAAGAAATTGGATAGAAAAGAGGACTAGTCCAATGGATCAGGTAGTGTAGGAAGGGACATCGAAAAGTAAAAGTCGATGTCCCTTCCTATTTGTTTTATTCAATAGAAAATTATGCCCTATTGAACAAAAAAGCTCCGCTTAGGATCGCACCGCGGCGGGAAGGTATTCTGTCGCCAGGGCGACACGCCGCAGGAAGAGGGGCTGTCGCACTTATAATTTTTCAATCACTTTTTCATTACATAGGAAAGTTCTTCGAACTCTCCTATGTAATGAAAAAATGGTTAAGATGCCAAACTGTGTTGTAGCATTTCTTTATCCGGCTCCGTTTAGTAGGTAAGAAAATCAAAAGATGATTCATCGGCGGAGAAACGGAGGTTGGAACGGATGAAAGAAAAGAAACAGAAACGAATGTTTGTTGTCTGCGTAGTCCTTGTGATCCTCATGACAGCACTGGCAGGCTGCAAAAAGCAGGAAAGCATTAGCAGGGAAAACGAATCTAACGAGAACGAAACGATGGAAAGAGATACCGCAGAACGAGAAACTGCGGTAAAAGAAACTGGAACCGGAAGTTTGGAAAACCTGCGGGAGGCGCCCTTGCTGTATCTTATATATGAGAAAGACGGCAATGCACGAAAGCTGGAACTGAAGTCCGGAAGCTTTAATTGGATGTATGACAATGGGGACGGTACGAAGCAGGGCAGTATAGCCGACGCGCCTCATCCGCTGGATCTGATCGGCAAGGTGCCGGAAATCCAATGGGAAACCGGAATCCTTACAGTAGAATTGCAGTTTCAGGCAGAGCCTAAAGAATACTCGGTCAGCCGCTGGCCGGTGGAATATGCCGGAATGGCATTGGAGCATGACGGAGATTGCGAAAACGTAAGTTCCGGGAATTACAGGATTGATTTGACGGAGGGCGGATATATCTATAATATTCATGGGGAATGGGAGCAGGGATATGCAGATTATAACTTCGTGATAACAGAAGGCGATTGATGAAACGCTATAACAGGAAATCGGAAAACAGTTTTTGGCAGATGATATGGATTCCCGCCCGGCAGGTGATTGGTACTGCCGGGCGGGAGTCCATTTATATGTTAGAGGCTGTTTACGGTTCCTGTGTCCTGTTTGCAAAATCTGGTTGACATCTGTCTGAAAAAACGTGAAAATAAATACATATAATATACCAGGAGGCGGAATATGCTGCAGGATGATTATGTAACCTTTACGATTGGCAAACAGAAAAATATCGCTTTAATTGCTCATGACAGCAAAAAGCAGCAGATGATGGAGTGGGCCGAAGCCAACAAAGAAATATTGAAAAATCATTTTTTATGCGGAACGGGCACGACGGCCCGTCTGATTACGGAGAAAACAGGGCTTCCCGTAAGAGGCTATAACAGCGGCCCGTTAGGCGGTGACCAGCAGGTGGGCGCCCGAATCGTGGAGGGGAAAGTGGATTTTGTCGTGTTTTTTTGGGATCCGCTGGCATCACAGCCCCATGATCCGGATGTGCGCGCCCTGTTGCGCATTGCCGTTGTCTATGATATTCCGATTGCCACCAATAAAGCCACGGCGGATTTTCTTCTCAATTCGAAATATATGAATGAGACCTATGACCACAACGTGGTAAATTATGGAAAAGTGATTGAAAACCGTATAGAAAATATGAAGTAAATGTTAAATAACCGGGAAAGAACCGGTCCGCAGGCCCAAATCAATTGACATTTTACGTCAAGTCCGTATAATGTAGTTAGAAAGTCAACGGAACCAGGCGGTTTTCTGCCGGCAGACGGGAGAAAAATCAGCCAGATAATACATGCGAAAAGGAGAATCAGCTATGGGATTTTTTGATGGATTAGGTGAGAAAATTGCTTCTACAGGTAAAGATGTAGCTTCCAAGGCCAAAGATGTTGCGGAGATCACCAGATTAAAAGCGGAAATCGCTGCACATGAAGGCAAGATTAAGAATGCTTATACGGAGATCGGCCGTCTGTTCTATGAAAACGCGGACGGAGAGGTGGCGGAAGCGTATGTGCCGCTGATGGAAGCCGTATCAAATGAAAAGGCGGCTCTTGAGAAATGTAAATCCGATATCCATAAGATCAAAGGAACCACTGTCTGCATCAACTGCGGCGCGGAAGTCCCTGCGGACGCAAGCTTTTGTGCAAGCTGCGGCGCGAAGATAGAGAAAGCGGATCCGGAAGTCGTACATGATATGGAAGAAGGCGTAAAGGAGCCTCAGACTGACGAAGAGATGGCAGAGGAAGCTGCAAACGAGGCAGCTGCGGAGAACTCCGAAGAAGCGGGCGCAGAAGCTGCAGAGGACGCGTCAGAAGCAGAAAAAACAGCAGAATAATCAGGGGGAGCTTCAGTGGAGAGAGAATCGGTAATTGTTCTGGACTTTGGCGGACAATATAATCAGCTTATTGCCAGAAGAGTGAGAGAGTGCAATGTTTACTGTGAAGTACTTCCGTATTTCACCAGTTTGGAGGAGATCAGGGGGAAAAATCCGAAGGGAATCATCTTTACCGGGGGGCCGGCCAGCGTTTACGCAGAGGATTCACCGAAGTGTCCGAAGGAAATCTTTCAGCTTGGGGTGCCGGTTTTAGGAATCTGTTATGGAGCACAGCTCATGACATATCTGCTGGGAGGCCGCGTGGAGCAAGCGCCTGTCAGAGAATACGGCAGGACGGAAGTGGAAGTGAACAACAGCTGTAAACTGTTCGACGGAGTGAACGGCAATACCGTCTGCTGGATGAGCCACACCGATTATATCGCAGAGATGGCGCCGGGATTTGAGATCGCGGCCCATTCCAAGTCCTGCCCGGTCGCGGCCGTGCAGAATCCTGAAAAGAATTTATATGCCGTGCAGTTCCATCCGGAGGTAGTCCACACCGTGGAAGGCACAAAGATGTTAAGCAACTTTTTATTTAAGGTCTGCGGCTGCAAGGGCGACTGGAAGATGGATTCCTTTGTGGAAACCTCCATCCGCGCTCTGCGCGAAAAGATCGGCGATAAAAAGGTGCTCTGTGCCCTGTCCGGCGGCGTGGATTCCTCCGTGGCCGCCGTGCTTATCAGCAAAGCTGTAGGCAAGCAGCTGACCTGTATCTTCGTGGATCATGGCCTGCTTCGCAAAAACGAAGGCGATGAGGTGGAAGAGGTCTTTACCAAACAGTTTGACTTAAATTTCATCCGTGTAAACGCTCAGAAACAGTTCTACGACAAGCTGGCCGGTGCTGAGGAACCGGAGGATAAACGCAAGATCATCGGCGAAGAGTTCATCCGTGTCTTTGAAGCGGAGGCCAAAAAGATCGGCGCCGTGGATTATCTCGTTCAGGGAACCATCTATCCGGATGTGATTGAGAGCGGCCTTGGCAAATCCGCCGTGATCAAGAGCCACCACAACGTGGGCGGCCTTCCGGACTATGTGGATTTCAAAGAAATCATCGAACCCTTGCGGGATCTGTTTAAAGATGAGGTGAGAAAAGCCGGCCTGGAGCTGGGCATACCTGAAAAATTGGTCAGACGCCAGCCGTTCCCGGGTCCGGGTCTCGCGATCCGCATCATCGGTGAGGTGACGGAGGAAAAGATTCAGATGCTCCAGGATGCCGATGCGATCTTCCGCGAGGAGATAGCGAACGCCGGCCTGGATAAAAAGGTAAACCAGTATTTTGCCGCGCTGACCAATATGCGCTCGGTCGGTGTCATGGGGGATGAGAGAACCTATGATTACGCGATCGCGCTGCGTGCAGTTACAACAACGGATTTCATGACCGCGGAATTTGCGGAGCTTCCCTGGGAGTTGCTGGGAAAGGTGTCCAACAGGATTGTGAACGAAGTGAAGCATGTGAACCGGGTGCTGTATGACTGTACGGGGAAGCCGCCGGCGACGATTGAATTCGAGTAAGTAAAGATGCATGGAAAGTGACTTATTTACTGGATTTTTCAGCATCTGTGGGTGCATTTTATAACAATTTGATAACAGAAGTTCTAAATAGATTTGTTTACTTTAGTGAACCGCTCCGGTGGTTTGCAGGTGGATGACTTTTAGAACAAAAAGAAAACGGTTTTACTGATTCCTGATTGGAAGTCGGTAAAGCCGTTTTTTTGCGTGCAACGAGCCGAACGAACATGCTCGCAGATTTATTCCGTCTGCTCGTCCGCAGCAGTATGAGCAATGGCATCTGCCAAGTTACCATTCCCGGTGGAATGAAAAGCTGTGCTGCCGGATGCGGGATAGTGGTATCTCCATTCATCATATTCTTCTTTGGAGATTTCCCCTGCGAGAAGCTTTGCTTTCTGGTTTTGCCAGTCCTCCAACATTTGAAAGATGGTGTTTTGATGGATACGGATTGAAGACCTTGCCAAAGGTAAAGGATCTGACTTCCCTGATTCAGGAACTGATGACCGAGCAGAAAAAACAGTATCAGAAATACAGAGAGACGCGGACAGAAATGCAAAACTGGCAGGCGGTCAAACAGAATCTGGACTCGGCACTCAACCGGGCAGAGAAAGAAAAGCATCGAGGTCTTGACCGATGATGGACGGACGTAAAAACGGACGTCAGGGGGTCTGGGGTATCACCAGCAAGCAGGGAAAATATATATTTTTCCATTGCTTGCTAAGACAGTCAGAAAGAAAAACACACCAACACAAGAGAGGAGCATTTTATCATGACAGAACTGAAAAAAGAGATCGTTGAAAATGGCATTCACTATACTTTACACGGAGATTATTATCTCCCGGACATCGTGTGTTCGACGGAAAAACATCCTATTGGGAAGTGGGGATGGATGCACAGGGAGTACCTGAAGGAGACCAACACGCTGCTTTTGAACGAATTGATTCTGACGGACAGGTTGTATTCCTATCTTGCTGACCTGAATGAGCAGGCACAGAGGCGATATGAGAGGATTATTCAGCAGATGACGGAAGCAGAAAAAGTGAATGAGGAATTGAAGCGCCGTTCCTGGTTGGAGTGGGTGCGCTCTATGCAGAGCATCGTAAACCGTGCAGAAGAGATCATCTTGCATGAGATGATTTATGTTTGAAGGGGGAAGTATTTGATGGAGAAAATGCAGATTTTCAATGATGAGCAGTTTGGAAAAATCAGGACAGTAACGATAGGGGGTGAGCCGTGGTTTGTCGGGAAGGATGTGTGTGCTGCTTTTGGAGATACCAATTATCGGCGATCTCTGGGACGACTGGATGCGGATAAAAAGGGTGTGTCACAAATAGAAACGGCAGGTGGGAAACAACCCGTGACCGTAATTAATGAGAGTGGTCTTTATTCCCTGCTCTTTGCCATGCAACCACAGAAAGCGAAGGGTGTGTCACATGATAATGGAAAGGTGGAGGAACGGATGGAGATGGTCAGAAGGTTTAGACGGTGGATTACTCATGAGGTTATTCCGGCGATTCGTAGGAACGGAGGTTATATGACAGATCGGATGATGGAAGAGGTGAAGGAAAATTCGGAATTGATTTATGAGATTGCGGAGAGAATTGTGGGAGAAATAGCTGATCATATGTAATGGTTTTGCTTCGGAGAGTCTTGCAAGTGCAGGGGTTTTTGCAGGTTTTTTTGGAGCAGAGCCTCTGCTCAACTACTTATAAAACGTAGCATTGTAAAGAGAGCGATTCGCATTGAGATGCGAATAATGATTGTTTAAATATAAAAAGTGTGATATTGTTTCTATAGACAAGTCTTTTAAGGATAGATGAGTTTGCTGTATTCATCAAGGAGGAGCCACATGGCTGTATCATATAATCGTTTATGGAAACTATTGATAGATAAAAAAATGAGTCAGGCCGATATGCGTAAGGCGGCAGAAATTGCTCCTAATACATTAACACGTATGCGAAAAGATGAAGAAGTTACGCTTGCAGTACTGAGCAGAATTTGCAAATCACTGAAATGCGATTTTGGAGATATTGTGGAATACATTGATGAGGAGGACACGTGATATGACGCCCGAAGAAAAAGCGCGGCTTGTGATTGACGAGAAACTTCGCCAGTCCGGCTGGGTTATTCAAGACATGAAAAAGTTGAATCTTTCTGTTGCACTTGGCGTTGCTGTCCGTGAATTTCCTACAAGTACAGGCGAAGTAGACTATGCTCTTTTTATTGACAGTAAGCCTGTGGGTGTTGCCGAAGCAAAGCGTGAAGAAAAAGGCGAATCCATTACCGATGTTGAGGTACAGTCCGGACGTTATGCGAACAGCAGATTCAAGTGGATAAAGAATAATTATCAAATTCGCTTTGCCTATGAAGCAACAGACAAACTGATTCGATTTACCGACTATAACGATATTAAATACCGTTCCCGAACCGTATTCTCATTCCATCGACCGGAAACCCTGCTTGCACTTTTGGAACAGCCGGATACCATTCGTAATAATATGAAGCATTTTCCTGTGTTGGATGAAACGGGATTTCGCAAATGTCAGGTGAACGCTATCAAGAATTTAGACCGTTCTTTTGCAGAGAACCGTCCAAAAGCACTGGTGCAAATGGCAACAGGCGCAGGAAAAACTTTTACTGCAATTACTGCCGCCTACCGTTTACTGAAATACGGAAAAATGAACCGCATTCTTTTTCTTGTAGATACCAGAGGTCTTGGTGAACAGGCAGAACGTGAGTTTCTGGCCTACACACCTAATGATGATCCGCGCTCTTTTTCTCAGCTTTATGGCGTTCGCAGATTGAAAAATTCCTACATACCCAATGATATTCAAATTTGCATCTGCACCATTCAGAGAATGTACTCTATCTTAAAGGGTGAGGAGCTGGATGAATCCACCGAAGAAAAATCCTTTGCGGAATTTGTAACGGCGGAAAGCAAAGCGCCAAAAGAAGTGGTTTATAACGAAAAATATCCGCCGGAATTCTTTGATTGCATCATAGTCGATGAATGCCACCGCTCCATTTATAATGTGTGGAGCCAAGTGCTGACTTATTTTGATGCGTTTATTATTGGCTTGACCGCTACCCCGGATAATCGCACCTTTGCGTTTTTTAATGAGAATATCGTCAGCGAGTATCCCCGTGAACAAGCCATTATTGATGGCGTGAATGTTGGTGAGGATATATTCCTTATCGAAACACGGGTGGGAAAAAATGGTGCACATCTGATGAAGCAATTAATTGAATACCGTGATCGCTTGTCCAGAGCCAAACGCTGGAAACAGCTTGATGAGGATGTGGATTACAAGCCGACCCAGCTTGACCGGGATATTGTCAACCCGAGCCAGATTCGCACGGTCATTCGCTCGTTTAAGGAAAATTTGTTTACCACACTGTTCCCACGCAGAAAAGAAGTGCCAAAAACACTGATTTTTGCAAAGACAGACAGCCATGCGGATGACATTATTCAAATCGTCCGTGAGGAATTTGGCGAGGGCAATGACTTCTGCCGAAAAATCACCTATTCTGCGGATAACCCGGAATCGGTCTTAAGTTCCTTCCGTAACGATTACAACCCTCGTATTGCCGTTACTGTGGATATGATTGCCACCGGTACCGATGTCAAGCCGATTGAGTGCTTGATCTTCATGCGTGATGTACGCAGCAAGAACTATTTTGAGCAGATGAAAGGCAGAGGCACTCGTGTACTCAGCAAGGATGACTTGCAGAAGGTCACCCCGTCTGCCACAGAAAATAAAGACCATTTTGTTATTGTGGATGCCGTTGGCGTAACGAAATCCAAGAAATCGGATACCAGACCGCTGGAACGCAAACCAACCGTCAGCATGAAAGAACTCATGATGAATGTGGCGCTTGGTGCAAAGGACGAGGATACTCTGACCTCGCTTGCAAACCGTGTGATTCGTTTGAACAGTCAGATGTCTCCGGCAGAGCGCAAACAGTTTGAAGCCACAGTCGGCACAGCTGCCGGAACAGTTGCGGAAAATCTGCTGAATGCTTTTGACGAGGATGTACTGCGGGCAAAGGCGCAAGCGGATACAGGCTCTGCAGAAGTTACGGAAGAACAATTGAAGCAGGCGCAGAAAGAATTAGTACAGACTGCCGTTGCTCCGTTCCATGACCCGGATGTCCGCGATTACATCGAAAATGTGCGCCGCAGTCATGACCAGATTATTGATAATGTGAATATAGACTCGGTTGTGTTCGCAGGCTTTGATGCAAAGCAGGAGGAAAATGCAGACCGTATTATCGCCACCTTCCATGAATTCATAGAAGAAAACAAGGACGAGATACTTGCTTTGCGTATCATCTATAACGAAAGCTACAAAGACCGCCCAATGGCAATTGAGCAGCTAAAGGCACTTTATGAAAAACTAAAAGGCAAAGGCATCACCGTGGTACGCCTATGGGACTGCTATGCCATCAAGAAGCCGGATAAGGTAAAGCGCGGCACGGTGGCACAGCTGACCGACTTGATTTCCATCATTCGCTTTGAAATAGGATATTACGATAGCCTTACCCCTTTTGCGGATAAGGTGAATTACAACTTTATGCAATGGACATTCAAGCGCAACGCCGGAAATATTCAGTTTACCGAAAGTCAGATGGAATGGCTGCGTCTGATTAAAGACCACATTGCAACATCTCTCAGTATTCTGTTGGAGGATTTGGACTTGACACCCTTTGACCGCAAAGGTGGTCTGCTGGGGTTCTACGATTCTTTTGGGGATGGGTACGAGGAGATATTAAATGAGATGAACACAGAATTGGTAGCGTAAGGAGGTTTCAAGTGGAACTCAAAGAATACGAATTGGGAGAATTGCTTCCATACGAGCAGCCATCAGCTTATATTGTAGAAACAACAGATTATAATGACTCCTATAAAACACCTGTATTGACAGCAGGAAAATCATTTATTCTCGGATATACAAATGAAACCGAAGGAATATTTGATAAATTGCCCGTCATAATATTTGACGATTTTACTACTGCCACGCAGTATGTCAACTTCAAATTTAAGGTAAAATCTTCGGCAATGAAGATTTTGAACATAAACATTGAATTGGTATTGCCAAAGTACATTTTTTACAGGATGCAGATCATTCATATTGAACACAGCACACACAAACGATACTGGATTCAGCAGTATTCCAAGCTAAAAGTTGCTATTCCGCCGTTGCCCGAACAAGAACGCATCGTCGACCGCATTGAGGAACTATTCTCCGAACTGGATAAGGCTGTGGAAACCTTGCAGACTACTAAGCAGCAGTTGGCGGTGTATCGGCAGGCGGTGCTGAAAGAGGTGTTTGAATCGTTCAAACGGAAAAGCATACCCGAAAGACATATTGATGATATATGCGATTGTATTGTGGATTGCCCGCATTCAACTCCCAAATGGGTAGAAGAAGGGAAACTTTGCTTACGAACAACGAACTTCCGTAAGGGATTTTTAGATTTGTCCAAACCAAACTATGTTTCCGATAGTACATTTGAAAGCCGAATAGTACGTCTCCGCCCTTTGCCGGGAGATGTTTTATATAGCCGTGAGGGAGCCATATTAGGAATAGCTTGTATCATTCCAAAAGGACTTGAAGTATGCTTGGGACAACGAATGATGCTGTTAAGAACTGGCACAGATGTGAACAATAGATTTCTGATGCATTATTTGAACTCACCATATCTAAACAGTGTCATTACAGAAAATATTGGTGGGTCTGCATCACCACATATTAATGTAGGCGATATAAAGAAATTCTTGATTCCAGTTCCCGACATAAATGAACAGAATCAAGCAGTACAAATTATCGAATCCCGTCTATCCGTCTGCGAAAGTATCGAGCAGATTGTGGACACCGCATTGGTACAGGCTGATGCCATGCGACAGAGCATACTAAAACAAGCCTTTGAAGGAGGAGTGAATCCATGAGTGAACAGTCTAAACTACTTTCGGCGGATGGAACCATATTAAGCACTGCCATATCAGAAATCCGTGAACTGCTGAATAAGTCCCGTCAGAATGTAGCAACACAGGTGAATCAGGAATTGCTGTCTACTTATTGGCGTATTGGCGAGATTATTGTCCGTTATGAACAGAACGAACAGATACGTGCAGTTTATGGGGAAGAGACATTGCGTCAGTTTTCAAAGACGTTGACAAGAGAATTTGGGAAAGGTTTTTCTCGCTCTAATGTTTATAATATGAGATTGTTCTATCAGACTTATCAAAAATTCCAGACAGTGTCTGGAAAATTGTCATGGTCGCATTACTGTGAACTGTTGAGTATTTCAGATCCTGATAAAAGAGCTTTTTATGAAAAGGAATGCATCGCTTCCGGTTGGTCTATTCGCGAATTGAAGCGTCAAAAGGAAAGTATGCTATTTGAGCGGCTCCTGCTTTCCCGTGGGGATTCCAACAAAAATGAAGTCCTCTCATTGGCGCAGCAGGGAGTAGAATATACGCAACCCGGCGATATTGTGCGTGATCCGTATGTGTTTGAATTTCTTGGATTGCCCGAAAACAAGCCAATCATGGAAAACGATTTGGAAGCGGCGCTGGTGCGCAATATAGAAAACTTCCTTTTGGAGCTGGGAAGAGGATTTATGTTCGTTGGTACACAGCAGAGAGTTCCGGTTGGAAACACCATGCGCTATGTGGATATGGTGTTTTACAATAAAATGTTCCGCGCTTATGTGCTGATTGAACTAAAGGCGAAGGAGTTTATGCCGGAGGCCGCCGGGCAATTGAATATGTATTTGAATTACTATCGGGAGGAAGTGAACGATCCTGATGATAATCCGCCGATTGGTCTTATTTTGTGTACAGATAAGAACAATCTGGATGTGCAGTATGCATTGGGGGGTCTGTCAAATCAGATCTTTGTTTCCAGGTATGTGCTTTATATGCCAGAAAAGGAACAATTGCTTGCACAAGTGGAGCGTGTCTTGAATAAATGGCACGGGGAGGAAGAAAATGAGTGAACAAACATCAGCAATCGTATCAAAGGTTTGGGGAATGTGTAATCCGCTCCGTGATGACGGTGTTTCCTACGGAGATTATCTGGAGCAGCTTACATACCTTATCTTCCTGAAAATGTCAGATGAGTATTCCAAACCACCTTATAAAAAAGAAACGGGCATTCCTGCTGGATACACATGGTCGGATATGAACACCCTCAAGGGTGCGGAATTGGAAGAACAGTATAAATCCACGCTGGAGGAGCTGGGCAAGCAAGGTGGTATTCTCGGCAAAATCTTCAAAGGTGCAAGCAACAAAATCAGCAGTGCCGCCATTTTGTATCGTGTGGTGCAGATGATTGACAATGAAAAATGGGTAGCTATGTCCTCCGATGTCAAGGGCGAAATCTATGAAGGCTTGTTGCAAAAGAATGCGGAAGATATTAAGAGCGGCGCAGGTCAGTATTTTACCCCTCGTCCACTGATTCACGCAATGGTGAAATGTGTCCGCCCGGAGCCTATGAAAACTATCGCGGATCCCTGCTGCGGTTCGGGAGGATTCTTCCTCGCTTCGCAGTCGTTCATTGCCGACCCCGAGAACTATTCTCTTGACCGTGAACAGAAAGAATTTTTGAAAAATGAAACTTTCTACGGCAATGAAATTGTGTCTGCTACCTACAAAACCGCATTGATGAATCTGTATCTCCACAATATCGGTGATATTTACGGCAATGTTCCGATTGCCTATGGTGATGCACTGCTCACCGATCCCGGCTACCGTGTGGATTATGTACTGACCAATCCTCCATTCGGAAAAAAGTCTGCACTTACCTTTACGAATGAAGAGGGAGAGCAGGAGGAAGAAGACCTCGTATACAACCGACAGGATTTCTGGACAACCAGCTCCAATAAACAGCTAAACTTTGTACAGCATATCAATACCATCCTCAAAGCCACGGGCAAGGCTGCCGTTGTTGTGCCGGATAATGTTTTGTTTGAGGGTGGGGCAGGAGAAATCGTGCGTAAAAAGCTGTTGGAAACCACGGACCTACATACCATTCTTCGCTTGCCGACAGGTATTTTCTACAAGCCGGGGGTAAAGGCAAATGTTATCTTTTTTGATAAACGCCCAGCCAGTGCCGAAATGCAGACGAAAGATGTATGGATATATGATTTTCGTACCAATATCCATTTCACACTGAAACAGCATCCGATGTCTGATGCAGACCTTTTGGATTTCATTCAGTGTTACAATCCGGAGAACCGTCATGAGCGTAAGGAAACATGGTCAGAGGAGAATCCAGATGGGCGGTTCCGCCGATTCGATGTAAAAGAAATTTTGGAACGTGATAAGACAAGCCTTGACTTGTTCTGGATAAAGGATAAATCACTTGCAGACCTCGACAGTTTACCTGCTCCGGATGAAATTGCGGTAGATATTATTGAAAATCTACAGAGCGCGTTGGAGAGCTTTCAGGGATTACGGGCGCATTTAAAAAAATGATGTTTCAGCAAAAAGAAGACTGGAGAAATGAGAAGTCTTAATGGAACCCCGACTGTAAATGTTTATGCTACTACCAATCCTATGGCTCTGTTTAAGTATCAGCAGCCAATGCTGGGTGAATAGGAAAAATGAATTGGTCTTCAGGCAGCGAAAAAATGTCGCCTGTCAGGAGACCATTTTCACACTCGAACTCTCTATACTATATACATAACAAGAAATTAGTAACAGTTCATAGAAAGTCGAGGTAACAGCTGTGAGAAAAGGATTAACAGAAATTGTATTTATATTGGATCGGAGCGGTTCCATGTCCGGCTTAGAAACGGACACGATAGGCGGTTACAATGCCATGTTGGAGAGACAGAGAAAAGAAGGGGGAGAAGCATACGTATCAACAGTGCTATTCGATGATGCCCCGGATGTTATTGTTGACCGTGTACCGCTTTCAAGGATAAAACCGTTGACCGATCGTCAGTACTGCGTCGGAGGATGCACTGCATTATTGGATGCGGTCGGCAGTGCTATCCATCATATCGGAAATGTACATAAATATGCAAGAAAAGAGGATAGACCGGAAAAGACAATCTTCATTATAACCACTGATGGGCAGGAGAATGCCAGCCGTCGATATGATTATAAAAAAGTGAGGCAGATGGTGGAGAGACAACAGAAGTGCTATGGATGGGAATTCCTCTTTCTGGGTGCGAATATGGATGCGATCAAGGAAGCAGCTAGATTTGGTATACGGGAAGACAGAGCAGCTAATTATGAATGCGATGAAGAAGGTACACGCCTCTTATATCATGAGCTTAGCGAAGCGGTATGCGAATTCAGACAGAGTGCAGCTGATGTATCGATGCCGGCCAATTGGAAGAAAAATATTGAGGATGACCATAGGAAACGTTCTGGAAAATAGGGAGGAATGAAGATGTACTGTATATTGGTTACTGGGATTCCCGCTGCGGGCAAAAGTACAATGGCAGAAGCTTTGGCGGAAGATCTTGAGCTTACGGTTATTTCAAAAGATAAAATTAAAGAGATAATGTTTGATGATATTGGGTTTAATTCGAGAGAAGAGAAAGTTAAATTAGGAATTGCCAGTATGAATATTATGTATTATATGGCTGAGCAGCTAATGAAAAATCATCAGGCATTCATATTGGAAAATAATTTTGAAAACAGATCAAAAAATGAGTTGTTTCTATACTCGAAAAATATTCATATAAAGCGATTACACTGACCTTGACAGGGGATTATGAGAAAATATATCAGCGGTTTTTAGAACGGAATGCCAGTCCGGACAGACATCGGGGTCACGTTGTAAATGATAGTTATCCTGAAAGTAAAACAAATAGTACAGGTAAAACAATTTCATATGATAATTTTGTATCAGGAATCATAAATAGAGGGATGGACAGTTTTGTGGCAAATGGCCCTCATATTGTTGTAGATACAACGGATTTTGACAAAATGAATAGGGAGGATTTGCTCAAATAGATATGTGACTTAAGAGAGGTCATATTAAATGGTGCACATGTACCATTAGAAAAGGAAGATATTTGAAACAGCGGTATGAAAGATGGAGAGTCATATTAGGAAGATAGTTTATTGATCAAATCAAACCGGTGATGTATGATAGTCCTATGGATATATTTTTAAAACCGATATCACTCTCAAGACATGGAAAAGAATTATATGAAAACTGACAGGCTCTATGCAATCACCGTTTATCTTCTAAATCACGGAAAGGTCCCGGCCTCCGAACTTGCAAAAAAGTTTGAGGTTTGAGCCCTGCGAACTCCCTGGCCGTGCTCATTCCTGGATTTTATATAAATCAAAACATAAGAAATAAGACTAAATATCCGCATGCGACATATCAAAGTACGAGGAGGATTAAAATTGAATCTGCTGAAATTTTTAAAAGAAGTGGACACCGCTGCTAAGAGTAAGAACCTGGAGGAACTGACCGGATTTATACATGATCTCGCAAGACTGCTGCCGGAATCTGAACGGGTCGATTTTCTGAACCGGCTAATCGGGATAAAAGAGGAAGTTTGCACAGAAAAGCTTGACAGAGACAAGGAAATCCTTCAACCATGTGAACGCATAAAGGAAAAGTTTAATAGCATCGAAGAGGAAGAACTGTGTATTGAGAGTTCTTATAATCCGCAATATAATGAATGGTATGACAGTGAGGAAGAAGAACTGATCTATTACGATCCGGACGGTGTGGGAGAGGTGATAAACGAGGCCTGTGCTTTCGTACATCGGTGTGTGGACTGGGAAGAATACAAAGTCGGATATGAAATCGCGGATATGCTTTTGAGACTGCGGATTACGATAGCCGGTGAATTTGGAGAAGAATATTTTTTAATTGGTGATCTGCCCGGCCATGGTTTATGTGAGTTTGATTATGAACGGTTCGTCATGGATGCAATGTATGCTGCATACCGGGGGAATGCATTGCCGGAGAGGGCGGACGCGTTATTCACAGTGATAATGAATTGCGGAAGGTCGGATATTACACTGGAGATGGTCATGCAGAATGCCGAGGAACTGCCGGAAGTGGATAAATTCCTGGAGCTGTGGATCGCATATTTGGGAAATAGCACTTCTCTAAAGGCGCAGAAATTTATGGCAGAAGCGCTCGGGATGATAGACCGCCCGGAACTGTTTCTGGAAAATGCCAGGAAATTCAGCGCAGGGCATCCGGCACTTTATGAGCAGTATCTAATTGATAATTTGGATAAAGAAGACGGAGAGAAATTATT
The DNA here is from genome assembly GCF_003477885.1 of Lachnotalea sp. AF33-28. Classification (GTDB taxonomy): domain Bacteria; phylum Bacillota; class Clostridia; order Lachnospirales; family Lachnospiraceae; genus AF33-28. The sequence continues at coordinate 120,386 of NZ_QUEE01000002.1, forward strand.
AGAGATCGGGAAAGAAGCGCTGGCTGCCGTAGATACAAAATACATAGTGAGAAGCCGTATTGCACTGCTTACGAGTGAGATTGCGCTTAAGTGTAAGAATAAGCCCGAAGCCGAAAACAGCTGGCTGGAAGCGTTCCGATCGGATACGAGGGTTGTAAATTATCTGCGCCTGCTTATGGAATGTGTGGAATTTTCTAAAATAAGGGATGAGGCAACGGACATATATCATGATATGTATACGAAAGTCGGTAAGAAAAGCCGCATTACGGACGGCGAGCTGAAGGAAAATCTGGCGGGTGCCGCTTCGGTCTACATGCTTGCTTTTCTTGGCGGTGAGTTTCAATATGTCAGGGATACGGCCATGCAGGTGAAAGAGTCTTTAGGATGGAGTTCCACCTTCATGAAATGCGGCTTGGCTGCCTTTTTGCTGCTCCTTATAGATGCCGAACATTTGCTGCAGGGCGGACGGGAAATGTGCAGCATCATAACAGCTGCGGTTGATTTTGATAAGGAAGAATATCAGAAAGGCACACAAAGAACAATTGATGCAAGCAGCCGGGATTGGTTTTGGCAGTGCTTTTGCCGCTGGAAAAGCACCGTTTCCATATCGGACGGGGAAAAACAGAACATTTTAAAGTGGGTTGAAGAACTGGTGGCAAAACGGGTGGATGGCATTATGGGAAAGAGCCATCGCAACTATTATAACGAGTGCGCAGGATTCGCCGCGGCATTGGGAGAGGCCAGGGAGTCTTTAGGTGAATCGGACGGAAAGCAGAAAACACTCCTGGAGTATAAAAAGCTGTATTCCCGCCGAAGCGCGTTTCACGGAGAGCTTAGGGAATACGGAATGGCAGACCGATGAGACGCGGATGATCACATTCCTATTGACGTATGCATCTGAAAGTGATATATTTGTCTTAATAAGAGATAAATATATCACTTTTGGGGGCGTATCTTATGAAAGACAAATTAAAAAAGAATCCCAGAGGCCATGTTCACGGAAAACGGCTGATGATCATCGGGGCCGTCTGCGTGCTGGTGCTCGTCCTCTCATCTTGGTATTCGGTTGTTTACAACGATTCCCGTCTGGTTGTTCCGATGGATTTCTCGAGCTACTCGTTTCAGATAAAGGATCTTCCGATGATTCTCTCCATTATTGTTTTCGCTGTTTATATATTCTATTTGTTCATATCGCTGTTTCTTACGGCTGTGAAGAGAAATCAAGCTGCAAATGAAAGCAATATAACGCGCAGGCTCAATCCCAGGCTGGGATATTTAGGCTTTCTGGGCCTGCTGGGATTTTGCGGCTTTTGGACCTATCATGTGGACCAGAGGGTCTTCCCCTTCGCCTTTTTCCTGTTCTTCGGTTTCTTTGGCTTTTACTATGAAGGCAAAATGTCGGGCACGTTCATGGATGAGCGTTTCCGGGAAAATGCGGTCCGCGCGCAGCTTACAGCCTTGAAAGTTATGTGTTCGTTTACGGTATTGGCGTTTGCTGTGCTTTGCCAGGGGAAGCTTTTCGGAAACGTTCATTATACGCTGATCGTTGCAACCGTTATTCTAGCGCTTGCGCTGGCTTTGGGTTTATTCTTAAGCGAATATCTGCTGTACCGTTACGATCATGATGATCATGAGCAGTATGAGGAGACAGAGGGGTAAATCATGGGTGAATTCGAATGCAGACTGAAACAATTCCGCCAATTGAAGGAGCTGACACAGGAGCAGCTGGCGGAAAAGGTCGGGGTGCGCAGGGAGACGATCATGCGTCTGGAAAAGGCGCAGTATAATCCGTCCCTGAAACTGGCCGTTGATATCTCCAGAGCAGTTGGTGCACCTATTGAAGAGATTTTCATATTTGATTAAGACATTCTGGCTCCAATAAATCTCCAACGTTTAACAAAGGGCATAATTGAATGCTATCCTATGCATCTGGATATCTGCCGGTCTCAGTGAAGAAGAAATCGGCAGTGCATTCCTCATGCAGAGGGATTCCCAATGCTGTCATAATCAGGTTTTCAATATCGAAATAAGTACAGTTCCCAAAACATTTTGTACGCTGACTGTCCAGACGGCCGAGTATCAGGGATTTATATGAATTTATAGCTTTCATATAGAGATCATCCGCTATTTGATTATAATCGGAGATGAATACTATATGGGTGTATTTGGCCGCGTCATTATAACAATAATTTTTTTCTTGTATGCAGTTCCTTAACAGAATCTCCAGATTATTGGAATGCTGATTGGCCGTATATAATGTGCATATGCTGATTTCCCCGTCCGGGCATTGAAAGCCGAGCCCGTTGTATTGGCTTAACCGGATCGCGGAAGCAGCATTGTATACAGCTGTATCTTTGGAATAGACAAAATTGACCGGGATCTGGTAGTCCGGCCTGCTTATGTCCGTCTGTTTTAAAACGAGCTGAAGAAAACGGGCAATATCGAACTTTTTATTTCGATAGTTGGGATATAATTGATAAACTTCTCTTATTGCATCATTAAGAAAATCAAAATCGATTATGATAACTGCATCACATTCTGTTTTGCCTTCGTAACCTTTTGGAATTGCCTGTATCTCATTATATTTTTCCTGTATTTTTATCTCAATACAGGACCAGTCATTTTTGTCGGTAAAGTCTAATATTCCATTGATAAAATTGCAGATATACAGCTGTAGCTCGCGCAATACGAGATTGACTTTATATCCTTCAAAGAGAAGATCCTCGAGGCTTTTGCCGTTGTGCACGATATTGGTGCGGAGGCCGATTTCCTTACCGTTCTCATCTTTGAGTGAAGTTAAATATTTGAATCGTTCACATATGTGATTATATTGCTGCCTGCTATCAGCGGAAAATGGTGCTATTTTTGTCTTGTTTTTCTGCATTTTCTGATATTCAAAGGGATTGCCTAGGTAATCGATTAAAGTCATGGCCTGCATAAATTTACCGGTTGAGGTTGGAAGGTAGAGAATATCGGAATATAGGCGGAATGCATGTTTTAAAATATTAGAAACGGCGGTACTGTTTCTGTAAATGGCGTTAAAGAGATAGTCTATGGAGGGCCGCATAAAGGCGATATCAATAGAAAGAGAGCTGCTGATTGTACGGCTGGATATATAGTTCTTGCCGGATATGAAGATGGAGGACTGCATCGCGCATGAATACAGCAAAAAACCGCAAAGATTTCCCTCAATGTATCCGGCTCTCTGAAAAAGGCCCGATGTTCCGTCAAAATTAAAATAGATATAACGAAAAATATTAGCAATCTCCTCCGTCTTATTGAGGATTCGCTTGATAAGTTCATCCTTTACACCGGGCATCATCCCAAGGGTAAATGCAGCTTGAGACGATGTGGCAGGAACTGCGATTATTGCCGCATCATAAAAAGTATTCTTTATTTCCAGAAAGTCAAAGTCCAATACGCCGCCCTGCAGAGCTTCCGTATTCAGTGAATTCTTTGGATAAACCGTTATGTTACCGGCAATGGAGTATTTTTCACTTACGTTCAGATCCTTGACAGGAACCAGCGCTACATTCATATGCGGTTCCAGATGACTATAATCATTTACAATAGAATATAGCATTGTTGTTTCCTCCAGAAGAGACATTAAGACAGCGTATTCGGTTGGTTACGGTAACAGTATAATATGATTCACTTCTGTGGTCAATGAGATCATCCGCCGTGTCGCACTGAATTAATATATGCTTGCTTTATAAACGAAACTGTGCTATATTATGTGGGAAATTTTAAATGACGGATACTTCTTTGCCACCGGGTAACGAAGTTAAGCGCCGGACTTTCTGTCGTCAGGTCCCGGAGCATGCTTGAAACAGGCAGTTTTCAGGCATGCTCCTGCAGACGGGAAGTGCCGGCGCTCTATTGTATAAAGGAGCGTTTAAGTTTGAAACAGAAAGCATATTTTAAGGAATTCGCCCGCTACACATCGCTGAACGTTCTGGGGATGATCGGGCTGTCCTGCTATATCCTGGCGGATACCTACTTCATCTCCAGAGGACTGGGGGCCAACGGTCTGACCGCGCTGAATCTGGCGATTCCGGTGTACAGCTTGATTCATGGCAGCGGATTGATGCTGGGAATGGGCGGCGCGACCAGATATGCTGTTTTCAAAGGGCAGCAGGCTGACCGCGCAGCGGATAATGTGTTTACAAATACGCTGTATGCAGCGGCCGTACTGGCAGCGGCCTATGTGTTCGCGGGAATCTTCCTTACGGAACGCATCACACGGCTTGTGGGAGCGGATGCTGCGGTCTTTGACATGACGAACACATATCTACGGGTGATCCTGCTTTTTGCGCCTGCATTTATCATGAACAATGTGCTGATCTGCTTTGTCAGAAACGACGGAAATCCCAGACTGTCCATGCTTTCTATGCTGATTGGAAGCCTGTCAAATATTGTGCTGGACTATCTCTTTATCTTTCCGCTCGGCATGGGAATATTCGGCGCGGTGCTGGCCACCGGGTTTGCGCCTGTCATCAGTATGGCGGTTCTGTCGGGGCACAGGAAAAAGAAGGCGCATTTTCATCTGGCGCCGTCGAGATTACAGCCGGCGGTGATCGGATCTGTGGTTTCCCTTGGCATTCCCTCCCTGATATCGGAGGTCGCCTCCGGAGCCGTGATGCTTGTATTTAATATGATTATCCTGAATATCCGCGGGAATGTGGGGGTGGCGGCATATGGGGTGATCGCGAATCTGTCCCTTGTTGTGGTTTCCATGTGTACCGGCATTGCGCAGGGAATGCAGCCGCTGGTCAGCCGCGCTTACGGGCATGGAGACGGTAAACAGATGCGGCAGATGCTCCGTTATGCGTTCACCGTGATGCTGTTTGTTTCGTTTGCTATTTATATCTGTGTATTTTTCTTTGCGGATCCGCTGGCTGGCATTTTTAACAGTGAGAAGAATCAGCAGCTGCAGCAGATTGCGGTGGAGGGCCTAAGGATCTATTTCCTGGCGATTCCCTTTGTGGGGACGAATATCATTTTATCCATGTATTTTACTTCCGCAGAAAGGGCTCTGCCCGCCCAGATGATCTCTCTGCTTAGAGGGCTGATTGTGATTATTCCCGTGACGTTTCTGCTGTCCCGGCTTGCGGGGTTATGCGGGGTATGGTCTGCATTTCCGGTGACGGAGGGGATCGTATCGCTGTTAAGCTTTTTCCTTTACACTAGATTTAAGCGTTTTCCGTTGACAATGAGGACTGCATCTGGTAAATAAATGGTAGGTTAAAAATAGGGAGGTATAGATTATGTTCAGAGATATGCGCCGTAAAAAACAGCTTTTGTCACCGGAGGAGAGCCTCCAAATCCTGGAGAACGGGACGTCGGGCGTGCTTGCTGTCGCAGGAGATGACGGTTACCCGTATACGGTGCCGCTAAGTTATGTGTATCATGATTCCAAGATCTATTTTCATGCTGCGAAAAGCGGCCATAAAATAGATGCTGTGAGAAATTGCAGCAAAGCGTCCTTCTGTGTGATCGGTCAGGATCAGATTGTACCGGAAAAGTATACTTCGCTTTACAGGAGCGTCGTTGCGTTTGGAAAGATACGCATATTGAAAGACGATGCGGAAAAAAGGGACGCAATTGAAAAGCTGGCTGTGAGATATAATCCGGATGCGGATGCGTCTGAAATAGACGAAGCCATAAGGAAGGACTGGGAACCCTTGTGTATGCTGGAATTTACGATCGAACACATGACAGGCAAGGAAGGGTCGGAGCTGGCTGCGGCGCGCCGGAAAGGGGCGATATGATTATGCCGGGATTGTATCTCAAAAAGAACTTTAGATTTATTGCATTTATCCCGATTTCGTCGTATTATGGGAACTGTTTTGAGCGAAATATGAAATAGGGAGATTAAATGCAATGAAACCGATGTTTTTCACCACACTTAAAGGCTATACCCGTGAACAGTTTCTGAAGGATACAGTATCGGGCGTCATAGTAGCGATTATCGCACTGCCGCTGTCCATTGCATTGGCTCTGGCTTCAGGGGTCGGCCCGGAACAGGGGCTTTATACGGCAATTATTGCCGGCTTTATCATCTCATTTCTGGGTGGCAGTACTGTACAAATCGCAGGCCCCACTGCGGCTTTTGCTACGATCGTGGCGGGAATTGTGGCTAAAAGCGGCATGAGCGGGCTGGCGCTTGCCACCATCATGGCGGGGATATTTCTTTGTATACCATCAGCAGCCGTCTGCCGGGGATCGCGCTGCCTCACTTTAATTTTCATATGATCCAGAGCGTGCTGCCGGATGCATTTACGATAGCTGTGCTGGCAGCGATTGAGTCGCTTCTGTCCTGTGTGGTTGCGGATGGCATGACTGGAACCCGTCACCGTTCCAATATGGAACTAATTGCACAAGGGGCGGGTAATATTGGATCGGCTTTATTTGGAGGCATACCCGCCACAGGCGCGATTGCCAGAACTGCGGCTAATATCAAAAACGGCGGGCGTACTCCCGTTGCAGGGATGGTGCATTCAGCCGTGCTTGTGCTTATACTGATTATCCTTATGCCGTATGCGGCTTTGATTCCCATGCCGACCATTGCAGCTATTTTGTTTATGGTGGCATATAATATGTGCCAATGGCGTCCGTTTGTGCGCCTGATAAAAACTGCGCCGAAGAGCGACATTGCCGTTTTGGTTGTTACGTTTATACTGACCGTGGTATTTGATCTGGTGGTGGCGATTGAGATCGGCATGGTGCTGGCCTGTCTTTTGTTCATGAAGCGCATGAGCGATGAAACCGATGTCAGAGGCTGGACATATGCGGACGGGAAAGAAGATCCGGACCGTATGTCCCTGCGGCATGTGCCGAAACATATTCGTGTATATGAAATCAATGGGCCGCTGTTTTTCGGCGTGGCGGACCGCATTGCCGATATCTATGTGAAGGATTATACAAAGTGCCTGATTCTGCGCATGCGCAGCGTGCCAGCCATAGATACCACCGCGCTGATCGCGCTGGAAAACCTGTATGAGAAATGCAAGAAGAACGGCATCACGGTTGTATTCTCACATGTAAATGAGCAGCCCATGAATGCCATGAAAAAGGCCGGCTTTATTGAAAAAGCCGGAGCCGATAATTTCTGTGGACATATCGATGAGGCGCTTAAGAGAGCGGAGCAGTGCATTCACCCTTAAAATTACAGGCGGTCAGCGTTTGGATCCGGCTGCTTTACTTGATAGCGTAAAATTGTTTTAAGCCTGCTTTGGTCTGTCCGCCCCGCGTTATTTAGATATATTTCCCGGTGGCAGTCCCGGACGCGTTCCAGACCGCTGGCCTTCACAAACTCATCCATGATTTTAAAAGAGGCAGGTTCACTGTCATAAGAACCTATATGCAGGATTTCCACGCATGTACCGTCCTGCATCACGTCAAAACGGATTTCTTCATATAACGGATTTGGTTTTTTGACCTGTAAAGAATTCAGAGCGGCACATAACCGATCCTTTGTGATGAAATCCGGCTGGCGTATCATAACGGTGTATTCCAGTTTTTCTTTTATGAGTTCTGTGCCTTCACTCTGCATCCAGATTCCTTCTAAGGGATAGACAGAATAATCTGATATATCCCCTGCGCAGGCGTTGGCTGCGGATTTATAGTTCATTTTGACCGCGTAAGCCAGTGAGTATAATGCAGAAACCCTGTCTGAAAAATCCGCATTGTTCGGATTTCCCTTCCCGCTAATCATTATAAACTGCTGCTGCGGCACATTTACCAGAATAGGGGATTTTCCGACACCGTACAAGCTTTTCTCCTGTTTCTTCCATTCGTATTTCATAAGGGATACCTCCGTATAATGCACTCATTCCTGTTATTTTGGTAACTGCTTATAATTATATAATATATAACCTGCCAACATAAGTCAGGTTATATATTTAGACTGGATATCCCGCAGTTTTTTCATCATCCGTTCACGCACGCTTGCCGGAGCTATGACCTCCACGCAGTCCGCAAAGGATAACAGGTAGCTGAACAGCATGTCGCTGTCAGGCAGTTCTGTCTGCACATACAGGTTTCCATGGCCGTCAGCTTCAGCCTCATCCGTGAATTCGTCGTATACGCGAAAGGCTATGCGCTCATCAAATTTGAGCTTCACTTTTACTGTTTTTTCAGGCCGGATTTGTTTCTCAATCGCAGGTAATGAAAATTCATGTGAAAAGGTCTCGGATAGTATCTCCAGATCTCTGATGCGGGTAAGCTTAAAAAAGCGGAAATTATTTTGTTCCGGACAATACCCGTACAGATACCAGTCCCTGCTTTTAAAAATCAGCTTAACGGGCTCAGCCTTTCGCGCCGAATATTGGCCGCTTCCGCTAAAATACCGAAAGGACAGGACATTTTTATGAAGAATCGCATGTTTTACAGAATTGAACACGTCCTGTCCCGGTTTATTCTGAGTCCAGCCTGAAAAATCGACTTCAATCCAGTTTGTGGCTTTTATCCGGAATAGGGCGCTAAGCTTTGTCAACAGCTCATCTGAATCCTTGCCCTCTGCCGCAATGATTCCCTGCAAAGCCATTAATATATGATCCCGTTCGGCCTCTGAAAACAGGGATTTTTCCAATACATAATGATCCAGTATGGAAATACCGCCGCCTTTACCCTGCACGGCATAGACAGGAATCCCTGCGCTGCTTAGCGCATCGATGTCCCGATAAATGGTTCTTACGGATACCTCGAACTGCTCGGCGAGTTCAGGAGCCGTGGATTTTCCGTGTTCCAAAAGATAGTATAAAAGTTTAAACAGTCTGCTTTCCTGCATTTCCTGACCTCATATCATAGCATGATCGAAGGTGAACCCCACATGCCCCTCTTCTAAAGAGCCGAAAGTTCTGTATGCACCCCCTGTATAGTCCTCAATTACAGAGTTCCAGAACAGTTGGGCGGGCGTATTATTTGTCCATTGGGTGACCTCCCAGCCGCCTTTGTGCATGTCAAAAATGGTAATGGCGGCGGCTTTTCCTACGCCCTTTCTGCGATATTTCTTCATGACGAAGAATTTCTGCTATGCTGTGCGGGTTTGCCATCCTGTGATACTCACAGCAGCTCCGCACTAAAACAAATCCCGCTAACCTGCCGTCCACTCTGATAAAATAGGGAAATCTGGTGTCCTCAGTCCAATAATGGTCAAGATACGGATATCCGTAATAACCGTGCTCATTTATATCATCATTGGAATATACTGAAAAATCGTAATTATATAGCTCCATCATCTGAATGAGAACGGACTTCTGTTCTAATAAAATTGATTCGATTTTGACTTCCATTTACGGTATATCCTCCTTGTCTGCCACAGGCGTAAATTATCGCGGTATAATATCTGCCGATAGTATACCATGTCAGCAAGCTGACAAGGCCCTTCCAGGGGATGCGCAGTGTGCCGTCCATAGGCATCACCGCGCTGATTGCGTAAGGTATTTGAGCCCACTTCTGACTGTCCGCACAGTCGATTGTTTTAGAAGAAGCGGGCTCATCTAGTGCGGAATTTTAAGGGCAGGAAGATTTGCTGCTGGGCAATCCCAAGTGCTTTATCAATAACGCCATCGGCATTTGGCATATTACACATTCCGCTTTTGGGAAAGTCTCCATATTCAAAAATTTCACTGTGTTTTATCCATTCCATCATACAGCTTACGGTTTCTTCGAGGTCATCTCTGTCGTTTTCATCCGCTGTTGCGACTAAAAACATGCCTCCCGGAAATTTGATGATCTCATATGGATAAGTGTCATGTTCGGTAATGTTATCTTTTATAGCACGTATCAGTATATTTTTATCTCCTTCATGCCATAAGAAGCCCGCTTCGTCATAGATCTGTTTTTGAATCAGATGAACATTTCTGACATCGATCCACTCGCTGAATCCACCTGCTCCAAAAATTTCTTCAAATGTTTTTAACCCAGATGAAACAGCGCGAAATTCGGGAATCTCGATGATTCTCATATTCTGTAATTTGGTCATCTTTTTCCTCCGTCGTATAGATAATATCGCTCATGTCAACCTTAGTCAGGCTGTATATTAGTTACGGCAAATCCTCATTGTCTGTCGAGATTATATCATATTCCCCACATATTGTCTGCCTTGTTTTGCTGGCATTGTGCCTTCCGTTCCAAAAAGTTGTTACTGTCTGTTCACGCTGCCGATAAAGCAGCTGATGACAGCCGTGAATAGTAACAAAAAGTTCCCAAAAAGCACATGAAATCCTTGACATTAGACCTGGTTTAAGGTATATATTCGGGAAAACAACAGGAGGGTGATGAATATGCGAATCAGTGAAGCGGCGAAAAAAACAGGACTTTCCGCAAGCAATATCCGTTTTTACGAAAAAAAGAAGTTGCTGGTTGCCGGCAGAGAACAGCAGAATGAATACAGAGACTATACGGATCAGGACATCGAATGCCTGAAGCGGATTGTGGTATTGAGAAAAGCCGGACTTTCTATAGAAGAGATCCGTGATATCTTTGACGAAAAGGCGGATGTAAAAACAGTGCTTGGGGAACAGCAGCAAAAACTGCAGAGCCAGCTGCAGGATCTGCAGGGATCTCTGGAGCTGTGCGCATCCCTGGAGCGAGAGGGAGATCTGCTGCATATGGATGCGGACCGGTATCTGGATTATGTGACGGAGCAGGAAAAGAAAGGCACGCGTTTTGCAGAGTTTAAGGATTCGATCAGTGAATTTGCGGAATTTATTGACAATGCCACGCTCTTTCATACGCTGGACCCGATATTGGGGAAGTACTTCTATCTGGGAAAATATCTGTGGCTGGCGGTTCTGATCGTGTTTGCAATGGTGCTGATATTTGAGGTTGCTACCCGCAGATCCGGTATAGCGGTTGCGCTGCTAATCGGACTTTGGTTTCTGGCGATGTTTTGCGATTATATGCGGTGGCGCCGGAGAAAACACGACTCATTTGATTGAAAAAAATGTTGAGGTAGATGCTCCGTGTAAAATGCGATACAATAAGAGACGGATAATAATGGGAGCATGAGGTGAAAACAGTGGAACTAAAAATCAGAGAGAATACAGAGCAGCATATGCAGGAACTAAAGCAGTGGCTTCTTGAGATCGCGGACAGCGGGCCGGAGGAGATGTCCGCCTTCTTCACCGCCCGAATCGACGGCTATGAGCAGCATATGTCCGTGTGGCAGCCGGCATATCAGCGGTTTGCACAGCTTCTTCCGGCGGATTCCCGCAGCATCCTGGATCTGGGCTGCGGAACAGGCCTGGAGCTGGATGAGATATTCAAACGTTATCCAGATGCGAAGGTGTTTGGCATCGATCTGTGCCAGGATATGCTGGATCGGCTGCAGCAAAAGCATGGCCACCGGAATCTGGAGACCGTATGCGCGGACTACTGCCAGTATAACTTCGGATCGGAGAAATGGGATTCAGTCATTTCCTTCGAAAGCCTGCATCATTTTCTGCCGGACAAAAAGCGGCAGCTCTACCGTAAAATTTATGATGCGCTGAAGAAGGGCGGCGTGTTTTTGCTGGGAGATTATATTGCATGCTGTGAAGAGGAAGAACAGCTGCTGCGGCAGGTGTATACAGATAAACGGGAAAAATTTAAGATCCCGGACAGCCAGTTCATACATTTTGATATTCCGCTGACGCTGGAGCATGAGACCGGCCTGCTGCAGGATGCAGGTTTTGCGAGCATCACTGCAGCGGACAGCATCAACGGTGCAACCATAATTTATGCGGTAAAATAACTACTGATGCCATATCTACCTTGCATATGTAATATATATTTGACATTTGCCTTTCCCAGGTCTATAATACGCTTAAGAAGACGTAATGCAGGAGCAGCTCATGAAAAACTTGAAGATGAAGGTGGCGCGGATGGAAAAGGGCCTTTCGCAGATTGAACTTGCCGCTAAAGTGGGCGTGACCAGGCAGACCATTGGGATGATTGAGGCGGGAGACTACAATCCGACATTGAACCTGTGCATTTCCATCTGCAGAGAGCTTGATAAGACGCTGGACGATTTATTCTGGGAGGGAGCATAGGCGATGAAACGGTATCTGGATGAGAGACAGCAGCAAGAGATGAGCCGGACGGGGACGGCAGGCTTTTATGTGATATTTTTCCTGTGTGCGGTTTCGGTCATTGTGCAGCTCGTATTTTTAGGCTCCGGCTTTGCGGATGTGGCGGGAGAGACCGCCGCTCTGCTGGGCGGAGGGCTCATTTACCTGGTGCGCGGCATAAGGCACGGCCTGTTTCTCACCGCCGGCAGACAGCCCGGCATAAAGGAGTCGGCCCTGTACAGCGTGATCCTTTCAGGAATTTTTAGTGTTCTGTTTTGTATCGCGCTGCGTGGAAAAGCAAGGCCGGGAGCAGCAGTGGAACCGTATGTGGGAATCTTTTTTCTTGGAATGGCCATCCTGTGCTTTGCGGTGACCCTGATACTCGGTGTGTGTTCAAATTATATGAAAGCAAGGAGGGAAAGGCAGTATGATGAAGAAAGCGGATCATAAAAAGAGTGCGTGTGAGGAGACGGTTACAGCGATGAAGCCTGTCAGGCTGTGCAGCGCTTCCGACCGCATAGAAGCGGATATGATGATCGATATACTGAATCAGAACGGCATTCAGGCATACCGGCAGAGCGTGGGAGCCGGCGGTATTATGGATATCTATGCCGGAAACTCTACTTTTGGAGAAGATGTGTTTGTGGATGAGAGGGATCTGGATCGGGCGGGAGAACTGGTTTCCAATATGATCGGTGAACCGTAAGACCGCCGTGCGTACCCGGCAGCAATTCGAAAACCGGCAAGAAAGCCGCTGTGGAGATGTTTATTTTTGAACATCTTCACAGCGGCTTTCTTCATTTAGTAGGAAATTCCTTCGTAATTTCTATTGGTCCCCTGCGCTGCGCTTGGCGGCAGGATACACCCTATTGAACAAAAGCCCTCCGTGAGGATCGGGCTGCAATACTATGTAAAAGTCAAAAAATGAAAACCCGGAAAAAAAGAGCTATATTCGTATACTGTTTCCGGTGGTACTATGGAAAAAATCGCACGGCCGCCTCTAAGCAAATAAATGCGCACTGATACAGGAGGATCATATGAGCACAGAGAGATTATTCCAGACACATGAAATACGCAGACAGACGGACCTGAATGGTATGTGGCAGTTTCAGACGCTTGAGGAACCGGTGCTGCCGGAGCGCTATACGGACACCATGTCCGTTCCCTCCTGCTGGGAGATGACGCTGCCGTATTGCAGATACAGGGGATTGGCGGCCTATAAAAAAGAGATCCATACCGACAGACAGGGAAATCTGCGTTTCCTGTTTAAAGGCATAAGCCATACCGGAACAGTTTATCTGGACGGACAAAGGATTGGATCGCATTATAATGCATATACGCCTTTCAGTGCGATTGCATCGAACGTCCCCGCAGGGGAACATACCTTGGAAGTTTTGGTGGATAACCGTTTTACGGAGGGATCTAAGCTGCACATACCCAACGATTATTTTACTTACGGCGGGATCACACGGAATGCATTTATGGAAATCGTGCCGGACTGCTTCATAGAACGGATGGAATTCGAACCGGATCTAAGAGAGGGAAAATGGTCGGCCCGGATTCGCGTGTATGTACGAAATCTGTCGGCCCTTTCTAAATCTGTGAATGTCAGACTGTCCTGTGCGGGCTGTGATGGCGCGGTACAGGGTACGGCTTTCGCCAATCAGATCACAGAGATGGCATTGTCTATGGAATTTTATGCGGCACAGGCTTGGAGTCATGAATCGCCGAGTCTGTATTATCTGAAAGCAGCATTATGGGTGGATGATGAACGGGCGGATGATTTGATAGAGCGCGTTGGTTTCCGCACGGTGAGACGGCAGGGCAGCCGGATTGCAATAAACGGAGATATCAAGCTGATCAGGGATATCGGAGCGAATGCGGTAAGAACCTGTCATTATCCCAATGATGAACTTTTCCTTGATTTATGCGATGAAAACGGCATTTTTGTCTGGGAAGAAAGCCATGACCGCGGCGGAGATGAGAAACGGATTACCGATCCGGAGTTTGTGAGACAGTCCATGGAAGTGATGCATGAAATGCTGGAAACTCACTATAACCATCCGTCCATCATCATATGGGGCTGCCTGAATGAGGCTGCGTCGGACTGCGAAAAGGGCAGCGAAGTATACCGCACACATCTGGAGTATCTGGCTTCGGACAGGAGCAGGCTGTGTACGTTTGCCAGCAATAAGACAGAAGGGGATCTATGCCTTGGCATGGAAGATATCTGTTCGTTTAATATGTATCCCTGCTGGTACAATGATGAGACGGCAGAGGAGGCGATGAAGAGAATCCGTACCCGGATCAAAGAAACCGGAAATGATGGAAAGCCCATAATCGTCAGTGAATTCGGCGGAGGTGCCATCTACAATTTCCACGATGTCATGCGTGTAAAGTGGAGTGAAGAATACCAGGCCGATCTGCTGAAGCTTGTTACAGCACAGCTCCTGGAACAGGAAGATGTGACTGGCATCTTTGTATGGCAGTTCTGCGATGTGAGGGTATCACAGGAGGGGGAACGAAACTGGCCGATGACACGGCCGTTAAGCAGGAACAATAAAGGCATCGTGGACGAGTTTCGCAGGCCGAAGCTGGCCTATTACGCTCTTCGGGATATATTCAGACAGGACGGACGTTAAACACAATAGCCCTTTTTTGCCGCATTATCATTTTTAGTGTTTTAGATAGAAAAAAGTACAAGAATCGTAAACGCCGCAAAAACAGGCCATATCTTTTTAAGCGGTCTGCCGCTAGAATCGAAGTATCGCAGGAAGAGAGGAGCGCAGGATTTTATGAAAGCAAGAAGGTCAGAAAAAACAGAGATAAAAACAGCAAAAAAGCAGTCATGGGTGAACTTAATCGTTAAAAACCGATACCTGCTGTTGCTGCTTTTGCCCGGACTGATATACTATATTATTTTCTGCTATGTGCCCATGTATGGCGCGTTGATTGCGTTTAAGGATTATACGCCGGAGTATGGAAAAGGTTTCATTCAAAATATAATGGAGAGCCCCTGGGTGGGGCTGGAGCATTTCAGAAGGTTTTTTGGCAGCTATAATTTCACCCAGCTGCTGCGCAACACCCTGCTGCTTAGCCTATATTCGCTGGTGTTCGGCTTTCCGCTGCCCATTATATTCGCATTGATCCTGAATGAAATCAGGGGTAAGCAT
The DNA here is from genome assembly GCF_003477885.1 of Lachnotalea sp. AF33-28. GTDB lineage: Bacteria > Bacillota > Clostridia > Lachnospirales > Lachnospiraceae > AF33-28. The sequence goes on from NZ_QUEE01000002.1 coordinate 135,615, forward strand.
TTTAAAAAATTCGTACAGACAGCGTCTTATCTGCCGCATTTTATATCGACGGTAGCGGTTGTATCCATGCTCACCCTGTTCTTATCGCCCCGCTCGGGCTTTATTAACAGGATTATCACTACGCTGTTTCATATGGAGCCCATCTATTTCATGGCGGAACCGGGGTGGTTCAGGATTCTGTATGTGGCATCCGGGATATGGCAGAGTCTGGGTTGGGGCGCGATCGTCTATATTGCGGCACTCTCCAATGTGGATCAGGGGATGTATGAAGCCGCGACGGTGGATGGGGCATCGAGATGGCAGAAGATACTGTACATATCGCTGCCTTCGCTGAAATCTACAATCATGATCTTACTGATTCTCAATATCGGAAGCATGTTCTCGGTAGGAGGAGAAAAGGTCATATTGATGTATCAGCCCAATACTTATGAGACTGCGGATGTGATCAGCTCGTTTATTTACAGAAGAGGCCTGCAGTACGCAGAATTTTCTTATACGACAGCGGTTGGACTTTTTAATTCATTTGTGAATATCATATTGCTTGTTTCGGCAAACTGGATTTCCAGAAAGGTCACGGATGAAAGTCTGTTCTAGGAGGAAAAGATGAGAAGAAGGAAAAGAAAAAAAATAGAAGCGATGGATATCATCTGCTATGCGGCTGCATTGATTGTCGTAGTAATCACGCTGTATCCGGTGCTGCATCTGATGGCGCTGTCCTTCAGCAGCAGCGGCGCCGTATCGAAAAATACCGTATCCATATGGCCGAAGGAATTTACTCTGCAGGCGTACCGACAGGTGCTCTCCACGGGTACGGTACCGAATTCATTTATAAACAGCATCGTGTATACGGCGATCGGAACGGCTATAAATATGCTGTTTACATCCACCATGGCCTATGCTCTGTCAAAAGCTCAGCTGCCGTTCCGCTCATTCTTTACAAAACTGGTGCTCTTGACCATGTATTTAAGCGGCGGCATGATCCCCACCTTCCTTTTGGTGAACGCGCTTGGACTGTACGACAGCATATGGGCGCTGGTGCTCCCGGGAGCCGTTTCAACATACAACCTGATCGTGCTGCGCAGTTTTTTTGCGGCCATGCCGGTGGAACTGGAAGAATCGGCGCGCCTGGATGGGGCAAATGATATCACGGTCTTTTGGAGGATTGTGCTGCCTCTGTCCAAAGCGGGGCTGGCCACCATCGCGCTGTTTTATCTGGTCGGCCACTGGAATTCTTTTTATTCCGCAATGATCTATCTGCGGTCGGCGGATAAATATCCGCTTCAGCTTGTACTTCGCAATATCGTAATACAGGGGCAGATGGCGAATGAGCTGGCAGCTGCAGGACAGGCCAGCGCAGCGGAATCGATGTACGGCCAGGTATCCGTTAATTCCATTAAATATGCGACGCTGTTTCTTTCTATCGTCCCCATGATGTTTATTTATCCTTTTATACAAAAATACTTTGTCAAAGGCGTTATGATCGGTTCTTTAAAAGGATGACAGGATTTTTTAATCCGCCGGCGCAAATTTATTATGGCGCGCGGGTTTTAAAATATAGTATAATAATAACCTTAAGGAGGAATTCGTGTGAAAAAAAGAGTAATAGCAACTGTATTGACCTGTATTCTGTTCGTATCCCTTATTGCCGGGTGCAGTAATGCTGCAGAGGGCCCAACATCGGCAGCAGCCGGCACAGCCCCCGGCCAGAGTGCGGAAACGCCAGGAACTGCCAGCCAGGGAAACGATGCGAAAGAGGAGATTGCGCTTACAATCGCATCCATAATCGGGAAAGATATTGCGCCCAACCATGAGCCTGTTACCAGGCTGCTGAAAGAAAAATTTAATATTAAAGCCGAATGGACGGATATTTCGACAGATGAACAGTTAAACCTGCTGTTTTCCACAGGACAGTATCCGGATCTGATATGGAATTACAACGGCGAGGGTACAATAAAGCGCTGGGCCACTCAAGGCTACCTGTATTCCATCGATGAGTATATGGACCATCTGCCTAATTACCGGGCTTTATTCAGCGATGAGGAATGGAATACCACCCATACATATGCCTCCAATGCCGACGGTAAACTGTATTATGTCCCCACGAAAAATTACCGGTCCGCTGCGGAAGCATGGATGTACCGAATGAATATACTTAAAGAGCTTGATAAGGAAATACCGGCCACAACGGATGAATTATACGACCTGCTGAAGGCATATAAGGAAAAATATCCGGACTCGATTCCGATTGCGAACCGCTGGGGATTTTCTAACTTTTTAAAAGGATTTGCGCTTGCCTTCCGGACCGGTACCTCCTTCCTGTACGATCCTGACAGCAGCCAGCTGGAATACGGACCGGCCACGGATAAATTCCGTGAAATGCTGATCTATGTATCGAAATTATATGCGGAAGGCCTGGTGGACCCGGAGCTGCAGACAGCCACAGATACACAGTGGGAAGAGGTGTACGCAAACGGGCTGAATGTTTTGGAGTACAGCTATACGAACCGGCCTGTTTGGGCAAATAATGTAATGAAAGATGCAGATCCGGATGCGGACTGGCAGTGGACCAGCCAATATGTAACCGCATATCCTGAAAAAGGAGAGCTGGTGCCGAAAGAGCTCCCTTATCAGCCGTGGGGATCTGTGCTGACCAAGGCAATGACAGAGGAAGAGCTGCAGAGATTTCTGGAAGTGATCGACTGGAGCTGCAGCGAAGAGGGGCAGCGGTGGTTCAGCATGGGAGAAGAAGGGATCACCTATGAAATGGCAGACGGTAAGCCTGTATTTAAGGATGATATTTACAGCGTAACGAATCCGGACGGGAAAGAGATTGCAGAGTTAGGATATGGCTATTACCTGATCCGTTCCCGGGAATCGTTAGAGCAGACCGGTTACGCGGATGATTTGGCGCTGTCAAAAGAAGTGGAGGGCAAACCGTACAGAGCGTTTGTCAGCTATGCGCTCACAGAGGATCAGGAGAAAGAGCTGATTGATCCGGAAACATAGATCGATGATATCTATCAGGAGTATACACTGCGGTTTATTACAGGCAGCCTGGATCCCTCCAGTGACGAGACCTGGCAGGAGTATCTTGACAGACTGAAATCCGCAGGCCTTCAAGAGGTGGCGGAAATAAGAAAATCTGTTGCGATTATATCGCAGTAATATCAGAAATCGCAGGGGGGCGGCAGCCGTATGGCCGCCCTCCCTATTGACGTTTAGGAGGGGGGAGAAGAGATGAAGCTGATCAAGAGGAGGATAAAGAAAAGAAAATTTTTCCTGCGTCTTTTCAGTACGCTGCTGTTTTTTTCTGCTGTGCCGATGATTATACTGGCTGTGCTCACTTCAGCATATTCTTCAAAACTGCTGGATGAGGAAATCAATCATTCGATCGGCGTGATGCAGAATCAGCTGAAAGAAAAGCTGGATTCCAACATTGAAAATATACGGGATGATATACTCAACTATGTTACCTATAATTCGCGCATCAACTCCTTTGTATATAAAAGCAACCCGAAGGATTTTTACATGACATCGTATCTGCTGGCGGATATGAACCAGATCAAGTCCAATCACGAGTATGTGGAAGATATTGTATTATATATCCGGGATATAAATTTTATCATGAACTGTGAAGGCAGCATGCATTCGGAATTTTATTTTGACCGCTTTCAAAACAGGGATTTTTCGCAGCTGGTGAATTCCACCGGTTTTTGGAAAAGTTATTATATGGATGACTACCGGACCATGTCGGACACCTTTGACGCGGTACTGTTTTATACCTCACTGCCGATCAATTCTGATAAATCAAATGTTTTTTTGGCAGTTGTCATTGATAAAAACCGCCTTCTAAAGGATATAGAGGCGTTTCACCTGATGAAAAGCGGGGGAATTTATGTAATCGATGAAAACGATATTCCGGTGGTGGGTTATGTTCCTGACGGCAGTCCGGACTGGGAATCGGTAGCCCCGATTCTGGAAAAAGCGGAGGAAAAATCAGATGTTTATATCGGACGGGACCGGTATATGTGCATAGCGGCTTCTTCGGCCGTCACAAACTGGAGATACCTGTCGCTGATTCCCTATCAGGAAGTGACGGATAAGACGCAGAATATCGCTTTGATGACGGTTGTGCTGGGAATCGTCATGATCTTTCTCGCGTTTTGCGCCTCCATGTTTTTAAGCCGCTGGCTTTACATCCCCATTGGAAGTCTCATGCATAAAATGCAGAACGCTTCGAGTATGCCCGTTAGACGGGAACACGAAGCCGCCGATGAATTTTCCTTTATTACGGCCAACATTGACCGGATGATCTATGATAATCAGGATCTTCAATATCGGATTTTAAAGACTGTACCCATGCTCCGACAGAGTTTTCTCAAAGAACTCTTTCACCGTCAGGTTGGCGGCGGGGATCTGATCCAGATGATGGATATGTACCAGATCAGCCTGCCCAACCGCAATTTTGTGGTATTCCTTTTTTACAGCAAAGAGCAGGGGAGCGCCACGGAACATATCCGGCAGGTATTCAGGGAAAGCTTTACCAATTACTATGCGGTGGAAGAAGACTGTTTTACAGTGGTTCTTCTCAATTACAATGAGTATGATCTGGATCAGATTAAAAAAAGATTTGAAGGCTGTCCCTATGCGGTCGCACAGGGGCAGGTATACGATTCTGCTGAAGATATAGCTAAATCCTACGGACAGGCCCGCTATGCGCTGCAGTACCGCATAGCACGTAAATGTTTTGAATATCTTGGGATCACAGAGACCGTAGAGCGGGATTTTTCTAAATATAAGCTGCCTGTTCACTATGAAGAGCAGTACCAAAACTGCCTTGAATTAAAGGAATATGACAATGCGTACCGACTGATTCAGAATCTGGTCGAGGGTTATATACACGAAGATACGCCGTTCTTTTTTGTAGAAAAAACGGTAGACAGCCTGTATGCTTTTGCAGAGGCGGTTGCCGGCGGATATCACGTTGCCCTTGCCGGGATATTGAAAGACCAGACGGATTTTGTCCTGTGGAAAAATGCGGATCGGACTTTGGACGATGACAGAGATTATCTGCTCCATGTATTTAAGCGTCTGCTTGAGTATCAAAAGTCTTCCGGCATATCCAGGGAAGACGAGGTCATCGGCCGTGCGATGGAAATTATTGAAGAAAATTATCTGGCGGACGATTTCTCCCTTGATAATATTGCGGATGCCCTGGGGGTCTCCTATACATATCTGTCAAAATTATTTAAGAAAAGCATCGGCGAGGGGTTCGTGGAATATATCACCAGACGCCGTATAGAGTACAGCATAGAGCTGCTGAAGGATCAGTCCCTGTCTATTGACCGCATCGCGGAGATGGTCGGCTATATGCACACGCCCACCTATATCCGCAATTTCAAAAAGATTAAAGGCGTTTCTCCCGGAAAATACAGAAATTTATTATAAGTTTCAGGGCAGTACGAACAAAAAACTGGAAATTTCTCCGGATGCTGGTACAATATAATTATAAAGCCAGCTATCACAGGAGACTGTACCTATGGATAAAATCGGAAAGGATCTCTTCAGGGCCATACATGAAGGGAAATGGCTGCAGATTGAATACCAGAATAAGCAGGATCAGATCACGAAATACTGGATCGGCATACGGGATCTGGATCCGCAGGATATGTCGCTGTCCGTGGACGGACTTCACATCGTGAAGCATACCGTAGCCGCATTTGACAGAATCTATATCGATGCGATCTGCTCCAGCTATGTGATCGAAGGTTCCTATCAGGAAAAGAACCAACGGTTGATCCGTAACATCGCTGAGGAACCGGAGAAATACGAGCGGATCTTTGGCAATGTGGCGAATCTGAAGATATTGAACTATCTGGCGGAATGCAACCGGCTGGACACCACGCCCTATTACAGCGATTATGCGCTTCTGCACCAGTTTGACGGCCAGAAGTTACAACTGGAGTCCGGCGGCATCGGCGTTTACACCCTGTCTCCCCAGCAGTTCGGGAGCCTGATGGAGGAATTCGGCCGGGAGGGACATAAGCCCGGAAGACTCCGTCAGATAGAGCTGGGGCTGAATCTGTTAAGCGTGCATCTCCCGGGAAAAAAGGAGCTCTATGTCCTGGCATACCGCAGGCTGTTGTTTGATATAAAGGGCAGATGCTTGAGGCCCGCGGAGGATATTACGATCTGCTATGAGTATGAAATACTGGAGTCCAGACAGAGCATACGCCAGTTTTTGGATGCAGAGGATTTTGGGCTGCTGGAGGATTTCGAAAAAAATGCGGAACTGATCAAAGATAAGATCACCCGTCAGAACCGCTATCTGCACGGAGTGGATGATATGCCCTATATGATCGCCATTGGCCGTTTCCCGAAGGTAGATTTGAAACGGGAGTATGACGCGGTGATCCGCAGTTACAGCAGGGGAAAGGATCAGGCCGCCGCTCCGATCCGGGCGTTCTTTGGCGATCTGACCTCCAAGCCTGTGAGAAGAAAGGATTATCCTTTTGCGCTGCTGAATAAGCGTGTGAATCTGGATCAGCTGCTGGCTGTCAACAACGCTATGAAGTACCCGCTGGCCTATATCCAGGGACCGCCGGGAACCGGCAAGACCACCACCATCATCAACACGATCACCACCGCCTTCTTTAACGGCAGGACGGTGCTTTTTGCTTCCTATAACAATCATCCGATTGACAGCGTATTTGAAGAAATGTGCGGCTTTCATTGCAGGTATGGGCGCATCCCATTTCCCATCGTCCGGCTGGGCAATGACGATAAGGTGGAGGCGGCCCTGGATTATATGAAGGATATTTATCTGGAAACACAGGACATCACCATACTGGAAGAAAATCTGGATAAGAACAGGAAGCGGGAAGCCCAGAAGCTAAAACAGCTGTCGGAGCTTCTGAAAAGATATGAGGAATATATCGATCTCCAGGAGAGAAGGGACGCCATCGATAAGCTGGAAGTAACTCAGATGCAGCATTTCAACTTTTATGCGGATCTGCATGACCGGCAGAAGAGTCAACTGGAACAGCGTATGAAACAGCTGGGCGACATAACGGTTGAGACGGCTCTTGGGCTGCTGCCCCAGGATGAAAAGTATCTGTTCCAATACTTCTATTTTGCATCCGCACGCTGTATCCGGCGGCTGGATGAACCGAAGAACGAAGAGTTAAAAGAAATCATCCTCTCCGGCGGGGAAGACCGGGTGGAGCAGTTTAACATCTATCTGTCCCGTGAGGATAATGTGGAACGGTTTCTTAAGATATTTCCCATCGTGGCGACCACCTGTATATCCGCGCATAAGATCGGAAAGCCCAAGCCTTATTTTGATATGGTTATATTGGATGAAGCGAGCCAGTGCAATACGGCTGTTTCCCTGATTCCGGCGATACGCGGGAACAACCTGATGCTGGTGGGGGATCCGCAGCAGCTAAATCCTGTGATCACGCTGAATCCCAGGACCAATGATGTGCTGAAGCGGATGTATTATGTGACGGATGAGTATGATTATATAAAAAATTCCATTTATAAGACCTATCTGGCCTGCGATTCGGTGAGTGATGAAGTGCTTCTTAGCCACCATTACCGGTGCCACAAAAAGATCATAGAGTTCAATAACCAGAAATACTACCACGGAAGGCTGAAGATAGACAGCCGTACAGAGTCCGATGCACCGCTGGAATACCGCAAGATCCTTCCGTCATCCACCGCCTTGCGCAATACTTCTCCCGCTGAGGCCGAGGAGATTGTGAACTATGTCAGCCGCCATCCGGAAAAGAAGATCGGCATCATTACGCCCTTTACAAACCAAAAGGAATGCATTCGGGAAATGCTGGAGTACCATAAGCTGCAGAATGTACCCTGCGGGACCGTACATGCCTTTCAGGGGGATGAGAAGGATGTCATACTGTTCTCACTGGCTGTGACGGACAAAACCGGGGAAGGGACCTATAGCTGGCTGAAAAACAATAAAGAACTGATCAATGTGGCCATTTCCAGAGCCAGGGAAAAGCTGATCATCCTGGCGGACGACATAAATATGCAGCGTCTGCACGGGATGAAGCCGGAGGAAGAGGACGACCTCTATGAGCTGCTCCAATATGTAAAGCATAACGGTGAGACCACCGTTACGCCCAGAAACAGCAGCTCCCGGGCATTGGGCATCAAGCCCTACAGCACAAAAACAGAAGAGGCTTTCCTGGAGAATTTAAATCATGCGCTGGACAATGTGTTAAATGGGGAAGGCCGCTGTACGATTAAAAAGGAAGTGCCGATCAAACAGGTTTTTGAGGAAAATGTGCCGTATCTGGATCTGTTTTATACCGGTCAGTTTGATTTCGTCGTATATCAGAGAAACTATGCAAAGCAGGAGATCCCCATTCTGGCCATCGAACTGGACGGGAAGGAACATCAGGAGGACTGGGTTGTGAGGCGGCGGGATGAGAAAAAACAGCAGATCTGCCGCGCACACAATTTTGAGCTGATCCGCATAGATAACACCTATGCCAGGCGGTACCAGCATATAAAGGATATACTGATCGATTACTTTAAAAAGGTGAATGGCAGATAACAATTTAAAATTTAAGCTAAACTTAAGGAGGAAACAGTTTGAAAAAAATAAGTATGATTCTGGCGGCTCTGCTGTTAACCGTATCTCTTACAGCATGCGGCGCCGGAACAGGGAAAGTCACGGATATGCAGGTCCGTGAGAGTGGGCTTACAAAGGAAGAACAGCAGATACTGGAGCTTTTCGGCATTTCGGATATCGGGCATATATTCGATTATCAGATAAACAGCCAGATAAAGGCGATGAGCATTAACCTCTATGTGCTGAAGGAGGATCTGACCTGGGAGAATTACGGAGGCATGTCCGGAGAGGCGGCAAACTCCCAGGGAAGGATCGCGGTAAGTCTGGAGGAAAATGTCCGGCTGGCACTTCAGGATGAGAGCGGGATTCAGGCCGTGACGATAGATCTTGGGGATCTTGACGCCTGGAAAGAGAGCACGGCTAAAGCGGCTTCATGGCTTACGGAAAGTGCAATTACTGACGGAGAGGAGATCCCGCTGGCCGTTCTGATTGAGACAAGTTCCAATGAGATACGCACCTATGGGACGGAGGCCTATTTTGAGCCGGAACGGCTGGGCGGGCACGAACTGGTGGTGGCGGTTACACTCACCTTTACGGAAATGCCAGTTCAATAGGAGGAATACGGATGTGTGTTCAAGTAATCCGCTTTCGGCGGATGACAGAAGAGAGGAGCAGGAAGAAGGAATGAGAAAAACATTTTCAGCCAGTCTGTGTTACAAAGGCGCGCACGGAGGCGGCATCAGAGTGGACGAAAACGGGATCCTCTACAGATGCCAGAAAGCTGTGTTGCCGCAGGAGTTAAAAAGAATCGCAATCCGTTATGCGGATATCAAAAGCGTGAACCGGTGTCGTTCGCTTAGGATGTTCCCCGCAGTGAAAATTGGTTTGAAAGATGGGAGACAATACAAATTCATCATATTCGGCCGAGAACGTTTCATGAGGTGTCTCAAAGAGGTTTCATGTAAAAGAGTGCTGGCTTAGCGGCGCTCAGATTCAAACAGTTGGAGGAGAATCCCGCAAGCGGGATTCTTTTTCAATAGGAGCGTTTGCGACTATGATATGAGATCTTTACTTCCTTCAAAGCCCAGGTATTTCAGAGAACTGATATCATAGGGAATAGGCTGTCCGGCCAGCTGGTCCATGAGTGTGGCGGTGGAAACACCGCCCTCATAGTGCGTGATCCGATGTGTTTCCACCGCGCGGTAAAGCAGATCGAGCGTAAACCCGTCCTTTAGCAGGACAATCGGAAATGCCCTGTATATACAGGCGGCCAGAATCATTATGCCATATGCCGTGAAAAACGGTGTGGCGATTACGTATCGGATGTGCTGCCCGGCATATTTCTCAAAATCCATCTTATCCAGATAGGAGAGGATGCAGGAATCCAGATTCTGTTCTGACAGCTGTACGATCTTGGCATTGCCGGCGGTGCCCGATGTACAGAGCAGGACTGCAGGCTGATCCGCACCTGTGTCCGGCGGCGGATCAATATTTTTGCAGGTACAGGACGGCTGATTTTCCATATAAATTACAGGTATCCGCCCGGAAGCGCATTCATAGATCTGTTCAAAGAGCGGCTGGAATTTAAGGGAGGTTATTATGGCGGATACGGATGCCTGTTTCAGCAGCCCTGCGACCTCATATCCGGTCAGACGGAAATTGAGCGGAAATACAGCTCTGCCAGACATCAGTACCCCAAAAAAGGCGGCGATAAAATCCGCATCGTCGGGCAGTAATACCGCCGCGCAGCCCTGTGAAATGTTATGCAGCTGCTGTTGCAGCGCAGCAGCCTTCTGGCAGAGCATCCGGTAGGAGACAGTTTCCTCGTCGTCCATGATGCCGATGCGGTTGTCATTTGTTCGGTTTAATAAAAGTTGTCTGATCATTAGATATTACCGCGCTCCTTTAACCTGATTTCTATTAGTTCGATGAGACGGCCCACAGATCCGAATACAGATTCTTTCATCCGTTACAGGATCTGCGGCCGGCTTTAGTCTCGTAATGACCTGTTCAATGATATGAATGTTCCTGCTGGGATATCAGTGACTCATTTGACAGTTTATGCCGCCTGCCGCCGGTTGATGATAAATATATCGGTAGAGCCTTCTAATTATTCTATCATCAGGTCTTTAAGCCACGCCAAGACCAGTCATGCGCGGATGGCTACGAACAGCAACAGAAGCCGAAAGACATATAAAATTAAGATAATATAATCTGTCAAATTCTATTGTGATATGATAGAATATACATAATTCTTTTTTTCAGACATTGGAACGGAGGAGTTGCCGATGAGAGTTCGGATTGCTTGGCGGGGAACACAGACAAAAACAGGAAGCACAGCAGGGACTGGCTGGCAGCTACAGGAGGAAAACAGTTGAAAGAAGACATTGAAAAAGTAAAGAAGTATTATGATGATGGCCCGCAAACAGAGTGGGACAGACTCGATCAGCATCCGTTCGAGTTTATACTCACCACCTATATGATGGATAAATACATAAGGCCGGGGGACCGTGTGCTGGATATCGGAGGAGGTCCAGGCAGATATTCCGTATACTATGCGCAGAAGGGCTGCGAAGTCACCCTGGTGGATCTCTCGGAAGGCAACATAGAATTTGCCAAAAAGATGGCGCAGGAAAAACAGGTCCCGCTTCAGGCTGTCGCAAAGAACTGCCTGGAACTAGAACAGCTGGATCTGGGAGAGTATGACCATGTATTTTTGATGGGCCCGCTCTATCATTTGGGTGAAGAGAAGGAGAGAGAGCTGGCGGTAAAGCTGGCATTGGAGAAACTGAAGGCTGGGGGCAATCTCTACTGTTCTTTTATCATGAATTTTGCCGGAATTATATTCGATATGAAGAATGGGCCGGGATGCCTGGAAGAAGATATAAAAAATGAGTTTTTTGGGAAGGTTCTGGATTCCATTGTCACAGGGACAGAGTATGCAGGCCCCGCATTCGCGCCGGTCTGCTTTATCAGCCCGCGGCAGATCGTACCGTTTATGAGCCGTTTTGCACTGGATCAGCTGCATCTCTTCGGCCAGGAGGGAATCCTTTCCCCCAATGAAAATCAGATATTGGGATTTCCGCAGGCGGAGATCGATCTGTGGGTGGAAACCGCCAAAAAGTTTCTGGAGATACCGGAGCTTTTGACATATTCCGAGCATGCGATGTATATCGGGCGCAAGAGATAGGCGGGGAGGTAAAGAGCGGTGACGAAAGACAAAACCGGGCGGATACTTGCTGCCCTGGATCAGACTTACGGAATAACCAAGGAGGGGTTTGTGCACAGCCAGGACTGGCAGCTGCTTTTAGCCATCATGTTAAGCGCGCAGAGCACGGATAAGCAGGTGGATGAGATGCTGCCCTCCCTGTGGGAAAAATTCCCCACAGCGGAGTCTGTCGCAGAGGCTCCGTTAGAAGAGATTGAACAGGCGATCCGTTCCGTCGGCCTCTATAAAAACAAGGCAAAGAACATGAAAAAGTGCTGTGCGCAGATAATCGTAGAGCATGACGGAAAGGTACCGGTTACTATGGAAGAGCTGCTGACCCTGGCGGGAGTGGGAAGAAAAACAGCCACTCTGTTTCTGGCGGATGCCTACGGCATCCCCGGTGTGACCGTGGATACACATGTGTTCCGCATATCACGAAGGATCGGATGGGCAAAGGGCAATAATCCGGTTAAGGTCGAACAGGAGCTGATGAAGGCGCTTCCCAAAGAGCACTGGAACAGGATTAATTTTCAGCTGATTTACCACGGGAGAACGGTGTGCACGGCCAGAAAATGCCACTGCGAAAACTGTGTGCTGGAAGCCTGGTGTGAGAAGCATCTGTAGGAGAACGACAAAAGTTTCAGCGTAAGTACGGGATAAAGCGCCAGTTCACTGAAGTGTACGTAGGCCACCAGCTTTCGGTTGGTGACATGAAACTGCGAAGGAGGGAAGAGATCCCATGGATTACAGATATATAATTTTTGATGTGGATGATACGCTGCTGGATTATCGGCGTGCGGAGTCGGATGCGTTGAAGAAGGTACTGGATGCCTGTGGCATATCGGATGGGGAACGGCTGGCTGAGGAATTTGCGGCCATCTGTCTCATGGAATGGAGCCGTTACAAGATGGACGAAACGGCTGACAGCGAGGTGCAGCAGGATTATCACAAACGTTATTACGAATATTCCGTCAAGCGGTTTGAGGTGCTGAAAGAACGGATCAGCACGGCTATGACGGCGGAGGAGATGAGCCGCCGGTATCTGGACGCGTTTGCTTTGGAAAGGGGGGTTCTGCCTCACGTGCGTCAGGTCCTAAGGATGCTGGCGCGCAGCCACAGGCTGTTTGTCGCCACAAATGGGCTGGCCTTTGTGCAGCGGTCCCGGCTGAAGAGAATTCAGAGCTATTTTTCACACATATATATATCAGAGGAAATGGGGATGATTAAGCCGGAACGGGCTTTTTTTACCAGAATCTTAAACGAGCAGGGAATAGAAAATGCGGAAGAATGCCTGATGGTCGGAGATTCGCTGACCTCGGATATTGCGGGGGCAGCTTCTGCCGGCATGCATACATGCTGGTTTAATCCGAATCACAAGCAGGCATCTGCACAGACTGTACCGGACTATGAGATAGCAGATCTTAGGAAACTGCTGGCTTTGCTGTCAGCGGAGTCATAAAGGCAGAGACAGAAGCTCGATCGGCAGTGAAACGGCAAATGGGCCGTAAGGAGGAATGACGGATGTATCTAACAGGGAATGACATCAGACAGGAAGAAAAATTTAATCTGGATTGGTTTTTCTATCATGGGGAATCGGCGCCGGAACAGCCTGGCAGCTTAAACCTTAACGGTTACCGAGGTGTAAAACTGCCTCATGACTGGAGCCTGGACTATCCGTTTCGTGAGACGGCAGAATCCTGCGGATCAGGCGGATATGTGGAAACCGGGATCGGATGGTATAAAAAGCTGTTTGCGGTTAAAGAGGAAGCTCTGCAAAACCGCCGCGTTTTTATAAGCTTTGAGGGCGCGTATATGCGTGCCTGCGTATGGTTGAACGGGGAATATCTGGGAGAGCATATCTATGGATATACGCCTTTTGAATGGGATGTTACGGAGCTGTTAGAGGGCGGAGCGGATGCGGTGAATGTGCTGGATGTGCGCATCGACAATTCGGCACAGCCGAATTCCCGCTGGTATTCCGGTTCCGGCATCACCAGGAATGTATGGATCAGGAGCGTGGGTGAGACCCATGTGAAAACGAATGGCATATATGTCCGTCAGGAAAAGGTGACCAAAACAGAAGCAATTCTTTCTATAGAAACGGATATAACGGCCGGCAGCCCGGTTAAGATAGAGCATACAATCCTCTGTCCGGACGGCAGTGCAGCATCGGTTTGTGTCTGTGAAGAGGTGAAGGGGCACGGTGATGCAAAGGCAATTGTATCCGGGCCGAAGTTATGGTCGCCGGATGAACCGGCTCTTTACTGCGTGATCACCAGGCTGTACGATGGCACAGGAAACATACTGGATGAGGTGCGGACGAGAATCGGTCTGCGTCAGGCTGTATTTGACTGCGATAAAGGGTTTCTGCTAAACGGAGAGCCGGTCAAGATAAATGGCGTATGCCTGCATCACGACGGAGGATGCGTGGGTGCGGCGGTGCCGCGCCAGATTTGGAAACGCCGTCTGGAGAGATTAAAGGCTATGGGGGCAAACGGTATCCGAATGTCCCATAATCCGCCGGATCCCGGCCTGCTGGATCTGTGTGACGAACTCGGATTTCTGGTTATGGACGAGTCTTTTGATGAGTGGTGCATCCTGAAGGGGAAAGAGCTGGGCAGCAATACACATGAGAGCAGGGGGTATTCCGAATGGTTCGAGCGCTGCCATGAGGAGGATCTGGAGGCCATGCTTCGCCGGGACCGCAATCATCCCTGCATAGTGATCTGGAGCATCGGCAATGAAGTCCCGGATCAGACCGATCCGAACGGGCATCTGACCGCGCGGCATTTGAAAGAAATCTGCCGGCGTCTGGCCCCGGACCGCCCTGTAACCGCGGCAAATGACCAGATCTGTGCGGAACCGAGAGCTGCGAGGCAGGAATTTTTAGATGAGCTGGATGTGGTCGGCTATAACTATGTGGACCGGTGGCGGACCAGAGCGGAAAATTTCTATGATGATGACAAACGGGCTGACCCGAAGCGGTGTATGATCGGCACCGAGCACCGCAGCTGTGGAGATGTGAGGGATGAGTATCCTCTGCCGGGAGAGATGGGCTGGTGGCGGCAGCCGTATTACAGCATGCCGGTCACAGTGGGAAAACTGCTGAAATTTACGATGACCCATGATTATGTGGCAGGTGATTTCATGTGGACCGGAATAGACTACCTGGGAGAGGCGCAGTGGCCTAACCGGTCCTCCAGCGCAGGAGTCATGGATACCTGCGGCTTTGAAAAATACGGATATTATTTTTATCAGAGCATCTGGAAGAGAAAGGATGCGATGGCGCATCTAATTCCACATTGGAACCTGGATGTGCCGGAGGGAAGTATTGTGCCGGTGCTGGGCTTTACCAACTGTGAAAGCGCGGAATTGATTCTGAACGGGAAATCCTACGGCAGAAAAGCAGGTACCTATCCGTCCTATGGGATGACGCAGAGGTACGGCCACTTTGACCGGGAGCTGATTGCTGTCAATACGGATGATATGTTCCTTAGCTGGGATGTGCCGTATGAACCGGGCTGCATTGAGCTGATCGGTTACAGGCAGGGCGCGGAGGTATGCAGGCATACTGTACATACCGCGGGGGAGCCCTATGCGCTGAAGGCTTCTGTTTATCAGAAGCATGCCGCGGCGGATGGCCTGGATGTGGGGCAGATCGAGGTGGAAGTGGTGGATGCCCGAGGGTTCTGGTGCCCCCAGGCGGACCGCGAGATACTGTTTGAAGCGGATGGGCCGGCGGAGGTGATCGGAGTGGATAACGGCAGGCCGGACAGCCATGAAAGCCTGCGGTCCGACCGTATCCGTGCCTTCCACGGGCGCGCATTTACCGTGATCCGTTCCAGCGGTGAAGCCGGCAGATGTACAGTGAAAATGAATGCGGCGGGGCTTCAGAGCGACAGTGTGGAAATTATATTTGAGTGATGTATCCGGTTGAAACGTTATTCAAAGTTAAATTCCTCTTCCCAGTTGAAGAAGGCGGAGGATTCGATGCTGTCCGGCCAATGGCGGCACCAGACGGGAACTGAGGGCCGGTCTGGCCTGTCAAGGCTTGGTGTATAGGGCTTGATATCGAGCACAGGCGTGTGATCATCCGCATCGGTATAGGCAATTCGGATGATGCCGTTTTCGTGATCGATGTCAATTACTTCTGAAGTGGTCAGCGCGATGGGATTGGGACGCAGCGGGGATCTGGTAGCGAAGATTCCCATAGTGTCAGGGCCGTGTTTATAGGGCTTTTGAGCCTGCAGCAGGGAGCGGGACAGCTCATCGTCAAAGCCGCTGAACCACCAGATGACTTGGATGTGGCTGAACCCTTCCAGCGCCAGCAGAGCCGGGACAAACTTCTCCTGTATTTTTATGCAGCATCCTTCCTCACTGTTTCGGATCACTCCGATGGGATTTACTTTCATTTCTGTCATAAATTATTTCCTCCATTTCGATTTAGTAAATGGAGTATAAACCCTCACATCATGTGAGAGTCAAGGGGATCTGCAGTTCCACCAGATAACGGGCAGGATCGTCTTCATTCCACGGTCCTCTGTGTACGATCTGCCGGTCTGGCCCGGACATCCTGTAACGGCTGTTTTGCTGGAGCCATCCGGCAAAAGCCGCATAGGAACCGGCAATATTGGAAAATGGGCCATATGCCATGGTGCTGGCCATAACCGGCACCGCCTCAATCGTGCGGTATAGGAATCGCCCTGCACTTGTTCCGGCATGTTTGACCGGCACACACAGCTCCACATCCACATCACGCTCTCTGTAATCAGGATCATGATAAACCGAAAACACGCAGTCCGTGATCTGCACCGGATGTTCGGAAATAAAAGAAGAGAGTTCTTTCCACAATTCGCCTTCAGCATAATAATCGGGAATGGTTCTGCGAAGGGTGAGTGCCTGGCAGGCAGGTATGGATTTCATGAGAATTTGACAGTGCATTTCGTCCTTACTGCCGGCTTTCACAGCTTTCCTTGCAATTTCTATCTTGCGCAGTTTTTCCCGGTCCTCCTGTATCCGCTTAAGAATCTCGGCAGATTTACGGTCGAGCTCTTCTTCGGTCAGGCCGCTGAATTCGTTGTTAAGTATTGCTGCGATTTCTGAAACTTGAAAACCGCTGTCTCTAAGATAGATGATTCTGTTCAGCACAGGTATCTGCTCTGCGGAGTACATCCGGTAGCCGGTCCAGGGATCCGTTTTAGCGGGCGTCAGCAGCCCCGTTTCATCATAATATCGGAGCATACGGATCGAAACTTGTGTCAATTTAGAAAATTCACCGATTTTAAACATTGTGTCACCGCCTTTTCTACATTATAAAGGATATGAATTTATTTCAACCTGAAACAGAGCGGATTAGTTCATCACTGTAAACAAGGGATAAATTGCTGATCAGTCTTAGGAGAATATAAGGAGATTATAAAAAAATGGAGATAAATGTACAGGACTTTTCAGGAAAGTTTGAAGTGCGACGGCTTCAGGAAAAGGATATTGAAGAGATTCACGAATTGTGTTTGGGAAATCCGGTTTACTATGAACATATGAAATCCCCGGTTTCAGCAGACAGTATCCGTGAGGATATGAAGGCACTGCCGCCTGGAGTTGAATGGGAGGATAAATTCTATATTGGCCACTATCAGGACGGTAAGCTGGTTGCTGTTACGGATCTGATCCTGGGTTATCCGGACCTCCAGACGGCCTGGATCGGATTCTTTATGATGAATCGGAAGCTGCAGGGAAGAGGAATCGGTTCCGGCATTGTTGCGGATATGCTGAACTATATCAAATCAGCCGGATTTATGTATGCGGGCCTGGGATATGTCAAAGGAAACAATCAGAGCGGCAGCTTCTGGCGTAAGAACGGATTCGTGCCGACAGGCGCAGAGAGGGAAAACGGGGATTATACAGTTGTTGTGATGCGGCGCGAACTCTGAGATGAGGTTGAATGAGCAGGGGGAGGGATTAAGATGAAATGGAATTGCAGAATATATCCTGACAAAGGAATTTTAAAAGCAGCAGCTTCCTATGACAGGGAAGAACTGTCAGAGCAGCATTTTTTATTGAACCGTGATTTTGCCATACATGAGATCCGATGCGATGGCACCAAAGTTGTTCCTGAGATAACCCAGGTTTAGATTAACGGATGGTATATGGAATATTGTGTACAGAAGGTGGCGGTTCCGGGAAACTTTAAAAATCTGGAGATATTCTATACCGGCCGCTTATCTGTAACTGTCCCCGACGGTTATGAGGTGATCGCTACAGAGAGACTAAAGAGCCGGATTGTTCAGGCAGACAGCGTGCAGTTTGCTTATGAAGGAAGCCTTGCTGTCAATAACTTTAATTGTTCAATTGCCCCCTATAAAAAGGTGACTACAACTGTCGGAACCTTTTTCCTGCTCAATGACTGCTTGAATATTGATGTTGAAGATATTATGAAAAAGGCTCATGAGTTTATGAACAGCCATTTCGGCGTGCGCAATATAGCCGCAGATACTGTGTATGCGGCTATTCCGGAGAATTTTGGAAACTTTGCATCCGCTGATGCTGGAGTTGTATATGTGCAGGAATCCACATTTGCATCTGCGCGGGCGATGGGAATGATCATCCATGAGTTTATACATTTGGGGTGGAATGCAAAGGCAGAAGGCATAGTGCAGCGAATAAGATTTTTTGATGAGGCGTTTACCTGTTATTTCCAGATGAGAGTCATGGAAGTTCTGACCGGCGATAACGATCTGGTGCATTATTATATCAACAGCTACAGGCAGCAGATGAACAGCGGAAAGTATGAACTGGTTCCAATTAGTGAATTTGGGAAATATGAATATGGGGATCTAAATTTTTCAGAGTATAATTTTTCATAAAGTTCAGATGCAGGTGTTAATGTAATTTCTTTGTCTCCTCTGCAAATGAGTATGGTATCCGGCTTGGTGAGTGATGCTTCGGGATATATGGATAGGGTTTCTGGTTTTGGACCTGCTTGGGCTGTACTGCTGCAGCCACAGGTTAGGGTTAGAATGATCAGACATATTATACTGCCTGCAATTTGTTTTTTAATTATTGTTTTTATTTTATTCTGCCCCATAGAAGACCTCATTTCTATAGATATCAACAGGAAGTATTTGCTTATATTTTAGCATGTATTATATATACATTAAATAAGAGTATAGCAATAAAGCAATGAAGAAAATCAATATGGTTACTGCTAAAAAAAGTTATTTATATTATTTAGTATCAAACGTTTAGAGACGAGCATATTATATTGTGATAGCATATGTATATAAAAATGCTTGTATTTTGCTTTTTAATGTAGTACAATTAAAACACAAGGAAAGGAGTGATTTTATGGCACAGATTAGCTTGCGTGTTGATGATGATGTGAAGCGCGGTGCTGAGCAAACCTTTGATGATATTGGCTTGAGTATGTCAACTGCAATCAACATCTTTTTGAAAAAGGTTGCCAGAGAGCGGCGCATACCCTTTGAATTGTCTGCAGATCCATTCTATTCCGAAAGCAATGTACGTTATCTGGAAAAAAAAATGGAGGACTACAAGGCAGGGCGGCTTAATTTAATCGAACATGGACTGATAGAGGAATAACAATGCAGATAAGAGTGATACAATGGGATTTTGACGCATGGGAAGATTATTTGTATTGGCAAGGACAAGACAAAAAGATACTGAAGCGGATCAATCAGCTTGTAAAGGACATATGCCGAAATCCGTTTGAAGGGATAGGAAAGCCGGAGCCGTTGAAAGGCAACTTGACTGGCTTTTGGAGCCGCCGTGTGGACGAAGAACATAGGCTTGTTTATGCGGTTGAGGATAGTGCGGTGGTGGTTATCTCATGCCGGGGACATTATGACGATTAGAGGACGGGAAACTGCCCTCTTTTCTTTACTAAGTGATAATTTTTGTTAACATAAGGGTGGCGGAGATGGTGGTGACAAGATTCGACAAAATATGTTTGTATATGATTAAAAGTAGCGTCATTAAAACTAAATCGTATAGCAATAGAATATACCCAACAAGAATTGATTTTCTTAGAAAAAACTTTGATAAGCACGGACACCGTAAAGAATAGGAGGGCTCTATGTGCGATGTAACAATACGCGTGATGACAATCGACGACTATGACCAGATCTATGATTTATGGATACATACGCCGGGAATGGGACTAAATAATCTGGATGATTCCAGAGATGGCATTGCGAGATATCTTAAGCGGAATCCCACGACCTGTTTTGCGGCTTTGCAGGGCGGCAAAATTGTAGGGGTAATATTAAGCGGCCATGACGGGCGGAGAGGGTATATCCATCATACAGCGGTTGCTGTACAGGCGAGGCGTAAGGGAATAGCGGCCGGGCTTGTGTCTCATGCTATGGAGGCGCTGAAGCGTGAGGGTATTCATAAAGTTGCTCTGGTGGCATTTGAACGCAACCTGGAAGGCAATGCTTTTTGGGAATCACAGGGCTTTTCGGTGCGGGAAGATCTGGTCTACCGCAATAAGAATATCAGTGAACTGATCCGAATGGATACATGAACGCATACACGGGAGGAAGAAAAATGGATCTATACCGATACTGGTCGGACACGCTTAGGCAGGATGCTGCTGCGATGAGAAGATACTTTCATCCGGATGCGCACATCAGATGGCATAATACCAACGAGCTTTTTACAGTGGATGAATTCATTCGGGCGAACTGTGAATATCCCGGCCAATGGGATGGAATTGTGGAACGGGTGGAAAAAACGGAAGATCGGATCATAACTGTAACCCATGTATTTACAAAGGATAAGTCGCTGTCGTTTCATGTGGTATCCTTTATCCGGTTAAAGGAAGATAAGATTATTTCCATAGATGAGTATTGGGGAGACGATGGTGCTGCACCGCAGTGGAGGCAGGATAAGCAGATCGGGCGCCCGATAAAATAGCGGTTAAAATACGGCACGTTGTTTATGACGTGCCGTATTTCATTCTGTGTGAAAGCCGGTGCAAAAGCAGGCTTAAAGAGGAGATGCCGGACGCATACAGGCAGCTTTGATCCATTCCATGCTGCGGCGGACATCGGACAGCCCATCAGGTACCGGATTGTCATTTTCCACGATCACCCATTCCGTGCCGATTTTTTCAGATGCTTTAAGAATGTCGGCGATATCGTTTTTTCCTTCTCCAACTGCACAGGGGTGGCCGTTTTCATCGCCGTCTTTTAAGTGTACAAGGGCGATGTCTTTCGCATGCTCCAGCAGATACTGTGCGGGTGAGACACCGCTGTGGTATACCCAGTAGGTATCCGGCTCCAGCCGGGAAAACTGCTGGATGCGGTCGATGGGACGGATGCCGTCGGGCAGGGGCAGAAATTCATGGGAATGGTTATGATAAGCCATTGTGATGCCGTGGGGCTCTGCTGCAGCCTTTGCCGCCTCCATCACGCGCTGAAGCCTCTCAAGGTCTGCTTCGCTGCCGGTGGGGGAGTAGGAGCAGGCAATAATTTTGGCGCCGTGGGCCAGAGTGTAGGAGATGATTTCCTCCAGATTGTTTTCCAGACGGTCCACACTTTCATGGGAAGAAACTGCGATCAGCCCGGACTCATCCAGCGCATCTTTAATCTCCTCCGGCGTCAGCCCGGCGTAGCCTGCAAACTCAACACCTTCATAGCCCATTCCTTTTACTTCTTTTAATACTTTTCTAAAATCCTCGCCGGAATGTATGCAATCCCGCACGGAATAAAGCTGCAATCCGATTTTCATCGTAAACCCTCCTTTTCCTGTCACCAACCGCAGGTTGATGACCTACGCACACTTCAGTGTGCTTCCTCTTTACTGCTGTCACCAACCGCAGGTTGATGACCTGCGCACACCTCAGTGTGTTTCCTGTCACCAGCCGGAGACTGCTGATTATGCATAATCAGTCTCCGGCTCATTAATATTTTGATCTATGCACCTAACCCGTCACAGTCTGACAGAGATGCTGGCATGGGTCCGCGCGGATTCAAAGACCGCGTCGATCACGCGCATGACGCGCAGTGCCTCTTCCGGTTTGACAATGAGCTCGGTCAGTCCCAGATCCGCGTCTCGGAAATTGCGGTAATAATCCCTGGCGTCACAGGCAACCTCCGGCAGCTCTATCTGCTCGATGGTTTCCTTGGGACGGGGAGCCATGGTACGTGTGGGGCCGGCCGCGGTGTATACGATGCCGGATTCCCAGTGCATCTCGCTGTTTTTTGCGCGGACAATCCTGCCGTCACAGCTGAAGCTGTCGATCTGCAGCGTTCCCGCATCTCCGGAGACATGCCAGCGGGGCAGATTAATAAAGGTGTAGGTATCCACCTCCACCAGGGCGGAGAGCCCGTTTTCAAAGCGCAGCAGCAGTTTGAAATTATCGTCGACCTCCGGGAATTTCACGGAGAGCAGGTGGGCGTAGACTTCCGTCACAGGGCTGTCGACCATCCACATGATCTGATCGATCAGATGTACGCCCCAGTCCAGCAGCATGCCGCCCCCGGCTTCCTTTACACAGCGCCAGTCACCGGGTATGCCCTTGCTTCCCTGTACGCGGGATTCTATATAAAAGGGAGTACCCAGAGTGCCGGCCTCCACCGCTTTTTTAACGATCAGGAAATCGCGGTCCCAGCGTCGGTTCTGGTGTACGGTGAACTGGCGGCCGGTTTTGCGGCTCACTGCCAGCACTTCTATCAGCTCTTCGGCATTCATCATGACCGGCTTTTCACAGATGACATTCTTGCCGGCCTCCATGGCCTGTATGGAGAGTGATTTATGAAAATTATTCGGCACCGCGATAATCACAGTGCGGATGGAAGGGTCTGCAAGAAGCTCTTCCAGGGTGTCGTATCCATGTATTCCCTTGCTTTTTGCCAGGGTGATTCTTTCCGGGTTGATATCATATACGCCTGCCAGATGAAATTCTTCCGGCAGTGTGAGCAGCTGTTCGGCATGATAAGCACCCATGCCGCCATAGCCGATGATCGCTATTTCATACATTGCGTTTTCTCCAGTCCATATTTTGATGCGGTTATGGGTTCAGGCCCAGTACATATCCCCCTCGCGGGATTCAAAAATGATTGTGCGCTTCAGCACTTCGATCGCTTTCTCCAGCCCCTCGCGCGTGCTCATCAGGCCGTCTTCATGTTCGATGGAGATCACGCCGTCATAGCCGACCTTGCGCAGTTCACTGAAGATTGCGCGCCAGGTATCCTCGCCATGCCCATATCCCACGGTGCGAAATACCCAGGGACGATCTTCAATCCTGTCAAAGGACGGCGTATCCAGCACACCGTTTACCGCGGTATTGTAAGCATCAATGGCCGTATCCTTGGCATGAAAATGGTAGATGGCCCCCTTCAGGGCGCGGATGGCCGCGAGGATATCGATGCCCTGCCAGAACAGATGGGAGGGATCCAGATTCGCACCGATCACCGGCCCAACTGCTTCGCGCAGGCGCAGCAGTGTGGAAGGGTTATAAACACAGAAACCGGGATGAAGTTCGAAAGCGATTTGATTCACGTTGTGTGCCTGGGCGAACGCGGCTTCTTTTTTCCAATAGGGAATCAGCTTTTCGTTCCACTGCCAGTCGCGGATTTTCTGGAAATCCGGCGGCCAGCTGGCGATGGACCAGTTAGGGTATTGGGAATTTTCGCAGTCTCCCGGGCAGCCTGAGAAACCTACCACCGTATTTACCCCGATCTTTTCCGCCAGACAGATAGCGGCTTCGAACTGTTCATGATAAGCGGAGGCAATCTCCCTGTTCGGATGGACAGGGTTTCCGTGGCAGGCCAGGGCGGCGATATCCAGCCCGTATTTATCGATGGTTTCCATGAACTGGTCGATCAGCTCGGGATGCTCCATAAACTTGACGGCATCCGCGTGAGCGGTGCCGGGGGTGCCTCCGCAGCCGATCTCCACCTGCTGCACTCCCAGGCTTTTTAAATATGCCAGTGTTTCGTCGAGGGAGAGATCCCCCAGAAGAACGGTTAAAACGCCTAATTTCATAGTATGTGTTCGGGAACCCGCGTCTTATTTGCAGGTTCCCCGCTCCTTTCCTTTGGCATTAATCGAAATAAACGGCTTTGCCGGTACGCGCGCTCTCGTAGATGGCATCCAGTATCTGCGTCACCACAAAGGCCTGCTCTGGTTTCACTACCAGCTCGCCCTTGCCCTGTACAGCATCCAGCCAGACATTGCATTCGAAATCTTCGGCAGACATCACGGACGCACCTTCAAAGAATGCGACACCCTGAGGTGTGGCTGTCTCGGGTTTGGTCACGGTCTGCTTGTCATATACGATATGGTTGATGCGCAGGCCGTCTTTCATATCGGCGCCGGCCTTTGTGCCGCAGAGCATGGTCATGGCTTCGCCGACATCCAGCGTATTGAGCGCCCAGGAAGCGTCGATCGTGATAACGGCGCCGTTTTTCATCGTTACAAAACCGAAAGCGGAGTCTTCTACCTGATAATCCTCATTGTCCCAGGGGGAGAAACCGTTGCCCTGTTCGCCGGGCTTTAACAGGCGGCCAAGCTTTTCAAAGCTTGCGCCCATAACGCTTTGCGGCTCGTAATTATTCATCATCCAGAGCGTCAGATCCAGAGAATGGGTCCCTATGTCGATCAGCGGTCCGCCGCCCTGCAGCGCTTTATTAGGGAATACACCCCAGGTGGGAACGCCGCGGCGGCGGATGGCCTGTGCTCTCGCGTAGTAGATCTCACCCAGTTCGCCGGCCTCACACATGTGCTTTAACACCTGGCTGTCCTGGCGGTAGCGGTTCTGGTAGCCGATGGTCAAAAGCTTCTGGCTTTTGTCCCTGGCTTCCAGCATTTTTTTTGCATCTGCAGGGGTTGCTGCCATGGGCTTTTCACACATAACATGCTTTCCGGCTTCCAATGCGGCCACAGTCAGCTCACAGTGGGAGATGTTGGGGGTCAGCACATGTACTACTTCGATGCTCTCATCTTTTAACAGTTCGCGGTAATCAGTATAGACGTCCGCATTTTCCGTACCGTATTTTTCAGCGGCTTTTTTTGCACGCTCGGGGATCAGGTCACAGAATGCCACGATATCCACGCGGTTTTTCTGATGGGAGAGGGCGGGGAGATGCTTGGCATTTGCGATCCCGCCGCAGCCGATAATTCCTACTTTAATTTTGTCACTCATGATGATTCTCCTTTCTTATTTCACCAGCTAAGGCTGATGAGCGCACACATCAGTGTGCTTCCTCTTTATGCCACCGGCCGAAAGCTGATGGTATAGGCGCATAGTACAGACACACAACCACTGTTTAAAGGATTGAATCCACCCTGCCCTGCTTCGGTACAGGCCCGTCTACCGGTGCTGCCCAGCGGACCGCGTTGCAGATCACCTTCTGGATATCCGGGTTATAGTAGGTGGGGAAGGTCTCGTGACCCGGCTGGAAATAGAATATGCGTCCCCGTCCCCGGTGATAGCAGCAGCCGCTTCTGAATACCTCGCCTCCGGAAAACCAGCTGATAAACACAAGTTCGTCCGGACGGGGTATTTCAAAACGCTCGCCATAAGTCTCTTCTTCCTCCAGCATGATGTGCTCTCCCAGACCTTCGGCAATCGGATGGCCCGGCTCGATCGTCCAGAGAATCTCCCGGTCGCCGGATTCACGCCACTTCAGATTGAACGTATTGGTGCCGCACAGCCTGCAGAATATTTTGGAGGCGTGGGCGGAATGAAGAAGTATCAGCCCCATCCCATTCTGAACGCGGTCATAGACCCTGCTTACAATCGAATCGTCCACCCGGTCATGGGCCATATGGCCCCACCAGACGAGCACGTCGGTGCTGTCTAAAACCTCTTCCGTCAGACCGTGTTCCGGCATTTCCAGCGTAGCTGTTTTGACAGACATTCCTGCCTTCTGCAGGAAACCGGCGATGCAGCCATGTATCCCATCCGGGTATACTGCCGCCACTGCAGGGTCCAGCTTTTCATGGAGATACTCATTCCATACTGTGACACGGATATTTTTTGTTTCCATATATGCGCTGCTCCTTTGCAAAATTGGTTATTGAGGTTTCCTTCTACTGCGATTATAATAAAGTCAGTTGGCTTTGTCTTGCCAGTTTACGTTTCTTTAGTGACAAATATTACTGTGTTGACGGCAGCCGGGACGCGGCTATGCCATGCGTCCCCAGAGTGCTTGACGGGGGTATGATTTGCAGGGATATTATGAATATTCAAGGGACAATTACCGTGTGCCTTCCTGCTGGAAGGCGGTCGACAATGCGTGCGCACCGCATTTTCACAGCAGCATAGAGCTATTATATGTGACAAAAGGAGAGATCCATGTAGCGTTAAACGGCTGGCCGACGAAGGTGGAGGAAGGATGTTTTTTAATCTCGCCCAGCTATGCGGTGCATTATTATCAGACGGAAGGCCATTCCAGCGCGTATGTGCTGACGGTTCCCCTGGAGGTGATTCCCTCCTATAAGGCGCTGCTGGCCAAAAAAACGTTTACGGACTGCTGCAGCCGTGACCATTCAGACGGGGAGATCCTGCACTGCCTGGAACGGCTTTGCAGCCTGACCTCGGATACGGAAAAGATGGAATCGCTTTCGGGCAGAAATACGGTCAAGGGATATATCTATGTGCTGCTTGGACATGTGATCGAAGAGACCGGCCTGCGGGATTTTACGGAGAGCCCCAACGCGTCCCTGGCCAGGGATATCCTTTCGTATCTGCAGGAAAATTACCAGAAGGAAATCACGCTGGATTCGCTGGCGCAGACCTTCGGTTACAGCAAAAGCCGGTTTTCCCATCTCTTTCACCGGTATTTTGGTAGCGGCATATCGGAATATGTCAATGACCTGCGCTGCCGGTCTGCGGTGGAAGCCATCACCGGTCAGGAGCTGTCGATGGTGGATATCGCGATGAGTGTCGGGTTCGAGAGCACGCGCACCTTTTACCGGGCTTTTAAGCGCTGCTATGGGATGACTCCGTCCGAGTATGCCAGCCGGCATATGGTAGGGGCGGCTGCTGATGCAGCCAAGAAAGAGGCCAGGGAAAAGGAAGAGGAAAAAAGCATGGAGGCCTGTATGCCGGATCCCTGTCAGCAGATGCAGAATATATGCCGGCAGGTTCTGCAGAATCCGTGAGCATATTCTGCCCTGTCATTCGCGGTAGGTTTACGACAGCCGTGAATAGTAACATAAGATTTATTAGGTAGGTACTGAAACGGTTGACAAAAGAAAATGCATAGAGAGACTGCACCGGCAGACGAGAAGTTTCGAATTGCCGATGCGGTCTCTTTTTACGTCTGCAAGAACGAATAGCAGTCGAATGAGCTGTATATCTCCTGCAGCTTATACCCCAAAATCCGCAGCTTAGGGCGGCCGGCATTGCATATCCTGCAGCCGGCCGCTATACTATGTTTCATAGAACAGTACATACTATGATACAAAATGCTCCGCAAGGATCATACTTATTTCAGCTTTATCAATCAAGGCAGCGAGGAGTCTTTCCTATGAAGATTACAATTCAAACGGATGAAACACAAACAGAGATCGCCGTAGATATCCGGTGTCCGGGGCTTACACCGGAACTGGAAAAGGTGATCTCCCTGCTTAGGACACTGGATATGAAGCTTACCGGGCAGAAAGAACGCAGCACCTATATACTGGATGTATCCCAGGTGCTGTATATTGATTCGGCGGATAAAAAAACATTCCTCTATACTGAGAATGAGGTCTATGAGTCGGACCTTAGGCTGTACGAACTGGAAGAACAGCTGGCCAGAGCGGATTTTATCCGGGCGGGCAAATCCAGCATCGTAAACCTTAGGCGGATCATGTCCTTGAGGTCGGAAATAGACGGACGGATCCGCGTCACAATGTCAAACGGAGAAAAGCTGGTGGTATCCAGGCAGTACGCAGGGATCCTGAAACAGAGGCTGGGGGTGAAATGATGGAAGAAAAGAAAAATATTTTCAGTTTTATCGGAGAAGCGTTCTGTACGTATTCGATTGCAGTCATAATTCTAACCATAACGGCTGCGGTGACAGGCGATGAGGCGGGAGAAATCTCCACACTGTTTCGGTTGGGGAGCCAGGGGATTCCTCTAAGCGCGTTGGTACAGTTTCTGGCGGTGGCCTTTCTGACGACGGGGCTGCGCTATCTGTTCAGCATGGATTGGATGGTAAAAAGGGTTCCCCCACTGCTTCGGGTGCTGTTCATGTGTGTGTTGATCGTGGCGTGCATCGTCCTTTTTACAAATCTGTTCGGATGGTTTCCGGCGGATATGTGGGAGCCCTGGGCAGCATTTGCAGCCTGCTTTCTGCTGTGTTTTGCGGGAGGAACCGTCACAATGATTGTTAAGACCAGGCTGGAAAACCGTCAGATGGCGGAGGGACTTAGAAGGCTGAAGGAAAGCATGGGAAAGGAAGAGAAGGATGAAGTCTGAATGCATAAGAGTTAGAAACCTGTTCCGCGGATTTAACGGAAAAAACGTGCTTGACGGAATTGATCTGGACGTGGCGGGCGGAGAAATCTTCGGCCTGCTGGGACCCTCAGGCGCCGGAAAGACGACGCTGATACGCATCCTGACCGGTCAGCTCAAAGCCGACAGCGGGGAAGCGCTGATATGGGGAAAACGTTCGGATAAACTGGAAGAGGCAGATTACCGGAGAATCGGTGCGGTGATGGATGCTGCCGGCTTGTATGATCGGCTCAGCTGCTATGATAACCTGCTGCTTTTTACCAGGATCTATGGGCTTAAGCCGGACCGGATTGCTGAGGCGCTTGAGACGGTGGGGCTGGCGGACGCTGCGAAAAAACCGGCCGGCCGGCTTTCTAAGGGAATGAGACAGCGCCTGGTATTAGCCAGGGCGGTACTGCATGAACCGGATCTGCTGTTTCTGGACGAACCTACAAGCGGTCTGGACCCAAAAACTGCTGCGGCAATATGGGATCTGATCAGCCGGAGCCAGCAGAAAGGCGCGGCCGTATTTCTGACCACCCATAACATGGAAGAGGCATACCGGCTCTGCGGTCACATCGCGCTGCTGGATCGGGGAAAGATTATTGAATATGGCGTGCCGGAGGAGATATGCAGGAAATATGACAGTAATCACAGCATTTCAGTCCTGCTTAAAAGCGGGGAGCAGGTGATTGTACCCAATATGAAGGCGAGTGCCGGACAGATTCGGAGCTATTTCGAGGCGGAGCAGATCGTATCCATCCATTCCCAGGAGCCGGATCTGGAGAATGTATTTATCCAACTCACAGGAAGGAGGCTGGACTGATATGAGCAGCAGACGAGTGATGGCAGTCTTTCGCAAACAGCTGAAGGATACGCTGAAGAATAAAGAAGTACTGATACAGTTTCTGATGTTTCCGGTGCTGTCCGTCATCATGAGCAATGCGATGACGGTGCCGGATATGCCGGCAAATTTCTTTGTCCACATGTTCGCCACGATGTACGTGGGCATGGCGCCGCTAACCTGCATGTCGGCAGTGATTGCCGAGGAAAAGGAAAAGAATACGCTGCGCGTGCTGATGATGTCTAATGTACGCGGAACCGAGTATCTGCTGGGGCTGGGCGCATATGTGCTGGCTGTCTGTATGGCCGGCAGTTTCATCTTCGGGCTTCAGGGGGGATACCGCGGGCTGGAACTGGCCGGATTTATGGGCATTATGTTCTGCGGCATTCTGACCTCCACAGTCATAGGAGGCGTGATTGGAATCGGCAGCCGGAATCAGATGGCGGCCACATCTGTAACGGTACCGGTTATGATGATCTTTTCTTTCCTGCCGATGATCGCCATGTTTAACCGGCCGGTGGCTCTGGTATCCAGATGGATTTATACACAGCAGATAAACGATCTGATCAGTAAGAGCGCCGCAGGCTGGCAGAGCTTTGCAGTCATTGCGGTAAACGCACTTGCGGGGATCACGGCATTCGCTGTGATCTATAAAAAGAGAGGGCTGCTGTTTTAAATACGTTGTCTCATTTCTTCGCATATGCTATGATGGAGACAAAATAAGAGGTCTGAAACATTGGAAGAAATGAGGAAGATATGAGAGCGGAGAAAACCAGAACATTTACCGGCCGCTGGATCACCGGAGATGAATTTTGTTCTCTGGAACCGATCCACGTATTTCACAGACAGCTGGATAAGACGCCTCTGCGTCCGACTGCCTATGTGAATAAACACATACTGTTTCGCAGGAAATTCCGGCTTTATGAGCTGCAGCGCTCATGGCTGTATATTTCAGCCGACGACTACTATAAGCTGTACATAAACGGGAAGTTTGTGACCCAGGGACCGGCGCCGTCTTACTGGATGCACTACAATTATAATAAGGTGGATGTGACGGATTATCTCATACCCGGCGAGAACACGATAGCGGTCCATACCTATTATCAGGGGCTGATCAACCGCGTGTGGACCAGCGGGGATGACAGGCACGGCCTGATTCTGGATTTGGAATGCGGCAAAGAGGTGGCGCTTTCTTCCGATGAATCCTTTCGGTGTGCCATACACTCGTCCTACAGCGCGATGGGCAGATTCGGATACGATACGCAGTTTGCGGAACGGTATGATGCGGGCGCACGGGAAGTCGGCTTTGAACAGCCCGATTTTGACGACAGCTATTGGGAGAATGCGAAATACAGGGAATTTGCGGACTATACGCTGTACGAACAGAATACATCCATGCTTGTGTTTGAAGAGATACGCCCTGTTCTGACAGAACGTACGGCACAGGGGTATTTCATCGATTTCGGGAGCAACTATGTGGGATACCCGGTGTTTACCGCCAGGGGAGAAAAGAAAACTGCGGTGACCGTACACTGCGGCCAGGAGCTGACACAGGAGAAGGAAGTGCGTTGGCATCTTAGGGCGAACTGCAATTGCGAGGAAGAGATGGTGCTGTCCGGCGGCTGGGATACCGTGCGCTTCTACGATTATAAATCGTTCCGCTATATGGAACTGATTCTGCCGGATGGATGCGAGCTGGACGAGAGCTCAGTCTTTCTTCATGCCCGCCATTATCCGTTTGAACTGAAGGTCTCGCCCAATACGGATGATCCGGAGCTGCTGCGGATTTGGGATCTTTGTGTGCATACGCTCAAATATGGCGCGCAGGAAGTGATTCAGGACTGTATGGAGCGGGAAAAGGGCTTTTATCTCGGGGACGGGTGTTATACGGTGCTGGCCCACAGCATACTGACCGGTGATGATTCACTGATGCGCAAACTGATCGACGATGCGCTGCGCTCCGCCTTTATCACGGACGGCCTCGTGACATGCCTGGACTGTTCGTTCATGCAGGAAATTGCGGAATACTCCCTCATGCTTGTGCCGCTGGTGCTGGTATATGACCGGTTATACGGCGAAGAGGGATTTCTGGAAGAACGGTATGAGGGCCTTATGCGCCTTCTGGAATCTTACCGCCTGCAGTATGAAAACAGTGACGGGCTGTTATCTGATCTGGACAAATGGTGTGTGGTGGAATGGCCGCAGCCGTATCGGGACGGCTATGATGTGGATATTACGGAAGGGCAGATCTGCAGAACACCCCATAACGTGATCAATGCCTGGTATATTGCGGCGGTAAAAGCCTTTAACCGGATATCGGAAAAACTGGGATACGGAATTTACCGGGATACGCAGCTCATGACCCAAAACTATGTGCGTGCGTTCTACGATGATAAAAAGAAACTGTTCCGGGACAGCACACAGACGGACCACATCAGCTTTCCGTCCAATGCCGTAGCATATGCGTTTGATCTGTGCCCGGATGAGGAATGCAGGCAGAACATACTGAAGATGTCGGATGAGAAGGCGGTGACCTCCTCCATGTTCTTCATCACGTTTCCTCTGCTGTTTGGGCTTAAGCGCCATGGGGAGCTGGAGAGGGTGAAACGGATCCTGCTGCATCCCAAAGCGTGGAAACGGATGCTTTGCGAGGATGCGACCACCACCTTTGAAGGTTGGGGAAAGGATACGAAATGGAACACATCGCTGTTTCATCTCACGCTAAGCTATGCATCGCTGTTTTTATGCGATGAATTTTGGAACCGGATCGGTGTATAAATGCAGATGAAGAAGGGGTGGCCGCCATGCGGTCACCCCTTCTTCATCTGTATATACTATAGCATATTTTCCTGTTTTTTTCAAGTCTTGTATCGGGGGAAACGTAGGGGTATAATGGGGCTCTGCCTCGCAGAAGATCATCGTGCTGCAGGGCAAATGCACATTCACGGGGAGGCGTTCTATGGAACAGGAAATGTTTGCGGTGTTAAACAGGCAGAGACAGGAAAATGAGCAGAGAGAGCTTCTGGCATGCAATGACAGCACGGTGCAGTTTGGGCTGACACTGACCGCAGAGGATGCGGCAGAGCTGACAGCAGCGAGGAATGAGACTTTAAAAAAGTATGAGCGTGTGGAATTCGGAAGGGGGATGCTGGACCGGCTGGTCCTGACTTTTTGTGATTCAGAGTATATCAGCCAGGATGAGTATCCGGACACACTGGCCGCCTTGCAGGAAATCTTTTATAAGTTTAAGAATGAGTCCAACGACATGCTGACCGATACCGAGCTGCTGAATTTCATGAAAGAACAGTTTGAGGAGGTATGCAGAGGGGATCTGGACTATCTGGCGGATACCTGTCTGGAGCGTTTTACACGGGCTGTCCGCGCCGGATACAGAGGGTATGAGAGCTCGGACGGTCTGGGAGATTACGAACAGTTTTCGGAAGAACAGAGATGGGATAAGGAATTGTATCTGCAGGTTCTGCACGATTTATGCTGGAGCTGAATGGGGCAACCAGTGTGTCAGCGGGAGGGAGAAGCATATGGACTATACGATGGAAGATCTGCTGCCGATCGTAAAGGAATTGGCGGAGAAATATACAGGACGTGAGAGCAGTTCGGTTACCTATGATACGGCGCGCATGCTGATGGATGCAGTCATATACTGTGTGCAGGAAAATGCGGATCAGGCGGATGGGGCCGCAGGGGTCCCGGCAGCGCGGTCTGAAATCCCGGCCCGAAAGGCTTACGAAACAGGCTGTGCGCTTGTATTGGAGAAGGCCCATCAGGCCAAAGCTGTCTATGAAGAGATACTGGAAGACTATTATGATTATGGCTGCCGCAATTACCGGGATACGGTAGGAAAAGGGATGATGCAGTTCTTCCTACGCTATGATCCCCGATTCTGTCCGCAGGATCATCTGCTGACGCTGGACTATCCGGCCGCAGGCGCGCTGGGAGATGCGCGCGGCGTTGATCTGATCCTTAAGTATCTCCGGGCGATCCGCCTTGAGCAGAAATTTCTGGACGCATTTGAAAGGCCGGCGGTGGAATCACTGCTTGAGAGACTGACACCGGATTATCAGAACAATTATATGGATAATATTGCGCAGGCGGTTCTCTTAGCAGCGATTGGCTGCGGCATCGCACATAAACCTGTGGGGCTGCTTAAGCTGGATCGGGAGGATTATGACAGGATCGGTTACTGTCTGGAAGGAAAAAGCGGTGTAGAAACGGAAGCGTGCATCCGCACCGTCATGAATCATTTGCTGGAGACATTCTGCCCGAAAGAGGATACAATGAAGATATATTTCAGCGTATGCTGCCCTGGCTTTTCGATTCGGATACAGCACGGCCTGCGCCATCATGCGCTGGATAAAGTGTTAGGAGGGCGGTAAACTTCCTGCATGGTAAGAGACGGCGCGTCTTCTTGACAGAATAAGCCGGTCAAGAAGACGCGCCGTCTGAATTTTTGTAAATTAATTAGATAAATATAAAAATAGTATTGAAAAAATATTTTCATAGGTGTATAATGCTTATATCTAATTAGATAACTATGATATTAAAAGGAGCATTCTTATGGAAAATAAGCAAAAGAAGTTTATACAGTACCTTGATAAATCCATGGAATCCTGTGTTAAGCAGGAGCAGCAGCTGATTGCGGACAGCCGCAAGGATGAAGCGAACATGATGAAAGTAAAGGCGAATATTTACGATATCTTTAAAAGCATGTTTCAGTTGTCTGTCAAAAATAAGCCCAGGGATCCGGCAGGGATCAGCGAAGCGTTTTTAAAAAAGCTGGACTCGATCCCACAGAACTGGATGAAATCCTATGATCTGGCCAGGCGCAATCAGGATGCTGTGAAAATCCTGGTGGAGGAGACCAAGCTGGACACGGTGAAGGAAATCCGAAACGTATTTATGAAAATCTGGGAGGAACAGATATGACGGAAACTGATGCGATCAAATTATTTAAGTGCCTGGCGGATAAGTCCAGGATGCAGATCCTGAAATCTCTGATTATAGAGGATATGTATGTGGAGCGGCTGGCGGAAAGGCTGGGCCTGACACCGGCGACGATATCCTTTCACCTGAAAAAACTGGAAGATGCGGGGGCCGTAAAGTCTTATAAAGATCAGTATTATACAATGTATTCCCTGTGCCGTGAGGTATTCATGACGAATATCATAGATATCATCAGCGAGGAGTCCGCTTATGCCAGAGAACAGTCGGACCGCGAGGAAGCCTACCGCAGAAAGGTTATAAGCGCCTTTATGGAATACGGAAGGATAAAATCCATCCCCGCCCAGCGGAAAAAAGAGCATATCCTGCTGGAGGAGATCGCCAAAGCCTTTGAATACGGCAGAGAGTACACGGAGCGGGAAGTAAATCTCATTATCGCTGATTTTTATGCTGATTTCTGCACGCTCCGGCGGGATATGATCGGCGACGGTCTGCTGACAAGAAAGGACGGGGTGTACCGGAAAGTGAATCAGGAGAGCCTGTGAGGCCGGTCTGGCGGCGGGAAGAACCGCAGGATATTTACTCCTGCGGTATCTCCACGTCGATGAAACGGTCCCTGAAGTAATATTTCCGGTCGTGTTCCCCAATTTCCCGGAGTATGCGGCAGGGGTTTCCCACAGCCACCACGCCTGCAGGAATGTCCTTAGTGACAATGCTCCCGGCTCCGATAACGGTATCGTTACCGATGGAGATACCGGGCAGGATGACAGCGCCCGCCCCGATCCAGACATTGCTGCCGATATGAACATCGATATTGTACTGCAGGCCCTGCCTGCGCAGATGCGGCTCCACCGGATGGCCGGCAGTAGAGATGGTCACATTGGGGCCGATCATCACATAGTCGCCTACATAGATATGACCGTCATCCACAAGGGTGAGGTTATAATTCGCATACACGTTTCGGCCGAAATGCACGTGTTTTCCGCCGAAATTGGCATGCAGAGGCGGTTCAATATAGCAGTTTGCGCCTATTGCAGCAAACATGTCCTTTAACATATCCTGACGTTTTTTCTGCTCGGACGGTCTTGTGGCATTAAAGTCATAGAGTTTCTC
Source organism: Lachnotalea sp. AF33-28 (assembly GCF_003477885.1). GTDB lineage: Bacteria > Bacillota > Clostridia > Lachnospirales > Lachnospiraceae > AF33-28. Next base: position 170,791 of record NZ_QUEE01000002.1, read on the forward strand.
CATGCAGACAAACTGTTCTTTCAGTATCCCTTCATCGCCCGGCTGGTAGATCCGGCCCTCGGCCATTCTTATTTTCGCTTCTTCAGAGTTCATCGTTAAAACCTCCTGTTGTATGTACTGGCATCCCTATTATACATCAGTACATATATAAATGGAAGCTGTCTGAACTGTTTACAGTTACCGCTTTACAGTTACCGTAAAATTCCCGCGTATGAGAGGGCAGGGTATGGTCCTCATTGGGACGCGCTCTCGCTCCGTGAAGCGCGCAACGGCACTAATGCTGTAAAATACACAGCATAAGTACCGGCGGGCTTCAAGGATCCCCATGAGGAATATACCCTGCCCTGTCTTGCGCTGCTTTATCGGTTGCCATGAACAGCAACGTAAGGTTTACTCCAATTGCCGGCTGTATTATAATAAGAAAGTAAGGCGTATTTCGAACCAGCAGGTATCAGAAAAATCCTGCGATATACGGAGGTGCATTATATATGAACGTTATAGAAAAGCCGGTATCCATCAACGCGATCAAAAAATTAAACTACACCGGCAGTTACTGCGGCATGCGTTACATGCTGGAGAAAAAAGATGGCCGGATGGCCGCCCATACATATCCGGAACCGTTTAATTATGAAAAAACCCCGGAAGAGAAGATCGTCACAAGAGAATTCCCCTTTTCCGAAGAGGGATATGCCCAGGCAATAGAATGGCTGAACGAGCAATATGCACAGAGGAAAGAACTGTGGGATTCCGTGAAAGGAAAGCTGCTGCCCTGAACATTGCAGACGGACATAACCGCAGCCGTTCCCTTGCCAAATACCTTCATCAGATTTATAATAAGGTATGAATCCACCGGTTCTGGGAAGAGTGCGTTCACGAAGCGTATAGCCGGTGTCCGGTCTCACACTGATAATCCCGGGAACACACGGCTGCCGGTGGATTTTGTTTTTCGAAAGAGAATCCCGCACACGAGATTCACTTCAAACCGTTTGTGGACTTTTTAGTCTCTGCGGCGTTTGATCAATAAAAACCACACAAATTAGTGTTGAATTATGTGAGATTGTTGCGAAAAGTGTGTGGATTGGATTGACTTTTTTATGGTTTTGTACTATCCTATAAGTATCTGAATACATATGGCGGCACTGTGCGCTGGTTTTAAATTTATGGCACGGTGAGTCCAGGATCGGTAATGGGTGAGAACATGGAAAAATCAAAGAGAATGGAAATACTTGACAGGCGCCCTGTCAATCAGGACGGCTATATTGACGAATGGCCGGAGATGGGCTTTATCGCGATGAAAAGTCCCTATGACCCGGCGCCATCCCTGCTTGTGGAAAACGGCAGAGTGACGGAATTAGATGGTAAGAAGAGGGAAGAGTTTGACTTTTTGGATCAGTTTATCGCGGACTATGCCATTGATCTGGCTCAGGCCGATACATCTATGGCGATGGATTCCGTGGAGATAGCCAGGATGGTGGTGGATATCCATGTCTCCAGGCAGGAGGTATTAAAGGTGATATCCGGCATCACTCCGGCGAAGATGGCGGAAGTCATCAACTGCCTGAATGTGGTGGAAATGATGATGGGCATGCAGAAGATGCGCGCCAGAAAGGTGCCCGGCAATCAGGCGCATATCACAAATCTGAAGGACGATCCGGTGCAGATCGCTGCGGATGCGGCGGAAGGCGCGCTGCGCGGCTTTGCGGAGGAAGAGACGACCACGGGTATCGCGAGATATGCGCCGTTTAACGCCATCGCTTTACTGATCGGTTCCCAGGTGGGACGTAAGGGCGTGCTGACACAGTGTGCGGTGGAAGAGGCTACGGAGCTGGAGCTGGGAATCCGCGGACTCACTACCTACGCGGAGACCCTTTCCGTATACGGTACGGAAAAAGTATTTATCGACGGAGACGACACCCCCTATTCCAAGGCGTTTCTCAATTCCGCCTACGCTTCCAGGGGGCTGAAAGTGCGTTTTACTTCCGGCGCAGGTTCTGAGGTGCTGATGGGCAGCAGTGAGAAGAAATCTATGCTCTATTTGGAGTGCCGCTGCCTCTATGTAACCAAAGGAGCCGGTTCCCAAGGTATCCAGAACGGGTCTGTAAGCTGTATCGGCGTGGCAGCATCCGTGCCGGCCGGCCTTAGGGAAGTGCTGGGAGAAAATCTGGTGGCTGCTTTGCTTGGCCTGGAATGCGCATCCTCCAACGATCAGAGTTTTTCACATTCCGATATGAGAAGAACGGCCAGAACCATGCTGCAGTTCTTCCCGGGGACGGATTTCATATTTTCCGGGTATGCGGCAGAACCCAATTATGACAACCTGTTCGCGGGCTCCAACTTTGATGCGGAAGATTTCGACGATTATAACGTCCTGCAGAGGGATATGCAGGTGGACGGCGGCTTAAAACCGGTGAAGGAAGAGGATGTGATCCGTGTGCGCCGGGAGGCCGGCAGGGCGGTGCAGGCGGTTTTCCGTCAGCTGGGACTTACAGAGGTGACGGACGAGCAGGTGGAGGCTGTAACCTATGCCCACGGAAGCAAAGACACTCTCTCCAGGGATGTGGCTGCGGATCTGATTGCAGCGGAAGAGCTGATGAAGCGCGGGATCACAGGTGTGGACGTGGTGAAAGCGCTTTTAGACAGCGGTTTTACCGAACTGGCTGAAAGCATTCTCAACATGCTGAAACAGCGCGTGGTAGGAGATTATATGCAGACGGCGGCGATTCTGGATTCCCATTTCCGCGTGATGAGCGGCGTCAATACACCCAATGATTATATGGGCCCCGGAACAGGGTACCGGGTGGAAGGCAGCCGATGGGAAGAGATTAAAAATATTCCTCACCGGATCAATCCCGATGAGCTGTAGTATACGAGGGAGGCTCCTATGAATATAAATGAAGAACTGGTCCGCCGTATTACGGAGGCGGTCGTTAAACAGATACAGAGTCCTAAGGAAGGGCAATCCGGCCGGCCCGCCGTTACAGGCGGCGAGCGGATCAATGCGGAGAAAACATCCTATGCTTCCTACCCCCGGGCGAAAAAGGGGACGGACCCGAAGGAAGTTGTGATCGGCGTTGGACCCGCGTTTCAAAAAGAGATCACTAAAACCATCTGCGGCATCCGCCTGGAAGAGGTGCTGGATAATCTGAAGGCAGGGATTGAGGAAGAGGGCATGGTGCCCAGAGTGGTGAAGGTGCTAAAGACCTCGGATGTCTGCTTCATGGCGCTGGAAGCGGCCAAGCTCTCAGGATCGGGCATCGGCATCGGAATCCAGTCCAAGGGTACTACGGTGATCCATCAGAAGGATCTCTATCCGCTGTCCAATCTGGAGCTGTTTCCCCAGGCCCCTCTGATGACGCTTGAGGTGTACCGCAAGATCGGCCAGAACGCGGCGAAATATGTGAAGGGCGAGCCGGTAACCCCCATCGCCAGCACCAATGACCCCATGGTCAGGGCCAAGTATCAGGTGAAGGCGGCGCTGCTTCATATCATTGAGACAGAACAGGTGGACGAGCAGACCGGAATCATTGAATGGGAGGGAAAATAAGATGCGTTATCCCTTAGGAGAATACGAAGCGGAGCAGATCACATCCAGAACCGGGAAGAAACTGTCCGATATCACGTTGGACGCGGTGAAAAGAGGAGAGATCAGGGCCGATGATATTAAGATATCCAAGGACGTGCTGAAGAAGCAGGGAGAGGTATCCTTAGCTTCCGGCAATGAGCCCATGGCTAAAAATTTTGAACGGGCCGCTGAACTGGTGGACGTGCCGGATGAGGTCATCCTGTCCATGTATAATAAACTGCGCCCTCACCGTTCCACTAAACTGGAGCTGGTGATGATGGCGGATGAACTGCTGTCGAAGTATAACGCGAAAAACTGTGCGAAACTGGTTATGGAAGCCGCAGAGATCTATGAGAAAAGAGGAATCCTTCGTTGCGATTGATTGCAGGCGTTGATATAGGCAATTCTACAACTGAAGTTTGTGTGGGCGAAGCGGCCGGAGACGGCAGGATACGTTTCCTTTCGGAAGCCTCTCGCAGGACCACCGGCACCAAAGGTACGGAGGCGAATGTACACGGCATAAAGGCGGCTTTGGACGATGCCATGAGCCGCGCCGGCTATCCGGTGTCGGATCTGGAGCTGATTCGGATCAATGAAGCTGCGCCGGTGATCGGGGATACGGCGATGGAGACCATCACTCAGACTGTCATAACCGAATCGTCCATGATCGGCCATAACCCCTCTACCCCCGCGGGAGCGGGTCAGGCGGTGGGGTATCTGATCAGCCTGGAGCATCTTATGCAGGGGCAACAGGGTACCCCCTATATTGTGACGGCCTCTGCAAAGCACGGTTATGAAGAGGTGGCGGGAGAAATCAACCGTTTACAGGGCGTTCTTCAGATTGAGGGGATGATCCTGCAGGCCGATGAAGCGGTACTGGTGGAAAACCGTTTGAACAAAAAGATCCCCATACTGGATGAGGTGCGGGAGATCGGTATGGTCCCGGAAGGAAAGCTGGCGGCCATCGAGGTGGCGCTGCCGGGACAGCCGGTGCGCATGCTATCCAATCCCTACGGAATCGCAACCCTTCTGGAGCTTACGCCGGAAGAGACCCAGACCGTCATCCCTATCGCGAAAAGCCTGATTGGCAAGCAGAGCGCGGTGGTAATAAAGACGCCTCACGGAAATGTACAGGAAAATAAACTGCCTGCAGGCAAACTGTTTATCAAATCCGACCGCCGCCATGTAATTGATATCGATGAGGGCGCGGATCGGATCATGGAGCTGTTAAAGACGGCGGGCGCGGTAACGGATATAGACGGTGAGCCGGATACCAATGTGGGCAATATGCTAAGCGGCATTAAGAAAGGCATGGCAAAAGTCAGCCATGAACCGGAGAAAGAGATCCGCATAACAGATATTCTGGCAGTGGATACGCTGGCGCCGGTGGAAGTGGGCGGCGCTCTGGCGGGGGAAACCTGTATGGAAAAGGCCGTGGGCATTGCCGCAATGGTTAAGACACAGAAGCTGCCGATGCAGCAGATCGCTTCGCGCCTGTCACAGGAGCTGGGCGTGGCAGTCAAGGTGGCCGGTGTGGAGGCCGTGATGGCATCGCTGGGCGCGCTGACTACGCCGGGAACAAAGCTGCCGCTGGCGATTCTGGATATGGGCGGCGGCTCCACGGATGCCGCGCTGATTGATGAAAACGGCAGTATCCGCATGACCCATCAGGCGGGCGCCGGCGAGCTGGTGACCATGCTGATCGGCACGGAGCTGGGGCTTTCGGAGCGGGCGGTGGCGGAGCAGATCAAACGCTACCCGCTGGCTAAGGTGGAGAGCCTCTATCATATCCGTATGGAAAACGGCCTGATGAGGTTTTTTGAGGAAGCGGTCGATCCCCGGTATTTCGGCCATGTGGTGCTGCTGGCCGGAGATGAGATGATCCGCATCGACGAAGGCATTCCCATGGAAAAGATAGCGGCGGTGCGGCGTGAGGCCAAGCGCAAGGTTTTTATGCCCAATGCTATGCGCGCGCTGTCCAAAGTCGCCCCCGGCGGCGAGCTTCGCAGGATACCGAACGTAGTGCTGGTAGGCGGCTGTGCCGAGGATTTCGAGATACCGGAGATGCTGATGGAAAGCCTGGCCGATTATCAGATCGTGTGCGGCCGGGGCAATATCAGAAAGACCCAGGGCCCGAGAAATGCGGTGGCCACAGGACTGGTCCTGTCCCATCTGGGAGGTAATTAGATGACGGCGAAAGAACCCAGGATACTGATCTATGCATGGAGTCCGGATGCGGAAGCCTTAAAACAGGTCTGTGCGGGGATCGAGGAAGAGGGCGTGCCTGTGCAAGTGCTGCTGCAGTCGCAGGATACACTGGATAATCTGGCTTATGAGGCGGCACAGGAATCCGTGCTGGGCTCCGGCATCGGCATGATACAAAAGGACATTGCCCTGCAGCTTGCCGGCTGTCCTAAAGGAAAAAACGTTTTTACATATACAGACGCTGCTGAATTCGAGTGCAGAAACATCGGCGCCAACAGCGCACGGGCTGTGAAAAGACTGCCCTTTCGAATATAAACGGCACAGCAGGAGGTCATTATAAATGGGAATCTATACAAAAACAGGCGATCAGGGAACAACGACGCTGGTCAATGCCAATCATATATCGAAGTCCGATGACCGGATAGAGTTGCTGGGAACCATCGATGAACTCACCAGCCATCTGGGGATCGTGAAAGCTGCGAGCGATGACGCCGGGCTCAAAGAGTTTCTGGAACGGATTCAGCAGAACCTCATGACTGTGATGGCCAGGGAGGCTGATTTCTCCAACCGCAGTTACCGGCTGGGACCGGATGAAGTAAAAGTCCTGGAAGAAGAAATTGACCGGCTGGAGAACTCCTTTTTAAGAGAGCATCAGTTCATACTGCCGGGAGGGTGTCAAAGATCTGCCCAGATCGATGTAGCCCGCACGGTTGCGAGGAGAGCGGAACGCAGGCTGGCCCCTGTGGACAGAAAATACGGCAGTGACCCGGTGATCCGGCAGTATATGAACCGGCTGTCCGATTATCTGTATGTGCTGGCCCGTTATACCGACGCCCTGGCAAAGGAAGCGCCCGCGGCAAAAAATGCTGCGGTGTTATCATCCAAAGGAGCGCCTCTGACCATGAACCTGGATGTTGCGAAACGGTTGATCGAAGCGGTGGAGAAACATGCTCTGGAGAAAGGAATGCGGGCGGTTGTGGCGGTCTGCAATGACCAGGGCAACCCGGTGGCGGTCCACGTGATGGATGATGCCTTTCTGGTCAGCTATGATGTAGCGGTGAAAAAAGCCTATACGGCGGTAGCGGTCAAGATGCCCACCATCGAGCTGAAGGAACTGGTAATGCCCGGACAGACTTTTTACGGACTGGAAAATCTGGATAACGGAAAACTGTCCGTGCTGGGAGGCGGTGTTCCGCTGTATTCTAACGGACATATCATCGGCGGCCTGGGGGTCAGCGGCGGGACCGGAGAAGAGGACAATGAGCTGGCGGTATATGGGCAGAGATGCCTGTAAATAATTAAATAGAGCGTACAGTGTGGAGCAGTTTTGGGCTTGATAGCCTGAAGCTGCTCTTTTTTTCTTCTTTTATGTTAAATATTTGACTGTATATAAAAACTGCTTATTAGCTGATCAGTTATTCGTATTTCACAAAAAAGCTCCCGGATGCTAACATTGTTTATAGAAAGTGATCAATAAACAGATGAAATGAAGGAGGCGGTTATGGTGAAATATGATTACAGCGCGATCCCCTATTTTGACAACCATACCCATGAATTGGATTATGACAGAACCGGTTACACGCCGGAGGAATTAAGTATTTCGTTTCTGCACGGATTCAGGGATATGCCGGCAGCTGCCGGAAACGGTGAGGACTGGATCTCGGCAGGACAGGCACAGGATCTGCGTAATCTCGGTGTGGTAAAGACCATGGTATGCATGATGGCGAAACGGTTTGGATGTGCTCCGAATCTGGATGCGGTTACGGAATACCGAAACAGCCTGACTCTGTCCGGGCAGGAAGAATATGCCAAAGTACTCTACCGGGAGGCCGGCATCATCGGCTGCATGATTGACAGCGGCTTCCCCATGGGGGATTTAAGAACCAGATTTCCGTGCAGAACCTTCCGGCTTTTCCGCATGGATCCGGTGCTGACAGAGCTTAAACGGCAATGCCAGTCATATGCAGAATTAAAAAAGACATTCCTGGACAGAGTCTGTGAAGCGGTGGGGGAAGGCTACGCGGGAATCAAATGTCATATCGGAGAAATACATACGCTTCAGGTGCGTTACGTGACGGAGTATGAAGCGGAAAAGGCGTACGCTTCCGCAATTCTGGGAGACCCCAAGGCCAGTGAACTGGTATACTTCGCGATATTCTGCGAAATGATGAAGCTATGCGGTGAGAAGGATATCCCGATCCATATCCATACAGGATGCACGGGCGGCAGCGGCAACGGCCGGATCGGGGAGCTGAATCCGCTTCTGATGGCGGAATTTCTAAACGACAGGGAATTTCAGAAAACAAAAATCGTATTTCTGCACGGAAGCTATCCGGATATCCGAAACGCGGCACTGATGACCCATATGTTTCCAAATATCTGGATGGATCTGTCCTGGGTATCCCCATGGACCTCCATGGATTATGAGAACATTCTGCAGGCGGTTCTGGGAGTTGCTGTTCATTCCAGGGTGCTTTTGGGAACCGGACAGCACGGCATACCGGAGATGTCCTGGATGGCGGCGCATCTGGCGAGAAGGAGCCTGGAACATATTATGGAGGGACTTTCGGCACAGGGGATCATATCCGAGGAACAGGCCTATGAAACGGCAGAGCAGCTGCTCGTTGGCAATGCGCGCAGGCTGTATCATTTCCCGGAGGAAGAGGAACGATGAAACAGGGTGTGAAGAAAAACAAGTATCTTTCCTATTTAAAAAGCTGGCAGCTGTATCTGTTGCTGCTTCCGACCCTCCTCTACTTTATCATCTTCCGTTATGTGCCGATTTTTGGCATTCAGATCGCGTTTAAGGACTATATGCCCGCTTTGGGCATCGTGGAAAGCCCATGGGCTGCTCCTGTTTTCAAGCATTTTACCCGTTTTTTCCAGGGATATTATGCGAAGCGTCTGATCGTCAATACGCTGGTTTTGAGCTTCGGGCAGCTGATACTGGGATTTCCGCTTCCGGTGATTCTGGCGCTGCTTTTAAATGAAGCGCGCAGCCAAAGATTTAAAAAGCTGGCACAGACCGTCACCTATGCGCCGCATTTTATCTCCACGGTTGTTCTTGTGGGACTTTTGTCGACGCTGCTCAATACGGGAAACGGCCTGATCAACCATCTGCTTTTGTCAGCCGGCCTGATAGAAGAACCTATAGAATTTCTGACGGAAGCGGGGTGGTTCAAACCGCTCTACATCATCTCCGGGATATGGCAGGAGATGGGATGGGGGGCCGTGGTTTATATGGCAGCGCTGGCCGGCGTGGATCAGCAGCTGTATGAAGCGGCCAAGGTGGACGGAGCCGGACGTATGAAGCGGATCCTGTATATTACGATACCGGCAATTCTTCCGGCTATGATTACCATGTTGATATTAAACTGCGGAAAAGTTATGAACATCGGATATGAAAAGGTGTATCTGATGCAGAATGATCTGAATATCGCCTCTTCCGACGTGATTTCCACCTATGTATATAAGGTGGGCATACTCAATAACCAGTACAGCTTTTCAACGGCGGTGAACCTGTTTAACTCCGTAATCAACACAGCGCTGATTATCATCGTCAATAAATTCAGCAAAAAAGTGAGCGATACGAGTTTATGGTAACGATCAGGAGGAAAGGGTGGAGAAAAATGAAGCATAAAAATAACAGGGAGGACAGGAGCGTAACCGGAAACAGCGACCGCGTGTTTGACGGCGTGGTGTATGCTCTGCTGGCGGTGATATTGGTGCTGATCGCTTATCCGCTGCTGTATGTGGTGAGCTGTTCCTTAAGCGATCCCGCCCGCATACTGACAAACGACATCATACTGTTTCCCAAAGGATTCAATGTGGAGTCCTATGTATCGGTCATCAAGGAAAACCGTCTGACAGGGGGCTATGTTAATACGATTGTCTATACGGTGGTGGGCACGGCGATCAATATATCCCTGACCGCTACGGGCGCTTATGCCCTGTCCTGCAGAAAACTGAAGGGCAGAGGGGTGTTTACAAAATTTATACTGTTCACCATGCTTTTCAGCGGGGGGCTGATTCCCACCTATCTGGTGGTGAGCGATCTCCATCTGCTTAACTCGATGTGGAGCATAGTGCTGCCAAATGCGGTCGGGGTGACCAATTTTATCATTATGAAAAACTCGTTTGAAAACAGCATACCGGATGAGCTGAAGGAAGCGGCCAGTGTGGAAGGATGTTCCGATATCGGAATCTTTTTGAAAATAGTGCTGCCGCTCTCCAAGCCGATCCTGGCGGTTATGGTGATCTTTTACAGCGTGGGCCACTGGAATGAATATTTCAATGCGCTGCTGTATATAACGGAAAAATCGGCCCAGCCCCTGCAGGTGGTTTTAAGGGATATACTGATCTCCAATGAGCTGACGGAAATGATGGGCAATGTGAATCAGCTCAACAGTGAGTCGAGATTAGCGATTGCGGAGGGAATGAAATATTCCACAATTGTGATTTCCAGCCTTCCGATGATCCTGCTGTACCCGTTTTTTCAGAAGTATTTTGTCAAAGGCGTGATGGTCGGAGCTGTGAAAGGATAACTGTTGCAGTAACAGGAAGCACACTGATGTGTGCGCAGGTCATCAGCCTTCGGCTGGTGACAGGATAATAGGAAGCACACTGATGTGTGCGTAGGTCATCAGCCTTTGGCTGGTGACAGGATAATAGGAAGCACACTGATGTGTGCGTAGGTCATCAGCCTTTGGCTGGTGACAGGATAATAGGAAGCACACTGATGTGTGCGTAGGTCATCAGCCTGCGGCTGGTGACAGGATTAGGAGGATGAATGATGAAGATGAAAAGATGTTTGGCTGTACTGACGGCGCTGTGCCTGATTTTAACGGGCCTGTGCGGATGCGGCAGGAAACAGGCGGCGGAAACTGGGGCGGCTCCTACGGCGGGAAGCGCGCAGGAATCCACTAGCAGCACCAGGGCTGCGGATGACGGGAAAATCACCATGACCGGTCTGGCCTGGGCTTCGCCCCAGGGAGGCGACAATACGGACTGCTATGGATGGGATGAGTACGAGAAAATAAGCAATGTGCACATGGAGTGGGAGAATGTTCCCAATGACATATTGGCGGAGAGAAAGAGCACGGTGATGGCATCCGGTTCCCTGCCGGATATCATGTACGGCCTGTCCTTCAGCAATTCAGAGCTGATCAGATATGGCAGTCAGGGCCTGCTGCTGCCTCTGGATGAATATCTGGAAAATGCTCCGAATTTCAGCAGCCTGCTGGAGCAGTATCCCCAGATCCGCCAGGCGATCACCATGCCGGACGGTCATATCTACAGCCTGCCGTTTTTGAAGATGGGAGATAATGTGCGCCTGATGGAAATGTATGTGAATCAGGACTGGCTGAATAATCTTGGAATGGATTATCCGGAGACGTTAGATGAATTCACCGATATGCTGACCGCGTTCCGGGATCAGGATGCGAACGGCAACGGTGACCCTTCGGATGAAATTCCGCTGTCTTTCCGCAAATCCCATCTGCTTCCCACCGTAATGAGCTTTTTTGGTCTGGGAAACAGAGGCAGTGTCAATCAGACTCTGGTGGATTATAATGAAAAGGACAATGCGCTGCGCTTTATCCCTTCCGCATCCGAGTATAAAGATATGCTGGAATATCTGCATATGCTCTATGAAGAAAAACTGCTGGACAACGAAGTGTTTACCATGAGCAGTTCCAGGGATATTGTAGCGAAGCTTACTCAGGATATTGTGGGCGTTCATGCGGATTATACCACCAATGCCGGAAACCTTCAGGACAAATTCCTGGCGCTGCCGCTTTTTACAAACGCCTACGGTGAGAAGACCTGGAACCGTGTGCTTCCCATGGTGGATGGCATAGGCGCGTTTGTGGTTTCGGCTAAGACAGAGCATCCGGAACGCGCACTGCAGTGGGCGGACTATTTCTACAGCGTGGAAGGCCAGATTATGTATAACATGGGTTTTGAAGGCGTGACCTATGAGTACGATGAGAACGGAGAGCTGACCTATACCCAGGAGCTGCTGAACAATCCGGACGGCCTGACGCTCACACAGGCCCGGGCACAGTATATTTCCTTCCAGTCCGGCCCTGGCATCATGTCGGATGAATATTTCAAAGGCGCTGAGACCTATCATACAGCGGTGGAAGGACTGCCCTATTATATTGATTATATACCGAAGGATGTATGGTCCTCCTTTAACTACACCTATGATGAGAACGAGGAGATTACAGCGCTGCAGACAGATATACAGTCGTATGTGGATGAGATGACAGCAGCTTTTATCACGGGCACCCGTCCGCTCGAGGAGTGGGACGCCTATGTGGCGGAGTTTGAGAATCTGCGCCTGGATGAGTTCATGGGGTATGTCCAGAAAGGGTATGAAAGATATTCGGCAGACTAGTGTGCTGACGCGCTTATGTTTAGTCTGACAATGTACTACAGCGGCTATATCGGTAATTGGCATGCGGGCGGCGCTATAGCATAGAAATGAGGGGGGATTTTTTGTGGATATCAGCCAGCTTAAATACTTTGAAGTTTGTGCTAATCTGGAAAACATAACGAAAGCGGCGGATAAACTCAATATAGTACAGCCTGCATTAAGCCAGTCCATACGGAAGCTGGAGGTTGAGCTTGGGGTGAATCTGTTTGACCGGATCGGCAGAAGCATACGGCTCAATGACAACGGACGCATACTGCTTAAATATACCGGCCAGATTCTGGCCCTGATGGAGAGCGCCAAAGGGGAGCTGCAGGATCATATCAAACGGGAAACCGGTCTGCTGCGCATACAGATTCTCTGCGGTTCCAGCCTGATTCCGGAGCTCCTCTCCTCCTTTCGGACGCTCTATACCGGCATCAATTTCAAGCTGGTACAGAGCGCGGAAAGTGAGGAGTACGATTTCTGCTTCACAAGCACCTACAATAATATACAGCCTGTAAACGGCGCGCTTTTGCTGGATGAGGAGATATGCATCGCCGTACCGCACAGCCACCGTCTGGCCGGGAAAACGGCCGTGGATCTCGGTGAGCTTAGAGATGACAGCTTCATCAGTCTGGATATCGGCAAGCAGCTCCGGATGCTGACAGACACCTTCTGCCGGGCCGTAGGCTTTAGCCCCAACATTGTGTTTGAATGTGACAATCCGGCATTGGTACGCAGCCTGATTGCGGCGGAGCTGGGAGTGGCCTTTGTGCCAAGAAACTCCTGGAACATAGCGGATGACGACAACCGGATCAGCTATCTTCATATCAAGAGGCCCGTGTGCGTGCGGTCTCTGTTTATCGCGTGGCCGCAGAACCGTTACATAACGAAACAGGGCTATCTGTTCTTAGACTTTGTTAAAAATTATTTTGAAAAAAAGGTTTACATTACTTGAGAACCCCGGGAGAAGAAATGCAATGGGAGAATTTTTAGAAATGCTGATGGTGATCAGCTTTGGCATATCGTGGCCGATTTCCATCATGAAGACTTTGAAAAGCAAAAGCGTGGAGGGCAAGAGCATCCTCTTCTCCATTCTGATCTGGATCGGTTATATCTTCGGAACCGCCAGCAAAATAGTGAGGCATTCCATCACTTATGTATTCTTTTTTTATATCGCGAATCTGATTTTTGTTTCCCTGGATATCCTTTTGTATATGAGGTTTAAGCGGAAAACGGGTAAAATATCAGCAGAAATGGAATAGCCGTATTGCCTTAAGCTATGGTATAGTTTAACTGTGATCTGACATCAAACAGAAGGAGGGGCATCGGTTGAACGGGGTTTATCAGGCAACGGTAGAAACGGCGAAAGCTTATATTGACCAGAATCTTGGCGGAGATCTTTCTGTGGAGAAGCTGGCGGCTGTCACAGGGTATTCCGTTTCACGTTTTGCGCATATTTTTCAGGAACAGACCCAAATGTCCGTGAAGGAGTATGTGACGGAACAGAGACTGTACCAAGCGGCAAAAATGATCCTTGAAGGAGAGACCATCGTCAACGCGGCTTTGGAATGCGGATTCGATACACATTCCGGATTTGCGAAAGCTTACCGTAATAAGATGGGGTATCCGCCGTCCTTTTTGGGAATGCTCAAGAAGCGTGCGGCGAGAGCCAAACTGTCCATGAGGCTCTTAAAGCAGCTGCCGGAATTAGTCAGTATGGGATATATGCCAAATACAGATAATGGGGTGGATTTGATGCTGAAACCGTATATAGTAGAAAAAGATATCATAAGGATTATCGGTAAAAGAGTTTCCTTTATGGGAGATGATGTGGGAAAGATCGGGATGCTGTGGGAAGAGATGGACCAGATATTAAAAGCGATTCCCAACCGTGTGGATCAGAATTTCTTTGGCATCAGCCTGGATTTCTGGCACGCGGAAAGAGAGAGGGGCCTGTGTTCCTATATGATCGGTGCAGAGGTATCGGATCTCACCGATTTGCCCGACGACATGGAATCCCTTGCGGTGCCGGCATCGAGATGGCTGTATATACCAGTCCGCTATGACGATGAGACCGTAAAGGGGCTGGCGCCGGAAGAGCTGAATGAGGATATGCCGTATGTGACCGGCTGTGTATTCGGCTGGTCACGCAGGTATATCGCCGAACAGGGGCTGAAACGCCAGGATTTTCCCATCGAGTATGAGGTTTATGGACTGACGGATGGATACGAGGAGCAGGGCGGTGCGCATCTTACGCTTGCCGTGCCGATTATATGAGGTTGACATATCATTGGACCTGTGGTAAAATTTCGTCAGTAAATAAATGAAAAGAGAATTGTTGTATGTTAATTGTATCTGTTGTGGAAAATAACTAATCTGTGAATATGGCCTTGTGACGGTCGCGGCGCTGTGCAGAGATTGCTGTGGACCCGTCAGTGAAGCAGGCACGCTCTCTGTGAGTTAAAGGAGAGGTGTTTTGTTGACGCGCCATTTTGCATCCATAACAGACCCATTGCAACCAGTATAGAACAAACCTGTGACGCAATCAGTCCGTTTACGGATGCGCACAGGTTTTTTATTTTCCGATAAGCTGCCCGTACCAGGCCATGCAGGACCTGAAGTGCGTGCAGTTTTTTTGTTCAATGAGGTGCGTCCAAAATACGACCTATTGAATGGGATCCTGTTTCATCAATAAGAATGGCCTATGAATAAAACATAGATTATAACGGATGAATATTAATATAATTGGAGGAAACATCATTGAATACAGATTACAGAACGCTGGAATATCATACAATACTGGAGCAACTTGCAAATTTTGCCGTAACGGAAACAGCCAGGGAGAGAATCCGCAGTTTAACGCCCTGCCTGTCAGAACTGGAACTGACCAGACTTATGAGGGATACCACGCAGGCCAGGCGGATGCTGGATACGTTCGGATCACCTTCCCTTCCGGCCATGGATCTATTGGAGGCGTATTTAGACAGCGCTGTGCGGGGGGAACTTCTTGCCGCCGAACAGATTGAGTATGTGGGCACGTTCCTGGCCGCTGTGAAACGCCTGAGGGATTACCTGATCAGAGGGCAGCAGCTTCAGATCGGAATCGCATATTACAGTGAGAATTTATGTGAGATGGAGGAACTGCGCCAGGAGATTGTACGCTGCATAAGAAGCGGGAGAGTGGATGATTATGCCAGCAAAGTGCTGAAGGATATCCGCCGGTCGATATCGTTTTTAGAAGATAAAATCCGTGCCAGGGCAGATGCCATATTAAAAAACAATAAGTCCTGTATGGCAGAAGCTTTTGTGGTGAACCGCAGCGGCCATATCTGCCTGCCGGTGAAAAAGGATCAGAAATCCAAAATCCCCGGCAGCGTGATCGACAAGTCATCCACAGGCGCGACCCTCTTTATTGAACCTGCTTCCATCGCGAAAATGAGCGAAGAGCTCTTCCTGTTAAAGCTGGATGAGGAGAATGAGGAGAGAAGGATCCTCTATACGCTGACCGGGATGATTGCCGATGAAGCGCAGCGGATGCAAAACAGCCAGAGGACAATCGTCAATCTGGATTTCGTCTTTGCAAAGGGAAAGCTAAGCGCCTCGATGGAGGCGTCGGAGCCAGAGATCAGCACGGACCGCTGTATCAGGATCAGCAAGGGACGCCATCCCCTGCTGGACCCCAAAGAGTGCGTTCCGCTGGATTTTGAGATCGGAGGGGAGGTACAGGGCATTGTCATCACCGGTCCCAATACCGGAGGCAAGACAGTGGCGATCAAAACGGTGGGCCTGCTCTGCCTGATGGCCTGCTCCGGCCTGCATATCCCCTGTGATTACGCAAAGATCTGTATGAACAATCAGGTGCTCTGCGACATCGGAGACGGACAGAATATATCGGAAAATCTTTCCACATTTTCCGCGCATCTGACCAATATCATCCGGATACTGAAGTCGGCGGGACCGGAAAGCCTGGTGCTCTTAGACGAGCTTGGGTCGGGAACCGATCCGGCAGAGGGCATGGGCATCGCGGTTTCCATTCTGGAACAGCTGAAGGAATGCGGCTGTCTTTTCCTGGTGACCACCCATTATCCGGAGGTAAAAGAATACGCAAAAGACAGGCCGGGAATCCAAAATGCCAGAATGGCCTTTGACCGGGAGTCGCTTAGGCCCCTGTACCGGCTGGAGATCGGGAGGGAGGGAGAGAGCTGCGCGCTTTACATCGCCAAACGCCTGGGCCTGCCGGATGATATGCTGCGCCGGGCGGCACAGGCGGCGTACGGTGAGGCATATGAAGAGAATATCCGAGATCTGGCGCTTGAGGCGTACGGAAAAGGCAGAATTAAAAGAGAGCATGTGCCAGGCATAGAGCGCATCCCGGACAAAAAGAAGGTATCCGACCGGGCTGCATCCTTTGTGAGGGGGGACAGCGTCATGGTGTATCCGGAAAAGAAGATCGGCATCGTTGTAGAACCGGCGGATGACCAGGGCAGGATATTGGTACAGATCAGGAAAGAAAAGCAGCTTTGCAGCCATAAACGGCTGCGCCTCCATGTTCCGGCCAGCCGGCTGTATCCGCCGGATTATGATTTTTCCATCGTGTTTGATTCGGTGGAAAACCGCAAAAAACGCCACCAGATGGAGCGAAAGTACAGCGGGGATCTGGAAATACAGAATTGAATGATCTTTCGAGCCGGATCTTTTAAAACAGAGTGTATTTTGGTATAATTTAAATCGACAGATATTATACCCGCGCTGATTCTAGCATCGCCTGCTAAAAAATATAAGGCAGCGTTTCATAAGCTGCGGTGGAACAGGGAGAACATTCAAATGAACCTATACGCATCCGATTTCTGCTTTAAAGGTACATGGCGCACATACCAGAAGCGCATACTCGACCGCGCGCCGCAATATCTTAAGGACAAAAAGCTGCATATTGTAGCGGCGCCGGGGTCAGGTAAGACGACATTGGGAATCGAGCTGATTTTGAGGCTGGGGGAACCGTGCCTGATCCTGTCCCCGAGCATCACAATCCGCCAGCAGTGGCTGGAGCGCGTGGAGGAGGGTTTTTTAAACCCGGGAACAGATCCGGCGCTCTGGCTGTCCAATTCGTTGAAAGAACCGGGGAAAATTACCGCGGTCACCTATCAGGCGCTTCACAGCGCTGAAAAACGGTTTGCCGGTGCTCTGGAAGATGAGGAGGATGAGGAACGGGAGGAAGTGGATTTCTCCGATTTCGATCTGTACCGGACGCTGAAAGAGGCGGGGATCCGCACCGTGTGCCTGGATGAGGCCCATCATCTGCGAAGCGAATGGTGGAAGGCGCTGGAGGATCTGATGAAGAATCTGCCGGACGCCACACTGATATCGCTGACTGCCACCCCGCCCTATGACAGCACGCCTGCGCAGTGGAAACGCTACATAGATCTGTGCGGCCCGATCGATGAGGAGATATTCACTCCGGAACTGGTGAAGGAGAACAGCCTGTGTCCCCATCAGGATTATGTCTATTTCAACTGGCCCACCGCACAGGAGCTTGCATCCGTGGAAGAGTATAAGAAAGGAGTCCGTCGGTGTATGGAGGAACTGATGACGGATGAGGAATTTGCCCGAACCGTCGCCAGCCACAAAGGCCTGTCGGCTCAGGAGGAAAACGCGGAGTTCTTTTTGGACCATCCGGCGTATTTCTCCTCCCTGCTGATCTTCCTGAATGCAAAACAGATCCCCTTTTCTCCGTATTTAAAGGAGCTGACAGGGACGGGAAAGCGTCTGCCCAAAATGGAGGCCAAGTGGATGGAAATCCTGCTGCAGGGATTTCTGTATGATGATTTCGAATCCTATGCAAGCTATAAGGTATACCGTGAGAGGCTGATCGAAAAGCTGAAATCCTATGGCTGCATTCAGAAAAACAAGGTATGCCTGATGAGCAATGATAAAATTTCAAAGCTGCTGATCAACAGCAGGGGCAAGCTTGACAGCATAGCGGATATAGTGGAAGTGGAGAGCAAATCGCTGGGGGAGGAGCTTCGGCTCCTTATCCTGTGTGATTTTATAAAAAAGGAAAGCCTTTCGCTGATCGGCGATGAAGAGCGCCCGGTCAATGAAATCGGCGCGGTGCCGGTGTTTGAATATCTTCGCAGAAAGAATCTGGCGGGCCTGCGTCTGGGCATTCTAAGCGGCAGCGTGGTGGTGGTGCCGGAACCGGCGATGGAGGCATTTCGGAGCAGACTGCGGGAACGTGAAAGAGAAGCCTCTTTCGTTACGATCAATGGGTCCGGCTATGTAAGGGTCAATGTCAAGGGAAGCGGGCATGATACGGTGGCGATGATGACAGAGCTGTTTGCGGAGGGCTGGATCAACACGCTGATCGGGACAAAGGCTCTATTGGGGGAGGGCTGGGATTCCCCCTGCATCAATTCTCTGATTCTGGCCACCTTTGTGGGCTCATTCATGTTAAGCAATCAGATGCGCGGAAGGGCGATCCGCACCGTAAAAGGATGTCCGGACAAAACCAGCAATATCTGGCATCTGGTCTGCGTGTCGCCGGGAAAGAAAGGAGAACCCTGTTCTTCAGAGGATTATGAAATGCTAAAGCGCCGCTTCAGAGCTTTTTTGGGCGTTTCCTTTGAGGAAGATACCATCGAAAACGGCATTGAGCGTCTGGGAATCGGAGAGGACTTCTATTCGCAGAAGAGCATAGAACGGATTAACCGCAGGATGATCGCAAGAGCGGCGGATCGGGACGCCCTAAGGCGGAGATGGAAGCAGTCCCTGGATGTGATCCGGGATACCGTAGCGGTGGAAGAAGTCAGTGAGATGGACCAGGAGCTTTTAGAGCCGGGATTCGTATTTTTCAATGCGGTCTTACTGACCATTCTGTCCGGAATTATATCCGTGCTGGCCATTGTGTTTGAACTGGCTCTGGCAGCCGCGGGCCATGGCGGAAGAGCCGCTTTCATACTGATCGGTGTTCTGGCATTTGCCGGTGTTTTCGGCACAGCGAAGTTCGGCACCAGAGTGCTGCGCCTGTGCACTCCGGTCCGCCGGATGAAAGCCGCCGGAGAAGCGCTGTTGGAAGCGCTGAAGCGCACCGGGCAGATCGAGAGCACCGGCCTTTCGGTCCGGGCGGAAACCAAGGAATATGAGGGCGTTGTGGTCTCTTCCTATCTGAAGGGCGGCACGGTGAGGGACAAAACTCTGTTCGCTGTATGCATGTCCCAGCTGTGGGGGGTGATAGACAATCCCAGATATCTGCTGATGCAGACCAGGGGGCCCGTAGGCGCCAATGAGTATCTTGCTGTTCCGGAAGCCTTTGGACGCAAGAAGGAGGATGCCGGCCTGTTTGCGGACTGCATGAGCGGGGTGCTGGGGCGCTGCCGTCTGGTATATACCAGGACGCCGGAAGGCCGCAAGGTGCTTCTGGCAGCCAGAACGCATTCCTTTGTCAATAAAAACGACCGCTATATAAACGGAAAAAAAGAAGTAAAAAACGAATTTATGTAAATTCTCCCGCGGCCTGCCGGAGCGCTTCGGTCAGCTCCCGAATTAGTGAGAGAAAACGCGAACCGGCGTGGTAAACCACGATATCACGGCAGACTGGCGACAGGCTGCAGGGGCGCTGGATCAGCCCATGCCTTTCCAGCTCCTCTTGCGGCACAGGGCTGACCCACATATAGCTTCCCGGTATATGCCTTAGAAAGTCAAACTGGCTGCCCCGGTCATAGACGCTGATGCAGGAATGGTGCTCCGAAGTTTCCCTGGAGGCTCTTAGCTCCGGGCGGTCCTGATTTATATCTCCCTGCAGGATCCTTGTGCAGGAGTGGAGCATGGATACAGGGATTATATCCATGGCGGAAAGCGGATGGTTCCGGCTCATCAGGACTACCATATGATATTCCTTTATCAGCATGTGCTCCAGCAGATTTTCCTTTATAAGCCCCATATAATAGTCCCCGTGAATCGGCTCGAACCGCACGATGCCAAGCTCTGAGATCCCGCTGGCCACATCCTGGATCACAGAGGCAGGGTTTGTCTCCTGATAATAGATGTGCCGTGGCCGGTCGGCGGTGCTGCCCATATAGCTGCAGAATGCCGAAGAGATATATGCCGCCCGCGGGGCGGAAAATCCGAAGGGCAGGGACTGGCTGGGCTTATTGTACAGGCTTTCCAGCTTTTCCACCTGCTTGAGGATCGTCTGGGCGTAACCGATGAACTCCTGACCGCTCTTGGTCAGCTGAACTCCCTTGCTGGTCCGGTGAAAGATGACAATTCCGGTTTCTTCTTCCAATTCTTTGATGCTCTTACTAAGGTTGGGCTGCCCCATAAACAGATTCTTGGCGGCCGCCGATATGGAGCCTGTCTTCGCTATTTCCACCGCGTATTGAAGCTGCTGAAAATTCATGGTATCCTTTCCGCAATGTCTGCTGTTGGCTGTATTCAATAGGTGTATGCCATACCTATATAGAAAAGTAATGGCCGGCATATGTATTATACATTACTCCGCCGGAAAAATAAATGATAAAATATTAACAAAGTTAAAAATACATATACAGGAGGTTTCATTATGGCACGTTTTACGCTTCCGCGCGATTTATATCATGGAAAAGGCTCTCTGGCAGAGCTGGCTAACTTAAAAGGAAAGAAAGCGATCGTGGTTGTGGGCGGCGGTTCCATGAAGCGGTTTGGTTTTCTGGATAAAGTAGTGGGATACCTTGAGCAGGCTGGTATGGAAGTGAAATTATTTGAAAATGTAGAACCGGATCCGTCTGTAGAGACGGTTATGAAGGGCGCACAGGCCATGAGAGAATTTGAACCGGACTGGATCGTGGCCATGGGCGGAGGATCACCCATCGATGCTGCAAAGGCTATGTGGACCTTCTATGAATATCCGGAGGTGAGCTTTGAGGATCTGATCACGCCTTTCAGCTTCCCCACTCTTAGGACCAAGGCTCATTTCTGCGCGATTCCCTCCACATCCGGCACGGCAACGGAAGTGACCGCATTTGCAGTAATCACAGACTATGAAAAGGGAATCAAATATCCGCTGGCTGATTTCAATATCACGCCGGACGTGGCGATTGTCGATCCTGAATTAGCTGAGACCATGCCGGCTAAGCTGACCGCGCATACCGGTATGGATGCCATGACCCATGCCATTGAAGCATATGTTTCCACACTGCACTGTGACTACACCGATCCGCTGGCACTGCATGCCATCAAGATGATTCATACGGATCTGAAGAAATCCTATGACGGGGACATGGACGCCAGAGACCGCATGCACAACGCACAGTGCCTGGCCGGAATGGCATTCTCCAACGCGCTGCTTGGAATCGTGCATTCCATGGCGCACAAGACCGGCGCTGCTTACTCCGGCGGTCATATTGTTCATGGCTGTGCCAACGCGATGTATCTGCCGAAGGTGATCAAATATAATTCCAAAAATCCGGAAGCAGAAAAACGCTATGCCGAGATCGCCCGTTTTATCGGTCTGCAGGGAGAGACGGATACCGAGCTTACCGATGAACTGATCAAAGAGATCAGAAGCATGAATGCCTCTTTAAATATTCCTGCATGCATCAAGGAGTATGAAGGCGGATTGATTGACGAGAAAGAGTTCAATGAGAAGCTGCATGATGTGGCCGCTCTGGCGATCAGCGATGCATGCACGGGCTCCAATCCCAGGATTCCTACCCAGGAAGAGATGGAGAAGCTTTTGACCGCATGCTTCTATGATAAAGAGATTGATTTTTGATTGATATAGCAGAAAAGGTAAAAGACCGAGAGGGAAGATATGAATCCCTCTCGGTCTTATCTTTTTCAAACACGCTATAGCGGAAATTTTTGATTCATAAAATCATCCCTTCATATTAATAAGTATACGAGTAAAACGGAATATCTTCCTCCTCTTCTTCGTAATACAATGCTCTCTGTTCTGTCCGCTGCTGCTGCAGCTGCATCCTGTATTTTGTCGGAGTGACTCCGATAATTTTCTTGAACATCCGGTTGAAATAAGACAAATCCTGTATTCCCACAGCCATCGCGATATCCAATATCTTCATATCATGTTCCTTTAGAAATTCACAAGCTTTCTGTATCCGCACATAGTTCACATATTCTACCGGGGTCTGACCGGTGGCCTTGCGAAAGTAACGTATAAAGTAATATTTGCTCATGTTGGAGAGTATGGCCAGCGTATCCACCGTAATATTATTCATATAATTGCTGTCGATGAATTCGTAAACCATCTGCAGCTCTTTTGTGTGCGTACCTGCCCGTTCTGTTTTAGCCTCGCTCTGATAGATCTGGAACAGGATCAGCTCCAGATACCCTCTTGAGCCGAGCTCATATCCGTAAGGCCTGGTTTTAAGAAGCAGAAGCAGCTTCTGGTAAAGATCAAGGATCAGTGCTCCTGATTCTGTATCTTTTCGAATTACAGTTTCTGCCGGATAGCTGTGATCCATGAGCCGCTGATAATAGACGGAAACCTGCAGGCCGCAGGCATCCGACATGAGATGGTCCAGCCGGAACTGGATTGTGCTGTAAAAGAATGGATGGCCGGATACCGACCGCACGCAGTGCACGGTGCCCGGGAGGATACAGATGCACTGGTCGGATTCCAGGTAGTGTGATGTGCCGTCTACTATCATCAGGACCTGCCCCTGGTGGAGCATAAAGAGCTCGCAGGCATCGTGATGATGATCGGATATTCCCAGTTTGGCCGGACGGCTTTCGTTCAGATTGTCAAAAGCGGTGATGGGAAATGCCGCATTTCTGTGCTGTGTCATAATAAAGCCCCCTCTTTAAATGACAGAATGTAACAGCTTAGACGGCGCATCTTCCTGACCGGAAAAACCGTCTGAACTGTTATGGCAGAATATACAAAACATGGCTTCCGCTATAATGATAACATCCGAAAATGTCACTGTCAATGGACAGAAAAAAATCCTTATAAAAGTAAAAATGCAGAAATTAGTAGGACAAGTTCCGCATATATAAGTTAAAAGTGCATAAAACGCAATATTGTCTTATTAGTTGGCCGCATGCGGCAATTCTATCCAAGTATCGGAAATGGCTTTTTTATAAAATAAAACCATCACGGTAGATCACATTTAAGCACGCTGAAGCGTGCGTAGGTCATCAACCTTCGGTTGGTGACAAGAAAAAAGTGGAAGCACGCTGAGGCGTGCGTAGGTCATCAACCTTCGGTTGGTGACAAGAAAAAAGTGGAAGCACGCTGAGGCGTGCGTAGGTCATCAACCTTCGGTTGGTGACAAGAAAAAAGTGGAAGCACGCTGAGGCGTGCGTAGGTCATCAACCTTCGGTTGGTGACAAGAAAAGGAGGAGTGGATATGTGGAAACATGGTAAGCGACGCTGGGGCGGGATGCTGGCTCTTTTACTGGCCCTTGCGGTAACGGCAGCAGGGTGCAGTTCAGCCTACGATCCGGTGGATGAGAGCGGGACTAAGGGCGGTGCAGAGACCGAAGCCACTGCATCCGGCGGGACTTCAGCGGCAGAGACAGATACTGCAGGCGGTACTGACGAAGCAGCCAAAGAGTCGCCTATGCTTGCCGAGCTGGTGGAAGCTGGCAAGCTGCCGGCACTTGAGGAACGGCTTCCTAAGACGCCCAGAGTTACGGAGCTGGGAAGCGCCGATGCGGTGTACGGCGGGGAGATGCAGCTGGCGTTTCAGGGAAGCAGCTGTTCGGAGTACGGCTGGATGAACAGGGCGAGCGTTTTAAATCAGCCCGGGATCGGTAGCATGGAGGAACTGCCCTACGCCAATGCGGTGGAGAGCTACGACATCAACGATGACTGCACGGAGTATACCTTCCACTTGCGGGAAGGGATGCGCTGGAGCGACGGCGCACCCCTGACAACAGAGGACGTGCGCTTCTGGTGGGAGGACGTGATCAACAATACGGCTGTTACGCCCACGGTAGACGCGATGTGGACCTCCAACGGAGAGCTGATGGAGCTGGAGATTGTGGATGAGTATACCTTTCGGTGTAAATTCAAAACCACGTATCTGCTGTTCCCCTGGCAGCTGTCACTGGCCTGGAGAAGCAATACCATATTCTTTCTTCCTGCCCATTATCTGAAGCAGTTCCATGTGGACTACGCGGAAGCTTCCGCCTACGAAAAGGCGCTGGCAGATGCAGGATATTCTAAAGAGGACTGGGGACAGTATTTCACGGCTTACGGCTGGGGGCCCAACGGTCCGAATGAGCTGACCACCGCCATGATGGGGTGTCCGGTTCTGACGCCCTATGTGGTGACGGATCACCCGTCCCCCACGGTATGGATGGCCGAGAGAAATCCCTATTACTTTGAAGTGGATGAGCTGGGGCGTCAGCTGCCCTATATCGACCGCATCCGCATTGAACAGGTGGCGGAAACCAGCATGCTGACTATGAAGGCCATGGCCGGTGAAGTCGATTATCTGCGGGAGTCCGTATCCACGCTGGATATTCCGGTGTTAAAAGAAAATGAAAGCAACGGCGGTTACCGCACCGTGCCGCTGTATTCCCATGACGCAGTGTACTTCAATCTCAATTTCGGTTTTGATGAAGATGAGGGATGGATGGAAATCGTCAATAACAGGGAATTCAGGCAGGCGCTCAACCTGGCGATCAACCGGCAGGAAATCTTAAGCAACCTGTACCTGGATCAGGGCGAACTTTCTTATCATGTTCCAAGCGAGTATGACCTGGAAAAGGCTGAGAGCCTGCTGGATGGCATTGGCATGGATCAGGCAGACAGTGAGGGATTTCGCACCAGGCCGGACGGAAGCAAGTTCCAGATCGATTTTGAATATGCGAAGCTCGGGACGGAATTTTCCGATTTTGTGGAAATTATCCGGCAGAACTGGGCGGACATTGGAATCCGCATGATACCGAAGGAAATCGACCGCTCCCTCTGGTCGCAGAAATATGATGCCAATGAGCTGCAGGTACGTATGCTCTGGTGTGACTTCCCGGTATGTGAGAGCAATCCGGTCATGTGGGACTGGTCCATCCCAATCCGCGCCAGCTCCAAATACCTGACCTATTACAATACTTCCGGTCAGTCGGGAGACGCGCCCACAGGAGATCTGCTGGATATTTATCAGAAGACGTTTGAACTGAAAAACTCCAAATCGGTGGAAGAGATGGCGGCCAGCTGGAAGGAGATTTCACAGCTTCTCTATGACTCCTGCATCTGGTTCATACCGGTGGAAAACGTGCGTAAACCGGTGATCTATTCGGACAGGATCGCCAATGTGACAGAAGAAGGATACATGATCGTATCCAATATGAATATGACATACGCGTATCTGCTTACAAGATAGAACGGGAGGGAATGCTATGCTGCGCTACATAGGAAAGAGGCTGCTGGCGCTGATTCCGCTGCTGATCATCATTTCCGTACTTTCCTTTCTGATTATCGAACTGCCGCCGGGTGACTATGTCACCCGGTACATCGCAGACCTGGAAATGAAAGGCATGAAGGTTACAGAGGAGGATACGCTGCGCCTTAGGGCCATGTATGACCTGGATAAGCCGGTGCCGGTCCGTTATGTGAACTGGATCACGAAAATTGTAACAAGAGGAGATTTTGGCCGATCCTTCCAGTATAACCGCCCCGTCAGTGAGTTGATCTGGGAACGGCTGGGACTGACGCTGATCATTTCGCTCATCACCATGGTGTTCACCTACGTGGTGGCCATCACCATCGGAATCTATTCGGCGGTCCGGCCCAATACGCTGTTCGACTATGTGTTCACGCTGATCGGATTCATTGGGGTGGCCGTTCCCGGATTCTTAATCGCGATGATCGCGATGTGGCTTAGTTATTCCAAGCTGGGCGTATCCATTACAGGGCTGTTTTCCGCACAGTACGCGGATGCGCCCTGGTCCTTAGCCAAACTGGAAAATATGCTTGAGAGGGTATGGGTGCCGGTGCTTGTGATCGGGCTTAGCGGCACGGCATCCATCATAAGAATCATGAGGAGCGGCGTTCTCGATGAAGTGAAGAAACAGTATGTGGTGACTGCCAGAGCGAAGGGCGTGAAGGAGGTCAGGCTGTTGATGAAATACCCGGTGCGCGTGGCCATCAATCCCATCATCAGCACCATCGGGTGGGTGCTGCCTTCCGTCATATCCGGCGAGAGCGTGGTGGCCATCGTGCTGAATTTGCCGACCACAGGGCCGCTGTTGTTAAATGCGCTGCTGAACCAGGATATGTATCTGGCGGCCAGCTTTATCCTTCTGCTTAGCACGCTGACCGTGATCGGAACGGTATTTTCCGATATTCTGCTGGCGGTGCTGGATCCTAGAATAAGATATCAGGGGATTACGAAATGAAAGAAGCGAAAAAAAGTAAACGAAAATATGACGGTGATACCCAGTCGCTCATGACCCACAGACAGCTGGTGCTGGCGAAATTTAAACGCCATAAGCTGGCCATGGTGGCGCTGGTCCTGCTGATCCTCATGTATCTGCTGTGCATTTTCAGCGATTTCTTCGCCCCGTACGGCCCTTCGGAACGCTTTACCGAATACTCTGCCATGCCGCCCCAGTCCCTGCATATTTATGACAGCAATACGGGACGGCTCATAGGGCCCTTTGTTTATGGGGTGAAATCAGTCAGGGATCCGGAAACGTTCCAGAAGATCTATGAAGAGGACCGAGAAGTGATCTTAAAGATCCGCCTGTTTGAGCGGGGAGAACCCTATAAGCTGCTGGGTTTTATTGAGACGGATGTCCATCTGTTCGGAGTGGAAGAAGGCACGGTCTGCCTGATGGGCACGGATTCCATGGGCCGCGACCTGTTTTCCAGGATATTGAACGGAGGACGGCTGTCGCTGTCCATAGGCCTGGTGGGCGTATTCTTAAGCATGCTGTTCGGACTGCTTTTGGGTGGCATCGCGGGATTTTACGGAGGACGTATCGACAGCTGTATCATGAGGGTCGTGGATTTATTCATGTCTCTGCCCACCATCCCGCTGTGGATGGGGCTGGCCGCTGCGGTACCGAGGGATTGGTCCACCACACAGACATATTTTGCCATCACCATCATCCTGTCCTTCTTCGGATGGACCAATATAGCCAGAGTGGTCCGGGGCAAATTTCTAAGCCTGCGTGAAGAGGACTATGTGCTGGCGGCAAGACTATGCGGCGCGACGGATTTTTATGTGATCCGTTCCCACCTGATCCCGTCTTTTATCAGCTATATCATTGTAAGCCTTACCTTAAGCATTCCGGGCATGATCATAGGCGAAACCACCTTAAGCTTTCTGGGGCTGGGCCTGCAGGCTCCGGCGGTCAGCTGGGGCGTGCTGCTTAGGGACGCGCAGAATTTCCGTTCCATCGCCACTATGCCCTGGCTGCTTCTGCCGAGCATCTTTGTGATTCTGACCGTACTCTCCTTTAACTTTATCGGTGACGGATTAAGGGACGCGGCGGATCCGTACAGCGGATGATAAGACGGATAATAAAAACAGATGAACGCATAAAAAATGTGCGCAGGTCATTGGTTTTGGACGGTGACAGGAGAAGCGGAAGCACGCTGAAGCGTGCGCAGGTCATCAACCTTCGGTTGGTGACAGGAGAAGCGGAAGCACGCTGAAGCGTGCGTAGGTCATCAACCTTCGGTTGGTGACAGGAGAGGAGGAAGCATATGAAAAAATATAAACTGCTTGTAACAAGATTTTTCCCCGGAGACGCGATTGATCTTCTTAGGGACAGCTGTGAGGTGACCGAATGCGGCCAGATCGGTAAACTGCCTAAAGAAGAACTGATGGCCCTGGCGGCGGATAAGGAGATTCTGGTTATCTCGGAGGATACCGTGGACCGGGAGGTGATTGACGCGGCGCCAAAGCTTAAGGTGATTGCAGACATATGGGGAAAGGCCAGAAATGTGGACAGAGAATACTGTGCGGAGAAACATATCGCGGTATTTACCAGCCCGATCACCCTGAAATGGATCAATTACTCTGAGGTGGAGCACGCGCTCATGCTCCTGATGGCGGTCACCAGAAGGCTGCTGGAGGCGGACGCCTTTGTCAGGGCCGGCAGGTTCGTTGAGCCGGAGCAGGCAAACCGGGATATGCTGGGCACGGGGCTTCACGGGAAACAGCTGGGCATTATCGGCGGAACGCACTGGTCCGGCGATGAGATGGTGCAGAGAGCGCGGGCTTTCGGCATGGAGGTCCGGTACTGGGATCAGGCCCGCGGCGAGGCGATGGAGGAATTCGGCGCTGTTTACACGGATTTCGATGAGCTCCTAGCGGTCTCCGATTTTATCATACTGATGGCCAATGGCTGCGACGGCTATATCCTGGACCGCCCGCAGTTTGACCGCATGAAGAGGGGCGCTTTCCTGGTAAATGTGACGAGCGGACGCTTTATCCATGAGGCGGAGCTGGTTGAGGCACTTAAGGACGGAAGGCTTGCCGGTGCGGGCCTCGATAAATTTGAGAAGGAACCGGAGGCCGATCCGGAACTGATCAAGCTGAACAATGTGGTGCTGACACCTCATTCCGACGGAGCGTTGCTAGAAGAACGCAGCCGGATCTATCTGTCAGTGGTGACGCAGATCATGGAATGGATGAAAAATGAGAAAAGAGAGGGGCGGGTAATATGACGAAGGTATATCTGACCAGAAATTTTCCCGGAGAAGGGATGGAGCGGCTTAAGAAGCATTTTGAGGTTGCAGGCAATTTCTCATGGCTGGCCCCCAGGCGTGAAGAGCTGCTGCGTCAGTTGGAGGATACAGAGGTGCTGTTCACTTATAATGACGTGATCGACAGCGGGCTTCTGGATGCTGCGCCCAGGCTGAAACTGATTGTGGATCACTGGGGCGGCGGGGCCGTTGACAGAGAAGCGGCGGCCGGTCACGGGATCACGATCGCCCGGGTTCCTGAAAGCTATGGCTGGATTGTAAACGGTGTGGCGGATCTTGTCTGGGGTATGATGATAAACGCAGGCAGGAGGTTCCAGGAATGCAGCAGGTTTATCAGAGACGGGCGGTTTTCCCATTCAGAGCAGAGCAATCATCTGCTGCTGGGGCAGGGGCTGCATGGAAGGACGCTGGGCATCCTGGGAGCCGGGAGAATCGGCAGGGCGGTGGCGGCCAGGGCCGGCGGGTTCGGTATGAACCTGATTTATTACGATATCGCGGCCAATGAGGAGATAGAAGGCATGGGTGCCAGACTGGTGGGAAAGGAGGAGCTGTTTGCGTGTTCCGATTATCTGACTGTGCATCTGTCCGATGTGGATGAAAACCGTCATTTTATCGGTGAACAGGAACTGGATCAGATGAAAGAGGATGCTATACTGATTAACACCGCCAGAGGCCGTATGATCGATGAGAGAGCGCTCGTTAAGGCGCTGCAGGAGAAAAAAATAGGCGGCGCGGCATTAGAAGTGTATGAATTTGAACCCGAAGTCTCCAAGGAATTTTTTGGCATGCCAAATGTACTTCTGCTTCCCCATATGGGCGGCGCGCTGCTTAGAGAGCGGTCTTACATATTCTCCTGCATGGTGGACGCCTGCATGGAATTTTACCATATATCCTGAACTGAAAAAAGCGAGGTGCAAAATCATTGAATATCAAATATAATCTTTCACGCAAAGGACAAAAGGAACTGGTGCTGTTTCCCTTCGACGATTACGCGTTCCCGTTTCAGACCGGCGTACGGCTGAAGCTGCATTCGTTTCCCTCCAATCTGGATTACCGCACGCGGGTGGTGGTGCCGCTGGGAGAGCCCGGGGCTCCGGATTCCGGAAACATCGCATATTACGGCACAGTGCGCAGGGTAGGGGATGAATACTGGATGTGGTACCTGGGCAATGACGATACGCCGGGCTGGTATCAGCGGCTTTGTCTGGCCGTCAGCAAAGACGGGAAGAACTGGGAAAAACCGGATCTCGGGGTGTATGAGTATAACGGGAGCACACATAACAATGTCTGCGATTTTCCTCTGGACGGACATCTCCAGGCCTGTGTGATCTTCTATGATCCGGAGGATACAGAGGAGAGACGCTTCAAGATGAGCTTTGAGTCCCCCAAATATCAGAAATGTATGGGTGTGGCCTTCAGCAGCGACGGTATACACTGGAAGGAGTACGGGAAGAATCCTGTGGGCAGCGTATTTTACGAGCAGTCCGGGGGAGTTAAGATTGACGGCGTATACTATGTCACAGGGCAGGGAGATACCGGACACTACAGCCCTAAGGGCAGCCGTAAGCTGGCCACCTACTGCTCATCGGATTTTATTCACTGGACACCGGCAGCCTGTATGGGATTTACCAGGGAGTCGCTGCCGCCCAAACCCACTTATTACGGGGGTGTCAACGGTTCACAGGTCCATCTGGGGGCGGGGCTCTGGGACAGGGGCAATGTGATTCTCGGATTTTACGGCATGTGGGAAGGGCACCCTTCCAATGACCGGCACCTGATCTATATGAATCTGGGCCTGGTGGTCAGCCATGACGGGCTGCATTATCACGAACCGGTACCCAATTTTCCCATCATTCTGGGTGGAGAGATGAAAAATGATTCTCCGGCCGCCGGACATTTCCCGGCGCTGATGCAGGGGCAGGGGGCGGAGAATATCGGCGGAGAAACCGTTGTATGGTTCGGACTGTGGCCGGAAAGCGACTCCAACGGGGTCAGAGCCGCCACTTGGGGGCGCGACCGTCTGGGGCATATGGAAAGCTATGTGGGTCCGGGCAAGGACAGCTTTGTCATCAGCGATCTGGTCTATCTGGAGGACGCGCCGGCCAAGGTCTGGCTGAATGTCAGCGGGCTTAGCGATTACAGCAGGATCAGCGTGTCCGTGCTGGATGAAAATTTTCAAACGCTGCCCGGCTACGGCAGAGAGGAATGCAATGAAGTGATGGAAAACGGCTATCGCATACCGGTCAGCTGGCAGCGGAAACTGGCGGTATCCTGCGGTCAGCCGGTGCGCATCCGGGTGGATTTTGAAGGAATACGGCCGGAGGATGTGAGGCTGTATGCGGTATATCTGGACCGGTAGGGTTGGAGGACGACTATGGAAAAAGTGCTGGAAGTGAAGAATCTTCGCACATATTACTTCACTTATGAGGGTGTTTTAAAGGCGGTGGACAATATCAGCTATTCCATCGGCCAGGGGCAGACTCTGGGGATCATCGGAGAAAGCGGCTGCGGCAAAAGCGCCGCTTCCAACAGTATCCTAAGAATTGTGCCTCCGCCCGGCAGGATTGTGGGCGGACAGATCCTGCTCTACGATCCGAAGCGGCCAAAAGAGCCGCCGGTGGATCTGGTCAAAATGGATCCCAAGGGGAAGGAAATCCGGGAGATTCGCGGCAGCAGGATCTCGATGATCTTCCAGGAGCCCATGACCAGTCTGTCTCCGCTGCATACAGTGGGCAACCAGATCATGGAAGCCATACTGCTGCATCAGACAAAGGATAAGAAAGAGGCGGAGGAACTGGCCTATGAGATGCTGGTCAAGGTAGGCATCGGCAATCCGCGCCAGCGGCTTTTGGAATACCCCCATCAGCTTTCCGGCGGCATCCGCCAGAGAGTGATGATCGCCATGGCGCTGTCCTGCCATCCGTCCCTCCTGATCGCGGATGAGCCCACCACCGCGCTGGATGTGACGGTCCAGGCCCAGGTGCTGGAGCTGATGAAAAACCTGCAGCAGGAGCTGGGCATGAGCATCCAGTATATCACCCATGATCTGGGGGTCATCGCGGACGTGGCAAACCATGTGGCCGTGATGTATCTGGGAAGGATTGTGGAGATGGGAACGCGGGAACAGATATTTAAAAATCCGCTCCATCCTTATACCGACCGCCTGATGAAAAGCATCCCTTCCCTGAAGCAGAAGCGGGATGGCGGCAGGCTGGAATCCATAAACGGCACTGTGCCGATTCCGATCAATCTGCCGGCCAGCTGCGGATTCTGCAGCCGGTGTCCGGTAAAACTGTGCGGCTTATGTGAGAAGGCGTATCCGAAGCTGGTGGATCGGGGGGAAGGCCATTATGTCAGCTGCTTTCTCTACGGTGAAGAGGCGGAGGAACCGGTGGAGACAGATGCCGGGAATAAGCATAAAAAGGAGAGGCGGTAGCGATGGGAACGGAGACTGAACATGCGGACAATATTCTGCTGGATGTGCGCCATTTAAAAAAGTATTTTCCGATGAACAAGGGCTTTTTTGGAAAGTCCGCCGGGGACTTGAAGGCGGTGGACGATGTCTCCTTCACGCTGGAAAAGGGCCAGGTGCTGGGCCTTGTGGGGGAGAGCGGCTGCGGCAAGACCACGCTGGGGCGGCTGCTGCTGCGCGCCTATGAGGCAACGGGCGGAGAGGTGAATTACAATCTGGGCGGCCGTAAATTTGATCTGTTACAGCTGGATTATCATCAGCTGCGGGAGGTGCGCCGGGAGATACAGATGATTTTCCAGGATCCCTACGGCTCTCTAAATCCCAGAAAGACGGTGCTGGATATCGTGGGAGAGCCGCTGAAGGTAAACGGAATCAGCTCGGGGCATAAGCTCCAGGAGCAGGTGCAGAACCTGATGCAGATCGTAGGGCTGGAGACCAAATACATCCGCAGATATCCCCACGCTTTTTCGGGAGGGCAGCGGCAGAGGATCGGCATTGCCCGGGCGCTGGCCACGGACCCGCAGCTGATCGTATGTGACGAGGCGGTCAGCGCGCTGGACGTATCCGTACAGGCGCAGATCATCAATCTGCTGCAGGAGCTGCAGGAAACCATGGGCCTGACTTATATCTTCATATCCCATGGCTTAAGCGTGGTGCGTCATATTTCCACGAGAGTAGCCGTGATGTATGTGGGAAAGATTGTGGAGCTGGCACCCACAGATGAGCTGTACAGCCATCCGGCCCACCCCTATACGGAGGCGATTTTAAGCGCCGCTCCCGACGTGAATATAGATGAGAAACGAAAACGCATCATACTGGAGGGAGAGGCCGCTAATCCGGCTAACGTGCCCACAGGCTGTCCGTTTCATCCGAGGTGTATGTACGCTGCGGAGAAATGCAGCAAAGAGGTGCCGGAATATAAGGAGATTGCGCCCGGGCATTACTGCGCCTGCCATTACAGCGGCGATCTGAACTTAAGCGGTGTGGACTGACAGCAGCAGATTGGCTGCAAAAGCGAGGAGATTATGGATCAGAGGGAAGAAATCGTAACGATAGCGGTGGACGAATTAAAGCAGCTGTGTCTGAAGCGGCTGGCGGAGGTTTCCGTGCCGGATACAGAAGCGCGGATTATCACGGATATTCTGGTGGAAGCGGATCAGCGGGGAGTGCATTCCCACGGTGTGGTATGCCTCCCACGGTATATATCCCTGATCAAACGCGGGATCATGAAACGAAAGATGGAGTATGAAACCGTAACGGACAGCGGAGCAGTCAGCGTATGGGACGGACTGCGCAGCAATGCGCAGGTGCTGGGAAAGGCCGCCATGCTGCACGCGGTTGAGCGCGCCAGGGAGTATGGGATGGCGGCCGTCGCCGTTAAAAACAGCAATCATTTTGGCGCCGGCGCCTATTATTCGGAACTGGCGGCCGATGCGGGCATGATCGGCATCACCGTATCCACCGGGTCGCCCACCATGGCTCCCTGGGGAGGCGCCGAGCGGATGATTGGCAACAATCCGTTGGCGGTAGCGGTACCTGTAAAGGACGGTGAACCAATACTTCTGGATATGGCTATGAGTGTGGTCGCCTTCGGCAAGATCACCAACCTGGCCAAACAGGGAATCCCCAAGATACCGGAAGGCTGGGCTCTGGATGAAGACGGCAGGGAGACCACAGATGTGTCAAAGGTTTACTCGGTGATACCGGTTGGGACCTATAAGGGATTCGGCCTGGCGCTCATCATCGATATCCTTTCCGGCATACTGTTTGGCGGCGCAACAGGCGAGCGGGCAGGAGATGACTGCCAGGGGCCGGCGCAGCTCTTTATAGCCCTGGATATCGAAGCCTTTGGAAACAGCGGCCGGTTTTATCAGGAACTTTCTGACCGCATGGCGGAGCTGAAAGCGTGCAGGAAAGCGGAGGGATCCGGAGAAATCCTGTTTCCGGGCGAGCTGGAAAACATCACACGATCCCATTCCGGCGAGTATGTGAAGCTGATCCGGGAGATTGTGGAAGAACTGCAGATGTGAAATAGTTTATTACAGTAAGTAAAGGAGCAAAACCATAACAGGCGGTTCTGATATGGTTTTGCTCCTGGTTTATGTGTGTCTGAGTATGTTAGATCCTTAAAGCCCTTGATAAACTGGGTCTTTGCGGAGACGGAAAATGGGAAAATCAGAGCTGAAAGCGAGCAATTACCATCGGTTCATGTTCTTTTTATGCTTATCCAAATACACTTTTTTCAGTTCTTCTGGCGTAATACCGTAGCAAAGCATAACGTCATTAAAATACATCAGTGTATCACACATTTCCTCAATAAAGTGCTCTCTCACATCCGGATCGTTCATAATCCTGTCATCGCCCTGCTTTTTAATGATATCAGCTACCTCGCCTGCCTCAATCATCATCCATAGTAATGAGTCCCGTCCTCCTTGGGGAGTAAGCGGCCCCCATTTACTTTTATACTTTTCCTGCAATTCTTTCTGAATTTTCTGCATTGTATCAAATCCAAAATGTTCCATTCTATTTCCTCCGTATTTTTCACCGTATATTCGTCTTTTTCCACTAATGCGTATAAACCCATAACTGGCTTTTTTATTTTAGTATGAGTATATGGAAATGTGAAACAGCTTATTTCGTTTCATTACTTCATGCTACTTTTCATCCCCCTGTTTGTTCGCTTGGGCACCAATCGGGCACCATTTTACTCTTTGCAGCACGGTTTCTATAATTTTTCCATCGTGTTCTCGAATGGAGAAATATGTACTTGTATGAATAAAAGCCTGGTCATAAAGCTTCACCCATTTCTAAATTATCTCAAAGATTTCCGAATGGAAGTTCGCATAATATCGCCCGCTGTCTGCAATAAATTTCAAGACACAATAGTCCGGATCAGTCACTCCTTCCGGGTAATACATGGTGTCGCCTTCCTGCCAGATCATTTCTTTGCTGGCGGGGTCTTCCAGCACCTCCATACGGCCGATTAGCATGACTCCCCGGAAGAAGCGTTTGTCGTAAAAGTAAATACTGGCGTTTGGATTTTTCCGAAACTGGGCCACCCGCAGGGATGATGTATTCGTTGTAAAATAAAATTCCCGGATCCCCACCCGCTTGCGGGGCGGAAGCATGGCCTTCATATTAGGAAAACCATCCTCCGAAATAGAGGCTATAAAAGATACGCCTTGTTTATCAATGAGATTACTAATTGTTTTTTCCGCATCACGCATCATGATCGTATTCTCCTCATTTCTAATATTTGTGAACAGGCATTATGTCTGCCAACATTGTACCATGTCAGCAAGCTGACATGCCCCCTCAGGGGGATGCGCATGATTTCCTAAGGAAATTGTCCGCTTCGCGGACAGAAATCAGCGCGGGTATAATATCTATCGATATTATACCATATCAGCAGGCTGACATGCCCCCTCAAGGGGATGCGCATGATTTCCTAAGGAAATTGTCCGCTTCGCGGAAGGAAATCAACGCGGGTATAATATCTGTCGATATTATACCATTGGAGTGTAAATTATTCCACAGAATGAAAAGAAAAGATGCACCATAAATATGCAGGAATCTGCTGATAAAGAAGGATAGTAATGCGCAATCCGCCCAGACTATATGTAAGTGTTTCCGCAATCAATTCAAAGGCAGGTGAGTGAATAACTATGCTGAAGCGTAAGATACGCCTATTCTATCTGTTGACTGTAATTTCAGCGGTCTATCTCATATGGCGGCTGTTTTTTACGCTGCCCGCAGGTGAAGGGTGGATGGCCATAACGGCCGGCATCCTGCTGCTCCTGTCGGAGGCTGCCGGTTTTCTGGAAATACTGCATATCACGCACTTGGTTTCGGAAATCTACCTTCCCACAAAAGCGGATCTTCCAGCTGAGCGTTTTCCGGATGTCGATGTATTTATCGCAACCTATAATGAGCCTGTCCCCATACTGGAAAAAACGGTCCAGGGCTGCCTGCAGATGGATTATCCGGAGAAAGGAAAAGTGCATATCTATCTGTGCGATGACGGCGGGCGGGTACAGGTGCGGGAGTTGGCAGGGCGTATGGGCATCCGTTACCTGGCAAGGGGCAGCAGAGAACACGCCAAGGCCGGCAATTTAAACTACGCTCTTAGCAACAGCAGTTCGCCGTTGATCGTTACCTTTGACGCAGATATGATTCCAATGCACGATTTTCTCACCGCCCTGGTCCCCTATTTTTTTGCGGAAGCAGGAAGTGATATGGAAAGATCCGAGATCGGTTTCATTCAGAGCCCGCAGAGCTTCTACAACCATGACCTGTTTCAGTATAACCTGTATCTGGAGGAAAGCGCGCCCAATGAGCAGAATTTCTTTTTCCGCTATGTACAGCTTGCCAGAAACCGCAATAATGCAGCCATATATGGAGGCTCCAATACGGTCCTGTCCCGAAAGGCGCTTATGGACGCGGGAGGTTTTTACACCGGCTCCATCACGGAGGATCTGGCCACCGGCCTGCTGATTCAGGCGGCAGGTTACAAAGGCTATGCCGTATCCGAGGTGCATGCGAGCGGATTATCGCCGGAGGATCTGACAAGTCTGTTTAAACAGAGAGAACGGTGGGCCAGAGGCTGTATCCAGACCTTCCGCAGACTGCGCCTGCTTCGCCGGAAGGATCTGACAGCGGGACAGAAGAGGGATTACGGAATGGCGCTGCTGTACTGGTATACGCCGCTGCGCCGGCTGATGTTCATCCTGTCCCCCATTCTATATTTTGTGTTTGGCATACCGGTGATCCGCTGCGGCCTTCTGCCCCTGATCTGTCTGTGGCTGCCTTCCGTTTTGCTGTACTATTTTGCCCTTTCGAAGCTGGCGGGCGATATGCGGACGGCAAGGCTTAGCAATATCTATGACACGATCCTGTTTCCTGCGTTGTTACCGGGCGTGATCCTTGAAACTCTGGGGATACAAAAGAAACAGTTCTCTGTCACGGCAAAAGGGAAGATGCCGGCTGGTGCAGGAACTGGAGAAGTAAAAAGGCGGGACAAAGGGCTTATCCGATGGAGCCGCGCTGTTTATCTGGTATTACTGGGATTTACGCTGGCCGGAGTGTACCGCCTTTTTGCTGTTCCCGCTTTACAGGAAAATTACGGCTGGGTTGTGGTTTTGTTTTGGCTGGTTCTGAATGCGTATCATATGCTGATGGCTCTGTTTTTTCTGTCCGGCAGACAGGTAAGGCGCGTATCGGAACGGATCCGCGCCGCCGAACAGATCGCCCTTGAAATGGAAGATCAGATTATCCATGCGGTTACCAGCGACCTATCAGAAGGCGGAGCTGCTTTCCTGCTAAACACCTGTATCACGCTGCCCGATATCTTTAATGTAAGGCTGGGGATCGGCGGACGGTATGAATGCCGTATGAAGGCGAAGCCGGTCTATCGAAACCGGGAGGGAGCAGGTTGGCGTTATGGTATCGCGTTTGTGGAGATATCCCGGCCGCAGCGGCTTAGGCTGTATGGCCTGCTCTATGACCGGGTTCCTCCGCTGCCCGAGCAGGTGACGGAAGGCACCGGTTTTTACAAGGACTTAAGGAGAAACCTGAAAAAAAGGATCCGGAGAAGATAGATATCATCCGTTTTATTCACAGATTGATCACATTGTGCCTTTATAATGAATAACAATCATATCTTAAGACATTGAGAAGATTTGTGAGGTGACTGTCATGTGCGATGGAAAAGACCATAAAAACGGGAAATGGGCGAAACAGATCCTTGAATGCCGTCACGAGGACGGCATGTGGGGAAATTTCCACGCGTTAAGCCGTCCGGTCGGCCAAAAACAGTATTCGACAGAACAAGCTTTGCGCAGATTGCTGATTTTAGGTTATACAATTGAAGATGAACCAATTCAAACAATTGTAAAGCGTATGGAAATGTGCATTAAAGGCGAAAAAAAGATTGACGGCTACTATGAAAAAACGCATGATTGGCCTCTGTTTGAAAAATTGATGCTTGCGGCCTGGATCCGGATCATAGAACCGGAAAATAAAGCCGCATTGGAAGTTGCATACAGCTGGGCAGCTTTGGTGGAAAAGGCGTTTGAGCACGGCCGGTATGACCGTGACAGCGACATGAAAGCATTCGCCGAACAGCACAAAAGAAAACCAAAGAGCGGTTTTGAAACGGGCTTTGGCATGTTTTATCATGCGGCTTTGCTCAAAGGTGTTTTGCAGTATCAGACAGAGAGTCTGTTTCTCGATTATTATTTATCAAGGAACGACGGTATGTTTTATACTTACGCAAAGCCGCTTAATAAATTGCCCGATGTTTTTGCCTCAAGGGATGCGAGTGATTATCTGGCCGCTCTTGAGGTCCTGGCTGAATATGATCTGGCAAAAACGAAGCTGAAATTTGCCGCGGACTGGTTAGAGGAAAACAGAGATGAAAACGGTAAGTGGGATTTTGGAGCTAAAGCGAATGACGGGATTTATTTTCCCCGCTCTGATTCCTGGAGAAAAGCGGAAGACAGGAAAAGTGACTGCACAGAAAGAGTGCGCGCATTTTTGAAAAAGGTAAGGGGGTAACGGCGGT
The DNA here is from genome assembly GCF_003477885.1 of Lachnotalea sp. AF33-28. GTDB lineage: Bacteria > Bacillota > Clostridia > Lachnospirales > Lachnospiraceae > AF33-28. The sequence goes on from NZ_QUEE01000002.1 coordinate 209,673, forward strand.
GAGGCTGACCTCCAAAGGTGAAGGCGATGGCCAGGATTTTAATCGTGGATGATGAAGAAAAAATCAGAAGTATCATACGAAAATATGCGGAGCATGAAGGATATGAGGTGAGTGAAGCGGCGGACGGGCAGGAGGCGGTATACCTCTGCCGGGCAGGCAGTTTTGACTGCATCGTATTGGATGTGATGATGCCGATGCTGGACGGCTTTGCGGCCTGCCGGGAAATACATAAATACTGTGACACACCGGTGATCATGCTGTCAGCCAGGGGAGAGGAGTATGACCGGATACACGGCTTTGAGCTGGGGGTGGACGACTATGTGGTCAAACCCTTTTCCCCCAGGGAGCTGATGCTGCGCATACGGGTGGTAATTACGCGCAATCAGAGAAAAAACGGTCAGGATAAGGAAAGCTACAGCTACAAGGGGCTGCATGTCAATTTTGCCGCCAGAAAGGTCAGTGTGGACGGCAGGCGCACAGAACTTACACTGAAGGAATACGAGCTTTTGTCCTTCCTGATTCAGAACAAAGGGATTGCGCTGTCCAGAGAGCAGCTGATCACCGGCGTGTGGGGGTATGACTATTACGGGGACGACCGTACGCTGGATACACATGTTAAAAAACTTCGGGGCAGCCTGGGCCCCTACAGGGACTGCCTGGTGACGCTTAGAGGGGTGGGATATCGCTTTGAAGAACCGTAAGATCGGCATCCGTTGGAAAATATTTATGTACCTGCTGGCGTTTGTCGCCATACTGCTGGCGCTGCTCTGGCTCATGCAGATTGTTTACCTGAATACCTTCTATAAAGGCATCAAAAAGAATGAGCTGCAGCAAGTCTGCACACAGCTTTTAAAATCGGCGCAGTCAGGCAGCCTGTCAGAGGCCATGGAAGAAGCGGCCAGAAAATCGGATTTGGAGGTGCTCCTCGCCGACATGCAGGGCAGCATCATGGAGAGCGCTCCTGCAAACGGCCGGTTCGCGCTGCTGACTGCGGAGATGTTTGGGGAGTATCTGCAGGCGGCCAGAGAGGGCGGCGGCAGCGCCCAGATCGAAATGGAAGGGGATGTGCGCGGCATGGACCCCTCGCAGTATGAAAAAGCACAGCCGCCCCATGACGAAGGCCCGGGCCGGTTCATGATGCCGTTTGATATGCGCATGGGGGCTGAGAGTATCGTAGCGCTGGAATTGCTGAAATGGAACGGGGAAGAGGCGCTGCTGATCGTGCGCAGCCTTGTGACGCCGATCGATGCGACGGTTCAGACGCTCCGGGTGCAGTTTGTATGTATCGCCCTGATCTTATTTCTGCTGTCCCTGCTGATCGCACTTTTTATGGCGAAAAAGATCTCCCGGCCGATCGTAGAGATTAACAGCATGGCGCTGGAAATGGGAAAGGGCAACTATGATGTGAGATTTCCGCAGGCCGGTTATAAGGAAATTTCGGAGCTTGGGACTACCCTGAACCACACCGCCGCAGAGCTGAAAAAGGCGGAGCGGATACAGCAGGAGCTGATCGCCAATGTATCCCACGATCTTCGGACGCCTCTCACCATGATCATCGCCTATGCGGAAGCCATACAGGATCTCCCGGAGGAGAATACGGCGGAAAACCTCCAGGTTGTGATCGATGAAGGGAAAAGGCTCACCGCGCTCGTGAACGATCTGCTGGAGCTGTCCAAACTGCAGTCGGGGGCGGAGTCCGTCCGGATGCAGACCTATGACCTGACGGAAAGCATTCAGGCAGTATTAAAACGGTATGCGAAGCTGGTGGAGCAGGAAGGATACGAGATCCGGTTTGAATACGGAAGCCATGTATGGATCAGGGCGGATGAGTATAAAATATATCAGGTCATTTATAATTTTATCAATAACGCCATCCACTATACCGGTGACAATAAAAAGGTGGTAGTGCGCCAGATGCTTATACCGGACCGCGTGCGGATTGAAGTGGAGGATTACGGGGAAGGGATTAAGGAGGAAGACCTTCCTTATATATGGGAGCGCTATTATAAGGTGGACAAGGCACATAAGAGATCGGTAAACGGCAGTGGGCTGGGGCTGTCCATTGTAAAGAATATACTGATACTCCACGGAGCGGACTACGGAGTGAAGAGCAGCCCGGGCGAGGGAAGCATTTTCTGGTTTGAACTGCCCCTGGCCGAGATATGAGAAAAAGCAGAGTGCAGAAAAGGAAAACTGACCTTTCTGTACTCTGCTTTTTTCAGTGCGCCCGTTTCATAGAAAAAGTGCGTTACTGGCTTTCTTCATAACGTCTGTTGACAGCGTCCCAGTCGATGATGGAAAACCAGTTATCCACGTAAGTGCCGCGGAGATTCTGGTACTTAAGATAGTAGGCATGCTCCCAGACATCTAACGGCAGCAGCGGGATCAGTCCAAGCGCCAGCGGCGTGTCCTGATTGGGAAGGTTGATGACTTCCAGATGGCCGTCCTGGCTGCTGACCAGCCACGCATAGCCGGAACCGAACTGGGCCAGAGCTTTGGATTTCATGATATCCTTCCATTCGTCATAAGAACCGAAACGCTCCTCAATCGCACTAAGGACCGGGCCTTTTGGCTCGGAAGGAGCGGACTTCATGGATGCGAAATACATCTGATGGTTGTAGACTCCTCCGGCGTTGTTTTTAACCGCTGTGCGCGCGGCTTCCGGAACCTGATCCAGGTTGGTCAGAATTTCTTCCAGGGTCATACTCTGAAATTCCGGCAGAGTGCTTAAGGCGTGGTTCAAGTTATCCACATAGGTCTTCAGATGCTTATCATGATGAAAATGGAGCGTTTCAAGATCGATGTGGGGTTCCAGCGCGTCATAAGTATAGGGCAGCGGTTCCAGGTCAAAAGGATAATGATTATTTTTCATGTTTTCCTCCGTTTGGGGGTAAGAATGTCTCTATACCCTGTTTTTGAATAGATTGACAGTTGTGCAAACAGCTGTGAAATATAATAAGAGTATATGCAGACGTAAAAAAACTATTCAGTCCGTGCAGGAACCGGCACAGATGCACAGACGGATGGATGTTCAAAAAAAATTCACAAATTCATCACGTTGGAATCACCTGGCGATTTTATCATTTTAGTAAGTGATGTGTCGCGTGCTCTTTTTAGCCGCTTACTATGAGCTTAATTGACAGGAGGTTTAGGATGGCTGGTTTATTAAAGGAAAAGTGGAAAGAATTCTGTCCGCATAAGGCAAAATGGATGAAAGTGACCGCTGCCGTTTTTGTGCTGGCGCTTGTCTGCGCCATTACCGTACCGATCGTATATGCAAATGCCGAGCAGAACAAAAATGCGGAGAAGGAGAACGGGAGTACACTACAGGCCTCCGGCACGGATAGCGGGCAGTCGGGTCTGATAAACGGCAGCGGCGTGACAGAGGCGGGTACGAAGGATCAGATACTTGAGACCGACCTGGCCTACAATCTGGCGCTTGTGGTGGAGGAGGTCTATGTGGCTTCAGGAGACACGGTGAGTGAGGGGGATGCTCTGTATAAATTTACGGATGAGAGCCTAAGCGCTGCCATAGCCTGGCTTGAGAAAGAGCAGGCGAGTGATAAAACCGCTCTGGATACGGCCAGGACCGACTATGATGCCGGTGTATTGAAGGCGGAATATCAGAGACAGTCCGACCGGATGCAGGAAACTACGGCGGAGCTTACATACAATGCCGAAACGGAGGCCTTAGCGCAGCAGGTGGAATCAGCAGCCAAAGCGATTGCCGGCGCGGACGAAAAAATAGCCTCCTATACCGAAAAATTGGAAAATAACACCTATGCTTCCGAATATAAGCTGGATGAGCTGCTGGAGACACAGACGGAAAAAGGCAGCATTGCGTCAGATAAGGAGAATGCCCTGACGGCCAGGCAGAGCAGCTATGAAGCGGCGAAAGCGGAGGCGGACCCGGTCATACAGGCGCTTAAGCAGGAGATCGCCTCCTGTCAACAGCAGCAGGAGAACGCACAGGGAGTGTATGACGATGCCTTAAACGCGCTGTTTGCGGCAGTTCTTGAGGAGAATACGCAGCAGCCGGATGTATCCGGCAACACCGTGGAAAGCAGTTCTCTGTCGGGAAACACGGTTTCGGACAATCAGGTTTCAACCGATGCGGATCTGAAACTGCTGGTGGAAAACGTAAAAAATGCAAAGGGAACAGTGGAAACTCTTGAGGCGGAATATGAAGCCAGGCAGAAAGAGCTGCAGGAACAGAATGCGAAGCTGAAAGACCTGGAGACAGAGGTTTTAAATGCAGAAAAGGAACTGCAGACGGCAAAGCTGGAATATCAGAAGGCGGTCAACGCCTATAACCAGGCATATAGCGCCTGTTCCCAGGCAACGGAAAAAGCTAAAACAGAGCTGGAATCCCTTCAGAATAATTACGCGAATCTGACGGCCGCCTATCAGGAAGCGCTGATCCGGCAGATCAGCCAGAACTTAAGTTTAAAGGAAAGCTATGATGGCAGCATGCTCATCGGCCAGAACGCGGATACCGTCTATCAGCTGACAGTGGCGTCACTGCAGAAAGCGGTGGATGCGGCGCAGGAAACGTATGATCAGGTGACCGGGATATTGGAACGAATCTCAAGCATAGCCGAAACGGGGACTGTCACTGCGGAATATGACGGACAGCTGACAGATGTGGCCTATGAAGCCTCGGACCGTGTATTCGGTTCTGCCGTGCTGGTGAGTTATCTGGACCTGTCCGACATAAAAGTATCCATTTCAGTGGCTCAGGATCGGATTGCGGAAGTGGCGGTGGGAGACGAAGCCAGGATAACCGTTTCCGGAGCCTCTTTCAGCGGTACGGTCAGTGAGATCGCCGGTCAGAAGGATTCCGGAGGAAGCGTATCATCGGTAAATTATACAGTTACAGTTGCGATAGAGGATGAGAGCGGAAGTTTAGGCGCGGGATACCAGGCTGCAGTGATTCTGATGCAGCCGGGTGCGGTACGGAATCCGGAATCAGACAGCGCTGCTGCAAATGGCAGGAATGAATCCTCTGCAGCAGAGGAATGACGGCTGACAGGAAAGATCATATAAGGAGACTGTGATGAAAGAAAAAAAGAAAAAAAGCGGGCATAAACAGTTAGTATTCATATGTGCGCTGTTGACGGTCTGCATAGCAGGAACGGTGCTTTTTCAGATGAATGGCAGAGCAGAAGAAGAGGAGACCGTATATAAGGAAACAACCGTGCAGCGCGGTGATCTGGTGGTAGGTGTGACGGAGAGCGGCAGTATGAGCATCGGCATCCTCTCCCAAACTTTTGATCTGGGCGGCGGCAGCCAGGCGGCAAACGCCGGTGGGGCGATGATGGGACAGAGCAGTGCCGGCAGCACTTCTAAGACGCTGACGGTGGAAGAGGTATATGTCACCACCGGACAGGAGGTGGAGGCAGGGGAACCGTTGCTGAAGCTGACGGATGACAGTGTTGCGGACTACCGGCAGGAGCTTTCGGACGCGGTGACCACGGCCGGACTGAATCTGAAGCAGGAGGAACTTAGCCTGCAGGAACAGGAACTGAAGGCTGACTATACGTATCAGTCCAATCTGACATCGGGTTCCACCGCCCAGGCGGAATATGACGCTGCCATCGCTAAGCTGGCAAAGTCTGTGACCGATGCGGAAAAAGAATTGGCTGAAGCGGCGGAAAGAATCGCCGAGCTGCCTGTGGAGATCAGTGATAAGATGCAGGAACTCTCTGATACGGAGGATGACAGTCAAAAGACTTCCATACAAAAGGAAATCGATACGCTGAATGAGGAACTGGAAAAGCTGAATGACAACTACAGCACACTGCAGCTGAATGTGGATGAGGCAAAAAGAAAACAGACCACGGAATCTATAACCGCCAGGCAGAAATACGAAGAGGCCATGTTAAACTATAAAAATGCGGCCAATCTTTATGCGATTGATACCAATGGCCTGGACGATACGCTTCAGGATCTTCAGGATGCGCTGGATGATGCACAGGAAGCGCTGGACGAATTTGATGCGTTTGTGGGAGACGGCACTATTCTGACCGAATATGCAGACAAGATCATGAGTGTGGGATATGCCGCGGGCGATACGCTGTCCGCATCAACCGCTATGGCGGATTACGCGGATGCATCCAATGTGACGGTTACGGTATCCGTGGCGCAGGAAGACGTGTCGGCTGCGCCTGTCGGCAAAGCCGCATCGGTGGAACTGCTGGCTTATGAGGATCAGAAGTGGGAGGGCAGCGTCACATCCGTCGCAACGGCGGCCTCCTCCTCTTCTACGGTCAGCTATAACGTGACGGTCACCCTCGCGGGCGATGTGTCCGGAATATTTGATGGCATGACCGGCAATGTCACTTTTGTAACAAAAGAGGTGGATGATGTCCTTTATGTTTCCAATAAAGCAGTCATAACGGAAGGAACCAGAACTTATGTGAAAAAGAAAGCGGAGAACGGAAGCCTGATCAAGACAGAGGTCACCTGCGGCTTTTCGGACGGAGTGAATGTGGAGATACAATCCGGCTTAAGCGAAGGGGAGACCGTGGTTATCGAAAGCAAGGTGAAAGCGTCATGAGACTGAAGGAATTGCTGCGCATTGTTTGGATCAATATCATCCAGAATAAGTTTAAAGTGGTGCTTACATCCATCGGCATAGTGGTAGGGGCGGCCACGATCGTCATGGTGATCGCAATCGGCCGCGGCGGCCAGATGGAGGTGGCGGAACAGTTTAAAAATCTGAATGCCGGTGCGATCGATATCAGCTATGAACTTTCTGCAGACGCCAGAGAGAGCAGGCAGTCAGGATCCGGGCAGACTGCGGGAGGCGGTATGGAGAGGGCTGTGCCGGATATGGGCGGAGGATTTCCCGGAGCTTTTGCCACGGGAAGTGCTGACAGCGGAAGTGCCGGCACCTTTGGCGGGGGCGGCCTGCCGGATATGGGAAACTTCGAAGGCGGCTTTCCGGGCGGAAGCCAGGACGGCGGAGGAAGGCCGGACTTTGGCGATTTCGGAAACTTTGGCTCGGACTTCATCATGAGCGGCGGCTTTGACATGAGTGATAGGATGAATCAGGAGCAGATCACGCTGTCGGAAGCGGATGTGGAGGATATCGAGGTGTTTGTGCCCGGGATTTCAGCGGTATCCATATCCTATTCTTCCAGGACCTCCGTAGAAGGCGGTGAGCTGGAGGAGGCTGTGACCTATACGGTGGCCGGTGTAAAGGAAAATTATGCCGAAATGAGCAATCTGACGCTGGAGATGGGGGAATTCATCACCGACAGCAATGATGAGAATACGGAGAAGGTATGCGTGCTGGGCGCCCAGGCAGCGAAAGAGATTTTCGGAAGCGCCCTGGATGCTTATGACAGCATACTTTATATAGATGAAAGGCCGTATGTGGTGAACGGGATTTTAAGTGAGATGGGTTCCGTCTCTTCCGGCATAAGTCCGGATCAGGCCATTTTTATACCCTACAGCACCGGAATTAAATATATCGCAGGAGATAACCCGAATCCTACGGTTACGGTGATTGCGGAGGATGTAAGCGATGTGGAAACAGTGATTGCCAATATTGAAACCGTGCTGGCCGACAGCTATCCCAATGCGGAGTTTACGGTCAACGATGCCGGCAGCAAGATGGAAGCCGCATCCGCATCCAACGATACGCTGACCATGCTTCTGGTGGCTATGGCGGCCATCGTGTTCATCGTGGGAGGTATCGGCATCATGAATGTTCTGTTTGTATCCGTAAAGGAAAGAACCAATGAGATCGGTATACTCAAGGCGCTGGGCTGTACAAAAAAGGATATTCTGCTGGAATTCCTGTTTGAAGCCGCGGCGATCAGCGTGATCGGCGGGCTGCTGGGAGTGGGATTCTCCTTTGGCATCACTCCCGTTGTGGAGCGGCTGCAGGTACGGGTGGAGCTTTCTGCCATGGGAGCGGTGATGGCGGTATGCTTCGCGGTGATTACCGGAACCGTATTCGGTTTTTATCCGGCCTGGAAGGCCAGCAGACTGATACCTGTGGAAGCGCTGAATCAGGAATAAGATATTGAAATCAAAACGGGTCAGAGGGAGGATGAAAGACGGATGAAGAGATATATGATATTGACCGCTGTGATCGCAAGCATGCTGTTAACCGCCTGTTCCGGAAAAACCGCGGATGCAGACAGTACGGCAAAATCGGAGATAAATCTGGAAGAAGGGCAGTCCCTGATCATCGGCCAGGTGACGGCAATCAACGGCAATGAGGTAGTGTTGGCGTTAGCAGAGGAGACTGATATGCAGGAAAACAGCCGGGGAGAGATGCCGAGCTTTGCGGAGGGAGAGATGCCGAGTTTCGCGGGAGGAGAGATGCCGAGCTTCGCAGGAGGAGAGGTGCCGAGTTTTGCGGAGGGAGAAATGCCGAGCTTTGCGGAAGGAGAGATGCCGAGTTTCGCAGAAGGAGAAGCCCTTGGCGGGAACGTTCAAAATGGGAGCGGAGGAGGGCAGGGTTTTCGAGGCGGCATACAGGAGGCCAATGGGCAGAATCGCACCTTCTATCAGCTCATCGGAGAAGAAAAAACACTGCTGATACCTGTGGGAACCGCAGTGACTACCCCTTTGGGAACACAGACCACTTTTTCCAGCATCGCGGTGGATGATATGCTGAAGCTTGTGGTGGAGGAAGATATAGAAGGCGGCGAGACTGTTACCGCTATCTGGATTGTGGAGTAAAAATACATAAGGAATCATAAAGGAGGCGCACGAAAGCGCGCACAGGTCATCAACAATAGGCTTACGGCCTGTGAGGAAGGAGAGCGGAAAATGAAAAATCCACAGTGCGAAGAAGCGGGCATAGATGACGGTACGATGCTTCGGTTGAGGGATGTGAATAAGAGTTATCACATGGCCCAGGAGGAGCTTCATATATTGAAAAACATTTCCCTCGAGGTGTCCAAGGGAGAATTTCTGGCTATACTCGGCCCCTCCGGATCCGGCAAGAGCACACTGATGAACGTGATCGGCTGCATGGATCTGGCAGACAGCGGAGAGTACTATCTGGACGGCATAGCCATTCACAGGACCAAAGAAAAGGCGCTGACCAGAATCCGCAATCAGGAAATCGGATTCATATTCCAGAAATATCATCTGATTCCCACCTATACGGTTATGCAGAACATAGTGATGCCGCTGTTGATGAGGGGGATGAGCTACCAGGAGGCAGCAGAATCCTGTATGGATACCATACGCCTGCTGGGCCTGGAAAACCGCATGGAGCACAAGCCCAGCGAGCTCTCAGGCGGCCAGCAGCAGAGAGTGGCTATCGCCAGGGCACTTGTTGGGCGTCCTGCCATCCTTTTAGCTGATGAACCGACGGGAGCGCTGGACAGCAGCACTGGTAAGGAAGTTCTGGCGCTCTTTAGTCAGCTGAACAGGCTGGGAAATACGATTGTGATGATCACACACGATCTGGGAGTGGCGAAAAACGCCAGCAGGGTTGTGAGGATCGTTGACGGCGAACTGCAGGAATGATACGGGATATAGACGGATATCCATTTTAATCATGCAAAAAACGTATGGTTAAGGAAAAAAGAAACATTATATAAATAATAAAATTTATAGTATAATTGCGGAGGCTAAAATGTAAGGAAAGAAGAGGGCAATTATATGGTAAAGGATATGACAGTGGGTAAGCCGGATAAGATTCTATGGAGCTTTTCTATGCCGCTGCTGTTTTCCGTGGTATTCCAGCAGCTCTACAGCATCGTGGACAGCGTGGTTGCCGGAAAGTTTGTGGGTGTGGATGCATTGGCGGCGGTGGGTGCCTCCTACCCGATTACGATGATTTTTATCGCGGTCGCAACAGGAGCCAACATCGGGAGCTCCGTGGTCATATCGCAGTACTTTGGAGCGAAAGACTACAGGAGTATGAAAACGGCGGTGTATACCTCCATACTGGCCGTCATCGGTGTGGCGCTGGTTCTGACGGTTGGAGGCGCCATCGCCTGCGACTGGCTGATGCGCATGCTGGATACGCCTGCGAATGTATTTGCGGATTCCGCGCTGTATCTTAGAATTTACATATGGGGCCTGCTGTTTCTCTTCCTATATAATATATGTACGGGCGTATTTACGGCGCTGGGAGATTCCAGGACGCCGCTGTATTTTCTGATCGCATCTTCCGTTGGCAATATGATTATGGATGTGGTCTTTGTCTGCGCATTTCATATGGGTGTTGCGGGCGTAGCCTGGGCCACGTTTCTCTGTCAGGGGATCGCGGCGGTTTTGGCGGCGGTTACGCTGCTGATCCGGCTGCGGACGGTTAAAACCGAAGGAAACTATACGGTTTTTTCCTTGACTATGCTTGGCAGGATCAGCATGATTGCGGTACCGAGCATCCTCCAGCAGAGCTTTATATCTATCGGCAATCTGTTCATCCAACGGCTGGTTAACGGCTACGGCTCTGTGGTGATGGCCAGCTATTCTGCGGCTATCAAACTGAATACTTTTGTCATCACGTCTTTTACGACACTGGCCAACGGACTTAGCAGTTTTACGGCACAGAATATCGGGGCAGGGCTGCCCGGCCGTGTGAGAGAGGGCTTTAAGGCGGGGCTGAAGATGATTTTCATCGTAAGCATACCGTTCATTGTGGTGTATTTTGGATTCAGTTCTGCTGCGATGAAATTTTTCCTGTCAAGCAAAGAGGATATCAGCGCTGTGCTGAAGGAGGGAACACTGTTTCTTAGGATCGTTTCTCCGTTTTATCTGGTGATTTCGGTCAAGCTGATGGCTGACGGAGTGCTTAGAGGCGCCGGAGCCATGAAAAGCTTTATGGTGGCAACCTTCTCTGATCTGATCCTGCGCGTGCTGTTGTCTTATGTACTGGCAAAGGGCCTGGGAATGGGAAGCGTGGGTATATGGCTGTCCTGGCCCATCGGCTGGGTTATTGGAACCGCCCTGTCGGCCGGATATTATAAAGCCGGCGTGTGGGTGCCGAAGGATTCGGATGCCTGATACAGCCGCTGCGGATTCGCCGGATTTACTCTTATATAGCATATGAAACAGGATGGTCCCGCTGCGAAAATCGGCGTGCGGGACCGTCCTTTTTTCTATATTTTATTCAATAGGAAAATACGACCTATTGAATAAAAACGCTCCGCTTAGGATCGCACTGCGGCGGGAAGGTATTATGTCGCTAAAGCGACCCGCCGCAGGCGGAGAATCCCGCGAGCGGAATTCTCTTTCATATACACTCAAAGATTCCCAGCACTGCGAGCAGAATCCCCGTTATCAATAATGAATAACCGCGGACCCATTTACTCAGTACCGTTTTTCCGAGCAGGTTTGCCAGAAAGATGCAGAGAAAGGTACAGATAAATGTGAAAACAGCAGTGGTAAAAGCCGGGATGTCAGCGATGCCGGCGGCAATTCCAAGCCCGATATTGTTGATGGACAGAGCCATTGAAAGAGCCAGGGTTGCGCCAAGCGGGAGACGTTTTTCGGATGAAAGGGCGGATCCGGAATCCGCTGTGTCTTGTTTCTTCCTTTCTTTTAAGAATTTAAGAACCATATAACATCCGAACAGGATCAGGATACTGCCGCCAAACAGGTCGGAGTATCTGGAGAAAAAGGTTTTGGAAATAAGATCGCCGCCCAGGACTGCCGCAAAGGTAAAAACGGCGGTCACAGCTCCGATGACAAGGCCGTTTAAATAGCTGATCCGGATACGATTTATCTGATAAGCCAGAACGATGACAAAAGTGTCAAGGTTTGACGAGAGCACAAACAGGAATACCGAAAGAAAAGAGCGCATTTTTCCTCCCAAATAACATGCTTTATTCTAATTTATGCGTTGAAATTCCCTGTGTGAGCCTTTTGACCGTTGTTTGCAGAACACAGTTTTTTCACAAATTTTTTGCAGACAGAACACATTTAGGTGCTAGAATTGACTAACAAATGAGTTTAACTGTTTAAGGAGGGTCCACCATTGATTGAAGTAAAGAATCTGACCAAGAAGTACGGCGATCATATCGCGGTAGATCATTTGAGCTTTACTGTGGAAACAGGGCAGATCTATGGCTTCCTGGGGCCGAACGGAGCCGGGAAATCCACTACCATGAACATTATGACGGGATATCTGGCAGCTACTGAAGGCGATGTCATAATAAACGGCCATGACATTTTTGAAGAGCCAGAGGAAGCGAAGAAATGTATCGGCTATCTGCCGGAACTGCCGCCCCTTTATATGGACATGACGGTGACCGAGTATCTGAAATTTGCAGCCGAGCTGAAGAAAATACCCAGAAAGGATCGGGAAGAGGCCATTGAGCAGGCGATGGAAACAGCCAGGATTAAAGAGGTATCCGCCCGGCTGATCAAAAACCTGTCCAAAGGCTACAAGCAGAGAGTCGGCCTGGCCCAGGCCGTGCTGGGATTCCCGGAGGTGATCATACTGGATGAGCCCACGGTAGGACTGGACCCCAAACAGATCATAGAGATCCGTGACGTGATCAAGGATCTGGGCAAGAAACATACAGTGATCTTAAGTTCCCATATCCTGTCAGAAGTCAGCGCCGTATGCGACCACATCATGATTATTTCCAAAGGAAAGCTGGTGGCCAGCGATACGCCGGAGAATCTGTCCAGACTGATGGAAGGCTCCCATTCCCTTACGCTGCTGGTTAAAGGCGGAAAAACAGAAACGGAAGGAGTGCTTAAGAAACTGCCGGATATCAATCAGTACCGGGTGAAGAAAGGGCAGGAGGACGGCACTGTGGAAGTATCCGTGCAGACCGGCAAGGATACGGATCTGCGGGAATGCCTGTTTTATGCCTTTGCGGAGGCAAGGCTGCCGATCCTGATGATGAAATCTGCGGATATGTCGCTGGAGGATGTATTCCTCGAACTGACGGAGAACGATCATGCACCGCAGCTTGGGGAACAGACGGATGAGGCGTATGAGTCCGATCTGAATGAGGATGAGAAGGAAGCAGCAGAAAACGAGGAGGTATCCGAAGATGAAAGCAGTTTATAAAAGAGAGGTACAGTCCTATTTTACCTCCATGACCGGATATATTTTTGTCGCTTTTATGGTAGCGATCATCAGCATCTATTTTGTTATTCTGAATCTCAACAACGGGCTGCCGTATTTCGCGTATACGCTGTCCAATATCACTTTTGTATTTCTTGTGTCCGTGCCGATTCTCACCATGCGTTCCATGGCAGAAGAGAGGAAGAACAAGACGGATCAGCTGCTTTTAACTGCGCCGGTCACAGTGGCCGATGTGGTGGTGGGCAAGTACCTGGCAATGATCACGGTATTCGGCATCGTCTGCCTTCTGACCTGCTTCTGTCCGTTGATCATGTCTGCCTACGGCGGTTCAGTGCAGCTGGCTGACTATGGCAGCATTCTGGCATTTTTCCTGATGGGCTGCGCAGCCATTGCCATGGGTATGTTTATATCCTCACTGACCGAGAGCCAGATCATCGCCAGCGTGGGCACCTTCGGCGCGCTTCTCGTGCTGTTTTTGATGTCTAATATCAGCAGCCTGCTTCCCTCCGCCAGTGCGGGCACGTTTCTGGGTTTCTGCATGATGATGCTGGTGATCGGGCTGGTGATTTATCTGCTTACGAAAAACTGGGTTCTTTCCGCTGCAGTCTGTGTGGTGGGGATCGGCCTGCTGACCGGTCTGTACCTGTGGAAACCGGCGCTGTTTTCAGGATTGTTCCAGACTGTATTAAACAGTCTGTCCCTGGCGGACCGCTTCAATAACTTTATCAACCAGATATTTGATCTCTCTGCGATTGTCTACTATATCACATTTTCAGCGGTCTTTGTATTTTTGTCCGCGCAGGCAGTCCAGAAAAGAAGATGGAGCTAGGAGGGAACGGACGTGAGCAAATTAAAACTGAAAAAACCGGAAATCAAGAGTCAGTTTAAGACCAGAAAATCAAAAAGCGGATCCTATAGCGTTCTGCTGACCGTGATTGTGATCGCTATCGCCGTGATTGTGAACCTGGTGGTCGCAGAGCTGCCCTCGAAATATACCAACGTGGATTTAAGCCCCAACAAGATGTATTCCATCGGGGATGAGACTAAAAATGTGGTGAAAAACCTGAATACCGATGTGAAAATCTATGTTCTGGCTGCTGAAGAGAGCGCGGACGGCACGATATCGGAGCTCCTGAACCGTTATAAAGATCTGTCGGATCACATCAGCGTGGAGTACGTCGATCCGGTATTGTCACCGGGATTCGCTTCCAATTACGGTGAAACCTCCATAGCGAGCAACAGCCTGATCGTTGAAAGCGAGAAGCGCCATAAGGTGGTCAGCTACAACGATATCTATGTGGTGGATTACAGCAGCTATTATTCGACCGGCACTACTGAGGAGAATTTTGACGGAGAGGGCCAGCTGACCAGCGCGATCGCCTATGTGACCAGCGAAACGCTGCCGATGGTATACAGCATTACCGGCCATGGGGAGTCTTCCCTGGGCACGGTGGCGTCGGATGTGGCTCTTAAGCAGAACGTGGAAGTCAAGGATCTGAACCTGCTGTCGGAAGGCGCGGTGCCGGAAGACGCCGATGCGGTTTTAATCTATGCGCCCACCTCCGATTACAGTTCGGATGAGGCCGATATGCTGATCTCCTATCTGGAAGCGGGAGGAGCAGCGTTTATCATGACCAATTATACCACGGAGGATATGACAAACTTCAACCGCATACTGGACAATTACGGCGTATCCCTGTCCCAGGGTGTGGTGGTAGAAGGCGATCAGTCAGCCTATTATATGGACCCTCTGACGATCCTGCCCACCGTTAATTCCCATGATATCACCTCGGATATCAAGTCAGGCCAGACGCCGATCCTGATTTTAAACGCACAGGCGGTCAATAAAAATGAAACCGTGAGAAGCACCGTAACGATCAAGGATCTGCTGACCACATCGGACAGCTCCTATGAAAAGACTCCGGTGGACGGAAAACTTACCACCTATGAAAAAGAGGACGGAGACCGCACCGGAAGCTTCCCCGTAGCAGTGGCAATTTCGGAAGATCTGGGTGACGGCAATACCACGCAGATCGTACTTTGCACCAGCGCATGGCTGCTTCAGGATACTCTGCTTTCGCAATTCAACATATCCAATACGGATCTGTTTGCAAATTCACTGGGATGGATGTGTGAACAGGAGAGCACGGTGAATATCCCTGTGAAATCCACGAGCATCGAATACATCATGGTGCCGGCCGCACAGGTGAACCTCTGGAGCTCTGTCTGCATCATCATTCTGCCGGCTGCCCTCTTAATCGCCGGTTTGATTATCTGGTTGTGGAGGCGTAAGAAATAATGGCAAAAAAGAAAAAGAAGAAGGGACTCACACTTGGTCTGCTGCTCCTTTTGCTGGCGGTGCTTATCGGAGGGCTCTTTGGTCTGCGGGCGCTGAATAAAGCACAGGAGGAGAAGGCGGACGGAGAAACCGCAGAGGAGAAAACATATATAGTGAGCCGGGATATCAAATCCACGGATATTACGGAATTTTCCTATCAGTGCGAAGGTGAAACACTGACCTTTGTAAAGGAGGACGATACCTGGAAGTATAAGGATAACAAGGATATGGAGCTGAATCAGTCCAAATTCACCACCATGACCGGTTCCCTTGCCGGGCTGACGGCTAAAAGAGTGGTGGAAGAGAACCTGGATCATTTAAGTACCTACGGACTGGATGCCCCTTCCAATGTCATTCATTTTAAAACTGCGGACAGCGAGATGACTCTCTATCTCGGAATCAAGAATGAAGTGACCGGAGACTATTATCTGTATGTGGAAGGCGGCAGCGCTGTATACACAGTTTCTACCTATATTAATGATGATTTTTCGACAGGCCTTTATGATCTGCTGCAGGCGGAGTCGCTGCCTGCGATTTCACAGACAGAACTCACCGGCATAGAGCTTTCAGTTCCTAACGGACATATGATGGCGCTGTTTGAATCGGCAGGGGACACAGAGGCGGATTACAGCGGCATGTACAGCTGGTTTTTATTAAAAGAGGACGGCATCAGGATCCCCATGGATGAAACGGCACAGTCCGATTTGATTGAAAAGGTGACAAGCCTCACGCTGGGCAGCCTTGTGAGCTATGAGCCTGCGGAGGAGGAGCTGAAAACATATGGGTTGGATGCGCCCGCCGCACAGATTACCGTCCATTATGTGAAGACCTACGAGGAACAGGCGGAGGAGACCGAATCCGTTCAAAGCACCGATGCTGCGGCGGAGACAGCAAAAGAGACGTCGGAAGCGAAAACAGTCACTGTCAACGAAACGCTGATCCTGTATATCGGGAAGCAGGCCGAATCGGGGGACTATTATGTAAAAACATCCGTTTCCAACCGTGTCAGCCTGATGGCGCAGACCACGGCGGAATATTTCCTGAACCTGACAGACCGCACCTTCATCAATAAATCTGCGGCACTTATCAATATCAAGGATGTGGACAGCATCACGGCGGTGGTGGACGGAACCACGATCGAATACTCGATTAAACGCGAGACAGTTGCCGGCACCGACAGCGAGACCGGTGAAGCGGTGACGGAGGAAACAGAAACCTATTACAAAGACGGAACGGAAATGGCGGAAGACGAATTCAAGTCCCTGTACCAGCAGATCATCGGCATCAAAGCCGAACAGGTGCTGGCGGAGGATGCCGCTCCCAGCCAGAACACGGATGAGCTGACCTTCACATTCCACCGTAACACAGAGACGTTTCCCGAAATCACTATATCCTATGCGCCTTATGACAGCAGCTTCTATCAGATGACGGTAAACGGAGTCACTCAGCTGCTGGTCAATAAGCGGGATATCGCAAACTTAAAGACAGCGCTGCTCGCACCGGCAGCGGAATAAAACGGTAAATCCCTGAACCGATGGGGCTGAAGCATGAGTTACGGCTTTAAGTCCCATTGGCTTAGGGATTTGTTCGATTTGTCCGGGAGTGACTGTTATGCCGTTACAACGCTGTAAGCAAATTGTAATATTTACCATTCCCAGAAGGTTGATTTTTGCCCGGTATTCAGGTACAATATGGAAATAAAGATACAGGTAACAGGGACGAATGCGTCCCGCTGACAGAATGATGAGAGTTGTAAAAGGGAAGGAAAAAGGACAGGCATGAAGGAAAAACTTACTTCTTTGTTGGCAAAGATGGCACCGTATAAGATCCCGATTCTCTGCGGAGTGCTGGTGGTTGTTTTGGGCGTTACGGCTGTAATAGCGGTGCCCATCGCCATGAATGCAGGGACAGACGGCACGCAGGCCGTGGCGGGAGCGAATACGGATCCCACAGAGGATACCCAGGTGGAGAACATACAGGAGTCCCCGCGCCAGCTGGCGGATTTCAACCTGGCTGAGCCGATGAAGGTGATTAACCCCACCACGGTTCACAGCGTGGGAGTGATCGGCGCTACCGAGGCTCCTACCGAAGCCGAGGAACCGGTGGAAGTGGAACATAAAGTAATTGAAAAGGAAAAACTGCCGGAAGTTGATAAAGCGCCGGTAAATGACGCGGCCGATCCGGGAGACGGTGCGGACGATGCAGGTAATGCTGCGGATGTGGATATAAGCGACATTGCCAAGGGCGATTATGAGAGCCAGGGCATGTCTCTTGGCATCGATGTATCCCATCATCAGGGAAGCATTAACTGGCAGCAGGTTAAGGACAGCGGGATTGAGTTCGCTATGATCCGCGTAGGTTACCGAAGCCGCGATACAGGTACGATCTATGAGGACCGTCAGGCCGCTGCCAATATGAAGGGCGCGCTTGCGGCCGGTCTGAAGGTCGGTGTATATTTCTTCTCACAGGCGATCAACGAGTATGAAGCCGTGGAAGAAGCTTCCTGGGTAGTGAATTATGTGAGCAAGTATCAGATTACTTATCCGATTGTATATGACTGTGAATACATCGGCCAGTACCGTACGGCTGCGGCAGGTGTAACGAAGAGCCAGAGAACGGATTATGCGATCGCGTTTATGGAGACTGTGAAGAGCGCCGGTTATTCACCGATGATGTATGCCAGCAAGAACGGCTATGCTAATAACTGGGAAACCGACCGTTTAAGCAACCGTTATAAGATCTGGGTGGCGCAGTATCCGGGATCTGTGAATCCGGTAACGGATAAGAGCTCCTATACAGGCAAGCATCAGATGTGGCAGTATACTAGCAAGGGCAGTGTTCCGGGAATCAGCGGAAATGTGGATATGAATGTGGCCTATTTCAAATATACGGGCACCCCGGACGCATCCGTAACGAATGTGAAATTTGTCGTGAAAGACAATTCCGGCAAGGCGGTAAAGGGGGCAACTGTGCAGATGGCAGGCGCGACCACCAATTCCGCGATCACGGATGAGACAGGTACGGCCGTATTTACGTATGTGCCATTCGGCGATTATACAGTGACGGTCAGCGGTGTGCCGAACGGATATAAAAAGACAGGCAAGATCGTACAGGTCAATTTCTCCAAGTACCAGGCCGAATATGTGGACAGCACCAGCTTTGTGCTGGAACCCGGACAGGACGACAGCACCACCTTCCCGGTAGGCGATGAAACCTTTACCAGGGTGAACAAGCAGGTGAAGGTAACCGCAAGCACGCTCAATGTGCGGGAGTTTAACAATACTTCGTCCAGAGTGCTCGGTAAGGTGACCAAGAATACCGTATTAAAATGTACAGCTACAGGAAGCGGCAGCTGGATTCAGGTTGAATACAACGGCCAGACCGGCTATGTCAGCAGGGACTATGTGACCTTTGTGGATGAAAGCAGCAGCTGTGTTAACGGACATACCAAGGATACTCCGACCTATACCAAGGTGGATGATAAGACCCACAAGGTGACTTATATCTGTAAGGTCTGCAAAGAGGAGATTAAAGACGCGGCTGTGACGGAAAACCATACCTGGGATGACGGCAAGGTGACCACCGCTGCCATATGCGGCAAGGATGGCGTAAAGACCTATACCTGCACCAAGTGCGGCGCCACTAAGACAGAGGTGATTCCGGCTCCGGGCAAAACCCATAAGTGGGAGAAGCAGAGTGACGGTACTTATAAGTGCACCGTATGCGGTGAGGTAAAAGAGGATGTGACAGATTCTTCCACTGAGACTGAAACGGAATCCACTGAGGAATCCAGCTCCGAGACAGAGTCCTCCACAGCGCCTACACAATCTACAGAGCCTTCCTCCACAGAACCGGTGACCGAGGCTCCCACAGAGTCTTCCACACCGGCGGAGAGCACAACATCGAATGTTTCCGGGAACTCCCTGTAAAGCCCGATAATTAGTGGAGTGGAACAAAAACGGCCGTAGGGTCAACTTATGCATCAGTTAAATTGAGACCATACTCTAGACTATTTGGCAGGGATGGAAACAAATAAAAGATTTATGATGAGCAAATCTGAATACTGTACAGGTCACTGGCCTCAAGAGGGCAGTACTGTACAGTTTACGGATTTGCTCATTTATTAAACAAGCGGAAGGTACACTGCACCTGACCCCGACGGAAACGGCGCATCCGAGCATTTATGACCCGCTTGAACCTGTATTTTGCAGTCCACAGTGCAAAAACCAGCATAAAGTTTATAAAAGCAGGGCAAAGAAAAATAAATCGGATAATGATTGATGGGAGGGTGAATGATAGTGGCTGAAAATAACAAATTGCAAATCCGAAACAGCACCGTGGATTTTCTTGTATTTACAAAGGATGCCCATGAGGACGGCATTGAAGTCCGTGTGCAGGATCACGATGTTTGGCTAACGCAAAAAGCGATTGGCCAGCTTTTTGATGTGGATAGAAGCGTTGTTACAAAGCACCTCAAAAACATTTACGAAAGTGGCGAATTATCAGAGGAGTCAACTTGTGCAAATTTTGCACAAGTTGCGGATAACGGGAAAACTTATCTGAACAGCTTGCTCAGTTAAATGCAACTGTTGAATCTCTTAACCAGACCATAAAGGAACTTCAGGAGCAGTTAAATAAAAACTCCAAGAACAGTTCTAAATTAAAGGATTGGAGAGACAGGATGAATGTATCGGTATTAGGATATGGGCGCTGGGGCAGTTTCTTGGCATGGTATATGAATTCTATTGGCCATCATGTCACATTATATGGAAGGAAATCATCAGACAATTTCGCGCAGCTGGTTAAAACAAGACAAAACAGTTATGTAAAGCTCGACCCTGCGATCCGGCTTGTCAGCGAGCTTGATGAGGCATTGAAAAATCAATATATATTCATTTCTATTAATTCGCAAAATCTGCGCATGTTAATGCAGGAAATTTCAAAATACGATTTAAAAGATAAGACGATTGTATTATGTATGAAGGGAATAGAAGAATATTCAGGAAAGCGTTTAACAGAGGTTGCGGCGGAATATGTAGAAAATATAAATTCTGTTGCCATCTGGGTGGGACCGGGACACATACAGGATTTTGTCACTGGTATACCCAACTGTATGCTTGTTGACGCATACAATGATTCGCTGAAAAAGGAGCTCGCTCAATTACTAAACAGCAGGTTAATTCGCATCTATATTGGGACTGATGTAATCGGAAATGAGATCGGAGCAGCAGCAAAAAATGCCTATGGTATTGCGGCAGGCATGCTGGATGCTTTGGGGTATGGCAGTTTAAAAGGCGCGATGATTGTCCGTTCTGCGGTTGAAGTATCGCGTTTAGTGGAAAGTCTGGGCGGTTCCATTAGAAGCGTTTATGGTTTATGCTTTCTGGGAGAATGTGAAACCACCTTTTTCTCGAAGTACAGCAATAACAGGCTGTTTGGTGAAAATTTTATAAACGGTATAGAGACAAATAAACTGTGTGAAGGAATTTATACGGTTAAAGCGCTCTGCCGTTTAGCTGAAACGTCCGGTATTGAGATGCCAATCTGCCAGTCACTGAATGATATACTGCAGAAAAAGATAGAGGCTCAAACTGCGTTTTCAAATCTGTTTTTACGGTCGATGAAGGAGGAATTCTGAAAGTTACCGTTCAGAGATACCGATAAAGAAGCGTAAGACAGGGCAGGGTATATTCCTCATAGGGATCCCTTGAAGCCCGCCGGTACTTATGCTGTGTTTTTTGCAGCATTAGTACCGTTGCGCGCTTCACGGAGCGAGAGCGTGTCCCAATGAGGAATATACCCTGCCCTGTCTTACGCGGGAACTTTACGATAGCAGCGAACAATAACATACCGATAAATCATCAGCATATGTTTTGAGGTTCTGTCTCGACATTTGCCCCAACCTCTGCTATACTGAATCTGGCAGGCGGACAGTAGTCTGTTCCCCCCAGATTTTAAAGAATAAGCGCACCAAAGATGTACGCAGGTCACCGACCCAAAGTCGCTGACGATGAAAGGAGAATATTTATCATGTCAATGGACCGATTGATCAAAAAAATAGTGGAATTTCAAAATCCGACTGTAGCGGGGCTGGATCCGAAGCTGGATTATGTGCCGGAATATATAAAAGAACAAGCTTTTGCACAGTACGGCAACACGCTGGAAGGCGCGGCGGCCGCATTGCTTGCATTTAATAAAGGGCTGATCGACGCCCTGTATGATATTGTGCCGGCGGTGAAACCGCAGGCGGCCTACTATGAGATGTATGGATGGCAGGGAATGAAGACTATGGCGGAGACAGTGGCTTATGCTAAGAGCAAAGGCATGTTCGTGATTCTGGACGGCAAACGTAATGATATTGGCAGCACTATGGAAGCCTATGCCATAGCGCATCTGGGTATGACGGATGTGAACGGGCAGAGCTGCGCGGCATTTGGAGCCGACTGCCTGACCGTGAACGGATATCTTGGAACGGATGGAATCGCGCCGCTGCTCAAGTGCTGCAGTGAGTATGATAAGGGCATCTTTGTTCTGGCGAAGACTTCCAACCCGTCGTCAGGAGAACTCCAGGACCGGCGGATCGACGGCAAGGCTGTTTATGAAATCATGGCGGAGCGCTGTGAAGAATGGGGCGCGCAGGCCATGGGAGAGTACGGATACGGCTGTGTGGGCGCAGTGGTCGGCGCTACCTATCCGGATCAGCTTAAGGAACTTCGTGCAAAGGCTCCTTCCGTCTTTTTCCTGGTACCCGGTTACGGTGCACAGGGCGGCGGTGCCAAAGATGTAAGCTATGCCTTTGACAAAAATGGCCTTGGCGCGGTGATCAATTCCTCCCGGGGGATTATGTGTGCCTATAAGAAAGAAGGCTGCCCGGAAACGGAGTACGCAATGGCGGCGAGAAGAGAAGCGCTGCGCATGAAGGAAGATATCGCCAGTGTGATACCTGCCATCCGGCTGCAACAGGCAAACTGTGCAGGCTCTGTTATGTAGGCTGTCCCTGTAAACTGCTTGTTGACAATCCGTATAATTTGATATATTATAAGAAGGCGCAACAGATGTGAGTATGTCATTGACCGAATGGCTGGTGATATATTATACAAAAAGAAAAAATGAATATAAATGCTAGGGGAGCTGTAACAGGCTGAGAGATGTAAATTGACCCTCATTACTTGAACCGGATAATACCGGCGTAAGGAAGCAAATGAGAAAGCTTACTATATGCCCCCCTTGCATCTATGCGAAGGAGGCATTTTTTATGTTTGATTTTTTTATTAAGACCGTAGTGGATGAGTATGGGGACACGACCTATTTACCCACGACGGCAGGCTATGTGGCTCTGATTTTAATCGTTGCTGCGATTCTGGTTATAGCTGTGGCTCTAAGCAACAAGAAAAAGAAAACAGTGGACACGAAGCAGCTGGTATTCTGTGCGGTAGCCATGGGGCTGGCAACGGTGACATCCTTTATGAAGGTGTACAGCTTCCCGTTCGGAGGTTCGATCACGCTGTTAAGCATGTTTTTCATCTGCCTGCCCGGCTATTGGTATGGCCTTAAGACCGGCCTTATGACGGCGGTGGCCTACGGTATTCTGCAGCTGATTGTGGATCCCTATGTGCTCTACCCGGCGCAGCTGATCGTGGATTACATATGCGCATTTGGCGCTCTGGGCCTGTCAGGGCTGTTCTGCCAGAAAAAGAACGGCCTGATTAAAGGATATCTTCTGGGAGTATGCGGCCGTTATGTGTTTGCTGTGATTTCCGGCTGGATCTTTTTTGGCATGTATGCCTGGGAGGGATGGGCTCCACTGCCTTATTCACTGGCATACAACGCATGTTATATTTTTGGTGAAGCGGCCATCACTCTGGTGTTGATTGCCATTCCGGCGGTATCCAAGGGCCTGATGCAGGTAAAGAAAACAGCGCTTCAATAAATTATAATAAAGTCTCAAGGCATGATTCAGATCTGCCTTGAGACTTTATTAGAGTAAAACCGGAGAATAAATAAGAAAAGAATTACAAAAAAATGATAGGCAGTATAATCTAATGAATAAAAATAAGGACAGTCCTTAAGACTATCCCTGTTCTTGAATACGGTTATACAAACGGAAGCAAATGACGGGAATCGAACCCGCGTATCCAGCTTGGGAAGCTGGTGTTCTGCCATTGAACTACATTTGCAATTACTGCCACGAAGAATATTATAATACAGACAATTGCGTTTGTCCAGCAGATTTTACAAAAATTCCGTCATGTTTTTACGGTACCACAGAGGCATATGATTTCTCTGGCAGGCGGGGTTCTCACGTTCCTTAATGGCTATGGTGCGGTGGAAGATTTTCCAGAGCGTAACATAGACATCTTCATTTTCTGTTTTTTCACACAGCGCTTCCCACTCTGTGCCTTTAGTATCCATCAGCACCCAGGGCCGGCCGCTCTCGTGAACCGCGGCGAGGCGGCGGTTTTCGTCATAGATCATCCAGTTTTCACCGGAGAAACGGTCGGCAAAATGCGGAGCGACCAATGGGACCACATTGCATTTGGGCGCGATCTTGCCCAGCAGAATTCCATTATTTAACTCGATAAAACGAATGAACTCCACGAACAGATGCTGTTCACCGGATACTTTTCGGTTTAATTCAAAGATACGGGCAACCGATGGATTCCCCAGCATATTTACAATGCGGGCGCCGTATTTGAAGCCATCAATCAAAAAGCGGTAGGCTGCATCGGCTTTATCCGGCTGATCGGACATGACCGCCTTATACATCATGTGATAGGCTTCGCCGGATATCTTCATCTGAACCGATCGGGCTACCTTAACCGCTTTTTCGTAATCGGTATTCACTTCACGGTATTGAGCAAAGAGCTCCAGATTGTCCTCGCCGTTTATGACCAGCTTTACGTTATCATGGCCGAGCCGGCTTGCCCATGCGTCATAGATCGCGGTATAGATGCCGTCCGGCGTATCCTCACATAAAAATATGGTCTTCATAGGTGTGCTCATCCCACTACCTCCCAGGAATCCATTTGGAAATCATCGAACAGGGATAACTGACGGTAGGTCATATCATTTTCGATGCTCCATGTCTTTTTTTTATCATTGTCGATCAGATTGTGAGTGATAAAGTTTTCTTCCAGCCGTATTCTGTACATCATGCGGCCCTGGCAGGTGATGAAGTATACGGCGCGCTTTAAGACGACTCCCAGACGCTTGATGTCATCAAAATCCAGGACTGCATATCTTCTGGCTTTCATGATGCGCTGCGCGGATTTGACGCCGATGCCCGGCACCCTAAGAAGAGTGTAATAGTCTGCTTTGTTGATTTCCACCGGAAAGCACTCCAGATGGCGTACTGCCCAGTCACATTTGGGATCCAGAAATACATTGAAATTCGGCTTTTCTTCCGAAAGCAGCTCTGTTGACTGAAAACCGTAAAAACGCAGCAGCCAGTCAGCCTGATACAGCCTGTGCTCTCTAAGCAGAGGCGGCTTTTGTCCCAGTGCGGGAAGTTCTTTGTCCTCGTTGATCGGAATATAAGCTGAGTAAAACACTCTTTTCAGGTCATAATTCTTATAGAGTGCTTCCGCAACCGATACAATCTGATAGTCACTCTCAGGAGTCGCCCCGATGATCATCTGCGTGCTCTGGCCGGCCGGAACGAAATGCGGCTGTTCCCGGCGCACGGTCAGCGCCCTCTGCTTGGTGGCGGTGATCCCGTTGGGCGTCAGCAGCTGGCGCTCTTTGTCCGGCAGAGCCATCAGCTGATCGCCGCTTAACAGGCGGTCGGCCCGGATTCCGTTCTGGATCTGGCGTATGGGTGCAAGGATATTTTTACGGTTTTTATGGGGAGCGAGCCTGCGGAGGCTCTCTGCGGTGGGCAGTTCCAGGTTTATGCTCATCCGGTCGGCCAGATATCCAACTTTCTCGATCAGCTCAGGGTCTGCGCCGGGGATTGCCTTTACATGGATATAACCGTTGAAACGGTATTCCACCCGCAGCTTTTCCAGCGCCTGCCGCATCAGTTCCATCGTATAGTTCGGGCTTTTCAGAATGCCGGAGCTTAAGAACAGCCCCTCGATGTAATTCCTGCGGTAAAACTCTATGGTGAGCATACAGACCTCATCCGGAGTAAAGGAAGTGCGCACCACATCGTTGGAAGAGCGGTTGATACAGTATTTGCAGTCAAAGATACATTCATTGGTATAGAGAATCTTAAGCAGGGAGATACACCTGCCGTCCGCCGCAAAGCTGTGGCAGATCCCGCAGGCCGACGCGCTTCCGATGGTGCCTTTTTCTCCTTTGCGGTCCACTCCGCTGCTGGTGCATGCGACGTCATATTTGGCGGCGTCCGATAAGATCTCCAGTTTTCTCTCTATGGTCAGGTCCTGTGTCACTAACATACTTTACCTCGCTTTAATGCCGGCGGCATAATTGTAATTGCGGAATCCGGTCGCACTGCCTCAACACTTTGACGGACGGTGCGCACATATGTTCTTACTTTAATATAGCACATATAGCAGCGGTTTTCAAGATGAAACGAATATTTGTTCGCGGGGTTACTGCTCACGCTGTCGTAAACGTCCCGCTCTGCGCTGCTTTATCGGCAGCTCTTAACCGCAACGTCAGCGGCGCAGTCTGGCATGGGGGATAAGGGTGCAGCATAAGCAGCCAAATAAAGTAGAAAGCCGTAAGCAGGTATGATAAAATGGAGATACTATAATTTTGATGGCATGTTAGGGCAGGGACCGTTGAAATGCCCCGCTCATGCATGTAAAAGGAGATGAATATGCGCGTTCGATATATGATCGTTCAGGCAGTTCTGGTGCTGCCGCTATGGATATATTTGTATTTTTATTTCAGAAGAATGGCAGTCCTGCTTATAGGGCATCGTCATAAAGCTTTCGGCAGGCTGACAGCCGTGATTTTGTCAGCCGCAGCCGCCTTGCCGGCGGCCAACATCTGGGGGATGTGGGCGCTGGTCGTGCTGCATATTGCCGGAACTGCCGCAGCGGTGGATCTTGCGCGGCTCATTCTGGTAAAAGTGTTTCATATAAAAAGCAGGAGAGGCCATATCCTGTATTGCAGCGGTCTGATCCCGATACTGCTGACGGTTCTGATCTTAAGCTACGGATATGTGAACATGCAGCATGTGACGGAAACCGGTTATACAATCGTGACCGGGAAAGAACTCCGTGAAGAAGGCTATACCGCAGCGTTCCTCTCTGATCTGCATTTCGGAACTACCATGGATAAAGATACGCTGTCGGTATATTGCGGCCGTATCGGGGAGAACCGTCCGGATTTTGTGATTTTGGGCGGCGATATTGTGGATGAACGGACGAATTTGGAACAGGTGAGGGAGGCCTTTGAAACGCTGGCGCAGATACCGGCTCCGTTAGGAATTTATTATGTATACGGCAATCATGATAAAGGAAGATATGCGGCGGACTGTGGATATACGGAAGAGCAGCTTAGAGAAGCTGTAGCTGGCACCGGGATACGGATTCTGGAAGATGAGACGGTCGAGCTGAACCGGGAACTGACGCTGACCGGCCGCGCGGATCGCTCTGATGCATACTACACGGGCATTGTGAGAATCGGTGCGGGAGCGCTTTTAGAAGGGGAGAGCGGGGAAGGCTTTCATATACTGGCGGATCACCAGCCAAACAGCCTGAAGGACAATGCGCTTGCCGGATACGATCTCATGCTGTCGGGCCATACGCATGCCGGCCAGATCTGGCCGGTGGGGCTGCTCACAGAGTTATTCGGCAGAGACACGAGAAATTACGGATACGAGCGGATTGGAGGTATGGATCTGATCGTGTCTTCAGGAATCGCAGGCTGGGGTTATCCTTTCCGTACCGGTAAGCATTGCGAGTATGTGATTGTCCGCATTCGGACAGGAGAGGAGATGCAGCAGTAATATGGAAGAGAGAAGGAAAAGCGGCGTATATGACTGCTTTTCCTTCTCTCTTCTATAGTACTGCCAATTATAGGATCCGTGTATCGAATACCCCTTCGCTTTCTTCCATATCCGGATGGTAGAAAGCGTATTGATTTTTCCCCATATGCTTGGCGTAGTAAAGAGCCTTATCCGCTTTATTTATCAGCTCCTTGTAGGAAGATCCGTCCTCCGGGTAGCAGCTGATGCCCACGCTGCCGGATATGCTGGCGCTCATGCCCCCCTCGGTCAGGGTCTGGCAGAACACATTGCAGATCATCGCCGCTTTTTCCTGAATCACCTTTCTACTGCCTATATTGGACAGAAAAACGACAAATTCATCGCCTCCGATGCGGGCCACCACATCGGAGGAACGGAACAGCTGCTTTAACTGACCGCCCACATGCTTGAGCGTTTCGTCGCCGAACTGGTGGCCGAAGGTATCATTGATGGATTTGAAATTATCGATATCAATGAATGCCAGCGCACCGTTTTGCAGTGTGCCGGGCTTTAAATAGCCTTCCAGCATATCCTCGATGGCCTTGCGGTTGTAGAGCCCTGTGAGCGGATCCGTATTCGCCTGGCGGATCAGGCGCTTTTTCTCCATTTTAATGGAATGGATGTTTGTGAGCTTACCGATCAGGCTGACACACTCAGCCTTTTCATCGGTTCTCCACAGCGCGTGTATGTAAATTTCAAACCACTCCTGCTTTCCGTTCTGGGTGATCAGGGGAAATTCAATCTTACAGCTGGAATTGACCGGACTTAGGCTTTCAAGCATCTTAAAGAGTGATATCTTATCCTCTGCGGCGATCCGGGGAGTGGCGCTTAAGACCTGCGTCATGTTCGGTATACGGAAACTGCCGCCGAACACTTCCACATATTTTTCGGAAAAAAGCATGGTATCGCTGCGTGCGTCATAATCAAATATTATTTCTCCGGAAATTTCCGCCAGTGTATGATATTTTTCTCTTTCCAGTTCCAGCAGCCACAGTGTGCGGTCGGAGAGTGACTCCTCGCCGCTGCTGTATACCGGCATACGCAGGGCAGGAGGCTTGCGCATGTAATCAGCCGGCTGCTTTGCATTGCTGATCGCTTCATGCACGGTGTCGGAGATTTCCAGAAAGCATTTTAAAAGCTGCGGATTAAATATGCCGCATTCTCCGCCTGCAATCATCTGAATCGCTTCCTCATGAGTATAGGCCGGTTTATAGACCCTTTCACTGATAAGCGCTTCATAAACATCCGCCAGAGAGACAACCTGGGCCGGAATGGAGATCTGCTCCCCCACCAGATGATCGGGATAACCGTTGCCGTCCCAGCGCTCATGATGGTGACGGCAGATATCATAACAGTAGTTATAATACTCCTCGTCCTGCGTATAGTCCAGGCTTTGCAGTATTTCACAGCCGCGGATGGTATGCGTCTTCATGATTTCAAATTCTTCCGGCGTAAGTTTGCCGGGTTTTAGGAGGACGGAGTCCGGAATGGCTATTTTTCCGATATCATGCATGGCAGAAGCGCTCGCTATTGTATCTATGGTTTCCGGAGAAAAATAATACTCTGGATAACGGCTTGACAGAGCCTCCAGCAGAAAACCGGTGATCATGTTGATGCGTTTAATATGAGAGCCGGATTCACAGTTACGGAATTCCACGACTGTGCTTAAAGCATCTATGACAAAGCTGTTGGTCTGTTTGAGCTTCTGTGCCTGCTGATTTAAGATGGATAACTGCTCCTGCACCTTTTTTTCAAGATGATTTTTGTGATCGTAAAGCTCTATGATATTTTCAACACGCCGGCATACGATATCCGGATTAAAGGGTTTATTGACGATATCCGAAACGCCCATGTTGTAGCCTCTTAAGGCGGTCTCTTCATTGCTTTCGGCGGTGATGAGGATGACTGGGATCGTATCGATCAGCTGCTCGCGCTTCATAATTCTCAGCACTTCTATGCCATCCATAACAGGCATCACTATATCCAGGAGCATGACAGCGATATCCGAACCGTGTTCTTTGACCAGCGTTAACGCCTCTTCGCCGTTCTCTGCTTCCAGTATCTGATAGCGGGAGTGGAACAATTCACACAAAATAGCTCTATTCAATTCTACATCATCGACTATTAATATGATCTTTGCACTTTTTTCCATCGCATGTTCTTCTCTTTTCTGACTGGCTTACAGCCAATAACTGTAACCATTATACTCTACATGCCTGTATAAGCGCAAGCATTTATTGACTGCCGCAAATGTATGTATTATGATTAGGGTAACAGTTAAGACGGCGGGAAAATGGATGGGAGGTCTTCATATGGCGCGCTATTGCGTAATGGTTGAAGGAAGAGTGCAGGGAGTGGGATTTAGGTATTATGCGTATCACTGCGCTTCGTACTGCCGTCTGACCGGCTGGGTGCGCAATCTGGATGACGGCAGAGTGGAACTGGAAATTCAGGGAGATAAGGATATGGCAGGCTTGTTTCTGGCAAAAATAAAAGAGGGCAGCCGGTTTATCCGGGTTGACCATATGGATATTCATGAGATTTCGGAGCAGAAGGAGAGCTCCTTTTGTATCCGCGGATGAATTTGCGAGGAGAATGATTATGAAACGAATATTTTTGATTGTGCTTGACAGTGTGGGGATCGGTGAGCTGCCGGATGCGTCTGATTACGGCGATGAAGGGAGCAATACGCTGACGGCTGCCGCCGCCAGCCCGTATTTTCATATGCCCAACATGGCGCAGCTCGGCCTGTTTCGGATAGACGGGGTGAGCTGCGGGCAGCGCGCCGAACATCCCCGCGGCGCTGTGGCGAGGCTGGCGGAACGCTCAAAGGGAAAGGATACGACGATCGGTCACTGGGAAATTGCCGGCATCGTGTCGGAGAAGCCGCTTCCCACATTTCCGGAAGGCTTTCCGCAAGAGCTTTTGGAGGAGTTTTCAAGGAGAACAGGCAGAGGAGTGCTTTGCAACCGCCCTTATTCCGGCACGGAGGTGATCCGGGATTACGGCAAGGAACATATAGAGACCGGAAAGGTAATCGTCTATACCTCCGCCGACAGCGTGTTTCAAGTGGCGGCCCATGAAAAAGTGGTACCGATTGAGGAGCTGTACGAAATCTGCCGTACGGCCAGAAAACTCTGCGCGGGCCCTTACGGTGTGGGCCGGGTGATCGCGCGGCCGTTTGAAGGAGAGTATCCGTTTTGCCGCACTCCGCGCCGGCATGACTATTCCCTGAATCCTCCGGCAGAGACCATGCTGGATGCATTGACAGAAAACGGGTTTCAGGTATATTCGGTGGGAAAGATTGTTGATATATTTGCGGGACGGGGCATTACGGAGGCGGTCCGGACCGCGGGCAATGCGGAAGGAATCGAAAGAACACTGGAAATGATGGAGCGCCCTTTTGAAGGCCTGTGCTTTACTAATCTGGTGGACTATGATATGCTCTACGGCCACAGAAACGACGTGGACGGATATGCAAAAGCCTTGAGCTATTTTGACAGTATGCTGCCGGAGATAGAAAGCAGACTTAAAGAGGACGATATACTGATGATCACCGCAGATCACGGCTGCGATCCGTCCACTCCTTCCACGGACCATTCCAGGGAATATGTCCCTCTGGTCATGGCGGGAGAGCGGGTGAGAGCAGGTATGAATCTCGGGACCAGAAGCAGTTTTTCGGACATCGCGGCCACCGTCACGGATTACTTCGGCGTCAAGGCAAAACTCTGCGGTGAGAGCTTTCTGGAACAGCTATTGATGCGGTGAGTATGCGAAGGAGGCGGGAGAGCTTATGGATATGAAACAGAAACTGATGCGCACTGCGTCCGATATGCGGGCTTTATCCTATGCGCCGTATTCACATTTCACAGTAGGAGCGGCGCTGCTTGGAAAAGACGGAAAGATATACACCGGCTGCAACGTGGAAAATGCCGGATACGGCCCGACGATATGTGCGGAACGGACGGCATTTGTAAAGGCGGTCAGCGAAGGATGCCGGGAGTTCCTTATGATCGCGATAGCAGGAGGTAAAGAACAGGAGGATTGCGCCGATCTATGCGCTCCCTGTGGGGTGTGCCGCCAGGTGATGCGTGAATTCTGCGATCCGGACAGCTTTTTGATCCTGATGGGCAGAGACGGAGAAATCCATGCAGAGCGGACGCTTTCGGAGCTGCTCCCGATGAGTTTTGGGCCGGATGACCTTAAAGGAAGGAATATCTTATGAGAGCTTATGATATAATAGAAAAGAAGAAATTGGGACATACGCTCACCGCCCTGGAACTGCAGTTTTTGATACAGGGATATGTATCGGGCAGGATACCGGATTATCAGATGGCAGCCTTCGCGATGGCTGTGTATTTTCAGGGGATGAACGATGAAGAAACGGCGGAATTAACTCTGGAGATGATGTGTTCGGGAGATGTGATGGATCTGTCGCCGATTCAGGGAATTAAGGTGGATAAGCACAGCACCGGAGGCGTCGGAGATAAGACCACCATGGTGATCGGACCGATCGCTGCGGCCTGCGGTCTGAAGGTGGCCAAGATGTCTGGCCGGGGGCTGGGGCATACCGGCGGGACGCTGGATAAGCTGGAAGCGATTCCCGGACTCACTACAGCGCTTTCTATGGAACGCTTTTATGAGATTGTCAACCGTGTGGGATTCTGCATTGCGGGACAGACAGGCAACCTGGTTCCGGCGGACAAAAAGCTTTACGCGCTTAGGGATGTGACGGCCACCGTTGACAGCATGCCGCTGATTGCGAGTTCCGTCATGAGCAAGAAACTGGCCGCGTCCTGTGACGCGATTGTGCTGGATGTAAAAGCCGGCAGCGGAGCCTTCATGAAGACGGCAGAGGATGCTGTCGCATTGGCCGGCAAAATGGTGGCCATCGGCGAGCATGCCGGCAGGCGCACGGCGGCGCTGATCACAAATATGGATCTTCCGCTGGGCAATACCATAGGCAATGCGCTGGAGGTGCAGGAAGCAGTTATGACACTGAAAGGACAGGGACCGGATGATTTTACCGAACTCTGCTACTGCCTGGCGGCGAATATGCTGTATCTGGCGGATATGGGCAACCTTCCGGAATGTAAAAGGAAAGCTCGCCGCGCGGTGGAATCCGGCCGGGCTCTGCATGTTTTTGCCGATATGGTGGAGGCCCAGGGCGGAGATCCGTCTTATATCTATGAGCCAGAGCGCTTTGTGCCGGCGGCATTTCACAGGGAGGTCATCAGTCCGGCCGGCGGATGGATATCCCATATGGATACGGAGAGCTGCGGCATTGCGGCCGTGCTCCTGGGCGCCGGCAGGAATACGAAAGAGGATCAGATCGACAGTGCCGCAGGGATACGTCTCTTTAAAAAAACGGGCGACCGTGTGAGCAAAGGAGAACCGCTGGCTGTGCTCTATGCGGAAAAGGAAGCGCTCCTTGATGACGCGGAAGATAAATTTTTGAGGGCAGTTTCTGTATCGGAAAATTCCCCGGTAACAGAGCCTTTGATCATCGCAAGGGTGGACAAAAACGGAATTGCCAGATATTGAGTGAGAAATATCTGTTGAAATGAACATACTATTAGTGTATAATCGATACAGAGGCAGATGGGTAATCGGGAGGTTGTCGAGGCAAACTCTTTAAGTCTGTGTATGGATATTGAAAATATACTCCTGGGGTGTGCGATAACTCCTATTGTTTTGAACCTACATTATGACATTCGGGATTCCAAGATCGCTTAGCAGATGTCAGGCCGTCATTATGCAGCGGAAGGCAGAAGCTTAAGTTGAGGATTTACCCACCTAGCACGGCTAGGCGTCAAAAGATAGGAGCCGGCACTTTGGGACATACGAAAGAAAAAATCCAATCGGGATTCCATCCTGATTGGATTTTTTCGTAACAGTTCAGACAGGCGGAGAATCCCGCAAGCGGGATTCTTTTATTCATTTTGGCACATCAAAAGGAGGACAGGATCGGATGAGGCAGGCAAAGAAGCGCGGGGCAGCAAAACGGATTGCCGCAGCGGTTATAGGGATACTGGTGATCGCAGCTGTGATCTTTTTCGTAAAGCTGGACATGGGCAAAGAGAAGAGCGAAGTGGAGACCGTCACACGGGCGGCGGCATCGAAAGCGCTGGCGCTGGCTCTGACAGATCAGAAAACCTGTCTTACGGCTCTGGAACAGAGCAGATTCAGCGAGGCGGAGAAAAGCAACTGGTATGCAAAATATATGGACTATCTGTACCAGAACGGCTATCTGACCACGGAGCTTGTGCCGGCGACAGCTGCGGCGGCCGGGGAGCCTTTAACCTATGCGGAATACCGCTACATAGCAGAAAAACTGGGAATATCCACGGAGACGCCGGAAGGAATGAAACCGGCAATGGATAACGAAAAAGTGCCAAAGGATGTCTGGTGGCAGACATTTGACCAGTGGCTTACCAGCCTTTCGGAGAATCCCGTGGAGACCTCTGAACTCACGGTATACGGCACGGCCTCCAACTTAAAGACCATCGCTCCGTGGACTGTTTATACGGACCGGGGAACCTACGGTTTTGAAGGACTTTCCATGGACCGGTATATGGACCGTACGATACGCGTACAGGCCCGGGACGGGGAGATTTTCCGCGTGTCCGAGATTGTGAGCGAGCAGGTCCTGTATCAGAATGTATGGATCGAGCAGAGCGGCGGCGGTTTTATGAGTACCTTTTATGACGGCTATTACAGATCCTTTGCGGTGGAAAATCTGCAGGACAATTACGGCGGCACGCTGGCAGATATACAGATGAGTGAGGGACAGGTCCAGAAGGTGACGCTTAAGAAGGACAGCATTAAGGGAAAGGTCCTGGCGGTGAAAGAAACGAGCATCGAAATACAGGGCTATGGGGATGTGCCCATAGGGGATAATTTCCGGGTGTATAAAACCTATGGGGAACTGGGCATGCAGAGCAGAGACGATATTCTGGTCGGCTACGACCTGCAGCAGTTCGTGGTGGCGGACGGAAAGATCTGCGCAGCTCTTACCACAAGGGCCCTGGAGACCTCCAATATCCGCGTGCTGATCCGTAACAGCGATTTTTCATCCATCTATCATGACAGTGTTACATTTACCGCGGATGTCCCTTTTACCTTAAGATACGGAGAGGATAAGTCGGAAACCTTCGCTGCAGAGACCGTTATTGACCTTCCCAAAGACAGCCCGTATCTGCAGGAGGGAAGGCTTAGCATCGAGACAGAGAGCTATGCGGGAAACATTCGGCTGATGTCCGTGGACAGGAGCTACGGCACGCCCTCCTACCGGGGAACCATGGAATTTACCAAAGCGGAGTCCGGAATCCTGATCGTAAACGATTTGCTGCTGGAAGATTATCTATGCAGGGTGGTCCCAAGCGAAATGCCTGTAAGCTATGGCCTTGAGGCGCTCAAAGCGCAGGCGGTCTGTGCAAGAAGCTATGCCTATAAACAGATTGAGGAGAATGCCTGCCGCGAATACGGAGCTCATGTGGACGATTCCACCACCTACCAGGTATACAATAACTCACAGGAACAGCCTTTGGCCAATGAGGCCGTGCAGGCTACCTACGGGCAGATCATCACCCATCAAGGTCAGCCGATCACGGCCTATTATTTTTCCACATCCTGCGGCCATACCACGGATATGTCCATCTGGAACGGGGATCCCGGCGCCTTTCCGTATATACAGGGAAGACTCATGGCAGACAGCCCTGATGCGGTGGATCTGACCAATGAGGATAACTTCCGTAAGTTTATTGACGATCAGGATTATCCGGCTTATGACAGCACCTATGCATGGTTTCGCTGGCGGGTCAGCTTAAGCCTGAAGGAGCTTACGGACCGCATAAACAGCGGTCTGGGTTCTTATACCGATAACAATCCGGATTCAGTGCTGGTGCAGAAAGCGGACGGTTCCTTTGAACAGCAGAAGATCAGTTCCATCGGAAAAGTTTCCTCGATGGAAGTGACGCAGCGCGGCATAGGCGGTGTGATCAACGAGCTGGTAGTGCACGGTTCCGAGCATACAATAAAGATACTGAAGCAGAGTGCGGTCAGAAATCTGTTAGGAGACGCTCAGAATATAATTAAGAAAAAAGACGGTACCGAGGTGACGGATAAAGCACTGCTTCCCAGCGCCTATTTCTACCTCTCCGCCTGGGAGGACAATAAAGGCTACGATCTCGTGGGAGGCGGCAACGGGCATGGGGCAGGAATGAGCCAGAATGCCGCCGCCGGCATGGCCCTGGCGGGTAAAAACTACGAGGAGATGATACAGTTTTTCTATAAAGACGTGGAACTGACGGCGCTGTATTAGCCCGGTTTTTTGTATTCGCTTGACAATATTTTGATTTAAAGCCTATAATAGACCCAGACGTTCCTACGGCCGCGTTCTGCCTTTGCAGGCGCGGCGCATGAGGTGCGGAGTATGTACAGAATGGAGGAAAAGATGGATAAAATCAAAATGACGACTCCTCTGGTTGAGATGGACGGAGATGAGATGACCAGGATACTCTGGAAGATGATCAAAGATGAACTGCTTAGTCCCTTTGTGGATCTCAACACGGAGTATTATGATCTGGGCCTGGAATACCGTGAACAAACAAATGATCAGGTGACGGTAGATGCTGCCAACGCTACGAAAAAATACGGCGTGGCTGTGAAATGCGCCACAATCACCCCCAACGCGGCCAGAGTACAGGAGTATCATCTGAAGGAAATGTGGAAGAGCCCCAACGGCACGATCCGTGCGATTCTGGACGGAACCGTGTTCCGTGCGCCGATTCTGGTTAAGGGAATCGAACCGTATGTGAAAAGCTGGAAGAAGCCGATCACCATCGCCCGCCACGCGTATGGCGATGTATATAAGGCTGTTGAGATGAAGATACCGGCCCCCGGCAAATGTGAGCTGGTATATACGAATGAGTCAGGAGAAGAGTCCAGAGAGCTGATACATAATTTTACGGGAGCGGGGATTATCCAGGGCATGCACAACACCAGAGCTTCTATAGAAAGCTTTGCCAGAAGCTGCTTTAACTTCGCGCTGGACACCTGTCAGGATCTGTGGTTTGCCACCAAAGATACCATATCCAAAAAATACGACCACACCTTTAAAGATATCTTCCAGGAGATCTTTGACGCAGAGTATAAGGACAGATTTGATGCCGCGGGCATTGAATACTTCTACACGCTGATCGATGACGCGGTTGCCAGAGTGATTAAATCCGAAGGCGGCTTTATCTGGGCATGCAAAAATTATGACGGCGATGTGATGAGCGATATGGTGGCCACGGCATTCGGTTCTCTTGCCATGATGACTTCCGTGCTGGTATCCCCGGAAGGTTACTATGAGTATGAGGCGGCTCATGGAACCGTGCAGAGGCATTATTATAAGCACTTAAAGGGCGAGTCCACCTCCACAAACCCTATAGCTACCATTTTTGCCTGGACAGGCGCGCTGCGAAAGCGCGGGGAACTGGACCGGAATGAGGAACTCAAAGCGTTTGCGGACAAGCTGGAAAAGGCTTCCATAGATACGATCGAGTCCGGTGTCATGACAAAGGATCTGGCACTGATCACCACATTTAAGGATCCGCAGGTGGTAACCAGCGAGGGCTTTATCAAAGCGATCCGCACGACATTGGAAAAAATGATGTAATATCACGTAACAGTTCAGACGGCGGGAAAACAGGTGCAAAAGCAGGTGTTAAGCTTGGCTTTAAAGCCTGCTTTTGCACCTGTTTTCACATCGGATGTCTAAACTGTTACAATATCATAGAAAAACGAGGAGAAATTAAAAATGAAAATTGCGTTAATTAATGAGAATAGCCAGGCGGCAAAAAATGAGATGATCTGTGACAACCTGAAAAAAATCGTGGAGCCCATGGGACACGAGGTTTATAACTACGGCATGTATACGGCGGAGGATGAGACGCAGCTGACCTATGTTATGTGCGGTCTCCTGGCGGCAATCCTGCTTAACTCCAAGGCAGCCGACTATGTTGTGACCGGCTGCGGCACGGGCGAGGGCGCGATGCTGGCCTGCAATTCTTTCCCCAACGTGCTCTGCGGCCATATTGTGGATTCAGAAGATGCGTTTATGTTTGCACAGATCAATGACGGCAACGCCATTGCGCTGCCTTTTGCAAAGGGATTCGGCTGGGGCGCTGAGCTGCGTCTGCAGTATATTTTTGAGAAGCTGTTCGGATGCGAAAGCGGACAGGGTTATCCCAAGGAGCGCGTGGTACCGGAGCAGAGAAATAAAAAGATCCTGGATCAGGTAAAGAAGATCACGCATACGGATATGATGACCATCTTAAAGAATATCGATCAGGATTTCTTAAAGACAGCGATAAGCGGTGAGAAATTCCAGGAATATTTCTTCGCAAACTGCCAGGACGAAGAGATGGCAGCCTACATCAAATCCGTACTTGCCTGACACGCGGCGGACCGCTCATCAGCCTGAGGGCTGATGGCAGGATATAGAGGAGCACCGGTGTGCATAGGTCATCCGCTTAAGGATGGCGGCCGAATAAAAAGAAATAAAAGTGTGCCAAGGTCACCGGTCTGACGGCCGGTGACAGGTTTCGGAGGGGAAAATGGCGGATTTACGGAAATTGCAAAATGGCAGCGATGTGCGGGGCATCGCGGTGGAAGGCGTGGAAGGGGAACATGTGAACCTGACAGCGGATGCGGTAAACCGAATCGCGCAGGCTTATGCAATCTGGCTGGCTAAACGCCTGAAAAAGGAACCGAAGGATCTGGTAATCGGCGTGGGACATGACTCCAGAATCACAGCAGATGCGCTGAAGTCCGCCGCCTTTGCGGGCATGTGCGGACAGGGAGTATCCTGCAGGGACTGCGGTCTGGTGTCCACGCCATCCATGTTTATGACGACTGTATTTCCGGAATTTTTATTTGACGGCGCTGTCATGATTACAGCCAGCCACCTGCCCTTTAACCGCAACGGTATGAAATTCTTTACCCGGGAGGGCGGGCTGGAGCATGAGGATATCGCAGAGATTCTGGACTTAGCGGGCTCTCTGGACGTCTGTGACGGAGAGGGGGCTGCTAAGTCTGTTTGCAGCCTTACGGTGTATACCGCCCATCTGCGGGATAAGATTAAATCCGGCGTCGCGGCCGAGGATTATGAGCATCCGTTAAAAGGGCTGAAGGTTGTGGTGGATGCCGGAAACGGCGCAGGCGGGTTCTTTGCCGAGCAGGTACTAAAGCCTTTGGGAGCGGATATCGGCGGCAGTCAGTTCCTGGAGCCGGACGGCATGTTCCCCAACCATATCCCCAATCCGGAGAATAAAAAAGCCATGGAAGCGATTAAAAGTGCCGTGCTGGGCAGCCATGCCGATTTAGGTCTGATTTTTGATACGGATGTGGACCGGATGTCCGCGGTGCTTCCGGATGGCGCACAGATCAACCGGGATGCGATCATAGCTATGATCGCGTCCGTCCTGTCAGAGGAGCATCCCGGTGAGACTGTGGTGACGGATTCGGTTACCTCGGACCGGCTGCAGGATTTTTTGGAGAACCGTCTGGGGATGAAGCAGCACAGGTTTAAGCGTGGATACAAAAATGTGATTAACGAGGCGATCCGCCTGAATAAAGAGGGCGTTATGACCCCATTGGCGATAGAAACATCGGGCCACGGCGCACTCAAGGAGAATTATTTCCTGGACGACGGCGCCTATCTGGCGGTAAAACTTTTGATCGCTGCGGCCAGGGCAGCCAAAGACGGCAAAAAGCTGGCTTCCTATCTGGAGGGCTTTCGTGAAGGCTTCGATGAACGGGAATTCCGGTTTGAGATTGCCGGTGAGGATTACCGCAGTTACGGCCAGCAGGCTTTGGAGACTGCCGGGGAGCGGGCAAAAGCCATGGGATATCCGGCAGTGCCCAACAATTATGAAGGCGTGCGTATTTCTTTCCACGATGAACACATCAGGGGCTGGCTGCTGTTTCGGATGTCGCTGCATGATCCGGTGATCGCGCTGAATATGGAAGGTGAACGGCCGGGAGACTGCGGGCGCATGATCGATGCTGTAAAGCAGTGGTTTGCCGGATTTGACAGGGTGGATATAAGCTGTCTCAACTAGTACTGGCACCGGATCAAAGGAGTGTGAAGTATGGAACAGATGTCTCTGTTTGAGGACAGAAAACCGGCAGCTCCTCTGGCCAGCCGGCTGCGCCCTGCTTCTCTCAAAGAATTCGTGGGCCAGACCCATCTGCTGGGAGAGGGCAAGGTGCTGAAACGTCTGATCGATACGGATCAGATTTCATCCATGATCTTCTGGGGACCGCCCGGAGTGGGCAAGACCACTCTCGCAAGCATCATCGCAGCGCATACCAGGGCAGAGTTTATCAATTTCAGTGCGGTGACAAGCGGGATCAAAGAGATCAGGGAAGTCATGACAAAGGCGGAGAACAGCCGGTTTTTAGGCCAGAAGACGATATTGTTTGTAGATGAGATCCACCGCTTTAACAAAGCACAGCAGGATGCGTTCCTGCCATTTGTGGAAAAGGGGAGCATTATACTGATCGGTGCAACGACGGAAAATCCGTCCTTTGAAATCAATTCAGCTCTTCTCTCCAGATGCCAGGTGTTTGTGCTGAAGGCGCTGGATACGCCGGATCTGGTGCGGATGCTTCAAAGGGCGCTGACAGATCCTAAGGGCTTTGGCGGGCAGCCTGTCTCCATCGGTCCGGATATGCTCGCTGTGATTGCAGGGTTTGCCAACGGCGATGCCAGGACTGCATTAAATACGCTGGAGATGGTGATCTTAAACGGCGAGATCGACCGTGAGGGAACTATCCACGTCACGGAAGCAACCCTCGAGCAGTGTATGGGCAAAAAGACATTTCTCTACGACAAAAAGGGCGAGGAGCATTATAACCTGATCTCAGCCCTGCATAAGTCCATGAGAAACAGTGATCCGGATGCGGCGGTTTACTGGCTTGCCCGGATGCTGGAAGCGGGAGAGGATCCGCTGTATGTGGCAAGAAGGCTGGTCCGGTTTGCCAGCGAAGATATCGGCATGGCGGACAGCCATGCGCTGGAGGTGGCGGTGGCGGCCTATCAGGCCAGCCATTTCAATGGTATGCCGGAGTGCAGCGTCAATCTCACCCATGCCGTTGTATATCTGTCCATGGCGCCCAAGTCCAATGCCTGCTATATCGCTTATGAACAGGCAAAGCAGGATGCGGTGAAGATGCTGACAGAGCCGGTACCCTTACAGATCAGGAACGCGCCTACAAAGCTTATGGAGGAACTTCACTACGGTGAAGGCTACCAGTATGCCCATGATACGGAAGATAAGATCACAAATATGAAATGCCTGCCCGAATCCCTTCAAAACCGCTCTTATTACCGTCCGACTGCTCAGGGAGCAGAGCGCGAGGTACAGGAAAAGATGGAAGAAATTGCGAGGTGGCACAGGGAAAATGGGTAGTGTCACTTTACTGCTCACGGCTGCGTTATAATAACATATCAAACATAAAATAGAAGACAGCATAAAGGCGTATGAGATGGAATCATTTCATATGCCTTTTTCTTATATTCAAACAGTAATTTCAGCGACAGAAATTTTTAAGAATAAGAAAATATATAAAAATGAAGTATATGTATTGACATTATATATTATACAGAATATAATATACTAAAATAAGTTATATGCAATAAATAATATATATGCTTAAAGTCAAAAGGAGGGAGCGCATGACATATCAGTTGGGTTCGGCTATGCTGGATGCGGTAGTGCTGTCCATCGTGGCGGAAGAAGACTCCTACGGTTATATGATCTCGCAGAAGATAAAAACCGTGGTCAATTTAAAGGAGTCCACGCTGTATCCGGTCTTAAAAAAGCTTCAGGAAGCGGGCTATCTGACAACCTATGACCAGGCTTTTCAGGGACGGAACCGCAGGTATTACACCATAACGGAAAGCGGCAGGGAAAAGAAAGCTTTCTTTATGGAAGAGTGGAA
Source organism: Lachnotalea sp. AF33-28 (assembly GCF_003477885.1). GTDB lineage: Bacteria > Bacillota > Clostridia > Lachnospirales > Lachnospiraceae > AF33-28. The sequence goes on from NZ_QUEE01000002.1 coordinate 250,968, forward strand.
GAAATACAGAAACGACATTGATCAGATTTTATTGGGAGGTGTACAAAGTGAACAGGAATGAATACTTGGAGATACTGGACAGACAGCTTCGCCGTCTGCCGGCGGATGACCGGGAGAAAGCGATGGAATACTATAGGGAATACTTCGATGAAGCCGGGCCCGAACAGGAAGAGGCTGCAGTGGAAGAATTGGGGGACCCCAGGGAGGTGGCCAGACAGCTGATCACCGGTCTTGCCGTTAAGAAACTGGATCAGCCGGAAAAGTCAGCGAAGAAAGGTTTATCGGCCCTGTGGGTGATCATTCTTGCCATTTTCGCAGCGCCGTTCGGACTTCCTTTGGCGTTTGGCGTGGCGTTGGTTATTATGGCTGCCTGCCTGTGTGCGGCTTTGTTTGTCGGCTGTATTTTATTGGCCGGAGTCTGTTTGATTGCGGGCGGCGCACTTTCCGTTCTTGTTGGCATATATCTGCTTTTCATGCAGCCTGCCGGGGCGCTGGCCAATTTGGGATTAGGGCTTATGTGCACGGGCATAGGGATTCTGGTGCTGTATGCAAGCATCAAAATGGGAAAATGGTGCGGCAGACGGCTGTCCGCATGGTTAAAAAAACGTCTTGCTAAAAATAAAGGATAAGACTTAAGCTGCCGGTGCGCGGCAGAATGATGAAAATGCAGGAAAGGCATGGTAACGAATATGAAAAATAAGAAAAAATGGCTCATAATTTCCGCAGCGCTGATACTGACCGGCGTGGTGGTGGCAGGCATAGGAATCGCGATGGGAGGAGTGCCCGGTTTTTCCATCGGAAGGGGCGGACAAATCCTGACTCCGTCACAGTACGTCATGCACGAATTGGAGAAAACACCTTTGGATTCATTTGAAAACCTGGATGCTGTGATGCACTTCGGAGATGTGGAACTGATCCCTTCCGACGGATATTATCTGGAATATAGAATCTGCACAGACGAACAGGGCCCCAGTTATGAGGTGAAGAACGGTACCCTTACATTTCTTCCGCAGAAGAGCCAGGGCAGAAACGGCATATCATTTTTCTTTAATACGGGATGGAATCACAGCACGAATCATACAGGCAGCGATTATGTCAGAATCTATCTGCCGGAGGATGAATACCTGAACAGACTGGAAGTTGAATGCGGGAACGGCGACGTGAAGATAAGCGGCATTCAGGCGGATTCGGTGTCGGTTGAGACGGACTTTGGCAATACGGAAATCTCGGATATAAAAGCCGGTGCAGCAGAGGTGACATGCAGCAACGGGCGGATCGAGATCGATACGGTGGAATATGACAGTCTTAAGGTCACGGATGACTTCGGCAATGTGAGCATTTCCGGAGCGAGGGGCGATGAGAGCACAGTGCAAATGAGCAACGGCGAACTGACTCTGAAAAACATAGAGAGCACAACCCTGCGGCTTGAGCAGGATTTCGGCGATACGGACGGCAGCAAACTCACTGTCGGTGAACTGACGCATACCGGCAGCAACGGGGATATTGAGCTGACGGAACTGGATACAAAATCGGTTGACATCAGCAATGATTTCGGCGATATAGATTTGGCGTTTACAGGGGAAGAGAAGGAGTACGGCATGGATCTGTCCTGTGATTTTGGTACCGTCAGGCTGAACGGGGATAACAGATCCGGTTCACTGGAAAAAGACTCTGCCGGCGCCAATAAGATCAAAGCCAGATGCTCCAACGGAAATATCACGGTCATTACAAAATAACCGCGCGGCGTTCAGCCATCGCGGCGGTATTTTAACGGAGTGCATCCGGCATGCTTTTTAAATGCCGCGCAGAATGCGGCCTCACAGGAAAAACCGAGGGAGTAGGAGATCTCCTTGACGGGTGTGGCGGTGGTCTTCAGCAGGAATTTTGCAGTGTTCATCCGGGCAGTTATGATATATTCATGAGGAGTATATCCGGTCTCCTGCTTGAATACACGGATAAAATGATATGGGCTTACATGTGCCTGGGATGCCAGCCCCTCCACCGTCAGCGCTTCACTTAAGTGAGCGGAGATATAATGCAGAATATCATCCATGCTGCCGGCAGCCGGAGGTTCGGGGCGGCGGTCAGCAGCCGTCAGCAGTTCGGTCAAAAGGATGGTGATATCCCTGGAGAGCAGAGCTTCTCCGTATGTCCGATGCGTATGGAAAGCCTGATAGATGCGGGAAAGATACCGGTCCACCGCATATCCGCCGGGAAAAACTGCCGCCGGGCCTTCCCCGCGGCAGAGCATATCATAATAGGATCTGGCGGCGATGCCGTCGTAATGCAGCCACAGGGCTTCCCAGCCTGTGGCTGATTCGTATTCGTGCAGGGCGTAACAATCCAAAAGCACCGCCTGGCCGGCAGACAGATGCCGTTTTATGCCTTCCGCCCGCACAGTGCATTCCCCCTTCTGCACGAGCATGATCAGAAAACTGTCATAAGAACTGCGTTTTAGATGATATCCGGGCTGATAGATGAAATGTCCCACCGCGATCGGATAGAAAAACGCTTTCATGGCATTGGGGCTGGGGGTACAGATATAATAGTCGGAACGGATGTCCACTCCGGGTTCAACTGGTTTCATGAAAAACTCCTTCATTCGTTATACTAAGAGGTTACTCTATAGGGAGACAGCAGTCAATATATAACCGCAATTTTTTTATATTTTTCAGCAAAAGTGAGGAATGTATCTTCGCGCTGCAGATGCTACAATGAATCTAAGGTTACTGTTTACAGTTATCGTAAAGTTTCCGCGCATGACAGGACCATACCCTGCCCTGTCATGCGCTGCTTTATCGGCATCTTTGAACAGTAATATGATGATACAATACCGCGCGATTTGAATGCGCAGACAGGAGTCAGTATGGAAACAGTACGTCTTTGGGAGGAAACCGTAAGCATCCCCACATATGAAATCGGAAAACCGGATAAGAACCCGATGTTTCTGGAAAAGAGGGTTTACCAGGGCAGTTCGGGAAGGATCTATCCCTATCCGGCGATTGACCGGATTTATGATGAAAAAAAGGATAAAGAGTATAAGGCCGTATTTTTGGAGAATGAATATCTGAAAGTGATGATTCTGCCGGAGCTGGGGGGCCGTATCCAGCGTGCGTATGATAAAACCAATGGCTATGATTTTGTCTACTATAATCATGTGATCAAGCCCGCGCTGGTAGGTCTGACCGGTCCCTGGATTTCCGGCGGAATAGAGTTTAACTGGCCCCAGCATCACCGGCCCACCACATTTCTGCCGGTGGATACTGTGCAGCTTAATAATGAGGACGGCAGCAAGTCGCTGCTTGTCAATGATGTGGATCAGATGTACGGGACAAAGGGTATTGCGAAGTTTACGCTGTATCCGGGAAAGGCTTATATTGAGATTGAAGGGCAGCTCTATAACCGGACCGCGCAGCCGCAGACATTTTTGTGGTGGGCGAATCCGGCTGTGGCGGTTAATGACCGGACCCAGTCCATCTTCCCTCCGGATGTACATGCGGTGATGGACCATGGCAAGAGAGATGTCTCACGCTTCCCCATCGCGACCGGAGTGTATTATAAGCATGATTACAGCGAAGGCGTGGATATCTCCCGCTATAAGAATATACCGGTGCCCACTTCCTATATGGCGGAAAAGTCGGCGTACGATTTTGTGGGAGGCTATGATTACGGCGTGGAAGCCGGAATTCTCCATGTGGCGGACCATCATATATCCCCCGGTAAAAAGCAGTGGACCTGGGGCTGCGGGGATTTTGGGAAAGCCTGGGACCGCAACTTAACGGATGAGGACGGCCCGTACATAGAGCTGATGACCGGGGTATTTACGGATAACCAGCCCGATTTTACCTGGCTGAAACCCTTTGAAGAAAAGACATTCAAACAGTATTTCATGCCCTATAAAAAAGTGGGCAGCGTCAAAAATGCGACGGTCGACGCCGCGGTTAATCTGACAGCAGACGGCCGTCAGATCCGCCTTGCAGTCTATGCGACCGGCAGGCGGGAAAATGCTGAAATTCTGCTCAAAAAGTGCGGTGAGACAGTCTTTCAGGATCATGCCCTGCTCTCCCCTGTTGATATCTATGAAACAACGGTGGACTGCACATACGAAAAGGAATCCGAACTGACGGTGGAAGTATGGGCGGACGGACGGCTGCTGGTCGCTTACACGCCGCTTGAGGAGAAGATGCAGGAGCTGCCGCAGCCCGCAAAGGCGGCAAAAGATCCAAAGGAGATCCGGACAAATGAAGAACTGTATCTTACCGGATTACATCTTGAACAGTACCGGCATGCGACTTACCGCCCGGAGGATTACTACCTGGAAGGGCTCAAGAGGGACAGCGGCGATATACGGATCAACAATGCGTACGGTGTGCTGCTTTTGCGCCGCGGAGATTATCAGGAAGCTAAAAAGCATTTCCGTGAGGCGATTCGTAGGCTTACGGGATACAATCCAAACCCGTACGACAGCGAGCCGCTGTACAATCTGGGACTGGTACAGTTTCGGCAGGGGGATACGGAGGAGGCTTACGACTCCTTTTACAAGGCATCCTGGTCCAACGAGCAGCAGGAGATGGCTTTTTACTTTCTGGCGGCCATCGATGCCTGCAGAGGTGAATACGGTTCCGCTCTGGAATTTGCTGAGAAATCCCTGGTGAAAAATGCGCATAACATCAAGGCGCGCGGTTTAAGAGCGTATCTTCTGGGCAAGCTGGAAAGAAAAGAAGAAGCGCTTACAGCCATCGAAGATAATCTCAAGCTGGACCCCTTTGATTATGTGTCCGGCCTGGAAGAATATTTCCTGTCAGGAGACAGTCAGGCACTTTATAGAGTCAGAGGACTGATGAGAAATACCGCGGATAACCATCTGATGGCCGCGAGGGATTTTGCGGAATTCGGCGCTTATGAGGAGGCCCTTAAGACCTTAAGACTCTGCAGCGCAGATAGTCCTCTGTTAAAATATTACGAAGGATACTATCTAAGCAAAATGGGGCGGACGAAAGAGGCGGGAGCTGCGGTGGCGGAAGCGGAAGCGCGTTCTCCCTACTGTTGTTTCCCCAATAAGGCGGAAGACATAGCCGTGCTGGAATATGCCGCCGAAAGGGAAGGGGGGGCGCCTAAAGCCTGCTATTATCTGGGCTGCCTGTTCTATGATAAGGGGTGGTGGCAGCGCGCCCTGAAGCTGTGGCAGGAATCGGTGCGCCTGGATGGCACATTCCCCACAGCCTGGAGAAACCTTTCACTGTTATATTACAATAAGCTGTCCGACCGGGAGTCTGCCAGAGAGGCGCTTGAAAAAGCCTTTGCGCTGGACAATACGGATGCCAGAGTGTTTCTGGAACTGGATCAGCTGTATAAGAAGCTTGGCATGTCCTGTGAAGAACGTCTGGATCACTGCCGGAGATATCCGCAGCTGGTAGAAGAACGGGATGATCTGTTTGTGGAAATGACCTCCGTACTGAATATGCTGGGACAGCATGAGCAGGCCTATAAGCTGATAATGGGAAGAAAATTCCATCCGTGGGAAGGCGGTGAGGGGAAGGTGACCGGACAGTACACCGCCGCCCTGGTGGAGATGGCCAAAGAGAGGATCAGAAAAGCGGACTGCGGGCAGGCTTTACAGCTATTGCAGCAGGCGCTTTGCTACCCCGAAAATCTTGGCGAGGGCAAGCTGGAGGGCACCAAAGACAATCACATCCATTATTATCTTGGATGTGTGTATGAGATGCTGGGAGAGGAAGAAAAGGCTAAGGAAAGCTTTTTGACCGCAAGCGTCGGAAACGATGAGCCTGCGGGCATGATGTATTACAATGACCAGCCCGCCGATATGATCCTGTATCAGGGACTGGCGAAACGTAAGCTTTCCAGGCAGGCGGAGGCCAACGCCAGATTTTACCGTCTGATCGATTACGGAGAGCAGCATATCGGGGATAAAGTGAAGATGGATTATTTTGCAGTTTCCCTGCCGGATTTCCTGATCTTTGAGGAGAATCTCACCAATAGAAACAGAGCGCACTGCTTTTATCTGCTGGCGCTGGGCTATTACGGGCTGGGAGATATAGACAGGGCGCTGGGCTATCTGGATGAAGCGTTAAAGCTGGATCCGTCCCATATGCAGTGCAGGCTGTACCGGAGGAACTGGAGCCGGCCAGATCTGAAGACGGAACCTTCGCTGCTCTAAAATATTGAATGCACCGTGCGAACGAAAGCTGCCCATGATGAATATTTTAAAGTATCAGACAAAAAAGGCTGAATGCACTTTAATGGAGGAAATCATGAGGCGGATATACGATCAATCGATGTGCCTACAGGCGCAGATGCTCCATGCAATCGCTACAGTGCACGGAGAAGGCGCACATAAGAAAAAAATTACCGGAAAAGGCATAGGCGTGGCAATCCTGGACACCGGGATCACACCGCATCCGGATTTTGATAACCGAATCCTTGGATTTTGTGACTTTCTTAAAAACCGCAGCATTCCCTATGACGATAACGGGCACGGCACCCATGTGGCCGGAATTATAGGCGGCAGCGGAGCGGCTTCAGAGGGGAAAATTGTCGGAATGGCCCCCGGCTGCAATCTCATCTCATTAAAGGTACTGGACAGAAAAGGCAACGGCAGCTTAAGCAATGTGCTGTCCGGCCTGAACTGGATCATTAAAAATAAAGACAGATACGGAATCCGTATTGTAAATATATCGGTAGGTGCTTTGGCCAAAAAAGGGATGGGAGAGGATTCCATTCTGGTGCGCAGTGTGGAAGAAGTCTGGGATCAGGGGCTTGTGGTGGTAGTTGCCGCCGGCAATCTGGGACCTGGGCAGAGCACGATCACGACGCCCGGCATAAGCCGGAAGGTGATTACGGTGGGCTGCTCTGACGATGCCAAGATGGTAGAGGTATTCGGCACCAAGATGGTGCATTACTCCGGCCGCGGCCCTACCAGAGACTGCTGTATTGTAAAGCCTGAGATTGTAGCGCCGGGCTCAAATATCATCTCCTGCAACGGTCTGTACCAGAAAACGCATAACTATTATGCGGTAAAGAGCGGAACCAGCATGTCCACTCCGATTGTATCGGGAGCAATTGCCCTGCTGCTGGAGAAGCAGCCGTGGCTTACCAACGCGGAAGTGAAGCTGAAGCTTAGGGAAAGCTGCGATGACCTGGGATTTGCCAAATGCCATCAGGGCTGGGGACAGCTGAATGTGAAAAAGCTGTTAAGCTGACAGAATGTGGCCGGCAGTCCTGCATCAGCGGAAATTTTGAAACAGGCCGGCACTTCTTTAAAGGGATGCCGGCCTGCTTCTGCTACAGGGAACAGTTGCATATGATTTCGGAATATGTTAACATAAATGCAGCCCGTATTTTACAAAACGGAGCCTGTTCATGATAAAATGAACGGTAAAACGATAAAAGATTGGGAGGCCGTTATGTACAGCAAAACCAAGCATGCTCAATCGGAGGACGTACTTCGGCGAATGGCCGTATTCGCTTTGGGATTAAACCAACAGGAGGCGGAGAGTACAAAGGTCAGGGAGCTGACCGGCGGTTACTTTAATGCGGCCTATGAGCTGACACTTGCGGATGACCGGCAGGTGATTGTAAAGATTGCGCCCTGCACAGACCGTCTTTTAACCTATGAAAAGAACATCATGCAGGCAGAGGTGGAGGCAATGCGGCTGACGGAAGAGAAAACCGCAGTGCCGGTTCCGCATATATACTGTTATGACAACACTCATCATCTGTGTAACTCAGACTATTTTTTTATGGAGAAGCTGGAGGGCCTGCCCTACAGCGAGTGTATGGAGTGGATGACGGATACAGACAGAGATCAGATAGAGGAAAGCCTGGGCCGCTGCAATGCTCAGATAAATGGATTGAAGGGCCTAAGCTTCGGGTGTCTGGGAAGGATAAAGGAGCAAAAAAACAGCTGGAGAGAGGCGTTTGCAGTTCTTTTAGAAGATGCGCTGGACGACGGCATGCGTGTATCCGCGGATCTGGGAGTCGGTTATGAAGAAGTGCGATCGCCGGTATCCCACAATCTGGATGTGCTGGATGAGGTGAGCGAACCGGCCCTGGTTCATTGGGATCTCTGGGCGGGAAATGTGTTTGTGAAGGACGGTAAAATAACCGGAATCACCGATTTTGAACGGGCGCTGTGGGGCGATCCTTTGATGGAACACTATTTCCGCATGATTACGGAGCCCAAAAGGCCGGAGGCATTTTTGAGAGGATATGGCAGGACAGAGTTTTCGGATCATGAGATGATCCGCAGACTGCTCTATAATATCTATATGTATGTGATCATGATTGTGGAGTGCTATTACAGAGAATATGAGGATGAAGGGCAGTACCGCTGGTCGGTCATCAAACTGAAAGAAAGTCTGGACATGCTGGAAAGGAGAAACGGAAGAAAATGAAAAAACGGATGAAATACCTGCTTATGCTCATCGCTTTTGTTTTGCTGATGACAGGCTGCAATAAGAGCGGTAAAGCGGATGAAACGACTGCCGCCAATACCGAGGATGAACTTAAGACGGTGAAGGATCTGGGAGATTCCAGCTTTCGCAAATACCTGGACGGTTTAAAGTCCGATGAGGTGGATGAGAGCGAGCGCATCGATGCGTATCAGCTGACCAGCGGGAATGTGAAGCTGTCCGATGAGGAAACGAGAGAGTACACCTATACCGCCCAGGCCTCTGTGACTACCGCCGCAGGCGGGGATACCATATCCGTAACTTATCAGATACGAAAGATCAGCGACGGAGCTTTTGAAACCGTGAGCATGGATTTTGAACGCGGAAATGCGGGAACGGATCCGGCAGCGCCTTCTGACGGCGGCAGCAGCGGCAGTCAGGCCGGGGAGACAACGGAATCGCCTACAGTCCGCATCACCATACCGGAAGGGTATACGGTGGCACAGATATTTAACAAGCTGGAAGAAAACGGTGTATGCAGCGCCGAGAGCCTGTTTGAGGTGTGTAACAGCTTTGATTACAGCTATTACAGCCTGGTAGCAGAGATACCGGAAAACGAACACCGCTGTTTTAAGCTGGAAGGATATCTCTTCCCCGATACGTATGATTTTTACCGCGACAGCAAGCCGGAGGATGCGATCGGCGTATTCCTTCGCAATACGGAAAAGAAGATCAGCGATGAAATACGGTCCGCGGCTGCCGATAAGGGGCTGTCCGTCTATGAACTGCTGACCATTGCTTCCATGATTGAAAAAGAGGGCGCCAATCCGGATGAGATGCCCAATATCTCGTCCATCATCTATAACCGTCTGGATGCGGGCATGAAGCTGGAATTGGACGCTACGATCACTTATGTGGAGAAACATATCAAGCCCTACATTGACGGGGATCAGGACAGATACAGCGCCTATTACAATACTTACCGCTGTGATGCGCTTCCATCCGGTCCCATAAGCAATCCTGGCATGAAGGCGATTCAGGCGGCGCTGAATCCGGCGGATACCGATTATTATTATTTCGTTAATGATGATTCCGCCAATTACTATTATGCAGAAACCTATGAAGAGCATCTTAAAAATGTGGAGAAGGCCGGACAGTGAGGATACAGCCCGGGAAATGCGCGTAAAACGGCATTTTCCAGGCTGCTGTTTATTTATCTGTACAGTTCAAAACGGTTAACCTGATCTGTTTCAGATAGCTTGAAAGGGCTTGACAGAGCAGGGCCCAGGGGAGCAGGAGCCACATGATCCGGTAATCGTTTTGCAGCCATACGGCGACCAAAAAAGAGAGCACCATGCAGCCGCACAGCAGATAAAACAGATTATCCCTAAGTGCGGCGGATGCTGTTTTTATCCAGAGCGGGAGCAGCAGCGCGGCCATGACCCCGTTTACAGCCGCATTCCAGCTGACAGCCAGCAGGGCCTGTTCCGGAACCGTTTTTTCTGTCTGGACCAGCAGCCGGATTTGTTCGGCAGTATCGCTGAATTTGTTCTGCCAGAAAGTGAAGTCTGACCAGCTGCCGGGGATCAGCGATGCGGGAAAACGCGGCGGATACGGCATAAACCACAGAAACACTGCCAGCGCGGCTGCCGCGGTCAGAAAACAGCCTGCAGCCGGTACAGGTAAATGCCGCAGCCGGAAGGCTTGTTTAAACAGCTTGCCACAGCCCCACGCGGCTGCAAGCAGCGGCATGAGCACAGCGGCCAGCCTTGCGGCCGTATGATACAGGGAAATCCGGCGGGAGGTTCCATAGATGCCATGCCGGTCCATAAAAGACTGTGCATCTTTATCCGTGCTTTGTGAATCATCCGGCCGTCCGAGCGTGAGCATGTTTAGCTCTGCCTGATCCGACGGCAGGGGTGCGGCCGCAATAATACCGTCATACTGATCCAGGACACCCCGTACCGTGAGCGTGCGGCCGTCCAGTTCAATTTCCATCCCATCCGCATTTACGCTTCCGAACAGACGATAGGCCAGGTCTTTGGAGATCAGACAGCCCTTTTGATCGGAAGGATCCAAAACGGTTTGGCCAAACAGCAGGGAACTGTCACCATAAACGATCAGACAGCCGGCGGCTGCGGATCGGTTCAGGACAGGGTTTCTTATCTGCTTTTCCAACAGCTGGCTCCAGAGCAGAAAAGGCATGGGATGGGCTTCACTTTGTTCCTGCGCCAGCATACCGGCTGCCTTTTGCGGATTTAAAGGTGTATCGGTAAGATCAAACAGCCAGGCAGTGGATGAGATATCCAGCCGGTCCGCATCTGCCAGAGCCTTTGCCATGCATATAAGAAGGGCTCCTGACAGCAGGAATAAGACCAGATATCTCATTGCCGCCTTCATTCTTCCGACAGACGTATGCGGTCGCCGGTCTGCAGCGGCTTGGTGGAGGTTTCAACGAATTTTTGTCCTGAAGGAAAATCGGTGGGAGAGAGCGCCGCGTATTTCCCGTTTTTCTCCAATACGGTGACTTCCAGTTTTTCCACGGTCCATTCGGATCCCAGTACGGTCTGCACTTCTTTGGGGATCAGCAGATAGCTTTTATTCTGTTCCATATGCAGCGCGCTTAGAGGCACGCAGCTTTCATAGATTTTTGACCTGCTGGTGGCTTCCAGCACTGCGGCGGAACCGATCTGTGCCAGGCCCTTGGGAATACTCACCGATATGTCATAGAGATCCGGATTTTCGGCGTTGACCTCAATCGTATCAATGGTCAGATCTTTCAGCTCTTTTTTGTCATTGCCGACTTTTAAGATGACACTGTCGCCGCGGTTTAGATGCTTCGCGTCCTCTGCACTAATCTGCGCGGTAAACCTGCATCCGGCATCTGCATTGGCAAGAAGTATGCTGGTATTGGATGAAGTGGGTTCACCTGTCATCACGGACACTTTAAGGATCAGTCCATCCGCGGAAGATGTTACAACGCCCTCACAGGCCAGCATATCTTCCAGCTTTTTCAGAGCATCTTCTTTCTCTTTCAGCTCGAGCTTCGCGATCGTTTCAGAGCTGTCGGCCCGTTTAGGGCTGTCGGCATCCTCGATGGCCCGTTCTGCCTGCCGCAGGCTCTCTGCCTGTGAAGCCAGCGCATCCTCATAGGCCAGCTTTTTCGCATTATAGTCGTCTTCCAGAGCCTTTTCCTGCGCTTTCCGCTCTTCCCCCGCGTTGCTGTTTACGGTAGCCTGGTATTGATCCAGAGCGGTTTTAGCATTGGCGGAGACATCGGAGGCATTTTTTAATGTCCTGTCCGCCTGTGACAAAAGCGGCTCGTATTCGGCCCTGGCCTTAGCTTCGATCTTCTTTTTTTCTTCTTCGGTCAGTATGGCATTGCCTGAGAGGCCGGATTGTGCTTCCTGAATCCTGGCCTGAACGGTTTCTTCCAGTTCTTTGTTGAGCGTGTTTAGAGAGTCCTGTGCGCTCTGCTGCTGGGAAAGGGCTGTATTGTATGCATTTTTCAGGCCTTCCAGTATATCGTTCTGACCGTTTTGGGAAGGCTTATTCCTGAAGTCGGTCAGCGCCTGGCTGGCTTCGTCCATGGCCTGCTTCGCCTGCTGTATGAGCTTGTCTGTCTTTTCTTTTGTTGTGTTGTAATCCTCTCTGGCGCGTGCGATGCTGTTTTCCTTATTTTCCTGATCCAGCCGATTGTTGGAAGCAGCCGCCTGAGCCTGCAGCTTCATCTTTTCGATCTCCTGGTTCAGGGCGAGGATCTGGGCGCTTAAATCCTCCGTATCCAGCGTAAACAGCGGATCGCCCGCTTTTACGGATTCGCCTTCCCTCACATGCACCTGCTTCACTTTCACATTGGGGAGGGTGGAGAGCGCGGTTTCCTGATCCTGTACGGTGCGGCCGTTAGCGGTGATATTATAGTCAATGGTCATTTTCTGCGGAGATGCCAGGACTGCCTCGGCTATGGTCATGCTGCGGGCGGCTCTCGAAAGAAGGGTGAGCAGTATCATCAGAAACATAAATCCCGCCAGGCACCGCAGGGCTTTTTGGCGCAGGGAGACCGACTGAAAGTCAGGGATCCGGACAGAAGTTATTTTTCGGAGCAGTTTATTCATGTGTTACCTCCATTATACATTTGTCATTCTTTTATAGCGCTGGCAATGATGCCCTGTTCCAGATAATCCTGCCCGCTAAGAAAGATCAGGACGGCCGGAAAAAGTGCGGTGACTGAAGCGGTGAAAGCTATTCCTGCGCGGTCCAGACTGATATTAGGCAGATACAGTGACAGCGGCCACAGGCGTTTATCCTGCAGAAAGGTCAGGGGCTGCTCGATTAAGTTCCAGTATTCCAGAAAACTTAACACGACCGCAGAAACCACTCCGGCGGAGCCTAAAGGCAGGCCGATATGAAGAAAAATCTGCAGCGGGCCCGCGCCGTCAATCTGCGCGGCTTCCAGGATGGAACCCGGCACGCCGCAGAAAAAACGGTACATGATGAATACCGGAAATGTGGAAAAAGCCGCCGGGAGAATGATGCCGGCATGGGTATTAAGAAGATGAAGGCGGTCGAGAACCAGGTAGTTGGAGAGCATGGTCACCTGAAAAGGCATCATCATCAACAGTATATACAGGGTAAAAACGGCTTTTTTCAGGGGAAAACGGTATTTGGCAAACCCCCAGGCGGCAGGTATGCCCACAAGCACCTGCCCGGCCAGGATCCCCGCGGTTAACTTTACTGAGTTCCAGAACATCACAAAGAATTCCGGTGAGTCCAGAAGCAGACCGGCATAGTGTTTTAAGGTGGGCATCATTGGCAGCAGGCGGAAGGATGCATAGCCTTTGCTGCCTTTAAGGACCGGTCCCAGCAGTGAAGAAAGTTCTGTATCGGCCATCAGCGAGCCTGTCAAAAGAAACAGTATGGGATAACAGGCGATGCCCGCCAGCAGAAAACAGAAGAGAAGCGGTAGTATTTTTTTCATTCGGTCAGTCCTCCTCGCCGCCCCAGGATTTTTTAAGGATCAGCACTAAAGCGAATATCACGGCAGCACAGGTGACGGCCCCGGCCGCCATCTTATCCAGCGACAGATCCCGAAACCAGTTATTGAACAAATGCTGCAGCAGATACATGCTTTCATGGGGATAATCCCCAGCCACCAGATAGCCTTCGCGGAACACCTTAAAGGAGTTTAGAAGCGACAGAACGGAAATGGTAAACAGCGTGGGCATGAGGCCTGGCATCGTGATCTTTAGGAAGCACTGGAAGGAACCTGCTCCGTCCACTCTGGCCGCCTCATACAGGCTGACCGGTATGGAGGAAAGGCCCGCCATCCATAACACAATGTTGTAGCCCAGATTGCGCCACAGGTAACTGATGACCAGAATCCAAAAAGCAAAGCCGGTATTCATCCAGTCCGTTCCGGCATATCCAAGGCTATGGAGCAGATGATTTAGCAGGCCGCTGTTGTGAAACAGCACCCGCCATAAAAGCACCACGGAGGCCACGGGTATGGCCATGGGAAGCAGAAAACAGGTTTTTAAAATGCCCCCTGCCGCCTGCCTGTTTAAAAAGGCGGCGATGCTTAGCGACAGGACGATGAGCAGAGGAATGCAGATTCCCACAAAGCGCAGCGTATTTTTACCGGCCAGAAGGAAGGCCGGATTGGTGAAAACCGTCAGATAATTCTGTATCCCTACCCACCTGCTGTTCACCGCTTCCAGAAAGGAGCGCCGTATCACATCCAGAAAGGGGATCAGCACAAAGATACAGACACCGATGAGGCTGGGCAGTACAAAGAGGATTCCGGTCATCTGTCTTTTTTTCATAAAATAGGATCCTTTCAGTGAATTGAGGAGAAACGGGCCGGCATCTAAGTCGAAGCCGGCCCCGGTGATTTATTCGGAAAGGTAGAGATTGATTTTCTGCATAATATCCGATACCGCCGTATCCAGATCTATGCTGCCGTCTAAATAGCGGCCGGCAGGGGCTCTTACCGCATCCAAAACCGTGGAGTCTATGGCGCAGGGCGTGTTTAGAGCTGTAAGGATAGCCCGGAACTCATTCAGCTGCTCTTTAGACGGCCAATGGATGGTGAGGGTGGCTTCACCGCTCGCCGCATCACTGACGGAGAGACTGCCCAGATCCGCATCGCCGCTTTGATTTTCTTCTTTATCACAGGCCTGGTCAAAGGCCGCGCGGTTTACAGGAAAGCCTTCGGTGCTCATGAGCTGATTCTCTTTCGAGAGAAAGGCCCGGATGAAGTCCTGTGCATCCCCGATCTGTCCGCTTCTGGCGTTTATGCCGACGATATTTCTTGGAATATATACGTTGGATGCCTGACCGTTCATGGGAACATAGGACAAGCCCAGCGAATCATTGGCGGATATAATATAGGAGAGATCATTGACTGAGCTTATAGCACCTGCGTTTAAAACACGGTTTCCGTACAGATAATCAAAGAGTCCCATCAATGCATCCGCAGTATTGCTGCTTAAGCCCCCGCCGCCGACAAAAACAATCGTCTGATCTGGTTCTTCCTGGCCGGTGCCGGCTTTTTCGGCATCGCCGATCTTTTTGAGCACGGTCAGAAATTCTTTCAGCTTACTCTCATCAATTGTGCCATCCTGCAAGAACCAGGCCGGTGCACAGACCGGATACAGCAAATTCAGCAGATCGTCGCTGTCAGTGCGGGTAAGGATTGTGCTCTTATCCGGGTTTGATTCGCGCAGGGACGAAACCAGATCGCCCAGGGAGGCTAAATCTGACACCTGCTCTATGCTGGCGGTGCTCCCCTGCAGGATCGGCACCTGAAACCCGGTGGGGACCGCATTTACCTGGCCGTTTTTCTCATAAGCCCGGGCAATGTTTTCAAAGAGTCCGTCGGATTGTTCAATCTCATCCAGCAGACCGGACAGGTCCGCCAGCATGCCTTTTTCTATATAGGAGTCGATGGGCATACCGTCCAGTATCAGCACATCCGGCCCCTTGCCGGCCATGATGTTTGTGTTTAAGGTACGGAGCGCATCGGATGCGGTCACCGCATCGTCGCCGGACATACCGATTTCCAATGAAACAAATGTATCCGGGTGCTGTTTCTGGTAGGCGGCAATTGACTGGCGGACGGTCATGCTGTCTGTCAGGGAATAAACTTTAAGCTCTTTTTCCGGCATGGCGCTCACCTGGTCGGAGTAGGCATAGCGGTAGAGCTGCATTCCCGTGCGTGTATAGGCAGAGATCAGGAACGTCCCGTCATCATTTACTGTCATGTGTGCCAGAGAGGTATCAGGACTGCTGAAGGATACCAGTGAGCCGTTTATGATCTGTTCCATGGCAGTTCCGTCCTTAACATGGCGGTACAGCCCGGTGGAATTCAGATAGTAGACAGAGCCGTCTTCCTTCCCGGATGCCATCAGAAGTGCGCCGGATCCTACGGTGCTGACGGCAACGCCGTTAGATGTTTCACCTTTTGCATTTTTATAGAAATCATTTAACACGCTGTCGGCGGCAAGAAGCTGGCCGGTGGTGGTATCATAGCTGTCTATACCGGAGGAGGTCACGGCATACAGGGTAGTTCCGATACAGAAGGTGGTCAGGCAGTCCTGATAGGTGTGCAGGACTTCTTCGGTTTCCGGGTTGATTTGCAGCAGTTCTCCCGTAATATTTGATACCAGTAGCTCACCGGCAGCCGTGAAACCGCTGGAATTGGGCATCTGGCTATAGGACGCTATCTCTGCCGTGCTGCTGAATGTGACCGGTATCTGCTTCAGTTTAAGATCGCTGCTTATATAGTACCATTGGCTGTCCAGCGAGGTGTTTTCTTCGCTGCCGTCCCCTGTTGAGAAGATCTGCTTGTTGATCAGAAGTGCCCCTTCCCGGCTGATCGCGGACGTAGAAGCGTAGAAACTGCCGCTGTTTTTTGCTTCAGTCCCCGTCTGGGGCCCGAAGCCCGCTTCTTCAAGGATTTCGCTGTAGCCTTCGGCCTCCTTAAAAGTCAGCCCGTTGTCCTTGGAGTCAAACACATGCATGCCCTCCTTAGCATCCGTACAGAGCATGCGGATCGTGCCGTCTGCAAGCCGTGCGAGAGCGGAAACCGATGTCATGCCGTCAGGAAGAGGAACACTTTCTTCCAGATACCGGCCCATTGCTTTGCTGCCCTCCTCCCCCTGCGTGCCTGATATCCCGCCGGAAGGCTGTTTTGAGCAGGCTCCAATCAGCATCATAGCGATGATCAGACATGCTGCGAGCCCTCGTTGCATAGATTTTTTCATAATATACCTCATTTCTGCACCGCATGTGATAGAACATTCCGGACTGCGGTGCCGGCCGGATGGATCGTTGTTGCAGGTATTATAGCATCCCAGTCTTTAAATAATCTCTAAAAAATTTGTAGATTCTGTGATTTCCCCAAAATCCGGTGACAGGGGGAAGAAAATGAGGTAAGATACTCACGAAGGCGTGAGCCTGCGGGAGGGAACGGATGCATCGCAGCAGTCCCGGCCCCACTGCGGCCGGTTTCTCCGCCACTGCCCCGTCACACAATCCCCATCATATCCGGCCGCTAAAGAAAGGACACTTCACTCATGAGAATCTTAATCATAGAAGACGACAAAAACCTCTGCGACACCCTTAAATTCCAACTGCTGCAGGAAGGTTTACTCATAGACGTCTGCCATGAAGGCCCTGAAGGCCTCCACTGCATGCAGCAGCAGGCATATGACCTGATCCTCCTGGACTGTATGCTGCCGGAGATGGACGGCGTGAGCCTGCTGCGTATCGCGCGCGCCCAGGGCGTCATGGCGCCTGTGATCATGATCACCGCTTTGGGAGAACTGGAGGATAAGGTGACCGGACTGGATGCCGGAGCGGATGATTATCTGGTAAAGCCCTTCGCCTATGAAGAATTGATGGCCAGGATCCGTTCCATTTTCCGACGGCCTGCGGCCTGGGCAGCCAGGCGTGAGCTGACAGCCGGAGACATAGCGCTGGAACCGGATGAAAAGCGCCTGACAGGTCCCAGGGGTTCCTGCAGCCTGTCCAGAAAGGAAGGAGAGCTTTTGGAAGCTTTTCTGAAAAATCCCGGGCGGACGCTGCCAAGAGCGGTCCTTTTATCCCGCGTGTGGGGACCGGATGCGGAAGTGGAGGACGGAAATCTGGATAACTATATACATTTTCTGCGGCGCCGTCTAAGGGCGGTGGGGAGCAGGATGATCTTAAAAACGGCCAGAGGGATCGGTTACAGCCTGTGCCGGCCGGAGGACTAAACAATATGTTTCAAAAACTGCAAAGAGAGATGACTGTATTTGCCACTCTGGTAACGGGATTGATTATGATCGCCGTGTCTTTTGTATACCTCATCAGCTCTGAAAAACAGACCAAAAGCGCTAACAGCAGAGAATTTATAAGCAGCGCGGAATCGGTCATCTCCTATCTTGGCGGGCAGACCTCCATCAGCCGTCAGTGGATGGAGGGCGTGCGGCAGAACGGTAAGTATATACTGGCGGTGTGGGATAACGGCACCCCATTCCTATTTAATGAACAGATGCAGGATGTAAAGACCGAGGAGCTGTTGATGGAAGCGGTCACCTATACCCGGGAAAATTATCTGCTGGATATTTTCCAGGGGCCCAGCGCTACTGTGGTGCCGCAGCATGTGGAGTATACCTATCGTAGGGAAAACGGACAGCAATTCTATATTTCCGCGATGGTTGTGCCAAAAGACAGCGGCTATTTAAGCTGCCTGCTTTTATACCCCTTACGGATGCAGGCAGAACAGATCCTGCAACAGAGGCTGCTGGTTCTGGGACTGGACGCTGCCGCCGTGCTGTGTCTCCTCTTGTTTTCCTGGTTTTTTACGGGCAGAATGATCCGTCCGGCGAAGGAAAGCAGACAGAAGCAGATTCAGTTTATCGCGGATGCCTCTCATGAACTGCGCACGCCGCTGGCGGTGATCCTTTCCGCCGCATCGGCGATGGAGAAGGCAGAGGCAGGGGATCAGGGCCGTTTCCTCACGGTGATACGCCAGGAGGGGCAGAAGATGTCACGCCTGGTGGATGATATGCTGCTTTTAGCCAGAGCGGATAACCGCAGCTGGACCTTTCATATGGAGGACGTGGAGATGGATACACTGCTGCTGGATGTTTATGAGGCCTGGGAGCCGAGGGCGCGGCAGAAGGAGATCCGGATGGAAGCGGTACTGCCTAAGGAAGCGCTCCCCATGTGCAGATGCGACCGCCGGAGGATGGAGCAGATCCTCACAATATTGGTGGACAATGCGGTCAGCTACACGCCCTGCAAAGGGAATATATGGCTGAAGGCAGAGGCGTCCGGCAGATATGTGCGAATCAGCGTCATTGACAACGGACTCGGTGTGGCGGATGAGCATAAGGATAAAATTTTCGACCGCTTTTACCGGGCGGATTCCTCCCGCAGCCAAAAAGATCACTACGGATTGGGCCTGTGTATAGCCAGTGAGCTTGTGAGGCAGCAGAAGGGCATGATCGCGCTTCATGATACCCCAGGCGGCGGTGCTGCTTTCACAGTATCCATGCCGGTCTGTGACGGGTAGTGAATTGCTGTTATTCAAAAAAATCAGTGTGCTGTCCGGATTCTATTCAGCCAAACCGTGCCAAAGAATCCGGCCAGCACATCAGTAACAGAATGTTACATTATATTCAGTATTTCAGCTTGAATTCCCAAGCCCGATTTATTATGATAGATACAGCAACAGTCTTTAAAGGCATTTCTGCCTGATACTCCCCAAAGTAATTGATAACGGTAAATCTTTAAAATCATAGCGCATCCACGCTCTGCCTTTCCTTGCCGCATGCCGGTTATCTCATGCCGGATTTATATGGCCAGGATCATCCCGCTGCGGAGTATGCGCAATATATGGAGGATATATGGAACAGGAGTATACGAATGGGATACTGTATAAGGGAATTCACTATGTAAGGCCGGCAGACCGGGATATACAAAAGCTGCTGTTAGTACTGCAGGAGCTGGCCGGGGAAGGAAACAGCGGCGATATTATCAGGGAAGAGCAGACCTCTTATGGAACAGTGAACACAAAGCTGCTGGATTGTGCGAGAAAACTGTGTGAAGAACTGCAGGATTGGAGTGAACCGGCGCGGCAGAACGGATTTGAGCAAGCCCGGGAGAATTGTGTGGATACTACGCTGCTGCTGGTCTGTGCGGTGGGACGGCAGCAGGAAGTGTATGAGGATCTGGACAGGCTTTATTTCTCAAACCCAGAGGTATACGAGCGCTGCACCCTGCATTCTTCCTATTTTCATTCTCCCTGTTTCTATGGCCTGACGCTGGAGATGCAGATTTATGCCGCCCGATTCCTGGGGATCTTGGAATACCTTAGAAATGAATGTTTACAGCAGCAGGAGCGCGACAAACTGGAGGATCGGATTTATGGCATTTTCTACGCCGGATGGGACTGGATCGGCCAAGTCTTAAGCAGCAAGCAGTCTATGGATATAGGTGAAATAGCAAAACTGCTGTCTTTGGATGAAAGAGAAGAGAGGCAGAGGCTGGAGCTGTTTGGCGTGGCCTTTCTGCTTGCGGAGAGGCAGAAGGTATGTATAATCGAGGGTCCGCAGCTGTATCAGATTTATGACAGCATGGAGTCAGCGGTCTGCGGACGTTTCGAGGATCTCCCTCCGGCGGGCCCCATCAGCATAGAGGAAGAGGTGACGCTGGCCGTATTCCGCCAGGAAATCCGCCAGCGCATCGGAGAATCGGTATCTTTGGATCGCATGAGATCCTGTACAGATCAGGAAGTGAAGAGGATCAGCGATTGTATCATGGGGCTTTTGGGCACCGGGCAGGCAGGTGAGCTATTGCTTCACGACAGACAGGCGGCGGTTTCGGATATTGAGAGGATACTTTATCTGGAGTATACGCGGGGAGCCATGAAAACTCTGGATATTGGAACGTTTATTCGTGATCTGATTATTTTATTCCTGATCCGGCAGATTGACAGTACCAGGCAGGAATATTTCCGGCATTTGGAAAGGTAAATCCATGTTTATCTTATCTTTTTGGCCGGTATACCCGGTAATGTTATTGAAAATACCGCTGAAATAGATTATACTCTTTTTATCACACACAATACGGGGGGCTCATCCTGATGAAAAAGAGTAAGAGAATCTTAGCGGCTGCACTGACCGCAGTACTATTATTGACGGGATTATGCGGCTGTTCATCCAATCATGCCGAAACAGTAAAGCTGGATAAGGATCATCCGGTTAATATCGATATCTGGCATTATTATAACGGCGCACAAAAAAATGCATTTGATGAGCTTGTCAGCGAGTTTAATACGACAGTCGGCAGAGATATGGGAATTGTAGTGGAGGCTTACAGCCAGGGAAATATCGCGCAGCTTGTGGAAAATGTGCTGGATTCAGCCAACAATAAAGTCGGCACAGAACCCGTTCCCAACATTGTGGCCGCATATGCGGATTCTGCCTATCAGTTTGATCAGATGGGCCTTGTGGTGAGCCTGGAGAAATATCTGACAGAAGATGAGATTGAGGAATACATCCCTTCTTACATAGAAGAAGGCCGGCTGGGCAAGGGCCAGGAGCTGAAGATCTTTCCGACAGCCAAAGCTACGGAAGTGCTGATGATCAATAAGACGGACTGGGATAAATTTGCGGCCAAGACGGGCTATTCTTTGGATAAGCTGTCCACGGTGGAGGGCCTGATTGAGGTGGCCGAGAGTTACTATGTGTGGTCGGGCGGCAAGGCGTTTTACGGGCGTGATGCGATGGCGAATTACATAATTATCGGATGCAAGCAGCTGGGATCGGAGATATTTTCTGTTGATTCTGAAGGTAAAGTGACCTTTCAGGTGGATGACGATATTATGCGCAGGCTCTGGCAGTGCTATTATGTGCCGTATATCAAGGGATGGTTTGCATCTTATGGCAAGTTTCGATCCGATGATGCCAAGGTAGGAGATATTCTTGCGCTGGTGGGATCCACCACAACCGCTACTTATTTTCCTAAAGAAGTGATTGTGGACGACACAAACAGCTATCCGATCGAAGCGGCTGTAATGCCGGCTCCGATATTTAAAGACGGGGAAATCTGTGCGGTGCAGCAGGGTGCCGGCATGGTAGTGACTAAAAAGACGGCCAAGGAGGAATACGCCTCCACAGTATTTCTGAAATGGTTCACCGAAGCACAGAGAAATACGGAGTTTGCCATTGAAGCCGGTTATCTTCCTGTAAAAAAGGAAGCAAGCAAGGCGGAAGGTATAAATAAAGCGTTAGACAGTGCCACCAACACAGAATTCTCAGTGACGATGCGTCAGACTCTGTCAGTCGCGGTAAAAATGACAGAGGATTATCAGCTGTATACAAACCGGGCGTTTGAAGGCGGAGCCCAAGCCCGTGATGTGCTGGAGTATTCGATGTCCGATAAAGCCATGGAGGATGCTGCAAAGATTCAGGAACTGATGGATGCAGGCACAGATTATTCCACCGCTGTGGCTATGTTTGATACGGAAGAGAATTTTCAGGAATGGCTGACCCAGTTTAAACAGGAGCTTGCTGCCACACAGGAAGGAAAGTGACTGGTATGCGTAAGAAGACGTCCATCTTAAAGAAGATGCTGATTCCTATGCTGTTGGTGATGGCAGTCCAGTTTGCCCTGCTTTACCTGGTCGTGATCCGCGGCGGCCTGCTCAATGAGCTGCAGGTCAACGCTTTTGATATATTCGAAGGCAAGGTTACCAGTCAGCGCAACCGTCTGCAGAATGATATGCTGCAAAGATGGTCCAATCTGGAATCTTGTGTGCTGTCCATTCAAAGTAAGACGAAGGCATATTTGGACGAGAAAGAGAAATCAACAGAGGATTTAGCGGTGGGAGACCCTCTGACAGAGACGCTGCTTGCGGATCTGTCGGAGGATCTGATTTATCTGCTTAGGCGCAATTCAGTAACGGGCGCTTTCCTGATTCTTGACGGAGACCGTGAGGATATAAAATCCGGCCTTTATTTTCGTGATCAGGAACCTGCATACAGTTCTGTGGATAATTCAGATCTTTTAGCAGAACGCGGGCCGGCAGAAGTGATCAGAAGCCAGGGAATCCCCATGGATTCTCTCTGGTATCCCACATTTACCTTTGGCGAAGACGGAGAAGATGAAGAGGCCGG
Source organism: Lachnotalea sp. AF33-28 (assembly GCF_003477885.1). Lineage (GTDB taxonomy): Bacteria > Bacillota > Clostridia > Lachnospirales > Lachnospiraceae > AF33-28. The sequence continues at coordinate 273,547 of NZ_QUEE01000002.1, forward strand.
TTCTTATTTTTACGGGCCTTTTTTGGCGGCCCAGGAACAGGGAAGCGATAACTATAAAGATTTTGGCTATTGGTACGGTCCGTTTTATCTGAATCAGGATACCGCCAGCGATTCTTATCCGATCCTTACCTATTCCGTTCCAATTACGGACGATGAGGGAAAGGCGTATGCGGTCCTGGGGGTGGAGATGTCCACCACTTACCTGAAGAGCACTATGATACAGTCGGAGCTTAGCAATATCGGTCAGGGAGGCTATCTGCTGGCTGCAAGTTACCAGTCACAGGAGCAGGAAGATGGCTCTCTGAACTGCAGTATTGTTATGCAGGATGGCTCTTATCTGCGCAGCATCCTGGGAGATTCTAAGGAATTATCGTTAAAGAAGGTGGAGGGGCAGACAAATGTCTACACGCTGGACTGCGAGAACAGCATGAACCAGACGGTTTATGCAAATGTTCAGACACTGACCCTGTATGACAGCAACACCCCTTTTGTAAAGGACCGGTGGATGATCATTGGAATCGTTTCAAAGGGGGAGCTGCTGGGATTCGCCTCCAGATTTCAGCAGCTGATGCTGATGGGCAGCCTTGTGACCTTTACCATTGGTATTCTGGGGATCGTAGTGGTATCCAGAAAGATATCCAAGCCGATGTTTACACTGATGACCCAGGTCAGAAACGCCAATCCGGAGAAAAACCTGAAGCTGGAGAAACTGCATATCAGTGAAATAGATGAGCTGTCGGAGGCAATTGAGAATTTAAGCTACAGGGTGGCGGATGAGTCGCAGAAACTGTCCACGATTTTGGAAATGGTGGGCGTATCGGTGGGAGCGTTTGAGTATAATCCGGCTTTAAGCAGAGAGGTGTTCTGCACGGATGCCCTTTTTTCCATCCTCCACATGGAAGAACTAAAGACGGAATCCAATTATGTGGACCCGGCCGGATTTCAGAAAGCATGGCATAAAATCCGGGAGTATCTGCGGGAGCGCTCAGAGGACGGCACAGTCTATCTTTACGAATTTCAGTCGGATGGCAAGCCCTGCTGGGTGCGCATGCAGATGCATGTGGAGGGCGATGTATTCCTCGGGGTGGCAACGGATGTCACACGCGAAATCCTGGAAAAACACCGGATCGAGCATGACAGGGATTTTGATCTGCTGACGAATATCTATAACCGGAGGGCCTTTTACAATTCGGCCAAAAAGCTGTTCCGTGATCCGGATAAACTGAAAACTGCTGCCATGATTATGATTGATCTGGATAATCTGAAGATGATTAATGACAAATACGGACATGATTACGGTGATGAATACATTCGGGAAGCTGCCGCCACTGTGCGCAGACATGTGAATGACCGCATGCTGTTTGCCAGGTTGTCCGGAGACGAGTTTATACTGCTGATTTACGGATATGAGTCCCAGGACGAGATCTGGAAGCTGTGTGATGAGATACAGGAGGCCCTGCATACGGCGAGAATCTATTTTCCGGACTATACCAGCACCAGTATCAGCGCGTCGGCGGGAATCGCGTGGTATCCTATGGATGCGTCGGACTATGAGCGGCTGCTGCGTTTTGCGGATTTTGCCATGTATATGGTGAAGAGAAACGGAAAAGGCCGTTTTACCGAATTCAATATTGAATCCTATAATCAGGAGGCATATCAGCTGCAGTGCCAGAAGGAACTGGATATGATCCTGGAAAGAGAAGCCCTGGAATATCATTTTCAGCCTATTGTGGATGCCGTGACCGGGGAGATCTTCGGATATGAGGCGCTGATGCGCCCGCAGACTGACAATATACAGAATCCGGCTGAACTTCTGGCTCTGGCTAGGGTACGGTCACAGTTGGATCAGCTGGAGATCCTCACCTTTTTTAAATCCATGGAATATTTCTGCCAGCTTCCGATATCCGGCGGCACCTGCTGCCTGTTTCTCAATTCCATCGCGAATCAGTGTATGGCAAAAGAGGATTGGGAACGCTTTGAGGAGAGATATAAAGCATATCTTAGCAGAATTGTCATCGAACTGACGGAAGAAGAGCGGTCAGACAGCGATTATACCAATACAAAACGCAATATCACCAAACAGTGGGGCGGCGGTATCGCGCTGGATGATTTTGGCGTGGGATATAACGGTGAAACGGTGCTGCTGGAAACTGTGCCTGACTATATTAAAGTGGATATGTCCATTGTCAGAAACATTGATACGGACCCGGACCGCCTGCACATCCTGAAAAATCTGGTTTCTTACTGCAAGGCGCGCAATATACGCGTGATAGCGGAAGGCGTGGAGACCAGGGCGGAGATGGAAGCGCTGATCCGGGCTGACATCGATTATCTGCAGGGCTTTTATCTGGCGCATCCGGCGAAAAATCCGGATACGGAACTGGGCAGAGTGAGAGAGGAGATTCTCACCATTCAATCTCAGAGATAGGGGTAGGATGGCCGTTCACTTTTGCGCTGCCGGCCTTGCCGTTTTTAAAATGTATGACTTTATCGGCCATAGGGGCCAGAGCGGAGTTATGTGTGATGATAACGACCGTCATCCCCTCTTTGCGGCAGGTGTCCTGGAGCAGCTGCAGGATCTGTTTTCCGGTGTTGTAATCCAGGGCGCCTGTGGGCTCGTCACAGAGCAGCAGCTTCGGATTTTTTGCGATGGCCCTTGCGATGGAGACACGCTGCTGTTCGCCGCCGGACAGCTGGGAGGGGAAGTTTTGGAGGCGTTTTTCCAAACCTACTTTTTTAAGAACGTCTGCGGCATCCAGAGAATTCTTACAGATCTGAGAAGCGAGCTCCACATTTTCGACCGCTGTCAGGTTGGGAACCAGATTATAAAACTGAAATACGAATCCGATATCCTCTCTGCGGTAACGGATCAGCTCCTTTTTCCCAAGTGCTGTAACTTCTTTGCCATCTACAAACACCTTGCCGGAGGTGGCGGTATCCATGCCTCCCAGGATATTCAGCGCAGTGGTCTTGCCGGCCCCGCTGGCGCCGACGATGATCACCAGTTCGCCTTTATCTATGGAGAAGCTGGCCTGGTCCAGCGCTCTGATTTTAACTTCCCCCATCTGATATTCCTTAACCACATCCTGAAATTCAATATATGCCATTAAAAAGACTCCCCTTCCTTTTGGTTTTTTGTGGGATAAATAAGTAAAACATAGCATGGCTTCGGGCGTTTGTCAATGTTCACAGTCGGATGCAATCGGGTAATTTCTGTGAATATTTTATAAACTGGATGTGAAGTGAAAAACCACACCTGCCCTCTCATACGCTGCTTTATCGGCAGCGTGTGAACAGTAACAACTGTTACTTTTAAATTAGTGAAAGCTGATCCGGGCCTTGACGGATGGATGATTCTATATTATGATAGAAAAAATGCAGATATTAAACGGATGAAAGATGAGGGTGAAAGGATGTATCGTACTGTCGCTTGCTAAGTCAACTAAATATTCCACAATAACAGGTTGCGCGGACAAGCCGCGTCTGTTTGCGACGGATGGGCAGGATAGTACGGATTTTTTACTGAATATGCAGATACCTCATATCACGAAGGCTCTTTAAAGCGTGTGCTTTATAGGTGAAGTGAATTACAGAGCGTATACGATACAGTTTATACCGTAGGATGATTCCTGCGGTGTTTTTTGTTTCATGGGAAAGACCTCCGAACGGGATTCTTTCTTGCTCAATAGGAAAATACGATCTATTGAACAAAAAATGCTCCGCCCACACCGTCGATGATAATAATTACTTAAAGGAGGGTTCATATGTCACAGATCCGAGTAACAGATCTCACATTTTGCTATGAGGGATCGTATGATAATATTTTTGAAAACGTCTCCTTCCAGATCGATACGGACTGGAAGCTGGGATTCATCGGACGCAACGGAAGGGGGAAAACCACCTTTTTAAAGCTGCTGATGGGAGAACTGGAGTATCGGGGCAGCATCAGCTCCAGCGTGAAATTTGACTATTTTCCGCTGCAGATTTCAGATGAGCGGCTAAGAACGCTGGATCAGATCAAGGATTGGATTGCGCCTTACCGCAGCTGGGAAGCGGTGCTGGACCGTTTTACGGAAACTGAAAGGGGCGAGAAAACCGCATCGACAGGCGCAGAACCGGATACAGAAGCTGCGCGCAGGCAGCAGGAACGCCTGCTGGAGGAATACAGCAGAGTATTGGAACTGTATCTGGCTCATGACGGATATGCGATAGAAGAGCGCATAAAGAAAGAAACGGCATCCCTGGGAATCCGGGAGGAGGCTCTTTATCGTCCGGTGGGCACCTTAAGCTATGGGGAACAGACTAAGATCATGCTGGCATCCCTTTTCCTGAAGACCAATTATTTTCTGCTGATTGACGAGCCGACAAATCACCTTGATGCGGATGGGAGAGCGCAGCTGGCGGACTATATGAAACGGAAGAAGGGCTTCATTCTGGTCTCTCATGACCGGTACTTTCTGAATCAGGTCATTGACCATGTGCTGTCCCTAAACAGGTGCAGCATACAGCTGCAGAAAGGTAATTTTGATTCATGGAAGCAGAATAAGGATCAGGAGGATGAAAGCCAGCTGGATCAAAATCTGCATTTGAAAAAAGAAATCCGAAGAATGGAGGAGGCATTCCGCCGGACAAAGGGGTGGTCGGATAAGATTGAGGACAGCAAGATCGGCACCCATGCTGCGGACCGCGGAGCGATCGGAGCCCAGTCAGCCAGGATGATGAAGCGGGCAAAGGTGCTGGAACGAAGGCAGGAGAAAGCGTTAGAGGATAAACAGGGGCTGCTGCACGATATCGAACAGACACCGGATTTGAAGATGAATCTTATGGAGTATCCGAAGCGTAAGCTATTAGAGGCTGAAGAACTATGCATTTATTATGGAGATCGGAGGGCGGCGGGGCCGGTGAGCTTTCAGCTGGAACAGGGGGAACGCGTTGTCCTTACAGGTCCCAACGGATGCGGTAAATCCAGCATACTGAAACTGATTCTGGGGGAGGAACTGCGCCATACCGGCCGTCTGACATGCGGCAGCGGACTGGTGATTAACTATGTCTCTCAGGACACATCCTTTCTGAAAGGCTCCCTAAGGGAATATGTGGCGGCAGAGAGGCTGGATGAGACGACGTTTAAAACGGTTTTGAGGCAGCTGGATTTCGGAAGGGAGCAGTTCGAAAAAAATATGGAGGATTTCAGCAGCGGGCAGAAAAAAAAGGTCCTGCTGGCCCGGAGCCTGGTGCGGCCCGCACATCTGTTCGTATGGGATGAGCCGCTCAATTATGTGGATATATTTTCACGCATACAGCTGGAGGAGCTGATTCTCCGGTATCAGCCCACGATTTTGATTGTGGAGCATGACCGAATGTTTGCCGAGAATGTGGCTACAAAATTTGTCAGACTATAGTGAGGACGAATTAAATAATAGTAACAGTTCAGACGGCGGAAATATTCGTATATCCTGCCTTTTCTGTTGCATAATCAGATATGCAGAACTATACTATAAGTAAAGATAAGCGAATATCCATGCTCACAGGAGCATGTGATATCCTATGGAAGGAGGCCAAATGATGAATCTGACATTTTTAACTCCGCTTGGATCCATAGCTGCTTTATTGTTCGCTTTATATCTGACAGCAAAGGTGTTGAAGGCTGATAAGGGGTCAAAGGAGGTACAGGATATCTCCGGTGCTGTAAGGAAGGGTGCGAATGCCTATCTGAAGAGACAGTATAAGGGCGTTGCATTTTTCTTTGCCGCGATGTTTATTGTCTTGATCGTGCTCGCCTGTACCGGGCTGGTGACAGTGTTTGTCCCGGCGGCCTTTCTGACAGGCGGCTTTTTCTCCGGCCTTTCGGGCTTTATCGGCATGAAGATCGCAACGGCGGCCAACTGCAGAACGGCCGCAGCCGCACAGAGGAGCTTGAACGGAGGTTTGAAGGTGGCTTTTCATGCCGGCGCGGTGATGGGGTTTGTGGTGGTAGGTCTGGGGCTTTTGGACATCTCCATCTGGTTCTTTTTCCTGAAGTACTGGTATTCCAATCCGGCCCATCTGGTGCTGGAAGCAGGCCAGTCTTTGGAAAATGCTCAGATCCGTTCCATTACATCTGCGATGCTCACTTTTGGCATGGGCGCTTCCAGTATGGCGCTGTTTGCCAGGGTGGGAGGGGGGATATTCACAAAGGCTGCGGATGTGGGGGCCGATCTGGTAGGAAAGGTGGAGATCGGCATCCCGGAGGATGATCCCAGAAATCCTGCGGTGATTGCGGATAACGTTGGTGATAATGTGGGGGATGTGGCCGGCATGGGGGCGGACCTGTATGAATCTTATGTGGGGTCTGTGATATCCACGGCCGCGCTGGCCGCGGCTGCAGGACTGGGCTTTAACGGTGTGATGATACCGATGGTGCTGGCGGCCATAGGCATTTTAGCCTCGATCATCGGATCCTTTTTCGTAAGGACAAAAGAAGGTGCGGATCAGAAACAGCTTTTGGGCGCGCTGCGGCATGGCGTCTGGATCAGCGGGCTGCTGATCGCGGCAGCGGCGTACTTCCTAATCCGATTCGGCTTAGGCAGCGGGTACAACGGCGTATACTTTGCTGTACTTTCGGGGCTTGCTGCAGGGGTGCTGATCGGACTTTCCACCGAATATTTTACCTCGGATTCTTACCGGCCCACGAGAAAACTGGCAAAATCAGCGCTCACAGGTCCGGGAACGACCATTATCAGCGGGCTTTCATTGGGTATGCTCTCAGCGGCGGTGCCCATACTGATCATTGCCGCTTCGGTCCTGGTGAGTTATTTCGCCGCGGGAGGCGGAGCATCTTATAATATGGGACTGTATGGAATCGGGTTGTCGGCGGTGGGTATGCTTTCCACACTGGGCATCACACTGGCGACGGATGCTTATGGGCCGATTGCCGATAATGCCGGCGGCATCGCGGAAATGGCTCTCATATGGGGGAAGAGGTGAGAACGCGCACGGATGCGCTGGACTCATTGGGAAATACAACAGCGGCCACCGGAAAGGGCTTTGCGATCGGTTCGGCCGCGCTGACCGCGCTGGCTCTGATCGCTTCCTATGTGGAGCAGGTAAAGGTGCTTAGGCCAGATGCTGCGTTTAATCTGTCGGTTACCAATCCTCCGGTACTGATCGGACTTTTTATCGGCGGCATGCTCCCGTTTTTGTTTGCCGCTCTTACAATGGATTCCGTAGGGAGAGTGGCTCAGTCCATCGTATTGGAGGTGCGGAGACAGTTCAGGGAAATCGCCGGACTGATGGAAGGCAGGTCAGACCCTGATTATGAGAAGTGTGTGGATATCTGTACCAAATCCGCACAGAAAGAGATGCTGCTGCCTGCGGTTACGGCGGTGGCGGCACCGATCATCACCGGACTGATCCTGGGTGTGAACGGTGTGGTGGGCATGCTGGCCGGAGCGGCAGTCACCGGCTTTCTGCTGGCTGTGGTGATGGCCAATGCCGGCGGTGCCTGGGATAATGCAAAGAAATTCATCGAGAAGGGAGAGTATGGAGGCAAAGGCAGCGAAGCCCATAAAGCAGCGGTGGTGGGGGACACTGTCGGCGATCCATTTAAGGATACTTCCGGACCTTCCATCAATATTCTGATGAAACTGCTCTCTATGGTTTCTATTGTATTTGCAGGATTCATTCTTTCATTTTCGATACTTTAATGATATAATATGTCAGGGATTGCAGTATTTATATCCCGGCATAAATCCTGGAAGAACTCCCCCCACGGATTCCTCCTGATTTATGAATGCAGGCCGGCGCCGGCTGATCCGTCATCAGGCGCCGGCCTTTATGTATTATAGAAGGATGAGAGTGGCAGGGTTTGTGGCAGCTGCCATCAGCCGGAGCGTGATGAAACAGCAGAATCAGCACTTGACAGCGCGTCCGGATCCAATTAGTATATGTATTATTGAAGGCACTGCCGGATAAAAATGCGTATCCGGACCGAAAGCCTGCAGGCGCCTGCCGATGCGGCGGCCTGCAAGCATGCTGAGCGCTTCGCAGCGCAGAATAAAGGTGCAGGATGAAACTGATTAGAGAGAATATGAAAGTAAGAGAAGACGGCAAAGCGGCGGAATTAATCGGGTATTTGCCGGACGATATTTTTAAGGGGGAAGGAAAGGGGAGGCTTAGGCCGGCAGTTCTGGTGATACCGGGGGGCGGCTATGCTTTTGTATCCGACCGGGAGAAGGAACCGGTGGCGCTTATGTTTGCCGGGCGGGGTATATGCGCGTTTACTTTGGATTACAGTGTGGCGCCGGATGCGGTATTTCCGCAGTCACTGTGTGAAGCGCTTTTGGCGCTTGCCTTTATCCGTGAACATGCGGAAGAATATGGGATCGATCCGGCCAATATAGCCATCTGCGGTTTTTCGGCAGGGGGCCATCTGGCGGCCAGCACCGCGTGTTTCTGGAACCATCCCATAGTTCGGGAAGCGGTCGGTGACCGGACCAAAAACTGCAGGCCGGATAAAGTGATGCTCGGTTACCCAGTCATAACCAGCGGGCCGAAGGCTCATGAGGGATCTTTTGAAAATCTGCTGGGCAGCCGCTGTCAGGATCCTGCGGTGAGAGAGCTTGTATCTCTGGAGAAGCAGGTAACAGAGGATTTTCCTCCGGTACTGATCTGGCATACCTTTGAGGATGCGACCGTGCCTGTGGAAAACAGCCTGCTCTTTGCACAGGCGCTGACAGAACATAAGGTTCCTGTGGAGCTGCATATCTTTCCGCATGGAAGCCATGGCCTTTCCCTGGGAAATTATCTGGTATATCCTGACTGGAAGTATGAGGATGTGCATGAGAGCGCGAAATGGTTTGAGCATGCGGTAGACTTTGCGTTTGCCGGGAGCGTTTACAGCAGATAGTGCTGTGCATATAAATGGGCAGAAACGACACGCCGGTGAGAATCGGAATCAGGTTCGGGCAGATGACTTAGACTGTATGGAGGAATAAAAATATGACCCCACAGGACAGCGGTATAAAATGTCCCTGTAAAAGACTAAAGTGTGAACGCTATGGCGACTGTGAGGCCTGTATGGCACACCATCATGCGCCTAAAAAGAAACTGCTGACTGCCTGTGAGCGTCTGCGCGCGAAAGAAGAGCGGAAAAGAACCGCCGGTAAGCAAAAATAGGTATTAGTAGGAGGATTCCTGGAAAATCGAGGACTATGAATGATCGGCTGCGTCTTCCAGATATTTTACTAAAAACAGGCAGGGATTTGCTTCATCCCAGAGCAGCGGAAAGACTTCCAGCGGAATAAACCCCATCCGCTTGTAAAATTTCCTCGTCCGCGCATAGTGCTCACTGGCTGCGGAACCATCCAGCGTTTTTACGGTGAGATATTTCTGACCGCGGTCCCGGCAGAAGACTTCTGCGCGTGAAACAAGAGCGGTGCCGATCCCCTGCCTGTGAAAGTCTTCGAGTATACCCATCACATAGATTTCCGATGTATAGGGATTGTGGACTTTGACAGCCAGAAAGCCGATGGGGCGGGTTCGGTCATATGCGGCATAAAAGGGAAGCCCTGCCGCTTCCTCAACATACTCAGCGATGGAAGACTCGATGCCGAACCAGTCCGGCAGTTGATGTAAAATACAGCTGCATAGTTCGGATTTTGCTGCGGGATCAGTTACTTCGCGGATTTCTATCATAAAAACACCTCCTGCGTATATCAATGTTTAATGAATTATATCATCCGGGATGAAGTGTTGGCAATAGTGCATTTGCTAAAGCAAAGGTGCCCTGAATTAGTTCCCATATTTTTTCTGCATCCTTATCACTCATTACAGTAACTGCACCTAAAATTCTCTCTTTTACATTAGACATATTCATCACACTCCTTTATAAATCTGACCACGATTTCCAATATCTATAATATCGATTATAATACCATTTACATCAAATAATACACGGAAATCACCGACTCTAAGCCGATACCCACCAACACCTTGTAATTTTTTTATATCAACAGCAACCTATGGCAGCGACTATGCCGCGGGCAATAAAAAGACTGGTTGGATTAAGTTGGTGGATGGTATGAGAATAGCAGATTGAGTTACATTGCTTACCATTTGCCTACAAGGCGAAAATTTGGTAGGCAAAGTGTATTTATATAAAAATTCCAGCATGGAAAGGGGACCGCCAAAGCGGTCCCCCAAATTCAATCAAATCAATTAAAAACCTTATAAAATCAAGCTTTTTCCTTAGAACTTCCCAGCCTTCGCCGCTTCCCCAATCGAAACGGAGAATACTGGTTTTCTAGGGGTTGAGGGATGTTTGCGTGCTATGGGTGTGCTACTCTGCCACACTGACGGCTGCTCAATCCTATTCTGAATTTTGAAAAATAGTGGACAGCCTGTTACTTTATAGATATAATTAATATGCTGTTGACTCTTTCCGGCAGGAAGGAGGTGCAACCAATGGAATACATATCTGCTTTTCTTATCTCTGTCGTGGCAGGAATAGTTTGCTACTATATCTGCAAATGGTTAGATGGAGATAAATAACCAACAGCTAACCTAAGTTATTCCTCTTCAAAAGGAAAAGAAACCCCAAGGAGTTGCACCTCCTTGGGGTTTCACTTTGCGCCCAATGGACACATCTGCTTTTCTCTGCTAATATTATATTACGCTAGGAAAGTTAAAATGTCAATAGTTTATTCTGACAGTGATAATCATTTTTATTCCAACGTTACTGTTCACAGTTACCGAAAAATTCCCACGTATGAGAGGGCAGGGGATGGCCCTCATACGCTGCCCTCTCATACGTGGGAACAGTAACTTCCAACCATCAAACATCTTTAAAAAAACTTATTATAAGAGCAATCTCTTAAAATTTCCCTGCTTTTGCGCTCTCTTCAATCCCAACCGCAACCGCAACGGTAGCGCCAACCATCGGGTTGTTGCCCATACCGATCAGACCCATCATCTCAACGTGAGCCGGAACGGAAGAGGAGCCTGCGAACTGCGCGTCGGAGTGCATGCGGCCCATGGTATCGGTCATGCCGTAGGAAGCAGGGCCGGCAGCCATGTTGTCCGGATGAAGGGTTCTGCCTGTACCGCCGCCGGAAGCAACAGAGAAATACTTCTTGCCCTGTTCAATGCATTCCTTCTTATAGGTTCCGGCAACCGGATGCTGGAATCTGGTGGGGTTGGTGGAGTTGCCGGTGATGGAAACGTCAACGCCCTCTTTGTGCATGATCGCAACGCCTTCGGTTACGTCGTTGGCGCCGTAGCAGTTAACTTTGGCTCTTAAGCCTTCGGAGTAGGATTTGCGGTAGATTTCCTTCACCTCTCCGGTGTAGTAATCCATCTCTGTCTCCACAAAGGTGAAGCCGTTGATTCTGGAGATGATCTGAGCGGCATCCTTGCCAAGGCCGTTTAAGATAACTCTTAACGGTTTCTGACGTACCTTGTTGGCCTTCTCCGCGATACCGATCGCACCTTCCGCAGCTGCGAAGGATTCGTGTCCTGCCAGGAAGCAGAAGCACTCGGTGGATTCTTCCAGAAGCATCTTACCAAGGTTTCCGTGTCCCAGACCAACCTTACGCTGATCGGCAACGGAACCGGGGATACAGAATGCCTGCAGCCCTTCGCCGATCGCGGCGGCAGCGTCAGCAGCCCTTCTGCAGTCCTTCTTGATCGCGATGGCAGCGCCTACGATGTAAGCCCAGCATGCGTTTTCAAAGCAGATCGGCTGGATCTTCTTAACCTGCTCATATACATCCAGACCGGCATCTTTGGTGATTTTTTCAGCTTCTTCGATGGAAGCAATGCCGTAGCTGTTTAATACGGCGTTGATCTTATCTATTCTTCTTTCATATGATTCAAATAAAGCCATTTCTTTACTCCTCCTCGATTATTCTTCTCTAGGGTCAATGATCTTCACAGCGTCAGCAACTCTGCCGTACTGGCCTTTTGCTTTTTCCCATGCGGTGTTCGGGTCGTCGCCCTTTTTGATGAAATCTGTCATCTTTCCAAGGCTTACGAACTGATAACCGATGATCTGATCATCTGCGTCTAAAGCGATACCTGTCACATAGCCTTCTGCCATTTCCAGGTAACGAGGGCCTTTCTTTAATGTGCCGTACATGGTACCAACCTGGGAGCGGAGTCCCTTGCCAAGATCCTCCAGGCCTGCGCCGATCGGAAGCCCGTCCTCTGAAAATGCGGACTGAGTTCTGCCGTATACGATCTGTAAGAATAATTCTCTCATTGCTGTATTAATTGCATCACATACCAAGTCTGTGTTTAATGCTTCCAGTACGGTTCTGCCGGGCAGGATTTCAGCGGCCATAGCAGCTGAATGGGTCATTCCTGAACATCCGATGGTCTCAACCAGCGCTTCCTGAATGATGCCTTCCTTAACGTTTAAAGTCAATTTGCAGGCACCCTGCTGAGGAGCACACCAGCCCACACCATGAGTCAAACCGGAGATGTCTTTGATTTCTTTGGATTTTACCCATTTCGCTTCTTCAGGAATCGGAGCAGCACCATGAGCAACGCCTTGTGCTACTGTGCACATTTTTTCTACTTCATGTGAATAAATCATTGTAAAACTCCTTTCAACTATGTAATCGATACTTGGAAATAAGATGGCGTCTGTCCTATCGTTATTTCTTTCACATCATACCGCATCTATTTTCTCACAAAATGTCGAAATAGTCCAGCAGATTTTTTGCTTACAGAGCGCTTCATGTTACTATTCACAGCTGCCGTAAACGTCCCGCGCATGTCGGTACAGAGTATGCTCCCCATTGGGACACGCTCTCGCTCCGTGAAGCGCGCAGCGGTTCTAATGCTGCAAACTACGCAGCAAAAGAACCGGCGGGCTTCAAGGGATCCCAATGAGGACCATACTCTGTAAAGACATGCGCTGCTTTATCGGCAGCCGTGAATAGTAACCGCTACATGCGGGACCGGACAAAGCGTTTGGGCGGCTGGCCGCAGATCCGTGTAAATACCGTTATGAAATAATTGTAATCGCGGAATCCGCACAGAGAGGCAACCTCGGCAATCGTGAGTTCAGGGCGGTCCGTCAGGAGCTTTTTTGCCTTTTCTATGCGCTGGCGGCGGATGAATTCGGCAATGCCCATACCATAGCTTTCCCTGGCGATTTCATACAGCCTGGTTTTCCCAATTTGAAACTGTTCACAAATAGAGACAGCGCTGATGTCATCCGTAAGGTGTTTCTGTATGTACTGGTCGATCTGCACCGGCAGGTTTTCAAGCTTTAAGGTGGCCATCCGTTCGAAGGACAGATAGGTGGCCACAGCGCTCAACAGATGGGAGGCGGAGAGAATGTATTCTTCTGTGATGATGGGCCGCTCCCTGCAGGCTTCTTCCAGAAGACTCAGGTTGATGCTGTAGTGTTTGCATTTTTCGGAAATACTGCTCCAGCCCGTTTCATAATCGGGGTAGGAGAAGATATGGCCGAACAGCAGATATCCCACGATCAGATTGCTGAAACGGATCGGCATGATCGCTTCCGTTAAACCGGCGTGGCACTGATAGATATAGGTGTCATGCCTTTTGGAGGCGGTCTGGCAGGCGGACTCGTCACATTTAGCACACATGCGGCAGGCCGCCGGATCCTTGCGGATGCAGCGGCAGAAGGACGCCCGTTCGGCGGGATAGGATACAATTTCCTGAAAGTCGGTATCAAATACGGTGATGCGGATATCGGTTATGGTATAAAAGTCCTTTAAGAGGGCGGTAAGTTTGGTGATGTTGAAGGAAGAGATCATATTATGTGCGCTCCTTTCCGGCCGTACCGGACATCGGCCGGCCGATGAATCCATGATAGCATATTCTGCGAACAAAATCAAAGTTATGTGGACGAAAGGCTATATATTACATAAGAAAATAATTTTATACTGTACCTATAAAACAGTATGTGCCGGAGTGGGAAAGCGCATTTCTATGCACACAGGTGGTCAGCCTGCGGCCGGCGACATGAAAAGAAGGAGACAATATGAAGAAAATCACATTTGCGCTGTGTTTCGGCAACCGGGGATTTATGCCTGGAGAGCTCATCTACGGCGCCAGAGAAGACATGGTAAAGGCGGTGTGCGATGCGGGCTATGACTATATCGCCATGGATGCAGAGGCAACGCGGTACGGGGGAGTGGAAACCAGGGAGGAAGGGCTAAAGTATGCCCGGTGGCTGAAGGAGCATGAAGGCGAATATGACGGGGTGATCTTCTCCATGCCGATTTTCCCCGATGAAAACGGTGCCATTACGGCTCTGCAGGATGCGGGTGTGCCGATCCTCATGCAGGCCTATCCGGATGAGATCGGCAGGATGGATTTCGCCCACAGAAGGGACGCCTTCTGCGGTAAATTTTCCGTTACCGATGTATTCACGCAGTATCAGGTTCCTTTTACGGTGATGAAACCCCATACGGTGCATCCTCTGTCTCCGGCATTTGCGGACAATCTTAGAGATTTCGCCGCCATATGCCGTGTGGTAAACGGCATGAAGCGCTTTAATGTGGGATGTATCGGAGCCAGAACCACCGCCTTTAAGACCGTGCGGTTTGATGAAATTACGCTGCAGAAATACGGCATTAACGTGGAATCCTTTGATTTATCAGAGGTGTTTTATAAAGTAAATCAGAAGTCCGATGCGGATCCTGCAGTCCTTATGAAAGAGGAACGGCTGCGGCGGTATACGGACTGCTCCAAAGTGCCGGAAGAGAATCTGCTGACGCTGGCAAAGGTGAGCGCGGTGATCGACGAATACATAGAGGAGTATAAGCTGGATGCTCTGACGCTTAGGTGCTGGAACGAAATGGAGACGGTCCTAAGAATATGTCCCTGTGTACTGCTTAGCGAGCTCAATGACAGGGGTATCCCGGCGTCCTGCGAGATCGACATGTGCTCGGCACTCACCATGCGGGCGATGAATCTGGCCAGTGAACAGCCGACCGCGGTTTTGGACTGGAACAATAACTATGGAGATGATGAGGATAAGGTGATTTTATTCCACTGCGGACCGGTGGCTCAGAGCCTGATGACAGCGAAAGGCACTGTTACGGAACATAAGATGTTTGCCAAAGGGGATCCGGGATCCGGCTGGGGCAGCAATGAGGGCAGGATCCGGCCGTTTTCCATGACCTATTCCAACTGCCAGACTAAAGACGGAAGGATTGTGATCTATGCCAGCGAAGGCGAGTTTACGGAGGATGTGATCGAGGACGGGTTCTTTGGATGCGGCGGCGTGGCCAGGATACCCGATCTGCAGAATAAGCTCATCCGGCTGGCAAGAGGCGGATTTAAGCATCACACCTCTGTAGGGGTCGGGCATATGAAAGAGATTTTAAAAGAGGCCTTTACCACCTATCTGCATTATGACTGGACGGATATCGATGAGTAAGGCCTAAGAGAAAGGATGGGATGACGGCTATGAAGATTGCGGGATTGGATATCGGCACAACCGGGTGTAAGCTGACCGTTTTTGACAGTCAGGGAAACTGTTTGGATAAGGCTTACCGTGATTATCCCGTCAGGCGGTCCTTCGGAGAGCATGAGACGGATCCTTCGGCTATCCTGGAGGCGGTATTTGCAGTGATCCGTTCTGTGACAGAGGCGCATCCGGATATAGAAGGACTTGGGGTGACCAGCTTTGGGGAGACCTTTGTGCTGGCGGATGAATCTGGCCGGCCTCTGCATATGGCCATGCTCTATACGGATCCGAGGGGGCTTACGGAATGTGAAGAGCTCGTGCAGAAGATCGGCAGAAAAAAACTCCTGTCACTTACAGGCGTGAATCCGCATCAGATGTACAGCATATCCAAAATCATGTGGCTGAAGCGCAGCCGGCCTCATCTCTATGAGAAGGCCAGACATATCTTTCTGATGGAGGATCTGGTGATATACGCGCTGACTAAAAACGCGCGGATCGATTATTCGCTGGCGGCCAGAACCATGGCGTTTGATATACACAGACTTGCCTGGAGCAGGGAGATCTTTGATGCAGCCGGAATCGACAGGAGCCTTATGTCAGAGTGTGTCCCGTCAGGGACTGTGGCCGGTACGGTAACTAAGGAGGCGATGGCTTCTACCGGCCTGCGGGCGGGTACCAGGGTTGCATGCATCGGCCATGACCAGGTGGCGGCGGCCGTAGGAGCGGGCGTGTTTGATTCAAGTGCAGCGGTGGACGGCGCAGGGACGGTGGAATGCATCACACCGGTAATGGATGGGATTCCCGATCAGGAAGCGGCAGCCAGAGGGAATTTTGCCGTGGTTCCTTATGTGATCCCCGGAAAATATGTATGCTATGCGTTTTCCTACATGGGAGGGGCATTGATACAGTGGTGTATCGAAACGCTGGCGAAGAAGGAAAGGGAATTCGCGAAGGAAGCAGGTATCTCTGTAAATGAGTATCTGGAGAAGTGCACAGCCGGTCCGACCGGCCTGCTGGTGCTGCCGCATCTGGCGGGAGCGGCCACTCCCTACATGGACACGGGCTCTAAGGGAGTGATTGTGGGACTGACGGCGGATACTACGGTGGGAGAGCTGTACCGCGCCTGTATGGAGGGTGTGGTATATGAGATGATGGTCAATATGGAATATTTGCAGCAGGCGGGCATTCAGATTCAAAAGCTTCATGCCACCGGCGGCGGCGCCCGTTCCGGAGAATGGCTGCAGATGAAGGCGGATATGCTGAACCTTCCTGTCACGGCCCTGATAACAGAGGACGCCGGGACTGTGGGCAGCGCCATGCTGACCGGCATTGCCGCAGGCTGCTTTGCGGATTTGAAGGATGCCGCCGGCCATATGGTACAGATGCGGGAAACCTATTATCCCAGAGCGGATATGCATGATAAGTACCAAGAGCTTTATATGAGGTACCGGAAGCTTTACGGTGCGGTCAGGCCCTTGGTAGGGGATACATAAACAACCGCCGATAGATCCGTAGATTTTGGAGTGAACTAAGAATTAAGAATACAGGAGGAACACAGGATGCCGATTATAACAGGCAGAGAGAATGTAAAGAAAATATATGAAGAGGCAGCGAACAGAGGATGGGTGATTCCATGCTTCTGCACGGAAAACCTGACCACCACGGAGGCGGTGCTGTCGGCGGCCAGCGAATATGCCAGGGAGAACCGATTGGCACGGGTTCCCATCACGCTGGCCATGACTGTGCGCTATGAGCACCGTCCCCAGGCGGTCAACTATACAAGGACGGGGAGATGGGACCTGGGACTGAAGCTGTTTCGGGCGGATGCCCAAATCGCGTCAGAGGCCTTTGACAATGTGGATCTGCTGCTTCACCTGGACCATGCGCAGTATGATTTGGATGCAGAGCTGCTGGATTCGGACCTCACCGGTTATTCCTCCGTCATGTACGATGCCTCCGCCCTGCCTCTGGACCAGAATATCCAAAAGACGCGGGCATTTACGGAGAAGAAAGGCAGTGAGATTCTGATCGAGGGAGCCTGCGATGAGATCGTGGATGCTTCCGGCGAGGAGCACTGTGAGATCACCGCGGCGGATAAATGCGAGCGTTATATGAGGGAGAGCGGCGTGGATATGGTGGTGGCCAATCTGGGCACGGAGCACAGGGCATCCGGTCAGAATCTGTGCTATCACGGGGAGGCCGCCGCCGCGATCCGTGACCGTATCGGTCACAGGATTGTGCTGCACGGTACCTCCTCCGTATCCAATGAAAAGATTGGCGGGCTTTATCAGGACGGAATCTGCAAGGTAAATATCTGGACTGCTCTGGAGCGCGATTCTTCACCGGCGCTGACAGAGTTCCTGGTCAGAAATGCCTCAAAGGCCGCAGGCCCGGATGCTGTAAAACGTCTGGCGGAAGAAGGCTATCTGACGGATAAGTGCCTCACGGGTGAGGTTTCTTCACTCGGTGTCTGCACGACAACTGCGCGGCAGGAAATTATATTTGGCGTGATGAAAGAGATGGTTAAAAACTATCTGAATTTATGGTATAAATAAAGGAGCGGTCAAACAATGCTGGTAAATATGAATGAAGTACTTCTGCCCGCCAAGAGGGATCAGTATGCGGTCGGGTTGTTTAATGCCGTTAATCTGGAATTGGCCAGGGGCATCATAAATGCGGCGGAAACCATGCAGTCACCGGTGATCATGGGAACTGCGGAGGTGCTGCTTCCCTACGGACCTTTAGAGGAGGTTTCGTACTACCTGATTCCTATGGCCAAAAAGGCAAGAGTACCTGTCGTGATACATCTGGATCACGGATTAAATTACGATACCTGTATCAGGGCCTTAAAGCTCGGCTTCAGTTCTGTTATGTACGACTGTTCCATAGATCCCTATGAGGAAAATATCCGTAAAGTGAAGGAGATGGCGGACATCGCCCATTCTTACGGAGCGACCATTGAGGGAGAACTGGGGCATGTAGGGGATAACGAGGGTTCTGCGGAAGGCAGTTCCTGCCTTACGGATCCTTCCCAATACTATACGGATCCGGAAAGGGCCAGAGACTATGTGAAAAGGACAGGCGTGGATGCGCTGGCCATTGCGGTGGGCAATGCCCACGGCGCGTATAAACTGCCGCCTAAGCTGGACTTTAAACGGATCCGGACAATTGCCCGCACGGTGGATGTGCCGCTTGTGCTGCACGGCGGCTCCGGCCTGACAGATCAGGACTTTAAACAGGCTATCAGGGAAGGCATCAGCAAAGTAAATATCTTTACGGATATCAATGTCGCCGCAGTAAAGGCGGAATTGGAAAAATTCACGGATATGAACAAAGGCATCATTGATCTGATTCCTGCGGCGGTGGAAGCGGTAAAACAGGAGAGCATAAAAAAGATACAGCTTTTCGGCAGTGACGGCAGAGCCGGAAGGGAACCGGCATTCGGCTCTCTAAGCGCTTCGGATCTGGAGAAGCTTACACAGCTCGTGGCCGCCGAGGTGGCAAAATATCTGAAGGGAAATAGCTGAGGAAAGTTTATCAGGCAGGATTAGCGGTATACACGAAATCTGGAAGAATAAAGGTGCGCTAAGAGGAGGTAAAAATGAATCCATATATCGGACACAGCTCACAGATAGGCGGCGTGGAAGAGCACCGGCTGGTGGGGGGCAAAGGCGACGGCATGCGGATCTATGAAGTGAATAACACAAAAGGGCTGGAGATGGTCATCTGTCCGGACCGAAACGGGGATATAGCCAGACTGCGCTACCGGGGGATCAATTTAAGCTATTTCTCACCCTGCGGTTATGTGGCGCCGGCTTACTATGAAAGCAGGGGGAACAGCTGGCTGAAATCCTTTACAGCGGGATTTTTGACCACCTGCGGGCTGCAGGCGGTGGGAACTCCTTGTGTGGACGGCGGGGAGGAACTGCCGCTGCACGGTTCCATCGCCAACCTGCCCTGTGAACACAGCTACTGGGAGGAGGACGATTCCAGGATACTCATCCATACCCTGACAAAGGATGAAGTGATTTTCGGCAGGAAACTTGTGTTAAGCCGCACAGTTGAGATTTCAAAGATGAGCGGCGAATTCGCGGTGCATGATGAAATACATAATACCGGAGACAGAAGGGAACCTATAGAGATTCTCTATCATATGAACATGGGATATCCGCTTCTGGATGAAGACAGCATCGTTAAGATTCCCGCAAAAGAAGTGATCCCCCGGGATGATCACGCGGCACAGGATCTAAAGAACTGGATGCGGATGGAGACACCCGCAGCGGGCTATCAGGAACGGTGTTATTATCACAGGTTTGACCGGAGGGAGGGCAGGGCTTCCATCTTTCAGCCAAAGCTGGGGATTGGACTGGAAATACGGTTTGACAGCGAAAAACTGGACGGCTTTGTGGAATGGAAGATGATGGGAATCCGGGATTATGTGCTGGGGTTAGAATGCGGGAACTGCTATCCGGACGGCAGGGATGTGATGCGCAGGACCGGCATGCTGAAATTTCTCGAGCCGGACGAGAAGATACAATATGATGTACAGGTACTTTTATCTGAAAAACAGTAAGCGCTTCAAACCCGCATGAATGCGGACTTGTGAGGGCTGCAGCTTTTTCCATGTGGTGAATGGGAAAATATACTTACTGGAAATGTCGTATTTTACAAAAAAGTCGCCCATTTTTTTGCGCTTGCCATTGTATATTTCGCTCATATTTTGTAGTGAGATGGAGCATCTTCAGGAACAGGAATATACGGACCACACCCCATAACAACTGAATTTTAAGAAGTTATCTATACTGTGAAAGACAGAAGCATTTGCAAGGTTTGCAGATGCTTCTGTTTTTTAGTTTTGTACCCGGCGGGCACATGCCCTTTCCGATCCAGTTTAAAAATATGCACATAAAGTGTAGTTATTTGAACTGGAACACAGTGAATATGCACAGTATAATTTCATTATAAAAACAGCGGACCTCAATCTGCAAAAGAAGGGAGAATACATCTATGAGAAGAAAAGGCTTACACGTTATTTTATGTCTGGTTCTGACTGCAATGCTGGCTGTTCCCGGCTGCAGTTCAAAGCCTTCCGGCGTAACCGATACGGGCGGACCGGCGGGAACAAAAGAAGAGAACGCAGCCACTGGACAGGGGGAGATCAAACTGGAGTTTCTGTCCTGCGAAACGGATGAACAGCTGGCCGTGCTGAAGGAAATTATAAACACCTATAATGAAACCAATACGGATAACATTACGGTGGAGCTTACGGCGCCTTCCGATTATGAGAATCTCATGAAGACGAAGATGGCGGCCAATAATCTGCCGGATATTTTCGGCACCCATGGATGGGCTGTGAGAAGATATGATGAATATCTGTATGATTTAAGCAATGAGAGCTGGGCCTCCGAAATCGATCCGGCCATAGAATCCATAATAAGGGATTCCGATGGAAAGCTATGCGCGCTGCCGATTGCACAGGCCAATGAAGGCATCCAGTTCAATCTGGACGTGATTGAAAAATATGATATTGATATCCATGATCTGGAAACGATGGAGAAGTTTGAAGCTGCGCTGGAGAAAATTAAGACCGAAAGCGGCGGGGAAGTGGTGCCGGTCTACATGGCGGGTTCGGATGCCAGCATTATCGGCTTTTTCATGAATTCCCTGGCCGCGACGAATATCGGGGGAAGCCCTGTATCGGGTGCGGATGCGCTGACAACCGGAGAAGAGTTCGACTGGAGCCAGATTACAGCCGTGCTTACAGAGCTGAAGAAGATGGCGGATAACGGCTATCTTAACGATGATTACCTGACCGCCCAGGTGCCGGATATGATCCAGGCGATTGTGGAAGGCAGATGCGCGTTCATCTATCTCGGCAATGCTGTGATGACGGCGGCTTCCGCCACGGCTCCCGATCTGCGCTGGGGCTTTATGCCTTATCCGACCATGCCGGAATTAGGCTGCACGGAACCGGCTCTGGTAAACGGAGAAAAAATCACATATGGAATATGGAAAGACAGCGAGAATGTGGATGCGGCGCGGAAAGTCCTCGAATACCTGGCGCAGGAAGAAAATGTAAAAGCACTGTGTGCGGCAGTTTTTGCACCCTCGGGTTTCCTGAATATCGAGGCGGATCTGGGCAGTCTGAATGAGTATTATAACATGTGGAAGGATGTCAAGAATGTGGGACAGTTTGACCGGACCTATATGCCTAACGGTGTTTACGATACCTGGGCGGACGCTACCTCGAAGGTACTGATGGGCAGCTACACGCCCGATGAGGCCACGGACCTGATTAAGGCGGAATATGACAGACTGTTTAAGGCAGAGTAACAGCAAAATATTTTGATAATCACAATTAAAGGCGGCGGTGGCAATATGGCTGATAAGAAACGCGGGCTCTTTAAGCGTTATGCGGTAAATCTGATGTATTTACCCGCGCTTGCTCTGGTTCTGTTTTTCATCGTATACCCTTTTATGAGGGGAATATGGATTTCTTTTACGGATTGGAACGGCTATTCCCAGAGCAAAACATTTGTAGGACTATACAACTACAGGCGCATTTTTGAAGAGCCGGATATTAAGAATACGATAATCAATACATGCATTTACGGTTTTGGCAGCACCCTGTTCCAGAACCTGTTTGGCCTGATGCTGGCGCTGCTGCTGGACAAAAAGATCCGGGGAAGCAACGCAGTGCGGACCATCATCTATCTGCCCACGATGATCAGCGGTCTGATCATGGGCTACATCTGGTATTTTATGTTAAAGAAAAACGGAGGGGCGCTGCCGGAGCTGTTTGCCCTGTTCGGAGCGAATTTTGGAGACCTGCTGGCCCAGGGAAAGATTACGGTATGGATTATCGTTGCGGTAAATGTATTTCAGGCCACCGGCACCTCCATGATTTTCTACCAGGCCGGCCTGCAGAACATATCTTCCTCCTATTATGAGGCGGCTGAGCTGGACGGGGCCACGGGTACTAAGAAATTTTTTCATATTACGCTGCCGCTTTTAATTCCTTCCATTGAGTTTAA
Source organism: Lachnotalea sp. AF33-28 (assembly GCF_003477885.1). Classification (GTDB taxonomy): domain Bacteria; phylum Bacillota; class Clostridia; order Lachnospirales; family Lachnospiraceae; genus AF33-28. Next base: position 296,008 of record NZ_QUEE01000002.1, read on the forward strand.
TGTGGTGTTGAATCTGATTGGCGGTTTCAAGCTGTTCGATATGATCAAATCGCTGACCAACGGAGGCCCTGCCAGCACGACGGAATCTCTGTCCACGCTGATGTACCGCATGTATTTCGGCAAGGAACAGGCGGGCCTCGCCGCGGCTCTTGGCAATGTGATGTTCCTGCTGATCGTTCTGGTCAGCATGACGGCGCTGACGATTTTGCGTAAAAAGGAGGTGGAGGCCTGATGAAAAAGAAACATGCGGCTGCCAGGATACTGATCGCACTGGCAGCGCTGGTATACCTGGTGCCGTTCTACATGGTGGTGGTCATGTCCTTAAAGCGCAGCGATGATTTTTCATCCAAATGGTTCCTGCCGGACTATTTTACACTGGAAAATTTTGTGAATGCCTGGCAGTCGGCCAATATACCCAGGGGCATATGCAATAACCTGATCATAACCGCCGGATCCGTCGCACTTGTTATCGTGCTGGGAGCCATGGCATCCTACCCGCTGGCCAGATATAAGAGCAGGCTGAACAATTTTATTTATACCTTCATTGTATCGCTGATTATCGTGCCGTCCCTGTCCATATCCGTGTCGCTATACAGGATCATGATTGATATAAAAGCCATCGATACCTATTGGGGAATGATACTGATTACGGCAACCTTCAGCCTGCCGATCGTTATTTTCCTCTATACCGGCTTTATATCCACCATACCGAAGGAACTGGACGATGCGGCCCGGATAGACGGCTGCTCACATGCCGGTGTATTTTTCCGGGTGATTTTCCCGCTGCTGCGCACCACCACAATCACAGTGGTGATCTTTACCGGATCGTCAGCCTGGAATGATTACGGCAACGCGCTGTTTTATCTGCAGTCGCCGAAGAAACAGACCATGACGCTGGCGCTGTCCACATTTTTCAGCGAATATCACCTGGAGCTGGGATGGATGGCTGCCGGCTGCATCATTAACGTGCTCCCGCTGCTGATTGTGTTCTTCTGTTTCCAGAAATATTTCATAAAAGGATTGACGGAAGGGGCTGTGAAGTAAAATGTGTGCCTGCCCTGATGCATATCAGTGCCTGTCTGTGATATAATTGTCGGACATTATATCTGAGAGATTTTTTGTCTGCCATGCGGACTGGATAGGGGGACAGGTGAATGAAGAAAAAGAGGAATACGCTGCAGATAAGGCTGCTGAGAATCTTTTTTGCGGCGGTTTTTGTGCAGATGCTGATCATGGTGCTGATTATGCCGCATTATATCAGCGGTGTGGTGGAGGATAATTCCACACAGATGACGGCGGGGACTGTTTCGGCGCTGTGTTCCAATTTGGAGATCTACATGAACGATTTAGAGAAAATCACAATCATCCCATATATGAGCGATGAAATGCTGGGAGCGCTGAAACAGAAGAAGGAATATGCGGGAAAGAGTATGTCCGGGGAGGAAACCTATCGGATCAATGCGATCCTGAAAAAGGAACTTCCCCATTATTTTCAGATGATGCATCGGGATGTGACGGAGCTGTTGCTGCTGCCTCTGGACGGTTCGGTCTATTTATTTTCCACCTTCAGCAATCAGTATTACAGCAAGGATTATGATTATGCGGGACAGGGCTGGTATCAGGATGCAGTGAATGCCGCAGGAGGTTCCGTGTTTGTCGGCAACCATGCCCAGGAGTATGTCACGCTCCCGAATGAGAGCGGTGTATTCTCCGTTGCAAGGCTGATACGGGATCCGCAGGACCATGAGCCCTTAGCAATTATCATGGCGGATATGAGCACAGCCATGTTAAAGGATATCATAGACAGCGCCGATTTAAATGCAAGCTCCTATGCGGCCGTACTGGATCAGAACTGGAAGCCGGTTTATACGAACCGGGACATCAGCGAGGACATGCTGGCCCAGGCGGCAGACGGCGCAAGGCTGGTGTCGGACGGGCATTCCAGGTATGAGGCGGTGGTTCGGGAGGAGAAGCTGTCCGGATGGAAGATAGCGGTATTTCTGTCCTGCGGGGAGATGCGCCGCAAATCGGAGTTCGTATACATACTGGCCGGAGTCATTGCCGTGATCGCGGGTTGTGTGGGTTTTCTGCTCTTTTATACTTTTTCCAGATCCGTAACCAATCCGCTGAAGAAGCTGGTGGAAACCATGAAAACCATTCAGATCGGAGAGGAGTGCAGTGTGCAGGAGCCCGATACGCGTGCGCCGGAGGAGATTGTTAAGCTGGATGAATCCTTTCATGAGATGATGGCGAGGATGGATGAACTGGTGGAACGGGAATACCGTGCGATTGTCGCGCAGAAGGATATGGAGTATACGGCGCTGCAGTCTCAGATCCAGCCGCATTTTATCTATAATACGCTGAATATTTTTATCGGGCTGAACCGGATGGGGGAAAAGGAACTGCTGGAGCAGTCTGTTATGTCTCTGGCAGAGATACTGCGCTATGTGCTTGGCAAGGACAGGAGAACGACCCTTGGGCGCGAGCTGGATATCATACAGCAGTACTGCCGGCTGCAGAAGCTGCGTTTTGGAGAACGGCTGGAATTTGAAATCAACTGGGACAGCCGGTATGGAAAGTGCCTGATTCCAAAGCTTCTGATTCAGCCCATTGTGGAAAACTCTATCATTCACGGTATAGAAAATAAGCTGGAGGGCGGAAGGCTTACGGTGGATGTATCGGAACTGGCGGAAGGCGAAAAGACCTTTTTAGAGATCCGGATAGAAGATACGGGCACGGGCTTTGATCTTGAAACCCTTGGGGAAAATCGGGGAATCGGAATTCAGAACGTGAAATACCGGCTGGCTTATATCTATCCGAATGCGCTGTTTCGGATCGACAGCGGCAGATACAGGGGAACTTCGGTGATCATGCGGATATCTAAGGAGGAGCTGCACTATGATGAGAATTGCGGTGGCAGATGATGAATATTGGGCAAGGGTGACGCTGATCAGCATGCTGAAAGAACTGGATCTGCCGCTGGAGATAGTGGGGGAGGCGGGAAACGGGCAGGAAATGGCCAGAATGACGGAAGCTGCCAGGCCGGACCTGGTCTTTGTGGACATCAAGATGCCCGGTTTAAACGGGCTGGACGGGATACGTCTGGCGAGACAGTCCTGTCCGGATACGGTCTGGATTGTAGTCAGCGGTTTTTCAGAATTCGCTTATGCCAGGGAAGCGATCGGCTTAGGCGTGCTGGACTACCTGCTAAAACCTGTGAATCCGCAGATACTGCGGGAGAAGGTGATGATGGCGGAGGAAGCGGTGAAGGAACGGATACAGAAAAACTGTCTGAAGTTCCGCAATGCGCTTCTGGAACTGATCGACAAAGCGGAACATGACAGAGGCGTGGATGAGGTGACAGAAGAAGACGGCTGGGAATATATGGCCGTGGCATTTCAATACGACGGCGCGCAGAATGCCGCCGAGCAGCTCGGATATCACAGTATGCTTCTTGAGAGGATGAAACACTGTCTGGATGGGATTCATATGGGCGGTATCAGCAGCACAATGTTTATTTCACCGAAGGGAGGGCTGGTGGCCGCGGTTAAGCTTTCGAAACGGATCGGAAACCAGCGGGAACTGATCCGCGAAGGGCTGTATCAGGCCACCGAACGGGGCATCCGCAGGATATCCGATGAAAAGCTGGTGATCAGCGCGGTGGGGCTGTCGGGCAAACAGTCGCAGAAGGAACTGGTCGGCAGCCTGAAGAATCTGGAAAACCTGTTTTACTGCCGTCTGCTTGCTGGAATAGGAAGATTTTATACAGAAGAGACCCTGGAAAAACGGTGCAGCGGTTTGAGCGAGGCAGAGGCGTCCGTGTGCCGGCGTGCCGAAAGCCTTATGGCCGGATTCAAATCCGGCGATTATCAGAATTTCATGCAGGATTTAAAGGAACTTCGCACACTTATAAACAGTACATCCCTGAATGCGGAAAAGGACGGCGTCCTGCAGAAATACCTAAGTCTTATGGGGGCAGGAGAGGATAGTACAGAGAATATGCTTAAGCGGCTGGAACAGCAGGCTTTTGACATGCTGGCATCCAATAAGCGGAAGGAGTGCAGCGGGCGCGGTGAGCTGATCAATGCGGCGAAGGCGTACATACAGGCACACTATACAGAAGATATCGGCGCTGCACAGGTAGCGGAGCTTCTGAATGTTACTCCGAATTATTTGAGCTCGTTGTTTCACCGGCAGGAACATACCACCCTGATGAAATATCTGACCGGACTGCGCATGGAGAGGGCGGCTTTTCTGCTGCGCACCAGGGGCGGCAGGCTCAAAGAGATCGCTGCCGGATCCGGTTATGGGGACAGCCGCTATTTTATCAGAGTGTTTAAAGAATTTTACGGCATGACGCCTACGGAATACATGAAAAGCGTAACCGGACAGGATACATGCTGTGCTGAGACAGACAGTCTGGAAGAGGAGGAAAAAAATGATATTGAAGGGTAAGAAAATGAGAGACCGCTATGAGCAGGTCGAGATGTATTCGAAGGAGGAATATGCCAGGAGGGCCGCACTGGTCCGCTCTGAAATGGTAAAAAAGGGAGCGGATGTGCTGCTGATACCGGACTGTACGAAGGAATCCTATGACCATTGGCTGACCGGCAAGGAATTTCTGGAGTATGTGATTGTTCCGTCCGACGGGGATATCATCGGCGTATTGCTGGATGAAATCGACGAAAGCGGCTATGAGGACGATACGGATACCGTGGATTTTAAGCGGTATGTCCATCAAAAGGCATTTACACCTTCCGCTGATGGCGTACGCTTCATCCATCCGGTTTCCGAGGACGGGATTGCAAAGCTGATCGCATCGTTTGGAGGAAAGAAGCTCGGCATCATCAATCCGGGCTTTATGACCTGGGCGCTCCAAGAAGCGCTTAAAAAGCAGCTGCCGGAGCTTGAATATATAGATCTGACCATGGAGGTGGATTCTCAAAAGACCAGAAAGAGTGAAGAGGAGCTGGCATGCATCCGTATGGCGGGCGCTGCCCAGAGCCAGATGATGGAAGCCCTGGAGCATATGCTGCGTCCGGGCAGGCATCTGAAAGAGATCCGCACGGAGGTGCGCGACCAGATCGTGAGCATGGGGGCCAGCGGTTTCCTGCACTGCATGCTGATCAATCTGGGCAATCAGATGGAAATCGCGCCGCCTTTTGATCCCTACTCAGATGATGTGATTATCCGGGAGGGAGACCGTTTCTTTGCGCTGTATGAAAGCAACAGCTATGGCGGACACTGTACGGCCATGGGGCGCGTATTTATCCTGGGCAAGGCTGCGGAGGAATATAAACAGGCGATCCGCTTTGCAGTGGAGGTCAACGAATATGCGGCGGCCAGGATGAAACCGGGAAATACGCTGCGTCGGATTGTGGCGGACACCAGGAGCTATGTGACGCTGAAAGGGCATAATCTGAAGCGGATGTGCTGGATGCATGGGCTTTCTACCGCAACCTATGGGGAGCAGTTCGGTGTAAATGATATTTCCTATGACTGGCCGCTGACGGACGGAGCGGTGCTTCACTGCCACCCGATCAGCAACCGCTTCATGCCCTGGCTTGGCGGAGGCGTCTGGGAAGAGGCCTGGGAACTGAATACCTATGTGGTAACCCCGGAAGGCGGCAAGTCCCTGGTGAAGTATCCTCTGGGACTGACGGAGATTGATCTGGACTGAGAGAGGCGCAGCCGGCAGCACAAAGAGCGGGCCGGTGACACGGAAAGGATGTTAATATATGGAAAACACAGAGTATATGAAGGTGCGTCTGAATAGACTGCAGGAACTGATGAAAGAGATGGATTTAGCGGGAATCTTATTCTTGAGGCCCTTAAAAGAGGGTTATGACCAGTGGCTGACCGGACAGACGGTAAAGTCCGCGCAGGTCAGCTATATGGATACCGCGCTTTTAGCGGTGGCAGGGGGAGAGAAGATATTGAGCATCTCCACTCCGCAGCTGATAGAGGCAGGGGCGGAGGATCCGTATCTGCCGCACGCTCTGCCGGGGGAGGCGGATACGCCCTATTACATAAACTGTACGGGATACTATGGGGACTATTTCAGGGCCATGCTGGAAAAAAATCCGAGGCTGGGGCTGGTAAACGGCAGCAAACTGCTGCTTTCTGTGCGGGAGTTTATCATAAAGTATGCGCCGGATACGGAGTTTGTGGATGTGAGCCGTGCAGTTCATATGCTTAAGGCGATGAAAACAGAGGAAGAGATCGCGTTAATCCGTAAGGATTGCCGGGATTTGGACCATGTTTTTGCCGCGATGGGCACGGTGCTTAGGCCAAATGTGACGGAAAGAGATGCGGTTTATGCGATCCGCAAGAAGATGCTGGAGCGCGGTGCGAGCGGCTGGGACTACAGCAGTCAGTGTCTGGATGTGAAAATGATATCTGCGCCGGATACCGGGATGTCAGTAAACGAGCCGCTGCTTTATCCCGGATACGCGATGGATATGGGAGACCGGATCAATATAAAGGTGAACGCCTCCATGAACAACGGCTGGCAGGTCTCTCTCGGAAGATGCTATGTGCTGGGAACGGCATCCGATGAGGCAAAGGAATGCTGGATGACTGCGGTAAAGGCGCAGCAGACGGCTGCGGCTCTGCTAAAGCCGGGCGCCACAATCAGGGAGATCATGGATCAGGTAAATGCTGCGGTACTGGAACCGGCCGGTTTTCTGGCAGATCAGAGCAATTGGATCTATAGCGTGGGCAATGCATGGTCAGAATATCCGATGGCGGTGCCCGGATGGTGGGAGGTGCCCCTTAAGGAAGGAATGGTTCTGGCGGTGGGACCGAATGTGAAGCCGGAGAACAAGGATCCGTACTGCTGCCTGGATGTGTACTGCGTAACGGCGGAGGGCGGCGTAAGGCTTGGTAAATGCGGCCAGGAGCTGAAGGAACTGTTTGTCTGCAATTAACTGCATGGATATAGAATGGGGCTGTCGCACCAGTGATTGAAAAGTCATAGGTGTGGCAGCCCCATTATGAAAGCTTTAAAAGGTAAAAATCGCTGTCTTTATACGGATAATCGTATTTTATCGGAAGATCGCTTTCATTTACCTTTATAAAACCGGCTTTATCATAAAACTTATGAGCACGGTCCGTATTCTTAGGAGTATCGAGCACAATGACCTTAAAATGGTGATCCCGCGCGAACTTGAGCAGCTCTTTATACAGCTTTTGGCCCAGATGATGTGGATTTCCGCGGTATTCTTCATATACAAAGAATTTTTTCAACACCCCGATGCCGTTGCCGCAGTTCATTAACCCAATGCTGCCGGCGATTCGCTTTCCATCCCTTGCTGTCCAGAAACAGCCGCCTGGATCCAGATATTTTTCCTGAATACAGAGCAGCTCCGGCTGGTTGAGAATGCTGACAAACGGTCTGCTTCCATCATTTTGACAATGAAGCACCAGTTTAATAATCTCATCCTGATCTTCCCGTTCGAATTTCTTTATTTCTAACATGGTAATCTGTCCTTTCCCACAGTTTAGCTGTTCTTGACAAGTTGATTGTTTTTCTTTATAGTACCATAAGAATAACATTCAATCAAATTGATATATTGAAAAATGCAATTTAATAAAATTGAATGGTATGAGGTGAAGAAAAAAGTGGAAATAAAATATCTGTATACGGTGAAAACAATACTGGAAACGGGGAGTTTCCAAAATGCCGCCCGTAGGCTTAACTATACTCAATCCACAATAACTTTTCAGATCCGGCAGCTGGAACAGGAGCTGTCAGTGCAGCTATTTGAAAAAGTAGGGAGAAAAATGGCGCTTACCCAGGCGGGAAAAGAGCTTCTGCCATATATTGATGCCGCGCTTCAGGCAGTGGAGCAGCTTATGGATGCCGGAAAGACCGCCGATGAAATGAGCGGAACGATAAATATCGCTGTCCCGGAAACTTTATTAATATACAAAATGCAACCTGTTTTACAGGAATTTCGTCTGCAGGCCCCAAATGTCAGACTGTCCCTGCAGACTCTTAACTGCTATGAGATCAGAAACAGCATTGTCAGCGGAAGTACGGATATCGGCATTCACTATGATATCGGCAGCTGCCCTGCCCCGATGATTACAGAGCGGCTTGCCGCTTATCCGCTCTCTCTTGTATCCTCCCCACTGCTAGAGGATGGGGAACGGAATTTTATAGAGAAAAATCAGAGAAAGAAGGTGTGCCTGATCAGCAATGATCCAGGCAGTATATACAGGAATATATTTGAACGGTATCTGAAGCAGAAAAACATACAGTTGGAAGGTTTTATGGAGATCTGGAGTGTCGAAGCGGCGAAAAGGAGTGTGGCCAGCAATCTGGGTATCGCGTATTTGCCGCGATTCGCGGTTGAGCAGGAACTGGACAGCGGGCTTTTGCAGGAATTGCCGGCACAGATGGAGAATGAACGGATATCGGCTGCCATAAGCCGCCATAAAAATAAATGGATCAGTCCGGCTATGGAGCTGTTTATCCGGCTGCTTAGAGAGAAACTGGCAGAAAGTTAGGAGTTGGTCTCGCTGCGGTTATATGCTAAAATATATGAAAGAAATATGGATAAGGAGCCGTTTACTATGAAATCCGATTATGATATTGAAGCCTTAGAGGGACGGTGGGGGCTGTCACATATTACCGCAGGCTGGTTTGAAGAGACCTTTGGCGGGCCAACGAAGGTGCAGGAGCAGGCGTGGCCGGCCATCGCCAGGGGAGAGCACACGCTGGTCAGCGCCCCTACCGGCACGGGCAAGACCCTGTCCGCCTTTCTGGTGTTCATCGACCGGTTAAAGCAGCAGGCCAGGGCGGGTGAACTGGGGCAGGAACTGCAGGTGATCTATATATCGCCGCTGAAATCCCTGGCTGGGGATATCCGGGAAAATCTGAAGCGGCCCCTTTCCGGCCTGGCGGCGTTAGAAGAGGCAGGGGAGAGCTATCCGATTGAGGTGGCCCTGCGCACGGGGGATACGACCCAGAGCGAGCGTGAGAAGATGCTGCGCCATCCGCCCCATATCCTGCTTACCACACCGGAATCCCTGTTTTTGCTTCTGACCGGACAGCGGGGGCAGAAGCTTCTTTCCACAGCAAAGGCTGTGATACTGGACGAACTGCATGCGATGATTGATACCAAAAGAGGGGCGCATCTGATGCTGTCTCTGGCGCGCCTGGACAGGCTGTGCGGCCGTAACCTCCAGAGAATCGGGCTGTCGGCCACCATTGAACCCCTGGATGTGGCAGCTGCCTATCTGGCACCGGATCCTGTGACGGTGATCGCGCCGAAGATGGGGAAGGAGATTCGGATCACAGTAACCGGCCCGTTTGCGGATGAGAGCGGGAATACGCGCAAAGAAGCGGTATGGGAGAACCTGGGTCTGGATGTATACCGCCGCTGCCAGAGCAGCCGCTGCGTCATCGCTTTTGTGGAAGGACGGCGCAATGCGGAAAAGCTGGCCTATTACGTAAATCAGGCGGCGGGGGAAGAATTTGCCAGGACCCATCACGGCAGCATCGCCAAAGAGCAGCGGCTGTCGGTGGAAGAGGATCTAAGGAGCGGGAGGCTGCGCCTTCTCTGTGCAACCTCCTCCATGGAGCTGGGCATCGATGTGGGAGCGGTGGATCAGGTGTTTCAGGTCGGATGCCCGTTTACGATCTCCAGCACGATGCAGAGGCTGGGCCGGGCCGGCCATAATCCGGGCCGGGTCAGCGTGATGTACATGTTCCCCCGGACTGCTCCGGAGAGCCTGTTCTGCGGCATGACCGCCAGGACAGCCCTTGAGGGAGGGGTGGAGTACGCCCATCCGCCGATGCAGTGTCTGGACATACTGTCCCAGCACCTGGTATCCATGGCTGTGGGACCGGGATATTCGGTGGATGAGGTGATGGAGATCCTTCCCAGGGCCTATCCCTTTGCCGGTGTGACCAAACAGGATGTGGAGTCCGTTCTGGCCATGTTAGCCGGCGATTATGAACACGAACAGGATATACCGGTGCGCCCCAGAGTGCTGTATGACCGGATTCACGGCCGGGTGGAGGGAGATCCCTACAGCCGGATGCTTGCGGTTTCGGCAGGAGGCACGATCCCCGATAAGGGGCTCTACGCCGTCAAAACAGCCGGCGGAGTCAAGCTGGGGGAGCTGGATGAGGAATTTGTCTATGAATCCAGAAAGGGAGATGCCTTTCTTTTAGGCACCTTTGGCTGGAAGATCGCGGAGATAAAAAAAGACGAGGTGATCGTGGAGCCCACCTCCCCGGAGCGGGCAAGAGTGCCCTTCTGGAAAGGGGAGATAAAAGGGCGTCCGTTAAAGACCAGTCTGGCTTTCGGCAGAATTCTCCGGGAGCTGTCCGCGGCGGGAGAAGAGGGAAGGCTTAGGGAAGCGCTTCAAGAGCTGGGGCTGGATGAAAACGCGTCAAAAGCCACAGCCGGATTTCTGGAACGGCAGATGGAGGCCACGGATGTGCTGCCGGATGACCGCACGATCGTGGTGGAACATTTCTGTGACCATACGGGCAGCCATCAGATGATGGTCCATTCGCTGTTCGGCAGACAGATAAACGCGCCTCTGGCGCTGCTTTTGCAGCAGGCAGCCTGCCGGAAAACCGGGCTGAACGTGGGATGCGTGGATGAGGAAAACGGCCTTCTTCTATACCCTTACGGGGAGGACGAACTGCCGGAGGGGCTGCTCTATGAGCTTTCTCCGGAAAATGCCAGGCCGGTTCTGGAAGCGATCCTGCCTCAGACCTCTCTGTTTAATATCACCTTCCGCTACAACGCAGCCAGAGCGCTGATGATGGGGATGAGGAGAAACGGCAGGCAGCCCCTGTGGCTGCAGCGGATCCGCAGCGCGGATATGCTGGACGGAATCATTGCCAAGAACAGTCATCCGCTTGTCCGGGAGACCAGGCGCGAATGTGTGGAAGACCAATGGGACATCGCCGGGCTGGAATATGTGTTAAACGGCATCCGTTCAGGAATGATCACAGTGCATGAAGTCCATGTGGAGATCCCCTCACCGATGTCCCTGCCCCTGCAGTGGCAGGTGGAAGCGGCTCAGATGTACGAATACAGCCCCACGCTGCCCTCGGTGATCGAGACATCCGCAAAAGATCTGGAAAATGCCGTCATGATCCGTCCCGAAGCGGAGGATCTGGCCACCGTTTCGGAGAGAAAGCGGCTGCCGGAGGATGAGAGGCAGCTGCATTCCCTGCTCATGGCTGAGGGCGATCTGACCGCAGGAGAACTGGAGGTGCCGATTGAATGGCTGGAAGAGCTGACCCGCAGGGGAAGAGCCGCCTATATCGAACCAGGTCTCTGGATAGCGATGGAGCAGCAGGAGGAATACTTAAGAGCACTGGAGGAAAGGGACAGAGAGGCCTCTCTGCATATCCTAAGACGTATGCTGCGTTACCGCGGTCCTCATACGGCAAAGGAGGCTTCCCAGCGCTATGCTGTTACAGAAGAAGAAGCGGAGACGCTGCTTATGGAGCTGTGCCGGATGAGTGCGGCGGTGGAGCAGGACGGCGTATATTATCACGGGGAGCTCTATGGACGTGCGCGCCAGAGAACCATTCAGAACAGGCGCAGGCAGGTGAGCACTCTGCCGGGAAGACGCTATGCCGCACTCATGGCCGGCCGCGTAAAAACGGCGGCTTCCCCCAGGGAACAGCTCAAAAAAACGCTTCAGATGTTCAGCGGAAGCGCCTGTCCGGCTGCGCTGTGGGAGACCGTATTGTTTCCCGCGCGCGTGCGCGATTACAGAGGGGCTGTGCTGGATGAAATTCTTTCCTGCGGTGAGTTTTTCTGGCGGATGGGCCGGGACGGAAACCTGGAATTCCATACCTTTGAGGAGCTTGACTGGGATGTTGAGTTTGACCGTTCAGAGGAACTTGCGGATGAAGAGGAGAGAGCGGTTTACCGGGCTCTTGTTAAACGGGGAGCCAGCTTTTTGCAGTCCCTTGCCGGCTTTGCGAAGGAACGTTCTCCTTTCGACATACTGATGGAGCTTGCCAAAAAAGGTCTGGTCTGTGCCGACAGTTTCCAGCCGGTGAGGCAGTGGCTCAAACAGGACGCGATGAAAAAATCCCCGGCTAAACAAAGGGTGAGCGCCCGCGTAAAAGCCATGAATGCGGGAAGGTGGGATGTGGTCAGGCCCCTTGGCAGACAGTCCATGGATCAGCTGCTGGACCGTGCCTTTGACAGGGCGGTGATCCTCTGCCGGGAAACTGCCGCACAGCAGGACCTGCCGTGGCAGGAAGCTCTGGAAACACTTCGTGTCTGGGAATATACAGGAAGAGCCCGCCGCGGATACTATATTGAAGGGATGTCCGGAGCACAGTTTATCAGAGACAGGGATTTTGCCGGAGTGACCGCTGCTCTGGAACGCGAGGAGAAGGAAGAGATCATTTGGCTGACGGCGTCCGACCCGGCTCAGGTATGGGGAAAATCGCTGCCCCACCGGGCCGGCCGCAGTTTCCTGAATGTGGCCGGCACTGCTGTGGCGCTGGCCGGCGGAGAGGTGATCGCCGTGATGGAGCGCCAGGGCCGGGTGCTGCGCGTCTTTGACGGGGCATTGCTTGACCGGGCGATGGAGGCATTTGTACATGACTTTAGGTGCGGTCGGATCTATGCCGGTGCCAAAAGGCTGATGGTGAAAGAGTATCCCGCCGATGCGGCGGAAGCTTTAAAAAAAGCCGGTTTTCAGAAAGAAATGCAGGACTATGTCTATTACTGGTAAGTACTCCAGGTGAGCCCCTCCATATAGGCCAGCAGTTTTTCCTGTTTAGCGCTGTCTAATGCGTCAAAGTATTTGAGACAGAGCTGCTGCTTGGCGGAAAGTTCAGTGTTGGCCGATGTCTCTGCAATAAAATCTGACAGACGGACACCGAAAGCGGTGCAGAGAGCTTCCAGCGTCTGCAGCCGGGGCTCCGTCTTGCATCGGGAGAGATTGTATATGGTGGAAGCAGGGACTCCGCTTTCCTTGCTTAAGCGGTATATGCTCCAGCCTCTTTCACATCGCAGAGTTTCGATCTTATAAAGAATGTCCGGATGTTTCATTCTGTGTCCTCCTTAGCTATAATATACCATTAATTGGTATGCCTGAAAAGCGGAGAATGAGAATACAGTTTGTCATATCAATATGGATGCATATATGATAAAATAATAATACTTTGCGGCCTTGCAGAACACGGATTATAAGGCAGGCATAAGGAGGGAAAGAGTATGCCGATTTTGAAGCTTGAGGGTGTAACTTACCGGTATAAAAATAAATACCAGTCGGTGGAAGCGGTAAAAAATGTGAATTATGAGTTTGAACGGGGAAAGGTATATGCCATAGTAGGTAAAAGCGGGAGCGGGAAAACCACACTCCTGTCCCTGATGGCGGGCCTGGCCCTGCCTGGGGAGGGACAGGTTTATTATAATGGCAGGAGCACGAAAGACATGGACAGGGACCGCTACCGCCGTGATGAGGTGGCGGTCATTTACCAGACCTTTAATCTGTTTCCGATGCTGAATGTGCTGGAGAATGTGATGTATCCTCTACAACTGCGGGGAATCGGCGGACAGCAGGCGAAGGAACGTGCGAAGGAGATGATTGCAGCAGTGGGGCTGACCGATGTGGTTTACCGCAGATATCCGGCCATGCTTTCCGGCGGAGAGCGTCAGAGAGTGGCTATTGCCAGAGCGTTGGCTGCGGATGTTAAAATCATTTTCGCGGATGAGCCCACCGGCAATCTGGATGTGGAAAATTCTGACCGTGTGATCGATCTGCTGTTTGATCTCTGTCATAAGCGCGGATACTGTGTGATCGTGGTGACTCATGATCCGGATATAGCGGGGAAGGCAGATGTGGTAATCCGGATGCAGGATGGCTGCCTTGCCGGTGAAACCTTAAACAGAAACGGACAATAGGGAGAGAATCGTATGGTCGGAAAAAATTGCGTCAAATATACGGTAAGGACTCCCGGAAAGACGGTTCTGTTCATCCTGCTGATCACACTCACCACCTGTTTTCTGACTCTGGGTCTGGGTCTCCTGCAGGGAAGCAGCGAGCTTCTTAAAAAGGCGGATCAGATTTTTAATACAGTGGGAATGCTTGAATATGTGGGCGGAGCTTATCCGGATGAGACCTCCTTTGATGAGGAAACGGCGGATCATATAAAAGAGCTGAATGTTAGCAGCTTCCTTGAGGATGACACGGTGAAAGGATATGCGGGTATTTCAACGGGACTGGCCGGCATAGAAGGGCTGAAGCCTAATGTTAACTTCTCCATGCCTTATCTGGAGCGCAGCGTGATTCGTTTCAAGGTGATGTATGTGGACGGAGAAAATGTCCGCGCAACACTGGTAAGAAGTGCCTACTATTATGACGATAAAAAAGAGATTAATTTTGATATACTGCCCGCGGATGCGGACCAGCCCGGCGGATTTAATTATGAACAGGGGCATATCTATCTTGCCCACGGCCAGATGAAAAGGATCAGCGGGAGCTATTATTTCCAGCCTATGGAGGTCGAATTTGCGGACCGTATAGATGAGCCGGAGGCATCCTGCATCATGGATGTGACGGATACTGCGGATATCACTGCGCTTCCATCCTGGCCGTACTGGCAGCAGGTCGTGCGTTTCTATGAGAACGCTAACCGCTCTCTGCCGGTGGCAGCTGCGGACGATCTTTCCCTCTATCCGGGCTTTTATCTGGGAGAGAAGACGGTAAAGAGCGGCAGGATGTTTACGCCGGAAGAATACGGTGAAGAAGGAAATGTCTGTATTGTGAGTACGAATGTGGCCGGGGTGCTGAAGCTGGAAGTCGGCGATACACTGACTATGGACCTCATCCCTTCCGAAGACCCTCTGTTTTTCTACGGCGGCTGCCTGGGAGAAGCAGGAAAGCCGGAGGAATATACGATTGTGGGAATTTATCAGTCATACCGGTCCGATGTGGAGACCTGTGTCTATATTCCCAGAACGCCTTTGTGTCCGCTGCCGGATACGGGCATCCATTATTATATGGGCACGGTGAGGCTGGATAACCGGACTGCCAGGGAATATCAGGCTGAGAATACCGGAAGGCTGCCGGAAAAATATAAGCTTAGCGTATTTGATCAGGGATATGCCCAGGCGGCAGCTCCGATTCTTGCCCTGCAGCGTTCCGCCTGGATCCTGACCGCAGTCTGCGCGCTGTGCGGTCTTGCGGTTCTGGCGCTGTTTGGCGGTATATCCGTCGGTAAACAGCAGGAAACTATGAAGATCATGCTGTCCTTAGGCAGCGGAAGGAAGAAAACCTGGCGATATCTGGTGGGCTGTACGGGGATAACTGCTTTTACAGGCTGTCTGTTTGGAGGCGGACTGGGTGCGTGGCTGTCGGAAAAACTCGCAAGACAGGCATACGCAGAAGCTGTGGCCCGTCACAGCCAGGATCTGCGCTACAGCATCCAAACTATAGGCGAACAGCGTACCCTGTCGGAACAGATTCATATCGCGGGATATATCCCGGCAGTCTCCGCAGCTCTGATCCTGGCAGCTGCACTTGTGATCGGCGGCGTCCTGGCGGCTCTTTTCATACGCAGACAGGAAGCATCCGGCGGCTGGTTTGAAAATAAAAAAAAGAAACCGTCCGCCCCTAAGATGAATGCCGCACCGGCGGCCGTACCGCAGCCGGAAGAACTGTCCACTGCTGCCGCTGTGCTTAAACAGTCTTCAGATTATGCCGCGCTGAGTGGGAAAAAGAGTCTGCGGGCGGGATTCTTTTTTAAACAGATTCTGCGTTCAATGGTCAGAAATAAACGCCATTGTATGCTGGCGGCTTTGATTGCCATGGTCATCACATTATTTCTGGCGGTTTATGCGGGATTTCTTGCTTCCAGCCAGTCACGCCTGGATTCAGTATATGAGGATGTGCCGGTGACCGCTTATTTTGCGACAAACGGCGGCACCGGCTATTCGATGATGTTTCTGCCGGAGTTTCTTAAGTCCTATATGGATGAATCGCCCTTTATCTTAGCCACCTATAAAACGGGCAGCCTGTATTACGATTATGTTGGAAAGTCCGATGAGATAACGGATGCAGAAAGAATAGATGTGGCGGAGGCATTCTATAGAATGAGCCCGTATGCGCAGGAGCGCAGGAGGGCAGATGTGCGTAAATGGTCGGATAAGATATACTTTACCGAGGATATGGCGCGCGCTCCGGAGTTTTTTAATAACCTGTTACCGGAAGTAAGTTACGGTGAGGATGGAGAGCCTGTGAATTTTGGAATCACGGTTCCGGCGGAGCTTATTGAGCAAAGGAATGCCAGTACCGGGAACCGCAGTAAGATGTATGAGGCGGCCGAAAAGCTTCAGGAATTTGCCGCAGAACATACCGAATGTCTGGTGACAGAAAACTTTTTAAATACATATGGGCTTAAAATCGGGGACAGCATCTGCATAGAAACGATCCTGCTCTCTGACTATTACTTTTCCAGCGTCTTGGATGTTAAGATCGCCGGGACCTTTCTGCCGCTTAAGGGCAGGGACAGCATCTATGTGCCATATGTGACCAATCTGCTGACGCCAGCCGGCTATGTTCCGGATGCGGGCTATGAGATGACGGCCAATTATGACTTGAAGCAGACAGGGCAGCTGGCTGAATTCAGGGATGAAATGGAGCAGATGGGGGTTACACCGGTGGGGGTGGCAGGCAGTGCCAGAGTTTCCCTCGTGATCAACGATACGGCGCTTACGGATACCATTTCCAGCCTGAACGATCAGATTACTTTTATGAATACGCTGTATCCGGCGCTCATTGTGCTGGTGCTGGCCGTGGGATTTGTGGTGTCCTATCTGACTGTGCGCACCAGGAAAGCGGAGCTTGCTCTGTACCGGAGCATGGGAAACGGACGGCTGTATACCTCTGCGATGATATTGGCTGAACAGATTCTACAGGCTTTTGCCGGCATTCTGGCCGGCTGTGCGGCCGCCCTGATTCTGATTGCGGCGGGACTTCATCCTGCGGGATTTACGGTATCTTTGGTGCTGGAAAGCGCCCTCCGCTTTCTCGTCTGTTATCTGGTGGGCAGTGCGGCGGCAGTATTTGTGATCAACAGAAATAACATCATGGAAATTCTGATGGAGAAAGAATAGCGTTTTTTAAAAGCGCAGCGGTGATGCTCAACGGCTTTTCGCTGTTTTCCACCATGCAGATGCTGCGGGGAGGTATCGTTTCCGCCAGACGGATGGCAAATACCTCCCCATTTTCCAGCGCCTGCCGTGCAAGCCCTTCCGGAATCAGCCCGATGCCCAGATTGTGAGTTACCATCGGCAGCACGAGATCTGCTGTTGCTACCTCGATGTCGGGAGTTAAACTGACTTTGTGGGAGAGAAAGAGTTCCTCATAAAATGCGTAGGTTTTGGTACCCTTGGCCAGGCAGATCAGAGGATAGTTTTTCAGATCCTCCAGGCGGAGGACCTTTCCCTTCAGAGATTCAAACTGATGGCCTCCGATCAGAATATTCTGGAAGGGGCACAGGTGCGTCTCCACCAGCGGGCGGGACGCGCCTGTAGGTGTGGTGACCACGGCAAAATCCACGCGCTCCTCCTTCAGATCCTCGATCGCTCCCGGTGTGGAGCTGTTCTGCACCTTGAGCTTAATGCCTGGATAAACGTTATGGAAGCTTTCCAGTTTTTTTAGAAGAAATCCGTGCAGCGCAGTTTCGCTGGCGCCGATGCGCACCACGCCGCTCCTGCGCTCCATAGTGCTTTCCAACAGCTTTTCACCTGCGAAGATCTCTTCGCAGGCACGGCTGATATGGGTATAGAGCTGCTGGCCTTCCGCTGTCAGTACAACGCCTTTCTGAGTGCGCGTAAACAGGGTACAGCCCAGCTCATCCTCCAGGATCTTCATGGTCCGTGATATGGAAGGCTGGCTGGACATCAGTATGCCGGCGGCCTGAGTAAAGCTCCGGTATTTCGCAACGTAATAAAAGACTTTATAGTATTCAAAATTGGCGGACATCGTTCTCCTCATTTCTAATTTGTATTCTTATTGAAAATTAGGCTTGATATAAAAATATGATATAGATCACATATGATAATATTATTATATTTTATGCTTTTCAATAGTATAATACATAATCAGAAATGGCGCAAGTCAGGAAAACAGGAGAAAATAAAAATAGACATTAGAACACCGACGGCAGTTAGACACTGCTGCCGGTGTTTTTGCGTCTGCAATATTCCAGAAAGCTCTCTGCGATCGGGCTTAACCGCACATTTTTAAGGCAGATCACGGTGATGCTGGTGGACAGCTGCTGATCCAGTATCCGGAGCCGTACAAGATCCTTTCCTTCGGCCCGCGGGAGGATGGAGGCGGGCACTATGCCTATGCCGTAGCCGCACTCCGCCCAGTACAGCGTTGTGCGGGCATCGTCATTTTTGCACAGGTAGTTCGGCACCGTGCCAATTTGGTAAAAAAGGTTTTCCACCACCTGTTCCCAGCGCCTGTAAAGGATCAGAGGCTTATGGGCCAGCGCCTCCAGGCGTATGGCATCCGCAGGGCCGGCCGGTTCAAAAAAGGCAGCTTTTCCCACGGCGTACATGCCTTCCTCCTCCAGCATGAGACAGTGAAACTGTTCGCGGTCAAACGGCGTGCGGACGATTGCCAGTTCAATGACGCCGGAACGCAAAAGTTCCATCAGCTGATAGGTATTTCCTTCATGAAGATCAAAGAAGGTGTCCGGGAATTGCCGGTGAAAATCCGGCAATAATCTTTGAGGAAGGAACATACTGGCGGAGGAAATGACGCCGATCCTTAAGCGGTAGGCGGATTTTTTGATATCATGAATCTCTTCGCCGATCAGATCCGTGATATTAAGAATTGCCTTGGCGCGGCTGTAGAGCAGCCTGCCTTCCTCCGTCAGCGTGATGGAACGGGCCCCGCGTTCAAACAGCGTACAGCCCAGTTCTTTTTCCAGCTGGTGCATCTGTGTGGAGAGAGGAGGCTGTGCCATATGCAGCCTGCGGGCGGCGCCCGAAATATTTCCTTCATTGGCGATGACTACAAAATTTCTTAGGTGTTTCAGTTCCATAATTTCCTCCGTTCTGTGGCAACACTGTTACCACTATATTAAACCAATATGGTAAATATATCAATTTAGTAATATTAATATGGATAAAGTGATGATATAATAGGAACGCTGTGCAATTGATTACAGAAGGAAAGACAGGTAATTTTATGAAGAGAATATGGATGTATCTGAAGTCCTACAAGAAGGAGAGCGCGCTGGCGCCGGCATTTAAAATGCTGGAAGCATTGTTTGAGCTGTTCGTGCCCCTGGTAGTGACGGTCATCATCGACCGCGGCATAGACGGCGGCGACACCCCGTATATTGTGAAGATGAGTCTGCTGCTGGTGGGTCTGGCTATAATCGGCCTGGCCTGCTCCATTACCGCGCAGTATTTCGCTGCGAAGGCTGCGGTGGGAAGCGCTGCCGCCCTCCGGCATCATCTGTTTTCCCATATACAAAGCCTCTCTTTTACGGAGATGGATACTCTGGGCACATCCACGCTGATTACCAGGATGACCAGCGATATCAATCAGGTGCAAAACGGTGTGAACCTGGTGCTAAGGCTGTTTCTGCGTTCGCCCTTCATCGTGTTTGGTTCCATGATTATGGCCTTTACCATAGATGTAAAAGAAGCTGTGATCTTCGCCATAGTCATACCGATACTGGCGGTTGTGGTATTTGGGATCATGTATCTGACGAATCCGCTCTATAAGAAGGTCCAGGCCGGGCTGGACCGGATCCTGGGCATCACTAGAGAGAACCTGACCGGCGCGAGAGTGATCCGGGCGTTTAACCAGCAGGATGAGGAAGAAGAAAAGTTCCTTCAGGCCAACGAGAGCTTAAGCCGTATGCAGCGGTTTGTGGGCCGGATTTCCGGGCTCATGAATCCGCTCACCTATTGTATCATAAACGGAGCGGTTATCTTTTTACTCTGGAGCGGGAGCTTCAGGGTGGATGCGGGCGATCTGACACAGGGGCAGATGGTTGCGCTTTATAATTATATGAGCCAGATTCTGGTGGAGCTGATTAAATTGGCCAATTTGATTATCAGCGTTTCCAAAGCTTTAGCCTGTGCAAACCGCATAGACGATGTTTTCGCTGTCAAGAGCAGCATGGCGGAAGGAACGGCCGCCGCGGCCGCCAGTGAAGCGCCCAGCCAGGATACGGTTCTGGAATTTAAAAATGTCAGTCTGATCTATCAGAAGGCGGGTGAGGAATCTCTGACGGATATCAGCTTTCGGGTAAAGAGGGGGCAGACTGTCGGTGTGATCGGCGGCACCGGTTCCGGCAAGACCTCTCTGGTGAGCCTGATTCCGCGTTTCTACGATGCGACAAAGGGAGAAGTGCTGCTGGACGGCAGAAATGTGCGGGACTACACGCGGGAAGCGTTAAACAGTAAGGTAGGGATCGTGCAGCAGAAAGCGATGCTGTTTAAGGGAAGCATCCGGGACAATCTGCGCTGGGGCAGGGAGGAGGCTTCCGAAGAGGAGCTCATGGAGGCGCTTGACATCTCCCAGTCGAGAGAATTCGTGGAGAAAAAAGAAGGCGGGTTGGATTCCTTTGTGGAACAGGGCGGCAAAAATCTGTCCGGAGGCCAGAAGCAGAGGCTGACCATCGCCCGGGCAGTGGTAAAAAAGCCGGAGATACTCATACTGGATGATAGCGCATCCGCACTGGATTTCGCTACGGATGCTAAGCTGCGCAGGTCCATCCGGGACATGAACGGTTCTCCCACCGTGTTTATTGTATCACAGAGAGCCGCTTCTTTGATGTACGCAGATCAGATCATCGTGCTGGAGGACGGAGAAATGGCGGGAATCGGCACTCATGAGGAGCTTTTAAAGGGTTGCGCCGTATATCAGGAAATCTATTATTCACAGTTCCCCAAACAGGATCCGGCCGCACCTGACAAAATGGCCGGAGGAAAGAGAGGCGAGGCGTGATGAAAAATACTTATCAAAAGGAAACTGTCAAGAAAGTGCTTCAGAGAATTGCCAGATATAAACTGTATCTGGCCGTTTCCCTGGTCTGCGCGGTCATAACGGTGGCGGCTACCCTGTATCTGCCGATCATGATCGGCGATACCATTGACTGTATGACAGAGGCCGGTAAGGTGGATTTTGCCGCCATATGGGCGATCCTGGTTAAGATTGCCGCTGTGATCGGCATCACGGCCGCTGCCCAGTGGCTGATGAATATCTGTAACAACAAGATCGCCTATCAGGTTACGAGAGATATCCGTAACGAGGCAATCCAAAAGATTGAGATTCTTCCTCTCAAATATATCGACGGCCATTCCTATGGGGATACCGTCAGCAGAGTGATCGCCGATGTGGATCAGTTTGCTGACGGGCTGATTATGGGATTCACTCAGCTTTTCACGGGTGTTATGACGATCATCGGCACCTTGGGATTTATGTTTGCCATCAACCCTTATATAGCGCTGGTGGTGGTTGTGCTGACTCCTGTGTCGCTGTTTGTGGCGGCGTTTATCTCCAAAAGGACCTATACGATGTTCCGCCTGCAGTCCGAGACGAGAGGGGAGCAGACCGCTTATATTGATGAGATGATTAACGGGCAGAAGGTGGTGCGGGCCTTTGGCCGTGAAGAGAAGTCACTGGAGAGGTTTGATGAGATCAATGACCGTCTAAGTGCCTGTTCTGTCAAGGCAATATTTTTTTCCTCCATCACCAATCCCGCCACCAGGTTTGTGAACAGCCTGGTTTATGCCGGTGTGGCCGGTTTTGGCGCTGTTTCTGTGGTGGGAGGCCTTCTCACCGTCGGGAAACTGACCAGCTTTTTAAGCTATGCCAATCAGTATACGAAGCCGTTTAATGAAATATCGGGCGTGATCACAGAGCTTCAGAACGCCATCGCCTGTGCCGCGCGCATCTTTGAACTGATTGACGAACAGCCGCAGACGCCGGAACCGGATCATGCGGTGGTGCTTAAGGAATATGACGGGAGAGTGGAGCTGGACCGCGTATGTTTTTCTTATGTACCCGATAAAAAGCTGATTGAGAATTTTAATCTGCATGTGCAGAAGGGACAGCGGGTGGCCATTGTGGGACCCACCGGCTGCGGTAAGACCACGATGATCAACCTTCTGATGCGGTTTTATGATCCGGACAGCGGCCGCATCAGCGTGAGCGGCGTGGATATCACCGATATGACCAGAGAAAGCTTAAGAAGGGGTTACGGAATGGTGCTTCAGGATACCTGGCTTAAGACCGGCACAATCCGAGAAAATATCGCGATGGGCCGGCCGGATGCCTCCATGGAAGAGATCGTGCAGGCGGCGAAGGAATCCCGCGCACACAGCTTTATCAAGCGTCTGCCCAACGGCTACGATACATGGATCAATGAGGATGGAGGCAGCCTGTCACAGGGGCAGAAGCAGCTCCTGTGCATTGCCAGAGTCATGCTCTGCCTGCCCCCGATGCTGATACTGGATGAAGCTACCTCCTCCATCGATACCAGAACTGAACTCAAGATTCAGGAGGCCTTTTTAAAACTGATGGAAGGACGCACCAGCTTCATAGTTGCGCACCGCCTGTCCACCATACAGACAGCGGATGTGATCCTGGTCATGAAGGACGGAAAGATCATCGAACAGGGCAGACATGAGAAACTCCTGAAAAAGGGCGGTTTCTATGCAGACCTGTATCAGAGCCAGTTTGCACTGTAGTGCTGGGCTAATTCCTAAGCGAGCTTAGAAATTCCTCCAGTTCCCGGGCGGATACCATGACGCCGTTTTGGGACTTTGCAGAGCGGCGGCCGCACACATAACTGGGTACGGCAAAGAGTCCCTGCTCCTCCCAGGCGTACCGGTTGCCGTCCTGTACGCGGCTCTCATAGCGGCGCCCGGCCAGAGCTTCTGCGAAGCCTTCCCGGCCGGCGCCGCATGTTTATGATTACTGGCCGGATGCCGCTTTACGGTTTAAATAGTGTCTGGGGGAGCATCCGATCATCTTTTTAAAGGCCTTGCTGAAATGATATTCATCGCAGAAACCGGTGGCGGCGGCGATCTCATAAAGCTTCTGGCTGCCGTCGATCATCAGTTCCCGTGCCTTGGTGATTCTCACAATATTCAGATATTCAAATATGGTGACCCCCATCTGCTGCTTGAAAATCCTGTTCAAATAATCAAAATTCATATCCAGCTCCCTGGAGATGGAATTGCCGGTAATCTTGTTCGGGTATTCCCGATACAACAGATCGATGATCTTCTGTGTCCGCTCCGTCGTATGCAGAAGCGCGCGGCTGCGCCCATCGGTGTCTTCCTTTAACACCTGTTTTGCAAAGCTTGCGGAAAGTTCAGACAGTATTTCCAGAAATTTCAGGGAACAGACCAGCTTATAGTTCAGCTCCCTGGATGCGCAGGCCTGTATGGCCCTCTGCATACTGCTGCCGATGCGCTCCATCAGCTGTTCATCATGGATATGCATATCCTTTGGAAGAAAGAGCATGGATTTTTCATAGAGTTCATCGTTTAAAGGATCGCATTTAAAGGCCATGGTCTGATTTTGGGCGATGATTTGATGTACGCTTACATGTTCTGCGCAGTCGAGTTCCTCAAAGCTTTCCCCGTTTAAATGTATGAAATAATAATCACAGCTGCCCGGGCGGTAGCTCTGGTAGACTGTACCCGGCCGCAGCGTGATCACATCTCCGCGCTTTAAGCATACCTGGCGGTTGTTTTCCTGGAGATAAAGGTGTCCGCCGTTTAAAATGATCATCACGTATTCGTCCTGTACTCTGGTGGGAAGCATCCAGTCCCCGGTTGTCACCGTACGGTTCATTCGGGAAATCCTGGGTATGGTTTGAATTTTGTAACAGAAATACATGGTTGGATCCTTTCGTATTCTTTATTGCTGGCTCACTGTGCCATGCATAATTCTACAATATCACATTTTGAAAAAAATGCAATAAGTCGTTTAAATACATAAAATAGTCGATATTTCCTATGGAATGCGCTTCGAACAGATGCTATAATACAAAATTGGGCTTATAGTGCGTTTTGCGGCATTATAGATCCGTATCATTGCAGATAGGAACATTTATAATACATGGACAGAAAGGTGGAACAGACTTGAATAAGGGATATTATAATGAAAGCGGTGATCAGAAATGGTAATGGATATGACAAAGGGAAAGCCGATGAAGCTTCTGATTCGTTTTGCCATTCCGATGATGATCGGAAACTTATTCCAGCAGCTATACAATCTGGTGGATACGGCTGTGGTGGGGCGCTGTATCAGTTCCGACGCGCTGGCGGCGGTAGGAACTACCGGAAATGTTATATTTTTTCTTTCCACAGTGATCATGGGCATGTGCAACGGTGCGGGCGTGACCATCGCCCAGTATTGGGGGAGTAAACGCTATGAAGATATGAACCGCTCAGTGGCGGCGCTGGTCAAAATCGAAGCGGTACTAATCTTGGTGGTTTCCGTCATCGGAACGGTATTCGCGCCGTCAATCCTGCGGCTCATTCAGGTGCCGGAGGAGATATTGGGTGATTCGGTTCAATACCTGCGCATCTGTGCCTCCATGTTGGTATTTTCCGCCGCATTTAACGCGTCAGGCGCGCTGCTTAGGAGCGTTGGGGATTCCAAAACCCCGCTGTATGCGATGATTGTCGCGTCCTTTACCAATATCTCTTTAAACCTGGTCTTTGTTTTGGTATTTCATATGGGAGTTGCCGGCGTAGCGTATGCGACCGTGATCGCGCAGCTGTTTTCGGCTCTGATCTGCATCGTACATATTTACAGGCATAGAGAGCAGCTGCATCTTAGCAGAAAATACCTTCACAGTGACCGGTCGATGATTCGGATCCTGCTGCGCATGGGGGTTCCCACCGCGCTGCAGAGCTCTATGATTTCCCTGGGCGGCATGAGTGTGCAGGGATTGGTCAATACCTTTGGCACGACGGTTATGGCCGCCTACACAATGGTGCTTCGGATCGACTCGGTAACCATACAGATCATCACCTCCATAGGCGCGGCGATGTCCGTCTTCACCGGACAAAATATAGGCACGGGCAACTTTGAAAGGATCCGTGACGGGCTGCGCAAAACGCTGTTTTTGATGGTGACTTCCAGCGTGGTGCTGGCGATGCTGGTGCTCTGCTTCCGACTGCCGATTCTGTCCATATTTTTAAATCCCAGTACGGACAGCGCCTCCATCGCCTATGGGAGCCAGTATCTGTCTATCATAGGGATCGCATATATGATTGCCGGCGTGATGAACAGCTATCTGAATGTGATCCGTGGTTCCGGGGATGTGGGAGTCACCGTGGTGACCGGCCTGTCAGAACTGGCCGGCAGAATCATATTTGCGTACACGTTAACCATTCCGTTCGGAGTCTGGGGAATCTGGCTGGCAACCCCGTTATCCTGGGCCTGCGGCTGTATCATCCCGGTAGTCCGTTATTATTCAGGCCGCTGGAAGAGCAAGAGCCTGGTTCGTGACAACGCCTGAACGGTTTCATAGATATTTATGGAGGAGAAAGTGATGAAGGGGATTCAGTGTATTGGTTTGCTTGCGGGGCTGTGCCTGGGGCTGCTGGCCGGTTTTGCGATGAATAACCCGCTGCTCGGTCTCTGCACCGGCATGGCGCTGGGCGGATGTTATGATATCTGGAAGAAGAGTAGAAAGTGATGATAAGAGCCGGTGCCGCACGTCATACTGCGTGCGGCACCGGCTCTTTATCAGTCCTCTTTTAAGACGTCTGCAAATTCTTCACGGTGCTTGTGAAACCAGGCGGAGGCATAGGAGCAGGAAAGCACTGCCTTTTTATGCTCCCGGCGTAGCTTTATTGCGGCCTCATACATCAGCTGCCCTGCGATGCCCTGGCCTCTAAGGGAATCGTCCACAAAGGTATGATTGATATCTACTGTATTGTCGTCAATATCAGGGAAAGTCACTTCCGTTAAAAGGCGGCGGCCGCTGTCAAAAAGTGAAATTTTGTTGGAACTGTGTATAAAATTCATAGAAACCATCCTCTCTGCAGATGCGGTTAACGGTTGTTACCCCATTATAACAGCGGAGCGGTTAGGCTGCAACAGATTCAAGAGTGTTTCTGCCCGAACGGAATCAAAAACTGCGGGATACCGCTGGAATAAGGTGCTATATCATATTGTTGAAAATAGATGACAATACCTTCGTCAGTCATGTAGAAATCTGCTGTATTGAATGATTCCTGCAGAAGTTTATGATAGTCCTCAAAGAACTGGTCCGGCGCACGGGATATCTGGAGAGCGATTTCAGCGAGCAGCCGCGCCTTGCAGTCAGTCCCTTCGGGATAAAAATCTTTTAGTTTCAGCCGCCTGCCGGTTTTCAGATCCCATGTGTCTGAATAGCGTTTTGTGGTGCCGTGAGCCCCGCCGGTGAACAGATAACGGTCGAAATACAGGCTGACGATTCCGTTGGCGTTATAGGTTACTTTATAAGTCACCATAGCCTCATATGGTATTACGGTAAGCGCGTGCTCCAGTGAATAATGAAACTGGTTCAGCGCATCCGGATAGAGTTCCAGCCGGCAGTACTTTTCGAATTCAGTCGCTTCTGTTTGGTAGAATTGGTTGATCGATGGTACTGTCTGCGCATAACGGACAGATTTCATCTGAGGATAGTCAATCTGATAGGTCAGAAGTGTGGTGCTTTGGTAACACAGCTCACCAGTCAGTGAGAGCCTGTTGATGATGATTGGATGTTCATTCATAATCCCCCTCCTTCATGCTGCCGGGCAGCGGACCAGTTTATTGCCGAAGTACTCATAAAATATATGCGGGGCAGAGTGAAAATAGACTTTCAGATGTTTGGCAGAGATGTATTCTTACATCGGTTGAATTCATTCTCTATCATGGAGGCGATGAAATATTTTCCGCGGTGATCCAGACAGTGAAACATCTGGATCAGCCGTTTGATATCCAGATAATCCCTGCCTTCGAGATAGGAGAGAAGATGGTTTCTGCGGGGAGAGTAAAAAGAGGACGGACGTATGAAATGCGGTGTGTGACAGAACAGGTAGCAGAAATCGGGAAGTCTGTATCCGAGCAGAATATGAGGAGGGACGTGATAGAGTATACAAAGCTTTTGCAGCAGTTCCACAGAAATCTTGTGCTTTTCACCGTTTTCCAGCCGGACCAGACAGCTGTAGCTGATCTTCAGCTTATTTGCGGCCTCTTTGAGCGTCAGCCCGTTCTGTTCCCGAGCCCGCCGCAGCTGCCAGCGAATTGCCATAGAATCATTCCTTTCGTGATATATTTTTGTGACAGAGATACTCTGCTGTTTTATCATTAGAAACGCATCAGCTGTATATTTATAACATCAAAAATAATTATTTCACGAAATATATGTGATAACATTAATGTTCACGGCTGCCGATAAAGCAGCGCATGTCTGGACAGAGTATGGTCCTCATTGGGATCCCTTGAAGCCCGCCGGTTCTTTCGCTGCGTAGTTTGCAGCGTTAGAACCGCTGCGCGCTTCACGGAGCGAGAGCGTGTCCCGATGAGGACCATACTCTGTCCAGACATGCGCGGGAAGTTTATGGCAACCGTGAATAGTAACGTGATAACAGAATATTCGACAGAAATTAAAGCTAGTAGTTGAAATTGAAAATTCATTGTGATAGAATAAAAGCCAAAAATATAAAAGAGGTTACATAATGCGAAGGATTGTATTATCATTATTGGTAGAGAACACGGCAGGCGTCCTAAGCCGTATTGCCGGACTGTTCAGCAGGCGCGGTTATAACATCGACAGCCTCACCGTAGGTGTGACAGATGATCCAAACCTGTCCCGCATGACCGTAGTGGCTAGAGGCGATGACGAGATCCTGGAACAGATTGAAAAGCAGCTGTCCAAACTGATCGATGTAATATCCATCAAGGAACTGCCGGAACACGCTTCTGTTACCAGAGAGCTGATACTGGTGAGGGTGCAGTCTAAACCGGAAGAGCGGCAGCAGATTATTGCTGTAGCGGATATCTTCAGAGCAAAGATTGTGGATGTGGCGGAAGATTCTATGATGGTGGAGCTCACGGGAAATCAGGTTAAGCTGGATGCATTCATCCATCTTTTAGGACAGTACCGCATCTTAGAGCTGGCGAGAACCGGCATCACAGGTCTTGGCAGAGGGATGAATCTGGAAGAGACAGAAGGTCCGTCCATCATTTAACAAGGGTAATTCTAGGCAGTTACTCCATCCAAACTCGCAGCCGGGCCTCGCTCCGGCAGAAATAGGAGAGAAGATGAGGCAGCCCCTTTGAATACATAAGGCAGCAGCTGCTGCCGGAAAATCAAAAATAAGGAGATAGAATCATGGCGAAAATTTATTACCAAGAAGACTGTAACCTATCATTGCTGGAAGGCAAAACGATCGCTGTCATTGGCTATGGCAGCCAGGGCCATGCCCATGCGCTCAATGCAAAGGAGTCCGGATGCAATGTCATCATCGGCCTTTATGAGGGCAGCAAATCCTGGGCTAAGGCGGAGGCACAGGGTTTTGAAGTATATACTGCAGCAGAGGCAGCTAAGAGAGCGGACATCATTATGATCCTGATCAATGATGAGAAGCAGGCGAAGATGTATAAGGAATCCATCGAGCCCAATCTGGAGGAAGGCAATATGCTGATGTTCGCACATGGATTCGCTATCCATTTCGGACAGATCGTTCCTCCGAAGAACGTGGACGTAACGATGATCGCTCCTAAAGGACCGGGGCATACGGTAAGAAGCCAGTATCAGGAAGGCCAGGGCGTTCCCTGTCTGGTGGCTGTTCATCAGGATTATACAGGAAAGGCCAAAGAAAAAGCGCTCGCTTATTCACTGGCAATCGGCGGAGCGAGAGCAGGCGTTTTACAGACCACGTTCAGAGAAGAAACAGAGACGGATCTGTTCGGGGAGCAGGCGGTTCTGTGCGGCGGTGTGACCGAACTTATGAAGGTTGGTTTTGAGGTGCTGGTTGAGGCCGGTTATGAGCCTGAAAGTGCATATTTTGAATGTATCCACGAGATGAAACTGATCGTTGACCTGATCAACGAGAGCGGATTCAAGGGAATGAGATATTCCATTTCAAATACGGCGGAATACGGCGATTACATCACCGGACCGAAGATCATCACCGAAGATACCAGGAACGCTATGAGACAGGTATTAAAGGATATCCAGACCGGTGTATTCGCGAAGAACTGGCTGTTAGAGAATCAGTGCGGATGCCCGAATTTCAACGCTATGAGAAGGATGGAGGCAAATCATCAGCTGGAGACTGTTGGCGAAGAGCTTCGTAAGATGATGTCCTGGACCAACAAGAACAAACTAATCGATAACTGATCCATCTCTTATGCCGGCTGATGCAAAAGCCGCATCGCGTGTCGGTAGACAGAATATAAAATGCGGTAGGGGATCCGCGCAGCGGATCCCCTACCGCATTTTTCAAAAGTAGTCCTGCAAAATTGCTTCCTGTGATATGAAAAATCAGTCGTCGATTTTTTCTTCCCATTTCAGGAATTCACCTGTATAAGCATCGATTTCAAACTCGTACTCATAAACCCCCTGTTTTGCTTCTCCTTCATAGAGCTGCACGCCGTCATCGTGGTCCAGCTTTAATTCTGTGATCAAAGCTTCCGGAACCCTGGACGAAACAAGCGCTCTGGCATCTGCATCCGAGATAATTCCGGCACTGCCTGCCGCGGCATTCGACTGGTGCACGGCGGCGTCATCCTCTGTTTCCTCTTTCCACTTCACAATGCTGCCGGTATTTGCATCAATCTCGATATCGTATTCAACGTATCCCACATAAGCTTCTATCTCATATACCGGTCTGCCGTCCTCGTAGTCATAGGATAAGTTTTTAATGACCGCGTCGGGCAGCTTTTCCATTACGAGCGCGCGCACGCTTTCTTCAGTGACCTTGACGCTGCCCTGTGTTTCAGCCGGTGCGGACGTCTCAACCGGTGCGGATTCGGAAGCGGTCGGCGCTGTCTGCGGCGTTTCAGCAGGATACTGATGATGATCACTCACTTCTTCTTCCCATTTTACGATTTCTCCGGTGTAAGCGTCTATTTTAAACTCGTATTCCATGTTATCCCTGATCAGTTCTCCCTCATATACCGTTACGGGATATTCATATTCAAGCTCAATCTCCTTTAACGAAGCGCCGGGTACCCTGGCCAGCGCGATTTCACTGGCGGCGTCAATGCCGATATAGGCGGAAGCATCGGTGGCAAAGGTGTTCATATTGACATTGGCATTGCGGCTGACAGAAGCGGTGATCTCGCCGATGGACATGGAGGCCAGAGCAGCGGCATCCAGGCCTGGATCCTGTTTTAGGAGCCGGCAGATAAACGCTGCCTTGCCTTCGGATATCTGATAGGTCTGCGCAAAATCCAGAATATAATCGTCGTCGCTTAAATCCTGATTGATTACGGTGGCATTTAAAGCGCTCTGCGCCAGTATCTGATTAACATCGTCAGAAACTGCGGCCTGCAGCGCACTTTCTTTCTCCTTATCGCTGCTGTGCACGGAAATCAGGATGGAATTGTTGATTTCGTTGATATACCCGTGTTTTACCATGGATCCGACGAGCGCGTTGACCGCTACGTTAAGATCCACTTTTTTCAGATCCATATCCTCCAGTATGACGTCCGCGTCATCGTTCAGCGCGATTACATCCAGCACCTTATCCTGGCGGTTGCATGTGATCTCCAGACTGGGATTAACGTCGATGCCGATCCGGGATACTTCCGCATTGCTGCGGATAAAACGGCTGCCGCCCGCAAACAGGGCCAACAGCAGCAGGGCGGCTGCCAGTCCTCCGGCCAGGATGCGTCGCGGCAATCTCTTTCTGTTTTTGTGTAGGACCTGTCCGGACTGCGCCGCCCGGTGCAGGTCGGCTGACGCCGCCTTTTCGTAAACATCCGGTGTGATGTCATTTACCGCGGAGCGGATACGCTGTTCTATTTCTCTTTTTTTCATTTTTTACCTCTCTTCCCTATGACAGATATTGCTGCAGCTTTTTCAGGCTGCGGTGGCTTTTGGACAACACGCTGCCCAGCGGAAGCCCCAGCATATCGGAGATTTCCCTGTATTTCAGACCGGATACGGCATGCAGTATGACGATCTGCCGTTCCTGTTCATCCAGCTGTGACAGGGCAGCCTTTAAAACCATCCGGTCCAGCGCATCACCGATGCCGGACAGATCCGGTTCATCTTCAGGCTCTGGCTGTTCGGAACATACGGTTCTGGCATCCGCGCGGAATTTCATATAGGCCAGATTCTTCGTGATGGTGAGCAGCCAGGCCATCGGTGTTCCCTGGGCACGGTAGAGATGCGCGGCTTCCCTGACTTTGATAAAAGTGTCCTGCATGATGTCCTCAGCATCGTATCTGTTTTTGACGATGGACAGTGCATAGCCGTAAACGGCGCGTGAAGCCTGCTCATACAATTCCTGAAATGCGGCCATGCTGCCGTCTGCGACCGCGCAGATCAGCGCTTCATCGGGTTTGCATCCTCCTGGGTGTCCGATATTTTGGATTGCTGTTAATAAAAAAGTTACTATCATGGGAGATCTCCTTCATACGTTCAGTGCTCGGAAGTCCGACATCTGATTACATCATAGTAATGCATGGGAAAGAGGTTTTATTGCAAAACAAAAAAATATTTATAACCGTTCAGACGGCGGGATATTTGGAAATTTATCCCTGTAAAAGCTAATAAAAGCATGCATCGCCCTGGTGGGAGGCGTATTTTTCCGGTAAACAAAACCGATGGTACGTTTTGCTAAGGGAGGTGTCAGAGGAATTTCCACCAGATTTTTGCATGCCAGATCTTCTTTGACGAAGTCCTTGATCACGCAGCCGATCCCCAGCCCGATGCGGGCAAATTCGATTAAGAGATCCATGGAGGTGACCTCCAGAACCTGTGCGGGTTCAATATGATGTTCGCTGAAATAGGCTTCGATGAATTTCCTGGTTATATTCTGGCGGTCCAGCAGCATGATGTTTCCGATCTCTAATATGCCGGCATCCATGACGTCCGTATGTTCCCGCAGCCTTAGATTCTCCAAATAGTTTTTGCTGACCACGAATCCGTCTTCAATTTCTGTTACCGGAAAAAATTCCAGATCATTCAGATTCTTTGGCTCGGCCACCAGACCGATATCAATCTGACGCTGTTCCAGCAGATCCAGCGTTTTCATGGTGGACTGGCTTAAAATATTGATCCGAATATGCGGATTCATGGGGATAAAATCTTTCAGATACGGAACCAGAATATACTTGCAGAGGGTCGTGCTGACCCCGAAGCGGATCTGCCCGATCCCCAGGGTGTGTATGCGGTGGATTTCCTGTTCTCCCATATCCAGCTGTTCAAACGCGGCGCGGACGTGTTCGTAGAGGACGCGTCCTTCCTCTGTGAGCTGTGCGCCGCGGGAACTGCGCACAAACAGCGGAACGTTCAGGCTGTCCTCCAGCTTGCTGATGGATTTGCTGATAGCGGGCTGGCTGATATAGAGTTCCTTGGCGGCCCGGGAGATATTTTCCGTGCGGGCTACCTCATAAAAAATCCGATAAGAAGACAGTGACTGGTCCATGATATCGTACTCCTTTATAACTTAAGATTATAATAAATATTCTTATTATGTATTTCAATTATATCAAATATGGTGCTAAAATGGCAACAGTGGATAAAATGGAATCGCAAAGGAGGCATTCATTATGGGGATGACAATGACGCAGAAAATACTGGCTGCACATGCGGGGCTGCCGGAGGTGAAAGCCGGGCAGCTGATCGAAGCCGACCTGGATCTGGTTTTGGGCAATGATATCACTTCTCCTGTGGCTATCCGGGAGATGGAAAATAAGATGACAAAGCAGACCGTTTTTGATAAAGATAAAATAGCGCTGGTGCTGGATCATTTTGTGCCGAACAAGGACATAAAATCCGCGCAGCAGTGCAAGTGTGTCCGTGAATTTGCCTGCAGACATGAGATTACGAATTATTTTGATGTGGGAGAGATGGGGATTGAGCATGCCCTTCTGCCGGAGAAAGGCCTGACTGTGGCAGGCGATGTGATCATCGGCGCGGATTCCCATACCTGTACCTACGGAGCTCTGGGAGCATTTTCTACCGGAGTGGGAAGCACGGATATGGCTGCCGGGATGGCTACGGGCAAGGCGTGGTTCAAAGTGCCTTCCGCCATCAAATTTGTTTTGACCGGCAAACCGGCCGAGTGGATCAGCGGCAAGGATATCATTTTACATATTATCGGGAAAATCGGAGTGGACGGAGCTCTGTATAAATCCATGGAATTTGTGGGCGACGGCATCGCGTATCTGTCCATGGATGACCGTTTCACCATTGCCAATATGGCGATAGAGGCGGGCGGAAAGAACGGGATTTTTCCCGTGGATGAGAAAGCTGCCGCCTATATGAAGGAGCATTCCAAGCGTGAGTTTACGGTATACGAGGCGGACCCAGATGCGGAATATGAACAGGTGATTACCGTGGATTTAAGCACATTGAAGCCTACCGTTTCCTTCCCGCATCTGCCGGAGAACACCAGGACGATTGATGAGGTGGGAGACATTAAGATCGACCAGGTGGTGATCGGTTCCTGCACCAATGGCCGCATGGAGGATTTAAGGATTGCGGCGGGGCTTTTAAAGGGCAGAAAGGTGGCCAAAGGCGTTCGCACCATCGTGATTCCCGCCACTCAGAAGATCTATCTGCAGGCGATTGAAGAAGGCCTGGTGCAGATATTTGTAGAGGCCGGCGCGGTGGTGAGCACCCCTACCTGCGGTCCCTGTCTGGGAGGATATATGGGCATACTGGCGGAAGGCGAGCGCTGCGTCTCCACCACAAACCGCAATTTTGTAGGACGCATGGGCCATGTGACTTCGGAGATCTATCTGGCGAGCCCTGCTGTTGCGGCAGCCAGCGCGGTAACCGGCAGGATATCCTGTCCATGTGAGCTATGAGCTGGGATATCTGGCGGAAGATAATTGTACACAGGTCATCAACCTTCGGTTGGTGACAGGAAAATAGGAAGCACACTGAAGTGTGCGTAGGTCATCAACCTTCGGTTGGTGACAGGAAAAATAGGAGGCACACTGAAGTGTGCGTAGGTCATCAACCTTTGGTTGGTGACAGGAACGGAGGTTGTTTTATGAAAGCAAAGGGAACTGTATTTAAATATGGAGACAATGTAGACACCGACGTGATCATTCCCGCGAGATATTTGAATGTATCGGAGCCGTCGGAGTTAGCTTCCCACTGTATGGAGGACATAGATACCGAGTTTGTTAAAAAGGTAAAGAAAGGTGATATCATCATAGCTGATAAGAATTTTGGCTGCGGCAGCTCCAGAGAGCATGCGCCCATCGCAATCAAGGCGTCCGGCGTCAGCTGCGTGATCGCTGAAACCTTCGCCAGAATTTTTTACCGCAATGCTATTAATATCGGCCTTCCCATTATCGAATGCCCGGAAGCGTCCGCCGGCATCGGGGCAGGGGATGAGGTAGAGGTAGATTTTGACAGCGGTATGATCTATAACCGGACCAGGGGCACTCAGTTTAAAGGGCAGGCTTTTCCGGAGTTTATGCAGAAAATCATAACAGCTGGCGGGCTGATTAATTATATCAACAGTCAGAACTGAATTTAATGAGGAATGGGGACACATTCTAAAGTCAGAAATGGGGCCGGCTGATCCATGAAGATCAGCCGGCCCCATTTCTGACTGTTATGAATAATCTCTGGCTATTGAGCTTTATTCAGATTTTTCTGCGCGGTAGCTAACATCAGCTTGATGCGGTTGAGCTGGTTTACCTCGCTGGCGCCCGGATCATAATCTACAGCGATGATATTGGCTCCGGGATACTGTCTGCGCAGTTCCTTGATCACGCCTTTGCCCACCACATGGTTCGGCAGACAGCCGAAGGGCTGGGTGCATACGATATTGGTGGCCCCGCTGTGTATCAGCTCCAGCATTTCACCCGTAAGGAACCAGCCTTCGCCGGTCTGATTGCCCAGGGAAACGAAGTCCTTGGCGTAATCCGCCAGCTTTTCGATGCGGGCGGGCGGAGCGAAGTGTCTGCTCTTTTCCAGCTCCTTTCTGGCTGTCTTTCGGAGGAATTCCAACACCTGTATGCCGATATTACAGAAGCGGGCGGTGGAGGATTTGGCTCCCAGGTTTTCTGCCTTGAAATTGCTGTTATAGAAGCAGTAGAGCAGGAAATCCAGCAGATCCGGCATTACGGCCTCCGCACCTTCCGCTTCCAGCAGCTCCACGAGATTATTATTGGCAAGAGGGGAGAACTTCACAAGGATTTCTCCTACAATTCCCACTCTGGGTTTCTTCAGGTCCTCGTTGAGAGGAAGGTTGTCAAAATCGCGGATGATTCCCCGCACATTTTTCTTAAAGGCAGTCCAGGACGCATTTTTGCCGGAAACCGCGTCAATGCATCTGGCTTCCCATTTTCGGTGAAGCTCATTGGCAGATCCGGGAGTGATTTCATAGGGTCTGGTCCGGTAGAGCACGCGCATAAAGATATCCCCGTATACCACGGCCTGCATGGCTTTCATCAGCATGGGCAGGTTATAGGTAAATCCCTCGTTGCGCTC
Source organism: Lachnotalea sp. AF33-28 (assembly GCF_003477885.1). Lineage (GTDB taxonomy): Bacteria > Bacillota > Clostridia > Lachnospirales > Lachnospiraceae > AF33-28. The sequence goes on from NZ_QUEE01000002.1 coordinate 331,676, forward strand.
TAAGCCCTGCACACTTAAGGAGATGACCGGTATCTGGGGCATATTGGCCTTTTCAAGCGCGCGCCGTATAAAGCCGACATAGTTGGAAGCGCGGCATCCTCCGCCGGTCTGCGTCATGATCACGGCTGTTTTGTTCAGATCGTATCTGCCGGACAGCAGCGCTTCCATCAGCTGGCCCACAACGATCAGGGAAGGATAGCAGGCGTCGTTGTTCACATACTTTAGCCCCACGTCAACGGCGCTCTTGCTGTCACCGGGAACAATCTCAATATTATAGCCGGAAGAGCGCAGCGCGGCCTCCAGGATATTGAAATGAATCGGCGACATCTGGGGGCACAGGATCGTATAGTCCTTACGCATCTGTTTGGTGAATTCTACACGGTTATAGGCGGCGGAAATCACCTTGCGCTCAATGTGTTTGCCCTCCCTGACGCGCAGGGCGGAGAGGAGGGAGCGGATACGGATTCTGGCCGCGCCGAGATTGTTCACCTCGTCTATTTTCAAAACGGTATAGATTTTGCCCGATTTTGTCAGTATATCGTTTACCTGGTCGGTCGTGACCGCATCCAGGCCGCATCCGAAGGAATTGAGCTGAATCAGGTCCAGATTGTCCTGGGTTTTTACATAATTAGCCGCCGCATAGAGCCTGGAATGGTACATCCACTGGTCCATCACCATTAACGGCCGCTCCGGTCTGCTAAGATGGGAGACGGAGTCTTCTGTCAGCACAGCGATGCCATAAGAGGTGATCAGCTCCGGAATGCCGTGGTTGATCTCGGGGTCCACATGATACGGACGGCCCGCCAGCACGATGCCCCGGCGGTTATGCTCCTTCATCCACTGCAGGGTTTCCTCCCCTTTTTTCTGCATATCCTCCCTGGATGCGATGAGCTCGGCCCACGCGTCATGGGCGGCTTTGCGCACCTCCTCGGCGGGGATGCCGCATTCCGCAACAAAAACATCCGTGAGACGCTGTGTCAGGACCTCCTCATCGGTAAATGCCATGAACGGATTCAGAAAACGGATTTTTTTGTCATGCAGCTCTTCCACGTTATTTTTGATGTTTTCTGAATAGGATGTGACGATGGGGCAGTTGTAGTGGTTCTGTGCGTCCGGCGTTTCATTCCGCTCATAAGGTATGGCAGGATAAAAGATAAAATCTATCCCCTGTTTAATCAGCCAGGAAATATGTCCGTGAGCCAGTTTGGCCGGATAACATTCCGATTCGCTGGGAATGGATTCGATGCCCAGCTCATAGATCTTTCTGGTGGACTGGGGGGAGAGAACCACTCGATAGCCCAGCTCACGGAAGAAAACCGCCCAGAACGGGAAGTTCTCATACATGTTCAGGACTCTGGGAATGCCCACATCTCCTCTGGATGCCACATCGGGAGTCAGAGACTCATAGTGGAACATCCTCTTGTTTTTATATTCAAACAGATTCGGAATATTGTCTTTGTTCTTTTCCTTGCCCAGGCCTCTTTCGCAGCGGTTGCCGGAAATGAACTGTCGTCCGCCCGAAAAACGGTTGATGGTCAGCAGGCAGTTATTGGTACAGCCTTTGCATCTCGCCATCGAAGTGTCATAGGAGAGATTCAGGATTTTCTCAATGGGCAGCATGGAGGTTTCGGATGTTCCGTCCCAGCGCTCTCTGGCGACTAAAGCGGCTCCGAACGCGCCCATAATTCCCGCGATATCCGGACGCACGGCTTCACAGCCCGCGATGCGTTCAAAACTCCTTAACACCGCATCGTTGTAAAAGGTCCCGCCCTGTACGACCACGCGGCGGCCCAGATCCTCGGCGCTGGTGATCTTGATGACCTTAAACAGGGCGTTTTTTATAACGGAGTAGGCTAGCCCTGCGGAGATATCTGCCACGGTTGCCCCTTCCTTTTGGGCCTGCTTCACATTGGAGTTCATGAAAACCGTACAACGCGTGCCCAGATCGATGGGATTGGGGGCGAACAGCGCTTCTTTTGCAAAATCCATGACGCTGTAGTTGAGGGATTTTGCAAAGGTTTCAATGAAGGAACCGCATCCGGAAGAGCAGGCTTCATTGAGCTGCACGCTGTCCACTGTGTTGTTTTTTATTTTAATGCATTTCATATCCTGGCCGCCGATATCCAGGATGCAGTCCACATCCGGCTCAAAGAAAGAGGCGGCATAGTAGTGGGAAACGGTTTCCACCTCGCCCTCATCCAGAAGGAGCGCGGCTTTAATCAGCGCCTCGCCATAGCCTGTGGAACAGGAATAAGCGATGCGCGCGGTGTCGGGAAGCAGCTCGCTCACCTCGCGCATGGCGCGGATCGTGGTAGCCAGAGGGCTCCCGTCATTGCTGGAGTAAAAGGAATAGAGCAGGGTTCCGTCTTCCCCCACCAAAGCGACTTTGGTGGTAGTGGAGCCTGCGTCAATGCCCAGGAAGCAGTCACCCTCATAGGTGTCAAGATCCGCGGTGGCCACGCAGTGCTGGTTGTGGCGCGCCGTGAACTCGTCGTATTCCGCCTGATTGCGAAACAGTGGGTCAAGGCGTTTCACTTCAAATTCCATCTTGATATGGGAAGTCAGTTTTTTATGTAAATCCCGGATTCCGATTTTGGTATCCTGCTTGTAGTTCATAGCGGCGCCCATGGCGGCGAAAAGGTGGGAAAACTCCGGCGCGATTACCGCGTCATCCGTCAGTTTCAGCGTGCGGATGAACGCTTCCTTCAGCTCAGACAGGAAATGAAGAGGGCCGCCTAAAAAGGCCACGTTTCCGCGGATCGGCTTGCCGCAGGCCAGGCCGCTGATGGTTTGGTTCACAACCGCCTGGAAAATGGACGCGGACAAATCTTCCTTGGTAGCGCCTTCGTTGATGAGCGGCTGGATATCGGATTTGGCAAACACGCCGCATCTGGCTGCAATGGGATAAATCGCCTTATAGTTCTTTGCATATTCATTCAGTCCGGCTGCGTCTGTCTGCAGCAGCGTGGCCATCTGGTCGATGAAGGAACCGGTACCGCCGGCACAGATGCCGTTCATTCGCTGGTCGATGCCGCCGGTGAAGTAGATAATCTTGGCATCCTCGCCGCCCAGCTCTATGGCTACATCGGTCTTGGGAGCGTAATCCTGCAGCGCGGTGGAAACCGCTACCACTTCCTGAACGAACGGTATTTCCAGATGTTTGGATATGGTGAGACCGCCGGATCCGGTGATCATCGGGGATAAAGTGACATCGCCCAGATGATCGGCCGCTTTTTCCACCAGAGCGGCCAGCGTTTCCTGAATATTGGCGTAGTGGCGCTCATAATCGGAAAACAGGATCCGGTGCTGATCATCTAAGATGGCAATCTTAACGGTTGTGGAACCGATATCAATACCTAATGTGTAAAAATTATTCATATAATTGCGGCAGAACTGCCTACCTCCTATCTTAACGGTACACTCTGACAGCGGCATACCGGTCCGCAGGGGCTGCCTGCTCCGGTTTCTGGCGCTGCCCTATCATTTTATGTAATACGTTTCACCGTCATTCCGGGCGGAAACGTTCTTTATGAAAGAATGCAGTCAACAAAACACTAACACATTATAATATGGTAGAAACAAAATTTCAAGTAAAACGTCGACAGTCTTGACAAATGTATCGTTTATGGTATAATGTCGTCAAATTGAATTGAAAAAGACGTTGAAGAGGAGTATTAAGCCGCAAGAGGTTTCAGAGAGCTGCCGGAGGGTGAAAGGCAGTGCCGAAAACGGCCCAACTCGCCTCGGAGTTCCATGGCAGAACCATTATAAGAACCGCCGGTTATGAGGCGGCCGGCAGATGCAAGTAAGCCATGGCGGGGGATCCCGTTACAGATTTTTAAAGTGCATATCCGCTTTGCGGCGGATATGAAATAGAGTGGTACCGCGGATTTCAGCCCTTCGTCTCTATAGCAGCAGAGAGAGGGGCTGTTTTTATTACAAAACAGGAGGAAAAAAAATGACACCTTATAATCATAAGGAGATTGAGAAAAAATGGCGCAGAGAATGGCAGGAGCATCCAATCAACGTGGATGACGGGACAAAGCCGAAGTATTACTGTCTGGATATGTTCCCTTATCCATCCGGCAGCGGCCTGCACGTTGGCCACTGGAGAGGCTATGTAATCAGCGATGTATGGAGCCGTTACAAGATGCTTCAGGGGTACTACCTGATTCATCCCATGGGCTGGGATGCGTTCGGCCTGCCCGCCGAGAATTATGCGATTAAGATGGGCGTGCACCCGGCCAAATCGACCGCAGAGAACATCGCCAATATCAAGCGCCAGATGAACGAAATTTCAGCGATCTATGACTGGGATATGGAAGTAAATACCACGGACCCGGATTTCTACAAATGGACTCAGTGGATTTTTGTGAAAATGTTTAAAGCGGGGCTGGCTTATGAGAAAGAGATGCCCATTAACTGGTGTCCGTCCTGTAAGACCGGACTGGCCAATGAAGAGGTGGTAAACGGCTGCTGCGAGCGCTGCGGAGCTCCCGTCACGAAGAAAAACCTGAAACAGTGGATGTTAAGAATCACCAGTTATGCTGAGCGCCTGTTAAACGATCTGGATCAGCTGGACTGGCCGGAAAAGGTTAAGAAAATGCAGTCCGACTGGATCGGCAAGAGCTATGGGGCGGAAATTGATTTCGAAGTAAAGGGCATGGAAGATAAGATCAAGGTATATACCACGAGGCCCGATACGCTTTACGGCGCTACCTTCATGGTGCTGGCACCGGAACATGCTCTGGCGAAGAAACTGGCCACAGCGGACAATGAAAAGGCGGTGGATGACTATATTTTCCGTTCTTCCATGAGATCCTCCGTGGACAGACTCCAGGATAAAGAGAAGACCGGCGTATTCACCGGAAGCTATGCCATAAATCCGATGAATCAGGCGCTGATTCCGATCTGGATCTCGGATTATGTGCTGGCGGATTACGGCACCGGGGCGATCATGTGCGTGCCCGCCCATGATGACAGAGACTTTGAATTCGCAAAGAAATTCAATATACCGATCATACAGGTCATCGCCAAAGACGGAGCGGAAGCAGAGAATCTGCAGGAAGCTTATACGGATCCCGGCATCATGATCAATTCCGGCGTATGGACCGGGATGGACTCCGAGGATATCAAGCAGAAGGCCCCCTATATCATGGAGGAAAGAGGCATCGGCAAAAAGACCGTCAATTATAAGCTGCGCGACTGGGTATTCAGCAGACAGCGCTACTGGGGTGAACCGATCCCGATCATACACTGCCCTCACTGCGGCGCGGTTCCGGTGCCGGAGGACCAGCTGCCGTTATTGCTGCCTGAAGTGGAATCCTATCAGCCTACCGGTACCGGCGAATCACCGTTAGCGGATATCGAGGACTGGGTGAATACAACCTGCCCTGTCTGCGGCGCGCCTGCCAAGAGAGAAACCAATACGATGCCCCAGTGGGCGGGTTCTTCATGGTATTTCCTGCGCTATGTGGATAATAAGAATAAAGAAGCGCTGGTGGATAAGGAAAAGGCGGATAAATACCTGCCTGTGGATATGTACATCGGCGGTGTGGAGCACGCGGTGCTGCATCTTCTGTATTCCAGATTTTATACGAAATTCCTGTATGATATCGGTGCCGTGGATTTCCAGGAGCCATTTAAGAAGCTGTTTAATCAGGGCATGATCACCGGCAAAAACGGCATTAAGATGAGCAAATCCAAGGGAAATGTCGTATCCCCCGACGATCTGGTGAAAGATTACGGCTGTGATTCCCTAAGGCTGTATGAGCTGTTTGTGGGGCCGCCGGAACTGGATTCTGAATGGGATGACAGAGGAATCGAAGGCGTTTACCGCTTTATCACCCGGTTCTGGAATCTGGTGATGGACAACAGGGAGAAAAACGTTAAGGCAACCAAGGAAATGATCAAAATCCGCCACAAGATGGTATACGACATCACAACCCGGCTGGAGGCATTCAGCCTCAACACCGTTGTCAGCGGATTTATGGAATACAACAATAAAATGATCGACCTGGCTAAGAGAGAGGGCGGAATCGATAAGGAGACGCTGGAAACAGCGGTGACCATGCTGGCTCCGTTCGCACCGCATATCGGGGAAGAGCTGTGGAGACAGCTGGGACATGAGACCAGCGTATTTGACAAAACCAACAGCTGGCCGAGCTACGACGAGGAATCCATGAAGGATGATGAGATCGAGGTCGCAGTTCAGATCAACGGTAAGACCAAATGTGTGGTGACCGTGCCTGCAGACATCTCCAAAGAGGATGCCATTGCCGCTGGAAAAGAGGCGCTGGGCGACAGGCTGACCGGCAGCGTGGTCAAAGAGATTTATGTGCCGGGCAGGATTATCAATATTGTAGCTAAATAGTGTGAAAGAAGAGTGCGGTAAGCAGCGCGGACGGTAGTCTGCGCTGCTTATTTGCGCGTCAGGCTGGCGCACGGTTACTGCTTAGAGCGCCGATAAAGCAGCGCCTGACAGGCCGGATAAATCCGAAAGTCAAGGCTGGACTTATGCATTCCCAGATGTTATGATGAAAGAAAACAGGCAGTGCAGGTATCATAAGCTTCGCCGAACACAGATCGGAAAGGACAAAAGAAGATGGAATTATTAAAGGAACGGATACGAAAGGACGGCAGGGTCAAAGAGGGAAATATCATCAAAGTGGATAATTTTCTCAATCACCAGATGGATATCGGGCTCCTTCAGGAAATCGGCAGGGAGTTTCGAAGGCTTTTCCCGGACCCGGATATTAACAAGATTCTGACGATTGAGGCATCGGGGATCGGCATCGCAGCAATCGCAGCACAGTATTTTGGCAATGTGCCCGTTGTATTCGCCAAAAAGGCGAAGTCCAAAAATCTGGACGGGGAACTTTATATGACTCAGGTGAGATCCTTTACGAAAGGCACGGTATTCGATGTCCAGATTGAAGCCCGATTTTTAACAGGCGCGGATAAAGTGCTGATTATCGATGATTTCCTGGCCAGGGGAGAGGCACTGAAAGGCCTGATCGACATCGTGGACCAATCCGGCGCAGCGCTTGCCGGCTGCGGCATCGTGATCGAAAAGGGATTTCAGGACGGCGGGGAGATCATACGCGGCCGCGGTGTGAATCTGAAATCTCTTGCGATTATCGACAGCATTGACGAAGGCCTGATACAGTTCAGAGATTAGAAGGGGCTGCGGCCAGGCAAAACAAATTTGCCTGGCCGCAGCCCCTCCGGTTTGGACAGTGCCGGTTAAATTCCGTTTAATTCTGTGAATCAAATTTAATTTCATAATGTATCACAAAGGTGAGAATCGCCCTCAGCACGATGATCGCAGCCAGCACATACATCTCATTGAATGTTTTTGTGATAACCGTTCTTAAAATTTCGCCTCCCAGTTTAAATTCCAGGGCAAATGCCAGCGTTCTGGCGAAGTCCAGTTTGATGTCATGGTGATCCGAGTGGAAGCCTGATTTGAGATAGAGCGCAAATGCTTTCACCGCGCCGATGGTAATAACCAGTATCCCCATGCATTCCAGGATATGAATCAGATAAGTGACAACCGTAGTCAATATTTCTTCAAACATGTTTGTCCCGCAGCTCCTTAATTTTACGCGGCCGCCTCTTTAAACTGCCGGAGGTAAGCCGCTGTCCTTTATTATAACGGAATACATCCGTTTTTTCCAGTATAAATCGCAGGAAATTCTTCCGGCGGACCTGTATACAGTTACTATTCACGGCTGCCGGTAAAGCAGCGCATGGCGGGGCAGAGTGTGGTCCTCATAGGGATCCCTTGAAGCCCGCCGGTTCTTTCGCTGCGTAGTTTGCAGCGTTAGAACCGCTGCGCGCTTCACGGAGCGAGAGCGTGTCCCAATGAGGACCACACTCTGCCCCGCCATGCGCGGGAAGTTTACGGCAGCTGTGAACCTGTATACAGCAATGCAAAGCTGTGCTATCATGAACAAAAGGCTGCATAAAATAAGAGTGCGCACCGAAGCGAGCGCGGAAATGGAGAATGGAATGGAACAAAAAAGCGGGATGCAGATGATACCCCTGGATACGATTAACGGCTTTCCGGTGCGCCCCGGTTTTTATCTGGAAAACGGAGCCATGGCACTTCCGGGAGGTGTAAATTTCACCGTTTTTTCCCATAATGCGACGGCTGTCTGGCTGCTGCTGTTTCGGCGGGCGGAGTGCGATCCCTATGCAGTGCTGCCCTTTCCGGAGTCCTACCGGATCGGAAATGTGTATTCTATGATTGTCTTCGGCCTGGATATAGCGGAGTTTGAGTATGCTTACTGTGTGGATGGCCCCTATGACCCGAAAAAAGGCCTTATTTTTGACCGGCAGAAGATTCTTTTGGATCCCTATGCCCGGGCGGTGGCCGGCCAGAGCGTTTGGGGACAGAAGGCGGCCTGTGACTGCGCTTACAGGGCCAGGGTGGTCAGCAATGATTTTGACTGGGGAAAATTCAGACAGCCGGGACTGGATATGAAGGATATGATTATCTATGAGCTTCATGTGAGAGGCTTTACCCGCCATGCCTCATCCGGAGTGAAGTACCCCGGCACCTTTGACGGTCTGAAGGAAAAGATCCCTTATCTGAAGCGGCTGGGGATCAACGCGGTGGAGCTGATGCCCATCTTTGAATTTGATGAGATGCGGGACGCCAGAGTGGTGGACGGGCGGAAACTGCTGGATTATTGGGGATATAACCCCGTCAGCTTTTTTGCGCCCAATACCAGCTATGCCTCCAGGAAGGAGGACAACAGGGAGGGGGAGGAGCTGAAGCATCTGATCAGGGCCCTGAATGAAAACGGCATAGAGGTGATTCTGGATGTGGTGTTTAACCATACGGCGGAAGGCAATGAACAGGGGCCTTTCTTTTCTTTTAAAGGCTTTGACAATAATATTTACTATATGCTGACGCCTGACGGACAGTATTACAACTTCAGCGGCTGCGGCAATACCTTAAACTGCAGCCATCCCATCGTGCAGCGCATGATCATGGATTGTCTGCGTTATTGGGTGACCGAGTACCGGGTGGACGGATTCCGATTCGATCTGGCCACGATACTGGGGCGCAATGAAGACGGTTCGCCTATGAGCAAACCTCCTCTGCTGCAGGCCCTTGCCTTTGATCCGGTTCTGGGCGCGACGAAGCTGATTGCAGAGGCCTGGGATGCAGGCGGGCTGTACCAGGTGGGCAGCTTTCCGGCCTGGAACCGATGGTCGGAGTGGAATGGGAAATACAGGGATGATTTGCGGGCCTTTTTAAAGGGCGACGCAGGAAAGGCCCAGGCGGCGCTCAACCGCATCATGGGCTCCAGAGATCTCTACGATCCGGCCTACCGGGGGGAAACGGCATCTGTCAATTTTATCACCTGTCATGACGGTTTTACGCTGAAGGATCTCTATTCTTATAATGTGAAGCATAATGAAGGCAACGGCTGGAATAACACCGACGGGGAAAACAATAACTTGAGCTGGAACTGCGGGGCGGAGGGCGAGACTTCGGACATACAGGTGCTGTCTCTGCGGGAAAAGCTGATCAGAAATGCGTTCGCCGTGCTGATGTGCAGCAGAGGCACGCCGATGTTTCTGGCCGGTGATGAGTTTGGCAATACCCAGTATGGCAACAACAATACCTACTGCCAGGACAATGAGATTTCCTGGCTGGACTGGAGCCTGCAAAAAGAGAATGCGAAGCTGTTTGACTTCTTTTGTTATATGATCCGTTTCCGTAAGGAGCATCCGGTGCTTAGAGGAAAAACCGCCCCTTCTTCCTGCGGATTTCCGGATATGAGCACCCATGGAAGGACACCGTGGAAGCATGAATTCCACTGGGATGACAGGATGATCGCGGTGCTGTTTGACGGCAAGAGAGAGGAGGGCGGAGGGGATGACATCGTCTATCTGGCTGTAAATGCCAACTGGGAAACGGAATACCCTAAGCTTCCGGAACTGCCCCGGGGATATATATGGCTTCAGGCGGTGGATACCGGAAGAGAAGGCTGTTATTATGAGGAGTACCGGGATATGCCCCGCGCGGAAGGAAACCTCACCATGCAGCCGCGCTCCGTTGCGGTCTGCATAGGCGCACGGCCGGAAGAAATGTCAAATATATCGGAGTAAATGTCATTGAAAATACCGCCTGTGATGTTATGCTACAGATAAACGGCCTGCCGCATAACGCGGGCCGGCAAACAGGTAAAGGAGAAGCGTATATGAGCAAACTGATCGTGAACACTCTGAATAAAAAGAGTAAAATCAACAAGAATATCTACGGCCATTTTTCGGAACATCTGGGCAGATGCATCTACCAGGGGATTTATGTGGGCGAAAATTCGGAAATTCCCAATACAAACGGCATGCGCAACGATGTGGTTGCGGCACTGAAGCAGATTAAGGTCCCTGTGCTGCGCTGGCCGGGCGGCTGCTTTGCGGATGAATACCATTGGAAGGACGGCATCGGGCCGAAAGAAAACCGCAAAAAAATGGTCAATACCCATTGGGGCGGGGTTGTGGAGGACAATTCCTTCGGAACACATGAGTTTTTGGAATTCTGCCGTCAGGTGGGCTGTGAACCCTATATTAACGGCAATGTGGGCAGCGGCACCGTGCAGGAAATGAGCGAATGGATGGAATATATGACCTTTGACGGCATCTCTCCCATGGCCCAGCTGCGCAGGGAAAACGGAAGAGAAGAGCCCTGGAAGATCAAATATTTCGGCGTGGGCAATGAAAACTGGGGCTGCGGCGGCTGTATGCGTCCGGAATACTACGCGGATGAGTACAGAAGGTACCAGACCTATGTCAGAAATTACGGCGACAATAAGGTGTTTAAGATTGCCTGCGGCCCCAACTCCGGGGATTACCGCTGGACAGAAAAAGTGATGGAAATCGCGGGGAAACATATGAATGCGCTGTCGCTCCATTACTACACGGTGCCGGGGGACTGGAACGGCAAAGGAAGCGCCACCGATTTCGATGAAAAGACCTATTATCTGACACTTCATAAAGCGCTTCATATGGAGGAACTGGTAAATAACCACCTGCAGATCATGAACCGTTTTGATCCAGAGCATAAAGTGGGCCTGATCGTGGATGAGTGGGGGACCTGGTATGACGTGGAGCCGGGGACCAATCCGGGATTCTTATACCAGCAGAATACCATGAGGGACGCGATTGTGGCGGCGGTAAATCTCAATATCTTTAATGAGCACAGCGACCGCATCGTCATGGCGAATATCGCTCAGATGGTAAATGTGCTTCAGGCGGTAATATTGACGGAAGGAAACCGGATGGTGCTTACCCCCACCTATCATGTGTTCGATCTGTACAAAGATCATCAGGACGCAACGCTTGTGGAGAGCTATCTGGACACCGAAAAGATCGGGGTGGCGGAGGAACATCAGGTGCCGAACTTAAGCGCATCCGTATCCGAGGATGCAAATGGCGTGCTGCATATCACCGCGGCGAACCTGTCGGCGGACAAGGCATATCCCTTGGAATGTGAGATTGTCGGCAGAGGTGCGGTATCTGCGGAAGCGCTCATACTTGCCGGCAGCATGGATACTTATAATGACTTCACGCAGGGAAACAGGGTCGGAGTAGAAGCCTTTGACGGCGTAAGCTGTATGGGCAACCGGATTTCCTTTGAGATCCCCGCCTGCAGTGTAATGAAGATCACTGTGAGATAGCAGTATACATAGTCGTATTTTCCTAATGGACAAAAAGAGCGGGAATGAATGGCTTTTCAACAAAGCATTCATTCCCGCTCTATCACTAGATCGTAACTGTGTTTTTGCTCACTCCGTCCGGATTATCCGGATTGTAGCCTCTGCTCATCGAGCACAGGCAGGCGAACATCTGCGAGAATACGGCGCAGGGAAATACAGCGGCCAGACCGTCGCAATCCCCGGAAATCAGCACAGAAGTGTCTCCCATGGCGGCAATTTCTTTGTCATTGGTTACGATGGTGGAATATATCTTCTTTTCTTCTTTCAGGCGCTGATGCAGTTCGATCACACCTTTGTTAGTCTCTTTGTCCGCTATAAAGAAGATACAGGGCACAAAACGCTGAGCCGTCGCGATGGGGCCGTGGCGGTAGTCGCTGGACGCATAGCAGCGGGCATCCAGATAGCTGGTTTCCTGAATCTTGAGCTCTGTTTCCATTCCCAAAGCGGCCAGATAGCCGCGTCCGTAGATCATCAGATGCTCCACATTGCGGTAAATCGGCAGGATACTTTCAACCTGAGACTCCAGTTCCATGGAATGGGCTACGATATCCGGAAGTCTGGTCAAGAGGTCCATCAATTCATCGTTTCCGCTGATGTAAGCTGCGATACCGATCAGCATGGCGGTTTGTGTCAGATAGGATTTGGCTGCGGTGATGCTTAATTCCGGGCCGCATTCGTTGTTCATATAGAAACTGCCGGTTTTTGTCATCAGGCTGTCCCGCACGTTGGTGATGGAAACGCAGACACCGCCTTCCTCGTGGCATTTTTTCATTACTTCATAAACATCTGCCGCCCCTCCGGACTGTGATACACCGATCAAAAGCACATTGGAATAATCCATCGTATTGCTGTACTGGGTAACGACGCTGGGACATGCGATGCTCGCTACCATGCCGCAGTAAATCTCAAATACATAGCGGGCCACGAGGCAGGCGTGATCGCTGGAACCCCGGGCGGCAAATACAACGGTTTTGATATCCCTCTGCTTTACCTGTTCGGCGATGGACTTCATGACATCTCTGTTTTTTTCAATGCAGTTTCTTACCGCTTCGGGCTGTTCGTGGATCTCCCTCCACATATTGGATGTTTCCTTTGTTGCCATATAAATCCTCCTAGTGTTCGATGCCGCTCACATAGTTCTCTGTTTTGCTGGCAGCAGCCTTGTCTAAAGCCAGGTACAGGGGGTGCTTCGGCCATCTGTGCAGATCCTCCGTCACTTTATAGGCGATGATCTGGAAGAAGGGCAGGAAGCACAGAGGGGTGATGAGCTCCGGCAGGTCGAATGGAACGCAGAGCACGCCGTCGCCTTCATATGCCGGGTTGTTGGTCAGAAGAAACGCTTTGTCCGTCACCAGACGGGATGCCGCAAATATGGTATGGATCCGGTCGCTGGAATTGCCTCCGTCCACAAAAAATACTGTGTAATTCGGCGTCAGCTGCAGATCCGGACCGTGCAGGTATTCCTCTGATTCGTAGGCCACGGACGGAACCTGAACGGTCTCGCCGATCTTTAAAGCTCCTTCCAAAGCCGTGCCGTAGTTAGCGCCGCAGCTGCAGGAATACGCATTGGTCATGGAGGTCATAGCCTTGAAATGATCGTCATAGAATCTTAAAGTGGCAGCCTGTACCTGCTTATGCAGTTCGGGCACACGGCGCAGATCCGCCTTTACCTCTTCTGCCTCTTTGCCGGACAGCACGCCCTTTTTAACGCCGGCTTCCAGCGCAAACAGCATCAGAAAGAGAGCGAAGGTGGTAACACCCTTGGTCACATAGCCCACGGTCTCGATGCCCACGCCGTAGTCCACAAGCATATCCGCATAATCCTTGAAATCACTGTTAACATTGCCGGTAACGCCGATCGCGCGCCTGCCGGCAGCCTTAATCACATTCAGCGCTTCGATGGAGTTGGTGCTGTAGCCGCTCTGGGATACTACAAACACAAAATCCTGTTCCGTAAAGTCGTGTTCACTGCAGATAAAAGTAAACGGTGATATTACTTTTACCTCTGTTTTCAGATACCTGCGCACAAACGGGCGGGCGCAGTGGGAACCGTTGAAAGAAGAACCCGAGGCCACAATCCAGATATTTCTGTAATCGCCCTTCAGATATTCTTCCACCAGCGGGGCAGTCAGCGCTTCGCTGGTTTCTATATTAGCGGCTACTGCCTCCGGCGATTCCTGAACATAGGTCAGCATGGTTTCCTTAACATTTTCTGGCATAATTCACACTCTCCTTCATATGATATACAAATTGACGGGTTTGCTGCCTACAACAGCGTATTGTAATAACAAACTTTTATGCACTTATTATAACAAAGACGCAGAAATAATCAATAGGTTTCACATATTTTTTGAAAGTTTGTAATTACATATTGACAAACGCTTGTAATAATATTATTATTTGGTTATAGAAGGTGTCAAGCAGACGAAAGGAGAAGACATTATGCCGAATATTCTATTGACAAGGATTGATAACCGTCTGGTTCACGGACAAGTGGGGTGTTCATGGGTAGGCGCGATCGGATGTAATTTGATTGTTGTTGCGGATGATATCGCGGCGGCTGACCCCGTTCAGCAGTCTCTTATGAAGATGACCGCGGATTCCACCGGGGTGGGTATCCGTTTCTTCACTTTGCAGAAGACCATTGATGTTATCCATAAAGCATCCCCGTCACAGAAAATTTTTATTGTAGTAAGAACACCGCAGTCCGCCAGAACTCTGTTGGAAGGCGGAGTGCCGATTGATAAGCTCTGTATCGGCAACATGCATGTTGCGCCGGGCAAGCGCTTATCAAATGAAGCGCATGTGTATGTGGACGATCAGGATCTGGAGGATTTGAGATTTATCCGCAATAAGGGAGTGGATGTATATATACAGATTGCTCCGGGCGATAAGAAGCACGATTTTGAGGTGAAGTAACAGATATGTTCATTGGATGAAACAGATTTTTGCCGTGAGAGGAGAACGGCTTTCACGGTTAAAATAATAGAATCTACAAGGAGGATATGTGTATGGAAATCACATTGGTACAAGGGCTATTGCTTGCCCTGATCGCATTTATCTGCGGTGCTGATGCCTGCTGGGAAGCCTTTTACTGGTTCCGTCCGCTGGTTGTGGCATTCTTTGCAGGTATTGTGCTGGGAGATGTCAAACTCGGATTGGCAGCAGGCGCAGTTGCAGAGCTTTCCTATTTGGGGCTGCTGACAGTCGGAGGAACTGTTCCGCCGGATCCGTTAATGGCCGGTATGATGACTACGGTAATCGCATTTACCGCAAAACAAACCCCTGAAGCTGCATTGGGTCTGTCCCTTCCGTTCGCCCTGCTGGCTCAGTGGATTGGTATTATTTGTAACACAACGTTTGCCGGCTTTTTGGCACCGCTGGACCGTGCAGCGGCCGCTGCTGATGACAAGAAATTCATCAGGATCACTCTTACCGGAGTTGTGATTAAAGCGGGTCTTTACGCCGTGATCACCTTCCTTTCCGCATTTGCTCTGCAGAAACAGATCTCCGGTTTCGTAGAAATGTTCCCTGTATGGCTGATTCACGGATTTGAGGTTGCAGGCGGTCTGCTTCCTGCAGTTGGTCTTACCCTGCTGCTGGTTGTAATGCTGAAAAAGCAGAACATTGCGTACCTGTTTATCGGCTTTTTAATGGCTACCTTCTTAAGCCTGAACAACATCCTGCCCGTTGCCGTTGCAGGTGTTGCGGTAGCATTTATCGGTTTCTTAAAGGACAGTGAGAAGAAGAGCCCCGTTGCGGCAATTCCGGATGGAGGTGAAGACGATGGCGGTATCTAGAGAAAAATTAACAAAAAAAGATATTGATAAGATGAGTTTGCTTTCCATCTTAGAGCAGTCCTGCTTCAGCTTTGAAAGAATGCAGGCGCCGGGCTTCGTCCTCGGTATGATTCCCGGATTCAAGAAGATTTACGGCGATCAGAAAGAAGAAGTCGCTGCGGCTATGCAGAACAATATGGACTTTATCAATACCGAGCCCCATATGGCTACATTCCTGCAGGGCCTGATCCTCTCCTTAGAGGAGAACGGACAGGACCGCGCTCTGATCAAAAATATTAAGACCGGTTTGTTCGGCCCTCTGGCCGGCCTCGGCGATGCAATTTTCTGGTTCACCCTGCTTCCCATTTCAGCAGCGATCTGCTGTTCATTGGCGAGCAACGGCTCCGTTTTAGGACCGATTCTTTACATACTGATCTGGGCGGCGGCCTGCTTCTCAAGGCTCTGGTTCGGACGTATGGGTTATAACATGGGTGTTGGCGCGGTTGATATGATCAGCCAGAACGCGAACGCAATTACTAAAGCAGCAGGTATCCTCGGTATGATGGTGGTCGGCGGTCTGATTCCCAGCTATGTTTCCTTTACATTTGCGGAAACACTGGTTGCACCCGGCGGTGTTGCAATTCAGAGTATTTTCGATTCAATTATGCCCAACATTCTGCCACTGGGATTTGTTTTCTTCCTGTATTGGCTGTTTAAGAAGAAACATGTAAATACCCTGATGCTGATTGTTTTAATTATTTTACTGTCAATTGCGCTGTCATTCCTGAAGGTTATGTAATTTCAGAGACGATGTATCCGATTGAAAACAGCAGGGATAATTAAATAGTAAGTCATACCTACAAACACCCCTGCTTGCAAAAACAGGGGTGTTTGTAAAGAATCCGTTTGAAGTAAAAAGGCGGACATGGGGAGCATTTCCGTCTTTTGGGGGCGTATTAAAAGAGAATGTGGAAGGGGAATATTTTACATAAGCTTGATGCCGCGGTTCGCAGGATGCGGCATATGAATGAGGATTGGTTATGATTAATTTTGACGAAAACAAAATGTTGGAAAACGGAGCGTACATTTACAATCAAAGAGAGAAAATTGAGGGAATTGCGGATAAACTGACAGAAGAGGGATATGATCTTCTGCTTTTTACATCCTCCGGAGGTTCCATGGCGATGATGCAGCCCTTTGAGATCTGGGTGAATCAGATGTCGAAGATTCCGGTGGATGCAATGCTTTCGGCCGATCTGATGGCGATGGGGAGCAACCGCCTGACGGACCGTTCGGTAGCGTTTCTGACATCCAAGTCCGGTGACACGAAGGAGACGGTGGCCGCGGCAAAGTATCTGAAGGAGAGAGGCGTCCGTCTGGTTTCTGTAAACGGTGTGGCGGATTCGCCCCTGGAGGATCTGTCCGATTACTGTGTAGTCTATAAGGAAGGCCGCCCGCAGGAGCTGGTGTTCTATCTGCTGATCGGCAGGCTTTTATATAATCACGGTGATTTTCCGGAATATCCGGCCTTTGCAGATGATCTGAAAAACCTGGCTGCCGCTCTGGTTCAGGTCCGCAAAGAGGCGGATGATAAATGCAGGGATTATGCGCTGAAATACCATAAAGAGCCCTATAACATCTGGATCGGTTCGGGGGATCTGTGGCCTACGGCTTATTCCTATTCCATGTGTGTTTTGGAGGAATCGCAGTGGATCCGCACAAAGTCCGTGAGTTCGCCGGAATTCTTTCACGGCACCATTGAGCTTTTGGAGGACGATGTGTGCGTGACACTTCTTTTGACGGAAGGTGTTACGAGGCCGATGGACGAGAGGGTGAAGCGCTTTGCCATGCAGCATACAAAAAAGCTGACCTGTTTTGATACGAAGGATTATACGCTGCCCGGCATAAGCGATCAGTTTCGCAGGTATCTGTCGCCGGTGGTGATGGCGGCGGTGCTGCAGAGAATCAGCAAGAATATCGAAGTGATTACAGGCCATTCCCTGGATATCAGAAGATATTACAGAAAGAGTGAATATTGATGAAGTTTCTGGGCCTTGGAGACAATGTGATTGATTATTATTCCAACCTGGGAGTGATGTATCCCGGCGGCAATGCGGTCAATACGGCGGCCCATGCCGCAATACTGGGCGAAGAAGCCGCTTATCTGGGAAATCTCGGAGACGATGAGATGTCAGAGGTGATCAGGGATGCGCTGACACAATTTGGCGTGGATTTCTCACACTGCGCGGTCATTGCCGGAGGAACCACGAAATACTGCGACTATACCGTGACGGACGGAGAGCGCAGCTTTGTGAGCGTTGAGCTTGGAAACCATTGGTCCGGACCGATGGTATTAGGGGGTTGGGAGTTGGATTATATGAGGAATTTTGATGTAATCCACAGCTGCTGCAATGCCAAGATGGAAGATGAGATCAGGAAGCTTGCGGATCTGCCGGCGCTTCTGACATATGATTTTTCTGTTAAGGATAAGTACAGGACGGATGAATATCTGGACAAGGTATGTCCGTATCTGGATCTGGCGCTGTTTTCCTGCGAACCCATGGATGTAGAGGCGGCGGAGGTATTCTGCCGCAGGTTTCATGAAAAAGGGGCCGGCCATGTGGTCATCACAATGGGGGCGAAGGGACAGTATGTATCCAATGGGGATACCCTTTTGAAAGGCGAAGTGGTCTATGTGGAGCCTGTGGATACGATGGGCGCCGGAGACGCATTTATCACCGCGTTTATTTTAAGCCTCGCACACCAGGGGTGGAAAAAGGGGAAAAGAATGCATAGGGAGGCTATCGCCAAGGCGCTGGCAGACGGAGCCGCTTATTCGGCTAAAAACTGTCTGGTGGAAGGAGGCTTTGGCTATAAGGCCATTGTTTGAGCTGCAGGACGGCGGGAGGTATCCATATGGAAGCCGATTTTATCCGGATTAACAAGTACAGCTCTATACCATTATATGAGCAGCTCGAGGTGTGTCTGGTGAAAGCGATGAGGGGAGGTCTGCTTAAGCCCGGCCAGAAGCTGCCCACAGAAGATGAGATCTGCAGGCAGTTCGGCATCTCCAGGCCGGTGGTGCGTCAGGCATATAACAATCTGGTCAAGGACGGCATGCTGGAACGAAAGAGAGGCAGGGGTAGTTTTGTAAGATCCATGGAAGATCGCGGGATATTTATCATGCGCCTGATGAATTTCGGTGAGGAGATGGCGGCTGCCGGCATGAAACCGGGCACAGACTTAAAAAAGATCGAAGAGATCCCTTTTGACCTGGATATCTTTAGTAAGCTGAATCTGGAGAGAGGGCAGCGCTGCCTCCATTTGGAACGGATGCGTTATGCGGACGGACAGCCTTTCACCTATATTGAGAATTATGTTCCGATGGAACGTTTTCCCGGAATAGAGAAACATGATTACAACCATGAATCCCTCTATAAGGTGATGAAGGAAGAATATGGGATATACCCGATCCGGGCAGTCCGCTCCATGCGGGCGGAGATCATTAAGCCTTCTCTGGCGCCTCTGCTGCATGTGGAGAGAAAGGGGCCGATCCATCTGATCGAGAGCATCACTTTTGACCAGTTTGAACGACCGATGGATTACAGTCTGGAGACCTATCCGGGCAATACGCACCGGTTTGATTTTGTGGTTTATAATGATTGAAGCGGAAAGGAGTATTTAGTATGCTGGGAATGATTGTAACAGGACACGGAGAATTTGCCACCGGAATCACCAGTGCGATTGAGCTGCTGGCAGGACAGCAGGAGTTTTTGGTGGGGGTGGATTTTAAATCCGGAGACGGGGAGGAGGACCTGCAGGATCATCTGAAGGAAGCATTTGCCCGTCTTGAGAATTGCAGCGGGATCTTTATCCTCTGCGATATTTTGGGCGGATCTCCATTTAAAAATGCGGTGACCCTGACCCTGGGAAATGACAAATACCGTGTGATTTACGGTACCAATCTGGGGATGGCAGTGGAGCTGTCCATGCGCTACATGATGAGCGGGGATGACCCGGTGGATATGGATGCCCTCACACAGGAGCTGGTACAGATTGGCCAGCAGCAGGTTGGAAATTATGTATTTGAGCCTGTGGTACAGGAGGAAGAGGAAGACGGAATCTGATCCTGCAGGCTGTACCGAAACGGTATGAATAGGAAGGAAAAATCCCCTGCATATATTGAAGCATCCCGGGATGCAATATATGCAGGGGATTTTTCTGTTCAATAGGAAAACAGGGCGGTCCGTCTTAGCCGGAGAAGACCGTGAGCGGAATCCTTTTTCATCCGGTATCCGGATAAGCCCGCATAAGGCCCGCAGTTTTGCAAATCCGGTTGACAACGGGAAGGAATCCGAATATGATTGCTAGTGTACTGGCATATTTGCGGCAGGCAATAAACAAAATAGTGCACGGGGTAGGATATTGGGTGTGCGGAGGGATAAAAGAACAGCTTCAGGAGGTTTATATGATAAGAGCGGTAATTTTTGACATGGACGGAGTTCTGATTGACAGTGAGATTGTCTATCTGGATGAAATGTATAAAAAACTGGCGGTCACACACCCCTGGGTGAAAAGAGAGGATCTGTTTCCCATTGTGGGTTCCACCAACCGCAGGACAAAGGAAATTGTATTTGAAGTCGCAGGAGAACCGATGGACTCTGTTTCTTTTAATGAGGAATATAAGATGCTGTGGGAGTCCTGCAATGTGAGTTATCCGGATATCTTAAGAAAAGAAGCGGTGCCGCTCCTTAAGGCGCTGAATGAAAAGGGATATCTGACAGCGCTGGCATCGTCAACCGACACAAAAGGAATCGAGCGTGTGGTGACGGAATGCGGGATTAAAGGGTATTTTCGGTATATAATCAGCGGAGATATGTTCCGGGAAAGCAAACCGAATCCGGAGATATATCTGCATACGGCAGAAAAACTGGGTTGTATGCCATCGGAGTGTTTTGCTGTGGAAGATTCTACCTACGGCGTTACGGCCGGGGCACGCGCCGGCATGACGGTGGCGGCTGTTCGGGATGACCGGTTTAATTTCGATCAGTCTCTCGCCAATTACTATATAGATACATTGGACGAGGTGCTGCCGATTGTTGAGTCTTTAAATATGGAGGAAGCGGCTGCTTTAGGCTGCAGAAAATGCGGTAAACTATGATCAGAGCGGCTTTTTTTGATATAGACGGAACTCTAGTGAGCATGGATACACACAGGATGCGTGAAGATACGAAAGAAGCGCTGTTTGCGCTTAAGAAAAAAGGCATCCGCATCTTTATTTCAACCGGCCGGCATATGCAGGATATCCGGACAGCGAAGGGGGATTTGCTGGAGGGCGTGCCGTTTGACGGCTATGTGTTGATTAACGGACAGTACTGTATCGCCGGTGAAAAGCAGCAGGTAATTCATAAACATCCGATCCCGGCGTCCGATATAAAGAGCCTGGTTGAACTTCTTAGGACAACCCCATTTCCCTGCGTATTCCTGGAGCGGCAGGATATCTATATCAATGTTGTGAATGAGCGTGTGATAAAAGAACAGGAGAGGGTGGATCTGGATATACCGCCCATAGAAGACATAAGCCGCGCGCTTTGTGCCGATATATATCAGGTGGTGCCCTATGTGAGCATGGAGGAAGAAAAGCTGATTATGTCCAGCATGCCGCACTGCAGCATCTCGCGCTGGTCCGATACCGTGGCGGATATCATACCGGCGGATGGCTGTAAGCGTGTGGGCGTGGAGAAAATGCTGAAGCACTTTCAGATTTCCCCCAGCGAGTGCATGGCGGTGGGAGACGGTGAAAATGACGTGGACATGCTGAAATACGCGGGTATCGGAGTGGCGATGGGCAATGCGCAGTCGAGTGTGAAAGCGGCTGCAAATTATATTACGGATGATATTGAGAAGGGCGGGCTGTGCGAAGCGCTGCGCCATTTCGGCCTTCTGTAGCGCATGGTATGTGCGGGAGGACAATCCCCCGCAGAGAAAGGAGAACTGTGATTGAAAAAATTTGGAGTGAAAAGACTGGAGGCCAGAGAACTGGCCATCGATGTGCTCTGTGATCTGGCAGGCGCGCTGCTGTTTGATCTGGGCATTTACAATTTTGCGGCAAACGCGGAATTTGCGCCTGTGGGTGTTTCCGGCCTGGCGATCATCATAAACTATCTGTTTAAGGCGCCGATGGGTATTACCAGCATCCTGCTGAACATACCGATCCTGCTTATCAGCTATAAGCTTCTGGGGCGGCGTTTCATGATCAAATCCATTAAAAGCATGCTGATCTTTTCGTTGATGCTGGACCTTGTGGTTCCGTTTTTCCCGGTCTACCAGGGAGAACCTCTGATTGCGGCCATATGTACCGGCGTCTTGTCCGGCGCAGGCCTCTCCATCGTCTATTTGAGGGGCGGTTCCACCGGCGGCACGGATTTTCTGGTGATGGCGCTGCGCAAACTGTTCCCGCAGTTTTCCATAGGGCAGTTTACGCTGGTGGTGGACGGCTGCGTGATTCTGCTTGGCGGGGTGGTATTCCGCAACCTGGATGCGGTGATCCTGGGCCTGATCGCTACAGCCGCAACCACGATGATCATCGATAAGATCATGTATAATATCGGCAGCGGCAAACTGGTTTTTATTGTAACCGATCATCCTGCGGCTATGGCGGAGGGCATTGTCAATACGACAGGAAGAGGCACCACATTTTTAAATGCTCAGGGCTCCTACAGCATGGATGAGAAAAAGGTGGTGATGTGCGCCTGCAACAACAGCCAGGCAGTGCAGGTGCGCCGGGTGGTCAAAGAGCTCGACCCGGATGCATTTGTGATCGTGACGGAATCCAATGAAGTGTTTGGGGAAGGATTTAAGAGCCTGCATGAAGTATAGAAGCTGCAAAATTAGTATTGCGAAAATAGGGGAGAGCATCTATAATGATATTTAGTGTTGGCTGTCCATCCCTTTTTTGGCCGGCTGTGGCTTGGAAATATCTTTGGCGGAGTGAAACATGACAAATAATGATTTTTCGGATTTAGGTAAACAGATAGAATCTGCGGTACAGAATGCCCTCAATTCGGATTCTGTGAAGAATATGAAGAAATACATGAGCAGCGCCATGCAGGATACCGTACAGGAGATACGGGACGCAATCAGTGAAGGCATGGGCAAAAAAGGCGGGCCGGATATCCCTTACCGCCCAAACAATGCGGCAAATACAGGCGGTGCTGCGGTACACCCACAGAGTTCCCGCGCGGGCGGCGGACAGGGCGCATATCGTCAGCCCAGGCGTCTTCCCGCGGTTTATACGCGCAAACCGGCAGGGAGAGTGGCCAGTGTTTTATTTCTTGTATTTGGATTTATCCTTATGGGCTCCGTTCTGCCCCTGTCCCTTCTTGGGACTGTGATATCCTGGGTATCGGACGGATTTGCCAGCGCAGTTCCTTATCTGACTGGATTTACGCTGCCGGCTGCAGCGGTCAGCCTCGGTCTGATCGGAGGCGGTTTCCATATCAGGGGTCGGCTGAAGCGTTACCGCAGGTATCTGACACAGCTTCAGGGACGCAGTTTCTGTTCTGTCAAAGAGCTGGCATCCAGTGTGGGGGAGAGCCCGCAGTTTGTTGTTAAAGATCTTCGGAAAATGATCCGTCTCGGAATGTTTCCCCAGGGTCATCTGGATGATGAAAAAACCTGTCTGATGCTCACCAGCGAGGTGTATGGCCAGTACCTCCGTGCGAAAGAGAGCGCGAAATACAGGGAGCTGGAAGAAAAGGCAGTCCGCTCGGATGTTGTGCCGGAGGCCGAAGAAGAGACGAAGAAATCGGAACCTGCAAAGGAGCTTGAGACGGCGATCCAGGAGGGGCAGGAGTATATCCGGCAGATCCGCCTGGCCAACGACCGGATTCCCGGGCCTGTGGTTTCTGAAAAGCTGACCAGACTGGAGCATATCGTTACAAAGATTTTTGACTATGTGCAGAAGCATCCGGAAAAACTTGCCGATATAAGGAAGTTTATGAGCTATTATCTGCCGACAACCCTGAAGCTGGTGCAGGCTTACTGCGAGTTCGACCAGCAGTCGGTGGCGGGTGAAAATGTAGCCGCGGCAAAAAAAGAAATCGAAGATACACTGGATACAATTAATACAGCGTTTGCTAATTTGCTGGACAGCCTGTTTGAGGATGCGGTGATGGATGTGTCCACGGATATTTCCGTGCTGGAAACCATGCTGAAGCAGGAAGGGCTTACCGGCAGCGATTTTAATTCGTAGCAGATACCGGAGAAACGGCGCGGCTATGCGCGCAGGTCATCAACCCTTGGGTGGTGACATGAGAGGAGGAAAAGAATATGGAGTTTGATTTCGATACACAGGCAGCCCCCACCCTGACATTGGATCCTGTCACAGAGGAGGGGACAGCGCCGGCCGCCATGGCCATACCGGAGGAGAAGAAGGAACCGGAGGTATTAGATGAGAGCCAGTTAAGCCCGCAGGAGCGGCAGATGGTCAGCGATTTCGCGGAAAAGATCAGTCTGTACGACAGCAATATGATCCTCCAATACGGTTCCGGCGCTCAGAAAAAGATCGCCGATTTTTCTGCGTCCGCACTGGACAATGTAAAAACCAAGGATCTCGGAGAGATCGGGGAGCTGCTGTCCGGAGTGGTGACGGAACTCAAGAGTTTCGAAATTGAGGAAGAGGAAAAGGGGATCTTTGGATTCTGGAAACGCAGCGCCAACAAGATGACCGCCATGAAGGCCAAATACGACAAGGCGGAAGTGAATGTCAATAAGATCTGTACGGTTCTGGAGAATCATCAGGTGCAGCTGTTAAAAGATGTTGCGATGCTGGATAAGATGTATGAGCTGAACAAAGTGTATTTTAAAGAGCTGTCCATGTATATCCTGGCTGGCAAGAAAAAACTTGAGCAGGTACAGACCACGGACCTGCCCGCTTTGATGCAGAAGGCGAAGGAGAGCGGACTGCCCGAGGATGCCCAGGCTGCCAATGACCTGTCCTCTCTCTGCAACCGATTTGAAAAGAAACTGCATGATCTGGAGCTGACACGTATTATATCCATACAGATGGCTCCGCAGATCCGTCTGGTACAGAATAACGATACGCTGATGTCGGAAAAGATCCAGTCCACGCTGGTCAATACGATACCGCTCTGGAAGAGCCAGATGGTGCTGGCACTGGGCGTTGCACACAGCAGGCAGGCCGCACAGGCGCAGCGTGAGGTCACGGATATGACCAACGAACTGCTCAAGAAGAATGCCGCCACCTTAAAGATGGCTACGGTGGAAACCGCCAAGGAATCCGAACGCGGCATTGTGGATATCGAAACACTGAAGGTTACCAATGAGAGCCTGATCAGTACATTGGATGAGGTGATCCGTATCCAGGATGAAGGGCGTCAGAAGAGAAGAGAGGCGGAAGCAGAGCTAGGCAGGATTGAAAATCAGTTAAAGCAGAAGCTGCTGGATATCCGCAGCTGATCATCCGGTCAAATGCGCCGGTGGCGCATCTTGTCGGATCCTTCGATTAATTAATAAAGCCGGACCGCTTAGAGACGGTCCGGCTTTAAAGCGCCTAATAGTAATAATCGAGTTTGGACCGGACCTGAAAGCCTTCGGAGGTATAGAGACTGAAGGCCGGTTCATTCAGACTGCTCACCTGCAGCCACAGCCTGTCCGTGCCTTCGGGCAGAGAAGCGTATAAAAGCCGCAGCGCGGCGCGTCCGTAGCCCTGGTTTTGAAGTGCAGGCAGTATGCCGAACCCGTAAAGATAAGCGGAGCCCTGACTTAAAGTGAGATGGCACAGCCCGATGCACCTGTCTTTGTTTTGAATATAGTAGGTGGATGTGTCGGGTGAGCGAAAGGCTTCCTGCGTAAATTTTAAAGTGCCTGTCTGTCCGTCATAGAAAATCTCTTCATGCAGACTGCAGACACGGCTGAAATCCTCCTGTGAGGAGACATCGGCTTTTTGCAGGCTCATGGCAGGCAGTCCGGAATCCTCTGCTATGGGGCCGGAATCCCGGGCGGTTTTTTTCTCCAGTATATACTCCGTATACTGGTATTCGCCGTCCATGGCTTCCAGAGCGGCCAGCGCTTCCGGGCTATTGCCGTCGGTGACAAAAAGAAGTTCCATATCTTCTATAATATCGATCAGCTCATTCAGCGCCTCATCCCAGAGACGCTTAAAAAAACCGCGTCTTCTGGCCATGGGGTGAGTGAAGGCGATGGCCTCCCCATAGGAAGGATCCGGCAGAAACAGGGATAGAAAACTTAATACCTCGCCCTGATCCGTGAGCAGATAGAAACAGGGAAGTTCCCTGGAATAATTCATCTCGTTGGTCAGCGAAGGCGTGAGCGTGACCGGCTCATAGTCTTTGCAGTCACGGATTAATTTTTCGACTCTTTTCAGCTGATTGGGCGACAGTTTGGTTAGCTTTTGAATTTTCATGATGGGATCGACCTTTCTCATTTCTTGCACATAGTTTAAAGTTTAACGGCAGGAAGCAGATGTGTCAAGTGGTTCGCCGTTTCTCTTTGACAGCTTGTAACAGTAAGGTTAAAATCAGCGGAAAGAGCGCATGCGGAGGAACGCGATGAGAATTATGAAAGACAGCATACAGTGTCTGGCAGTGGATTATCAGGAAAAACTTGTGCCGGTTATGCAGGAGAAGGAGCGCCTGCTGGAACGTTCGGCGATGTTTCTTAAGGGACTTAGGCTTCTTGGCGTGCCGGTTACGGTCACCGAACAGTATCCCAAGGGACTTGGGAGGACCGTGCCAAAGATTTTGACAGCGGCAGGCACAAAGACCGCGTTTGACAAGATTACATTCAGCTGTCTGGAGAATGAAAAAATCAGGGAGCATATCGGATGTCAGGCCGGGCGCCGCTTCGTGGCAGTCTGCGGGATTGAAGCCCATATCTGTGTGCTGCAGACGGTGGTGGATCTGTGCGGACAGGGCTATGTGCCGGTTGTTGCGGCGGACTGTGTCGCATCCAAACGCAGTGAGGACCGGGAGACAGCGCTGGAACGCATGAAGATGGAGGGCGCGTATCTGACCACATCGGAATCGCTTTTGTATGAATTGATGCGGAGTGCAAAGGATGAGGCTTTCCGGGACGTTACAGCGCTGGTAAAGGAACAGCGCCGAATAGACTGAAACAAAAACGGGAGAATAATATAAATGAATAAGTTGGAAGATAAGAAGATCATGCGGCTGTCTGAAGCGGGGCTTTTGGGAACCGCGCTGATCTGGGGTTTTGCGTTCGTGATTGTGAAAAATTCGGTGGACAGCGTACCGCCTGTGTATATGCTGGCATTCCGTTTCACCATAGCAGCGCTGGGCCTGATGATTATATTTGCGCGAAGGCTTAAGAACATCAGCCGCCGTGATCTGCGGTGTGGTGCCTTTCTCGGTATTTTTTTATTTTTGAGCTATTTTTTTCAGACGGTTGGCATACAGTATACGACAGCCGGTAAAAACGCCTTTTTGACAACGGTATATGTGGTAATCGTTCCGTTTCTCCACTGGCTGATCAACCGGAAAAAGCCGGATAAGTACTGCGTCTGTGCCGCATTTCTGGCGGTTGTGGGAATCGGGCTCCTTTCACTGAACGGGGATCTGTCCATGAATGTGGGGGATGTGCTGACGCTGATCTGTGGGCTGGGATATGCCCTGCATATGATCTTTATCGACCGTTATGCCAGAACACAGGACCCGGTGCTGCTTACGGTGGTACAAATCGCTGTGGCGGCGCTGCTGTCCTGGCTTTTAGCTCCGGCGATGGACGGCGGATTCCCGATGGGGGCTTTGGCGCCCGATATGATCACCGGCATGCTTTATCTGGGGCTTGGGAGCACAATGCTGGCGTTTCTTTTGCAGAACGTCTGCCAGAAATATACAAATCCATCCACCACGTCATTGCTTCTGTCCATGGAATCGGTGTTTGGAGCGCTGTTTTCCATACTGTTTTTGGGTGAATGGATGAGCGGACGCATGGTGGTCGGCTGTGTGCTGATTTTTATCGCCATAACCATGGCAGAAACTAAATTTGACTTTATAAAGAAAAGAGGTAAGGAATATGGGAGAAGTGAAAATGCTGCTTAGAAGCGAATGCAGGCCGGAAGATACCTGGAATCTGGCGGATATCTATCCGACGGTGGAGGATTGGGAAGCGGCGTGGAACCGGATTGCGGAAAAATGCGCCGGTTATGATGAATTCAGAGGCCGTCTTGGGGAGTCTGCAGATATGCTGTATGGCTGTCTTGCCTTTGATGATTCTGTCTGCGAGGAACTGGACAGGCTCGACAGCTATGCCTTTCAGATGCTGGATCAGGATACCGGCAATTCGGAAGCTCAGACACTTCAGCAGAAAGCGGATGACCTGCGCGTGAAGGTGAGAAGCGCTTCTTCCTTCATACCGGTGGAGATACTGGCGGTGGGAGAGGAAACCGTGGATCGGTTCATGGAAGAGGATGCGAAACTGGCCGGGTACCACCGGATTTTTGAACTGATTTTCCGGGATAAGGATCATACGCTGTCGGCAGAAGCGGAGCATCTTCTGGCAGAGGCTGGCTCTGTCACAGAAGCCTCCTCCAATATTTATAAAATGTTCAATAACGCGGATCTGACATTCCCGCCGATTGAAAACGAAAGAGGAGAGACGGTACCTGTAACCCATGGAACCTTCATATCCTATCTGGAAAACCCGGACATCCGCGTAAGAAGGGCAGCGTATGAGTCTGTCTATAAGACTTATGGCGCTTACCGCAATACGCTGGCTACATCCTTCCAGGCCAATATCCGGCAGGCCATGTTCTATGCGAAAGCCAGAAAATACAGTTCTACCAGGGCTTATTACCTGGCCGGAAGCAATATACCGGAGAGCGTATATGACAATCTGATTGAAACAGTTCATCAGAATCTTCCTTCGATGTACCACTATGTGGCGCTGCGCAAGAAGGTGCTGGGACTGGATCAGCTGCATTTATACGATGTATATACACCGATTGTAAAGGACTACGAGCAAAAGTATACGTTTGAAGAAGCTAAGGCGCTGGTGAAAAAGGGCCTGGCTCCGATGGGCGGGGATTATCTCAATGTGCTTCAGGAAGGCTTTGACAACCGCTGGATCGATGTATATGAGAACAAGGGGAAGAGAAGCGGCGCTTATTCCAACGGTGTCTACGGCGTTCACCCCTATGTGCTGCTGAACTTTAACTATACGCTGGACAATGTTTCTACACTGGCCCATGAGATGGGGCATGCGCTTCATTCCTATTTTTCTTCGGCCAGCCAGCCATACTGCTATGCGGATTACCGCATCTTTGTGGCGGAAGTGGCATCCACCTGCAATGAGGCGCTGCTGAACCACTATTTGATGGAACACGCAGAAAACGATCAGGAGAAGGCATATATCATCAACAGCTATCTGGATACTTTTAAGGGAACTCTGTTCCGCCAGACCATGTTTGCGGAATTTGAAAAAATCACCCATCAGATGCTGGAGAGCGGACAGAGCCTGACCGCCGATAAGATCTGCAGCATTTATCATGACTTAAATGTGCGGTATTTCGGACCGGATATGGAGGTGGATGAACTGATTGACATGGAGTGGGCGAGGATTCCTCACTTTTACCGGCCGTTCTATGTATATCAGTATGCAACCGGCTTTTCCGCTGCCATCGCGCTCTCACAGAAGATACTGACCGAAGGGGCGCCTGCGGTGGAGGCCTATATGAGCTTTTTACAAGGCGGCGGATCCAAGGATCCTATCGATCTGCTGAAAATGGCCGGAGTGGATATGAATGAGAAGGCGCCCATCATGTCGGCGATGAAAGTATTTGACGATCTGGTGAGCAGGATGGAAGAACTGCTGTAAATTCCCGGACGGGTATTGTTCCCGGACTGTTATTGCATGATAAAGGGGCAGGATATATCAGTAAGGCTGTGCCGTATTGATATATCCTGCCCCTTTTAAACGTTGTATATTTCCGGCCGTTCGTACCGGATGCTGTCAGCTTAAGCAGACTGTGGTGACATATTCATTATTTTTCAGGCTGAAGGACTTTAAAGATACCGTATCCATCTCTTTTAAGGAAACCTGCATCCAGAGTTCTTCCGCCGCCACCGCAATATGGGACAGCATGATGCCTATATCAAACTTCTGCAGATCGGCATTGTACCCTAGTCCATATTTCTTCCTGGAAAAGATATGGATTCGGTTGCCGTATGCCACCATCCTCCAGGGCTGTGTATTCAGGGCGGAAGGCGCCATACGGGCGGCCCTAAGAAGGGTATTTACATCATCGGAAACCGCTTCCTTGAAAGAGCAGATCTCATTCAGTTCCAGACGCTTGGCTTTACTTTCCGGCCGGTAAGGGCTGCCGTCCGGCATGCCGAAGGCGATGATCATGGCCGGTTTCATGCCGGCGGGCACCTCAAGGCCATCCGCTTTTGCATTTCCTTGATAACAGGTACCGATGCCCTTGGTAGTCATGTAGAGCACAACCTGTTCCGCCAGATATCCGGCCTCCTGCATAGCATAGGGTTTATCTTCCACCATAAGCACCAAATAATACGGCGCTTTTACATGAAACATTCCCCGAACCGTCATATCGCTGTCGAAGGTATCCAGTATAACAAATTGAAAACCAATTTCCGGATGGAGCCGCAGCAGTTCCTTCTCAAATCTTTCAATATGATTCAGCAGCTTTGGCGCCAGCGGCTCTATCTTAAAACGTCTTACTGATTTTCTGTTGTAAATTGCTTCGTAAACCGTCATAATCAGCCCCCAAAGGTAATTGTTCAACTATCGCACCCAATTTCATATCCTGTGATTCACGCAGTGATCAGATGTTCTCATCTGTTTTAATTGTATCACAGAAGGCTTTATTTTATCGCACAAAAAATATAAATATTTCTTAACATTTTGTTAACATTTACACAATGGGAGGCTTATCTGTTTTTATTTGGTATATTCGGCGTTTATAACAAAAACCTGATCCTGTACCAGGGCATTCTTTACATCGGCAAAATACGTCTGCCAGCCCTCTTCAGAATATGACCCGTTCATATTATCCAGATAATTATCCCGCAGAGCCTCCGTATACTTTATGATTGGATACTCTTTCTGATATACAGTATACTCATAAGCCCAATATTCATCCTCGGATCCAAATCCTTGTATAACGGCAAATATATCCTCTTTATTTTCGGAACGGTATAACATGTCTCTCAACTCATCCAGATACTGTCTGATTTCATCCTCTGTTGCCGTACAGCCATTTGCCAGAGCGGCGGCATATAAAGCATTTCTTTCTTTTACATACTGATCCGCCAGAGCGACCGCGTTACTGCGGCCGCCAATCTGATAATATTCAACAGCTCTATCCATTTCATCCATTGGAATATTTATTGTTTTTCCAATCGCGTAATATGTCTCTCCATCCGAAGATAAGTGATCCCCTTGCGCGTACGCCGCCCACATGGCGCCTAATTCAGACATGTTTGACTCACCGGCCGAAGCTTTGGCCGGTTTAAAAATAGCGGCGATAATCACCAACAATACAAAAACGGCAGAGGCTGCAGCAGCCATAAAAAATGTTCGATAGGACTTCATAAATACACCTCCGTAAGTAAAAGAAGATCATATGCCAACGCCTTTCTGCTTTAAGCATAACATTTCAGTTTTAAATATTCAATCTTATTATATTGTATATTTAGCCCGATTTGCTCTTATATAAATTCTGTGGTATACTTAAAACCATCCGAAAAATGCATGATATGCGCTGTAGATATTGTGTGTATCGTCAGATGTAAGCGGGAGGGGGAACTCGCAGCGTGAAATTTTACCGGCAGCACCGTCTGAAATTCAATATGTTTCTAATGATGATTATCGTGGTCCTAAGCATCATGAGCCTCGTCGGCGTTTCAATCAATATGGCATTCGCCAATATATCCAAGAACCGGCTGCAGATATCGTATCAGCAGATGATAGAAGAGCGGGGAAATATCATGTCCATGACCATTGACAATGTATTTAAGCTCTGCGACGAAATCATCACCAATGACACGATCTATGAAGCTCTCTGCAATTATGATCAACTGTCAGATACGGATTTTCTGCGGATACATAAGGAGATAGAGGCTTTTATCGCGTCCAAGTATTATTTTCTCAATTCAATTAAAGCGATCAATATCATCACCGATGACCGGCAGTTTCTGTTTGACGAGGGCTATGATGTGAGCACCGGCAAATATATTGAGCAGATCATGGAGACTGCGGATGTGGCTGGGGGCAAGACCGTCTGGTCTTATATCAAGGATATCGGGCGGAAACAGACCAATTATATCATCACCACCCGGGCCATCAACTACCGGTTCCGGACGGAGCGTGTGGGTTACCTGATCGTCAGCATATCCGAAACTTATTTCAAAAACCTGTTTTCCGACCTGTATCTGGGAGAAAATGCGCGGATTATGGTTCTGGATAAAAATAACGATGTTGTATCCTCAGCGGTGAATGATGAGCGGGATGCGATTGGGACGAAGCTGTCTTTCCTGCCCGATGCAAAGGATGAGGTCTGGGAAGCAGGCAGCTTCTTTACCGCCAGCTCGGAAGACGGCACAAAATATACCGTGGTGCATGCCAAGATCGATCAGACGGATTGGCAGCTGGTCGGGCTGGTGGCAGACAGCTATCTCAATTCAGAATCCAACGCCTTTTTTAAAATGGTGCTGCTGGCCGGCATACTTGCCTTTTTTGTGATCATTGTGGTCTTTTTTGCACTGTCCAACAGCATATTCAAACCGCTGGATGCGCTGGTAAACCATATGCGTAGCGCGGACCCGGCTTCCCTAATGCCCTTTAACGGCAGCAAGCAGTCCGGAGAGATCGAAACGCTGGCTAACGCGTACAACGCCCAGATCAGTCAGATTGGCGATCTGATTGAGGAGATTAAGGAGAATGAGAAAAATAAAAATGAGATGAAGCTGCAGCTCCTGCAGGCTCAGATCAACCCGCATTTCCTTTTCAATACACTGGATTCCCTGAAATGGGTGGCTTTAATGAGCCGGTGCGACAATGTAGCCCACGGCATCAATGCCCTGTCGGAGCTGCTGCGCAGCGCCATCTCCAAGAGGGAATATGTGACGCTGAAAGAGGAAATCCATAATATCGAAAACTATATCACGATTATGAAGATACGCTTTAACGAATATTTTGATGTTCATATTGCCCTTCCGAAAGAGCTGGAGGATACGTATATCCTTAAGATGCTTCTGCAGCCCATGGTGGAAAACTCCATTATACATGGTATTTCGAATCTTAATAGAAAGGGATTAATTGAAATCAGCGCTGTCAGATCGGAAAACGGACAGGATGTTATCATCACTGTCAGGGACAATGGGGTGGGTTTCAATGAAGAAACGCTTGCGGCGGCCGCGAAGGACACGCGTCAGAAAAGCTTTCATATCGGTATGGACAATGTTGCTGAGAGGATAGCACTTTATTTCGGCAAAGAATATGGCTATGAGATACACAGCGTGCCTGGAAAAGGCACCGAGGTGATATTTACACTGCCGTTTTTGGTTCAAGAGGAAGGGACGTCTTATTGAACAAAAACACTTCGCGGGAATTTCAGAGAAGAAAATCAAGGGGGACTTTCTTATGTTCAGAGTCATAGCGGTGGATGATGAGGCGATCGTGCGGATCGCAATGCAGAATATAATAAAATGGGAAGAGTATGATATGACCTTTGTGGGCATCGCTTCTAACGGAAAGCGGGCGCTGGAGCTGGTGGCGGAGAAACAGCCGGACATCATTATCACGGATCTGGTTATGAATGAGATGGACGGTATCGCGCTGATCCGGGAGCTGAAGGCACGAGGATATGACGGGCGCATCATTGTGCTTAGCAATTACTCGGAATTCGAGATGGTGCGGGAAGCTATGAAGATGGGAGCATTTGACTATATACTGAAAAATTCTCTGATCGGCGCTAACCTGCTGGAGGTTTTGGAGGCGGCTAAGAAGGAACTTGCGGAGTCACGCAAAAGGAGAGCGGAACCTGTTTTAGAAGCGGCGGATGCCACCTATCAGTACGGCAGCATAACCAGACAGATCCGGCGTTATCTGCAGGGCGATTCCTATGACCGGGATCTGCTGGAGAAGAATTTTCCCGTAGGCCGTTACTGTATGCTGTATCTGATCTGCGGCGATGTGCATGAGGGCGCAGAAAATGAAAAAGAGAATTTTGTGAGCAATATCATTGAGGAGGTGCTGGGGGATCCCTTTTATCTGTGTACGGTACATATTATAAACGGCAATAACGCGGTGATCGGAAGGGCGGAACTGCTTGATTCGGTTTTCTTATTGGAAAAGATGCTTTCCAGCATCAAGGTTTATACCAACTGCAGCTATACGGTCTATGCCAGCGGCGCCTTTACCTCTTATCAGGAAATGAGGCCGGTATTTGAGAGCTTATGGGAACTGTCGAAGCATGCTTACTATCAGGAACGGACCCAGCCGGTGACTATGGCGAGTGAGAAAAGAGAGCGGTTTCCGGAATTTAGCAGGGAGCTGAAGCTGGATATCAGAGAGCTGCTTCTGCGCGGCGTCAGCGGTTTTGATGAGGAAGGTCTGAAAACGGTGCTGGAGGAGATCGGCCGCCATTGCAGAGAAACGTATCTGGATCCGGATCTCCTTAAAAAATGGCTGGAGGTGGGCCTTGCCCAGACAGCTGCGGTTCTGGATTTTTCGGGAGAGCTGAACTCGGAGGAACTTGGGCGGTGGTACCTAAAGATCCAGAATGCCGTTTCCCTGACCCAGACGATGCAGCTTCTGGAGGAGACCTGCCTGTATTTGAGGTCCGCTGCGGGACAGAAAAAGACTTCCTACGAGGTGAGGGTGGTTCTGGATTATATTGAAGCGCATTACCAGGAGAAACTGTCCCTGGATTTTCTGGCCGGGTATGTGAATTTCAGCCCTTCCTATCTGACCAGAGTATTCAAGAAGGAAACCGGAAAAACAATCAGCGATTATGTAAATGAGTATAAGATCAACAAAGCGGCGGAGCTGCTTACCTGCCAGGATCTTTTGGTCAAGGAAGCGGCGGGCTGCATCGGGATTGACGATCAGTACTATTTCAGCAAGCTGTTTAAAAAATATAAGGGGGAAACACCTTCCCAATATTACAGCAGGATTCACAGCAGATAAAACAAACGGCCCTTCCGCCATTCAACTCATGAATGACGGAAGGGCCGATTTTATACCGTATCAGACAGCTGTCATGCACGGAAGGCTTAATCGTTGGATGGCGCTTCATCTGTAGGCGATAGACTTTCTGCACCAGAAGAAGACTCTGTCTGGCCGCTGCTTTCCGAAGGCTTTTGTGAACTTGAAGGAGCGGAGCTGTCAGAAGGCGCTTCGGTAGGCTCAGTGGCCGGCGGCGCCGTGGCGGTCGGAGCTTCTGTAGTTGGAGCCGCAGTAGGCGCTGGTGTGGGTGCTTCCGTAGGCGGAGGCGTAGTAGGCGCTTCTGTGGTCGGAGCCGTGGTGGGGTTCACCGGCTTATTGTAAGCGATCCAGCGGTAATAGAATATGTGGTTCCCGATGATCTGATAGGGAATATTGTTATTCTTAAGGTTTTCTACCAGCTGCGGAACCGGTTTCCAGGTACGGAAGAATAAGCTGTCCCCTACATTGCTTGTCCCGTCTATGACCTCACGGGCGGCCCTGCGGCAGGAATCGGTGACCACGCCCTTAACATCCGGGTCCATTTCCATGGCCAGCACTGTGGCCAGTCTGCCGCTGCCGGCAGGTGAAAACTGGTTTTTCTGATAGACGACTCCGGAGATCGTATTGGGAAACAGATTGCTCCGCACGCGGTTCATGATGACATATCCCACAGCCAGCTGCCCCTCATAGCTTTCTCCTCCGGCCTCACAGTAGATGATGGCGGAGAGCAGCAGCAGATCCTCTTCCGAAGCATTTACGGTCATATTATGGTCAATGCCGGAATCTCCGACCGTGATGCTGCCATTGGTATCATTGGCGGCATTTTCCGCATCCTTCTTGGCGGCCGCCTCTTCCAGCTTTTTCTTCTGGGCCAGCAGTTCGTCATAATACTCCTTCTTAACGCGGATCAGGTCCTCATAATCGTCGATCTTGGCGTTGGCCCTGGCCAGCTCGTCTATGTACTGCTGCAGTTCGGAAGCGGAGGCCTGTTTTTTATTGTTCACTTCTTTTTGCTGGCTGGCCAGCTGTGTGTTCATATCCGCAAGCTCTTTGCGGCCGTTCTCCAGCTCTTTTGTTTCAGCTATCAGTGTTTCGCGGTTTGTTTCCAGCGCGGCCTTCTGAGTTTCCAGCGAATTCTTAAGATCCACCAGCTTTTGCTGGTCTTCCTCAAATTTCGTCGTCATCTTCCGGTCGTAAGTGATGATCTGATTTATGTATTCGATATTGTTCAGCAGAGATGCCAGGCTGTCGGACCGCATCAGCCTCTCCAGAAAGGCCATGGCGGAGGAATTTTCATACATATACTGGATGCGCAGCTTCATGCTGTCGTACTGCTCGTCCAGATCCTCCTGGCCGCTTGTAATCGCGCTTTCTGTTTCTGCAAGAAGCGTCTCCATTTCTGCGATGGATTTTTCGGTCTCCTGAATCAGAAGTTCCTTATCCGCAATTTCCTGCTCTTTTAACTGAATCTGCTCCTGTATGCCGCTTAACTGATCCTCCAGCTTTGAAGCCTGGTTAGTCAGTGAGTTCAAATAGTCCTGCGCTTTCTTTTTATCCTTGGAGAGAGCATTGTGTTCATCTTTTATGTCCCCGAGTTCACTTTCCAGCTCATCCAAATCGCTGCCTGCCTGATCGATTTCATCCTGCATATCGCTGTCCGTGATGGCTGCGGTGCCGGTCTTGCCGGAAGCGTAGGCCGGAAGAATTCCGCCGGCGGTTAAGGCGGCGCAAAGCAGTGCGACCAGAACGGCATATCGTTTTTTGCTTTTCATAGAGATGTCAGAAACCTCACTTTCCTGTCTGAAGATCTAAAAATAAAAAGGTATTCAGTAACAATATAACATTGAAACCGCTGAATGTAAAGCAAAGATCTCTCCGCAAGATATTGGTCAATCTGTATGATTTGTAAAAAAATGAAGTGGCACCTGCCGGCATTAGTCAAAATATTACATGCGATGGCCGATATCGTTTATCGCAAACTGCATAAAAAATTGTTATCATGGGATCAGATTCAAGTCAGGTTGTCATGAAAAAATAAGTCACAGTTCGGCAAAGCTGAGCTGTTACAAAAAAGGGTGTGGTGGAAATGAAAGAAAAGAATAAGCTGATAAGCAAACTTATGTATGGGAAGGGACTGTTTATTTTCTTATGTGTCGTGCCGACATTTCTGTTGTTTGCGACATTTGTGCTGTATCCGATGCTTTCGTCCTTTGCCATGAGCTTTACGGACTGGTCGGGTATGGGGAAGAATTATAAGTTCATCGGGCTTAATAATTACAGGAAGCTGATCGGAGACAGGACGGTGCGGATCGCGTTGAAAAATAACCTGATCCTGCTGGTTTTTGTCCCGTTAGTGACAATCTCGCTGTCGCTTTTGTTCGCGTCTTTGCTGTCCGGAAAAAAGATCCGTGAGAAAAAGCTGTACCGTATCCTGTTTTTTTTCCCCAATGTGATCGCGATTTCCGTAACCTCCATTTTGTGGAGCTTTATCTACCATCCGTCGGTGGGCATCATCAACGGCTTTTTAAAAGCGGTGGGAGCGGATTTTCTGGTCCATACCTGGCTGGGGGAGAGCGGCACCGTGGTCTTAGCCATCGGTGTTACGATGATCTGGCAGGCTGTGGGCTATTATATGATCCTTTTTATCGCAGCCATGGAGGGCGTGCCTGTGGATCTGTACGAAGCCGCGGACCTGGAAGGGGCGGGGACGCTGCAGAAATTTTTCAGGATCACACTTCCGCTGATACGCAATGTATTAAATGTGGCCATCATTTTTAACATCATCGCGGTATTCAACGGCAGCTTTACCTTTACCAGGATCATGACGAACGGCGGGCCGGATAACAAGTCCATGGTGCTTTCCCTGTACATGTACGATCAGGCTTTCGGCAACGGTAATTTCGGTTATGCCATGGCCGTTGGCGTGGTGATTCTGTGTATCACGCTGGTGCTGTCACTGATCAATAACCGCCTTTCCGGCAAGAATGATATTACATATTAGGAGGGTTTTGCAGTGAAAAAAATAATCAGGAATATCCCGGCCCGGCTGATTCTGTGGGCATACAGCATCATGGTCGCGGCGCCGTTTATATGGACCATCTATACCTCCTTTAAGACTTCCAGGGAATTTTATGAAAGCCCCTGGTCCCTGCCTGCAAAGCCTGTGTTTGACAATTATGTCAATGCCTTTGTAAAAGCCAGGATCGGAGATTATTTCCTCAATTCCGTGGTCCTGACCGTCGCGGGACTTTTGATAGTGACCGTTTTGGCCGTGATGACAGCGTATGTGCTGGCCAGATTCCGCTTTCCGTTTGTCAGGCTGTTTCGGGGAATCTATCTGATCGGTCTGTTTTTACCGGCCATATTCGGTATCGTGCCGCTGTTTCAGCTGATGAAAAAGCTGCATATCTACGATACGGTGCTGGGCCTAAGCTTTGTGGATGCGATGTATTTTCTTCCGTATACCGTCTTTATCATGATGGGTTTTTTCGCCACAATACCCAAGGAATATGAGGAGGCTGCGATCATGGACGGCTGCACCCATTTCGGCGTGCTCTGGCGCGTGATGGTGCCGCTCGCAAAACCGGCCATCCTCACAACGGTGATCTTTAATACGCTGTCCTTCTGGAACGAATATGTGATGTCTCTGGTCATGATCAAGACCGACGCGAAAAAAACCATCACGGTAGGACTGGTAAACATCATGGAAGTCCAAAAGTACGCCACGGACTGGGGAGCGCTGTTTGCCGGCCTGGTGATCGTGATGGTGCCGACCTTTATCGTCTACATACTGATGCAGGACAAGATAACGGATGGACTGGCCGCCGGGGGAATCAAGGGATGATGCACAGGCTGTGCGGAAAGGACTGCAGTTATGGAAATGCTGGAAAGACGTCTGGAAACCCTGCTGAAGGTGCTGGAAGAAAGCATCGTCTCGGACAGGAGAAAAGTGGACGGCATCGAATGTCTGAACCTGCCCTGCGCTTCTGTGAGGGAAGCACAGCGGCGGGAATCGGGCTGGGAGCCTTATGGGGAGACCTCCCTTTGGGGAGGCAGGCATGCAATGGCCTGGTTCCGGTTCCGTGTCCGGCTGCCGGAGGATTTTAAACAGAAGAAACCCGTGGTGCTTCTTAGGATGAAAGAACAGATGAAGTGGGAAAATTACCGCCCTCAGTTCATGGTGTATCTGGACGGCAGGCCGGTCCAGGGAGCGGATATCAACCACCGAGAAATCTTTCTTGGAAACAGGCTGCCTGGGGAGACACTGACGCTTTATTTAAACGGCTATGCGGGAGAGGATGACATCCGCTGGTGGCTGGGCGCGGAGTGCGGGCTGCACTGTCGGAAGACGGAGCTTTTGTATTACCGTTTAAGGCCTGCTTACGATGTAATGATGCAGCTGCCTGGAGGGGATCTGCGCAGAGAGACGCTGCTAAAGGAAATAAATCAGCTGATGAATCTGCTTCCCTTTTCATCGCCCGGTTCTCCGGAATTTGAACAGGCTGTGGAGGAAGCTCTGAAGGTACCGCTGACAGTAAAAAAAAGCGCGGACGTCCCCCGTGTGTTCGCAGTGGGTCACACGCACATTGATGTGGCCTGGCTGTGGACGGTGGAGCAGACCAGGCAGAAGGCGGCGAGAAGCTTTCAGACCGTGCTGAAGCTGATGGAGGAATTTCCGCAGTACCGTTTTACCTCCAGCCAGCCCGTCCTGTATCAGTTCGTGAAGGAGGACCACCCTCTGATCTATGAGCAGATTAAGGAAAGAATCGCCGAAGGGCGCTGGGAAACCGAAGGGGCCATGTATCTGGAGGCGGACTGCAATCTGACAAGCGGGGAATCCCTGGTCAGACAGCTGCTTTATGGGAAACGTTTTTTTAAGCAGGAATTCGGTCTGGACAGCAGGATCTTATGGCTGCCGGATGTATTTGGCTACAGCGGAAATCTCCCGCAGATATTAAGGCGCAGCGGGGTTGACTTCTTTATTACCTCCAAGATCAGCTGGAATCAGTATAACAGGGTGCCCCATGACCTGTTTTACTGGCAGGGGATCGATGGGAGCCGGATCCCCTGTGCGTTTATCACTGCGCCGGAGACGGCGTTTCCCGAAGACTCCTTCTTTTCCACCTATAACGGAAAGATGGATGCGAAATCTGTATTTGGGACATGGAAAAGATTTCAGGATAAGGGGATCTGCGATGCGGTGATTCTTCCTTATGGATATGGCGACGGCGGAGGGGGCACCACCAGAGAGATGGTATTGTATGCGGACGCGCTTAAGGAAGGAATCAGCGGATGCCCTTCGGTGGAGTTTTCCGGCATAAAGGATTATGCCGATTATGCCGCGGGAAAGCTTGAAAAGACCGCTAATCCGCCTTACTGGCAGGGAGAGCTGTATCTGGAGTTTCACCGGGGAACCTATACCTCCAATGCCCGGATCAAGAAAAATAACCGGAAGACGGAATATCTGCTGCGCGATATCGAATATTTCGGCGCCCTTGCTGGCCTTCTGTCCGGGGAGATGGAGCGCTATCCGGCGGAGGCGCTTTATGAGCTGCACAGACGTCTGATGATCCAGCAGTTCCATGATATACTTCCGGGATCTTCTATTGAGGAGGTCTATGAGGACAGCGAGAAGGAATTTGAGGAGATCGGCCGGGCCGGAAACGGGCTCCTGGCCGGATTGTGCGAAGGTCTTATGGAGCCGGAGGAAGGGACGGTCACCGTGTGGAATACCGGCGGAATGGCTCAGAGCGGAGAGGCCGTGCTGGAGGATGGACAGAGAATCTGGGCGGAGGATGTGCCGCCGTGGGGATGGAAGAAATTTGCTCTTTCACAGGTGTGTAAACCGTACGCGCATGCCTGCAAAAACGGTGCACGGGCGGGCACAGCCGATCTGCAGGCATCCGGTCCCCCGACGGCGCTGGAAACGGATATTTATCGGGTGCGGTTTGATGAAGACGGGATGATCGTTTCCCTCTATGATAAAGCCTATGAGCGGGAGGTCCTTATAGAGGGCGGCCGTGCCAACGTGCTGGCAGCCTATGAGGATATCCCCTATGAGTATGATAACTGGGAATTGAGCCCTTATTACACTCAGAAAAGATATGAGCTTAACAGCCTGGATGCATGGGAGACAGATGAGACGGATCCGCTGCGGACCGTAGTTCGGACCGAGCGGCAATTTATGCATTCCTGTATCCGGCAGGAGATCGTTTTTTACAGGCACTCGCGCCGGATCGATTTTGTGACCGAGGCTGACTGGCAGGAACACCACCTGTTCTTAAAGGCGGAATTCCCGGTGCAGATCAACAATTCGGAAGCATCCTATGAGATCGCTTTCGGAAGCATCCGGCGTCCGGTTCACAGAAATACTTCCTGGGATTTTGCAAAGTATGAGGTCTGTGCCCACCGCTGGGCCGATTATTCAGAAGGCGGATATGGGGTGGCGCTGTTAAATGACTGTAAATACGGATATGACGTCCATGAGCAGACGATGAAAATCAGTCTGATCAAGGCGGGAACTTATCCAAATCCCAATTCGGATCAGGGATGCCACCGTTTTACCTATGCGCTGCTTCCACATGGGGGCGGCAGCAGCAAAGAGGTGATCCGGCAGGCGGAGAACCTAAACCGGCCGCTCATGGCCAGAACCGGCGCTGTATTGGCGGCGGATACCTTTTCGCTTGTCAGCTGTGTGAAGGGAAGTCTGAACGTTTCCGCTGTGAAAAAGGCGGAAGACGGGGATGCTCTGATTATAAGGCTCTATGAATATGACAATGCCAGAGGCTGTGCCTCGGTGAGGTTTGGTCTGCCGCTGCAGTCCTGTGCGATGTGCAGCCTGATGGAAGAGGAGGAATCATTCCTCGCAGTAGAGGATCATGAAGCCTCAGTGCCGTACCGGCCGTTTGAAGTGATCACGTTGAAATGCCGGTTTGGTTTTGGGCAGATGGGGAGGAAATTATGAATTACGAAAAAATGCTGGAAGGAAAAAGGGTATTTATCACCACCGGCTCCCAGGGGATCGGCAAAAGTATCGCCCTTTTGTTTGCGGAACATGGAGCGGCGGTGGCGGTGGGAGGACGAAACCGCCCGAAGCTTTTGAAGGCTGTGGAGGAGATACGGGAAATCTGCCCTGCGGCTAAAGGTTATGTCTGCGATCTGTCCAGGGCGGAACAGACCGAAGGAACCTGCCGCCAGGTACTAAAGGATTTCGGCGGAATCGACATTCTGGTCAATACGGTGGGAGTAAACCGCCGCTGCGCCGCCCATGAGGTTTCCATGGAA
This sequence comes from Lachnotalea sp. AF33-28, assembly GCF_003477885.1. Lineage (GTDB taxonomy): Bacteria > Bacillota > Clostridia > Lachnospirales > Lachnospiraceae > AF33-28. The sequence goes on from NZ_QUEE01000002.1 coordinate 373,707, forward strand.
TGCCTGGAGGAGCTTCTGGAAACCAATTATAAGAGCGGAGTGCGCTGCATGCGGCAGCTTTTGCCCGGCATGCTCGAGAGGCATTACGGGGTGATTATCAATATCTCCTCCATCCACAGCGTGATGACCATGCCTGGCAATTTTATCTATGCAGGCACCAAGGGGGCCATGAACGCCTCGGCCAGAGCGGCTGCACTTGACTATGCAGAAAGCGGAATACGGGTGAACAACATCTGCCCCGGGGTAATCCTAAGCGATGCGGTGACCGACGAGATCCGCCAGTATCCGGAGGGGGAGGAGCGGGATGCTTTTGTGAACCTGCTTAGAAGCATGCAGCCGATGGAACCGGGCAGATCGGAGGATATCGCAAACGCCGCGCTGTATCTGGCCAGCGATATGTCCGCATATGTGACGGGACAGACACTGATGGTGGACGGCGGAGCCAGTATCAAAGCACATTGAAGCACACTGAAGTGTGCGCAGGTCATCAGCCTTTGGCTGGTGACATAGGAAAGAGGAAGCACACTGAAGTGTGCGTAGGTCATCAGCCTTCGGCTGGTGACATAGGAGGGGGTTATGGATATTTTTGAGAAGCTGGGCATCCGAAGATATATCAATGCCCACGATACTTATACGGTTTACGGTGGAAGCCGTATGGAAGAGGCCACGGTAAGGGCGATGGAAGAGATTTCAAGGGCCTTTGTGGATATGGATGAGCTGCAGAGGCAGGCGGGGAAATTTTTGGCTGCGGTCACCGGAAATGAGGCGGCTTATGTGACAAGCGGCGCGGCCTCCGCCATGCAGCTTTGCGCAGCGGTATGTATGGCGCAGGGAAACGAGTACCTGTACCGCAGGCTGCCGGATACCTCCGGAATGAAGAATGAGATATTGGTATTTCACTGTCAGCATAACTGCTATGATAAGGCCATTGAAGCCAGCGGGGCGAATGTGGTTTTAGTGGGGGATGCGGATGAGACTTTGGCGTTTGAACTGGAAGGGAAGATCGGCGAACGCACGGCAGCCGTGTTTTATTTCCCGTCGGGGCTGTATGAAAGGGGATCTCTCTCTCTTGAGCAAACGGTGGAGATCGCGCACCGGCATGGCCTGCCGGTGGTGGTGGACGCTGCGGCGCAGCTGCCCCCGGTGGAAAATCTGCAGCGGTTTACCCGGCTGGGAGCGGATATGGTGATCTTCAGCGGGGGAAAGACATTGAAAGGGCCCCAGGACAGCGGATTAATCGTCGGAAAAAGATCCTATCTGGAGGATTGTCTGCGCTTTGGCGCTCCGGCCCACGGCGTCTGCCGCGGCTGCAAGATCTCCAGAGAGGCTGTTGCAGGTTTGTGCACAGCGGTGGAGGCCTATGTGAGGAAGGATCATGTAACCGACTGGGAAACGCTATCCTGCCGCGTGGACCGAATACTTAGCAGTTTTCGGGAAGAGAAAACGGCAGGTTGGCGGGAAGAGAGGGGACCTGTGGGACAGACCTATCCCAGGGCATTTCTGAAGCTGCCGGAAGGGCTTAAACCGGAGGAAGCAGCGGCCAGGATGAGAAGCCGGGGCATCTATATAGGGACGGACCCGCTTCGCCATGCGGTATACGTAAGCCCCCTGAATCTGACAGAAGAGGAGACGGATACGGTGATCCGGGCGCTGAAAGATGTAATCAATGAGGAAAAAAAGCGCGTTGAAGCGTGCGAAGGCCATCAGCCTGCGGCTGATGACAGAAAGAGAGGTTATAAGTGATGAGTGAAACAGGAAAAAGACTGGAAAATCTGGGAATTACCCTGCCGGTGCGTGACCGCAGGGGAAAAGGCGTGGTGGATGCCGTAATCAAAGGGAACCTGATGTTTTTATCCGCCCATCTGCCGGTGGATTCGGACGGCTGCCCGGTTTATACCGGCAAGGTGGGAACGGATGTGGATCTGGATACAGCCTATCAGGCGGCCAGGCTCTGCGGCCTGAATATGCTGGCCACCATCAAGGATTATGTGGGAGAGCTGGACCGTGTGGACTGCGTGGTGAAAGCGCTGGGCCTTGTGAACAGCGGAGCGGATTTTTCCAGCCAGCCAGCTGTGATGAACGGATTTTCCGACCTGATGGTGGAGGTGTTCGGCCGCCGCGGCCAGCACGCCAGATCCGCCATGGGCGCGTTTGCGCTGCCGCAGAATGTGCCTGTGGTGGTGGAAGCGATTGTGAAACTGCGTTAGAGCGTGTTTTAGTGCGCAGGTCATCAACCTGCGGTTGGTGACATTGAAAGCGGAAGCACGCTGAAGCGTGCGCAGGTCATCAACCTGCGGTTGGTGACATTGAAAGGACGGGCAAAATGAAAGAAAACACAATGTTGGATCTGATCATACGGAATGTGAAGATCTATGACGGAAAAGAGTCCGCCCCCTATGTGGCGGATATCGGTATCAGGGGAGAGCGGATTCGCGAAATCGGCAGGCTGGATGAAACCGAAGGAAGGGATGAAATTGACGGGAGAGGACTGTGTGCCATGCCTGGATTTATAGACACCCACTGCCATTCCGATATGACTCTCCTATATGACAGACAGCATGCCAATGGGCTGGCACAGGGAATCACTACAGAAGTGCTGGGACAGGACGGGCTGTCCTATGCGCCGCTGTCGCCGGACAATCTGAAAATGTATGCGAAATATTTAAGAGGGCTGAACGGATGGTTTGAGGATGTGCCCCTTGATTTTGGCAGCGTGTCGGAATACTTGAGCCGCTTTGATAAAAAGGCCGGACCTAATGTGGCCTACCAGGTGCCCCATGGCACTGTGCGGCTGGAAGCTATGGGATTTCATGACCGGCCCCTTAGCGGATATGCGCTGGATAAGGCGAAGGATTTGATGCGCCGTGCTTTCGAAGAGGGCGCCGTGGCATTTTCCACAGGCCTAAGCTACTATCCCTGTTCTTACGCGGATACGAAAGAGATGATCGAGCTGTGCAGAGTGTGTGCAGAATATGATGTGCCCTATGTGACCCATACGCGCACGGTGTTTAGGGAAGAGCCTTTCGACGCTACGCTGGAAGCCATAGAAATCGCGAAGGAAGCGGGCTGCAGGCTCCATTTCTCACATTTCCGCACCGGTCCGGATAACTGTGGCAGGGCGGAGGAACTGATGGCTCCGATTGAAAAAGCCATCGCGGAGGGGATGAGGATTACGCTGGAAACTTATCCTTATTATTCCGGAAGCGGTTACGCCGTGATCTTCCTGCCGCCCTGGGCGGTGGAGGGCGGCTATGAGGCCACGCTTGAGCGGCTGAAAAATCCTGCCCTGCGCGAAAAGATCTGCGAAGGCATGCGGAAAAATACCATTCCCACCACAGGAACCTTTACGCATCTTAGGGAAAATGAAGAATATGTAGGGATGGATTTCGCAGAGGTGGCCAGGCTGCGGGGCACCAGCAATGAGAATATGATCTGTGATATCCTGCTGGAAGAGGAGCTGGATGTGGGGTATTACTCCAATCCTGTGGAAGATGAGGAAAAACGTGCGCAGATGGACCGGGATTTCGTATGGCTTCTGACCAGACCCTATTATATGGTGTGTACGGATTCCATACCCTATGGGCTGAAACCCCATCCGAGATCTTTCGGAACCTTCCCGAGATTTCTGCGGCTTTCCAGGGAACAGGGAGTTTCCTTCGGTACAATGGCAAACCGCATGGCGGCAAACCCGGCCGCGGTGTTTGGTCTGAAGGACCGAGGCGTGATCGAACAGGGATATTATGCGGATCTGGTGCTGTTGGATGAAAAGAAAGTGACCGATACCGCTACCTACCGGGATCCAAGAAGGGCTCCGGAAGGAATTGCCCATGTGATTGTAAACGGCAGGATCGCCGTGTATAAAGAGAAGGTGACGGGGCTGTTTGCCGGCCGCGCCATCAAAAGAGGAGTGTGATTCGGTATGGATACGATCAACAGAGTGATAGAGAACAGTACGGAGATCGAACTGAAGTTTAAGCAAAAACGGGGAATCATCCTGCTGCGCCAGGTGGATAACCTGATCTTTGTATCCGGGCACGGGCCGGAGGACCAGATTACGGGGAAGCCCCTGTATCAGGGACGGGTCGGAGCGGAGCTTTCGCTTGAGGAAGGATACGCGGCTGCCAGGGAGTGCGCGGTGATTCTATTGGGCGCGCTGAAGGATTACCTCGGCAGTCTGGACCGTCTGGAAGGAATCGTAAAGGCCTTTGGCCTGGTAAACTGTGCGGAAGGCTTTACCGATGTGGATCAGGTGATGGACGGATTTTCCGATACTGTGGCCGATGTGCTGGAAGAGCGGGGATATCATGCCAGAACCGGAATGGGCACGCATAATCTGCCGAATGGCAATATCCCGGTGGAGATTGAAGTGATCGCGGCGGTGCGGGCATAAACGGAAAGTGTGCGCAGGTCATCAGCCTTCGGCTGGTGACCGGTAAAGGGGGACAGGTGGAAAAATGACAGATCAATTTCATGGTTCATTGGAGATCAGCCGGTGGCAGATTGGACAGGGAGGTTTATCCGGGAATGAGGCGCGGGAATGGATGGAGACAGAGCGTCCGGAGCCGGTGCAGCAGATTTTGATAAATAACGGAAGGCTGCCGGATCCCTGTTACAAAACCAATGACCTGGCAGCCGCCTGGGCGGAAAAAAGCGAATGGACTTACCGCGCCAGGCTGGAGCTGACAGAGCAGATGTGCCTTGCTCCGTATCTTGAACTGGTATTTGAGGGGATCGATACCTATGCGGATATTTATCTCAACGGCAAGCTGCTGGGATCCTGTGACAACATGTTTGTCTGCTGGAGATTTGATGTTACAGGAATGCTTGTGCCTGGGAACAATGATCTCATGGCGGTCTTTCCGGTGATGAGCCAAAAGGCGGCCGAAAAGCGGCTGCCGGAAGGCTTCTGGACCAATTATTCCACGGAAAGGGCCTATGCGAGAAAAGCAGCATATTCCTTTGGCTGGGACTGGGCGCCGCGGATCGCTTCGGCAGGGCTGTTTCGCCCGGTGCATTTGGACAGTTATCAGACAGGCAGGCTTCGGGAAGTCCGCATCGATGCGGCGGATATCCGGATCGAAGAGAAAAAGGCGGCCCTGCTGTTTGAGGTGGAGAGCGAACTGTTCATCAAAGGAAATGAGGCGTCCGGGGAACATGCGGTGCAGTATCTTTTGACGGTGTCGGGAGAAAACGGATGCCGTTACCGGAAGGTATACGGGGAGCGCTGCTTTAAACTGGAGATGGATGAGGTGGAATTCTGGTGGCCCCATGATCTGGGAACGCCGTACCTGTACCGGATTGAACTGTCGATGCTTGTGGACGGAGAGACCGTGGATTCCTATGCCTGCAGCTACGGCATACGCAGCCTTGAGGTGATTACGCGCGCTATGGACGGAGAGGCCAGATTCCTCTTCTGCCTAAACGGAATTCCGATGATGGCCAGGGGGGCTAACTGGGTGCCGGTGGACGGGATACTCGGTAAGGCCGGGGAGGATGCCAGGTATATCAGGCTGCTGGAAATGGCCAAAGAGGCCAATATGAACATGCTCTGTCTCTGGGGCGGCGGTATTTATGAGAAGGAGCTGTTTTACGAACTCTGCGACCGGAAGGGGATACTGGTATGGCAGTATTTCATGTTCGCCTGCGGAGAGTATCCGGATTATGATCAGGACTTTCTGGAAAATGTAAAGAGGGAGATCACAGAAGCGGTGATAAGGCTGCGGGTCCATCCGTGTATCGCGCTGTGGGCCGGCAATGTGGAGCTTACCATGCTCTGCGAGAAGATCGGGCTGCAGCGGGAGTATTACGGGAAAAAGCTGTTTGAAGAGCTGATCCCGTCATGGCTTAAAAAACTGGATCAGAGCCGGATATACCTGCCCTCTTCCCCTTTCAGCGAAAGCGGTCCGGCTAATTCCATGGAAAGCGGAGACCGGCACAACTGGGATGTATGGTTTACGGATGTTCCCTATACGGCCTATAAAGAGGATACGTCCAGATTCGTCAGCGAATTCGGTCTGCACGGGGCTCCGGCCGCCTGCACGGTAAAGAAATATACAGGAGAAGAGAACCTGCGGACGGACAGCTTTTCTTTCGGATATTTCAATCGGGATCAGAGCCTGGAACGCATGTATTACTATATGGAGCAGCATACCGGTCTGCCGGAAAATGCGGAGCAGTATATCGATTACAGCATGCTTGTGCAGGCGGAGGGACTTGCGTATGCGGTGCAGCATTACCGCAGCAATTTTCCTGCCACCGCGGGCGCGCTGATCTGGCAGCTTAATGACAGCGCGCCCTGTCACAGCTGGAGCATGATCGATTATGATCTGATTCCGAAGGCATCCTGGTACTATGCAAAGCGCTTTTTTGCTCCGGTACAGATCTTTTTGGAGGCGGAAAGTCCGGTTTCCACCGTGCTTTGGGTGGTGAATCAGAGCCGGGATACCTATGAGGATACGGTAAAGCTTAGGGTATGCGATTATCTGGGCAATCTGTACCATCAGGAGGAGATACAGGTACAGGTGCAGCCGGGCAGTGCCAAAAGATGCAGGGCGCTGCAGGCAGGCGGCCGGTATTATCCCAATGTCATTATCCCGAACCGCCACAGGCTGTTTTATGTGGCGGCGGAGTCAAAAGCAGGCGGACAGAAGGCATGGAGGTTTTTTGGAGAATATAAGGAAACCCTGCTGCCCGATGCGAAGCTTACGGTCCGGGCTGCAGAAGGCGGCATCCGCATACAGTCGGATGTATTCGCCCGCTTTGTCGGGATTGACGGGGAGCTTGAGGACGTGAGGCTCTCCGACAATTATTTCAACCTGGAGGCGGGGGAGGAAAAATATATCCGGATAGAAACGGACAAAAAAAGGCCCGCCCTGTCTGTGAAACCTCTGAACGGATCGGCAGTGCCGGTCAACCTGTAATATGCACCGGCAATAGACATGTCCGGCCGATGTTGTACAAAATAATCGGATATATGGGAAAAGCACTGCAAAAATACAATAAAAACACATGGAATAACGGCTTGAAACTGAAAAACGATGGACTAAAATGATATAAAATAAAAGAGATGTATTATTTTGTTGTATAAAATGACGGAACAGGATGAAATATTACATGCGCTGGTCAATTTTGTTTATTATCAAACGGGAGGTTTGCTGTTAAGATAGTATCGTACAAAGAAATGAAAGTCGGAAGGAGGATTTCGTATGAAAAAATTGTGTAAGGGTGTCAGCCTGTTACTGGCAGGCGCTCTGCTGATGGCCTCTCTGGCGGCATGCCAGAAGAAACCTGCTGGGGAGACTACGGCACAGGAGCAGACAACAAAGGGGACAGAGGCAGTGCAGACAACACAGGGCAATACAAAGGACAGCGGTGAGGAGTCCGCATTTGCCGGCCAGACTTTGGAGGTGGCGGCGTTTGCCGGAGCCTATGGAACGGATTTCTGGGACAGCGTATGTGCAAAATTCGAGGATGAGTATGATGTGAAGGTGGAGCTGACCTGCTCGCCGCAGCTGGGGGACATCATCCGGCCCAGCGTGGTATCCGGAGATCCGCCGGATTTCATCGCTTTTGCACAGGAGCAGGACATCATCACGACTATGATCAAAGAAGATGCGCTGCTGGATTTAAGCGATGTGGTGGGGGAATTTGAAGACACGCTTTTAGACGGCATCCTGGATTACTGCCAGCCCTATAAGGACGGACGTATTCTCTATACGCCCAGCTGGTACTATTCCTGGGGAACCTGGTACAATAAGGGGCTGTTTGAAGAGAAGAACTGGGAACTGCCCAAGACCTTTGATGAAATGCTGGCGCTGGGGGAGAAGGCGAAACAGGAAGGCATGGCGCTGTTCGTATACCCGGGCGTGTATCCCGGATATAATCAGGGTGTTTTATTTGCGGCTCTGGCCAGTGCAGGCGGTGCGGATCTGCTGAATGCCATCGCAAACTATGAAGAGGGCGTATGGGAGAAGCCGGAAGTGAAAGAGGTGCTGGATTTCTATCAGAAGATGGTGGATAACGGATATATCTTAGATGGCAGCGTGGCGCTGACCCATACCCAGGCGCAGACGGAATTCGTACAGGGCAAGGCAGTCTTCTGCGTATCCGGCAGCTGGATCGAAACAGAGATGGCGGACGCGGCTCCGGAAGGCTTCCGGTACGGTTTCCTTCCCACCCCTACAGCCCAGGCCGGACAGCAGCAGTATGCCAACATCGGCTTTGAAACCTTTGAGATTCCGGCAGCAGCTAAAAATCCGGAGCTGGCAAAGGAATTCCTGAAATTCCTGTACCGCCAGGACAATCTGCTGATGAATGCTGAGAAGACACAGGCCTGTATGGCGATCAAGGGCGGCGCGGATATGGTGAAGGAGTATATGACAGAGTCCAACTATGAGAATCTGAAGATGCTGGACAGCGAACTGATGCCCTGCTTTGTGAACTGGACGCTGACGGAAAAGACAGAGATCACAATCATGGACGAGCTGTTCAATTCCATCAACAGCCTGGTGAATAAGGAAATGGATGTGGACGGTTGGATCGCCCGCATGGAAGAGGATGATGCTGTTTTAAGAGAAGCGGTTGCAAAATAAAGCACATCCTGTGATAAGCAAAAAAGCGGCTTTTCGGGACGGATTTTTAGCATCCGTTTTCCGGAAGGCCGCTTTGTCAATAGAAAAATACGCCCTATTGAACTAAAACACTCCGCTTAGGATCGCACTGAAAGAGGTATGCATATGGGACAGTCAGATAATAAAAAGAACAATATAATTTTAATCACCACGGATCAGCAGCGTTTTGACACCATAGCGGCGCTGGGAAACCGCACCATCTTGACGCCGCATCTGGACTGGCTTTCGGAGGAAGGGACCGTCTTTGAACGGTTTTACGCGGACTGCCCGGTATGCATGCCGTCCCGGGGGACCATCATGACCGGACTGCAGGGCTATAAAAGCGGCTGCGTGGGTAACTTTCCGGACCGGCTGCCTATGAAATTCCACGATACGCTGCCCGGGATTCTGACCCGGAACGGTTATCAGACCCGGGGCGTGGGAAAGATGCATTTTGAGCCGGCCAGAGCCAATTACGGATTCGAGCACATCGATCTTGCTCTGAATTATTACAGGGAGATGAGGGAGCATCCGGAGCGCGGCATCCCTAAAGATCACGGCACCGGGGAAAATGAGATGGAACCGGCCCTTTCTTCAGTGCATGAATCCTACAGCATGACCCACTGGGTTACAAAAAAGTCCATTGATTTTCTGGAGACCAGGGATCCCACCAGGCCGTTCTTTCTATGGACCAGCTTTACCAAACCTCACCCGCCTTTTGACCCCTGCCTGAATTACTGGAATCTCTATGAGGACGGGCAGATGGAGGCGCCTGTTTACGGAAACTGGTCGGACAGCCTTGAAGACATGGATGAGAGCTGGTTGTATGATACCTATATGCTCAACCATGCCTACCGCATGACGCCGCCGCAGCTGCAAAAGGTGAAACGGGCTTATTACGCGTTAATCACGCAGATCGATTATTCGCTGGGCCTGCTCTTTGCCAGGGTGCGTGAGCTGGGACTGCTTGACAGCACCTGGATTATCTTCACTTCCGATCACGGTGAGATGCTGGGGGACCATCATATGGGGGCAAAATTTGTATTCCTGGAAGGTTCCGCCCATGTGCCGCTGCTGATTCGGCCGCCCTACGCGCCTTTCTCCCATCACAGTCTGGAAGGAAAGCGTTCAAAACGCCTGGCGGAGATGGCGGATCTATTCCCGACCATACTGTCCATGGCAGGCATCGATGCGCCGCAGCAGGCAGAGGGCGTCAATCTGCTGGCTTCTGCGGATGAAGAGCGTCGGACGCCCTTTTACGGAAACGTGGAAAACCGTTTGTTTACCGTCATGGAGGGATATGAGAAATATTTGTGGACAGCCTATGGAGGAGCGGAACTTTTCTTTGACCTTAGAAAAGACCCTATGGAAAGAGAAGACCTGTCAAAAAATCCGGAATATGCTGACCGGCTCGAATATTTCCGCGGGCTGCTTGCGGCGCATATGCTGGAAAACGGCGCGGCCTGCTGTGTAAAGGGCGGGCTGCCGGCGCCGGTGAAGGAACGGCAGACCAGAGGAGAAATCTGCCGCTGGCCGGGATTCCACAGCGCAAAGGAACGGCCGGAGGTGGACGGGCTGCATTGAGGTTGCAAAGGAACATTCCCTGTGCTAAAATCCAGTTAGATTATTTCGATCCGGCTATGGGAGGAAGAACATGAGCTTTTTATTGACGCCAGCGGCTTTTATCATCATTATATTCGGAGCATATTTCCTGAAAAGAGGCGGATTTTTCGGGGAGAACGATTACCGCCCTGTAAGCAAAATTGTGCTGAACATCACGCTGCCGGCAGCGGTGATCCACGCGTTTGACGGCTTTGAACGGGATATGTCCCTGTTTTTGGTGGTGCTGATCGGATGTTGCTGCAGCCTTCTTCCTTTACTTGTCATGTATCTGCTGACGAGAGGGCAGGAGAGAGGAAGACGTGTGTTTTCCATGATCAACGCCGCCGGATTTAACATCGGCTGCTTTTCCCTTCCGTTGATACAGAGCTTCTTCGGCCCGGCCGGTGCCGCCATCGCCTGTATGTTTGACACGGGAAATGCGGTGATGGTGACAGGCGGCTCCTTCGGCATCACCACTTCGCTGTTGCAGGGGCAGAAAACAGGCGCCGGGAGGGAAGACGGACAGCCCGCATTGCCCCCGTTATGGAAGCGCTTTTTGACTTCAGTGCCCTTTGACGCCTATATGCTCATGCTGCTTCTCTATGCTTTAAACATCGCGGTACCGGAATGGATCCTGACCCTGACAAAACCCATTGCCAATGCCAACGGTTTTATGGCCATGCTGATGGTGGGTCTGATGTTCAAACCGGAAAAAAATCCGGTCTATCTTACCGATACCGCTAAAGTTGTGGCGGTCCGTCTCGCGATGGGAGCCTGTTTTTCCCTGCTGCTGTTCTGGTGCACGCCTTTTTCCTACGAGGTGCGAAGGGTTCTGGCCGTTGTAGTATTCGCGCCTGTCAGCGCGCTGGCGCCGGCTTTTACGGAAAAAAGCGGCGGGAACGGAGCTCTGTCCAGTTTTGCCAATTCCATCTCCATCTTCGCAAGCCTGCTGGTGATGACCTGTCTGGCTGCATTTTTGGGAGTATAGCAGTAAGTTACCATCACAGTTACTTTCCGTGTGCTTTCGCCGTATATGACATTTGCTGATTTAAAATGGATGCTGAATTTTGAAAAGCTCATTGAGCGGATAAGCCAGGTGAATTCGCCGAGGCGTTGCTGAACGCGTTAGATCATGCGTTTCGCAATGCCTCCCATCAGATCGTATAACCGCTGTTTATATCAAATGGCATAAGGAGCAATTTCATAACACGTTTTGCGTAATGATCAAAAAACCAGCCATTTGCCCTTCCGCAATTTTCTATGGTGTCAAATTCCAAAAATAAATAGTATTTTACACATTTCACAATTTTGGCGAGCTGCCTTGGCGGCTCGCCATTTTCGACGCCGTCAAAAGTATAAAAGCGTTTCATATACTTAACGCTGATACAACCGGGCAGCTCCTCCTGTTCTCCTTTGATTAAACCGACCAGTGTTTCAAATTCATCCAGTTTGTCGGGTTTCACCTGAAAAAGTATGATTTCTGAAAATGAATTGCTCATCAATTGCTTCCTCCTTAGACGGAAATCATCGCCGTTATAATGTCTGTCGGTATTATAGCATATAACCTGCTAAAATCCCAGCCGAATCCGGGCTGTGCTGCTGGAAGTCTGTAACGTAAAGTCTGAAACGATGCAAGATAGTAACAAATAATAACTTGAAAAAATGTTAATATGTGTTACAATAAAGATAAGAACCCATATACTATATAAGGCACTTTACATAGGCGGATCGGAGTCTTCGGCGCTCAAATGCGAAGGCATTCCATGCAGAAAGTTTTGTGAGAAAAAAATCTAAGAGAAAAGAGGAGATCAGAATGGAGATTTTATTGGACACAGCGAATATGGCGGCAATCCGGCGGGCGGTGGAGTATTATCCGGTGGACGGTTTCACCACCAACCCATCGATCTTATCCGGGGTGAGAGACGAGGTGCGCACGGTTTTGGCTCAGTTTAAAGAACTGATACAGCCTTCGCAGACCATTCATATGCAGACTACGGCAGAAAAAGCGGAGGATATGGTTTCACAGGCCGAGAAGCTGACGGACTATTTCGGGCCGAACTTTCATGTGAAGATCCCGATGAATCCGGAGGGAATAAAGGCTGCGAAAATGGCCAAGGCAAAGGGGCTGAAGGTGACAGTGACGGCCATATTTACAGCGGCGCAGGCCCTGATTGCGGCCAAGGCCGGGGCGGACTATGTGGCTCCCTATGTGAACCGGATTGACAACATTTCAGGTGACGGTGTTTCAGTGGTGTGCGATATTATCCGGATTCTGGATAACTATGGATTTGCTACAAAGGTCCTGGGCGCCAGCTTCAAGAATGTACAGCAGATACAGGCGCTGGCGGTGGCGGGCTGTCAGGCTGCCACGATGACGCCGGATCTGATCGACACATTTGTAAACCATCCGTATACGGTGAAGTCCCTGGAGGATTTTAAGAAGGATTGGGAGAGGCGCTTCAAAGACAGCCATATCACGGATTATCTGTAGGATAAAGGTGCGTGTGCGCAGGTCATCAGCCTCTGGCTGGTGACAATATAATTAGGAGGAGAAATTTATGGTAGAATTTTTAAGCTTTCAGCCGCAGAATCAGGACTGCGATTTTGAACGGATAGAACGCCTGCAGGACAGGATGAACCGCCGCACGGCGACCATCTGCCCGGAACGGGCCTGTATCATCACCGAATCTTATAAACGCACGGAGGGCGAGCCCATCGTGATCCGCAGGGCTAAGGCCTTTGACGATATTCTGTCCAATATGACCATTTACATCGAGGACGATACGCTGATTATCGGAAATCAGGCCAGCCGAAATTTCGCCGCGCCGATTTTCCCGGAATATTCCTTTCAATGGGTGATTGAGGAGCTGGATGAGTTTGAACATCGTTCCGGCGATTCCTTTCAGATAACAGAAGATACAAAGGAGAAACTGAAAGGGCTTCAGGACTGCTGGAAGGGAATCACCCATCAGGACGAGGTGCTTAGAAATCTGCCGAAGATCAATCTGCAGGCGGAGGCTCAGGGCGTCCTGCACCGGGGCGGCATCAGCATGTCGGGAGACGGCCATATCATACCCAACCATGAATTTGTGCTGGAAACAGGATACGGCGGTATGGCGAAGATCGCTGAAGAAAAGCTGAAACAGGAAGGGCTTACCAAGGAACAGAAGGATTTTTACCAGGCGGCTGTGATCGCGATGAATGCTGCTTTGAAGTATATCCGGCGTTTCAGCATTCTGGCCGCGCAGAAAGCGGAAACGGAGAAGGATCCGAAGCGGAAGGCGGAGCTGGAAGAACTTGGCCGGATGTTTGCTCATCTGATGGAAGGGGGAGCGCGCAGCTTCCATGAGGCGGTGGAGACCGTGTATCTGACGCATCTGCTGATGATGATCGAGAGCAACGGGCATTCCTTCTCTTTCGGCCGATTTGACCAGTATATTTACCCTTATTATAAAGCCGATCTGGATGCGGGCGTAATCACAAAGGAGAAGGCGCTGGAAATCATCACCGATTTCTTCATCATGACCAACAGCCTGAATAAAGTGCGGCCCTGGGACCATACACAGTACAGCGGCGGCTACCCGCTGTATTCCAACCTGATGGTGGGGGGCATGCGCCCCGACGGCAGCGAAGGAACCAACGATATTTCTTATCTGTGCCTGGAAGCGATGAACCAGTCCAGACTGCCGGAACCGAACCTGAGCGTGCGGTTCTGTGAGGCGACGCCTCATTCCCTGATAAAGGATGCGGCGAAATTGATCCGCAAGGGATTCGGTATGCCTTCCGTCTTCTGTGACGAGGTGGTGATACCGGCCATGATGACATTGGGGCTTGACATCGGGGTGGCCAGGGATTACGCTTCTATGGGATGCGTGGAAACGGCGATTCCGGGCAGATGGGGACACCGCGCCACGGGCATGACCTATATCAACTTCGGAAAGATCATGGAGCTGATTATGAATAACGGCATGGACCCGGCCACCGGCATTCAGCTCTTTACCGTCACCGGTAAAGAAGGGCGGGATGTGGACTATCAGTCCTATGAAGAGCTCTGGGACGCCTGGGAAAAGGCGCTGAAGTTTTATTTTGAGCTGGCTATTGACTGTGACATGGTCTGTGACCGTTCGCTGAAGTATCACGATTCGGACGCGTTTGCTTCCTGCACCATCAATTACAGCCTGGAAAGAGGAAAAACATTAAAGAACGGCGGTTCTGAATACGACTTTATCAGCCAGTCCAACATCGGCCCTTCCGTGGTAGGAGACTCCCTGGCGGCGGTCAAGAAGCTGGTATTTGACGATCACGTGCTGACGCTTAAGGAGCTGCGTCAGGCCATGGATGCCAATTTTGAAGGGCCGGAGGGCGCCAGGATACGCAAGCTGTGCCGGAAAGCGCCGAAATTTGGAAATGATGAGGACTATGTGGACCGGATTGTGGCGGATGTCTATGAATCCTATTTGCAGCTGCTGCCCAACTATCATACGGACCGCTATGGCTGCGGGCCCAAGGGATGCCGCTATACCATGTCCACCTCCAATATCACCTCCTATGTGCCCAACGGATTTGATGTGGGAGCCACGCCGGATGGGCGGCTGGCGGGAAAGCCTTTGAATGAGGGCGCTTCTCCCTGCCTGGGAGCGGACAGAAACGGCCCCACCGCGGTGATCCATTCCATATCCAAGCTGCCCAATAAGAAGATTGCAGGCGGCCAGCTGCTGAATATGCGGTTTTCACCGGGAGCGCTGGCAGGGGAGGAAAATCTGGAGAAATTTACGGCGTTTATTGAGTCCGCCAGATTTTATAATGTGTTTCATAACCAGTTCAATATTGTGGACAGCGCCACGCTTAAGGATGCCAAGGAGCATCCGGAGGATCACGTGGATCTGATGGTGCGTGTGGCCGGTTACTGTGCCCTGTTTTCCACCCTGATGCCGGAGGCGCAGGATGCCATCATCGCAAGAACAGAGCATGACTGGCAATAGAGGAGAGCAATGAAATAAAAAGATAAGGAGCGTTGGACGTGTCAGCGTTAACAGGACTTTTATCCAATATACAGATGTATTCCACCAAGGACGGACCGGGAATCCGCACCACCGCCTTCTTTACAGGCTGCAATCTGCGGTGCCTGTGGTGCTCCAATCCGGAGGCGATGTATCCCGGCAGGAAAATCATGTATTATGCTTCCCGCTGTCATAGATGCGGCGCCTGCGTGGCCCATGGGGCGGACGGGTCCGTTATATTTGGGGATGAGGGCTGTATCATCGACCGTGAGAAATGCACAAACCTCTTCGAAATGCCGGATATCTGTTATTATGACGCCTATGAGGAAAAAGGCATGGAGATGACCGTTTTGCAGCTGTACGGGAAGCTGGTCCGTGACCGTGCGTTTTATGAAAACTCCGGGGGCGGGGTTACCTTCTCCGGAGGGGAGTGCCTGCTGCAGAGGGAGTTTCTGTATGAGGTTATGAAGCTGCTTAAGCAGGATCATATCCATATGGCGCTGGATACGGCCGGGCTGTGGGATTTTGAGGCTGTGTATCCGGCACTTGAACTGGCGGATCTGATCCTGTATGATATCAAGGCCTGGGACCGTAAGGTGCATAAACAATGCACCGGTACAGATAATCAGATAATCCTCGATAACGCAAAGAAGCTGGCGGATATGGGAAAAGAGATGATCGTGCGCATGGTCATTGTGCCCGGCTTGAATGACGGCCGCGCGGATATCGAGAGGCGGCTGGAGTTTGTGAAATCGCTGGGCAGCTGCGTCCGTCAGGTGGATATTCTGCGGTATCATAAGCTGGGACTTGGTAAGTACAAGGCGCTGGGCCTTCCGTACCCACTGGAAGAAGTGCCGGAATGCCCGGAAGAGGCTGCAAAAGATGCGGTTAGGCTGGCCGGCCGGATGGGCCTTAAGGCCACCGTCGGAGGATGAGAGAAAAGGAGGGGCTGCGCCCATGAATGCTACGGAACGAAGAGCGGAAATCTTCAATTTACTGCAGAAAGACGGTTCGGCGGATCTAAATGAGCTCGCAGAGAAGCTTGCAGTTTCTTCCATGACTGTGCGGCGTGATCTGCAGATCTTTGAGCATCAGGGCCTGGTTACCATTGATTACGGAAGGGCTTATTTGGACCGGAATGTCTCCCATGAACCGAGCTTCACGGTGAAAGCCGGCCATATGGTGAATGAAAAGCTGCGGATCGGAAAGGCGGCAGCCGACATGGTGGAGGATGGAGATACGATCCTCATCGACTGCGGCACCACCACCCTGCAGATGTTAAAATATCTGGCAGGAAAACGGGTGACGGTGATCACCAATTCCTGGCCTGCGATTCATCACGTGTCCGGTAATCCCCGGCTCCGTCTGGTGCTGCTTCCGGGTGAATACAATGAAATTTCAGCAGGTGTCTTCGGGGATATGACTGTGGAATATCTGAAGATGATCCATGCCGACCGGGTATTTATCGGCACCCACGGCTGCACGGCCGCCGAAGGCGCTACGGTGCCGGAAACATGGGACGCGGCGGTGAAGCGGGCTTTATTTTCGGCTGCCAGAAAGCGTTTCCTGCTGGCCGATGCCACGAAGTTTGGCATTGTAAACCTGATGAGCCATGCCATGCTTTCGGATTTTGACTGCGTGATTACGGACAGCAGCATGGAGGAAGAGGCCAGAGAAGAAATGAAAAAGAACTGCCGGCAGATGATCTTTGCTTAAATATGGTTGCTATTCACAGCTGCCGTAAACTTCCCGCGTATGACAGACCAGAGTATGGTCTGTCATACGCTGCTTTATCGGCAACCGTGAATAATAACTAAATATGACACTCTTATGTCATATTAGATGTGGTATTGTATAAATATTAAATCCACAGACAGCGGAGGAAATCATGAATACCTGGATAACGCGATGGGCAGATTTACGAAGAAAAGAGCTGATATCCTATCCTGAAAGTTTTCCGATACATGGGACATATACCGCCCTGTATCCTAAGGAGGATTTAAAGAGCGGTTGCTGCAGCCCTAATTTTCAGGCGGTTCCTGGGCCCGGGGACTATATGTGCTATATCCGTGCGGCCGAACTTGCAGATTGAAATACAAACGGGGGACAGGAGGAAGAGAGAATGATTGAATTACCGGAGAGCCATGCGCTTGCGGCCTGTATGAATGAAGCGGTGAGAGGAAAAGTGATTGAAGAGGTTACAGCCGGTCTGACACCTCACAGATTCGCCTTCTTTTATGGCAATAAGGAAGATTATCCGGCCCTGCTGGAAGGAAAGACAATCGGGGAAAGCCGCGCCTGGGGGGGATATCTGGAAACCGATGCAGGAGATGCGGTGATCCGTTTTAATGACGGGGTGAATGTGCGCTATTATGAGGCGGGTGCGAAACTGCCCGCTAAGCATCAGATGTATATCGGATTTGAGGACGGCTCCTGTATCGTCTGTACCATCCAGATGTATGGGGGAATCAGTGTTTCAAGAGCGGGAGAGGATCAGAATCCGTATTACCTGACGGCCAGAAGAAAGCCCTCTCCCCTGACCGATGCGTTTGATGAAGCCTATTTCCTCCGGATGTATGAGGAAGCGAAAAATAAAAAGAAGAATATGAGCGCGAAGGCTTTTCTGGCTACGGAGCAGAGGATTCCGGGACTTGGCAACGGCGTGCTGCAGGATATCCTGTTTGAGGCGGGGCTGCATCCGAAGGCCAGGCTGGAAAATCTTACGGATGAGGATCTGGATTCCCTTTACCGCAGTATAAAGCGGGTCCTTCTTAGGATGACGCAGCAGGGAGGCCGGGATACGGAAAAGACGCTGTTCGGGCAATACGGCGGCTATATGACGATCCTTAGCAAAAAAACGCTGGAAGAGCCCTGCCCTGTCTGCGGCGGCATGATCAGCAGGCAGGCATATCTGGGCGGAAATGTCTATTTCTGCCCCAGATGCCAGGAAATGAAATAAGAAAAACTGTGCCGGAAGCGGCAGAAAGACATAAATGATGAAACAAAAAATGAACATCCCGGAGCGCTGGTGTGCGCCGTAGATGTTCATTTTTTCGCTATGCTGCGGCAGTTTATGAGCTACTGCTGTTTTTTGCCAGCATGGAAGACATTTTACGTATCATTTCAATTTTTGCCTGATCCTCTGGCTTCATATTTTTTTTCAGCTGGTTTACAATCAGTTCCGTCTCATCATCCGAAAAGGTAATTCCCTTTTGATTTGCTCTGGAAGTTACGGAGAGCAGAAACGGAATCATGGAATTGGAATTCTGTGTGTTTGCCTCTTTCACCAGGTCCAGTAAAAACGACATTTTTTGTGCATCCATAATCAAACCTCCCTCTTTGTGAACGCTGCCTTCAGCAGCTTTCATCCCATATGCGGTGAACCTCACTTCATGGTGTCGAACAGCGTGCTGTAGGTGTCAAATGTGGACTGCTGTTCCGGCGTGAGCATTCCTTTGAGCAGATCCATCGGTGAAAAAGCGCCGCCGGCCGAAGCGGTATTTTGTCCGTCCCCCGAATCCGGAGAGGATGCCGCATACTGGCGGTAGAGAGCGGAAACCTGCATGAAGTTTTCAATCATTTCCAGCATTTCTTTTTCAGATTGGTTACAGTGTACCTTTAATGCGTTTAACATGTCGGCTGTGGTGGCATTTTCATTTACCGAACAGATTCCCAGAGCGTCTTTGTTGGAATCAAACAGCCGCATGGTGGTCATCAGCTCATTAAATTTAATATAGACAGAGATAAAGCGCTGTTCACTATATGGTATGTAAGGAATGGCCGCTTTGATCAGCTGCATTTTGTGGTCAGCGATTAAAGTGTCAAATTCCGTTAATTTTGGAGTATCATCCTGTTCCATGGGCAAAGCCTCCTGGCATCTGCATGCTTTAGTTCTATTTATTTTATGCGGAGAGCCTTTTTGGTATGACAGCATATTATAAATAGAGATGGCAGTTTTGCCATAGGATAGGAGTGAATGAAATGGAAGGTCGTTTGGTTGTGGACGGCAACGCTGTTTATGAGATAGATGAAGAATGTCTTAAGAAAAAACAGGAGGAAAAAGAAGGAAAAAAGAACGATAAGGGGGAAAAGGGAAAGTAAAAGCCGCATAAAGGCAGGGACTGCTGCAGTTTTACTGTGACTGTCCCTTCCTTTTGGTTGCATATTAAATGCAGATCTTCTATACTTAAGCTAAGTGTTTATGAACATCGAGGAGGGAGAAAATGAAGTATACATTTCACGTCAGAGAGATTAATATCAGTGATCCTTTTATACTGGCCGATCCGGTCAGCCGGAAGTACTATACTTATGCCGCAGTTTTTAACAGGGACCGCTATCCCGACCTGAAATTTCCGGGCTGTTTTTATGCGCTGGAGAGTGAGGATCTGATTCACTGGAGCGATCCAAAGAAGGTGTTTGACAGCGATGAGACCGATTTTTGGGCCAAGCTGGATTATTGGGCTCCCGAATGCCATATCTGGAGAGAAAAATATGTCCTGATTTCCTCTTTCCGCGCGCCTGGCAGCTATCGGGCCTGTCAGTGCCTGGTCAGCGATTCTCCGCTGGGCCCCTTTGTCCCTGTGAAAAAGGAACCGGTGACACCGAAGGGATGGCATTGTCTCGACGGAACACTGTATGCGGACAGGCAGGGCAGACCGTGGATGGTATTCTGCCATGAGTGGCTGCAGGTGGGAGACGGGCAGATTGCGGCGATTCCGCTGTCGGAGGATCTGGGAAGTGCCGTCGGAGATCCGGTTATCCTGTTTCGGGCTTCCGATGCGCCCTGGAGGGGGAGCTTCGCACAGGGAGGCTTTGTGACCGACGGACCTTTCCTGCATCGGATGCAGGACGGTTCCCTGATCATGCTGTGGTCTACCTTTACAGCGAAAGGGTACGCCTGCGGGTACGCCAAGAGCCGCAGCAAAGATCTGTTCGGACCCTGGGAGCAGAGGCCAGAGCCGCTCTATTTCCATGACGGCGCCCATTCCATGCTTTTTCACACCTTTGAAGGAAGGCTCATGATGGCCCTGCACTGTCCGAATGACCATCCAAGAAAGAAAATGCTTTTGTTTGAGATGGAGGAGAGGAACGGGGAGCTGTACATCGTGAATGAAGTGACCGGGAACTGGTATGGGGATGCGGGCGGCAGCGCTGCCGGATATGTATATAAGGAGAAGTGCACGGAAGAAATTTACTTTTCTGGGAAATAGGATCAGGAGAAATTTGCAGGAAAATACGGAAGGGGCGGCACAATGGCCGCCCCCCAAATGATGCCGGTATTAGCAGCATCCGCCGCACATGCAGAGGATCAGGATCAGCCACAGACAATTGTTGTCGCCGAAGCCGCCTCCGCAGCCGCCGCCCAGTATTCCGTCGCCGCAGCCACAGCCGCCGCCGTTGTTGCCGCCGCAGCAGCACAGGATCAGTAACAGGAATAAAATATTGCAGCCACCGCCGCCGTTGCTGCATCCACCACAGTTTGTTCCGCAATTTGTTGCTGCTAAATCACTCATCTTTGAATTCCTCCGAAAATAATTTTGTTTACACTACATGTTATGTCGGAATGGAAAAAGGGTTACAATAGAAAAATAAAAATTATCAGGAGGGATTATGTGCGGAAGATACTTCATTGATGATGAGACTTCAAAGGAAATTAAAAAGATACTGCAGCAGATTGACAAAAAAAGTGCCAGCAGTGAATTCGGATGCAGGGATATCCGCCCTTCCGACCGGGCGCCTGTCCTGACGGCCAGAAAAGGAGCGGTTGACGCAGAGATGATTGAATGGGGATTTCCCGGATTTCAGAAAAAAGGGCTGATCATCAATGCGCGCTCCGAAACCGTTCTGGAAAAGCCGATGTTTCGTGACAGCGTTCTAAACAGGCGCTGTATCCTGCCTGCCAGCGGATATTATGAATGGAGCCGGGACAGGACCAAATACGCATTTCGTCCGAAAAATGCCGGGACGCTGTATATGGCGGGAATCTATAAGCTCTTTGACCAGGGGATGCGCTTTGTGATCCTGACCACAGCGCCGAATCCTTCTGTGCAGGATATCCATGACCGGATGCCTCTGGTGCTTAAAAGGGAGACGGCAGAAGCCTGGCTGCTTGATGACAGCAATGTGGAAGCGCTCTTAGCGGTCAGACCGGAGGAACTTGACCGGAGCTCGGACTATGAGCAGATGAGCTTATTTTAACAACCGCGCATGTTAGTATCTGCGCTGGATGATATTACCACTTTACTTTAGAACACACGTTTGCTATAGTGAGAATAGAAAGAAGGTGAACGTGTGTTTGATAAAATCATATTCCATATTGATGTAAATTCCGCCTTCCTTTCCTGGGAGGCTGTTTACCGCAGAGAGATACTGCATGTCAAAGAAGATCTTCGGGACATACCCTCCGCAGTGGGCGGGGATGTGAGGCTGCGGCATGGAATCATACTGGCCAAATCCCAGCCTGCTAAAAAGTATGGCGTTCAGACCGGGGAAACTCTGATTGAGGCCCGCCGAAAATGCCCTTCCCTGAAGCTGGTCCCTCCCCATTACCGGCTGTATGACCGCTGTTCGGCAGCGCTCATGGAAATCCTGCGGCGTTTTTCCCCGAACGTGGAACAGTATTCCATTGATGAGGCTTACTGTGATATGAGCGGTACTGCGGGGCTTTACGGTTTCCCCATGGTTGCCGCCCATCTGATAAAAGATACGGTCCGCCAGGAACTTGGGTTTACTGTTAATGTCGGTATTTCAAGCAATAAACTGCTGGCCAAGATGGCTTCGGATTTTCGCAAGCCGGATCAGGTTCATACGCTGTTTCCGGAAGAAATTCCACAAAAGATGTGGCCGCTGCCCGTGTCCGAGCTGTTTTTTGTAGGGCATGCCACAGCAAAGAAGCTGTTTGCGCTGGGCATACGCACGATCGGCGACCTGGCCCGCACGGATCAGGGCGTACTGCGCACGCATTTGAAAAAACAGGGAGAGCTCATCTATGCGTTTGCCAATGGGGTGGATGTATCACAGGTGGTTTCCGCGCCTCTGGCTAACAAGGGGTATGGGAACAGCATGACGACGCCTAAGGATGTGACAGACCTTTCAGAGGCCCGTCTGGTGCTTCTCGCGCTGTGTGAAACAATCGGCAGCAGGCTGCGAAAGGACGGCGCCTCCGTTGGAGTGGTATCCGTGAGCATCGTTTACAGCGATTTTACCGGGGGATCCCATCAGACTACGCTGCCGGAGGAGACGGATCTGACCGATGAACTGTGGGAGCATGCCGTCCGGCTGTTTGAGGAGCTGTGGGATGGCCGCGCGGCGCGCCATTTAGGCGTCCATACCGGCAAAGCCGTCTACGGCAAGGATACCCGCCAGATGAACCTTTTTACGGGAGAAAGGCCCCAGAAGCTGCAGAGGCTTGGCAGGACGCTGGATGAGCTGCGGGAAAAGTATGGGGAAGACTGCATTATGCGCGGTGTGTTCCTGAACGGACAGATCTGCCACATGTCCGGCGGAATCGGCCGTGAGAAGCAGACGGTGGATTATGAAAAAGAGTTGAAGAAAGTAAGGTGAGATAAATGAGGATTCCGGTGGATGTCATCGCCGCCTTTAATACGATCGGAAAGATAAAGCCCAGCTATATACGGCTGGAGGAAAATCATGAACTGTGTACCTGCAGGATTGAGCGTATCTGCTATACGAAGGAGGACCGGACAGCCGGAACCCGCCGGATGGAATTTGTCTGCATGGTGGAAAGAAAGGAATGCCTGCAGCAGATCCGGCTGTTTTATTATCTTGAATCCAATAAATGGATGATCGAAGAGGAGGAAGTATGCTGCTGAAATATGAAAACCTGACAATCAGAAGGGGACGCTATGGAATATGATCTGACTGTGAAGCAGGCGAGAATGCTGCTTTTACGCAAGCAGGGACTTCTGGGAGACTATCGTTTTGAAATGCGGCAGGATTGCAGAACTGTAGAATGGGAAGGATTGTGATGGAGTACATACCTGCAAGTACGATTGTTTCGAGAACGAAAAAGCCGGGAAACTGGTTTGGCATCGAGTACAACATGAACATTTATAAAGGTTGCTGCCACGGCTGCATTTACTGTGACAGCCGTTCTTCCTGTTATCGGATCGGGGAATTTGATGTAGTAAAGGCCAAACAGAACGCTCTGGAGATAATCCGGGATGAGTTAAGGCGTAAGAGCGCCGGCGTGATCGGTACGGGGGCGATGAGCGACCCTTATAATCCTTATGAGAAGGAACTGCTGCTGACCAGGCATGCGTTGGAGCTGGCGGATGCCTTTGGCTTTGGCATGGCCATCGCCACAAAGAGTACCCTGATCACACGTGATACCGATATCCTTTCGGATATCGCGGAGCATTCTCCTGTGCTGTGCCAGATTACCATAACAACATCCCGCGACGATCTGGCGGAGAAGATTGAGCCCGGGGTTCCTCCTTCATCCAAACGGTTTGAGGCGGTCCGGCGCCTTGCGGACGCGGGGATCTTTACGGGCATCCTGCTGATGCCGGTGCTGCCCTTTCTGGAGGATTCACCGGAGGATATCCGCGAACTGGTGCGGATGGCAGAGGAGAGCGGCGCAAGATTTATCTATCCCTATTTTGGAGTGACGCTGCGGCAGAACCAGCGGGATTGGTTCTTAGAAAAGCTGCAGGAAACGTTTCCCGGGCAGGGGCTGGCGGAGAAGTATCTGGAACGGTATGGCAGCCGCTATCGCTGCCAGAGTCCCAGAGCGCGGACGCTTTTTGGGATACTGCAGGAGGAATGTGAGAAGCGGGGGATTTTGTGGGATATGAAGGACATCACACATGCGTACAGGAAGAATTACCGCCTGATGTGATCAGAATAGTATTGTTACCTGACTATGTTAAGTAAATATCCCAGTTCCTCATCGGGTGATGGATTTGTGAAGTTGTAAGTCAGAGGCAGAAAACAAGGATGATGTGCGTAACATGCAGAAAAGCCGGCGGGATTTCCGTATAGACGGATTCTCTTCGGCTTTTTCTCTGCAGGAGAGGGAGAGACTGAACTAAAATAATGGGACATGATACAAAATTGAGGCATATTTTTATAAATGCAAATTTGATATAGTAAAAGCGGAATTGCATGGACGGCCGGATTGCTTAACCGGTCAATCAAATGAAGGAGGAAAAACATGAAGAAAAGGTGGATGAGTACCCTGACGGCAGTTACTGCAGCGCTGACTATCTGGGCAGGCAGCTTAAATGTCTGCCAGGCGGCAACCCCGGAGGAGCTGGGAACAAAGTATCCGAATCTGGACGGGGATAAGTGGAGCCTGTGCTGGAGCGATGAGTTTGACGGAACCGCGCTGGATACAGGCAAATGGAATTATACTGTCGGAGGCGGCGGATTTGGAAACAATGAGCAGCAATATTACACGTCTAATGCGGAAAATGTGCGGCTGGAAAACGGCATGCTGGTCATACAGGCGGTGCCGGGCAGCTACGGCGGAGAGAATTATACATCGGCAAAGTTAACGACTCTGGGGAAGGCTGACTGGACTTACGGGAAATTTGAGTTCCGGGCGAAGCTGCCCAAAGGCCAGGGGTTGTGGCCGGCGATTTGGATGCTGCCCTCGGATTCCGATGTATACGGCGGTGAGTGGCCCATCAGCGGTGAGATAGATATTATGGAGTATAAGGGAAGTGAACCGAATACGGCGCTCGGTACGCTGCATTACGGAAATCCATGGGTATATAATACCGGATACTACTATCTTAACGGCACAGAGTCTTTTGCCAATGACTTTCATACCTTTTCCATGGAATGGCTTCCCGGAGAATTCCGTTGGTATGTGGATGGCAACCTGTACCAGATTCAGAAGGATTGGTACAGCGTGGATACAGACGGAACTCAATACGCTTATCCGGCTCCATTTGACCGGGATTTTTATCTGATGCTGAATCTTGCGGTGGGCGGCTTTTTTCCGAGAGACCCGGACACATCAACATGGACCGCGGATACCTTTGAGATTGATTATGTCAGAGTATATGAGTATACAGGAAATTATGAAGAGGCGGCCGGACAGGGACAGATTCCCTTTGTGAATCTGCTGACGAATTCCGGGTTTGATAACGGGATGGACGGCTGGACTGCCTGGACAGAGAACGGTTCTGTATTCCAGGTGGAGGATGGGGCATTAAAAGCGGATATTTATACGACGCTTCCAAATACCTGGTCGACACAGCTGTATCAGAACGCTGAAATTGTGACCGGAACGGCATACCGCCTGGACTTTGATATGAAAGGAACAATGGAGCGCCCTGTGACGGTGGGTCTGGAAGGCGCCGGCAATGCGCCGCTTTTTGCGCGGACGGTTACGGCGGGGACGCAGTGGCAGCATTATTCCTTTGATTTTGTGCCGCTGTCCGGCTGCAGCAATGCAAAACTTCTTTTTTTCCTCGGAAATGTGGATGGCGCGGTGAACAGCGCGCACAGCCTTTATTTTGACAATATTACCTTGATGCCGGTGACAGAGGAAGAGCGGGTGGTAAACGGGGATTTTGACGGAAACCTGGACGGCTGGACGACCTGGACGGAAAACGGAAGTGTCTATAGCTATGACAGCACTTTGGGATGTTTTTCAGCCTATATGCCGACTGTTCTGCCCAACGCCTGGTCTTCACAGCTCTATCAGAACATAGATGCATCTGCGACGGGAACCTATACCATCTGTTTTGACATAAAAAGCAGCATTGCCCGGCAGATCACGGTGGCGCTTGAGAAAGAAGGGGTATCCCCTGCATTGAATCAGACGGTGAATGTGACAGATACATGGAGCACACAGAGATTTACATTTACGGGAGGCTCCGCCTTTAGCGGGGCGAAACTGGTGTTTATGTTGGGAAATGTTGGAGATACGGCAAATACGGCGCATACGGTACAGATCGATAATGTAAGCGTGGTAAAAAATCCTTAAACGCCGTGGCATGTGAAAATGGGAAACCGTAATACAACAGCCGTTTACCGGTAAAGTAGGGTATAACGAAACAGCGGGCAGCCGTTTTAAAGGCCGTCCGCTGTTTCGTTTCACCTCGGGGTATCCGCCTCTTGGTATACTCTGATATAATCCAACACAAATTCACCGGGCAGGGCCTGTTCCTCCACATACCCGGAAGCCTCCGTATCAAACCATCCGCCGATGGCCAGATTGATCAGCAGATAGAAAGGCCGGTCAAAGGGCTGCGGATAAGAGATTCCATCTGTGAAAGATTCCCAGCACGAGGCAGAGGCGTATTCCTGTCCGTCCATCTTCCATGACAGAACTCCCTCCCTCCAGATCAGTTCATAAATATGAAAACGGCAGACGGTATCTCCTTCGGGCAGACGGAAGCAGTATTCCTGATGCGTCTTATCAGGCGAGACGCCTCCATAGTGGATGGTGCTAAAGACCCTGTCCGGCAGGCGGCCTTTGACCTCCAGGATATCGATTTCGCCGGAAGCGGCCCAGGGCCCGTAGGCGCTGTCTTCCGGCATCATCCATACGGCAGGCCACAGACCTGTGCCGGCGGGACATCTGGCGCGTATCTCCACCCTGCCGTAACAGAAGGAGAAGCGTCCACGGGTATCGATACGGGCGGAGGTATAAGCACAGCGCTTTTGCAGCTGCGGCGGGGACAGTTCCTGTCTGGCGGCGATATGCAGACAGCTTTCCTGAAGCCACAAATTTTTAGGAGAATCGGTATAATACTGCAGTTCATTGTTGCCCCACCCGGCGGCAACGGGCCGCCCTTTCTCATCTGCACTCCAGTTTCCATATCGGTAATTCCATTTCGTGGAATCCAGGGATGCCGTATCAAAATGATCTTCCCATATCAGTCGTTCTTCAGTCATATGCGGTGTATCCTTTCTTTTATAGAATTCTGTCATCATTGTCATCAGTCTATTGAAGTTTGGGGCGGCTGTCAAGCAAACCCAAAATTTTGGGATACGATCCAAAATACAGGTGTTTTTTTGAACCTCCCTTTTTGATAGACTGGTAACAGGAGGAGGGAAGAGATGATGAATAATAAATCCAGACGAAAGCTGTTCTGCAAGCAGTGGCAGCTGCAGAGCATGGTGATACCGGGTATAGCATGGATGCTGGTCTTTTGTTATATCCCCCTGTTGTATCTGATCATTGCTTTTATGGATTACAACATTGCGGTACATCTGTTTGAAAATGAATGGGTATGGCTGAAACATTTTAAGGCGTTTCTGTCTGACGACAGATTCTGGCGGTCAGTAAAGAACACACTGGGAATGAGCGCATTAAGAATCTGTATCGGTTTTCCGATCCCGATACTGTTCGCATTGCTGCTCAACGAGATCCGCAGTCCGAAGTTCAAAAAGGCAGTACAGACTATTTCCTATCTTCCCCACTTTATTTCCTGGGCGATTTTCGGGGGAATTTTGTTAAACTGGCTTTCGGAAAGCGGAATCGTCAACCAGTTGATGGTGGGGCTGGGACTGCAGAGCAAGCCGATGCTTTACAATGCCGATCCGGATAAGTTCTGGGGAATCGCATTTGTATCGGATACGGTTAAGGAAATGGGCTGGAGCGCGATCATCTATCTGGCGGCCATATCCGGCATTGATCCGGGCCTGTATGAGGCGGCGGAACTGGACGGCGCAAACCGTTGGCAGAAGATGTGGCATATCACCGTACAGTGTATACGGCCAACCATTGCGATCCTGTTCATACTGGGCGTCAGCAACTGCCTGGGAAGCAATTTCGATCAGATTTTCTTTATGAAAAATTCGGCAAACATGCCCAAGGCGGAAACCATAGATCTGTATATTTACAATATGGGTCTGGGGCAAGGACGGTATTCCTTTTCCACGGCAGTCCTGTTTTTCAGGAGCATTATCGCCTTCGGCCTGCTGCAGTTGTGCAATTTCGTATCGAAAAAGCTGACCGGCGAGAGCATTATATAGGAGGGTTCGTATGAAAGGCAAATTAAAGAAGAAGGCCTGTAAGCCCTTTGATTATTTTCTGATGATCATCATGCTTCTGGTTTGTTTTATTACGCTGTATCCGATGTGGTACATTGTGGCCAATTCCCTTGCGGCCGCCGATTCCGCATCGCTGGGTGCCACCGCGTGGTGGCCTTCCTCTGTAAGCTTTGACAGCTATAAGGTGGTATTTCAAAATGAGTATATTGTCAGCGGATTTTTGGTGACGATTGCAAGAACTGTGATCGCTACGGCGGCCCATGTCATCTTCACCGCGGTGGTGGCCTACGGTTTGAGCAGGCCACAGCTGGTGGGCCGTAAGCTGTATATGAAAATTGCCATGATCACGATGTTTTTTAACGGCGGTCTGATTCCCAATTTCATTCTGATGCTAAAGCTGCACCTTTACAATACTTTTTGGGTCTTTGTGATTCCGGGCATGTTCACCTTTTATGATATGATCATTTTTATCAGTTTTTTTAGGACTATTCCGGACAGCCTGCTGGAGAGCGCCAAGATCGACGGCGCTTCGGAATACAAAATATTCTGGAAGATACTGCTGCCTAACTGCAAGGCGGTCATTGCCACTATCGTATTATTTGCCGGTGTATACCACTGGAACGATTATTATCAGGGTATCATTTATATCAGAAATAAATCTTTGCAGCCGCTGCAGACCATCCTGTATAAGCTGCTGGCGGAAAGTTCCATGACGACGCAGCAACAGCAGGCCATGCTGGCACTGGGCGGCTCCACACCATCGGTGACGATCAAATTCGCTTCCATGGTTGTGGCGACTCTGCCGATTATCTGTATCTATCCGTTCATCCAGAAATATCTGGTGAAAGGGGTTATGATCGGAGCAATAAAAGGATAAAGAAGGAGGAGAAGTAACATGAAAAAATGGAAAAGAATCACAGCGGCAGCTCTGGCGGCGGTCATGATGTTATCATTGACCGCCTGTAAGAAGGACGGCAGCAAGGACGCTGACAGCACACAGACCGGACAGGCGGAAACTTCTGCTGCTGTCACCGAAGGCAGCCGTGAGGAAACAACGGCAGCAGGCAGCGAAGCCGATGCAGCGCAGCCTGCATGGAAGAGCAATACGGATCCGGTGGATCTGTCCTGGTTTGTGGGCGCATCGTGGTACCCCTATACCTGGGGCGACAGCTTGGTATCCAGGAACATAACTGAAAAGACAGGCGTCAATGTGGAAATCGTTACGCCCACCGGCGATGTCAATGAGGAACTGTCATTGCTGATGATCAGCGGAGAACTGCCGGATTTGATTTCTCTGGGAAGCTGGGAGAGCAGCTACAGCAAGCTGTATGAAGGCGGCTATGTCTATGCATTAAATGAGCTGGCAGACCAGTATGATCCTTATTTCTATAAGGTGGTGGATGGCAGTGTGATCAAATGGCATACCAAGGAAGACGGCAACCTCTACGCAATCCCTAACGATGCTTATGGAGAGGAACAGATGGCCGAGACCGGCATGACCGCGGCGACCCAGACATTTCTGGTGCGCAAGGATCTGTATGAAGATATGGGATCACCGGACATGACGACGCCGGAAGGCTTTCTGGAAGCGCTGCGCCTGCTGAAAAGCGATTACAGCACCTACAAGGGAGAGGCGATCACCCCGTTTTATGCCCAGGGCGGTTCCGGCTATGGGCTGTCCACCTTCCTGCAGAATTTCCTTGCCGTGCCATATGAAGTGGAGGGAACACTGTATGACAGGCTGACCGATGAGGATTATATCCAGTGGCTGAAGATGTTTCGGCAGGCATATGAGGAAGGTTTGATGGGAATCGACTACCTGGTGGATTCTGAAGACCAGGTGACGGAGAAGGCCAATAACGGACGGTATTTCTGTATGCTCCGAGAGTGGAGCGGCATGCAGGAGGCCAATACCATCCTGGCACAGAGCGAGAACCCTGACAGCTATTACATCGCGGTGGACGGACCGTCCAATGCAAAAAAAGACGCCCCGTTAATCTTTCCCGGGTCTTTGGACGGCTGGATGTCCTGCTTTATAAGCAAAAACTGTAAAAATCCTGACCGTGCTATCGCATTTTTAACTTACTTAAGCAGTGAAGAAGGCCAGATGGATATGTTTTTGGGCGTTGAGGGAGAAACCTATGATGTGACGGATGGAAAACCTGCTTTAAAACAGGAGTTCATTGACATGATGACCACGGACTTTGACGGTTTTTCCAATCAGTACGGTTTGTGCGATACCTACTGGATGCTTCGCAACAGCGTGATTGTGGATCAGTGGAGGCCGGCTTCAGAACCCTATATCCAGCAGATGAGCGACTGGGCCGATGCGCATGCCTACATCGAAGGCGGCATCTATAATAACCTGGATCCGACCGGCGACAGCGATGCGGCGATTGCTTCCACCCGCATCAATCAGAAGTGGGAAGAAGTTTTGCCGGAACTGATCACCGCTGCCACAGAGGAAGAGTTCGACCGTATCTTCAGCGAGTTTCTGGAAGCCAGAGACAGCTACGGCTATGAACAGGTAGTAAACTATAAACAGAACCTGCTGAATGAACGCCGCATCAAGATGGCGGATTAAACCATGGGGGCGCTGCAGAGAAGGGAAATCCTTTTGCAGCGCCCTTGTCATTTGCAGGGATCACACTGCGGCGGCAAGGAGGGAATAGTCAGAGGGCCGCAAATATGCTACACTGATAAAAAGAAAACAGGAGGCGCACGAATCGTGCGTACGGGAGTTCGGCTCATGAAGCATATTTATGGATGGATGCAAAGAAAATACCGCAAATCCGGACTGGCAACCAAGATCGTGGCGCTGCTGGCTGTGATTGTCCTGGCCCCTGCGGCCGCCGTGACGGTATTCTGGGTGCAGAGAGAAGCAGGGCAGGTCTATGAAAAGGCACAGCTTCAGTGCCTGGCAATTGTGGAACAAGCGGCTAAGGATGTGGCGGGCAACCGCAGCCTGATCGAGAATACGGTACTTATAGCCTTAAATCAAAAGGATTTTCTGAAATTCTGCAGCGGCGATATGAGCGCGGACGGGCTTAGCCTGGTTAAATTCAGCCAAAATGAATTAAAGGGCATGAGATATATTTTTCAGAGCAACAGCCTGATTGATTCCGCCAGCTTTTATTTCTATAATGAAGGGCTGTATGAAATCTGGGACACCATATACAGCTATGATCGTTTTGAAAATGCCGGCTTTGCAGAGCGCCTGCATGAGGAGCGGGGAAGCATCTTTCTGCTGGACGGCATCACGCCGAAGGGCAGGGGGTACGCCTGCTGCTATCATGAGGTATATCTGGATACGACCTGTATAGGAGTACTGGAAATCCGGATGCAGGCAGAGGATTTCCTGAATAAGTCCGGGGATATCTGGACAGAGGAGGGCGGGTATACCCTGCTTCTGGACGGCGAGGGGCGGTGTTTGTTTACACAGCCGGATGGAGAAGTGCCGGATCGGGATACGCTTCTTGCCATCAGCCGGCAGTTTCTGGAGGATGTGTCGAAGGAAAGCTTTGAGGTGCGGACAAAGGAGGGCTGGTATTATGGGGCCTGGCAGTATCTGGACGGCCTGGATGCCTACGCGGTCCGCTGTGTCGAAAAACAGTCTCTGATGGGCGGGATCTACCGCAGTGTTTTTATGGCGCTTGGCTTTGTGCTTTTGGTGCTGGCTGCGATCTATCTGATTGCCAGCCTGATCTACCGCAGGATGCTGTCCCGCTTAAACGTCCTGACGTCTTCCATGCGCCAGGTTCAGGACGGGCATCTTGAGGTGCGGGTGAAGGCACGTGAGGACGGAGACGAACTGGATGAACTGGGAAATCATTTTAACCGCATGCTGTCCCGTATGGAGGGGCTGATTACGGAAAATGTGGAAAGGGAAACGGCGGCGATCAATGCGGAGCTCAATGCGCTGCAGAGTCAGATCAACAGCCATTTCCTTTATAATGCGCTGGAGAGCATCCGTATGATGGCGGAGGTGAAGAGCGAAACGGAGATAGCGGATACCATCATAGCCCTGGGCGGACTGCTGCGCTACAACATGAGCTGGGAATCCAGGACTGTAACGCTGCGGGAAGAGATCGCCAGCATAGAGCGGTATATTTATTTCGTCAATATGATCTATGAATTTGATGTGCAGCTTAAGGTGAGGCTTGAAGAAGAAATTTTGGACACCGAGATTCCCAAGCTGTGCCTGCAGCCCTGCGTGGAAAACAGTGTGGTGCATGGGATGGCGCCGGAGAGCAGACAGCTTCATATCACGGTCAGCGCCGTAGAAAATGGCAAGGTGCTGGTACTTCAGGTGCTCGATGACGGAAGGGGAATTGAGCGAGGGCTGTTAAACCGTCTTAATGCTGTCCTGGAAGGCGTGTCAGATGAAAATGTGCGGACAGGAAACAGCGGAATCGGAATCGCTAATGTTCACAAACGGCTGCAGATGAATTACGGCAGGGAGTACGGAATCGTCCTGCAGAGTGAAGAGAACGCATATACGCTGATCAAGGTGGTCATGCCCTATGAAAAGAAAAAATTGGGAGGCTGGTAAGGATGTTTCGTATACTGGTGGTGGATGATCAGGCCAGAATCAGAGAAGGCATGCGGACGATTCTGTTAAAAAGGCAGGAAACTATGGAGATTGAGACCGCAGCCAACGGACTGGAGGCGTTGAGCGTCCTTCAGAGAAAGAAGATCCATCTCGTGATCACGGATATCCGCATGCCGGATATGGATGGGATTGCGCTGATGGAATCGGCGGCGCGCTATTATCCCGATATTCCGTTTGTAGTGGTGAGCGGATACGACGATTTTTCTTATGCTCAGAAGGCGATTGAGTACGGCGCCAGGGCGTATCTGTTAAAGCCTCTGGAACGGACGGCGCTTTTACAGGCTGTGGATCGGATATACGGAGAATATTGTGTGGGCAGGACGAAACAGGAACCGGAGCTTAAGGATGGCATTTTCACACAGATGCTTTCTTATTTGAAAGGAACCGGAGCGAATCCGGCGCTTGTACAAAAACTGAAAAGAGATCATTCCTTTTTGGAGCAGGACTACAGGGTGGCTTTGTTCGGCTTCCCCGAGAGGGAGCTGGACATGCAGGAAGAGGGAATCCGCCTGCGCCTTTCGATTCTTCTGGAGCGGGAGACGGACGGGGTGCCGCATCTATTGGTAAAGGGGGAACGGGAGCTGGTGCTGCTGTGCGGCGTTTGGGTAAAGCCGGAGGCATGGATGGGAGAGATACGCCGCTTTTTTCCGGGAAGCGCGGCAGTCAGCGGCGTTTATTCCGGTATTGGACAGCTTCAGACCGCCTATGTACAGGCAAGAGAGATTGGGATCCACCATTTCCTTTTTCCTGGAAAAGACTGCCTGATGCCGGAAGATTTGCTCGGGCTGAAGAGCGATTTCACTATCCCCTACCATGAGGTGGAGCGGATCGGTGACCTGATGGGCTCATGTGAAGATGCGGATATTGCTGACTATATCAGCCGGATCTTTGACAGAAGCGTACTGTGCCGTTACCGGATCGGATATACTCTGGCGCTGTGTGATACGCTGTACCGGAGCCTGCGCGCCATCGAGGCGCCTCTGCGTGAGGCAGGGATGGAAGCTGGTCTGGATATGCGCAAGACAAACAGCCCCATGGAATATTTCTCCATGAGAGAATATCTGTTGTCGCTGCAGGAAAAGATGCTTCGGCTGCATCATCTGGTGTATGAATACAAAAAGGCCTATCGCGAAAATGCAGAGCTGGAAAAGGCCATTGCCTACATACGGAATAATTATCATAAGCAGCTGACGCTGGCCATGGTCTCCAACGATGTTTCACTGAATTACGCTTATTTTTCCAATGTGTTCCGAAAATACACCGGCAAGACCTTTATGGAATATCTCCGGGATATCCGTATGGAGGAGGGAAAACGACTGCTTTCCAAAACGGATCAGAGGATTGCGCAGATCGCAGAAAAGGTGGGATATGACAGCTATAAGAGCTTTTCCCGCGCGTTTAAGGAATCGGTGGGCATCACACCGGCTGAATACCGCAGGAAGAAACAGATCATGAAACAGGAGAATTAAGAGATGGAAGAAATGAAGACTGTAATAGAGGATTACGCAAGGAAACCGGTTTTTGCCAGTTTCCTTCCGGGTATCGCCGGCTTAAAGGGGATTCCTGTCTGGTGTTTATATGTGAACCGGGGGCAGGGTATCGCCAGTTTTGGCACGGAGGATAAAGATCACAGCATCATGGAGTTTAGTCCTGCCCATCAGGCCTGGCAGAATGTGAAGCGTACGGGTTTCCGTACGTTTATCCGCAGCGGCGGCGCATTTCTGGAACCTTTTCAAAGTGAATGCGCGGGCCAGAGAATGACGGTTTCGATGAATGGGCTGACAGTTTCGGAGCACAACACAGAGTGGGGGCTTGATACGCAGGCGGAGTATTATATCCTCCCGGGTGAGCCAATCGGCGCTCTGGTGAGAAGACTGACCGTGACGAATACCGGGACGCAGGAGCAGGAACTGGAACTGCTGGACGGAATGCCGGCTGTAGTGCCCTATGGGGTTAACCAGTGGACGATGAAAAACATGCTCCAGACCGGTAAGGCGTGGATGAAGGCCGAGATTCTGGAAAACCTGCCATATTACCGGGTACGGGCCAGCATGGAGGATACGGCTGATGTGGGCAGGGTGGAAGCCGGCAATTTCTCTCTGGCAGTGGACGGGGAAGGAAAGCGTCTGTTACCTGTTGTCGATACGGAGCTGGTTTTTGATTATGATACTTCGCTGGAACAGCCTGTCGGTTTTCTGAAAAAAGGCCTGGAGGGCCTGATGTCTGCCGTGCAGAACTGTGAG
This sequence comes from Lachnotalea sp. AF33-28, assembly GCF_003477885.1. Classification (GTDB taxonomy): domain Bacteria; phylum Bacillota; class Clostridia; order Lachnospirales; family Lachnospiraceae; genus AF33-28. The sequence goes on from NZ_QUEE01000002.1 coordinate 408,748, forward strand.
AATCAGGTTCCATGCAGCTTTTATGGAACGAAGGCCCGGCTTTTGCCCGGTAAAAGTGTGATGATCTGCCAGATGATCGGACGGGCGGAAAGCCGGGAAGTCCTGGGGCGCTTTGCGGGAAAGAAGTTCGGCCCGCAGTACTTCACAGAAAAAAAGAAAGAGGCGGACGTGCTCGTCTGGCGGATGACAGACCGGGTGGAGACACACACGGGAAATCCGGTATTTGACGCTTACTGCCGTTATACCTATATGGATAATGCCCTGCGGGGCGGGTATCCGATGCCTATAGACGGTGACAGGGTATTCTATGCGTACTCCCGCAAGCATGGGGATCTGGAACGGGATTATAACTATTTCTCCATGCGGCCAGAGTTCTATTCACAGGGAAACGGAAATTTCCGGGATGTGAACCAGAACCGCCGCTGCGATGTGAGCCTTTCCCCTTTTGTAGGAACTGCCAACATCCGTATATTTTACGAATTACTCCAGCTGGACGGCTATAATCCGCTGCAGCTGGAGCCGGTATCCTGGCGGCTGGAGAAAGAGCGGTGCGGCGCGCTTGAAAAGCAGCTTAAAAGCGGAGAGAGTCCGTTGCTGCCATTTCTTATGACGGATTTTACTCCCGGACAGCTGTACGGGCGTATGGAAAAGCTGGGGATTTCCGAAAAGAGGCAGGATGAATTGTTCTCTGCCGTTATGAAGGAGTCATGGGAACATCACCCCGCCAGCTTCAATGAGGGATACTGGAGCGATCATTGGACCTATAATCTGGATCTGGTGGAAGACTATCTTAGCATCTATCCGGAGCAGGAAGAAGCGCTGCTGTTTGAGACTTCCTATACCTGGTATGCGGCAAAGGCCTGTATACAGGAAAGAAGGAAGCGCTATGTAAAGACAGCAGGCGGCATCCGGCAGTATGGAACTCTGACAAAAAGGACTGTCCGGCGGCAGGAAGAAATGGGGATGTCCGACGGCCGGCTGCTTTGCTCCGCCCTGATAGAAAAAATGATTCTGCTGTGCGGATTAAAATATGCCGCCCTGGATTTCTATGGGATGGGCATTGAGATGGAGGGCGGCAAGCCGGGCTGGTACGACGCGCTAAACGGTCTGCCGGGCCTGCTGGGTTCCTCCATGGCGGAGACCGTCGAGCTGGAGCGCCTCATGGATTATGTGCTGCGCTGTCTTCATGTATATGACCGGACGGTCGTGCTGCCGGAAGAACTGAATCACCTGCTGTCAGAGCTGGCCCGCATTACGGAGGAGGAAATGGCCAGTCTCTCGCGGGAGGGAGCGCAGATGTCCTTCTGGAACCGGATAAATGATGCGAAGGAAAGATATCGCCGGTCCGTTTATGCCGGTCCTGCCGGAGTGGGATGCCCGATGAGGACAGCAGAGGCGGCGCGGCTCATCGATACCTGCCGCCGGGCTGTTCGGATCGGAATTGAAAAAGCACGCGCCGGGAGGCCGGTAATCCCTACCTATTTTTATTATGAAGTGACCGGCTATGAGGAAGATGAGGCGGGAATTCTGCCCCTAGCTGTCACACAGAAGGAGATCCCTCTGTTTCTGGAAGGGCCGGTTCATCTCCTAAAACTGCCCTACAGCCTTAAGGAGAAGGCGGGGATCGCAAGGGCGGTAAAGGAGAGCTGTCTGTATGACCGCAGACTTTCTATGTATAAAGTAAACGGTCCTCTTCAGGAAGCCACCTATGAGCTGGGCCGGGCCGCCGCTTTTACTCCTGGATGGCTGGAAAATGAGTCTGTCTGGCTGCATATGGAATATAAATATCTGCTGGAGCTTTTACGGTCCGGTCTGTATGAGGAATTTTCGGAAGCCTTTTACCGCGCGGCGGTGCCGTTTCTCGATCCGGAAACCTATGGAAGGAGTGTCCTGGAGAACAGTTCCTTTATTGCGAGCAGCAGCAATCCCAACGCCCGGATACACGGCAGAGGGTTTGTAGCCCGTCTTAGCGGATCGACCGCAGAATTCTTGCATATGCGCAAGGTAATGCTGTTCGGGGAAAAGCCCTTCACGTCGGAGAACGGTCATCTTATGCTGACTTTTAGACCTTTGCTGCCGGATTATCTGACCCGGGAAACACAGGAGGTATCGGCTGTATTTCTGGATACGGTCAGAGTGGTGTATGAGGTGCAGGGGGGAAAGGCCTATGTGCCGGGGCATTACCGGGTACATGTAAGCCGGCTGCTGTATCCGGACGGCCGGACAGAAGAGATATCCGGCGCGAGGATTGAGGGAAAACAGGCAGAAGCGGTGCGGGCCGGACAGGTTCGGGAGATCCGGGTGCGGCTCGAAACATCAACAAAGGGAGTCCGGCCATCGCTCCCGGCATAATCGGTCCGCCGAAAGCGTGTGTGATAACAGGCTACCGTGACTGCGGAGATATAAGCAGTGTCAGAATAGAACACTGTTACAATGATATGAGTAAACTTTTATAAAAAAAGGCTGACAATTATAGGATTGCATTATATTCTACTCCGTTTTCGACAGTTAAAAGAGCATAAAAATCCGGAAGGCCTTATGTAATAAGGTTTTCCGGATTTTTCGTTGATCTTCAATATATTCTGAAGTTATATTTTATCATAAAACACTATCCTATTAAAGCCTTTTTAAGCTTATAAGATAATCAAAAAAGTCGAGAAAACCTCTGCGCGGTATGATATACTGGTAACACTTCATGAAGAATAAAAAACAGGGGTGCGGTTGTGGATTATTACATTACGATATGGACTGTGATCGTGTTTGTCGAAAACAGACTTCAAACCGGTTTTGAATATGCAGAGCTTGAAAAGGCAACCGGATTTTCACTGTCATATCTGCGGGCAGTATTTGCAAAGCTTACTGGACAGTCCTTATCCCGCTATGTTTTAAACCGTAAGATTGCCAACGCTGCGTTTGAGATCGCCCATAGCGGGCAGAGCATTTTAAGCATAGCGGCTAAGTACGGTTTTTCAAATCCGGATTCCTTTACAAGGGCGTTTCGGCGTGTTACCGGTCTTAATCCCAATGAGTTCCGGAAACGGAAGAAAACGGTTGGGCATATTAAGCTTTGCGCCGGGGTATATGGGGTTTCGGTAAAATCGGAAAACGGTGAAGTGTGTCAGAAAATTCTCAAAAGAGAGGTTTGTATGAATAACGATCAAGAGCAAAAACATGTGAATAAAGAAAGCGCTGTCTTATACGGTGTTCCGAAAGTCCATTACGGAGCTTTCGGCGGCTGTACCCCCTTTCCTGTCTGTCTGAAAGCCGTGGCAAACTATATGGGCATGACTTTGGACTATGAGGATGCCATCGTCCAGTGCGGCGCTGCATTTCGGCTCGTGTGGGATACAACGGCGTGGAATGGCGGCAATGTGGACGTGCTGTGGGCCTTCGATGAGCCGATGGCGGTATATAGAAAAGGCATTGAAACCCTGGGATGTGAGTTTAAGCTGCTTGAAAGGGCCGGGACAGTAAAAACACCGGAAGATGACCGCAGGATGAAGGCTGATTTTATTTCTTTTATTAAAGAAAATATCAACAAAGGGGTTCCTGTCATCGCTCTCGGCATAATCGGCCCGCCGGAAGCATGCGTAATAACAGGCTACCGTGACGGCGGAAATACGTTGCTGGGATGGAACTGCTTCCAGGACAGCCCTGAATACACGTCAAGCGTAACGGTTGATGAATCCGGATACTTCATCACCTCCTCGTGGTGGGAAAACCGGGATACCGTGGCGGTGATGGCCATAGGTGAAAGTACGGGTGAACGAAAACCTCTGAAAAACATCATAGAAACAGCGATGGAAGCGCTTAGCGGCAGGCAGGCCGGCAAATTCGCGAAGGGCATAAACGCCTATGACGCATGGAAAAAGGCGATATTGGACGACAGCCAGTTCAGCAAGGATATGGTTCACTCCCGGATGGCGGAGCGGCTGATGTGCCAGGGGGATGCGGTGGACTGTCTTTCGGACGGACGGGGAAATGCCCATAAATATTTTAAAAAGCTGGCCGATAAAAATCCGGAGCAGTCACTGCTTCGACAGATCGCGGAGCAGTTTGCCGCATCGGCCGACTGTGCTCAGAAGATGTATAAAGCTCTGGGCGGCTGGGAGCGCGGAGAAAAACCGCTGCAGGCGCTTGCGAGGCGTGAGGTGCGCGGGGATATCGGCAGGTTGATTGACGAAAGCAGGGCAGCTGATGTAAGAGCACTGGAATTGATGCAGGAATTATTTGAGATACTGTGACGGATACAAAACTGTAAAAGTAGGACTTGTGGAGTCAGATAATTCAGTACGCTATATCAATGTAAGCGGAAATGCCTACCATATATTTGAGATAAATGTAACCGGAACCTACAGAGTATTTGTGGAGAATACATCCGGAACAGATGTCAAAGTAGAAGGAAGTTATACGAGATAAGGCATATAGCAGTTTGCTATAGCAGGATGAATCATAGTTGTTACAGCCAAAGAGCAGTGAATTCCGGAAACCATCCGGTGTTCACTGCTCTTTAGCCTGAAGAAAAATTAAATCTTTACGTTACCCCCGGACATGTGTTAAACTCTATTAAGCAGGAATGCCCGCTTAGGCAGTCACTGCAATCAGAGGAGAACATGGCAGAGCATGGCTGTGCCGCAAAATTAACGAAAAAAGGAGAATATGCACATGGGCGGTTTTTTTGGCGTTGCCTCAAAAACAAACTGTACACTGGAATTATTTTATGGAGTTGACTACCATTCCCATCTGGGAACACGCAGAGGGGGCATGGCAACACATGGGAAGGACGGATTCCACCGTGCGATTCACAACATTGAAAATTCCCCGTTTCGTACAAAATTTGAACGCGATGTGGAGGAACTGACAGGAAATCTTGGTATCGGCTGTATTTCGGACTACGAGCCGCAGCCCCTTTTAATACAGTCCCATTTAGGAAGCTTTGCGATCACCACAGTGGGCAAGATCAACAATGCGGAGGAACTTCTTAAATATGTTTATGAGAACGGACACACTCATTTTCAGGAAATGAGCGGAGGGCAGATCAATGCCACAGAGCTGGTGGCGTCGCTGATCTGCAAAAAAAGCACGATCGTGGAAGGCATCCGCTATGTGCAGGAGATCGTGGACGGCTCCATGACGCTTCTGCTCATGACCGAGGAAGGGCTGTATGCGGCGAGAGACCGTTATGGCAGAACTCCGCTGGTGGTAGGTAAAAAAGAAGACGCCTACTGCGTGTCTTTTGAAAACTTTGCATATGTCAACTTAGGCTACACGGACTACAAAGAACTGGGGCCGGCTGAAATCGTATATATCACGCCGGACGGCGTGGAAACCGTAGGTGAGCCTGGAAAGGATATGAGAATCTGCTCCTTCCTCTGGGTATATTACGGTTATCCGACTTCCTCCTATGAGGGGGTTAACGTGGAGGAGATGAGGTATAAATGCGGCAGCATGCTGGCAAAACGGGATGAGGGAACCGTATCGCCCGATATCGTGGCCGGCGTACCGGATTCCGGCATCGCGCATGCGATCGGATATGCCAATGAATCAGGAATCCCTTATGCGCGTCCCTTTATCAAATATACGCCCACCTGGCCCAGATCCTTCATGCCCGCCAATCAGGAGCAGAGAAATCTGATCGCACGCATGAAACTGATTCCGGTCAGGGCGCTGATAGAAAAGAAAAAGCTGCTGCTGATCGATGATTCTATCGTCCGCGGAACACAGCTTAGGGAGACGACGGAGTTTCTCTATCAGAGCGGTGCGAAGGAAGTTCACGTGCGGCCGGCATGCCCTCCGCTTCTGTACGGCTGTAAGTTCCTGAACTTCTCCCGTTCCAAATCCGAACTGGATCTGATCACCAGAAGGATCATTCAGGAAAAGGAAGGCGATCACGCAGAAGATGTGCTGGAAGAGTATGCGGATCCCTGCAGCAAACGCTATGCAGAACTATTGGAGGAAATCCGCAGACAGCAGAATTTCACCACACTGCGCTTTCACCGTCTGGACGACCTGGTGGAATCCATCGGCATTTCACCCTGCAAGCTTTGCACATATTGCTTTAATGGGAAAGAATAAAACGGTAACAGTTCAGACGGCTGTTCCGGTTAATTAGACGCGCCGTCTGAACTGATGCATTAATGGGGGAGGTTCATAGCATGAACTATGTATTTACACATGTAAATCTGATCACCGGTGAAGAGGACCGGGACGTTATTGAAGATATGCATGTATATGTTAAGGATGACAAAATAGTGGCCCTGGAACAGGGGAACAGCCCGGTAAGGGACAGCTATCAGACGGTGGATGCAAGGGGACGCTATCTGATGCCGGGATTAATCAATCTTCACGCCCATCTGTTCGGTACGGGCAAGCCCAGCAAAACTCTGGGAGGCGGCAGGCAGCAGAAGATGGTGGTCTCCTTTGCCTCTACCAGGCTTGGCGGCCATGTGCTGGATAAGATGCTGAAGGAGAATATGGAGCAGGCTCTGTATTCCGGTGTGACCACGGTGCGCGGAGTGGGGGATCTGTTTTACTCCGATGTGCGTTTGCGCGACCGGATTGAAAAAGGTACTGCTCTGGGACCGCGCCTGCTTGTCAGCGGTCCGGCGGTTACCGTGCCGGGCGGCCATGGTGACGGAACCTTTGCTGTCACCAGCGCGGACCCTGCCGGCATTCGGCAGCTGGTGGCACAAAACGCAAAGCACCGTGTGGATCTGATTAAGATCTGTGTGACCGGCGGCGTGATGGATGCGAAGAAAAAAGGAGAGCCCGGCGAGCTGAAGATGAGCCTGGAGCAGACCAAAGCGGCCTGTGAGGAGGCACACCGTCTGGGATACAAGGTAGCCAGCCATACCGAGAGCCCGGAGGGAGTGATCGTAGCGCTGAAAGGCGGTGTGGATACGGTAGAGCATGGAAGCCTGCTGGATCAGGAAGCGGTGGAGCTGTTTCAGGAGCGTAAATCGGCGCTTATCTGCACGCTGTCGCCGGCGTTGCCGCTGGCATCGCTTCCGCCGTCCAAGACAAAGCTCAATGAGCTCTGTGTCTACAACTCAAGGGTAATACTGGATAATATGGTGGAAGGCGTAAAGACCGCTCTGGCCCATGATATACCGGTCGGGCTCGGCACGGATGCCAGCTGCCCTTTTGCGACACAGTATAATATGTGGAGGGAGCTCTGGTATTTTAAAACCTATGCCGGCGTTTCCAACGAATTTGCGGTGCATACCGCTACGCTGAAAAATGCGCAGATCCTGGGAATTGATGAGATTACAGGCAGCATCGCGCCCGGGAAATCAGCCGATCTGATTGTGCTGAAAGAAAATCCGTATAAGGATCTTAGAGCGCTTCGCAGTGTGGATGCAGTGATGGTCAGAGGCAGGCTGACCGATTGTCCGAAAGTAAAGAAAAATGAAGAGATCGAGGCGGAACTGGACAGCCTGATGAAAGGATTATAATATTATTATAGAAGAAATGGGGATATGAGAATGAGCGTTCCATTTGCAACAGGTGCTTCTGTCACGGCAAAGCAGCTGAAAAAAGAGAAGATGTACAGGATTACCGAATTCGGAGCCGTATCCGGAGGAGATCCTGCAGCGAATACGGAAGCGGTGAACCGGGCGGTTCTGGCCGCTTCCGAAGGGGCGGGAGGAACCGTCGTAATTCCGGCTGGGGAATACAAAGTTTATACAATCCGCCTGAAAAGCCATGTAAACCTGTATCTGGAGAAGGGATCCGTGCTGCGGGCGGCGAAAACGGATATCCTTCATTCCTATGAGAAACAGACAGGGGAGGGCGGAAATTACGATGAACCGGAGGTGAATCTGTACGCGGGCCTTCAGGATCACGGACATACCTATTTTTCCAACAGCCTGATCTGCGGCATGGATCTGACGGATATTATGATCTATGGCCCCGGTGTGATTGACGGCAGCTGTTTTGAAGAAGAATACCGAGAGTATGTTCTGATGGGCGGTGACCCGATGGAACCGGATAAGAGAAATGAGCCAGGACATCGCGGAGAGTGGTTCGGCAACAAGGCAATCGCTCTGGTCCGCTGTAAAAATGTGGTTCTGAAAGAGTTCTCTCTGGTAATCGGCGGGCATTTTGCCATATTGGCCACGGCCCTGACCAATTTCCTCGTGGAAGACCTGCTGGTGGACACGACCAGGGACGGTCTGGATGTGGACTGCTGTCAGGATGTAACCGTGCGCAGATCCACATTTAACTCCCTTACGGATGATGCGCTTGTTATGAAAGGCAGCTTCGGAGCAGGCTTTTATCAGCCGGTTAAAAATGTGCTGATTGAGGACTGTGTGGTCAGCGGCTATGATGCCGGCAGCGTTTATGCCGGGCTCTATACCAGAGAAAAGCTGATCGCTACGGACCGCTGCGGCCCTACCGGAAGGGTGAAGCTGGGAACGGAGTCCACCTGCGGCTATGAACGGGTGACGGTACGCCGCGTAACGTTCAACCGCTCCAGGGGATTTGCGCTGGAAGCTGTGGACGGTTCGGATCTGTGCGATATCCTGTTTACGGACTGCACCATGAATAATGTGAGCAGCTCGCCGATTTATATCCGTGCCGGGGAGCGCGGCAGGTTTCCCGTAACGGGAATCAGTCAGGAAGAGTGGCTGGTAGCCAAGGAACCCAATGTGCGCATGGATAACCGCAATTGGGTGCTACCGGATGCGCCGGGATATGAGCGCTGGCCTGCAAAACGCTATACGCCTTCCTATCGGAAGAATAAATCCGTGTGTATTGACGGGCATTCTTCTTTTTCTATTGTGGATCAGACGGAACCGGCGGCAATAAATCCGGTAAACGTCACAGAAGAAAACGGCAGATATTACGCGCGCAGATATGATGAAGAAGCCGGCGCTTACGTGACCGACTACGATAAGGAACTGGAAAAATGGCAGCTGCCCTGCTATGCCAACGGCAGCGGAGCGGACCATATGGCCAGAGTACATAATATTGAGATCAGCAATGTGAAGATTACCAATGCGGATCCCCGCTACCCGATCCTGCTCATGGGGCTTGCGGACAGCAGAATTGAAAATGTCATTATGAAGAATATCAGTGTAGAATTCCGCGGAGGAATTACTATGCAGCAAGCTGTGGAACAGCGCCAGCTCAATACAAATTGGAGATTTACCCAGTACGGGACCAAACCGTCCGTGCAGACCCTGCCCTGGCTGGTGAATACCTTCTTCCTGAAAGAGGAGGGACTGCTGCCAAGGGTGGACTGGGATCCTAAGGCGGAGTGCTGGAAGGACGATCCGTATAATGTGCCGGAACTTCCCCATGTCTATCCGGAACCCAGCAATTGGGGAATCCTTCCCGCTTACGGCATGTATGCCCGCCACGTGGACGGACTTTTGATGGAGAATGTGGAGTTTACCTGGAAGACAGAGGACGGAAGACACGCGGTGGTACTGGATGACGCGTACGGCGTCAAGCTGAAGAATATCCGGGCGGATGTGAAGGATGGGGTGGAACCGGCTGCTGCGGTAACCAGCCATTTCAGGCGTCCGACGAATCATGAATACATATTAAACGAGCCGTATGTCACCACAACGGTAGAAGCCAGCTTTCCGGAAGGATGGGAAGTGAAGCGGGTTGAGATAGAGGCTCCCGCGCCGGGCACGCCCAATGACGGACAGTATGTGTATCCGACCGTACCTGTGCCGGAAAACGGCTATCACTTCGGGGTGGCCACAGAAGCTTATCCGCTCCCGCTGACCGTATTCAGACCTTTCTTTGCAATGCCGGCCAGGGTGGATGCGGCTGCCTGCACAGAAATCCGTATACCGGTGGTGGTAAGGCATCCTGCGGTGGATGTTACGGAAGAGGAAACAAGCGGATTTATCTACAATGAATCCGTATCCAAAAAAGATTTTACGGTGAAAGGCTGCAGCCTGAATTTGAAAACCGGGGTGGAGGATCTGCCGGAAGGGGCCCGCTATGAGGAAGAATCCGGAGAAATTGTCTGGATTCCCAAAGCGGAGCAATGCGGTGAATATAAGCTGCGTCTTTGGACGGATGACGGTGTGATGAAAGAGTACGGCAGTCTTACCATCGCCGTGTCTGCCCGTCAAGACATATAAAAATCAGGAAAGAAGGGCGGATTTAAGCCGATGAATATTTTGATAACCGGATTTATGCCTTTTGGCAGAGAAACAGTGAATTCGTCCTATGAAGCGGTAAAGCGTCTGCCGCAGGAGATCCTGGGGTGCCGTATACGGAAACTGGAGATACCGGTGGTGTTTGGTGAAGGCGCCTCCATGGTTTTCCATGCGGTTAGAGAAGAAACCCCGGATGCTGTTTTATGTGTGGGGCAGGCCGGCGGGCGCACCGCCATATCCATCGAACGTGTGGCGCTGAATCTGGCGGAATGCCGACCGGATTTCCCGGATAACGCCGGGAACTGCCCGGGCGGGGAGCCCATCATCCCAAACGGGCCGGCGGCGTATTTTGCCACGCTTCCGGTTAAGGAGATGGAAGCGCGGGTCCTAAAACTGGGGATACCTGCAGAGCTTTCCTGCACGGCGGGAACCTATGTGTGCAATGATGTGATGTACCGGCTCCTGCACCTGCTGGATCATGAGTATCAGGGTACACGCGGAGGCTTTGTTCATGTTCCGTATCTTCCGTCCCAGGCGGCCGGGCATCCGGGAAGGCCCAGCATGGCGGAGGAAGATATGGTCAGGGGTCTTGAGGCGTGTATTGAAGCGGTGATTCTGACGCATAACGCAGGATAAGGCATTTATCGACTGTAGATTTGAATGAATGCATCCATGTATGAAATGAGGGAAAATATGAAGTACTGGTCCGCTGATTTAAAAAACGGTGAATACAGAAATCCGATTCTCCATACGGATTACAGTGATCCGGATGTGATCGCTGTAAACGGAGAATTCTATATGATCGCATCCAGCTTTACCTATCTGCCCGGAGTACCTCTTCTTCATTCCAGAGATCTGGTGAACTGGGAACTGATCAATTATTGTGTGAAATCCATCCCCTTTGAGGGATACGATCGGCCTGTGCACGGTTCCGGTACCTGGGCGCCGGCCATCCGGTATCATGACGGCTGGTTTTATGTCTTTGTACCGCTGCCGGATGAAGGGATCTTTATGACAAAAGCCAGGGATCCTTATGGAGAGTGGTCTCCGCTGCACTGTGTGAAGGCCGCAAAGGGCTGGATCGATCCCTGCCCTTTCTGGGACGAGGACGGACAGGCCTATATGGTTCACGCGTTTGCTAACAGCCGCTGCGGCATTAAGCACCGCCTGGATATCTGCCGCATGGCAGAAGACGCGTCGGCGCTTCTGGATGAAGGGGTTCAGGTTTATGACGGCGAACTGCAGAACCCTACGATTGAGGGCCCGAAGCTTTACAAACGAAACGGATACTATTATATTTTTGCGCCGGCCGGCGGGGTGGAGCAGGGTTGGCAGACAGTGCTGCGTTCCGAACATATTTACGGCCCGTATGAAGCGCGCATAGTGATGCATCAGGGGGATACTGCGATGAACGGGCCCCACCAGGGCGGCTATGTGGAGCTGGAGGACGGCAGCAGCTGGTTTATTCATTTTCAGGACAGAGACTGCTATGGGCGGATTGTACATCTGCAGCCCATGTGCTGGGTGGCTGACTGGCCATTTATCGGCCTGGAGCGAAACGGTGACGGAATCGGAGAACCTGTACAGACCTGGAGGAAACCGCTTTGTTTGGATGGTGAGGAGCCTTTTATCAACCCTTCCGACGAATTTGAGGGCAGCGCGCTTGGGCTTAGGTGGCAGTGGCAGGCGAATCCGAGACAGGAGTGGTACCGGATGGGAGCCAGGGAGAGCTGTCTGCGCCTGTTTTCGCAGAGAAATCCTAAACGTCCGAATCTTTTGTGGTACGCGCCGAATCTGCTGACCGAAATGCTTGTCATGCCCGAATTTGAGGTGCGGGTACTGCTGGAATTAGGCGATGCCCGGCCCGGCGATAAAGCGGGGATTGCCGTCATCGGCCATCAATACGGAGGCATCTGCATCCGCATGGATGAAGGATACAGTATTCAGGTATTTGAGGGGACGGTGACGGGAAAAGTATATGAGGGGGCAGCTGAGGAAAAAGTGCTTTACAGCAAGCAGATCCCTTCTTCCAGGGTATATCTTAGGATGACGTTTGCCGATGACGGATCCTTCCGTTTCGGCTACTCCATGAACGGTATACGTTACTTTGACATGTCCCAGGTATTTCAGGCGTCTAAAAGCACCTGGACCGGAGCAAAATTCGCGCTGTACTGCCTGAATGACCTTAACAACGAGAGTGATGGGTACTGTGATATTGATTATGTGAGGTATGAGTAGGGGGCGGCATCACCAGGACCCTTGTAAACCTGCTTTTGTATTGAAGAACAAAATTGTAAGGCTGCGGCAGCACATAGTATAACTGCCACAGCCTTACTGTTTTAAGAATCGGATTTATGGATAAGTTCACTGAGCGCAGCTGCATCGAGCGCGGGGTGCTCAGTATGTAACAAAATAACGGAACGGACAAAATCCGGCGTCATTTCCGTATGCTCTGCGATTACTTCCTCCGGATAGGCTTTTTGGTATTTGCTTAGTATAAGTTCGATTAAGGAAATTAAGCGGCCTCTTTCAAGCCCCCATTGAATTCCCTCTTTCATGCCCTTTTCCACCCCCAGCTGTTCACAGGTTTCAAAAAATCCCATTGTTAACACCTCCCATTCGTCGCTTTGCAGAACTTCATCCACGATTTCGTCCAACTCCCGGATGCGTGGATCTTGTATGCATATGTTTGGATTTTCCAATGTGGTATCTTTCATATATTGCAGCAGACTGACCAGTGCCGGATCTCCGTTAAGGCTTTCCATATTGAGAAAGTATCGGTGGGTGCCGTCCTTTAAGTGAAGTTCGTGCATATCCTCACAGATCTGGCAAAAACGGTAGCAGGCCCTGTCCATGCCGAACAGATCGCGCTGCGTGATGAAAATGATATACGTTTCCGGAAGATTCCTGTATTTCGTGCGCTGGCCGGCTTTCAGCACAGGGGTATCCAGTAAACTCTGATTAAATCTGGACCGTTTGGGAAGATCGTCATTGTTATCGTTCTGCATTTCCACATTGTACTGGATTCCGTCGCTGTCAGTGGCCCATGTATCCAGACGGATGGCGCGTTTTCCCTCTTTATTGAGCACCACCGACTCGACATTATAGGTTTTCAGCTCCACAATATCCTTATCCATAATGATACTCAATACGTGCCGGAAGGCTTTTTCTACTTTCATTACGGATAAAAATAAAATGTTGTCGCTGAGATTAAATTGGTAAAACGGCGCATCTACTGCGTCAGGCTCATCATTTGCCATGAATTTTGCTATACATCTTCTCCTCCATTATATACATTTTTTCGGTCCGCTGCAATTTGATTTGAAAATTTTTACGGATTCCATTTTAACGGATTGTTGGGCAGATAAACGCTGCGCTTTCGTCAGAGCATGATGGGAGTCTTTCAGAGCGGTTTCGAAATCCGCAAAGAATATCTGTTCAGATATAAAAATAAAAGGATATAGCAGGGAATAAAATGAAAAACATGATTTGAAATAAATAGAACCATTTTAGAAACAGTTACCCGAAGACGGCGGGCCGATGTATTTATTATATACACAAATTGCCGGAATTGCAATACGGCATATACTTGACAGGTCCACCCAAAAAACGTATGATTATTCCATGTGATGACGTGCGACAGAAAAACAATGGAAATACGGAGGCAGCGTATGGAAGAAAAACAGATTTGGCGCATTCTGGGGATAGAAGCCACCAAAGATGAGAATCTGATCAAGCAGGCATATCGGAACAAACTGATTTCCGTGAATCCGGAGGATGATCCGGAGGGCTTTAAACAGCTTCGCACAGCCTATGAGGAAGCCTGTGCGTATGCTAAGAAAGAGGAGCCGCTGGCGCAGCAGGAAGAAGTGACGGTCTATACACAGTGGCTGGAAAAAGTACGTGAAGTCTATTTTACATATTCAAAAAGGATAAACGCTGAATGCTGGAAGGAATTGTTAGATGATGATATCTGCCAGGACCTGGATACCGGCCTGGAGGCCAGAGATACCCTGCTGGGATTTCTGATGGATAATTTCCGCCTTACGACAGAGGTCTGGAAGCTGCTCGACGACAGGCTCTCCCTCTGTGCGGAAAAAGAAGAGCTCTATGAGAAATATCCCAGAGATTTTGTGGATTTTATGGCGAATCAGTGCAGCAGTGAGGGCTGGTTTGACTATACCCTGTTTGAGGGAGAGGACGATGCGGATTATGACGGTTTTATCAAGATGTATCATGATATCCGCCTGAAACTGGATAAAGAAGAAAACGAAAATTTTGAGCGTGAGATGAGGGATCTGGCGGGTTTTGATATCTACCACCCATATATGGATATTGAGAGAGTCCGCTATTACCGGCAGAAGGGGCGGTATGGCGAGGCTGTTGAGACCGCGCGCCCTCTGGTGGAGAGATATCCGGAGGATACCTGGATACTGTTTATGGCCGCCGAGGCTCTGTGGGATTTTAATGAGAAGGAAGAGGCGTTCGGGTTATATGCATCCATACTGGAAAAGGAGCCGGCGCATTTTACCGCCAGGCTGCGTTCGGCACAGTATCATATGGAGCAGTGTAATTATGAGGAAGCCAAGAAGTTCTACATCGATATAGTGGGGGATGCGCCAAACAGCCAGGAGGTGCTGCAGGGACTGGAGGCGGTCAATGAGCGCCTGATCGAGCAGTATGAGAAAGACTGCCGTGAGCATCCCAAAGATATGGAACTGGCTCTGAAGCTGGGCTGGTGTTACCTGCAAAATCACTTGTATGACCGGGGTATGAAGCTGATGCAGCCCATGACACCGGACGAGGAGAATGTAGCGGAATTTCACAGTCTAAGCGGCAGGCTCTGCTATTATAATCAGGCGTATACGGATGCAGCCGACCATCTGCACCATTGGATCGATGCGATCAACGCCGAGCATCCGGAGACACAGGAGGAGATTTCGCAGATACCGGTGCGGCTGGGAACTGCCTACAGCATCCTTTGCAGCACCTATACGAACATGGGCAAGGAAGATTCCTCCTTTTATGCGAAGGCTTTGGATGCGATCAATCATTCCCTTGACCTCCAGGAAGACGATATGGATTATCTGCAGCAAAAGGCCGGACTGCTGCTGGAAATGGGTGAATACAGGGACTGTGTGGATGTGTGTGACCGGATGGTGGAAAAGGATGTACGATATTTTCCGGCATACGCATTCCGGCAGGAGGCATATTATAATCTGCGGTCGGCCCAGGAGGTGATCGACGATTTTTACCGCGCGCTGGATATCTATGCGCAGTATCCTAAGATGTATGAGCTGGCGGCGGATGTATTTTTAAATTACCGGCAGTACGATGATGTGATGAGCATACTAAAACGGGCTGAGGACAATTCGGTATCCAGCAGTGAACTGTCGCTGATTGGCGCAAAGGCGATGCGCCGCCGGGCGGAGAGCCGCGAGGATATGGGAAAAGCCTATGAGATCTGTAAAAAGGTGTCGGAGGAATTTAAAAACGATAAGCTGGAACCGGCGGAAGTGGCCAAGGCGGTTTACGAAGAGTCGCTCTGTCTGATGGCGCTGAAAAACTATGAGAAGGCGCTGTATACGATTGAAGAAGCGATCCGGCTGGACCCTTCCTATGTGAGCTTTTTGTGGACCAAAGCGGATATTTTATACCGTCTGTCCAGATATAAAGAAGCGCTGAAGCTGTATCTGACCTGTAAAAAGGATATCACCGACAATGACGGCCTGATGGAGGATATCGGAGACTGCTATGAAAAGCTGGGAGAGCAGGAAAAGGCCCTTTCCTACTATCAGAAATGTCTGGAGCTGAATCCGGAGCATCCCAGAGTGAACAGCGATATCGTGGATATTTATGACGATATGCTGGACGATACCGAGGATATCCAGTACTTTGAAAAGGCGCTCCCCTATGCGGACCGGCAGATCGAATTGGTTCCGGAGGCGTATTACTATATTGAAAGAGGTCTGCTTTATATGACGGTGGGCCAGTGGGAGAACGCCCTGGCTGATTTTCAGAAGGCATGGGAACTGGAACCGGAGAATACCTTTGCATACAATAACGCCGGATGCGTCTATAAATATACCGGACAGTATGACAAGGCGGTGGAGCTGTTCAAAAAGGCGGCAGAGGTCATGAAAGAAGGGGAGACCATGCTTCCCTACGGCAACCTGGCGGATTGCTATGAGCGCATGAGTGAATATGAAAAAGCGGCGGAAGCCTATCGGAAAAACATTGAGCTGTTTCCGGAGAAAACCGCCAATTACAAGGATTTAGCCAGCGTATACCGCATGATGGGACGTTATGAAGAAGGCATTAAGTGGCTGGAAAAGGGCAGAAATCTCAAGGATGCCAATGAGCTGTACTTTCTGGATGAAATCGGTGAGACCTATGAGGAGATGGGAGATTATAAGAAGGCCTTTGCCTGCTTTAAGCAGGCGCTGAAAAAAGACGCAGGCTATGCTCCGATTCACCGGGTGATGGGGGAAATATATCTGTTTCAGAAGCAGGGTTTAAAGAAAGCGCTGAAATGCTTTAAGCTGGCGCTCGAAAGTGAGAAAGCAAAAAATTCGGGGTACAGAGACGACTGCATCTTTTTGATGAACATCTACGGTCAGATGAAGAAAAAGGCCGAGGTGAAAAGATACTATGATCTGGCGCTCGAATCCATAAAAGAGGCGTACGGGTCCGTGGAAGGCTATCTGAAATCCCTGCTGCACCGTCCGGCCCGGCTGTATAATCTGGGATGCATTTACTACTACGGCGGGGATCTTGAAAAAGCGGAGGAATGCTTTAACAGCATGGATCCGGACGAGAAGTGCAGGCACTGCACGGACTGTCAGTGCCATGAGTATTTTCAGGGACAGGGGCTGTTGTGTGCGGCCCGGGGAGATTATCGGAAGGCCCTGGAATATTATGAACGCTCTTTAAAGGAGGATCCGAATTATATCGAATGCAGGGCCAGAGTGAGAGACTATAGAAAAAAATTGAAAGAGATGAGAGATTAAATGATAATCGGTATTGACTTAGGAACGACAAACAGTTTGGCAGCATATTTTACCGAAGAAGGGCCCCGGATCATTCCGAACAGGCTGGGAGAACATCTGACCCCGTCCATCGTCAGTGTGGACGAGGAGGGGCAGATCTATGTGGGGGAGACGGCGAAGGAACGCATGGCCCTGTATCCGGATACCGCAGCCGCCGTATTCAAACGGAGCATGGGCAGCAGCAGAAAATATAAACTCGGCGATAAGGAATTCACTGCCGAGGAGCTGTCGTCCTTTGTGCTGCGTTCTCTGAAGGAAGATGCGGAGAGCTATCTGGGAGAAGCGGTGACGGAGGCTGTAATCAGCGTGCCTGCCTATTTTAATGATACCCGCAGGAAAGCCACAAAACGGGCGGGCGAACTTGCCGGTCTGAAAGTGGAGCGTATCATCAGCGAGCCAACGGCTGCGGCCATCGCATACGGTCTCTATGATAAGACGAAGAACACAAAATTTCTGGTGTTCGATCTGGGCGGAGGAACCTTCGATGTATCTATTCTGGAGCTGTTTCAGAATATTCTGGAGGTCAGGGCCGTCGCCGGAGACAATTTCCTGGGCGGTGAAGATTTTACAGAAGTGCTGGAGAAGATGTTCCTGGATGAGAAAAAGCTGGATATAAATGAGCTGGATTTAAAAACACTGTCCTATATCCATAAACAGGCGGATAAGTGCAAGATGGGATTTTCGGACAGCAGATATTCCACCATGCGCTGTGTGATCGGCGGAGAGACCCTGGAATACAAAGTGGATATGAACGACTTTGAGAAACAATGCGAGCCGCTGCTGGAGCGCATCCGCAAACCCGTAAAGCGCAGTCTCTCAGACGCCAATATAAAGCTGTCGGACATCGATGTGGTGGTGTTAGTGGGAGGTGCAACCAAGCTGCCCTTAATCCGTACCTTTATCAGCAAGCTTTTCCGCAAATTTCCGGATATCAGCGTGAACCCGGATGAAGCGGTGGCTCTGGGAGCGGCGGTTCAGGCCGCCATGAAGGAGCGCAGGGAGGCCATAAAGGAGGTCATACTGACGGATGTATGCTCCTTCACTCTGGGAACGGAGGTTGTGGTGAGGTCGCGTTACGGCGACCACTACGAAGGCGGACATTTCTGCCCCATTATTGAACGCAATACTGTGATTCCGGCCAGCCGCACCGAGCGGTTCTATACGGTGCATGACGACCAGACAAAGATCACGATCAATGTGCTGCAGGGAGAAAGCCGCTTTGCTGCCAACAATCTGCTGCTGGGAGAACTCACGATCAATGTGCCGAAAAACAAAGCGGGCGAGGAAGCCGTGGATGTGACCTATACCTACGATATCAATTCCATTCTGGAAGTGGAGGTAACGGTATTATCCACTGGGGTGACTGAAAAACAGATTATAAAGGGCGAGAACAATGAGATGACCGATGAGGAGATCGAGGAGAGAATGCAGGAACTTTCCTATTTAAAGATCCATCCCAGGGAACAGGAGGCAAACAAGCTGCTTCTGCTCCGCTGTGAACGCATCTACGAGGAGAGCGTCGGGGATATCCGTCAGGCGGTGGAGTACGAGATCCGTAAATTTGAAGAGGTATTAAATACCAGGGTTAACGCCAAGATTGAAAAGGCCCGGGAAGAGCTCAAGGAAGCGCTCCGGGAGATTGAGGATCTCAATGATGAGACTTAAGGGGTTTAAAATGGCGGCTGAGGGCCGGTTTGGGGAAGGACATATATGAGCGTTTGTGCGGTTGGAGATAAAACACGGATAAAAGCGCTGTTTGACGGGTGGCAGGAGACGCTGATCTATTCCTGCCTTGAAGGACATATGGGAGAAGCGTATACCTGCGATGCATATGAAAACAAAGCGGCTTTACTGATCGTCGGTGACTTTTGCTACTTTGCCGGAGAAGCATGCCGGGAGCTGGTACAGTATCCGGGCGCCGCACAGGATCCCTGTTTTCGGATCCTGGTACCGCAGAACGCGTGCTGGGAAAGGCTGATTGAAGAGGTGTATCCGTTCCGTGCGGCGAAGAGAGTGCGATATGCCATAAAAAAAGAACCGGATGTCTTTAAGCCGGATGAGCTGGAACGCTGGGCAGATGCGGCTCCCTCCGGTATTGTGCTGCAAAACATAGACCGCCCTGTTTATGAGCAGGTGATGGCACAGGGCTGGTCAAGGGATCTGTGTTCACAATTTCGCGATTATGAAGATTATGCGGCGAGAGGAATCGGCATTGCGGCACTTTATAAAGGCACGGTGGTGGGAGGCGCCTCTTCCTATACGGTCTATGACGGCGGCATCGAGATAGAAATTGATACCCGGGAGGATTACCGACGCAGAGGGATTGCAACGGCGTGCGGCGCGCGCCTGATACTGGAATGTATAAAGAGGGGTCTGTATCCCAGCTGGGATGCGCAGAATAAGTGGTCGGCGGCGCTGGCTGAAAAGCTGGGGTACCATTTTGACAGGGAATACACGGTTTATGAGCTGTCATAGCACAGCCGCATAATGATAGAGGGTATTTCAAGCATCTGCCCCTGTGAATCGACAGGCGGAACAGATGATTGAAATACCCTCTTCTTGTTCAATGGGAAAATACGTTCATCCCTGCATTTGTTTCAAAAACGCGGCCATCTCGTCATATACCGGTATGGACGGCGCGGCGCCTGCTCTGGATACGGCGATCGCCGCGGCGGCCGCAGCCTCCCGCAGCGCGAGGGCAGTATCCTTTCCGCTTGCGACGGCACTGATATAAAAGCCTGTGAAGGTATCGCCGGCAGCAGTGGTATCCACGGCTTCCACCGGAAAGCTATCCTGGTGAAAGACCCTCTCTCCGGTCATGCAGACAGCGCCTTTGCTTCCCAGCGTGAGCACGAGTTCCGCCTTTGGAAATCTGTCATGCAGCACAGCCAGGGCCTCGTCCTCGCCGACACCGCAGATATCCGCGGCTTCCACCTCATTGAGCAGAAAACAGTCCACATAGGACAGCGGCAGCTCGTGAATGATCTCATTCATCGGCGAAGGGTTCAGATATATTTTTAATCCGCGTCTGAAAGCGAGTTCCATGATCGTTCCCAGCTCGTTGATCTCATTTTGAAGCAGCAGGATATCACCCTCCTCAAAATGGCTCAAAACTTCCTCGATTTCTAAACGGTTCATGGTCTGATTGGCTCCGCCATACAAAAGGATACAGTTCTGCCCGTTTTCATCGATTTGTATGATGGCATGTCCGGTAGGAACATCCCGTATCTTCAGGCAGCCGGTGTTCACATTGCTGTCCTTTAAAATGCCGGACAGCATCCCGCCGTCTTTACCGATTGCTCCTGCGTGCCAGACATCGGCTCCGGCCCTCGCCAGCGCGATGGACTGATTCAGCCCCTTGCCCCCTGCAAAAAGCTGCATATCAAGGGATGACAGCGTTTCTCCGGGGCGGACAAAATGGGGGACATGATACACATGGTCGATATTCAGAGATCCGTAGTTCAATATTTTCATAGTAATACATGCGCTCCTCTCTTACAGACTGCTTTTTTCATCTGCGGTTATCATAACATTCCTGAAGATATAAATCAATCTATAAACGTTAGGCCGGGGCCGGTTGAAAATGGCCGGCCTCTATGATACACTATATTGGAAATCTAATAGAAGCGGAGCTTTGTTAATGAAAGAAAAAAAACATATCATTCAATCCGTGACCCCGGGATCCATCGCAGAGGAGCTGGAACTGGAAGCGGGAGACGCGGTGCTTGCGGTCAATGATTCCGAAATTGAGGATATCTTCGATTATCAGTTCCTGACACAGGACAGCTATATAGAACTCCTGGTGGAAAAGAAGGACAAAGAAGAGTGGCTTTTGGAGATCGATAAAGATCCGGATGAAGATCTGGGCATTCAGTTTGAAAACGGCCTCATGGACGAGTACCGGTCCTGCAGAAATAAGTGTGTATTCTGTTTTATTGACCAGATGCCTCCGGGCATGCGGGATACACTGTATTTTAAGGATGACGATTCCCGGCTCTCTTTCCTGCAGGGAAATTACGTGACGCTGACCAATATGAGCGATCACGACATAGAGCGGATTATAAAATACCATCTGGGCCCGATCAACGTTTCAGTGCAGACTACGAATCCCGAATTGCGCTGCGAGATGCTGCATAACCGTTTTGCCGGAGAGGCACTGAAAAAGATGGAGAAGCTTTACCGGGCGGGCATCGAGATGAACGGCCAGGTGGTGCTGTGCGCAGGCCTTAATGACGGGGAGGAGCTGGATCGGACCATCAGGGATCTGGGACGCTTCTGCCCTGTCATGCAGAGCATGTCCGTCGTACCGGTAGGGCTGACGAAATATCGTGATGGGCTCTATCCGCTGCGTCCCATCGAAAAAGAAGACGCTGAACGGGCGATTGACCAGATCGAGCGCTGGCAGAAAATTTTCTATGAGAAGTATGGCTTCCATTTCGTGCACGCCAGCGATGAATTCTATGTGCTGGCCGGGCGGACGCTTCCGGAAGAGGAGCGGTATGACGGCTATATCCAGCTGGAAAACGGTGTGGGGATGCTGCGCCTGCTCATAGAAGAGGTGACCGAGGCATATAAGAATGCGAAGGGGGATTTAAGGCAGAGGGAAATCTCAATTGCCACAGGAAAGCTGCCTTATCCGTTCCTTAGAGAACTGACAGATTTAATCTGCGAAAAATTCCCCAATATCCGGGTGCATATGTACCCTGTCACCAATTATTTCTTTGGCGAGAAAATTACGGTGTCCGGGCTGATCACGGGCCAGGATCTGATTGGACAGCTTGCGGGCCAGCCGCTGGGGCAGGAACTTTTGCTTCCAGTGAATATGTTTCGCAGCGGTGAGAACGTCTTTCTGGATGATCTGACGCTTGAGGACGCACAAAGGGCTTTACAAGTGCCGGTGAATATTGTAAAATCAAGCGGACAAGATTTTTTTAACGCGGTTGTTGGGGAAGAAAAGGATGGGGAAGAGACTTCCTGGCAGTGCTATGAAATCAGATGAGCCGGGCGGCTGGAATGAGCCGTTAAAAGATTGAAATGGAGATTAAAATGAGCAAACCAATCGTAGCAATTGTGGGCAGGCCGAATGTGGGTAAGTCCACATTGTTTAATGTGATCGCGGGTGATATGATATCCATCGTTAAGGATACCCCGGGTGTGACCAGGGACAGAATTTATGCGGACTGTACCTGGCTGGATAAGAATTTCACGCTGGTGGATACCGGTGGTATCGAACCGGACAGCAGTGATGTCATCCTGTCGCAGATGAGAGAGCAGGCGGAGATTGCCATACAGACGGCAGATGTGATCATCTTTCTGGTGGATGTGCGGCAGGGGCTGGTGGACGCGGATTCCAAGGTGGCGGACATGCTGCGCAGATCCGGAAAACCGGTCATCTTAGTGGTGAATAAGGTGGACAGCTTCCAGAAGTTCATGGCGGATGTCTATGAATTTTATAATCTGGGAATTGGGGATCCGATTCCTGTTTCTGCGGCGTCGAGGCTGGGAATCGGCGATATGCTGGATGAAGTGGCAAAGCACTTCAGGAAAGAACTGTTAACGGAGGAAGAGGATGACCGGCCGAGAATCGCGATTGTAGGCAAGCCCAATGTGGGCAAATCCTCCATCATCAATAAACTGATCGGCGAAAACCGTGTGATCGTATCCGATGTGGCAGGCACCACGAGAGATGCTGTGGATACGGTGGTCACCAGAAATAAAAAGGAATATATATTTATTGATACGGCCGGGCTGCGCCGCAAGAGCAAGATAAAAGAAGAGCTGGAGCGCTACAGCATCATCCGTACCGTAACCGCTGTGGAGCGGGCGGATGTGGTGGTTGTTGTGATCGATGCGGTGGAAGGAGTCACGGAACAGGACGCCAAGATCGCAGGAATCGCACATGAACGGGGTAAAGGTATCATCATTGCGGTGAACAAATGGGACGCTGTGGTGAAGGACAATAAGACGGTGAACAAATATACGAATAAGATCAGGGAGATTCTCTCCTTTATTCCTTATGCGGAAATCCTGTTTGTTTCCGCAGAGAGCGGCCAGCGGCTGCCCAAGCTGTTTGATTATATTGATGTCGTGATTGCAAACCAGAACCTGCGGGTTCCTACCGGAGTGCTCAACGAGATCCTGACAGAAGCGGTTGCGCTGCAGCAGCCACCCTCAGATAAGGGAAAGAGGCTCAAACTGTTTTATATCACGCAGGTTGCGGTAAAGCCGCCCACTTTTGTGATCTTTGTCAATGACAAAGAACTGATGCATTTCTCCTATACCAGATATATAGAGAATAAGATCAGAGAAGCCTTCGGATTCAGAGGGACTTCGCTGAAGTTCATTACGCGGGAAAGAAAGGAGAAGGATCAGTAGGATGGAACGAATTATTTGCCTGGTCATCGGTTATGCTTTTGGCCTGGTGCAGACCGGATATATCTATGGAAGGCTGCACGGAACAGATATCAGAAAGTTCGGGAGCGGAAATTCCGGCAGCACGAATGCTCTGCGGGTGATGGGAAAGAAGGCGGGAGCCGTTGTGCTGCTTGGCGATGTGGCGAAATCGGTGCTCGCCTGCCTGCTGGTGAGAGTCCTGTTTGGAAAAAGCCAGCCGGATATGGTGCCCCTGCTGGTGATTTATGCCGGCCTGGGCGTTGTGTTGGGCCATAATTATCCTTTTTATCTGAAGTTTAAAGGCGGAAAGGGGATTGCGGCTACCGGCGGATTTGTCATCGCATTAGGCGACTGGAAGCTTCTGGTTTTCGCCCTTTCCGTTTTCCTTCTGACCGTAGCGGTCACCAGATTTGTTTCTCTGGGATCGCTTCTGGGCGTCAGCGCACTCTTTATCGGCTGGGTGGTTTTTACGCAGCTGGGATGGATTGCAGTGGCTTCTACATACCTGGCTGAGACCTATGTGCTGATGTTTCTGTTTGCGGCGCTGGCCTTTTTTCAGCACAGGAAAAATATTGTAAGGCTTGTGAAGGGTACCGAAAACAAACTGGGAGCTAAAAAGTCTTAGACAAACAAGCGCAATAAAGAGCGCGGGCCATCCGCCTTGGCGGTGGCACAGGAGGCATAGATTATGGCAGATATAAGCATTATAGGCGCAGGAAGCTGGGGTGTGGGCCTGGCGGTACTGCTTTATAAAAATGGACACAGCATCACTATGTGGTCCGCAATCCCCGCGGAAGTGGATATGCTGCAAAAGACACGTGAGCAGAAAAGCATGCCGGGCATAAAACTGGCGGAGGAAATTCGGATCACCGGGGATATGAAAGAGGCGGTGGACGGTGCCGATCTGCTGGTGCTGGCGGTCCCTTCCGTTTATACCAGGGAAACCGCTTCACGCATGTCTCCCTATGTGCACAGCGGGCAGAAGATCGTCAATGTATCAAAGGGAATTGAAGAGAAAACTCTGTATACGCTGTCGGAGATCATTGAAGAGGAGATTTCACAGGCTGATGTGGCCGTGCTCTCCGGCCCCAGCCATGCGGAAGAGGTGAGCAGAGGGCTGCCCACCACCTGTGTGGTCGGAGCACACAGCAAGGAAACAGCAGAGTATATTCAGGATCTGTTCATGTGCAATGTTTTCAGAGTATATATCAGCCCGGATATATTGGGGATCGAACTGGGCGGCGCCTTAAAGAATGTGATCGCGCTGGCCGCCGGCATCGCAGACGGCCTGGGATACGGTGATAACACAAAGGCGGCTCTTATAACCAGGGGGCTGACTGAGATCACCAGGCTGGGACTTGCGATGGGAGCCAAGGCAGAAACCTTATACGGCCTTTCCGGAATCGGGGATCTGATTGTAACCTGTGCCAGCATGCACAGCCGGAACCGGCGTGCCGGCATACTGATCGGACAGGGCAAGTCGATGGATGAAGCCATGGAAGAGGTGCAGATGGTGGTGGAAGGCGTGTACAGCGCCAAAGCCGCGCTGGCTCTTGCAAATAAATATCATGTGGATATGCCGATCATTGAACAGGTGAACCGGGTTCTGTTCGAAGGAAAATCCGCGGCGGATGCCGTATCGAATTTGATGCTTAGGGATAAAAAGCTGGAACATTCCGCCCTTCCCTGGAACGAAGCTTAAATAGTGGCAGCCGTTCAGACAGTTCCCGTGCGGGGCTTGCGTTTTGCAGTGAATGGAGAAGAAAAATGGAAGGAAAAGAGCGCAGAGAAAAAATACTGGAGATGCTGGAAACTGCAGAGGACCCCATTTCCGGCGGGGAGCTGGCCAAAAAACTTTCAGTCAGCAGACAGGTGATTGTCCAGGATATCGCACTGCTGCGGGCAGTCAATAAGAATATCCTGTCCACAGCCAGAGGATATCTGCTGTATCAGCAGAAAGAGAAGAAAAAAGTCCGCTGCTTTCAGGTCAGCCACACGACGGAGCAGATCGAAGATGAACTGACCGCGATCGTGGACCTGGGTGGCAGAGTGCTGGATGTCTGTGTGATGCACCCGATTTATGGGAGCATCACGACGGACCTTTTCATTTTCAGCAGGAAGGATGCGGCCGATTTCGTGAAGAAAATTAAAAGCCAGCAAACTGTACCGCTGAAAGAACTGACGAACGGAATTCATTTCCATACGGTGGAAGCGGACCGGGAAGAGGTGCTGGATGCGATAGAAAAAGCATTGGACGAAAAAAAGTACTTGATTCGCTGCTGAATCTGTGTTATTCTATGCGACAGGGTGACAAGACACATGTAAAGCGGGGCTGTAAAGCGCTGCTGTGACTGACAACAAAGACAACGAAAGAAAGTGCACGAAACCGTGCACATGCCGTCAAACGTAACAGTTCAGACGGCGGCTGTTGGCATGAAAAGGAAGGAACAGGGTATGGAAAAACTGAAAAAATTAGGAAACCGAATATTCATTGAAGGGCTCTCCGGAATGGCTCTGGGTTTGTTTGCGACACTGCTGGTAGGAACTATTCTGGAACAGGTGGGAAATCTGCTGGGAGGGGATCTCGGCAATTACATAGTGGTAGTGGCCACCGTAGCGAAGAAACTGACTGGAGCCGGTATCGGTATCGGCGTTGCCGCGAAGTTTAAACAGTCTCCCCTGGTGACGGTTTCGGCCGGCGTGGCCGGTATGGTGGGAGCGTTTGCCAAACAGATCATGTCAGGCACGCTGCTGGTGGACGGTGCATTTGTGCTGGCCGGTGTGGGAGAACCACTTGGCGCTTTTGTTGCGGCGTATCTTGCCATTGAAGCCGGCAACATTGTATCCGGAAAGACCAAGGTGGATATACTGGTCACACCGGTTACGACCATCGCTGTCGGTTCTCTGGTGGGCCTTTCCATCGGTGTGCCCATCGCGGCATTTATGACCAAGGTAGGAGAGCTGATCAATTGGGGCGCTGTACAGCAGCCGTTTCTGGCCGGTATCATCGTATCTGTGCTGATGGGAATCGCTCTGACTTTGCCGATCAGTTCGGCCGCCATCGGGGTGTCACTGGGGCTTAGCGGAATTGCCGCCGGAGCCGCCACTATCGGATGCTGTGCGAATATGGTTGGATTCGCTGTGGCCAGCTATCGGGAGAATAAAGTCGGCGGACTGGTGGCACAGGGAATCGGAACCTCCATGCTGCAGATGCCGAATATCATCCGTAAGCCGGTGATATGGCTGCCCGCTATCGTAACGAGCGCCATTTTGGGCCCTATTTCCACCTGCATCCTGCAGATGACCAGCAATGCTACCGGATCCGGCATGGGAACCTGCGGACTGGTGGGACAAATTATGACCTACCAGACCATGGTGGGCGCCGGAACCGCGCCGGCCGTTGTACTGGCGGAGATTCTTATTATGCAGTTTCTCGCACCGGCGGCTCTGGCGCTGGCAATATCCGAAGGCATGAGAAGAGCAGGACTGATCAAGGACGGAGATATGAAACTGGATATTTAAAATTCCTATTGAAGGACAAATGAAGAGCAGGCTCTGTGGCATATGAGAGCCTGCTCTTGTTTTGTTTCCTGCAATCTGCTATTATATTAAGCAGATATGCCGTTTGAAATCAGCGGCAGGAAATCAGACTAACAGGGGAAAACATATGAAAAGACTGTCTGTATTTGTCCAACTGTACCTGATGCTGCTTTTGGTACTGATTATGCCGGTATCGCTGGTGGTATTTTATGCTACGAATACACTGGGAGACTATGCGAAGGATGAGGTGGCACAATCCACACTCGAAAAACTGATCTCTTCTGCCAATGCGATCGAGCTGATGATGGTGAATATCGTAAACGGCTGCATCCGTTTTTCGCAGAATAACAGCTTTTTGGAACTGCGCAAGGTACCGGATTATGAGTCGCTGAATATGGATACGGATAATATATTCATCGCCTATGATGCGTATAATACACTGAAAAACCTTTATGTGAACGATTCGCTCGTATACTCTAATTTCTATGTGGGAGAGGACAGCGATTATGTGATTTCTTCTGATAAGGGCATCTGTTCCACGGATAATTATTTAAGCCTGGAATGGCTGCAGAGCCTTAAGGAGGAAAGCCCGTCGCAGAAAAAATACTGGATATCCAGAAATATGAGCACTTCCACTGTGGCTGAGGCGAGACGCAATCTGACCAGTGAGGTTACTGTTCCGGTGCTTTCCTATGTATATGTGGTAAACTCGCTGACAAATGCGACGAAGGGGAGCATGGTATGCAATATATCGGTGAACCGTCTGTCAAGGATGATCCAGTCGGATACAGAGAATGGGATTGGCTATATTCTGGACAGCGATAACAGGATAATCTGTCACCAGGACAGAGGTGCGTTCAATCAGGATGCAACGGATGATGCGGTCACGGAACGAATCAGGAGCAGTCTTGCGGCTTCGGGCTATTTTGATATGGCGATCGATGGTACGGAATATCTGTGTGCTTATTATAAATCCAATTTTAACAACTGGACCTATGTCTACCGGTATGATCTAAATGCAATGATGGGAAAGGCCAGCGGCCTGACCTTCCGTGCGCTGATTTTGATCGCCGCAGTGATCGTTTTCGGCACGGTTCTGGCGCTGTATCTTAGCTACCAGTTCTTTAAGCCGGTCAGAAGCCTGATGAGAAATATCAGTGCCAACGACCCTTCCGTAAAAGGAATGAAAAATGAATGGTTTTATCTGGAAAATGTGTTTCAGAATATGAAGACCCAGGAAGAGGAGATGCACGGCCTGCTGGAAAAGCGAATGTCGGATTACATTCATTTGAGGCTTCGGGAAGCCTTATCCGGAACGATAGAAAAGGAAGAGTACCTTGCTGAGTTAGAAAAGATATTCCCCTATCATCATTACATGGTGATCTTTGCCAGCGTGGATGGCAAAAATGAATTCCTGAAATCCACCGGCACGGATGAGCGAAATTACCAGTTTTTAAGGCTGGAAAATCTGTTTGATGAGACATTCTCCATGGAAGGCTATGTGAGCCGCAGCATCCGTTACCGTTCTTCCATCTGTACGCTGGTGCTGAATATGAAGGTATATGACCAGTTTAAGGTACCGCGTCTGCTGGAGGAAAAAATAAAGGAAGTCAAATTAAAGGCAGAAGAATTTTTTCCGTATACAATGACTATGGGAATCAGCGGCGTGCGGACCAATCTGGCCGACCTGGTTTTCTGCGCCCAGGAAGCGGAGGCGGCAGTCCGGCACCGCATTGTGGCGGGAAAGAATCAGACCATATTCTGGAATGCAGGCATGAACGAGAGCAAGCGCTATCATTACCCATACAGCAGTGAAAAGCGCATCATCAACCTCATCGTGCTGGGCAATACGGATCTGGTCTGCCGGGAACTGATCCGTGTCAAGGAACAGATACTCATGGTGGAGGATATTTCCTATGATAATGTCATATTAATTTATCAGCAGCTGATCGGCGCAATGATTAAATGTCTGATGGAGCAGGGCGTGAATACCAGCCGCGTAATGGGAAACGGACGTGTGGCTTATACAAGCATCGCCTCCCAGGATACGATTGATGAGATTGAAAAATATATGCTGCAGTTCGTGGAATCCGTCCGTGAGGCGATCGATCATCTGCATCAGGAGCAGCCGGCAGATCAGACTCATGATAAAATACTTCATTTTCTTGAGGAGCATTATCGGGAGGATATTGATTATGAGGCGGCAGCATCGGAGCTGGGAATCAGCTATTCTTATATGCGAAAGCTGGTACGGGAAAACACCGGCGGAAGCATTGTGGATTTTGTAAATAAACTGCGGATCGAAGAAGCCAAAAAGCTGCTTACAACGACCGGCCTTAGCATCTCGGCAATTGCTGAGAAAGTCGGATATCATAATGTGCAGAGCATCAATCGGTTCTTCAAAAAGTATGAGGGCATAACGCCCGGAGAGATGAGAAATATAACCGGATAATGACAACAAAAAATCGGGCGGACTGTATCGGAAAGCTGTAGGATTTGATGTCCTATGGCTTTCTATTTTTTATGCCGCGAAAGCGGCCCGCAGGTGGAGAATGCCGCAAGTGGGATTTGATTCACATATTGTGCAATTTGAATGTAAAACGGCGGTGCAAATTGGCTTCTATGGGAAAAATGACATATCAATTTTGATAAATCTTATTAAAATTGATACTGAAAAGTAAGCAAATATGAAAAAAAGCGCGGTAAAAAACGGTAATATATGGGATGCCAGACTGTCTGGAATTGCTGAAAAGCTGATAAAACAAGGACAAATCCGAGTGTTAAAAATGATCATATGTATCAAAAATGATCATTTACAGAAAATCACTCCCGGACTATACTCCAGATATGCACAGCAGATAACACTGTATGGCAATTTTACTCATAAAAGGGGGAATAAATGAAATGAAAACGGCCAAAACAAATTTGGCGCAGATGAACTTCGGTATAAAGAAGAAAAAAGGTCCGCTGTTTTATCTGAAAAAGGACTGGCAGCTGTATTCCCTGCTGCTTCTGCCTCTGGCATTTTGTATCCTGTTTAAATACGTGCCCATGTACGGCCTGGTCATTGCCTTTAAAGATTACAAAATAAAGGACGGCTTCGGCGGCGGCACCTGGGTGGGGATGGAAGTCTTTAAAAAGGTATTCAGCCACAGACAGTTTAAAGAAGCGCTGCGCAATACGCTGCTCTTAAATGTGCTGGACCTGGTGGTGAGCTTCCCGATGCCGATCATTCTGGCGCTGCTCTTAAATGAAATCCGCTGCAAATGGTTTAAAAAGGTATCACAGACCGTGCTGTATTTACCGCACTTTCTGTCCTGGATCATCATCGGCGCCCTGGCATATCAGCTGTTTTCACAGGCAAACGGTGTGGTGAACACAATGCTGGAGAATCTGGGGATCGGTTCTGTGAACTTCCTGCAGGACGACCAAAACTGGCTGATTTCCTATATCATCATAGGCGCATGGCAGAGCATGGGATGGGGAACCATCATTTATCTGGCGGCCATCACCTCGGTCAATCCGGAACTGTATGAGGCGGCCAGGGTGGACGGAGCCGGAAGGTGGAAACAGATGCTGCATGTTACAATTCCCTGTATCCGCAGCACGATTGTGATCCTTTTGATCATGAATCTCGGCAAGATCATGGGTGGTTCCTTCGAACGAGTGAATTCTCTGATGAATGTGGCAACGACGGAGTACACGACCACGATCCCCATCCTCGTATATAACTGGGGTATTAAGGACATGAAGTTCAGCCAGTCCACAGCGCTGGGACTGTTCCAGTCGCTGATCGGCCTGATGCTGGTACTGTTTTCGGATTTTATCGCCAAGCGTCTCGGCGAAGACGGATTAATTTAAGGAGGGTGCCATGAGCGAGAACAGAGTAAAAACAACGCAGAAGCATGCATGGACCGCATCCAGAGTGAAAAACAAGGCGATCGATATTGTGATCTATGTGTTTATCACCTTGGTCTCCCTGACCTGTCTGCTGCCGTTTATCCATGTAGTATCCAAATCGATCAGTGAAGAGCGGTTTGTAGTGACCAAGCAGGTATTCCTGATACCAAAGGGCCTTACTTTTGATGCCTATCTGAAGGTGTTTGCGGATGCCAGCATTATGCAGTCTTTGTATGTGACTGTGATTATGACAGTACTGTTTACGGTGCTGGGCATGTTTTTGACCATCTGCGCAGCATATCCGCTGTCCAGAAAGAATTTAAAAGGCAGAAAGGTGATCAATTTCATCTTCATATTTACGATGTATTTTGCCGGAGGAATGATCCCTGATTACCTTCTGATGAACTCGCTGGGAATGCTGGAAAAAATGACTTCATTGGTACTTCCGCTGGCATTCAGCGCTTATAATCTTGTTATCATGAAGAACTCACTGGAATCATCGATTCCGGACAGTCTGGTGGAATCGGCCCTGATCGACGGTGCGAGCCATTATACAATTCTGCGCAGGCTGGTGCTGCCGCTGTCAAAGCCCATCATCGCAACACTGTCTCTGTTTTATGCGGTAGGAAGATGGAATACATACAGCGATGCAATGTTCTATATCAAGCAGAATAAAGCTCTGCGCCCCCTGCAGCTGAAGCTCTATTACCTGATTATCTCCGCTACGGAATCCTTCCAGGGTTCCATCAATGATACCGGCATGACCCGTTATACAGATCCGGAGATACTTAAAGCTGCATGTATTGTATTCGCAACGCTGCCGATCATCGTAGTTTATCCGTTCCTGCAGAAATATTTCGTACAGGGCACCATGATCGGAGCTGTAAAGGGATGACAGCATCTCATGCGATCTATAACCGATAGTAGCCGCAATTGCGGACTCTATAATATTATCTTATAAGAGGAGGAAATAAGATGAAGAAGAACTTCAAAAGACTGGCAGCTCTTGGACTGGCAGCTGCAATGACTATCGCTTCCCTGTCAGGCTGCAGTTCAGGAAAAGAACCTGCGGGCAGCACCACAGAAGCGCCCAAGGAAACTACGACGGCTGCCGGCAATGCGGAAAGTACGGCGGCTCCTTCCCAGGCGGCAGGAGAATTTACCGATTACTCAGCCGGTTTCCCGGAAAAAGTAACGATCCAGATTCCTATTTATGAAAGAGGCTGGGAAGGCTGGGATCCCTGTGACAATTACTGGACCAAATGGATCCAGGAAAACTTCGGTGATAAATATAATGTAGAGATCGAGTGGATATCCATCGGACGTTCTACCGAAGTGACGGATTTCACACAGCTGCTTTCAGCAGGCAGTGCGCCGACCATCATTTTCCACTATGATTATCCGAACATCCTGCAGTATTACTCAGAAGATGCTTATCAGCCTTTGAATGCGGAGGAAATCGCATATTACGCACCTAATTACTGGGAGAAGATGGGCGATACCATTCAGGAATACGGTGTGATCAATGATGAGCTGATGGTGATCATGGGCAGCCGTACCGAACTGTTATCCAGCAACTATGGAACGATTATCCGTAAAGACTGGATGGATAAAGTAGGTGTAGATATGCCTCAGAATCTGACCGAGTACAACGATATGTTAAGAAAATGGAAAGATGCCGGTTTGGGCTATGCTTCCGATTATCTGTTAATGAAATCCTTCAACTTTGACTATTCCTTCAGAGGATGGCCGAACGATGCGGAAGGCAGAGCATTAAATTCCGATCTGGCAGTGGCTTCTCTGTCCTGGGAACCCACCAAGGCATTCTTAAAGAATATGAACGAACAGTACAACGAAGGTCTGATCACACCGGAATTCTATCTGGATACGGACGGATCACAGTGTAAGGCTGATTTCTTATCCGGAAAGGCCGGCACATGGTCCTGCTATATCAACCAGAATACACTGACAGATATTGAAAACCTGATGGCAAGTTTCCCCGAAGCGGAACTGGCAATCCTGGATCCTGCGGCTAAGGCGCCGGAAGGAGAGCATCCTCAGGGACGTAAGTACTGGCCTTTCGGCATGATCTACGGCATCAATGAGGACGCTACCGATGAGCAGAGAATCGCAGTATGGATGTACATTGAATGGATGAACGATCCGGAAGTGCTCGCAACACTGCAGAGCGGTTTTGAAGGAATGCATTACGAAGTGAAGGACGGCATCAAAGTTTCTCTGGGCTACACAGGAGAAGAGAGAATGTCCAACAACGATAATCAGGATTATTACTGCCTGGTTGCTTCCAATAAATCATACGCGACTCAGGAAGAGTGGGCGAAATCCATCGTTAATGCCAACGGACCTAAGGGTTATGAATATCTGATTCAGGAAATTCTGGATTATAACGACAAATATGACGAGTGGGCTACACCGGATACCTGCTTCACCGTTCCGATCGCATCCTTGAGCGAGTACTCCACAGAGCTTGCTACACTGTGGCAGGAATCCTATGTAAAACTTGTGAGAAGCACACCTGAGGAATTTGATGCGCTTTATGATGAGCTGTCCCAGGAATACCTGGATGCAGGATATCAGGAAATTCTGGATGAGAAGAAAGCCGCTTATGATGCGGGTTACTATCACTAGGATGTAAGCAGCTAAAAAATTAACCGGCATAAGCCGGAAGAGAGGCCGTTCGGCGCATGCAGCGCCGGGCGGCCCTTTTCAAATTTGGGTACCTCTGAACAGAAATATTTGCATATTTTACCAGAGAAGAATTATAAATATGACATGCATGTGTCATATGTCTGTGATAAGATGACTGTATGAATCATTCATCAGGCGGTTATCAGCCTGAAATCATGAAAGTACAGGAGAATTCGGAATATGGAGATTATCGCGGTTAACAGAGACAATATTACAACGGAGCATATATGTTGTGCGATATCGGATAAAAAAGGGGAATGCTGCGTATCATCCAAGAAGGAATGGATGATCAAACGGTTTGAGGACGGGCTGGTTTTTAAAAAGCTGGATGTGCGGGGAAAAGTTTTTATAGAATATATACCGGCATCGAAGGCCTGGTATCCGATATCGGCAGACGGATATATGCACATCAACTGCTTTTGGGTATCCGGACAGTTTAAGGGAAAAGGCTTTGCCAACCGGCTTTTGGAGCAATGCATGGAGGATGCAAAGAACGCGGGGCTTTTGGGAGTGACCGTAATATCATCCCCTAAAAAAATGCCCTTCCTTTCCGATCCGGGCTATCTAAAATACAAGGGGTTTAAGACCGCGGATACGGCTGCTCCCCATTATGAACTGCTGTACCTTCCTTTTGATGAGAGCGCGCCGGCGCCGAAATTCTCTGACTGCGCGAAAAAAGGGAGGATCGAAG
The DNA here is from genome assembly GCF_003477885.1 of Lachnotalea sp. AF33-28. Lineage (GTDB taxonomy): Bacteria > Bacillota > Clostridia > Lachnospirales > Lachnospiraceae > AF33-28. Next base: position 443,154 of record NZ_QUEE01000002.1, read on the forward strand.
AAAAAGGCATGGTTCTTTATTACACTAACCAATGTCCTCATACGGCTAAGTATGTGCCTGTGATCCAGGATATTGCCGAAGAAAGGGGAATGGCACTTTCAATCCACAAGATAGAAACTCTGGAAGAAGCAAAAAATGCTCCTTCGCCCTTTACGACCTACAGCTTTTTTTATGACGGGACTTTTGTGACCAACGAAATCTTCAGTGAGAAAAAATTTGAAAAGTTTTTGGACACAATCTGTTGACTGTAAACCTTATTTATACTTTATACTTGTGACATACAGCAAATGGCGGCAGAGGAACGGCCGGCCTGTGGCAGGCATCAAAGATAAGTGAGGCGATGGATATGACAATTAAAGAAGTGGAAGAGAAAACGGGGCTGTCGCGCTCCAACATCAGGTTTTATGAAAAAGAGGGGCTGATCCAGCCGGAACGCAACGATAAAAACGGTTACCGGGACTATACAGAGGAAAACGTTCTGGAAATCAAAAGAATTGCCTTTTTGAGGAGCCTGAATCTGCCGGTGGAGAGCATTCGAGACTGCGTGAATGGGAAGATACAGCTGAATGCCCTGTTAAGAAAGCAGAATGAGCAGCTGGATCAGGAGATAGTGAAGCTCACAAGATCGAAAAACGTATGCAGCCGGATGCTTGAGGATAATGTGGATTCCTATGAGAAATTGGACATAGACCACTATATCGGCGATATGGGCGGATACGTCAGGGAAAACAGGGAGCTGTTTTCTCTGGATGCGCTGACCTTTGTGAAAGTATGGGGCGGTGTGGCTGTATGGATAGCGCTTACAGCTCTTTGCCTGCTCATCGCTGCGGTATCGTTTTACTTTCTGCCGGAACGGATTCCGATCCAGTGGAGCGGCGGACAGGCGGCGAATGAGACAGGCCGTTTAGTGATTTTCGCTTATCCGGCCGCCTGTGTTATCATCCGCCTGCTATTGCGTCCCTTTATATGGAGATGGCTGGGGAATATGGGGCAGGCGGATCTGGTGACCGATTACCTCACCAACTTTCTGTGCTTTGTGGCCTGTTCCGCACAGATGTTTACAGTTCTGTTCGTATTCGGTGTCATGAAGCATATCACAGCAGTGCTGGCAGTGGATGCTTTGGTCTTTTTCATTGTCCTGTATAAGGGGCTGATGAAAATGAGCGGACAGAAACAGTAAATTTTCAAATGTATTCAGTTTGTTTTAAATACTGGCTTTTTGGCCAGCACTTTGCATTTGTAAAAGGTTTTTCGATATTCGCCGGGTGTCATCCCTTCCATTTGCCGAAAGACCCGGATAAAATACTTTTCGTCTGTATAGCCGCAGGCAAATGCGGTTTCTTTAATTGAGAGTTCCCCGGAGGACAGCAGTCCCTTGGCGGCATCAATTCTTGTTCTGTGAACAAATTTAATCAGATTTTTCCCCGTATACTTCTTGAATGTGTAGGACAGGTAATCCGGATTATAATGAAAGAGAGAAGCCAGATATTTAACGGTGACGGGCTTTCGGTAATTAATCCGGATCCACTCTTTGATGTAATTGATATGGGCAGGTACACCGGGAGCAGACAGATAGTGATTTAAGAATTCATGAGTCAGCTCCATGAGCAGCAGGTTTAATGAGTAATGTATCAGATAGCTGGAGTATACCGGTTCTATTTTAGAGAGGTTCAGCATCTGCGAAAATAGCTGTAATAGGATACCGGAATCAGAAATGGTTCCGGCCTCCGGCAGGATAAAGCAGTCCAGCCCGTTTAAAGGACTGGAGGCCAGACGGCTGTTCAGAAAACCGCTTAGGGCATGCTTATCACAGCATGTAAATGGACAATCCTCCCGGAGATGAAAATGCACCCAGAAATATGAGAGTTTTTCTTTTGTAATCCTGTATCCGTAATGCTCAAGCCCGGCATAAAGAATGAGAAACTGCTGTGGACCGGTCACGTACTCATGTCCTTCCGTTCCCATATAAAGAGTCCCTTCGGTTACATAAATGAACACATAATAGTCCAACCTGCGCCGCTGATGAAAAAAGCCGCCATCACTGTGCATATGTCCACAGTCTATATATTGAATTGGATGTGCGCAGATGGTGATTAAATATATCATATAAGATCTGTCCACCTTTTCTCTGTTATGGATGTTGTTTTCAATTGCTATATTTACTATACTTTGTTTAACAAATATGCCGGATAATACTTAAAATAGTCAAAAATATATGTTATTATATCACAATTATCGGCGGCGCCGCAAACCAATATATGGTAAAAGTGATCAATTACCGGTATACATATTTTGACTTTATAAATTGTGGAATATGTTGGGATTTGTAAAAGGAGGATTTAAGATGCTTAGGAGAAAAAAGATTTATTCACTTCTGACAGCTGTTTGCCTTTCCGCAGCGGTCCTGTCGGGCTGTACGGGAAATGAAAAGGGAAAGGAGACGGACGGTCAGAACCAACGCACATCGTCTGTGCAGACAGAGACACAGAGTACTGCAGGAGCACAGACTGGCGATGCGGTTGAAATCCGTTTTGCCTGGTGGGGCGGAGATGCAAGACATGAAGCTACACTGAAGGCGATTGAGGCTTATAAGGATATCGCCCCGAATGTAACAATCGTACCGGAGTATCAGGGATGGGACGGCTATGAGGACAAGATGGCCACACAGCTGGCAGGAAAGACACAGCCGGATATCATGCAGGTGGGGTACACAACAATCATGAGCTGGGGAGAGAAGTTCGACTGTTTCCTGGACTTTAAGAGTCAGGACACGCTGGATCTCGGCCTGTTTGACGAGAACTTCATCAATAATTTCGGTACTTATGCGGACGGCAGAACCATTGCTGTTCCGGCAGGTATCAGCTCCTATAATCTGGTGGTGAACAAAACAGTGACAGATGCGGTGGGCATTGTGGTACCGGATCAGATGACCTGGGAAGAATTTATAGAAACCGGTAAAAAGGTGCACGAGGCGAATCCGGATTACTATATGATAACGAGTAACGACGATAACTGGAACCATATGCTTCGTTCCTATATCCGACAGATGTCAGGGCGCTGGAGCATAGAGGATGATTATACGGTCATACAGGATAAGGAAGTATTGGTAAGCGCCTTTACCTTCCTGCAGACACTGTTTAAGGAAGGTGTGGCAGAGCCGATGGAAACCGCATATCCGTACTATGCGAACATTGCGGAGAACAAAAAGTGGCTTTCCAATGAGATCGCCTGCTTTTACTGTGCATCATCCGCGATCGGCAATATAAAGGCGGATGGTATGAACCTGGATGTTGTATCCATACCTATTGCGGATGAAGCGAAGAAAACCGGTGTGATCACCATGCCCTCACAGATGTTCGCTGTAACGGATAATGAAAAGTCAGTAGAAGCGCTTAAATTTCTGGAGTTTTTGTACTCGGATCAAACCGCAGTTGAAATTTTGAAAGACTGCCGCGGCGTCCCCGCCGCCGGAGTGGCCAGAGACCTGCTGGCAAAGAAAGATATGCTGGATCCGGTCATCAACAAGGCTGTGAATATTGCGCTGGAGAATACGGATGCTCCTCCCAGCGTGCTTTCGGAAAACGCCGAAATATATGGTGTGCTGTTCCCGCTTATGCAGGAACTCTGCTATGAGGCGATCACACCGGAAGATGCGGCGGACCGCATGATCGAAGAATGCCAGGAGATCCTGGACGAGATGAAGAAATAAGAAGATATGCCCGGCAGAATCCCGGCGGACTTTTGCCGGGCATGTGTTATCGTCCGTTTGAAAATCAGCCGGTTTTAGGGAGGGGATCGGATTATGAAGAAAAGTACGTTTATTACCAGAAGAAATAATCAGGGGTATCTGTATCTGGCCCCCTGGATCATAGGTTTCCTGGTATTTCAGCTGTACCCTTTGCTGCTGTCACTGTTTTACTCATTGACGGACTACAGCTTTGGTGACCAGTTCCGTTTTGTGGGTATGACTAACTATATAAAACTGTTTGCGAAAGACCACGAGTTCCGCAATTCCCTGGCGGTTACATTTAAGTATGTGTTTTTATCTGTTCCGATGAAGCTGCTTTGCGCTCTGTTGGTGGCGATGATATTAAATGTGCAGCTGAAGGGAATGAACTGGTATCGCACCATCTACTATTTGCCGTCAATCATGGGGGGCAGTGTTGCTATCGCAATTCTGTGGAGAAACCTGTTTGCGGCGGACGGTATCATCAATACGGCACTTACTTACATCGGGTTGGACAGTGTTGGTTGGCTGACCAATCCAAAGGTATCCATAATGACGATCAGCCTGCTGTCGGTATGGCAGTTTGGATCCTCAATGATCTTTTTTCTGGCGGCTTTAAAGCAGGTGCCTAAAGAGCTTTATGAAGCGGCCAGAGTGGACGGATCATCCGGAGTGCGGATATTCTTTCATATCACATTGCCGATGATTAGCCCAATGATACTCTTTAATATGATTATGCAGCTGATCAACGCATTTCAGGAGTATACGGCGCCTGCGATCATCACCAACGGAGGTCCGATGAAATCCACCAAACTGTTCGGGCTCCTGCTCTATGAGACAGGTTTTTCCTATTACAAAATGGGATACGCGTCCGCACAGTCCTGGATACTTTTTGTGATCATCATCGCGTTTACCTGCCTGATTTTTAAGTCGTCGTCCTACTGGACATTTTATGCGGATGGAGGGGTATGAGAGCATGAACAGAACCAGAAAAAGAAATCTGAAAAGACGGTTAAAAAAAGCGGTGTCCTATGTTCTCCTGACGATGCTGGGGCTGCTCTTTTTATACCCCTTCTGTTTTCTGATTTCCGCTTCTTTTAAGACGAACACAGAGCTTTTGACCTCCTACAGCCTGATCCCCAGGCAGATTACGCTGGAATCCTACATAAAGGGGTGGAGAGGTGTGGGAGAGTATTACTTCGGCACATTTATACTGAATTCGGTAAAAATCGTGTTTCCGGTAGTTGTGCTGACCGTTCTCTCCTGCAGTGTGGTAGCATATGGTTTTGCCAGATTTCGGTTTAAAGGTAGAAATCTGCTCTTTGGGCTTATGATCTCTACAATGATGCTGCCCAACGCGGCGACAATCATTCCAAAGTATATTATGTTCCGGCAGTTTAACTGGCTGGATACCTACCTGCCTTTTTGGATTCCGGCGGCCTTTGCGTGTTATCCGTTTTTTATATTTTCTGTAATGCAGTTTATCCGGGGAATCCCGAGAGAAATTGATGAATCGGCTTTCATGGACGGATGCGGTACCCTGCGCATATTTTTAAGAATTATCATGCCGCTTTGCAAACCGGCTCTGTTCTCTGTGGGGATTTTCCAGTTTATCTGGACCTGGAATGATTATTTCAATCCGCTGATATTTATTAACAGCGTCCGAAAGTATAATGTGATGCAGGGGCTGAGACTGAGTATGGACAGCAGCACCAGCATATCCTGGGGGCCTATCATGGCCATGTCCTTTGTCGCCATGCTTCCCTGCATTGTGATTTTCTTCCTGGCTCAGAAATATTTTGTAGAAGGCGTTGCGACTACGGGGCTGAAGGGATGAGGGTATCAGATCTGTTAAGAGGAGGAGAAAGAGAAAAATGGAGTCATTTGATACAATTACGGCGAATATGTATCCGTGGAAAAGGTATGCGGAGAATAAACAACTGGAGACAATGCTTGTATTGTTTGCCGATACGAAAAAAGCACATGCCAGAGTAGGGGATCCGCAGGAGATCCAACGCTATCTGGATTATGCCGAAGATAATCAGGCGAGCTTTGACTGGGTACAGCTGCATAGCGGTTTTTGGTTTAACCATGCGCCATTAAAGAACTATCCGGATGCAGGGATAGAGGTGGATGAAGAAACCAATTCCTTTGTGGACAAGGTCATCAGGCTTTGCAAAGGGAAGGGAAAAAAAGTTTCCTATATGCTGGGCAATTTTACGCCGCTGGATCAGTTACTGAAAGCTTATCCACAGGTCAGAAACCTGAACAACGGCCTGTTTTGGCAGCTGTTATACGATGCGGCATATGGGATCTTAACGCGTTTTCCGCAGCTTGATGAACTGTCCCTGTACTTTTTTGAGTCCATGAATCTGATTCACTATAATAATTTCTTTAAATGTATGAATTACGGTCTGGACATTGATGAAGAAATGATGGAAAAGCATCCGGATCAGATACTGAAACAGGAGTCGCAGTCATGGCCGTATTTAAGCTTTGCAGATCATCTTCGTATGGTGCTTATGGCTGTTGCCTCCGCCTGCCGTGACCTGTTTTATCCCCAATTAGGTGTAAAACTCTGCTCGATGGCGGGCGGCGGCGTACAAAAATCTATATGGTGTTTTTAAGAGAACCGTCCCGGCAGGACAGGTCAGGCAGTGACCTGTTCCACCTCCGGGATGGGTTTGAGATTAAAATGAATTTCGATAGAAATGTGTCTTATTTTATCTTCGTCAATGCGCTCATGCACGACGATTTCTTTGATTAAGCGGTTAAGGGTGGCTGCGTCCAGCTCTGTGATGTTGGCGTATTCCTGAATGGCTTCCACCCATTGTTTTGCGTCATTGGCAAGCTGGACTTCATCGGACAGCCGCTTCCTGCCCTCTGACACTTTTGTTTTAAGCTCCGTCTGCTCGGTCTGTGTCTTTTCCAGCATGGTGTTGAAATTCTGCTCACTGATACGCCCTGCAATCATATCCTCATAAAGCCGCATGACCATTTTGTCCAGAACCTCAATCCGTTCCTCGTCCCTTGTAAGGGAGCGTTCCATTGCTTCCCGCTGTTCCCGCTGCTCGGCTTCGCAGGTATTGGTCAGGCGGTCGGCAACCGCTTCCCCGTCCATCAGGGCGGCTCTGGCACATTCCCGGATTTTTCGCAGCACATGGCTGTAAAGGGTGTCATAATCAATCCGGTGCTGGGTGCAGTGGTTCTTTCCAAAGGCATTGTAGGTCTTGCAGGAATAAATTTGCTGGGGATGTTTTGCGTTTGTGTAGCGTATCGTCAGCGACTTCCCACACTCGCCGCATTTTACCAGTCCGGCAAACAGGCTGATTTCATTGGTCTGTCCCGGACGCTGGCGGGATTTCAGCTTGTTCTGCACAATGTCAAAGCTCATGCGGTCAATCAGCGGTTCATGCTGTCCCTCCACCACAATCCAGTCCTCCGGCTTCTTTTCCCCAATCGTACCGATTTTGAAACGGTAGTCTTTTTTCTGGGAAGCAATCGCCCCGGTGTAGACTGGATTCATCAAAAGGTCTTTGATAACGGAGAAGTCCCACATATACCGCCCGTTTTCCGGGTCTTTCTTTTCCCATTTGGTGCGGGTATTGCGAAGTCCCCGTTCCCGGTTCCACCATGTGGGACAGGGGATTTTTTCTTCTTCCAGCCGTCTGCGGATATAGTTCGGACCATGACCGTTCAGGGCATATCCGAAAATCAGCCGCACAATCGGGGCGGTTTCCTCGTCAATGAGCAGATGGTTTTTGTCCTCCGGGTCTTTCCGATACCCAAACGGGGCAAGACACCCGGTAAACTGTCCTTTCTGCGCTTTCAGAAGATAAGAGGAATGGACTTTCTTGGAAATATCCTTGCTGTACATCTCATTCAGGATATTCTTGAACGGGGCAATGTCGTTGTTATCTCGCAGGGTGTCGATACCGTCATTCATGGCGATATAGCGGACACCGTTTCTTGGGAAAAAGTCCTCAATCAAATGCCCGGTTTGCAGATAGTTACGCCCCAGTCGGCTGAGGTCTTTCGTGATGACAAGGTTGATCTGCCTGCGCTCAATGGCTCTCAACATTCTCTGTAAATCAGGACGCTCCATATTAAGACCTGTGAAGCCATCGTCCTGATAGACTGCCACAACCTCCCATCCCTGCTTTTCGCAGTATTTTTCCAGCATATCACGCTGGTTTGCGATACTGGCACTTTCGCCTTGCAGGTCATCGTCCTTTGACAGCCTGCAATAGACCGCCGCACGATAGCCCCCGGCAAGTGCCTTTCCGATTGTTCTGTATTCCATTTCGTTCATCATAGCCATTTACCCACACAATCCAGACGGTATCTGGCTCTTTTGAACCTCATCTTCATTATACTTCATATCTTTCTTTTTAGCAAGATATTCTTTTGTATTTGTTTTTCCGTATTTCTGGGAAATCAGGCTGACGAATACATCGGTTGCGTCAAGCTCCCCGTCAAACACAGTAGTCACATGAATCTCTGTTTTGTTTTTTGCCATAGGCAGTTATCCTCCATACATGAAAATAGCCAGACAGAGGGTGTCGGCAACGAAGTCCGGCAACGGGCTTCAAAAGACCTTGCAAACAATCTCAATCTGGCGATGGTTACTATTTATACTTTTCTTTTATTTTTCTGTTGTTTTGGTTGTTATAAGGGAGAAAAGCCCGGAAATAAGGGTTTTTCCCCGGCAACCGGCTCGGCAACGGGATAGCAACAGGGGGTGCAACGGGCTGTCATTTTCAGAATGGAAGCTCCATCTGTTCTGTGACCTCCACAAAACCGTCCATTGTTTTTTCAGACGGATTGCCGGAGTCCGTTGCCGGGTTTTCACGCTCCCAGCCCTTTTGCCTGCCATATTCGGAAAACATTCTTGGGTTTTGGAAGTACCGCCAGCCGGAAATGCACTGGTTCATAATCTCGTTGATTTCCCGGATTTCCCATTGCTTCGGCTCGTCAAAGGCATGGTTCAAGGCTTCCTTGTAGAGCTGCTTGGAGCAGACCATGCTCCCGGTGTACTTATCAAGATACGCCTGTATCATCCCGGCTTTGGTGTCCTCCGGCATAAAATCCCGCTGGTGTTCTTTGAGATACCGCTGCATGGCGGGGCTGAAAGCCAGCTTGAACCTGCCGCTTCGGTAAATCTCCATAGCTTCTGCCCACATCTGCTCGATATAGGCTCTGGAAGCAGCTTCATCCTCCAAAATGTGAGCCTCGGCTTGCTCCGGGTACACCATGACGGGGATAAAGCGGCGGTTGCCGGAACGGTCAAGGGGCAGGAAGTCAAGGGCATTGGAAGTGCCGCCAAACACGCACTGACGGGGGCGGTCTGCCGGGTGGGTTTCATAGGGTATCTTGTAAACCTCTTTCTGTCGGCTTAAAAACGACTTGATTTCCTCAATGCTCTTGGCGTTGGCGGTTGCCATCATTTCCGACATTTCGATAATCCAGTGACCTTGCAGCTTGCGGTACACATTGTCATCGTCCAGCTTCCGCAAATCATCGGAGAACCACTCGTCCCGGACTGCCAGCAGACGGAAGAAGGTGGACTTGCCAGCCCCCTGACCGCCTACCAGACAGAGCATGATTTCAAATTTGCACCCCGGCTGAAAGGCTCGTGAGATTGCGCCCAGCAGGAACAGCTTCAACGCTTCATAGGTGTAATCGTCTGCGTCAGCCCCCAGAAAGTGCCGCAGGCAGAAACGGATTCGCTCTGTCCCGTCCCACACAAGGGTATTGAGATAGTCCCGGATGGGATGGTACTTGTTTTCATTCGCCACAATCCCGATGGCGTTATCAATCTTCTTCTCATTGGTAAGCCCGTAGGTTTCTTCCAGATAGAGAAGCAGATACTTCATGTCCGTATCGTTCAGGGCGGTGCTTTCCCTGTGGAAGCCGATGGGCTTTATGATGTCCTTGCGGTCGGTCAGGATGTTGTATGCGATAGCCCCGGAAAGCAGCGGGTCACGCTGGAATACGGTCAGGCAGTTCCGTATGCTCTGACGGACACCGCCTTTCTCGGTAGTTTCCAGCCCCGCCTTGATTTCCTCAATGCTCTGGGGCGGCTGCATGGCGTTCATGGTGTTTTTTAGTTCTTGCTGCGTTTGCGGCGGCAAGCTCTGCCATTCGCTTTTCAAGCTGTATCACATCCTTCCCGTAGTCCGTAATCAAAGCTGCTTTTTCCTCTGTCTCCCCAAAGAGCAGCACATCCAGCAGATATTCCACTTGGTCTTGCTTCTGTAAGGCTTCCACAAACCGTGGATGAAAGGCTTCCTCCGGGGAGTGCGGGGCATAATCCTTTCTCCATGCCCGAAGCAAGTGAAGATAATCGGCAAGAATACGGAAGCAGCGGCTCTTTGCTTCCTGAAACTGTTCCTCCTGGGATTTCTGCCGGGGCTTGGGCTTTTTTACCTTCCCCGGCGGTTTCCAGTCCTCATAGGAAAGCCCGAAGTCCTGTGCCAGCTGTACGGCGGCTTCTTTCTTTCCCAGCCCATACAGGGCGGCGGCAAAATCAATCACATCCCCATCCGCACCGCAGCCGAAGCAGTGGTAACGCCGATCCAGCTTCATGCTTGGGGTTTTATCGTTATGGAACGGGCAACAAGCCATCCCGTTCCGGCCTACACGGATTCCATAATGCTCCGCAGCCTGTCTTGTTGTGACGGACTGCTTCACAGCTTCAAATACATTCAAATCTATCCCTCCTTGAAAAAAAGAAAAGCACCTGACATTCTCAATCTGAAAATGGCAAGTGCCTGTTAAAGTTCCATATCCTGTTGTTTGTGTTTTGTCTGCACCGGGGCAGTTCTTTGTGCTTTTTTCTCGTCCGCCTTATCCTGCAAGACTTCTTTGAGGGGCTGCTTCTTGGGCGGCTCTTTGCTTTCTTCTGTGCCGGGGGTGGCTTTCCGTACCCAGTAGCGGATGTCCCGCAGCTTCTTCAAATCCTCCTGTACCTCGGTCAACGGTATTTTCAGGGCTGCAATTTCTTCCAGAAGCGTTTCCTGCTCCTCTTGCAGTTCCTTTTGGGTGCTGTCCTTATCGTCCGGGTGCTTGGCAAGGTAGGCGGTGGCTTTCGCATACCGGGCAACCTCCGGGTGTTCCTGTTTGAATTTTTCCTTTGTTTTCTTAAAAAATATCTTCTGGTACTTCTCATAGACAGCCTTACATTCTTTGCAGTCTGTCCGGCTGGCAAGAATCCCGTCAATCACTTTGCTTCGGGCTTCCTTTGGCTTCATCTGATTGCGGTAATCTGCGGCTGATTTCCCGGAGGATTCCAGAAATGCTTCTAAGTCCTCCACAGTGGAAAGCCCCTTTTGCCGGAGATAGGACAGGGCTTCGCTGACTGCCTTTAAGTCCTGTGAAGTCCCCCGGTTCTGTCCAGCCCTTGTCCAGTCCTTCCGTTCTTCCTTTCGTATCGCCATATACTTCATCAGCAGATTGGGAAGAAGTGTTGCTTCCTCCGCCGCCTTTTGTGCAAGCAGCTCTTTCCGTTTTTCGCCCAGCTCGGTAATCCAGCCTTTGAGGTTTTGGATAAGCTGCCGGATGGACTTCATCAGATTGTTGGCAGCTCTGATTTCCCGGTTCAGGTTTCCGATATTCGTCTGGATACCCCGCTTTTCCATCTGCCGGACAGCAGCTCCCTCATGGACAGTAGGGACTATATCAAGCCCCTGTCTGGCATAGGAACGCAAGTCCACACGCTCCGGGCGGTCATTGGCTTCCAGATAGCGGTTCTGGATGACCTCCCATTCATGCCGCCAGATTTCACAATACTTCTGGTCGTTCCAGTCAACCGTATCCTCCTTGTGGCTTTTCCATCTGCCGGACGGAAGTTTGATCCGTTCCCCATTCTCGTCAAGGTCATAAACCTTGCGGCTCTTGGGAAGCCATTTCCCATGTTCGTCCATTGCCCTCATAGTGAGCAGGACATGGGCGTGGGGATTGTGTCCCGGCGGATGGGGGTCATGGATTGCAAAATCAGCAATCATGCCTTTGGAAACAAACTGCTGCTCACAAAACTCCCGTACAAGGACAGCGTACTGGTCAGGCGGTATCTCTCTGGGGATGGTAAGCACCCACCGCCTTGCAAGCTGGGAGTTCCATTGTTTCTCCACCGCTTCGGCGGCGTTCCATAGGGTATTGCGGTCTGCATATTTCTGTGGGGCATTTGCCGGAAGAAGGATTTCATTGTGGACGATACCACGCTTTTCCGGGTAGTGCTTCACTTCCTGGTCGTATTCACAGAACAGCTTTTCGCCGCTCTGGTAGGCAGCGGCGGCAACCGCAGACTGCTGTTGGCTTCGCTGTACAATAGAAATTTCGTTGTGTGGACATGGCATTTTGTGTCCCTCCTTTCTATGCTTGGTGGATGGGGTGGAGTTTTACCACCTCATTTTTGGCAGAAAAAAAGCAGGAGATCTTTTTTAGATTTCCTGCTCGGTGTGCCGCTTTGTAGGTGGCGGGTATTTAGTTGTGAAAGTTCGGGACAAGTTGACCCGATGTATAAGAAATAATAAACCAGAAGTTTACAAGCTAAATTTGTTACAACAAAAATGTAAATACTCTTTAACCGATATTTCTTTGCTATTCAAAATTCCAATAACAACAAATATAACTTCTGCAACTGTAAGATAGCAGTCTTTCAAATCAAAAATAAAAAGGGTAGGTATCTGCAAAAAATCTAAACTTCCACCCCAAAACACCTTATCAATCAAGCTACATAAACATCCCGATATGCCACAAATCATTATCATTTTTACCCAAAAACTTGTATGTGCTCTTTTTGCCTGATATAGCATATATCCTGATAAAAAGAGGAACAAAACAAACACATTCAATAAAATGGTAACAAACGGACTTGATAATAATTCGAAGAAATTGCCAGCATAAGATAAACGAGTATTTAGTTCTGGATTAAATCTTAAAACTTTGGCTATTATATCAAATTCGTATTTCATAAATACTTTTGAAATTACTATTTTAACCATCTGGTCAATTAGAACCAATAATGCCACAGGTATAATAAACGGCTTAAACTTTTCCATCAGTAATACTTCCTCTCAAATTATTATTTTATTATTTCTTCTTTTTCGATTTAGGGGTAGGCAATTCTTCATACATAGCATTAAACAATCCTGTCAAAAACTCTTTATTATCAACTTCATCTACCAACAACATTTCTTTTGCTCCCTCGTAAGGTAACTCATACGAAACCGTTGGCATATAACTTATTGCTGATTTTACTGGTTTGACAAGTAATCTATCATCATAGATACCGCCTACAATCTTACCACAATAATAAATGACAAATTCGCCCATCATAGCTCGATAGGTAATTTCATTCAAGTCAGATAACTGACCTAAAATAAATTCTAAATATTCTTTGCTGGATGCCATAACTTTACCTCAATTTCTAAATTTATTACTGACTTCATTATACTTTATTGCTTATCGAAAAGATAGCATATTTTATGAAACTTGTCGGCTGGGAACAGCTTGCAACGCAAGGTGTCCCCAGATGGCAAGTCCACAAAAGGGTAGCTGGCGGCAGCCAGCGCAGGGGAAGCGTAGCGTCCCCTGTTTGATTTGGAGCAGACCATGACTGCGGAAAATCACAGCCCTCCGGCGAGGAGCCTTCGGAGAACGCAATGCACCAACCTCTGGGTGGTGTATAATTGCGCCCTTAGTAAACTAAGGGGTTTCCGGCTTCTTCCGTTCCAGCAGTTTTTTCAATAGTTCCTGCGTGTCCTGTCTGTGAAAAATGAGTTTCAACAACAGCATGATATCATCATCTGTCAGGCGTTCCGGCTCTTGCAGAAAACTTTCCAGCATACCGCCACGAGTACAGAGCCGGTGCGTCCGTTCCTTTCGGGTAAGCTGCTTCAACTGATGCTGCAATGCCTTTTCATCATTGATAGCTTTCCGCAGTTTCTTTTCGCTTTTCTCCAGCTCCCGGTTGAGCTTTTCAAGTTTTGAGCTATCAGGCAAGGGCAGCGTCCTCCTTTCCCGGTATCAGCACATAAATCCTGTTCGGCTCTCCAACGCCCTGACGCACCCGCATGATAAGTCCTGCGTTTTCCAGTTCATTCAAAGAACGCTTGACCGTCATAGGACTGCGGGACAGGACTGCGGCAATGGCTGTGACAGGGAAGCAGACAAACAGGATTCCGTTCTCGTCCTCCTGCCCTTTGGATAGCATAGCGTCCAGCATCCGGCAGTACATGACCTTTGCGGTGCTGCTGACTGGAAATCCTGTCAACGCTCTGGGAAATGGCATACAGGGCGGCAGTGGTGTGTCTATCGTCATAAATTCAAAATTCATTCGGTGTGTTCCTCCTTTTTCTTTGCTCGTTTGGATAAATAACGGGGGCAGTCAATCACAACCGCCCGGAAGCTCTGCTTGCACCCATGCTGGCATTTCCGGCATAATTCGTTGTAAGTGACACGCCCCCGGTCATTGAGGTAAAAGGAAAGCTCCTGTTTCCTCTTTTTGCTCATTCTCGGCATATTGCGCTTCCTCCCGTTTTTGTGTATGGTTTCGGGGCGATTTTCGGAAAAATTACAGCCATAGAGCCGCCTAAAATCTCCCGAAGTATCAGCGATAGGGTAGACTATCCCCCTATCAGATTGTCGTGTTTCGGTATCATTTCGGTGTCAGTTCGCCAGTTCTCCCCGGTGTCGTTCCTCCCCTGAATCTCACAGCGGCGTATCGCTCCCTTTGGTACGCTCGTTTCGGTCAGGGTTCCTCCACATCCCTGCCAAAAGTCATGGCACTACATCGCCGGGGAAGCATATCCCACACAGGCTGGTCATTCGATTGGAATAATCCATCGATGAACTACCTGTATCATAGAACATTTTTGTGCCCTGTGCCGTATGTCCACAAAGTAGGAATTAGGAGTAAAAATCAGAAATTTCCACGATTGCGGAAAGTGTGATATAATCCAGTTAAGCGGCAGCAATGAAACCGCCGGAAAGGAGTGTGCGCCCATGAAAGGAGCAACAAGCATACAGGAACGCCTTTGGGAACTCCGCAAGGACAAAGGCTTAAATCTGGAAGAACTATCAAAGCTGACGGGTATTTCCAAATCTGCTCTCGGAAGTTATGAAAAAGAGGATTTTAAGGAAATCAATCATGGCAACCTTATCACGCTGGCAGACTTCTATGGGGTTTCCGTTGATTATCTACTGTGCCGGACAGAGAACAGGGAGCAGATCAACACGTCATTGACGGAGCTGCATTTGAATGATGAGATGGTAGCACTTCTGAAAAGCAGTCGGATTAACAACCGTCTGCTCTGTGAGCTTGCCACACATAAAGATTTTATCAAGTTTCTTGCAGACATTGAGATTTATGTGGACGGGATTGCCACCATGCAGATTCAAAATCTCAATGCACTTGTCGATACCGTCCGGCATGAAATCATTGAACGGTATCGCCCCGGCGAAGATGACCCGCATTTGAAAGTGCTGCAAGCCGCCCATATCAGCGATGATGAGTATTTTAGTCACATGGTTCTGGATGACCTCAACCTCATTATCCGGGATATTCGGGAAGCCCACAAAAAGGACAGTGAGAGTGCACCCCAGACCACCGTTGCCGATGAACTGAAAGAAAATCTGGAAGCGGTCGAAAATTTCAAGGGCAGCCGGGATGAAAAGCTGGTTGTCCTTTACTGCAAGCAACTTGGTATCAACTATAAAAATCTGTCAGATGAAGAATTTCGCTGGCTCATTCGGATTCTCAAAAAATCAAAGAAAATGGGAACGCCTATCAGCCAAAGGAAAAAACGGTAAAGAAAAACCGCTGTTGCATGGTTTGTTAGCTTCCATGTAGCAGCGGTTTTTACTGTGGTTATTCAGTTGAAAATCAGAACGATAAACTGGGATTTACGAAAATCTTTTTTGAATCTTATACAGCCATATACTACAAATAACAGCTATAAATAATATAAATATAACTGCAATAGAAATAGCATAATCTTTCGGTAATATAACTGCAATCACTCCAGAGAACAAAAGACAAATTCCTATCAATAAAACAGGCTTTCCTAATGCTTTTGCATATCCTTTTCTGTCGTTTGTGGTTTCAAATACTTTGCCATGAACAGAAGAATAATTTCCTTTTAATAGAGAAAAACTAACAAATATGAGAAGAGCAGAACAGAACCACATCATTATACTAAAGCCTATCATAATATATCCCTCCATCAATTCTAATTTTCTTAGTTCTATAAACTGAAATTTTGTTATTTCATTTTTTCTTGACACTCGCTACATTCTTTATCGTGAATAGAAATAATGCCACCGCATTTAGGACAAGTATATTTTATTTTCTGCTGTTCCATGAAATGTTCCAAACCATGTCCTTGAACAAAACGGCTATTTTCTATAAGACTTGCTTGATACCGTTTATTATAGCTTTTTTCAAGATTTTTAATCAACTTACATGGATATTCAGCACATTCAAAACAATAGGATAACGATTTTCCTTTGATGCAATCCTTTATTTTGCATTTACGACAATGTTCTGGTTTCCCTTTATCACTATTCAAGCACCCAGAACAAGTTTTTTTATTGTAACAGTGCTTATAACAAACCTTACAATTCATTCCGCATGGGGCAAACATGCTTATATCAATTTTTTCTTTTGACATTTTCATAGTTGTTTACTCCTTTCAACAAATTCTTATTTGTCATAATCATTCTACCATACCGTTATGAATAAATCATCTCTTGCAAAATAATTTCTTCTGCCCGGTTGTGAATGCTATTGCAACGCTGCACCCATTCCATTTCTTGGGTTCGTTTCAATTCCTCGGTCACGCCCTCGGTGGCTTTCATCTGCTCCATGATAGTGTCTAACCGTTCCTGTGCCTGTTCGTTCAGGTCTGCAAGATATGTCCACAATTCTCCGGTCAGTATCAATGTATTCAATCTGGCTGGGTGGACTTCCCTTAAATATTCCCGGTGCATCCGTCCGTACTTTCCGATAGGGCGGTGTTCCTCCGGCAGTTTCAAGTCCGGGATGTAGTAATCTCCGACAAGGATATAATCAATTCCGTTTTCCGTTATTCTTGGTTTCAATTCTCTCATGTTCCTTACCTCCTGTGGAAGCAGGCTCGTCTGGTACTAACTCAATCACATCGGTAATCTCACAATTCAGCGTTTCACAGATACGGGCTAATGTGTCCATGCTGATGTGCTTTCCCTCTTTGCTCATGTTGGCAATCATATTCGTTGTCATACCAGCGGCAAGCCTTAAATCCTCTTTCCTCATATCACGCTCTAACAGTGTGTGCCAGAGTGGTTTATAGCTGATGTGCATATTGTTTTCCTGCCTTTCTATCCATACCACCGGGGCGGCTGCCCCGGCAGGAACTTTTCTCTTATTATAGCACCAATCTTGTGTAATCACAATTTATTCTTGTAGATTGCCGCTGATACCGTCTGGATTGTGCTTTTCCTTTCTTTTTGTTCCCTTTAATTAGCCATGAACTGGGTAAAAGCTTCTGTCTGCTGACCCATGTATGGTTTCCGTATCAGGAGGAACTGCTATATGAGGCGCTGAAAGATTTTCCGGCGGATCTGCCATTAATACTGGAACACAATTATACTACAGGTGATTTCAATCCGTATCTGCCGGCGCCGAGGCTGATTGAGCGTCTACCCCATCTAAAGCATGCGGTATGCTATTGCTGCGGTATGGAATACTACGGTTTAAGCCTGATTCCATGCTGCTTTCCGGAAGCGCTGCAGGCTAATCTAAATTACGCGCTGAAGAGCTCGCCTAACATGGAACGCATTGTAGTGCGCCCGATCTGGGACGGGGAAAGCCTGTTAAAAACGCCCAATGAAGTGAATTTATTCGCCCTGCTTAAACTGGCAGGTCATCCCGGGGCGGATACGGAGGAACTGTGGGATGAATGGATAAACAGCAGATACGGCATATCTGACAGGTATATCTGCGAGGAACTGGCGTCCATCCTAAGGGCGTCATACCAAGCGGTAAAGCAAGTGCTGTTTGGGTGCGGCGTACGCATGACGGATCATTCTCATATCCCGGATTACGGCCATCTGGAATCCCGGCTTTACAATTATGGTAAAGCGCTGATCGGCTGGCGGCCGGACCCGGAAAACCAGCAGGCCGTATACGATCTCCTGATCCGCCCAGGAAGAAAGGCTCTGCGAATCAACCGTGAAAACCATGAGAACAGCTTAACACTGATGCGGGAAGCGGCCGGCCGTCTTGATCATCTGCGGGAATATCTGAAGGCAGAGGATTATGAGGACATTAGCGGCCGGTACCGTGATTTTATTTGTTTCATACAGCTGCACCAGCTGGAGCTGGACGCTTATCTGCGGCTTAGGAGGTATCAGAAGGTTAAGGAGCCGGAGAACCGGGAAGTCATCGAACAGGATATTAACCGTCTGGAAGAGTACAGAGCGGATATCCTGTCCGGAAAGATTCCGCCCTGTTATCTGTTTTCACCCGACCATATAGGAAGTTTTACCGAAAGCGTGCGCGGACAGATAACTGGTGCTCCGTCTGGACAGTTCCGCTAATTGTGTGATGCTGTACCGGGAAAGCATGAAAGCCGTGAGTGCTGAGAACGTGGAGGGAAACATATTGGAACTGTGTGAAATGTATCTGAAATCAGGACTGCCCGGATATTTCGTATCCGCCCCGACAGAGGAAAAAGAAGGGATGATCAGTGAGAGGCTTCTGTATACCCAGGCAAACGGACGCGTACTGCTTGGACAGGATACCCTGGGCCGGCTGCATTTTATATCTCTGCCCAGCGAATATGATTATCCATTGCCGGTAAACCATACGGATGCGTCCCGGCATCTCGTGGCCGGCGCAGGCATGTACCGCCAGAATGATTGCGGTCTTTTACCGGGCAGGTTTAGCTATTCATTGGAATTGGAGTCAGGGCATAGGGAAATGGCGGATGAAAACAGTCTGTCCTTTTATCAGAATGATTTTCTTCCTGTAACCAGAACGGTATACGGGGATCTGGAACTGATGGTGTCTTCCTTTGCACCGGTGAATGAGAATGCGTTTCCAACAGGTGAGGATGACAATTCAGTTTGGGGGCCTTCCGGATGCTTTTATACGTTGTCCGCATATAACCGAAGCAAAAAAAGCGTAAGGGGACGCCTTGTGCTTAAGCTTCAGAATGGCCTTCTGATCGGACGGGAAGACAGACGGCAGCCGGATAAAGCGGCGGCCATGCATTGTGACGGGACAGGAGAACATCTGATCTGGCTTGCACATCCGGAGCTGTATGCTGCCATAGAGATGTGCGGCGGCAGGACCGCAGAGGATTTCGGAGAAAGCCCGGATGAAATAAAGGAAAGGCGATGTGAAGCGGCCTTCGAGCTGGAGCCCGGCGTCAGCAAGGAATTTCATACATTCATTGTGCTTGGACACAGCCCGGGTGAATGCAGGGAACAGCTGGCACAATTGTATGCAAAGACGGTGGGGCAGTGGCGTGAGATTGCTCTTGCTTTCTGGGATACAGCGCTTAGTGCTGTCCGCCCAAAGCTGCCGGAACCGGCAAAGCTTACTGGAAAAACGGCAGAATTTGCTGTGAGATGTCTGATTGACAATTTCAATTGCATCCAGACGAACAGAGCAGGTGAAATTATTGTGCACTGGCAGGGCGCACCGGCCCATTACCGTGGAAGAATGTGGGGAATCGACATGGAACCCACCATGGTAAGCCTTCTTTTCGTGTTTCCGCAGCTCGGCGGCAGGATGATCCGCTACGCCCTGAAAGGATGTCTGCCGATGGGAAGTACGTATCCGGATCATTCTGTTCCGATCATGCTGGCGCCGATCATTTTAGCCGGGAAATATCTGGAGCTCACCGGAGATGTGGCATGGTTCCGGAAATATTCGGAGGTCTGCTGCGGACTGAAGCGGCTGTACCGGAAGCTGCGGGAACTGAAGCCACAGGACAGCTGTCTGCTGCCGAGCAGGTATTCCAGCGACGGAAAGGTGAACCGCCGTTATGATTTTGGAGTAAACGTAAAAGCAGCATATGCGCTGTCACTCTATGCGAAGCTGTTACATGCATTGGGAGAAGAAGGTGGCGAAGCGCAAATATGGGGGGAAGAGATAAGATCCTCGTTGCAGGTTATGGCGGTGAAAGGCCCGTTTGGACCGCAGATCAGCGGAGGGACCAACCTGGGGGAACAGAGTGATTTCTACATTAAGGAGGACATCCCTTATTATGACGGCGAGGATACAGCATCGGCTATGGCCGGAGTATACGGCATTCTTCCTTATAATAATAATCTATGGGAAAATTACCGGATCTTTGCACAGTCTCTATGGCTGACAAACTATGAGCCGGAGACCGGGGGAATCCGATGGTACCCATGGGGAGGCAACGTCGACGGCACCTCCTATGTCAGCAGGATTATATCGACCCGGCAGAAAAAAGAGCAGCTGGAGGGTCTGGACTGTATGTTTAGCTGCGCAGTGGCCGAAAATGGCTCTCTGTACTGGTGGCCCATGGGAACGGATCATGTGAGGAAGGCCACAAGATGCAGTCAGGGTCAGGGCTTTTTTCTGTGGAATTATCTGGAGAGCTGGCTGGGAATCCGTGTGGATGCTGCCAAACGGTGTATGTATCTGAAACCGTGTGGAATTTACGACAATATTCGCATCACAGACGGACAGTTAGGCGCTTTTCGTTTTTCACTGGAATATGACAGAAACGGCAGCACGCTGAGTTTCAGGTTCCAAAATTTGTTAAGCTATGAAATTATGCTGATGATCGCCGGAGAGCATGAAACATCCATTCCGGTCCCCTCTAAGGAAACAGTAGAAGGGACAGTGAAAAGCTTCCCTGAAGCTTGTGAGGATCTGCAGAGGAAAATCGTGTACAAAGAAGCTGAACTGGCAGGCATAGAAGGTGTGGCTCTGACCAGTTACGGAAACCGGCTGTCAATACGGGAAAACTGTGGCTATTGCTGCGCACAGCTGCCGTTTGTGCTGTGCAACGGCAGCGGGGCAGCCTTAGAAGAGATCCGATACGAACTTTCAGTGCCGTCCGGAAGAAAAATAATGAAAAAGCAAGAGAGTCTCTGGGATGATAATTTTTCTTTCCTTAAGTCATCCCTACAGACTGGACATATAAAGAGCGTTCTGGATGGCCGAAGGCAAACGCTGCATTTCTGGATGGAATTACTTCCAGGAGAAAAGGAAGTATGGATAACGCCGATTGCATTATCGTTTTGCAGTATGGAGAAAGGAATTGCGGAAAGAACCGTCCATATCTGCAAGTATGGTTGCCACGAGTACCATTTGGAGGAATCTGTTTGTCTGCGGCTGATCTGGCGTCAGAACGGTCAGGAAATGCAACGGCAGCTGATACTGCCGATTCGATATGATGAACCGAAAGAATATAAGCGGATAACAAGAGAGGTGTTTGGAACGCTGGAAGAAGCTTAATGCAGAATCAGCCTGTGCCAGACTGAAATGGCCTGACACAAGCTGATTTTTTGTATTTTACTGTTAAGCCAGATGTTTTTCCAGTGTGGCGGCAACCGCACCGTTTCCGGCGGTCAGTTCTTTAAAGTAGGATTTCACTAAATCAGCCAATCCCGCTTCAAACAGATCCACGCCGAAGATTCTGCTGTCGCGCAGCAATTCATCCAGACAGGACAGATCCGCGTCAGGATCGCCCAGACGGATGCCGGCGATGCAGGGACGCACGGTTTCCAAAAGGGGATCGGGGCTTAAAGTAAATTCCTTTCCGCAATCGTCCACCGCCATCAGATAGCGGAGCCAGCCCGCAAATACCAGCGGAATCATCTTCAGATTCTTTACATCCAGGTCAGGATTTGCCTGATAGGCTTTGATGGTTTCACCGAAACGGATCGCCAGCTTCTGTGAAGTATCGGTTGCGATGCGCTGGGGAGAATCCGGCATAAACGGGTTGGGGATGCGGATGCCCAGCACTTCGTCGATGAAGCTCCTGGGCCGGATGATACCGGGATCCACCACCACGGGGAGGCCTTCCTCATATCCGATGATTTCCACCAGCTTTTTAAGCAGAGGATTTTTCATCTCATCGCAGATCAGATGATAATCCAGGAGGCATCCGTAGATGGCCAGCGCGGTGTGCAGAGGATTTAAGCAGGTGCATACCTTCATCTTCTCCACCTTGTCCACGGTCTCTCTGTCGGTGAAGATGATTCCGCCCTTCTCAAGCGCTGGCCTGCCGTTCGGGAAATCGTCCTCGATCACCAGATACTCGCATTCTTCTGCGTTAACAAAGGGAGCCACATAGGTATTTTTGCTGGTCACAACCGGATCAAGACCATCTATACTGTCCTTTTTCAGGAGTTCCTGGACGGTCGGGTCCGGCCTGGGGGTGATCTTGTCAATCATGGTCCAGGGAAAGGAAACTGCCTTTGAGTCCACATAATCGCAGAAGCCTTCCTCCGCCAGCCCCCTTTTGCACCATGCGCGAGCGAATTCGCTGACAGCGTGGCAGAGCTTGTCACCGTTGTGGGAACAGTTGTCCATGCTCACCAGGGCGATGGGCAGGCGGCCGTTTTTATACCTTTCATAGATCAGGGAAACCACCTTGCCCAGATAGCTCTCCGGTTTTGCCGGTCCGGCCTCATAGTCGGCGGCCACCAAAGGAAGCAGGCCGCCTTTGCCGTCGGTCAGGCTGTAGCCCTTTTCCGTGATGGTGAAGCTGGCCATCTGCAGGGAGGGGGAGCAAAAGATTCCCTTCAGTCGGCTGTACTCTGCTTCATCCTGGCTGTCCAGTATCAGCGATTCCACAATGGAGCCCACCACCGTTTTTTCAATGCTTCCGTCCGCCTTGAGCGTGACCAGGATGCCCAGATTGTCATGGGGGCGGTACATCTTGTCAATGATCTCATAATCGTAGCCCTCAGCGGCGATGAGCCCAGTGGACAGCACGCCTTCCTCTATGAGCTTCTGTGCCACATTGGCCTGAAAGGCGCGGAAGATATTGCCGGCGCCGAAATGAATCCACTGCGGGTTTTTCATTGTATTTTCAAGCACTGCTTCACGGTCAAAATCCGGCAGTTCATAGCCGGCCTGCTGCCAGCTCTCTCTGTCCAGTAACCCCTGATTTGTCAATTCCATACGATTTAACTTCCTTTCCGGTATTTTTACCTATGGCTTTTTACAATCGCTTCCCACAGCCCGTTTAAATAGGCCGCACCCAGCGCCCTGTCATAAAGGCCGTATCCGGGCATGGCAACTTCATCCCAGATCATGCGCCCGTGATCCGGACGGATCGGTCCATTAAAACCGATGTCATACAGCGCCAGCATGATTTCATACATATCAAAGCTGCCGTCGGAAGAGAGGTGTGCGGACTCTTCAAAATCCGTAGGGGTGTTGAATTTCAGATTGCGCACATGGGCAAAATGGATTCTTCCTTTCAGGGAACGGATCATATCCGGCAGGTCGTTTTCCAGATTGGTGCCGTAGGATCCGGAACAGAAGGTAACGCCGTTGTGCGGATTATCCACCATCTTCATCATGCGCAGTATGTTTTCTTTATTGATGATGATGCGGGGCAGCCCGAACACGCTCCAGGCAGGATCATCGGGATGGATCGCCATATTGATATCGTATTTGTCACATACAGGCATGATCCGTTCCAGGAAATATTTCAGGTTGGCGAACAGCTTTTCGTCATCCACATCCTTATACATCGCGAACAGATCCTTGATTTTTGCCATCCGCTCCGGTTCCCAGCCGGGCAGAATCGATCCGTTGGAATCCGCTTCGATGGATGCGAACATGTCTTCCGGATTCAGTTTATCCACCGCTTCCTGGGTGTAAGCGAGCACGGTGGAACCGTCCGGGCGGACCCTGGCCAGTTCCGTGCGTGTCCAGTCAAATACCGGCATGAAATTATAGCAGACCATATGGATATCCGCCTGTCCCAGGCGCTCCAGCGTGGTGATGTAGTTGTCGATATACTGTTCCCTGTCGGGAGAACCCACCTTGATCGCGTCGTGGATATTGACGCTTTCAATCCCCAGCAGTTTTAACCCGGCGTCTTCAATTTCGTTCTTTAAAGCCAGGATCTTGTCCGTCTCCCAGGCTTCTCCGGGCACGGAATCATAGAGCGTGGAGATAACGCCGGTCACGCCCGGGATCTGGCGGATCTGTTTTAAGGTCACCGTGTCAAATTTGCGGCCGTACCATCTTAAGGTCATGTCCATAATAAAATACCTCTTTTCCTAAAATATTAAATCGCTATTGCCAAATTTCATATGAGACTATTATAATATAGTTGCATATGCTTGAAAAGTTTTTAAATTGCTGTATATATTGCAAAAATTGCGCATATGCCACATCGTTCCACTAATGTTAGGGTACCGGAAAATTGGGATTTTATACTTTAAAGGAAAGGACAGCACAGCATATGAGCAAAAATTTTACCAAATATATGTTGCCGGAGGATGAACGGCAGTATATGCTGGACGACCAGTTTGAGATATACGAAAAACACGGCGCGCCCATCGGAGCTACAGGCATACATACGCATAATTTTTATGAACTGATCTATGTGATGGAAGGGGAGTTCTCCAGTTTTATTGAGAATTCTACTTATAATCTGAAAAAGGGGGATTTTCTGCTGATCGATCAGAATGTCATGCACCGCTATCATTATGTGGAGAAGAAGCATGATCATTCCCGGAGAATTGTGCTGTGGATGAAAAGGGATATGTTAAGGCAGATGTCATCGGAGGATGTGGATTTAAGCAGATGCTTCACAGAGAAGGGCAGCGGTGCGTATCATTTTCCGATTTACTATGAAGAGATGCTGCGCGGCATGCTGATGAAAATCGCGCTGGCGGATTCGCCGGAACTGATGCATATCAAGGGGAAAAAGCTGCTGGATAAATCTTATCTCACCCTGTTTTTTGTGTATCTGAATGAGCTTTGCTGCCGGGAAGAATTTTATTTTTCCGAGGAGGAACTGGTGAGCCACCCGCTTGTGAAGGAGGTTTCGGACTACGTGGATTGTCACGTCGAAGAAACTATTTCGGTCGATCAGCTCGCCTGTCATGTGAATATGAGCAAGTATCATTTCCTTCGCAGATTTAAGGAACTGACCGGCATGACGGTCCACAGCTTCATCAATAACAAGCGCCTGATCCTGGCCTGTGAAAAGATCCGCAGGAACTGTCCGATCACGCAGGCCTATCAGAGCGCAGGATTCACAGATTATTCTTCCTTTTACCGGAATTTCAGGAGCGTTTATGGGCTCTCACCCAAGGATTACCGGAAATATTATATTCACGGTGAAGGAACGGATTAAAAGAGGAACGCTCATCCGCCCTGGCGTGTCTCTTTAATGCTGCGCAGGATTACCTTTTTTGCGCGCAGCGCCTCCTCTTTTGGAAGCGCCTCCACGCCCTCAAGCGGATAGGGGATGCCAAGGTTCTGATATTTTACAGCTCCCATGGTGTGGTAGGGGAGCACATCGAGCGCTTTTACGTTGCCAAGGCTGCCGATAAATCTGCCCAGCGCGTTCAAATACTCATCGTGATCGGTGATGCCGGAAACAACGACATGACGGATCCACACGGGCTTTCCGATTCGGTCCAGATAGCGGGCGAAGGAGAGGATGCGGTTGTTGCTGTGCCCGGTCAGTTTCTTATGACCGTCCGGGTCAATATGCTTGATATCGAGCAGGATCAGATCCGTGAAGCTCATGAGCTTGTCCAGTTTTTCCATATAGGAGGCATTTGTCTCCTGGAAGGTGATGCCGGAGGTATCGATGCAGGTGTGGATGTTTTTCTGTTTCGCCTTTTCAAACAGCTCCAGAAGGAAATCCAGCTGCAGCATGGGTTCTCCGCCGGTGGCGGTGATGCCGCCGGTACGGTAATAAGAACGGTTGCGCTCAAATTCGGCAATCAGCTCATCCGCGCTGTATTCTGTACCGAGTCCGGGATCCCAGGTGTCCGGATTGTGACAGTACTGGCAGCGCATCGGACATCCCTGAAAAAAGATGACAAAACGGATGCCCGGCCCGTCCACGGTTCCAAATGATTCAATAGAATGAATTCGCCCTCTCATCACTGCACCTCATTTCAAAAGAATCAGGGGCCGCTTACGGCAGCCCCTATTGATTCCTATTCACATGCTTTCGTGGAACGTACGGGCGATGATATCGTCCTGCTGTTCCTTTGTCAGTTTGATAAAGTTCACCGCGTAGCCGGAAACGCGTACGGTGAGCTGCGGATATTTCTCCGGATGCTTCTGCGCGTCCAGAAGGGTGTCCCTTGTAAATACATTGACATTCAGGTGATGTCCGCCTTTTTCCGCATATCCATCCAACAAAGCTACCAGATTATCCACCTGCTGTTCGTTTACCATAACATATTCCTCCATAAGTTTACTGGCGGGAGACGGCGGGGAAACTTTATTCCCCGTCATCGTCGGCATCCAGCCCCTGCATCAGAGTGGGGACCTGGCAGGCCATTCCCTGCTGGCAGTCGTTGCTCTGGGTTTTTACAACCGTCTTTTCCAAAACGACACCGCCGTCTTCGTGTACCTCAATATTCATGTGGCCGCCGCCGCTCTGCATAAAATCATCCAGCAGGGCCACAATATCGTCTATTTTTGCATCGTCTTTATCAGCCATCCGTGATCCCCTTACTGTTTCTCATCCAAAGCATCCAGGTCAATGTCCAGATCCACATTTAGGTCGCCGGAGAAGATCTGATCCTCTTTGCCCAGCGCGCCCGGAACGATGGAGAAAGTATTGGAAATGCCGTCCTGTGCATCGGTGAAAGGCAGTTTTGCAACGGAGCTTAGGGAAGCCACCGCGCCGTGGGAATCCCGGCCGTGCATCGGGTTAGCTCCCGGCGCAAACGGCTGTCCGTGCACACGTCCGTCCGGCGTGGAGCCGGTGTGCTTGCCGTATACCACATTGGATGTGATGGTCAGGATGGACATGGTCGGCACGCCGTCGCGGTAGGTAGGCTGCTTGCGGATCATATTCATAAATGTGTGGACAATGTTTCTTGCGATATTATCCACGCGGTCATCGTCGTTGCCGTATTTGGGGAAGTCTCCTTCCACCTGATAATCCACGACAATGCCGTTTTCATCGCGGATACATTTCACCTTCGCATATTTAATGGCGCTTAAGGAATCGGCTACAACGCTTAAACCTGCGATACCGGTGGCGAAATAACGCTTTACATCCTTGTCATGCAGCGCCATCTGGATCTTTTCATAGCAGTATTTATCATGCATGTAATGGATGACGTTGAGCGTGTTCACATACAACTCGGCCAGCCATTCCATCATATCCAGATATTTGCTCATCACATCGTCATAGTCCAGATAATCTCCGGTAACCGGACGGAATTTCGGTCCGACCTGCTTCTTGCTGACTTCATCCACACCGCCGTTGATCGCGTAGAGCAGGCATTTAGCCAGATTTGCGCGGGCGCCGAAGAACTGCATTTCCCTGCCGATCCTCATGGAGGATACGCAGCAGGCGATGGCATAATCATCGCCGTGGGTCACGCGCATGAGATCGTCGTTTTCATACTGGATGGAAGAAGTCTTGATGGACATCTTGGCGCAGTATCGTTTGAAGTTCTCCGGAAGGCGGGGAGACCAGAGCACGGTCATGTTCGGCTCCGGTGCGGTTCCCAGATTGTCCAGTGTATGCAGGTAACGGAAGGACATCTTGGTCACCATGGGGCGGCCGTCGATGCCCACACCGCCGATGGACTCGGTAACCCATGTGGGGTCTCCTGAGAACAGGGCGTTGTATTCCGGTGTACGCGCAAATTTAACCAGGCGCAGCTTCATGATAAAATGGTCCACAAATTCCTGGATCTCGTCTTCTGTAAAGGTGCCGTTTCTTAAATCTCTTTCGGCATAGATATCCACAAAAGTGGAGGTGCGGCCAAGGCTCATGGCAGCGCCGTTCTGCTCCTTGACAGCTGCCAGGTATCCGAAATAGATGGCCTGGATCGCTTCTTTTGTATTGCTTGCCGGTCTGGAGATATCGCAGCCGTAGATTTCCGCCAGCTTCTTTAAATCGTTTAACGCGCGGATCTGTTCCGCAAGCTCTTCCCTGTCCCGGATGACATCGGCGCTCATGACGATGGGAGTGGAGTTAACCTGCTCCTTTTTATCCTCAATCAGCAGATCCACGCCGTACAGAGCGATACGGCGGTAATCGCCGATGATACGGCCTCTGCCGTAGGCGTCCGGAAGCCCTGTGATGATATGGTTGGAACGGGCAGCTCTCATTTCCGGCGTATAAACGTCAAATACACCGGCATTGTGCGTCTTTCTGTGTTTGGTGAAGATCTCGACGATTTCCGGATCCACCTCATAGCCGTTTTCCTGGCAGGCCTTCTGGGCCATGCGGATGCCGCCGTAGGGCTGCAGAGAACGCTTAAATGGCTTGTCCGTCTGAAAACCTACGATCTTTTCCAGGTCCTTGTTGAGATAGCCTGGGCCATGGGAAGTGATGGTGGATACCACTTTCGTATCCATATCCAGCACGCCGCCGGCCTCTCTTTCCTGACGGGACAGATCCATAACCTGGTCCCAAAGCTTTTTCGTCGCATCCGTAGGTCCGCATAAAAATGATTCATCCCCTTCATAAGGGGTGAAGTTATTCTGAATAAAATTTCTTACGGTGATGGTTCTAAGCCATTTGCCGCCCTTAAAACCATCCCATTCTGGTCGCATTTCCATAGATTTTCCTCCTTTAGACAGCTATCAGGTAACTGTGCATATCGAAAAACACCTGCTGAAGTTATTTTCGACAGGAATGTGAAAAAAATGTATAAAAACCGCACTTCTTTTTACATATCCTGCATATAGAGCTTTTTGATAAAAACAATCAACATATGGTGTTCCTCATCTCCTCATGCACAGATTATAGTGCATAGGTGTGCATGCGTCAAGCACATAAATGCGGTTTGTTGTATTTTATTTTATACAATTCGACAAATAATTAACAAACACGCAGGATCAGACGCTGCCATTTCCGCGCAGTCCGATCCTTTTAAAACCCAGCCTTTCCCATAGGCATCCAGAGTCAAATGTGCGGTTCTTGACTGGCGGACCATGACGGAGATGCTGCAGCCGTAATTTGATTGCTTTCCTTGGGATACGGGGATATAATAGAAGTGATAAGTGGATCGGGGGAGGGAAACCGGATGAAAAGAATAGTATCCGCAGCGCTGGTGTTTATATGTGCATTGCCGATTGTGCTTGCCGGATGCAATGGCACCAGCCGGGAAGCTTTGGATCTGATGGACGGATACCGGGCAGATGAGCGGGCAGTCCTGGAGTATGTGCCGCCGGATTATGTGCCTTGGGAAGAATGGACGGATCTTACCGGCGAGCAGGCCCTCGAGGACTACGACTATATGTGGGCTATGCTGTGGAAAAATGCCTCTTTTTTATGGCTGCTGGACGATAATAAGGCCTATACGGGAGTGGATGCCGCATATCTGGCGGAATCCGCTTATACGGCGCGCAGGGAGATAGAGGCGGCCGGAAGGATGTCCCGCAGTCATTTCGCCGAACTCATTAGCAAAGGATTTGGAAAACTGCTGGGCTACGGCCATCTGGGCGTGCTGGGGCCGGAGGTGTATTTTTTGCTCTATCAATCATTATCCGGCATAGGAGAAGGGGTCAGCCACGGCTTCTATCATCGATACGCCGGTCTGCTGGCTAACCGTAAATCCGTAGAGGTATATAACCGCTGGAGGGAAGTGCTTAAAGAAGAGGGTTATACAGGAAATCCGGCTGCCGGGGACGGGGCCGTTACTGTCTCATCTAAGGAAGGCATACCGTATATCAGGGTAAGCACCTTTTCGTATCCCGATGAAGCGGCTTTGAAAGAAGCCTGCGGACAGATGGCGGACTTCTGCCGGGACAACGCGGACGCCGGGCATCTGATCATCGATATCCGTGGAAACGGCGGCGGCAACGATGAGGCCTGGATCAACGGATTTGTGGTGCCGCTGCTGAAAAAGCATACGTTATACACCCTGGAGCAGATGTCGGCCGCCGGCCCTTTTTCAACTTATCTGCGGGGGGAAATTGACGGCTGGGGGACGCAGGTGACGGAGGAGAGGGCGGACATGCCCGAAGGCTTCCGCTATCATGGCAAAAGCCAGGTCCTCTATCGGGCCGGAAGCGGCTATACGGGTTTTAAAGGCCGTATCTGGCTGCTCACAGATCAAGCGGCTGCGTCCGCCTCGGATGCGTTTGCGGCATTCTGCAAAGACACGGGGTTTGCAACTGTGGTCGGGACCAGGACCAGAGGGGGAGGCTACGCCAGCCAGCCTGTCGCGCTGCCGCTTCCAAACAGCGGGCTGTTCGTCTTTTTCGAGGATATTGCGGGGCTGAATGAGGATGGAACCTGTAATTCCTTTACAGGCACGCCGCCGGATATAGAGACGGAAGAGGACGCTCTCTTAAAATGTCTGGAGCTGATTAAAAACGGCGGATGACGGGGCTGAAGTTTTCGACGGCGGGCGTTCATAAATCAAAACCCCTTCGCATATATAGTAATAGTATATATGGAAGGGGTATTTTATGGACAATTTTAATGTATACAAAGACATTCAGGCCCGCACCAAAGGAGAGGTATATATCGGCGTCGTGGGACCTGTCAGGACCGGCAAGTCTACCTTCATCAAGCGCTTTATGGATCTTATGGTGCTGCCGGGGATGGAAGATGAGCACGACAAAGCCAGGACCAGAGATGAACTGCCACAGTCAGCGGCGGGAAAAACCATCATGACGACCGAACCCAAGTTTATACCCAAGGAAGCGGCTAAGGTCACAATCGGTGACGACACACAGGTGAGCATACGGCTCATCGACTGCGTCGGCTATATGGTGGACGGCGCCACCGGTCATGTGGAGAACGATGAGGAGCGCATGGTGAAAACGCCCTGGTTTGATTATGAAGTGCCCTTTTCACAGGCGGCAGAGATCGGGACCAAAAAGGTAATCAACGATCATTCCACCATCGGCATTGTGATTACAGCGGACGGCAGTTTCGGTGAGATCCCGCGGGAAAACTACATGGCGCCGGAAGAAAAGACAATACGGGAATTAAAGGCGCTGGGCAAACCGTTTATCGTGCTCTTAAATTCCGAGCGCCCCTATTCGGATGATACGGCCCAGACCGCGGCCCAGATGGCGCAGCAATACGGCGTAACGGTGATGCCCGTCAACTGTGCACAGCTGAAAAAAGAGGATATCCACCGAATTATGGAAGAGGTGCTGTATGAGTTCCCTGTGGTGGAGATGGATTTTCATATACCAAAATGGGTGGAAATCCTGCCGGACAGCCACTGGCTGAAGGAACAGATGGTGAGCGCCGTTAAAACCATCATATCCCGGATTACATATATTAAGGACGTGATTTCAGAGAATCTGTCCCTGGATAACGACAATATAAACGCCATACAGATCCAGAGAAAGGACTTGAGCAACGGAACGGTCAGCGTCAGCGTGGTGATGAAGCCGACACTCTATTATGATACGATCAGCGAATATACCGGCATGCCCATAAGCGGCGAATATCAGCTGATGAAAACCATCCGGGAATTTGCGAGACAGAAGGACGAATATCAGAAGGTAAAAAACGCGCTGGATGCCGTGCGGTTTAAGGGCTATGGAGTTGTGATGCCGGATAAGGCGGAGATATCCCTGGATGAACCGGAGGTAATTAAGCATGGCAACAAGTTCGGCGTCAAGATGAAGGCGGAGGCTCCGGCCATCAATCTGATCAAATCCAATATCGAGACAGAGATCGCGCCGATCGTCGGCGATGAGCGCCAGGCTGAGGATCTGATCGCATATATTAAGGAAAATGCCAAGTCCGGGGAAGAAGGAATCTGGAGCACCAATATTTTCGGGAAATCCATCGAGCAGATCGTGGAAGACGGGATTCAGGCCAAGATCTCCCAGATGACCGATGAATGCCAGCAGAAGCTGCAGGATACACTGCAGAAGATCATCAATGACAGCAACGGCGGCATGATCTGCATCATTATATAAAAGGAATACAGCCAAGAGAATCGGCGGCAGCGTGTGAACAGTAACGCTGTTGCTACGTAAAATAGGTAACAGTTCAGACATCCGATGTGAAAAATAACACAAAAACAGTCTTATGAGCAAGTTCAACGCCTGCTTTTGTACTATTTTTCCTGCCGTATGAACTGTTAGTTACTGTCTGTTCACGGCTGCCGATAAAGCAGCGTATGACAGGGCAGAGTATGGTCCTCATAGGGATCCCTTGAAGCCCGCCGGTTCTTTCGCTGCGTAGTTTGCAGCGTTAGAACCGTTGCGCGCTTCACGGAGCGAGAGCGCGTCCCTATGAGGACCATACTCTGCCCTGTCATTCGCGGTAGGTTTACGACAACCGTGAATAGTAACAACTGTTACGTAAAATAATGAAAAAAGGAGAAAAACTCTTGAAAAGCTTATAAAAAAGTGTTATTCTCCTAATAACGCGATATTGAAGCCAATAACGATCAATTTACATCGAATGAGGAGGCTCGCACCGGGCAGCCAGATCTCGTTTGGTGACAGAAAGAAGGAGGGAAAATAAGTGGACATATGCGGTCGAAGTTCAAAACCGGACAGTGATATTCACCCGCGGAGTAGCTGCGCCGTTATGCCGCTTATCAGGAACTCTGGCGTAATGGCGTAAAACGCAATCTGAATATCACCGTGTGGAAGACAGCCGGATGGATCATCCGGTGTTTTTTGCACGGTTTTTGTCCGTTTGGGACTTCCTTCGGAGATTCAGCTTAACTTACACTTACATGAACAGGAGGATGCACCAATGGAAAGAGAATTTGAATATGATTTCGAAAGACTGTTAGAACTGCTGGAAAGCAGAAATTACAGGGAGCTGAAGGCGGCCCTTGCCGATGAGAACGAGGTGGATATCGCGGATTTTATCGAACGGCTGCCCCAGGAAAAGGCGACGGTCTGCTTCCGCACGCTTCCCAAGGAGCTGGGGGCCGAAGTGTTTTCCAATCTTCCTACGGAGACACAGCAGGTGATCATCGGTTCCATCACGGATAATGAGCTGACGGAGATCGTGGAGGATCTGTTTGTGGACGATGCCGTGGATATGCTGGAGGAGCTGCCGGCCAATGTGGTAAAGCGGGTTTTGAAAAATGCCAAGCCAGAAACCAGACAGCTGATCAACCAGTTTTTAAATTACCCGGAGAATTCCGTGGGCAGCATCATGACCGCGGAGTTCATCGATCTTCGCAAAACGATGACAGTCAGCGATGCGATCAAACGGATCCGCCGAACAGGAGAGGACTGTGAATCCATCTATACCTGCTATGTGATGGATAACAGCCGCTGTCTGGAAGGCGTGGTAACAGTCCGGGAGCTCCTGCTGGCATCGGACGACGATATCATCGGCAGCCTGATGGAGCCGGATGTGATCACAGCACTCACAACGGATGACCGGGAAGAGGCCGTACAGAGGATGATGAAATACGATTTCATCACCATGCCGGTGGTTGACCATGAAAACCGCCTGGTGGGCATTGTGACGGTCGATGATGTTATGGATGTCATGGAAGAGGAGGCCACCGAGGACTTTGAAAAGATGGCTGCGATGGCGCCGTCGGAAAAGCCCTATTTAAAAACAAATGTTTTCGCGCTTGCCAAAAACAGGATCGTCTGGCTTCTGGTGCTCATGATATCGGGCATGATCACAGGCGGAATCCTGGGCAGATATGAGGCCGCCTTCGCCATCATGCCCATGCTTGTGACCTTTATTCCGATGCTGACGGACACCGGCGGCAATGCCGGCAGCCAGAGCAGTACGCTGATCATCCGCGGCATGGCCATCGGGGACATCACGCCGAAGGATTTCTTTAAAGTCCTCTGGAAGGAACTGCGGGTCAGCCTTCTGGTGGGCGTGGTTTTAAGCCTGGTTAATTTTGTGCGCCTTGTCATCACATATCCGGGCAACGAGATGATAGCCTTTACAGTGGCTATCGCTCTGCTGGCCACCGTGGTCATGGCTAAAACAATCGGCGGCGTGCTTCCTATGGCGGCAAAACTGCTGCATGCGGATCCGGCGATTATGGCCGCCCCGCTGATCACCACGATCGTAGACGCCTTTTCACTGATCATCTACTTTAACGTCGCCCAGGCGCTGCTGCATTTATAGTTACTCTTCACGGCGGCCGATAAAGCAGCCATGTCAGTAACCATATATGGTAACAGCGGATACGGATAAAAATGCAATGCACTCTCCACAACAGCGGAAAAGTATGCTAAAATGAATTATTATTGAGCATGCCAAACATGGACAGGATGGGAGACAAAATGGAAAGATGGATGATTATAGCGATATTTTTTCTGTTGGTTGTTGGAGTTTACGTCTATATGGAATACCGCAGAAGGCAGAACAGGAAACGGCT
Source organism: Lachnotalea sp. AF33-28 (assembly GCF_003477885.1). GTDB lineage: Bacteria > Bacillota > Clostridia > Lachnospirales > Lachnospiraceae > AF33-28. The sequence goes on from NZ_QUEE01000002.1 coordinate 477,382, forward strand.
TTTAGAGAAAATCAGAGCGTCCTGGGGAGAAGTGCCTGAGCGTGAGTATACGCTGGATGAGTTCGGAAAGATCTCGCATTATTTCCGCAAATCCATGGATGAGAGCTTTTCCATCGACGACATCACATGGAACGATCTGGAGATGGACGATGTTTTCATGTGTATGAACCACACCTATTCTTCTCTGGGAGAGGAATATCTCTATAAAATGCTTCGTAAGCCGGTATTTGACGAGAAGGTCCTGGCGGAGCGGGAGAAGCTGATCAGCTATTTCCAGAACCCGCAGAACAGGGAAAAGCGGGAGAAGATACAGGTGGATTATGCAGGAATCGGCCGCACGAACAGGATCGCCATGGCGGACTATCTGTATAATTTTGTTGGGCTTGAAACGGACGGCAACGCAAAGCACTACATCCAGATTCTGGTGCTGCTCGCGTCCTTTGTGGGAATCTTTTTTTATCCGCAGCTTTTCGTACTGATCTTTATTTTTGCTATGGGATGGAGCATAAAAACCTATTACGATGATAAGAAGCTGGTGGAGAACTATTTTTCCTGCATTCAATATCTGCTTTTAATGACAAAATTCGGAGCGGATATTGCAAAGCTGGAAATTGAGGAACTAAAGCCCTATGCCGAGGTGATCGCCCAGGTGTGCAGAAAGCTGAAGCCGATGAATAAAAAGGCATTTTGGATCAATGCATCCGGCAGCGGCTCCATGGTGGACCTGTTTATGGATTATTTCCGCCTGGTATTCCATGTGGATCTGATTGCGTTTAATTCGCTGGTGAAATATGCTAAAGAATACCTGCACGATATCGAAAACCTCATCGATCAGCTGGGAATAGTGGAGAGCTGTATTGCGGTGGCGTCCTTTAGGGAAAGCATGAGCTATTATGCTGTTCCGAAGCTTTTGCATGGAAAAGGCGCTCATTTCCATGCGGATAACCTGTATCATCCCATGATAGAAGAGCCGGTGGCCAACAGCATACACGAGGATCGCTCCGTGCTCGTTACCGGCTCCAATGCGTCCGGCAAATCCACTTTCCTAAAGACTGTAGCGCTCAACGCGGTGCTGGCTCAGACCGTAAACACAGTGCTGGCGGAAAGCTATGAAGCTAATTATTACCGGGTGTTTTCCTCCATGGCGCTTAGGGACGACCTGCAGGGCCAGGAGAGCTATTATATAGTAGAAATCAAGTCTCTGAAGAGAATTCTGGACAGCATTAACGAGGAAGCGCCCATACTCTGTTTTGTGGATGAAGTGCTTAGGGGAACCAATACGGTGGAGCGTATCTCCGCCTCTTCCCATATCCTGCAGAATCTGTCCAGCAGAAATGTGATGTGTTTTGCGGCAACGCACGATATTGAGCTCACCCATATGCTGGAACAGATCTACTCCAACTATCATTTCAGCGAAGAGATTATGGACGACGACATACTGTTTAACTATGTGCTTTACAAGGGGCGCGCAACGACGAGAAATGCCATTAAACTGTTAGGCATTATGGGCTACAGCGAGGAGATCATCAGCCAGGCGGAACAAACCGCGGCCAGATTCCTCAAAGAGGGCACTTGGACATTATAACAGCGGGGTATGCCATATGCGGCAGATCTCTGTATGCCGCCGGTGTTTCCTCTGTAAGCATGATGGAATCGGGAGGATATCAAGATTATGGATGTAAAAATATATACGGACGGGGCTGCCAGAGGAAATCCGGACGGCCCCGGCGGGTATGGCGCGATCCTGCAGTACGTGGACGGCAGCGGAACCCTGCATGAAAAAGAGTTGTCCCGCGGTTATAAGAAGACCACCAACAACCGGATGGAGCTGATGGCCGCCATCGCCGGCCTGGAGGCTTTAAACAGGCCCTGCAGGGTGCAGCTGCATTCGGATTCCAGCTATCTTGTAAATGCGTTCAACCAGCACTGGATTGAAGGTTGGATCAAGAAGGGGTGGAAACGCGGCAAAAATGAGCCGGTAAAAAACGTAGATCTTTGGAAACGCCTTCTGGCGGCAAAGGCTCCGCATCAGGTGGAGTTTATCTGGGTAAAGGGGCATAACGGGCATCCTTTAAATGAGCGGTGCGACGTGCTGGCTACCACAGCGGCGGACGGCGATGAGCTGTGGGTGGATGAGGGCGTTTAAACAGCGGGAAAATAGCCATTTCCTTCTGGCGAAACTTTACAAACTGCTTACAATCTCTTACGTCTTTATTTTCGCTATTTCCTTTTTGCAAACTGTGTGATATCTTAGATTTCAGAAGGAAATTCATGTCTTGCAGCAGCTGCTGCATTAGTTGGGAAGGCGAATTCACATGAGCAAGAGACAATGGACAATCACTCTGATCATCATCCTGCTGCTGGTGGTCGGAACAGGGGTGACACTGGTCAATAAAAAATATATCGACCGCCATTTTAATTACGCTGTGGAGATAACGCAGACAAAGTCTGCATCCAGTGCGGAGCGGGGATCGGACAGCCCGGCGGAAGAAACGAAGGGCAATGAAACTCTGGCCGCCGGTGTCAGCGGAGCGGGTCAGAAGGAAACGCAGGCACAGGACGCACAGGAAGGCGCCGCAGGCGCTGCAAACAGATCGGAAGATCAGGCGGCTCCGGCCGACCTGAAAGATTCCTATGATACCGGCACAGTGAACGAAAATTTACAGAAGGCTGAGTCGGAATCCGAGGAAGAACTGCCGGTCATAACTCAGGAAAAAACGGTTCTGATGGAGTCCACCTCCGGATATCTTTCATCCGAGGATTATTATCAAAAGCTGGACAGCATGGAACAGCAGATCAAAAAGACCTGGTCAGACCTAAAAAAACCTACGGTGCAGGATGAAAAAGCGGTGGCCCAGTATGAATATAAGCTCTGGGACGATGAATTAAATTATATATACCGGGAGCTTCGTTCCAATCTGACAGAAGAGGAATTTGATCAATTGCGCCAGGAAGAAAAGGCCTGGCTTAAAGTTCGGGATCAGACTGCCGACAGCGCTGCCATGGCCGCCAACACCACCAACGAGCAGGAGCTTCATTACACCCTGTCCCTGACCGCTACCACCAAAGAGCGCACCTATGAACTGGCCGAGATGTATTTCGACTATATAGAAAAACATCCCATTGCGGGAAGGTAAATTTACGTTATCGACAAAGCCCTGAATCCGTACATCAACTGCTGCGGATCCGGGGCTTTTTTCAATAGGAAATTCCTTACCTTTGTTCTATCATCATAGGAATTTCTGCCTATGATATAAAAAAGCCCTCCAGACAGGATGTACGCTTGCGTGAAGATGTAATATGCCGCTATGCGGCCGCGCCAGGCAAAGGGCTTGGAGTACTGTAAGGCATAGCCCGCACGGCTCTTATGCCGCTTTTTTTGTGAGCCGGATACTTGATAAATCCGTCTCACTATGATAGGATAAGTGGAAAAGCAGGAATAGCTTCCGATATAATAAAGAGAAATAAAGTAACCCAGGAGGAATGACGGATGTCAACTAACGTTTATGACGTGCTGGTGGAGAGAGGTTTTATTGAGCAGGCCACCAACGAAGAGGAGATCAGAGAATTACTTGGTAAGGGACCGGTTACCTTTTATATAGGGTTTGATGCGACCGCTGACAGCCTGACCGCAGGGCATTTCCTGACCATTATGGCGATGATGCATATGCAGCGCGCGGGGCATAGGCCGATTGCGCTGTTAGGCGGCGGCACCACAATGGTAGGTGACCCCAGCGGCAAAACCGACATGAGAAAGATCATGACAAAGGAAACCATTCAGCACAATGCGGACTGTTTTTACCGTCAGCTGTCCAGATTTATCAAGTTTGACAATGACAGCGCAATCATTGAAAACAACGCGAATTGGCTTTTAAACTTAAATTATGTGGATTTCTTAAGGGAGGTGGGCGCGCATTTCAGCGTAAACCGCATGCTCACCGCCGAGTGTTACAAACAGAGGATGGAAAAAGGGCTGACCTTCTTTGAATTCAACTATATGGTAATGCAGTCCTACGACTTTTTGGTGCTGAACCAGAAATACGGCTGCTGCCTGGAGATGGGCGGCAATGACCAGTGGTCCAACATAATCGGCGGGGTGGAGCTGATCCGCAGAAAAGAAGGAAAGCCTGCTTACGGCCTGACCTTTAAGCTTTTGACCACCAGCGAGGGCATCAAGATGGGCAAGACTATGAAGGGTGCGGTATGGCTGGATCCGGAGAAGACCTCCCCCTACGAATTCTATCAGTACTGGAGAAACATCGAAGATGTAAAGGTGGAGGAGTGCCTTGGCCTGCTGACTTTCCTGCCTATGGATGAGGTGAGACGGCTCGGAGCGCTTGAAGGATCTGAAATCAATAAAGCCAAGGAAGTGCTCGCCTATGAGATCACTAAGATTGTACATGGTGAAGAGGAGGCCAGAAAGGCACAGGAGGCTGCCAAAGCGCTGTTTGTACAGGGCGCGCACAGCGAAGATATCCCTACTACGGCGTATCCTGCCGATGTATTTGAGAAGGGCATCGACCTGATCACCATGTTAGTGGACAGTAAACTGGCCCCTACGCGTTCCGAGGGCAGGAGACTGATCCTGGGCGGAGGAGTCGTGGTGAACGGTGAAAAGGAAACGGATTTTGCCAAAACCTATACACCGTCCGATTTTAATGAAAACGGGGTAATCCTGATTAAAAAGGGTAAAAAAGGATACCATCAGTTTAAAGCGGAATAATTTTAACCGATTAGGCGGCGGTATGTTTAAACCGCTGCGAATAATTGCCTAAAGGAGGTGGGAACATGCCTGCATTTTTAAGTTCCTTGATCTGGTATACTATAAAGTTTGTATTTTTAATCGCTGTTATGGTGGCCGCAGTGGTATGCGGCAAGAAATTCAGAGATCATAAGGATGCTAAAAACGCGGCGTCAAGCGCCGCAGAGACAAAAGAATGACCGAAATAAAAGAGTGACCGAAACAAAAGAAACAGTGGAGGAAAGATCGTGAAAGCATACGGCGTAAATGAACTTAGAAGGATGTTTCTGGAATTTTTCGAAAGCAAGGGACATCTGGCATTAAAGAGCTTTTCCCTGGTTCCGCACAACGATAACAGCTTGCTGCTGATCAACTCAGGGATGGCTCCTCTTAAGCCATATTTCACCGGGCAGGAGATTCCGCCCAGAAAGAGGGTGACCACCTGCCAGAAGTGCATCCGCACCGGTGATATTGAAAATATCGGAAAGACAGCGAGACACGGCACTTTTTTTGAAATGCTGGGAAATTTTTCATTCGGGGATTATTTTAAACAGGAAGCCATTGCCTGGTCCTGGGAATTTTTAACCCAGGTGGTCGGTCTGGACCCGGACCGCCTGTATCCTTCTGTCTATCTGGAGGATGACGAAGCGTTTGATATCTGGAATAAAGAGATCGGCATTCCGGCCGAACGAATTTTCCGTTTCGGTAAGGAGGATAATTTCTGGGAGCACGGCGCAGGCCCCTGCGGTCCCTGTTCCGAGATCTATTATGACCGCGGTGAAAAATACGGCTGCGGTAAGCCTGGCTGTACAGTTGGCTGCGAATGTGACCGCTATATAGAGGTTTGGAACAACGTATTCACGCAGTTTGAGAATGACGGACACGGTAACTATACCGAGCTGTCACAGAAAAACATCGATACCGGCATGGGGCTGGAGCGTCTGGCCGTGGTGGTCCAGGATGCGGATTCCCTGTTTACGGTGGATACCAATAAGGCTTTGCTGGACCGGGTATGCGAGCTGGCCGGCAAAAAATATCTGGAAGATCCTAAGACGGACATGTCCCTGCGCATTGTAACAGACCATATTAAATCCTGTACCTTCATGATATCCGACGGCATCATGCCATCCAACGAGGGCAGGGGCTATGTCCTGCGCCGTCTGCTGCGCCGGGCTGCCCGCCACGGAAGGCTTCTGGGAATCGAAGGCAGATTTCTGGCGAACCTTAGCGAGACCGTAATCAGCATGTCCAAGGACGGCTATCCGGAACTGGATGAGAAGAAGGCCATGATCTTTAAGGTGCTGTCTGAAGAGGAAGATAAATTCAACAAAACCATAGATCAGGGGCTCGGTATCCTTCAGGATATGGAAGCGGCTTTAGAGGCCGCCGGCAGCAAGACGCTGTCCGGAGAGGATGCCTTTAAGCTCTACGATACTTACGGATTTCCGCTGGATCTGACGAAGGAGATTCTGGAAGAAAAGGGATTTGCGATCGACGAAGACGGCTTTACTGCATGTATGAAAAAGCAGAAGGAAACTGCCAGAGCTGCCAGAAAAACCACGAATTATATGGGAGCGGATGCTACCGTTTACGATGAGATCGATCCGGCGGTCACCACCGGTTTTGTGGGCTATGATCATCTGGAATATGTTTCAAAGATCACGGTGCTGACGACGCCCGATGAGCTGGTGGAAGCTCTGACCGACGGGCAGGAGGGCACGATTATTACGGAGGAAACACCGTTTTACGGCACCATGGGCGGCCAACAGGCGGATACCGGAATCATCCGGACCGATACGGCAGAGTTCACGGTCAATGATGTGATCCATCTAAAGGGTGGTAAGGTCGGTCATGTAGGTGTGGTGACTTCGGGGATGTTTAAAACTGGGGATCAGGTAAAGCTGATTGTAAACCGCACAAACCGCGCCGATACCTGTAAGAACCACAGCGCAACTCATCTGCTGCAGAAGGCGCTGCGCACCGTGCTGGGATCCCATGTGGAGCAGGCCGGTTCACTGGTCACTGCGGACAGGCTGCGTTTTGACTTCACACATTTTTCCGCCATGACCCCGGAAGAGATCACGCAGGTAGAAGCGATTGTAAACGCAGAGATTGCCAACGGCCTGGAAGTGGAAACCAGGGTGATGAGCATTGAGGATGCTAAGAAATCCGGCGCGATGGCCCTGTTTGGAGAGAAATACGGGGACAGCGTGCGCGTTGTCAGCATGGGCGAATTTTCCAGAGAACTGTGCGGCGGTACGCATGTGAAGAATACAGGCTCCATATCCGCGTTTAAGATCGTTTCCGAAGGCGGCATCGCTGCCGGTGTGCGCAGAATTGAGGCCCTGACCGGTGAAGGCGTGTTCCGGTATTACCGGGAGGTAGAGAAGGAACTCCATGAGGCGGCCGCAGCAGCGAAGACGGACGCTGCGGGACTGGTAAAGAAGATACAGACGCTTTTTGCGGATATCAAGGCATTGCAGTCGGAAAATGAGAAATTAAAGAGCCGGCTGGCAAAGGATGCGCTGGGCGATGTGATGGATGACATAAAGGAGATCGGCGGCGTGAAGGTGCTCACGGCCAAGCTGGAAGGCGTGGATATGAACGGCCTTAGAAATCTTGGCGACCAGCTGAAGGAAAAGCTGGGAGAGGGCGTTGTGGTGCTGGCTTCTGCAGCGGAAGGCAAGGTAAACCTGATCGCCATGGCAACCGACGCGGCGATGAAGGCAGGAGCTCATGCCGGCAACTTGATCAAGTCCATAGCCGGGGGCGTTGGAGGGGGCGGCGGCGGAAGGCCGAATATGGCCCAGGCCGGCGGCAAAAATCCCGCCGGAATCGACGATTGTTTGAAGAAAGCGGAAGAAGTTTTGAAAGAACAGGTAAAATAAGCAATTTCCTGTTGACGAAATAGAAAATTATGCTATAATAACTACTGTGCTAAGATAATACCCAAACAGTTGTATTATGGCGAATTATCGCCGAGGTTCATGCACAAGTACACAACTGGAGGGAGGTTAGGTGTGAGCTATGTCAAACGTAATCGTAAAAGATAACGAAAGTTTAGATAGCGCTTTACGCAGATTCAAGAGAAACTGTGCTAAGGCTGGTATCCAGCAGGAGATTCGTAAGAGAGAGCATTACGAAAAACCGAGCGTAAGACGTAAGAAAAAGTCTGAAGCTGCAAGAAAACGCAAATATAACTAATCAGTGGCAAAACACAGGAGTATAGACTCCTGTGTTTTTTCATTACATAGGAAAGTTCTCCGAACTCTCCTATGTAATAAAAAGCCCTCCGGGCAGGAACGCACTGCGGCGGAATGGAATGATGTCGCTGAAGCGACCCGCCGCAGGCGGGATTCTTTCTTGGTTACAGGAAACGAGATTTTGCTATGCATAGCTGTCATAAACCTCCCGCGCATGACGGAGTTCTGTCGGCATTTCTGAACAGTCACGATGAGATTATTTATTCTGAATAAGTATCCCATAAGATGTAAATGCGGATAAAATTATGGTATAATATCGACAGATATTATACCTGCGCTGATTTCCGTCCGCGAAGCGGACAATTTCCCTAGGAAATCATGCGCATCCCCCCCGGAGGGGCCATGTCAGCCTGCTGACATGGCATAATGTCGGCAGACATTACATCAATAAATAACGGACAGGCTGTATATAACCGTGCAGGAAGGAGCGAAAGCGTTTGAATATCTACTACATCGGAGGTTCTCCGTGCTGCGGCAAAAGCACGGTGGCAGAAAAAATGGCAAAAACCTTTGGCTTTTATTATTTTAAGGTGGATGACCTGTTAAATGAGTATATGATCCGAGGTACGGCGGCAGGGAATCCTTTCCTGGCAAAAATGGCCGCAATGTCGCCGGAAGAAACCTGGATGCGGAATCCCAAGATCCAAAAGGAGGAGGAACTTGAGTATTACCGGCAGGTGTATGGGTTTGTCTGCCGGGATCTGGAACGCATACAAACTGCAGACGGAATCATAACGGAGGGGGCGGCTTATCTGCCCGAACTGATGAAACAGAGCGGAGTCGATTGCCGTCATTATCTGTGCATGACGCCCACCAGGGATTTTCAGGTACTCCATTACAGGGAGCGGGATTGGATTCCCTATATACTGGAAGGCTGCAGCGACAGGGAGAAGGCATTTCAAAACTGGATGGAACGGGATGCCTTGTTTGCAGAAGACGTAAAGCGGAGCGCCGGAGAGCTGGGGTACCGGACCCTGCTGATCGACGGGAGCGCCGGAGAGGATGATATTTTTCGCGAGGTCTGCCGCATCTTCGGTTTATAAAGACCGGCATAGAAGCAAAACCGGCCGAATGGCAGATACGCGTGAGGAAAGGAATGCATATGGAGTACAGAAAGCTTTGTGCTGCCGAAATTAACCGGCAGCTGTTCTCACATTTTATCCGCCGGCAGACTGTTACCAAATGCTGGCGCAGAGAGGATGGAAAATGGGTGATAAAGGACGCCCCGTTTATAGATGACTGGGGCGAGACGGAATACCAGGAACTGGTGCGCTGTCTGATCAATACGGTGAATACGGATGGCGCGGTGTTCGGAGCGTTTGAGGGCGGAGCGCTCAAGGGCTTCGCATCCGTGGAAAGCGCGCCGATGGGTCAAAACGGGGAGTATCTTGATTTGTCCTGCATACATGTCTCGCAGGACCTAAGGGGCCGCGGTATCGGCCGGACCCTGTTTGACATGGCATGCCGGTGGGCAAGGGAGCACGGGGCTGGTAAGCTGTATATTTCAGCTCATTCGGCTGTGGAATCCCAGGCATTTTATGAAGCCATGGGCTGCAGGGAAGCGCAGGAATATAACCGCAGGCATGTGGAGGCGGAACCCTTTGATTGCCAGCTGGAATGCGTCCTGAAAGACAGCCCGGCAAAGGATTGGGGAGGTGAATGAGCGTGAAAAGAGCCGTTGATTTAAACGAGATATCGGACGGCAGTTTATACGGTGCCAATGATATGGTGAGAGCGGACTGCGGCGGATGCACAGGCTGTTCTGCCTGCTGCCGGGGAATGGGAAGCTCTGTCATTTTGGATCCCCTGGATATATACAGGCTGTGCACGGGTCTGAAATGTGACTTTGACATGCTTTTGGCGGGACATCTTGAGTTAAATGTGGTGGATGCAGTGATACTGCCGAATCTGAAGATGACCGGCCCGAAGGAGAGCTGCAGCTTTTTAAGTCCTTCAGGCCGATGCGGCATTCATGCTTACCGTCCGGGAATCTGCAGGCTGTTTCCTTTGGGAAGATACTATGAAAACGGTACTTTACGTTATTTCCTGCAGGTCCATGAGTGTAAAAAGGAAAACCGCGCAAAGATCAAAGTGCGAAAATGGCTGGATATGCCGGATCTAAAACGGTATGAAAAATTTGTGACGGACTGGCATTATTTCTTAAACGATGCTGAGGCGGCGGTGGCGCAGGAACCGGATCCGGAGATCAGAAAAGGAATCAGCCTCTATCTGCTCCAGAATTTTTACCGCAGACCATACGGCCCCATCCGGCCTGAGCAATATGTCGGTGAGAAAGATTTTTATGAACAGTTTGACAGGCGGCTGGCAGAGGCGAGGGAGAATCTTACCATACAGCCGGAAACAACGTGTTAAGTTAAAAACAGGAGGGTTTTATGGGAGAATTATCACAGCTTCCCAACATCGGCAAGGTCGTGGAAGCACAGCTTAATGAAGTGGGGATCTATACTTACGAACAGTTAAAGGAAACCGGCAGCAAACAGGCCTGGTTGAAGATTAAAGCCGTGGATGAGAGCGCATGCATCCACAGGCTTCTGGCTCTGGAAGGCGCTGTCCGCAACATCAAAAAGAGTCAGCTGCCGGAGGAAGTGAAGGCGGATTTAAGGGAATTTTACCAATCTGCTAAGTAGGATATTTTATGCAAGTTTGCCATTGAAAAACATCGGCTGTTTTGGTATCATTTTATCTATCGAGCAGCAAAACGCGTAAGACCAGATTCGGTCTTGCGCGTTTTTTTGTTCTTCAATAGGAAAATACGACCTATTGAACAAAAAACGCTCCGCTTAGGATCGCACTGCGGCGGGAAGGTATTATGTCGCCAGGGCGACCCGCCGCAGGCGGAGAATCCCGCGAGCGGGATTCTTTTTCATGTGCCCGGCGGGCACACGTTCCTATTTTTAAAGCCATATTAGGAGGTTACTCAAATGAATGAGCAATATGTAAATGCTTTTCTGGAAAAGGAAAAGATCGGAACGCTGATGAGAAAGTATGCAGTGCCCTGCATCATTTCACTTCTGGTTGCGGCGCTTTATAACATTGTGGATCAGATCTTTATCGCTAACGCGGATTATCTGGGCTCAACCGGCAACGCGGCCAATACGGTTGTATTTCCCCTCACCGTGGTGGCATTAGCTGTGGCGGTCATGATCGGAGACGGATGCTGTGCTTTTGTGAGTATCAGCCTGGGTGCCGGAGAGAAAGAAAATGCGCACAGAGGGATTGGCAGCGCTATCGTGCTCTGCCTCCTCTTAAGCGCAGTTATAACGGCGCTGTATCTGATATTCCGGGACCCGATCCTGACCATGTTCGGCGGAAGTGTCAATGAAGAAACGTTTGTGCAGTCCAAAGAATACTTTCTGTACATTACGATAGGAATCCCGTTTTATATGTTCGGCCAGGCGATGAACCCGATCATCCGTTCCGACGGAAGTCCCAAATTTGCCATGCTCTCCACGCTGGCCGGTGCGGCGCTCAACCTTATACTGGATCCGATTTTTATCTTTGCATTCCATTGGGGCATGATGGGGGCTGCGGTGGCAACGGTGATCGGCCAGGTGCTGACTGCAGCGCTGTCCGTTTATTACCTGCTGCATATGAAAGCCGTCCGGCTGAAAAAGACGAGTTTTCGTCTGCGGGGACGGCTGATCAGGCGGTTTTTATCCCTCGGAATCTGCAGCTTCCTGTCCCAGATCTCGCTCGTGGCTGCGATGGCCGCCATCAATAATATGGTGCGCAGATATGGCGCAGCAGATCCCATATTCGGACAGAACGAGTATGCTCAGATCCCCATGGCGGTGGTGGGAATCGTTATGAAATTTTTTCAGATCGTCATTTCGATAGTGGTGGGGATGGCAGCAGGCTGTATCCCGATTGTAGGCTATAATATCGGAGCTGGCAGAAAGGACCGGGCGCGCAGCCTGTTCACCCGCCTGCTGGCTGCGGAAGCCCTGGTGGGGGCTGCCGCGATGTTTATAGTGGAGGTACTGCCGGGACAGCTGATCGCTGTCTTCGGTGCCGCCAACGAGAGTGCTTACTATACGGAATTTGCGGTGAAAGCGTTTCGCATCTATCTGTGCATGATCATCCCTGCGTGTGTGAATAAGGCTACCTTTATCTATCTGCAGTCGCTGGGTAAAGCGCTGATCTCCACGCTGCTGTCCATGGTGCGTGAGGTGGTGTTCGGTGTGGGATTTGCACTGCTGCTGCCGAGGTTTTTCGGCCTGGACGGCGTGCTGTATTCGATGCCGGTATCAGATGCGCTGACATTTTTTCTGTCAGCTGCTGTGATCGTCTATACCTGCAGGCTCCTTGGCAAAGAACACAGAGCAGCGCATGCTCTGAATGCGGAGGGATGACGCATATTACAGACTGCGGTCAGCTGCTTTCCAGCTCCCATATATGGCGATCTCTGCGAAAGGACAGACAGGTGAAGATGCCGATGAACCCTAAGAGGAAAAACAGCAGCGCGGCGCCTGATCCTTTGCCGGTTCCAAACAGCAGCGCCGGCAGGCTGCCCTTAGCCTGTCCCGCCATAAATGGTTCCGCCACCTTATCCACCAGAACACCGCCCAGCAGATAACCCAACGGAATTGTGAAAAACTGGAGCGTATTGCGGACGGAAAATACCCGTCCCTGGATTTCGATCGGAATGCGGGAGCGGAACAGCGCGTTCATATTAGCGTTCATAAAGGGAATAAAAATCCACCCTGATACGGCGCCCAGGCACCAGACCGCGTTGCTGCGCCCGAAAGCCAGCAGAAAGTTTTCAGTGCTCATGGAAAACAGCAGCGCATTGCAGATCACCCGCACGCGGCTTTTAGGCTGCGCCGCAAGGGAAACGAGTATGCTGCCTGTCAGATTGGCCAGCCCTGTGCAGGTATTCACCATGCCTAAAGACAGCTGGCCTGCTCCGCTTCTGGACAGCAGCATGGCGGGCAGTGCGGCGTTATACATGGATGCGGTCAGGTTAATCGCTGCTAAAAACAGAATCAGATCCAATATGCCGCGGTTTTTCTTAAGGTAATGCAGTCCTTCCTTAGCCAGACGCCATACGGATTCCTTCTTCTTTGAAGCAAGGAGTGCGGCTTCCGGTATTTTAATAAAAAAAGCCAGCGACAGAAAGGCAGCCGCGAATGTGATCAGGTCAAAAGCGATCACAGCGGACATGCCGAAGAAGGAAAAAACGGCGGAGGCGATGACCGGAGTCAGAATGGTGACCAGCGAGTTGGAAAAAGACTGCATGCCGCTGACGCGCTGGACCTGTTCTTTCGGGGTCAAGAGGCTGACCGCCACGTCTGAGGCGGGCTGCTGCAGCGTATTCATGATACCGTTTAAGCCGTTGAGCAGATACAGATGCCAGATCATAAGGCGTCCGGAAGAGAGCAGCAGCAAAACGGCGGCCGTGCTTACGGCGGCAAAACTGTCACATACCAGCATGGTAAACTTCTTGTTCCATCGGTCGCTTAAAGCGCCTGCAAAAATGCTTAACAGCACATAAGGTGCATAGGAACAGATGGTGAGCAGAGAGGTGGACAGCGCCGAACCGGTCTGCTGATAGGCCCAGATCACCAGCGCATAGCTCGTCATAGAGCTGCCCAGTGCGGAAAAGGCCTGCGTCGCCCATAAGAGGACGAATGTGTGTAATCCTTTGAACGTATGATGAATCGTTTTCATGACTTTGCCCTTCTTTATCTCGTATGAATTTCAGAGTGCTCTGGATGCAGTATGAGGCGCAAAGTCTTATCGGACAAAATTGATAGTAACTTAAAGATAAAACATATTCTTGCTTCCATACAAGTCTGTCCGAATAATGACTTTGCATGGAATGCGGTCAATACACAGCATAAATATCCCCCTTTCCTTCAGCGGAACTTTAATCAAAGAATACGCGGCGGCGCTTCCTGATGCAATAGAATCTTTATGACAGAACTGTTTTTTACTGATCATGAATTTGAAAATGAAATAACAAAAGCCTGTAACAACATATAAATCTGCTGTTATCAGGCTTTTTTATCACTTTTCATATACTATTTTTCTGATCGAATGCACCGACAGATAATAGGCTTCGGCCAGCTCATCCACCGAGCTTCCGTCCGCGTAATCCTGCCGTATCCGCGCGTTCCTCTCGTTTAACTCGGCCCGTGAACCGGACAGCTCGCCCCATTTGCGGCGCCCGTCCTTTTGGGAGGGGATATAGAGATAACCCCCTTGAACATACCGCTGAAGCTCTCTGACCAGACTGTCAGGGAGAACCAGCTCTGCTTTATAATATTTCATGCCACTCACTCCTTGAATACAGATTTTATCGTATCTTCAAGTCGCAAAGCCGGCATGTAACGCCTTTTTACTCCATGCAAGCGGCGTGACAATCTGCTGGCCCTGCATGGAGTAAAACTTCTGTCAATCTTAATCTATGACACATGATCCTCACCGCCTCTATTTGTTTTTCTATCATTATAAGGGTATTTTGTCCGATGCGCAAGTATATTGGGGGGCAATTGCAATAACCGTAACGTCCAACGGTTACTGTTTACGGTTGCCGATAAAGCAGCAGCGATGTTCACTTAGCTAAAGTATAAAGATATCTTCTCTTTTAACTGTGCAAAGAGAAAGTCCGCAGCTTCGTCTGTTATTTGTGCCGGCTTCTTATTATCATAATGGTGTGCGAACTCATCATCCCTATATTCACGATTCTTAATAATGACCGGTTCGGCGTATCTGGGACGCATATGAAAATGAACGTGGGGACAGGCGCAATCTGCCTTATAAGCGTCATTCATCAGGCATGACCAATTAAACATTGTCGCACCCAACTCGGATTTTAGCATTTGTTCAAGTGAGGACATAATCACCTTTAACGAAATCCATTGCTCTATATTCAAATCAGATATACTTTGACAGTGCTCCTGGCAGACCACCATGCATCTTCCTATATAATCCTGCTTGTCCGCAAGAAATACTATCCAATCGTTATTTTCATAAAGCATCCATTTTTTATCTTGGGGAGTTAAATTGCAAAGCGCACATTCTAACATCGGATCTTCCTCCTATACGCCAAAACTTATTTTATTCTACTATCAGCATGCAGAATTGTCAAACCGCTCATCAAGGAGTACTTAGAATTGTTACTGTTCACGGCTGCCGATAAAGCAGCGAATGACAGGGCAGAGTATGGTCCTCATAGGGATCCCTTGAAGCCCGCCGGTTCTTTCGCTGCGTAGTTTGCAGCGTTAGAACCGCTGCGCGCTTCACGGAGCGAGAGCGCGTCCCTATGAGGACCATACTCTGCCCTGTCATTCGCGGTAGGTTTACGACAACCGTGAACAGTGACTTCGAATTTCTTAAATTTTTCTGCCAATCCCATTACAGATTTCCACAAAGAGAAAAGTATGGTAAAATAGACAGAAAATGAAGCATTTATCCCAGATGCAATTGAAAAAGAACAGAGAAGTGTGTGCAAATCGTCAACCTTTGAGGTGACATAAAAAAGGAGAACAGGATGGAAGAGATAAAACAAATCAAACCGCCGGTGGAGGTGCGCTGCGGGAAGGAGCTTAAAGCGCTGGCCGCCTGCGATACGGGCAGGCGGCCGGAGAACTGGAAGCTTTCGCCCAAAGCGGTGCGGACATTTATACTCGGCAGCAGAGAGCCGCTGGTATATGAAGGGGAAGAAATACATATCGAAAAAAAATATTTAGGCAACGACGCCCTGGTGGAGCGCTGTATTGTGACGCTGGCCGGAAACCGCGGCCTGATGCTGGTGGGAGAGCCGGGAACGGCTAAGACCATGCTGTCCGAGCTGCTGAGCGCCGCCATCAGCGGCACCAGCACAAACACGATCCAGGGAACGGCAGGCACCACAGAGGACATGATCAAATATACCTGGAACTATGCCCTCCTGTTGGCTAAGGGGCCGGTGCGGGAGGCGCTGGTGCCGTCGCCGCTGTATATCGGGATGGACAGGGGCATCATCACCCGCTTTGAAGAGATCACCAGAACGCCGGCTGAGATTCAGGACAGCCTGATCAGCGTATTGAGTGATAAGGTGCTCAATGTGCCGGAACTGGGGGATGAGGGCCTGCTGTTTGCGAGACCGGGATTCAATGTGATCGGCACGGCCAATACCAGGGATAAGGGCGTCAATGAGATGAGCAGCGCCTTAAAGCGCCGGTTTAACTTCGAGACGGTGATGCCGGTCCGGGATGTGGCGCTGGAAAAACAGATCATCATCAGCGAGGTTTCCCAGCTGGCGGCGGACAGCCATATCGATATGCCCGTGGATGAGGATGTGGCGGAGCTTCTGGCATCCACCTATCATGAGCTGCGGGAGGGCATATCCTCCTATGGGCACCGCATCGACACTCCGGCCGCTGTGATGAGCACGGCGGAAGCCGTATCCGTGTACTATCAGACCATGATGACCGCATATTATTACGGGGACAGCGCCATGGATGTGGGATGCCTGGTTCAGAACCTGACCGGCGCGGTCCGCAAGGAGACGAAGGATGATCTGGAAAAGGTGAAAAGTTATTTTAATACGGTGATCCGTGATAAAGGAAGTAGAGAGGGCGGCATATGGAAGGAATACTACGAGGCGAGGAAATATCTGCGGTAATCCCCTTTGATTACGGGCAGAGGATACTGTTCTTTCCGGTCCGCCACCACAGCCCAGCCTGCTCATTCCATCTTAAAAAGGCGATCGAATCCTACGCTCCGCAGTGCATATTGGTGGAAGGGCCGGAAAATGCCAACGGCCTTATACCGGTCTTCGTAAATAAAGATACGAAAGCGCCGTTTGCCGTCTATTATTCTTACAAAGACAGCTTGGGCCTGGTGGGAGAGGAAAAAGAGGAGTATAAATGCTATTACCCGTTTCTCGACTGCTCCCCGGAGCTGGTGGCCTTAAGGACGGCCGAGGCCTTAAAGATCCCGGCCGCTTTTATCGATCTGCCTTATTCGGAAATACTGATCCATACATCCGATGGACACGGCATGTTAAAGAAGGAAGAGAAGAATAATTACAATGACGATTATCTTCTTAGCCGGAGTCGGTATCTTACCATGCTTTGTGAAAAAACAGGCCTTCGGGATTTTGATGAATTCTGGGAAAAGTATTTTGAAATCGGAGGGCTGTATAAAACCACGGAAGAATTTGTTCGCCAGATGCTGGTCTACTGCTGCCTGTCCCGGGAAAACAGCCCCAAAGAGGAGCTGGAAGCGGAAGGGTGCCTGGTGCGCGAGCAGTATATGTCGGAAAGGATTCTTAAAGCTGCACAAAAATACGAACGCGTGCTGGTCGTGACCGGAGGATTTCATACGCAGGGGCTGTATGAGCGGACGGCCGCAGCACAAAAGGAGGATCCGCTGCCCCTTCATAAGTTGGATGAAAAGGATCAGGGCATTTATCCGATGGCATATTCCATGGAAGCGGCGGATGCATTAAACGGCTATGCCAGCGGCATGCAGGCGCCGGGATTTTACCACAGCGTGTGGAGGCTGTGCACGGAGAGAGAAGTATCCGCCGGCAGCGTCCGCGGCGCCTATGAAGAGGCGGTGCTGGAACTGCTGGTTGCGACGGGGAAAAAGGTGAGGAGAAAGAATGGTTCCCTTTCCTCTTATGATGAAATCATTGCGCTGTCCATGGCCAAAGGGCTGGCCGCGCTTCGGGATAAGAGGGAGCCCGGCCTCTATGAGTTAAAAGACAGCGTTCTTAGCGCCTTTGTGAAGGGCGAATGCAATGCATCCACCGGTGAACCGCTGGCATTTCTTCAGGAGGCGGTGACCGGAGATACGGTGGGACAGCTCTGTGCGGGAGCGCAGGTGCCGCCTTTGGTACAGGATTTTGAAAGACAGTGCAGGACCTTTGGCCTAAAGATCCACACGGCATTGGAGCAGGAAACGGTGCTGGAGATATTCGCTTCGGACCGCCACCGCCGAATGAGCGAGTTCTTTTATCAGATGCAGTTTTTGGATACCGGATTCGCCAAAAAGGTGAGGGGACCGGATCTGCTCACGAAAAAGGACCGGAGCCTGATCCGGGAAACCTGGAAATATAAATGGAGCAGCCAGGTGGTGGTGGTCCTGATCGACCGTTCGGTATCCGGCGGCGTGCTGCCGGAGGCATGTATGAATTTGCTCGGTAGGCGTATGGAGGAGGCGCAGGGCCTGGAGGAGGCGGCGGGGCTGTTAGTCAGCTGCTTTCTCATGGGACTGGAGGATCGGACCGGCCGACTCATGGATAAGGTGGCGCAGCTGGTGACGCAGGACGGGGATTTCTTTTCCCTGGTCTACGGCTTTGGCCATTTAAACACGCTGCTGGAGCTGGAGGATCTGTATAAAGAGACGGGACACCTGAAGCTGGAGACGATGACCAGGGATGTTTTCCGGAAGATCGTACAGCTGCTGCCCGCCATGGCCGCGATCAAAGATGAACAGCAGACGGACTGCATGAAGGCATGCACGGCCCTCTATCAGACCGCAGGCAGGAAATCGTTTCGTTCGGAACAGGGTATACTGATTGCGGCCTTTGAGCAGCTGCTTGAGGATCCGCAGATTCATCCGGGCCTGGAAGGAACGGTTCTGGGACTGCTGTACGGATATGACGCGTCCTGGCAGAAGCAGGTGGAACATGTATTTTCAGGCTATATACGCGGCACCAGAGAAAAGCTCATGGAGGCGGCTAAGTTCTTAAGGGGACTGTTTTACACCGCCAGAGATCTGGTGCTGGTGGGCGATTCCTTTGTGAAGATGACCGATGAGCTTTTGAAGCTATTGGATACTGAGGAATTTATGGCGATGCTGCCGGAGCTGCGCATGGCCTTCGGATATTTTACTCCGATGGAAACGGACCGGATCGCCGCCAAGGCCGCGGGGCTGCATGGCAGCACCGGTAAGGATCTGATGAAGGGGCCCGAAATCCCTCCGGCTCTGTATGAGTACGGCGAACGGCTGGATCGGTGGGCCGCATCAAAACTGAAGGAGCAGGGTTATGCCGGATAACGAACTGAATAAATGGCGCCTGATACTCGGAAAGCACGCGAAGGAACAGATCGGATTTTCCGGTGAGGGGCAGCTGCATTTTATGGATATGGAGGAGGCTCTGGATTATCTATACTCCAGAGAAAACGGAGAGGATGTGCGCAGAGAAGGCGGTAACGGCGCTTTCAGCCTGACGGTGGCTTCCTGGATCACAAAAGTGCGCACACTGTTTCCGAAGGAAACGGTGGAGGTACTTGAACGCCATGCGCTGGAGACCTACCATATGACGGAACTGCTGACGGATAAGGAGGTCCTGGAGAAGCTGGAACCCAATCAGGAGCTGCTAAAGACGATTATGCAGCTGAAGCATCTGATGAAGGGCGAGGTGTTGGAATCTGCCAGGAGAATCGTCCGTCAGGTGGCGGAGGAGCTTACGGCGAAGCTGGAGCAGGATATCCGGCGATCGGTTCTCGGCCGGCTGGACCGCAATGCCGACAGCAAGGTCAAATCGGCCAGAAACCTGGATATCAAACGGACGATCCGTAAAAACCTTTCCCATTACGATCCGCAGGAAAAGAGGCTTGTCCTGGAAAACGTATACTTCAACAGCCGGGTGAGGAAATTTAATAAATGGCGGGTGGTGATCGCGGTGGACGAAAGCGGTTCCATGCTGGACAGTGTGATCCACAGCGCGATCATGGCGGGAATCTTTGCCAGGCTGCCCATGCTTGATACAAAGCTGGTGATCTTCGACACCCAGGTGGTGGACCTTAGCGGCTATATGGACGATCCGGTGGCGACGCTTATGAGCGTGCAGTTGGGCGGCGGCACCAACATTGCAGGGGCCTTAGCTTACTGTGAGACACTGGTTGAAAATCCGTACCGCACGATGGTGGTCCTGGTATCGGATCTTTGCGAAGGCGGTCCTGCGGGAGCGCTGTACGGAGTGTGCCGGGGCATCATTGAGAGCGGGGCGAAGCTGATCGCGCTGACCGCTCTGGATATGGAGGCGAATCCTTCCTACAACCGGAAAATTGCGGAAGACCTGGCCGCCATGGGGGCTTATGTCGCGGCGATGACTCCGGCGCAGCTTGCGGACTGGATGGGAACCGTGATCAAATAGCAGGAGAGACTGAAAATGAGCGCATTGCTGGAGCTGATCAGGCGGACAGATGACGATTATCTGGCTGGCCTGACCAATAAAGGAACCGTAAAAAGAGCATATAAGGATCTGGAGCAGGCTTCGCCTGCGGTGAGCTTTGAGGGAGAGGACGCGAGGGTCACGCTTTCGGACGCGGTCTGCCTGATTAAGGCTCCCCTTGGAGAGAGCACCTGCAGCTGTCCTTCCCGAAGCATCTGCAGGCATATCGTCACCGCCATTCTTTGGCTGAAGAAGCAGGATATGCAGGAAGAGGGAGAGGCGGCCCAAAATCCCGGGCCGGTACAGGGAGGTACCGAAGCTTCGGATCCGGAGCGGATACAGAAGGATGCCGGCGCGGCGGACCCGGAGCGGGCAGAGAAGGATGTCGGCGCTGCGGTGCAGAAAGGGCCTGCGGAGCGATGGGAATCGTTAAAGCGCTTCCCGCTGGACAAGATAAAAAAGGCCATGGGAAGCCGGAAATACGCGGCGTTTCTCATCCGGCTTCAGACCGGATTTAAGCCTGAAATCGAAGAGTCATCCATACTCACCGTGCGTTTTCCATGGCAGCAGGTGACGGTAAAGCTTCTGGAGCCGTTAGACTACTCTTCCTGCAGCTGCCACAGCAGCAGGCTCTGTGAACATAAGGCCGCCGCTCTTTTGGCCTACCAGCTGCAGTCCGGCATCCTTACGCTTGAGGAACTGAGCGATACGCCAAAGGACGGAAAAAAATGGGATGTGCATCAGATGAAAGCAGCTGCGGCTGCCGCAAAACAGCTGCTTTCAGAGGCTATGTCCAACGGCCTTGCCAGAAGTAGCGCGGACATTCCGGAGACGATGGAGAGGATGGCTGTGATCAGCCATAACTGCAGTCTTCCGGATTTTGAGAGAGCTTTTCGTGAGCTGGCGGAGGAATACCGCAGCTATTTCGGGCGTAAGGCGTCATTTACGGAGGAAGGGCTGCTGGATGGGATCACCGCGCTTTACCGGCGTGCCTGCCTGCTGGAGGAGTGTGAGGATGAAGCACAGATCGGCCGGCTGGCCGGTTCGTTTCGGGAGGAATATCTTCCGGTTCCCGACCTTCATCTGATGGGGATGGGCAGAAGATATTTCCGCAGCAAGAGCGGTTATGCGGGATACACCTATTATTTTATGGAAAAGGATACCGGCCGATGGTATACCTATACGGACACGCGGCCCGTATTCTATGATAACCGGAAGATTTCCCCGAAGGCTGCGGGAAGTGCGCCGGCGCCGTGGGAGTTAAATTGCAGCTTGGAACAGATCACCGATCTTGAGTTTGTCTTAAAGGATCCGAGCGTGACGGAATCCGGCCGCATCTCTTCCGGCAGCAAAACCAAGGCGGAAATCGTGGGCGTAAAGCCTTTTACGCGTGAATTCTGGAACAGCCGTATAGACAGAGACTTTCTGACGCTGCTTAAGGGGACGTTTGAGGAGGATTCCGGCAGTAAGCAGGAGCATCTGGCTGTGGTGCTTCCGGCGCGGTGCAGAGGATCGCAGTTTGATTCCATCCGCCAGACCTTCTGCATGGAGCTAGAGGATCTGATGGGACGTGTGCTGGAGATTGAGGTGAGGTACAGCCAGGAGGAAGATCCGGTCATAAAAACTCTGGAGAAGCTAAGCCAGAGGCTGCAGGAGGAGAAATATGCGCTGCCGGCCTTTGTCGGGCGCTTATACCTGAAGGACGGGCATATGAAGATGTATCCGGTGGATTATTTCGATCTTACGGAAGGATGATACAGCGGAAAATCAACGGGTGGGGTGACGGAATATGGATGAATGGATCAAAGAGATGAAGCGGATCCTGGCGGATCTGCTGCAGTGCGGATTTTCCTCGGTCCGACAGGAAACGCTGGACAGGCTTAAGGAGATGGCGGGAATCGCCGCACGTCTGGGACTGCACGAGGCAGAAAAGAATTTCAGAGAAATCCATCAGGCGCTGTCGCTTGAGAGACATCGTGTGCTGCATGGCGAGTCGGCGGTGATGGACCGTGTGTGCGAGCTTAATGAGTATCTGAAGCTGTGCATGCGCAGAATGGATTACGAGAGTGCCTGTGAATTCTATAAGGCAGCAAATGGAGGAAGAGAAAATGAGACTTGATCAGGACAGAAGCGGACATTTGGATGAAACACTGGATGCGCTGTGTTTGAGCGCGGAAAACCGAAAGAGGGCGCAGGCCTGGATGGACTGCTCACAGCCGGAAGATGCAGAGCTGCTAAGCCGGATGGAAAAACAGGATTTTTCCAAACTCACCAGGGAGCAGCAGTTGATAAGCAAATCCTATGTGGAGCGCTGTGAGAAGAGAGGAAAAAAAGAGGAGCTGGACCGATACATCCGCTTCCTGTTTGCGGTGGGCGGTTCCACCAGCTTTTATGTTTCTTATGAAACCTATCAGATAAACCGTATCGGATTTCCTAAGGTAAAGGAGCTTGTCGGACCGGCCGCCGCAGCCTCTATGGTGATTGAAGCGGTGGCGTGGAATGAGAATCTGTTAAACGCTAATTTTATGAGCGAACTTTTCACCCTGGGGAAAAAAGATCCGGATGTATTTCTGGAAGCCTTCGACTGCTGCCAGAACGCGTATAACAACGGTCAGCTGCTGACAGCGGCCCTCTATCTGCACTGCTTAGATCAGAAAAACGGCAGAGCCGGCGTCGGGGTGCTTAAAAGCATCGGCAAGCTGTTTGGACAGGGCGGCGGTGAGGCCGATGCCGTCACAAAAAAGACGGAATATCTTCGGGATTCCCTGATCGATGCCGTGCCGGTCATGATATCCGGCTTAAGCGATTTTGAAAAATCACTGATATCCAAGTATCTGAAAACCGGCGCCGTGTCAGATGAGATTCCGGCCGCCGTAAGAGCGCTTCTTACGGCGCATGCCCCTTCCGACTATCTGATCCGCCTGCTGGCAAGCTGTGCGTTCCTTGCCATGGACGCCTCCGGCAGATTTGAAGTGTTTTTGAAGTTCTGTGCCGCCGCTTCTCTGTCCGGCACAATGAACGCCTGCAGGCAGATCACACAGGGCACATACTTTAATGAGCATGAAGAGCAGCTGGAAAGCATTTTGGATGTGCCGGCCGGAGACTACATATCCTGGTGCGCTTCGGCGAAGCTGGGAGGAGCGCTTCGCAGGATGTCGGCAAAACATCCCGGAGAATACGAAGATGTTTTGAAGAAGACGGACATGGACAGCTATAAATTTATGGTCCAGCAGCTGAAGGCCGGAAATCCTTCCCTCTATAAAGAGCTTTCGGCAGGCCTTGAGAGCGGGCTGATGGAAAAGATCGCAAAGGAGCTGACGGACAGTTACCAGCCCGGAGCACCTCTGGCTAAAGACTATCTGCTCGGCAGCGTTTCTCTTGACACGCTTTATCAGAACAAAGAGGATTACCGCGGTGAACGGTACGGCTACTGGAGTTACAGCAGGCTGCTGGAGGATTATGAGAAGAGCGTGGGCTGTGATGCGTTTTACAGAAGGTGCATCACATTTCTGGGTCTGAGTCTGAAAGGATATTTTTTTGCAAACCGGATCGGCCGATCTGCTTCGAATAAGACAAACGGTGAGGAGGAGATCCCCACGCTGTTTCAAATGCTGGAGGAAGAAGGGCTTCCCATAGAAGGACGCCTGGATCTGGCCGGCGCCATATACGACGCGATTTATTCGGACTCTCAGAAAGCCGCCCTGCTGGATGCGGTGTCCAAGTATCTGCGACGGGAAAAGGTGAAGGGGGCAGCGGAGCTGATTGGCGCGGCGAAGAAAAGCTGTGTGACCGGCCGGTATCTTGGCATCACATTTATGGATAACTGGCCGGAAGAATACAAGCAGGAGCTGCTCTGCTATGCCGGCGATAATTCCAAACAGGTGCGGGAGCTGCTTGCCGCGGTGCTTTCCGGCCACAGGGAATGGGAAGAGGATATCCGGGGCCTGCTGCGTTCCAGGAAATCCGCCGAGCGTGAGATGGCGGTGCTGGTCATGAAAGCATGGGGAGCCGATGCTTTCCGGGAGGATCTGTCCGCGGCGATTGAGAGCGAAAAAAGCAAAAAACTGGCGGACCTGATCGGCACGGTGCTCGGTATGCCGTCTGCGGGCGAACAGCCGTCTGCCGCCGGGGAACCCTCCCTGGAAGATCTTGTAAAGGAGCTGCATAAGGGCGGCAAGAAACGAAAACTGGAGTGGGCTTATCAGACCCCCTTTGTCTGTGTACACAAGCAGAACGGGGAAGAGGCCGCAGAGGAGTATCTGCAGGCTTTAGCGCTTTGCTATGCAGGCGCGGATATCCCGGGAGTCAGCAAAGAGGCCGTCCGGCTGGCAGAACCTCTCGACAAAAGGGAGCTTGGCATTTATGCCTGTGAGATGTTTGATAAATGGCTGGAAGCCGGTGCGGAATCCAAGAAGAAATGGGTGCTCTATTTTGCCTCCGTCCACGGAGGGGAGGAGATTGTGCGCAGGCTCACCCACCAGATCAACGAGTGGCCCCAGCATGCCAGAGGGGCGATCGCGGCGGAGGCGGTAAAGGCCCTGGCGCTCAACGATTCTCCATCCGCGCTTCTAACTGTGGACAGCATAGCCAGAAAATTTAAATTCCGCCAGATCAAAACGGCGGCCGGAGAGGCGCTGGAATTCGCCGCATCCCAGCTGGGTCTGACCAGGGAGGAGCTGGAGGATAAGATCGTGCCGGATCTGGGCTTTGATGAAACCATGGCCCGCACCTTTGATTACGGCGAAAGAAAGTTTAAGGTATATCTGACACCGGCCCTTGAGATTGAGGTGTACGATGATAACAAGAAAAAGCTGAAGAACCTTCCCGCCCCGGGTAAAAAGGACGACGAAGCCCTGGCAAAGGAGAGCTATGAAGCGTTCAAACAGATGAAAAAGCAGATGAAGATCACGGTTTCCGCCCAGAAGCTCCGTCTGGAACAGGCTCTTTCCACAGAAAGAAAATGGAGCGCCGATAGGTGGAAGGCACTTTTTGTGAAGAATCCGGTGATGCATCAGTTCGCCATCAGCCTGATCTGGGGTGTATATGAGGATGACCGCCTGACGGATACCTTCCGCTATATGGAAGACGGAAGCTTTAACACTTGGGAGGAAGATGTCTATGAGCTTCCCGAAAACGCTTCTATCGGCCTCGTTCATCCCATTGAGCTGACCGAAGAGTCCCGAGAGGCATGGAAGCAGCAGCTGGAAGATTATGAGGTGGAGCAGTCCGTTGAACAGCTGAACCGTCCGATTTATAAAGCGGACGAGGAGGAGATGACCGCTGCCGCCTTAGAGAGGTTTGGCGGAAAGATCTTAAACGGCCTGTCTTTGTCCGGCAAACTGCAGAGCATGGGATGGTACCGCGGTTCCGTCCAGGATGCGGGGGGATACTATACCTATTACCGCGAGGATCCTTCCATCGGCATCGGTGTTGAACTGGAATTTTCCGGCCTTTTTGTCGGCGATGAAAATGAAGAGATCACCGTCTATGAAGCGAAATTTTACAAAGCAGGCACCGTAAAGCGGGGCAGCTATGTATACGATGAAGTGACGAAAAAGAATACGTTCCTTCTGGGGCAGGTGCCCGCCCGCTATTTCAGTGAGATCGTTTACCAGCTGGAAAAGGCCACCGCTTCCAGCAAGGAACGCAACGAAAACTGGAGAGAGAAGAAATAAAACAGTAAGCCTGCCAGGAAGATGTGCCTTCTGAATTGCTATTGATTTGCTAAAAGAACAATATAAGCTGCTGTGCCCGAAGTTCCTGAGTATTTTTGGCATAAGGACAAATGCCCCTGCCATAGAATAGACAAAAGGGATGATAAAGGGCGGAGCAGCTTTGTTTGATGCTGTGCAGATTTATATGAATGGAAACCAGTCCCTCTACATAGAAAATTATAAAGGGCTGATACACTATACAGACCAGCTGATCCGGATTCAGGCAAAAAAATATAAAATATCCGTGGTCGGCCAGGAGCTGAATATAGCGGCTTATACCAACGAAGAGATGCAGATTACGGGCTTTATCACGGATATCAGATTTGAATATTAGAGGCGGAGGCGGGTGTAACTTTGGCGGGAAAGATCAGGACTTATATGAGGGGCTGTCTTACGGTAAAGCTGACCGGCTACTCGCCGGAGCGCTTTTTGAATCTTTGCAGCCGGAACGGGATTGACATCTGGGATCTCGTACATGTGAAAGACCACTATGAATTTAAAATCAGCATCAAAGATTTCAGGAAAACCAGAGGGTTCGTGCGAAAATCGAAGGCCAGGCTGATCATACTGGAGCGGTTTGGGCTTCCTTTTTTTTTACAGAGATACCGGAAACGGAAAATGTTTTTTATCGGACTGGCCATGTGCTTTCTACTTCTTTATACGCTGTCTCTGTTTATCTGGGACATCCATTTTGAGGGCAACTCCACCTATACCACGGACGCGCTGATACAGTTTCTGGATGAAAAGGGCGTGCATAACGGCATCTTAAAAGGCCAGCTGGTCTGCGATGACATTGAACAGCTGATCCGCCTGGAGTACAGGGAGATCACATGGGTGTCCGCACAGATTAAAGGCACCAGGCTGATCATAAATATACGTGAGAATGACCGGCTGATGGATGTGGTGGAGGAACCCTCCGATCCGTGCGACCTGGTGGCGGCTAAAGACGGCATCATTACGGAGATTGTGACCAGAAGGGGTGTGCCCCAGGTCAAAGCGGGGGATGTGGTGACAAAAGGCCAGCTGCTGGTATCGGGCCGGGTGCCTGTCATGAATGACAGCGGCGAGGTGGACAGCTATCAGATTGTGCGCGCGGATGCGGATATTATGGCAAAAACTTTCTATGAATATTATGACGAATTCCCTGCGTTCGCAGAGAAAAGGGTATATACGGGCAATGTGAAGAAAAAATGGTATCTGCGAATAGGGGAATTCCTGTTTGCTGTGCCGACGGGCCGCACTAAGTATGAACAATGGGACCAGGTTGGAGAAGAATATCAAATACATCTTTTAGACAGCCTGTATCTTCCAGTTTATGCAGGAATTGTGCAAAACAGAGAATACAGATCCTATGAACGCCAGTACACGGAGGAGGAGATCCTGCAGATTGCACAAAACAGGTTAGAAGTTTTTAAGGAAAATTTAAAGAAAAAGGGGGTTCAAATTATTGAAAATAATGTTAAAATAGATACTAGTGCATTGCGCTGCGTCTCGTCCGGCAGAATTGTCGTAAACGAGCCCATCGATGCCGAACAAACTTTGGAGCAGCTGGAGGAGATTGACAAACCGGATGAGTCTGATGGAAACAATGATTGATATTCCCATGGATCATGAGAGGAATGTATGCGGGCAGTTTGATGCTTTTATCAAAAAGATTGAGCGCACGCTGCATGTGACAATGGTGGCCAGGGACGGTTCGATTAAAGTGATCGGACCGGACGATGCGGTAAAAAAGGCCAAGAGTGTATTTTCCAATCTGATCGAACTGTCCAAGCGTGGAAATGTCATCACCGAGCAGAATGTGGATTACGCACTGTCCCTGTCATTTGAGGAAAAGGATGATAAGATCCTGGAGATTGACAAGGACGTGATTACACGAACGATAAACGGAAAACCTGTAAAGCCCAAGACACTGGGACAGAAGCAGTATGTGGATCACATAAGAGAAAAGATGATCGTCTTTGGCGTCGGTCCGGCCGGAACAGGCAAGACCTATCTGGCCATGGCCATGGCGGTACAGGCGTTTAAGGACAATGAGGTGAACCGGATCATACTGACCCGGCCGGCCATCGAAGCGGGAGAAAAGCTTGGATTTCTGCCGGGCGACCTGCAGAGCAAGATCGATCCCTATCTAAGGCCGTTATATGATGCGCTGTATGAGATGATGGGGGCGGAGACCTATCTGCACAACGCTGAGAAGGGGCTTATAGAGGTGGCGCCTCTCGCCTATATGAGGGGACGCACGCTGGATAACGCTTTTATTATACTGGATGAAGCCCAGAACACTACCTCCGCCCAGATGAAGATGTTTCTCACGAGGATCGGATTTGGTTCCAAGGTGGTCATCACCGGAGATATGACGCAGAGAGATCTGCCGGCAAACCAGGCCTCCGGCCTGGATGTGGCGCTTAAGGTGCTGCGCAGGGTGGAGGGAATCGGCGTCATGCACCTCACCAATAAGGATATCGTCAGACATCCTCTGGTACAGAAGATTGTACAGGCATATGAAGAGTACGAAGGCAAACGGGGAAAACACTCATGACCATTGAGATAGAATACGAAAGTAAAATACCGCTGGAACTCCCATATGAGGAGATCATTAAGACCGTGGTGGAAGCGGCGATGGAATATGAACGCTGCCCCTATGAGGCGGAGGTCAGCGTCACTCTGACCGATAACGAAGGCATCAGGGAGATCAACCGTGATTACAGAGGGATAGATGCGCCTACGGACGTTTTGTCTTTTCCGATGATTTCCTACGAAGCGCCTGGAGATTTCTCACAGGTGGAGGACGATGCCCTGGAAAATTTCAATCCGGAGAGCGGAGAGCTTCTGCTGGGAGATATCATAATCTCCGTGGAAAAGGTGAAGGAACAGGCCGAAAGCTTTGGCCATTCCGAGAAGAGAGAACTGGCATTCCTGACCGCCCACAGCATGTTCCACCTATTTGGCTATGACCATATGGCGGAGGACGAGCGGGCCGTGATGGAGGACAGGCAGAGAGAGCTATTAGATATCTTGCATATCAATAGATAAAATGTTGCAAAGGAGATTCATATGAAAAAGCTTAGTTTATTTTTGGTGCTTGCGATGCTTTTGTCAATGCTGGCAGGCTGTGCCAAAGCCCCGGCATCGGAGTCGCTGCCCGAAGACACAACGACGCCTGCCACCACACAGGAGGTAACAGAGGCACCGACAGAATCAGAAGAAACCACTGCTCAAACGGCTGAAGAGACGCAGCCGGCGGGGGAGGACCTGCCGGAGGGCTCCATGAGGAGCCATCTGACCGGCAAGGTTGTTTCCACAGAGATCGGCAACCGCCGCCCGGCCGCGATCATGATCAATAATATACAGGCAGCGATTCCCCAGACCGGCATCAGCCGTGCGGATGTCATGTACGAGTGCATGGTGGAAGGTTCCATAACCAGAATGATGGGTCTGTTTGAGAATTATGACGATCTGGATAAGATCGGGCCTGTGCGCAGCGCCAGAACCTATTTTGTATACCTGGCAGGCGAATGGAATGCCGTGTATTTGCATTTCGGACAGTGCGATTACGCGAATCTGTATCTAAGCCAGCCCATCACCAACAACTTAAACGGCGTGAAGGGCAGCGGCGTGGGCGTATACTACCGCACGACGGACAGAAAAGCTCCGCACAACGCGTATACCAGCGCGAAGGGCATCGAGACAGGCATTGAAAAGCAGGGTTATATAAAGAATATAGATGAAGAGTACGCGCGCCTCCGCGAGATCTACAATAAGGAGATTCCGGAGACCTATACCGAGCATTTCAAATTCGCGGCAGACGGCGAGACCGTGACGCTGGAGGAAGGATTTGCGGCGGATTATGTATATTCGGGATTTAAGTATAACGATGCGAGTTTCGAGTATAATGAGGATGACGGATTATACTACCGTTTTCAGTATGGAGCAAAACATATCGATACCATGGATAACAAGCAGCTGTCCTACGATAACCTGATCATCATGTACAGCGAAAAGGATTCCTATTACGGCACGCAGTATCTGCAGTTTGATTTATGGTCTGACGGCGACGGCTACTATATCACCAAGGGCAAGGCGATCCCGATCCGCTGGATCAAGGACACGGAGTGGGGCCCCATGCGGTTTGAGGATAAGGACGGCAACCAGATCACGATGAATCAGGGCAAGACCTTCATCAGCGTTGTGCCTACGGAAAACGAAAAGGACACGATCATCGGCAAAGACAAGAATTCTAACGAGATAAATTAACGGTTCTTACAGCCGCTTATAGGAAGCGGCAGACAAATCAGTACAGTATTCTAAGACGGGATGAAACCTATCCTGCGGCCGGAATGCTGTACTGTTTTGTGATCTGTACTGTCATCCGCGGGCAGGCTGCTTTCGGATGAAACAAAGGATAAAATACAGAAAATATGAGGAAAGCATGAGCGAAGCGGCAAAGAGCAAAAGGACATCTAATTTCATAATTCAGGGCAGTATTCTCGCTGCTGCATCGATTATCTGCAGGCTGATCGGCGTGGTATACCGTGTCCCACTGATGAATATTGTCGGCGAGGAAACGATGGGCGTGTACTCAGCGGCATTTACGATTTATTCGATCGTACTGCTGATATCTTCTTTGGGCATCCCTACTGCGGTCTCCCGCATGGTGGCAGCCAAGGCGGCGGTTCGCAAATACAAGGATTCCAACCGGATCTTCAAGGGCGCGCTGCTGTTCGCATTGATCGTGGGTACCTGCGCGGCTCTGGTGATGTACTTTGGAGCGGGATTTTTCGCGGAAAAAGCGCTGAACATGCCCACGGCCAAATACGCGATCCGGATGCTGTCCCCCACTGTGATGGTGATGGCATTTTTGGGCGTATACCGCGGCTATTATCAGGGCCTCGGCACGATGATCCCGAGCGCCTTATCTCAGATTGTGGAGCAGATATTCAATGCGGTCATCAGCATTGCGGCGGCCTATTATCTCTATGCGGAGGGTGCCAAAGCGGACCGGATATTAAATACTGACATCTATGCGGTGGCCAGGGGCGCGGAAGGCGCCACCGTCGGCACCGGTGTGGGCGCGCTGGTTGCGCTGATTCTATGCATGCTGATATACCTGCTGTACCGGAGGGTGCTCAAGCGCCAGATGCGCAGGGACAAAAGCCGTCATGTGGAATCCTATCTGTCGGTATGGAAGACATTGGTGCTGATCCTGCTGCCGATCATATTCAACTCGGCGATTTACAACATCAGTTCCCTGATTGACAACTCCATTTTCGGTCATTACACAGAGTTTGTCGGGATCACACAGAAGGAATATCAGGGTATCTGGGGCTGTTATGAAGGAAAATACCATCTGCTGACCCATGTGCCGATCTCCTTTGCGACAGGTCTGGCAGCGTCCATCGTCCCGGCGCTTACCAGGGCGGTAGCCAATCAAAACCATACTCAAGTAGCAAATCGGATCAACACCTCCCTGCGTTTTACGATGCTGATTGCCATACCCTCCTGTGTGGGCCTGGCGGTGTTAGCTGATCCGATCGTAAACCTGCTGTTTCCGGGTAATGAATACAACTCCCTGGCAGTTAATCTGTTATGGATTGGCTGCATCACGGTAGTGCTGTACTCCTGGTCCACGGTAACCAACGCCGTGCTTCAGGGGCTGAACCGCATGAATGTGCCTGCCAGAAATGCGTTCATCGCACTGGTTTCCCATGTGGTGATACTGGCGGTCTGCCTCTGGGTATTCCGTCTTGGTATTCAGGGCGTTGTGCTGGCGGACATCACCTTTGGCCTCACGATGGTAGTGCTGAACATGATATCCATATCCCGCTATGTGAAATACAGGCAGGATATGATGAAAAACTATGTGCTGCCTCTGATCTCCTCCTTAATCATGGGAGCCTTTGCCTTTGGCGTGTACACGCTGCTCATCAAGCTTGTAAAGCGCAACTGGCTGGCGACGGTCATATCCATAATCGTAGCGGTGATCGTCTACGGAGTGCTGCTTCTTTTGACGAAAT
Source organism: Lachnotalea sp. AF33-28 (assembly GCF_003477885.1). GTDB lineage: Bacteria > Bacillota > Clostridia > Lachnospirales > Lachnospiraceae > AF33-28. Next base: position 509,253 of record NZ_QUEE01000002.1, read on the forward strand.
GCGTGGATGAGGTAGATCTGTACAGCATGCCGAAAGGGAAGACGGTCGTAAACATTGCTAAGAAATTACATTTATTGAAATAAAGCGTTTAAAAATAAAAATTAAGCAGATAATATAACAAGTAATATTTGGCGACACGAGCGCGAGATAGGAGCAGCCATGAAGAAACGTTATATTATCTGCTTATTTTCTATGGTGTTTGTCTTTTCCTCTGTTTATTACATCAGCTACCGTTATTCTCTGGATCATTTCCGTGCGAAGGAAGCGACAGAAGGGGAAACGAAAGAGATGCAGTATGTAGCTGCGGAAGCGAACAAAGAGATCATAGTAAAAGAAGGCATGCAGTATATACATGAGATTTACGATCTGGACACAAACAACATCGCAGAGGAGTCCGGAAAAATACCGATCGCGATGTTAGGATTAAACCGGGAGGCACTGATCCGATATCTGGACGAGCTGTCGGTGCAGACAGAGAAAGAGGACAGCACCTTTATAGGATACGATCTGATGTCATTTTCAGAAGACCGTCTGGTCATCCGTAAAACGATCGACACAGACAGGGTAAAAACAGGTTACACCCTGACAGAGAGGGATGGCAAACTGGCGGTATATGACAACGCGACAGGAGAGATGTATTTAGAGACAGAGATAGAAATATCCAAGCTGCCCAAAGAAGAGCAAGAAAAGATAAGAGCCGGGATAGAGACAGAGAGTATAGACGAGGTATATAATTATCTTGAAAGTTATACCAGTTAGGGGTATAATGTCCGCGAAGGCAATGAGCAGTGCGGAAAAACAAATGCGGAGACATCCGCCGGGGAGCTTGCTCACCGACGGATGTCTCCGCATTTGTTTTTCCATAGGGCGAAGCCCGCGAGAGAGGCGGAGCGCAGCGG